>CAWHFM010000001.1:0-64578 GCA_963828505.1 uncultured Acidimicrobiaceae bacterium
GCCGTGTGCGACCTGGTGACGCTCGGGGAAGTGCAGATCACGGTGGACTGTGATGCGCTTCAGGCCGACGGGGGCACGCGCACGGCATCCATCTGCGGCGCCTACGTCGCGCTGCACGACGCATGCACTCGGCTCGTGCAGGCCGGGACGATCGGCACACATCCGCTGACCGACTCGGTGGCCGCGGTGTCGGTGGGGATCGTCGACGGTGTACCGATGCTCGATCTTCCCTATGTGGAGGATTCAAGCGCGGAAGTCGACATGAACGTCGTGATGACCGGTGAGGGCCGCTTCGTCGAGGTACAGGGGACCGCCGAGGGCATGGCCTTCACGCGGGGGGAGCTCGACAGCCTCCTGGCCCTGGCCGAAGCAGGCATTCAGGAGCTGTCGGAGATGCAGGCGGCCGTCTTGGCCGAGTCGCCGCCCCGGAGGTGAACGCGCAGGCGGCTCGGGGGGCTCGGGGGGCTCCGCGGGCTCGGGCACGAGCCAGCACCGTCCTGGGCAGGCCGGAGGCACGGAAGGGGTGAGCGGGGGCCTCGTACTGGTGGTCGCGTCGGCGAATCCCGACAAGGTCCGAGAGATTCAGTCGGTGCTGTCGAGCGCGCTCGACGTGACTCTCCGTCGGCGACCAGACGACGTCGCCGACGTGATCGAAGACGGCGAGACGCTCCTCGACAATGCCCGGCTCAAGGCGCGGGCGCTCGTCGCCGCCACGGGTGAGGCGTCCGTGGCCGACGACACCGGACTCGAGGTCGAGGCGCTCGACGGGGCTCCCGGCGTGTACTCCGCCCGATACGCCGGCGAGGAAGCCACCTACGCCGACAATGTGGCCAAGCTGTTGCGCGAGCTCGACCTGACGGCGGGCGCGGCGGATGCCGAGCGGCGGCGGGCACGCTTTCGCACGGTTGCGCTCGCCGCCTTCCCCGACGGCTCCGAGGTGTGGGCCGAAGGCACCGTCGAGGGCTCCATCGCGCCGTCGCCGCTCGGCACGAACGGGTTCGGGTACGACCCGGTCTTCGTCGTCGACGAGTCCGAAGGCGGCGACGGACGGACGTTCGCCGAGATGTCGGGAGCGGAGAAGGAGGGCGTCTCGCATCGAGGGAGGGCGTTTCGGGCGCTCGCTGCCCTTCTGGCCGAGCGGGGGCAGAGTTAGCAGCAGCACGGAGGCAACGTTTGCGTCGTTCGGGGCGTGACTCCGACCGGCCGTTCTGGGATTCGGCATTGGGGCGGTGCCCCGCACTCGTCGCAGCCAACTCGAAGGCCGACTCAGTCACCGCCGAACTCGCCGAGAAACGCTCGGGCCGCTCGCTTCGAACTGAACGTGTGCAACACCGCGTGCTGCCCGTGCTCGGAGATGATGGCGCGTTCTCGCTCGGGCTCCTTACGACGATCCCGCCAGTTGACCCCGACCATCCGCCACTCATCGCGCAACCGCCGCATCACAGAGTCGTGGCAACCGTCGGGCATCTCGGTGCCAACTGGCCTTCGGATTCCGCGCCGGAACGCCCGCCCGGCGCAAGCCCACCACGGCGTATCGAGGACGACAACCGTGTCCGCTCGCTCCAAGCGAAGATCGAGCGTTTGACCATAGTTGCCGTCGGCGATCCAGGCGTCGTCCGCGAGCAGCCTGCATTGCTTCACCCGCCACTCGTCATCCGACGGCTTCACCCACCCTGGCTTCCAATAGTGGAGGTCGAGATGGATGACCGGTAGACCGGTCCTCGCCGACAAGGCCCTCGAGAATGTGCTCTTCCCGGACCCGGGCATCCCGGTGACGACGACGCGACGGCCGACAGCCCCCGATGCATTGCCCATCAGGACCAGTTTCCCAAAGTGCGCTGGAAGAGGGCAAACGTTGCCTGCAGTGGCATTCGCAGCAGCGTCGCGAACCAACGGGTCCACTCCCCGGCGTTGGGTTCCCGCTCCCGGACGACCCGACCACGAAGAAGCGGTCGCGCCGATCAGAGGCGTCTCGTTGGTGCCGATGTGCCCCGATCGCCAAGGTGATGACAAATCCTCAGCTGGACGGAGGCGGCGTGGGTCTGTCCGACGTCAGCAACGACCCGACAATCTGAAAGAGCCGCCAGAGGGCGTCTACGACGCTCGGGGATTGGAAGTGCGGTTCCCATACTTCGCCGTGAAGCACGTCGGACACGCAGAAGACGGAAGCGGTCTGGACTCCGAGTGCGGCGCCGACGGTGAAAATGGCGGAGGCCTCCATATCCACCGTCAAGATGCCCTCCTCCCGGTACGCGATGATCTCCTCCGCCGTCTCCCGGTACGGCGCATCGGTGGTCCAGCCCGGGCCGACCAAGGCGTCCGGGATGGCCGAGCGGAGGGAGGCGAGCAGTTCGGAGTCGGGAAGTGCCCACCGGCCCGGGCGGGAGTAGTGATGCGACGTTCCCTCATCCCTCAGTGCGGCTGAGCACACCACGGCCTGACCGACTTGAAGGTCTGGCGAAAGCCCTCCGGCCGTGCCGACTCCAACGATGGTTCTCACACCGAGCGCCGCCAACTCTTCGATCACGATGGCGGCGACGGGTGCACCCACCGGGAGAAAGGCGAAACCCAGAGCGGGGGATAGCTCCAACACGGCGCCCGCCGGGCCCGAGATCTCCTTGATCGGCCTGTCGGCGCGGACCCGCTCGAGCAAGACACTCTGCCAGCCCAGCACGACGGCTGGAGGCGGTGTCTCGACAATGCGACCCAGGCCGGCACGATAGGAAAGCACTTGGTCGGGAGTCACGAACGGGCGGCCCAGGTGCTTCGCTTCGAAGTGGGGGACAGACACGGTTGAAGCCTGCCAGTTCGTGGCGGCCATCGACACCCGCGCCTCAGAAGCGAGCAGCGCCGCCGCTCGCTCCCGACTTTGGGGGGCGCCGCGACGACGCGGGCCAGAACTCTCGTCGTCGTCGCCTCACGGGCGTGACGTGAAGTGGCGCACTGATTGGGATCCCCTGATGTTCCGCGGTGTAGTGCTAAAAAGCAAAAAGCGATTCAGCTAGTGGTGCGCCTCATCGTGGAGGTGGAGAGAGAGTGTCGACAAATCCGACGGCCGACGGGGCTTTGCAGGCTCAAAGCGCTGGAGGTATGACGGGCCTCCAAGCGCAAGTCGAGAGAACTCGATCTTGGACTGGGATGTGGGCGGTCGCAGTCGGCGATGTCGTGATTGCGATTGCGGCGATCCTGGGGGTGTACTGGGTGAAGGGTGGCACTACCGGTTCGACATCGGTGGTATCGATTATCACAAGCGGATTTACGGCGATCGGCACCCTGACCACGGCGTACTTCGGCATCAAAGCCGTGGCGAACACCGCCAACACCACCACGCTCTCGAACCCCGGGAATGCCTCTCCGGGGGCGCCTACCCCTCCGCCGGACCCGCCGGTTCCTCCGGTCACTGAACCGCCCGCCGCGGCGAGCTGAGTGCGGCGAGACCCGCACTCCTCATCCCGGCCCAGTTCGACGCGTTGCCGTGAGCCGGGGAATAGGCGTGAAGCGCCATCACCGTGGGTCGATGAACGGGGCCACAGTCAGCTGGCTCCGTGATCGGGGTCTGCTCAACCCTGTACCGTGGCCCTGTGAGCAGTCCGCGAGTGCCCGGTGGGGTGGTGCACAAGCTTCCAGGAGACTTGCGCGTGGCGCTGATCTCCAACCCCACGGCGCTCGACGCCTGGAAGGACATCACGCCTCTGGCCCGCAACGAGTTCATTTGCTGGGTCGAAGATGCCAAGCAGGACGTGACGCGACAACGCCGCATCCGCCGGACCCGGGAGGAGCTCGAGGAAGGCCAGCGTCGGCCCTGTTGCTGGCCGGGGTGCAAGCACCGCGAGCGCACCGGGAGCTAGCCGCTGGCAGGTAAAGGAGAGGAAAGTTGGTGAAGTAAGAGTCGGGTCCGGCTCTCGTGGGGTCAGCCAGCGGTCTGCCGTCTGTCCCGTTGTAGGCACTTTCAGGAGAGCCAAAAAACGCCCCGACCGCCGGGAACAGACACGGGTCGGTCTCCCCGCATACGGCAATTCCGACCGTTGCCCCGCGTGTCACATTGAGTACCCTGTGCCCCGGTGCGAGCCCGTGCTCTTCTATTGCTCTCCGCCTTGGCGACGTTCACAGCGGCGTGTTCTGGCGGTTCGTCTGGTTCGGCACTCGGACCCAATTCGGCCGCGACCCAGGATGCCAAAGCGACCCTCTATCACCTCAACCACGGCGATTTGAAGGCCACTTTCGCTCCTCACACCTGCTCGGACGTGACGTCAGGAGCTGTCGGCCCGCTCCAGGCGCCGTACCGGGTCTGCACGATTTCGACGGCAGAAGGCCACATCGTCAGTTACGGCGCAATGACCGGATCGACGAGGCACGGAATCAGCTTCACCGACCGCGGATCGGAAACGTTCCTGGACGAGTGTTATGAGCATCTCACGGGTCAATGGTGGGCATGGCAGGCGGCGAACCTTCAAAACCCAGCCAGACCATGCACCGGCGCCTGGCATTTCCATGGCGGTCCTTGACTCTGCAAGTAGTGCTGGCGCCCGTCCATACCACGCCCACGCCGACATCGGGCGGGTGCTGGATGTCCCCGACCGACGGTTCTGTCGCCACTGCCGGATGCCAAGCAGGACATGACGAGAGGACGCCGCGTTCGCCGGGCCCAAGAGGAGCTCGAGGAAGGCCAGCGTCGGCCCGGCTGCTGGCCAGGGTGCCAGCGCCGCGAGCGCACCGGGCGCTCGCCGTCGGTTGGGTCCCGACCTGACGCGGGCCGATAATGGGTGCACGTTTGAGGTTGAAGGGAGGCGCCATGGCAGTTCAGCTCAACCACACCATCGTTCCGGTTCAGGACAAGGAGGCGTCGGCGAACTTTCTTGCTGACATCCTCGGGCTCGATCCTCCGAAGCCGTTCGGGCCGTTCATCTGCCTGGAGACTGCCAATGGCGTCAGTCTCGACTACGACGATCGTGGTGCCGCGGAACGTCATCACTACGCGTTCCTTGTGACCGAGGAGGAGTTCGATGCCATCTTCGATCGGGTCATGCAACGTGGCCTCACCTATTGGGCGGACCCCGGGCACCAACAAGAGAACCGCATCAACAACCACGGACGCGGCTTCTATTTCGAGGATCCCTCCGGACACAACATGGAGGTACTGACACGGGCCTATGGAGACTGACCCCGCCATCCCCCCAAGACCAGACTGAACCCGGTGCTTCTCATTGATGCGGCAAACGTGGTTGGGTCACGTCCGACCGGGTGGTGGCGGGACCGAGCCGGAGCAGCCCGAGAGTTCGTGAAGGAAGTGACAGCTGCCGTTGGAACGGGTCGGATCGCCCAACCGGTCGTCGTGGTTCTGGAAGGCAAGGCTCGCGAGGGCGCCCAAGCCGGCGTCGTCGACGGCGTGACTGTCCTCCATGCCGCCGGTGGCGGGGACGACATGCTCATTGACGTCGTGGCGAACGCCTCAGAACTAGTGACACTCGTCACAGCGGATCGCGAGCTGCGGCAACGGGCCGAGGCCTTCGGAGCCGACGTGGTCGGACCCCAATGGCTTCTCGGGCTCCTCAATGGGGAGTAGCGAGCTGAACGCTCAGCACGCGTCCCTCCTCGTCGTCATCGGATGCGCGTGAAGATTTGCCCTGGCGTCGCTCGGGCTACCGTGATGGGAATGGACTCACCACCCCTCGAACGCCTGTCCCACGTGCAGCTGCGCGTGTCCGACCTCGACGCCAGCGTGGCCTGGTACGAGCTTGCGCTGGGCCTCACCGAGCTGCGCCGAGAGTCCGGGCATTACGTCGCCCTCGAGTCGACGAGCGGGCGCTTTCGGGTTGTGCTTTCTGCGGGAGGTACTGCCGGCGCGCCGGGTACGCTCGACCACATCGCCTTCGCCATCTCCGATGTCGGCGCGCTGACCTCGTGGTGCGAGCACCTGAGCGCCATGGGCATCCCGCACGAGGGCGTCAAGCAGAACATCGCCGGCCACTCGGTGGATCTGTTCGACCCCGATGGCAACAACATCGAGCTGGTCAGCGAGCGGTAGCTGGGCGAGGGCGAGGGCGTTCCGTCATTTCTCCAGACGGTCCCGATCAGAGCAGCGCGGCCGCAAGCTCCCCATACTGGGCGAGAGGGAACTTGTCGTACGGCGCCACGACCTGGATACAGACGTGATCGGCCCCGGCCTCGTGATGTTCGCGCACGCGCCCGGCGACGGTTTCGACGTCACCCCACGGCACGACGGCATCAATCAGGCGATCGCTGGCGTCCCCGTCGAAATCCGCGTCGCCGTACCCGAGCGCACGCAGGTTCGACGCATAGTTCGGCAGCTGCAGGTACCCGCTGGCGTAACCGCGGGCGGTGGCCCGAGCCGAAGCAGGGTCTCGGTCGAGGACCACCGCGACCTCGGGCGCGAGGAGCGGGCCATCGCCCATGATGGTGCGGGCCAGCGCCGTGTGCTCGACCGGCACGAAGTAGGGATGAGCACCGGCACTGCGGGACGCGGCCAGCTCGAGCATGCGGGGGCCGAGCGCGGCGAGCACGCGGCGATCGGGCGCGACCGGTCGATCGAGTGCGTCCAGCGTGTCGAGGTACTCGACCATGCGGGAGTACGGCTTCTGGTACCCCTCGACGATGGCCGAGTGGCTGGTGCCGAGGCCGAGAAGGAAGCGACCCGGGAACCGGTCGTCGAGCTCGGCCACCGCCAGGCCGACGTCTTCGGGCGCCGAGGCCCAGATGCTGACGATGCCACTGGCAATGGCAATCTGCGAGGTGGCCGCCAAAAGTGTCTCGAAGTGACGCGAGAGCCCGGGGTCGAAGCGGCCCGAGGACCACAGCACGCCGTAACCCATGGACTCGAGCTCCGCCGGCGCCACGAGTCTGTCCACGCTGGGCCCGTTCCACGAGCCGCTCCACCACACGCCGATCCGACCCAGAGCCACGTGTGTCACCTCGCCTCGTGCTCGCCGACCCGAGCCCCGGCCACCGCCCCGCCCTCGGCCTTGGCACGCGCCTGGCGCAGGTACGTCACGCCCTTGGTGAGCGACTGCTCAATCAGCCGGTCGTTGTCCTTCGATATGAAGGCGTGCACGCGCTTCTCGAGCAGCACTCTCAGCAGCGGGTTGAAGGCGTGATAGGACTCCGAGAAGTGGACGCGGGTTCGGCCGTTACCGAGGTCTTCGAGGCGCGTTCGCCCTTCTGCTTCCGACCACAGCGGCCGGCCCACGGCGTTGTACCTCCACGACACCTTGGGCTTCACCTCGGTGAGCCACTCCCACGACTGCCCCTTCCCGCCCGTCAGGAGGTAACGAGGGACCCGGAAGGTGCAGTGCCGGACCAGGCCCTCGCCCTCCTCGTCTCCCGGATGGAGGATGTCGATGGTCACGTCGCCGTTCCGGGTGTGGGGGATCCTCGCCCAGAAGAGCTGCCAGAGCTCGTCCACCGTGGCGTCGATGTCGACGAAGTAGTGGTGCTGCTGCACCGCCTCACCCTATCGTCGCAGCCTGTGCCAGGCCGCGTGATCCCGTGACCGGCTGACCCGGTGAAGATCGCCTACGTGGTGCCGCGGTACGGCACGGAGATCCGAGGCGGGGCCGAGACCGGAGCGCGGATGTTGGCCGAGCATCTCGTCGCCGACCGCGGCTGGAAGGTCGAGGTGCTGACCACGTGTGCCCTCGACGCCATCACCTGGCGGGACGAGTTGCCCGAGGGCACGAGCGACGTCAACGGGGTGACGGTGCGGCGGATCGCGTCGCAAGCGGGTCGGGACGACTTCTTCCACCCCCTCTGGGCGTCCATGCGCTCAGATCCCGAACACGCGAGCACCGAGGACATGGAACGGTTGATCGACCTCCAAGGGCCCCGGTCTCCTGCTCTCATCCGCGCCGTCGAGTCCTGCGACGCCGACGTCGTCGTCTTCTACCCGTACCTCTACTACCCGACTGTGCGCGGGCTTCCACTCGTGAGCGAGCGCGCCGTGATGCACCCGGCCGCGCATGAGGAGCCGATTCTGCACCTGCCCGTCTTCGACGAGCTGTTCGCACGCTGTCGCGCCTTCGTCTTCCAGACCCGCTCGGAAAGGGCGCTCGTCACCGGCCGATTCGGCATCGCCAACACACCGCAGGTGCTCATGGGTCTCGGGGTCGAGGAGCCGGCGGCGGACGCGGTCGGAGCCGACCCGGCGACGGCACGGACTCGCTTCGACCTGGGCGACGACCCTTACCTGCTTTGCATCGGCCGGGTCGACGACCAGAAGGGGACCGGCATGCTGTGGCGCTGGTTCCGCGCTTACAAGGAGCGCCATCCCGAGGCGTTGCGACTTGTCTTCGTCGGCCAGGTGGTCGACCCTCCCGATGTGGCGGACGACGTGCTCGTGACCGGGATGGTCGGGGAGCCCGCCAAATGGGGCCTCCTGCGTGGTGCCCGCGCCCTCGTCGCGCCCTCGCCGCACGAGGCCTTCTCCATCACCGTGATCGAGGCGCTGACCGCGGGAGCTCCGGTCATCGTGAACGGATCGTGTGGACCCACCGTGGAGCATTGCCAGGCGTCAGGCGCCGGCATGTGGTTCGAGGACTACGCCGAGTTCGACGCTATCGTCCACCGCCTCACGCACGACGATGTGCTGCACGACACCATGCGCGACAACGGACGGCGCTACGTGGACGCGAACTACCGCTGGCCCGTGATCCTCGAGCGCTACTGCGGGTTCTTGGAGGCGTTCGCCGGTGGAAAGGGTGTCCCGTAGCGGTCGAGGTGGGCCTTCTCCTCCAGCGGGAGTCGCCTGGGCGGCCCGAGTGGAGCAGGCAGGTGTCCGAGCGGCACTACGGCGACCGGCGCCACTTCGGGCGGGAGAGCGAGCAGGGTGGAGAGCTCGTCGCCGGCCAAGGTCGGGAGCGTCGTCAGCGTCGAGCCCAGGCCGAGCGCGTGCGCGGCGAGCAACAGGTTCTGGACCGCCGGAAAGATCGACGACGGCATCGACTGGGCGAAGACGAGCCGAGTGTCGCTGCAGACCACGACGAGCACGGGCGCCGCCGCGATGCCGCCCATAGCCCCTCGGTCCACGTCGCGCAGCATGGCCGGGGGAAGACGGTCCTCCTCCATGGCCCTGGCGCCGCCCGCCCAGAGCCGCGCCGAAATTTCGCCGATGCGGCCTCGGGTCGACGGATCTCGCACGACGACGAAGACGTAGGGCTGGCTGTTCTCCGCACTGGGCGCGTGGGTCGCCGCGGTGAGGATGCGTGCGACGGTGTCGTCGTCGACGTCGTCGGGCAGGAAGCGCCGGGCCGCCCTCTGGGACAGGACCACCTCGAAGAAGTCGGGCGCCGCAGGTTGGTCGGACACTGACCGGCGATGGTACCGGCTGCCCCTTTGTCACGGATTGGGCGGCACCGGTGCGACCAGCTACCTTGTGCGCTGCGCTGGCCCAGTGCCGGGGTCCCGGGCCACGGTATGGCACACACGTTCGTGTTCGGCCCGGCTCGGGTCAGGCGGAGGAGGACAGGAGGCAGACGGTGGCAGACGAGGCCGCATCGGTGCAGGAGGTGCTCAAGGGCATCATTGGACAGCCGACCGGAAAGTCGACGGTGCTGGTGGAGCGCGGGCCGGTCATGCACTTCGCCGATTCGGTGCTCAGCTCGAGCCCCATCTACCACGATCCCGAAGCCGCCCGGGCGGCCGGGTTCGACAACATTCCTGCTCCGCCGACGTGGCCGTTCGCCATGGAGTTCTCGGGGAAGTTCGCCGAACTGCAGCCGTCGGACGTGCCGACGGGCAACCCCATGCTGACCGCCATGGCGCCACTGATGGCGAAGGGCGGGCTCATCCTCCACGGCGAGCAGGAGTTCACCTACGACCGCCCGGTCCAGGTGGGTGACGTCCTGGAGGGCAACGGCAAGATCGCGGACGCCTACCAGAAGGAATCCGGTGGGCGCACCATGACGTTCATCGTGAGCGAGACAGTCTGGACGGACGCGAAGACGGGCGCGCCGGTCGTGACGGTGCGCTCGAACATCATCCACCGCGCCTGACGTCGAGGGCTCGGGACGCACGGCACCAGAACCAGAGGAGCGAGCAGAAGATGGGTGAACGGACGTTGACCTTCGAGGTCGTGAATGTCGGTGACGAGGCGCCGGTGATTTCGCACAAGCTGACCAGGACCGACCTGGTCCGCTATGCCGGTGCTTCCGGTGACTTCAACCCGATGCACCATGACGAGGTGGGCGCGAAGGCGGCCGGTCAGCCCAGCGTGTTCGGGCACGGGATGTTCTCCATGGGCCTCCTGGGCACCGCCCTCACGGACTACGTCGGGGTGGGCAACCTCACTCGCTATCAGGTGCGCTTCGCCCGCCAGACCTGGCCCGACGAGGTGCTGTCGTCGAAGATCGTCGTGACCGCAAAGCGCGAGGAGGACGGCAAGAAGCTCATCGACTTGTCCGTCTCGCTGGCGAACGCCGATGGCGAGAACAAGGTCGTCGGGGAGGCCACCGCCGTCGTCGGCTGAGGCTGACGGCTCCACTCGGCAGCGGTCTCCGGCACCGGTTATGTTTCGATCAGCACGGGGTACGGACGAGCTGAAGGGGTGGTCATCATGGGTGCAGAGCTGCTCTCGCAAGGGTTCGCATCGACGGGCAAGGTCTTGGCCGGCGTGTCGCCCGAGCAGTTGGACACACCCACGCCCTGCGCCTCCTGGACGGTTCGAGACCTGGTCAACCACGTCGTGGGCGCGACGACCTACTTCGCCGTGACGGCGGAGACGGGCACTGCGCCGACCGGCGACACATCCGACTTCGCCACGGGCGACTACGTGTCTCAATTCAAGGAGGGGGCAGCCAGGGCCGTGCAGGCCTTCGAAGCCGAGGGTGCGATGGAGAAGATGTTGAAGCTCCCCTTTGCCGAGCTTCCCGGCAGCGCGTTCGTGAACATCGCCACGGTCGACACCTTCACCCACGGCTGGGACCTGGCCCGCGCCACCGGGCAGCCTTCCGACCTCAATCCCGAGCTCGCCGCCCAGCTCCTCACCTTTGCCCAGGGATTCCTCCCCGACTCCCTGCGGGGAACTGACGGCCAGGCTCCGTTCGGGCCCAAGGTGGAGCCCGCGGCAGACGCGTGCCCGGCCGACCAGTTGGCGGCGTTCCTCGGCCGCCGGCCCTGATGGCCCGGATCAGCGGGGGGCGTAGTCGACGCGCTCGAAGGGCCATTCCTCGGCCAACCACGCGCTGACCGTCCGGTAGAGAGGAGCGTCGAGCTCGGCCCGGGTCGTCCGGACCCACGATCGCACCCAGGCGTCAGCCGCACCGTCCCGTGACGGGTACACGTAGACGCACCCGATGACGTCGTTCCCCGGGTGCGACAGCACGGTGTAGGTGAACCCACGCCGGGCCGCGAAGTCGGCGGCGTGGCCCTCCAGGTCCCGGCGGTTGCGCTCCAACGTCATCGGCTCGTCCGGCCATCGATGGGTCTCGAAGCCCGGCGTGGCGTGGATGTGCTCGGTGCTCGAGCTCCAGGCCTGGAGGTCGGCCTCGTTGTGCTCCACTCGAAGAGGCGTCAGGACGAAGCCGTCGCCGATCACCATGAGCGGCGGTTCGAAATCGGGATGGAGGAATGGGGATCCCGCCATCGGCCAGCGAGCGTTTCGAGCTACGAGGGTTCGAAGCGAACGGGGAGCGTAGCCGGTCCCCAGATGCCGAACGTGAGCGGCTTCCACTCCATGTCTCCATTGCGAGCGAGGCCCCGCATGCGACCGGCCAGGATCGGCAGCGCCTCCTGAAGCTCGGCCCGGGCCAGAGCCGCTCCCATGCAGTGGTGGATGCCCGCTCCGAAGGTCATCTGCGTCGCACCGCGCTCGAGGGTGATGTCGAACACGTCCGGCTGCTCCCACGCGTCGGGGTCGCGGTTCGCTCCCGTCAACGACGTCGTAACCAGCGTGCCGGCTGGGAAGATCACGTCGCGGTAGACCAGCTCTTCCGACGCGATACGGGCCGTGCCGCGCACCGCGCCGAGATACCGCATCGACTCCTCGACGGCGCGGACCGCCAGCTGGGGTTCGTGGGCCAAGAGCGCCCACTGGTCTGGGTGGTCGCAGAAGAGCGCGGTGGCGCACGCCAGCTGGTTGCGCGTGGTGTCCGTCCCGGCCATGAGGACCGCCTCGGCCAGCATCGTCATCTCGGCCGTCGACAGGCGGTCGCCCCCCTCCTCGATGGCGATGAGATCGCTCAGGAGGTCGTCGCGGGGATTACCCCGGCGCTCGGCGATCATGTCGGTCACGTAGTCGGTGAGCTCGCCGGCCGCCCGGGCGATCGTCGGCAGATCCTCGGCCAGATTGGAGTTGAAGATGCGGAAGATGTCCGTCGCCCAGGACGAGAAGAGCTTCCAGTCCTGGCGCGGGGCCCCGAGCAGCTCACAGATGATCGGGATCGGATAGGGCTCGCAGACGTCGGCGACGAGCTCGCACTCACCCTGGCCCGAGACGGTGTCGACCAGGTCGCCGACGACGGCTCGCATCGTCGGGCGCAGGCGATTGGCCGATGCCGGCGTGAACGCGGGCGCGACGAGCCGGCGAAGGCGCGCGTGCTGTTCGCCCTCCATGGAGAGGATCGATTCGCTCCTCCCGTCGAGGAACTCCGAGCCCTCCACGCCACCCTCCACGCCCTGCAGCTCGGTGATGGCGGAGACGGCCGAGTGGAACC
Organism: uncultured Acidimicrobiaceae bacterium; assembly: GCA_963828505.1. Lineage (GTDB taxonomy): Bacteria > Actinomycetota > Acidimicrobiia > Acidimicrobiales > RAAP-2 > Bog-473. The sequence continues at coordinate 12,663 of CAWHFM010000001.1, forward strand.
GTCGATCGCGTAGGACGGCGGTCACATCCTCGAGCCTGGTCACCGTGTAACCGAACTCGGTGCGGGCCAGCCAGTGCCGCTCCCGCGCCCCGTCCATGGCGGCAAACACGTCCTGGCGCTCCATCCCCAACGTGTCCAATAAGGGAAGCTCCAGCTCGGAGACCGGGACCGGCCGTGACGGCACCGTGCTAATCCTTCTTCAGCGCCGGGTGCCGGGAGGCCAGGAGGGGGAGGATGAGCGATTTGGGGGTGACGTGTGCCACCGCCGCCGTGACCCGATTGGCCGCACCAGGGATCACGACGGCGCGCCCAGCGGCGAGTCCGTCCACCGCAGCCTTCGCCACGTCGGCCGCTGGTACCCACATCAGCTTGGGGAGGGACTCGGATGCCTCGGCATCGGTCATTCCCGCTGTTTCGGCGAAGCCCGTCTCGACCGGGCCGGGGCACAACGTGGTCACCGTCACGCCGGTGCCGCGGAGCTCCGCACCGAGCGCGCGCCCGTAGGAGAGGACGAAGGCCTTGGCGGCACCGTACGCGGCCTGTCCCGGGAGCGGCTGGAAGGCCGCGGTCGATGCCGTGTTGAGGACACCGCCGCGATGACGTGTGACCATCTCGGGCACGAACAACGTGCACAGGTCGACGACCGCCTCGACGTCCGTTCGCACCAATGCGAGCTCGTCCTCGCGGGTGGCCTTGCTCACGGGACCCATCGTCGTGAAGCCGGCGTTGTTGACCAGCACGTCGACGACGAGGCCGCGCGACTCGATTTTCCCGGGCAGCTCCGCTCGGGAGCCGGCGTCGGTGAGGTCAGCCGCGAGCACTTCGACCCGGATGCCGTGCGACCGCGAAAGCTCGTCGGCGAGGGCCTTCAACCGGTCCTCCCTGCGGGCCACCAGGGTCACGCCGTGGCCACGGCGTGAGAGTTCGCGGGCGATCTCGGCGCCGATTCCCGACGACGCCCCGGTGACGACGGCCGTGGTGCTGTCTTTGGGTGCCGGGAGCGCCATGGGTCAGAGCGTAGGGGAAGGCGCACGGGACGTTCGTCACAATCTTGTGAACTCGGTGCCTTTGGCGAGCCTGTGACCAGGGTGTTCGCGAACCCCCTGTTCGCGTGGGGTTCACAGAGGCAGGCCCGGGGCAGATACTGGACACTGAGGTGAGGAGCAGCCCGTCGCACTCTGGGCTGCCGGAATCGAAAGGAGCTGCCGAGAATGTCGACAAGCTCTACCGAGGAGAGTGGGCCGCCGGGTTGAGGTTGCGTCACCGATGTCGGTTTCGGTGACGCCACAGCTCAGCCCACGAGGCGAGAGGCCCGGCGTGTGACTATGGCCGCGCTCGCGCCGGTGCGTGTGCCGGCCGGCCGACAAGGCGGCCCCCGCACCATCTACGCCGTAGGCCGGGGTCCCGTGAGCTGACGAGCACAACGAATCACTACAAACGAGTCAAGGACCGGTCCGCGTGGGCCGGTCCTTCTCGCGTTCGCACGCCAGTGTCATCCGCGGCATTCGTGACAAGGTGGTGCATGGCAGGGAGACGGCTCCCGATGTTCCCCCTCTCGGGTGTGCTCTTTCCTCATGCGTCCATGTCCCTGCACGTGTTCGAATCGCGCTATCGCATCATGGTGCAGGAGTGCCTGGAGTCCGACCGACGTTTCGGCGTGGTCTTGATCGAACGTGGGTCGGAGGTCGGAGGTGGTGATCAGCGCTCCTCGCTCGGCACGCTCGGAGTGGTGGTCGCGGCCGCGCCACTTTCCGACGGCCGGTGGCTGGTCGAGGTGCGGGGCGAGGCACGCATTCGCGTCGTCGAATGGCTGCCCGACGACCCGTACCCCCAGGCACTGGCGGAAGAGGCGAAGCCGGAGGCGGATGCAGTCCCGGGCCCGCTCCTGGAGGAGGCCACGGCCCGGGTGCGCCGGGTGCGCGCGCTGCTCTCCGAGCAGGGCGGCGCGCCGGCCTTGTCTCCGGATACCAAGCTCGACGGAGGGGGGAACGCCGAGCGGGCGTCCTGGGATCTCTGTTCCGCTGCGCCGGTCGACGCCTACGACGCACAACGGCTCTTGGCTGCCCCGTCGACCTCCGAGCGGCTCGGCCACCTCACAGCGCTGATGGTGGACCTGGAACGAGATCTGCAGCGGCTCTTGGCTTCGGAATGACGCCCTGGGAGGCGGAGGTGGAATAGTTGCGGTGACCAGGACGGGGGAGGAACATGGCGATCACACCGACCAGAGAGCAGTTCAGCGAGTTCGCCCACGGTGAGCGTGACGGCGAGGTGGTCATGCTCAACCTGCTGCACTTCGCCCAGGGCGAGAGGGCGAGGGCGAGGGGACGCCCGAGTCGGGCCCGGAGCCGAGCGGTGCCGACGCCTACCGCCGCTACAGCGCGGACGTGGTGAAGATGGTCGAGGACCGTGGGGGACGGGTCCTCTGGACGGGCCGGCCGGAGCACGTCCTGATCGGGGACAGCGACGCTGACGGTTGGGACCTCGTGGCCCTGGTGTCATACCCCAGCCGGTCGGCGTTTCTCGACATGGTCACGTCGCCCAACTACGAGAGGGCTCACACCAACCGCGAGCGCGGCCTCGACCGCACGGTGCTCCTGGCCTGCGAGCCGCTGTTGGACGTCATCGGCGGAGGCAGCGAGGCCTGAGATGCCCGCCGACCCGCCGCAACGCCGCAACATCCTCTTCATCACCAGCGATCAGCAGCGCTACGACAGCTTGGGCTGCAACGGCGGCACGGTGGCGCGGACCCCGGTCATCGACCGGCTCGCGGCGGAAGGGATGAACTACGCACGGGCCTACAACCAGAACACCGTGTGCATGCCGGCCCGATCGACCATGCTGACGGGGCAATACGTGCGGACGCACGGCGTCGTGGCCAACGGGATTGCACTTCCGGTCGATGCGCCATCGGTCGCGGCCTATCTCGCCGAGAAGGCCGGCTACCGCACCGCGCTGCTGGGCAAGGCGCATTTCGAGCCCGGCTTCGATCCGGACCTCCACTTCGAGGAGAACGCGCGTGCGGCCCGTGGAGACACCGGTCCGTGGCGGGGGTTCGATCGCTCCGAGCAGGCCATGCACGCGGCCGCGGTCGGCCGGATGCCACTTGCCCACTACGGCCGCTGGCTCGAGGCCAACCATCCGGAGCACCTGCACAGTTTCGCCGGGCTCTTGCGGGGGAAGCCGGGAGGGGACACCGGGGCGCCCGAGACCAAGAACAACCCGATCCCACGGGAGTGGTACCACACCGACTGGGTGGCCGACCGTACAACGGACTGGCTCGCCTCCCTGGGCGACGACGAGCCGTGGTTCTGTTGGATGTCGTTCCCCGATCCGCATCATCCGTGGGATCCTCCGGAGTCGGAGCTGCAGCGAGTTCCCTGGCAGGATCTCGACCTCCCCCCGGGTCACCCGGGGTCGGACGAGCGGATCCGCGCCGTCCTGGAGCGCAAGCCCGCGCATTGGCTGGGTTACTGGGACGGCTCGTTCCCGAACATGGAGGGCGGCCCGGCGAGCTTCGTTCCCTCGAAGCTGACCGACGATCAGATCCGCGAGGTCAACGCCAAGACCCACGTGATGAACGAGCTGATCGACGACGCGTGCGGACGCGTCCTGGCCGCGGTCGAGGCGCGCCGGTGGGCGGACCGTACCGACGTGATCTTCACGACCGACCATGGCGAGATGCAGGGCGACTTCGGGCTGCTGTACAAGGGCCCGTACCACACCGACGCGCTCATGCGGCTTCCGATGGTGTGGCGCCCTGCGCCGAGCGCCGGCCTGGCCCCGGCGGTCGTGAGCGACCCGGTCGGACAGGTCGATCTCGCTCCGACGTTCTGCGCCATCGCCGGGATTCAGCCCGCTCCGTTCATGCAGGGGAAGCGGTTGCCGATCGTGGACGGCGAGCCGGATCGGGAGCGGGTGCTCTGCGAGTGGGACAGCCAGTTCCCGGGCTATGGCATGCACCTGCGCTCCATCTACCGCGACGGATGGCTGTGCACCGTCTACGAGCCATCGACGGCCGGCCAACCCAACGGGCTGGAAGAGACCTGGGGGGATGGAGTCCTTGCACCGTGCCCGGTCGTATACGAGCAGACGACCGTCGGGCCGGGCGGCATCGCCATCGCCACCGGCGAGCTCTACAACGTCGACGACGACCCATACCAGTTCGAGAACCGGTGGGACGAGCCCTCCCGCCAAGCGCAGCGGGACGAACTGATCGCCGACCTCTACGACAGCCTGCCCGATGAAGTGCGGACGCTGAAGGTGGACGCGCCGGCGTAACCCGCCACCCGCCGGCCGGCGGACCGACGACGACGTCCACCTCGAGCTGAGCCTGTCAGCGCTACTCGGTGCTCAATCCTGTTCGCCAACCGTGCGGGATCTCGGGGAACCGTGGATCGCGGTCCCACGGGATCACGTCCGAGGTGTCGGCGAGCCAACCGAAGAGCGCGTCCCGCAGCGAGGAGGCGAGGCCCGCCAACTCGGTCCGACCGATGAGGTTGTCGGTCTCGGCCGGATCCACCCGCCGGTCGTAGAGCTCGTCGTTCTCGTAGCGGCGATGCACATAGGTGTGCTCGGACGTGCGCAGCACCATCGCCGTGCCGACCAGCTCGGGGCGGGCGCGCTGCAACGCGGCCTTCGGTTGGTAGATCCACCCCGCCGTCTCCAAGAGCTCACGGTCGGAGACCCTGAACCCCCCTTCGGCGCAGGCGAAGGTGCGGTGCGTGGCTCCGGGCGTTCCGAGCGCCGAGAGCAGGCTCCGGCCGAAATGGGTGTGCCGCACCTCTGCCTCAGCCAGGTCACACAGCGTCGGCATCAGATCGACCATCTCGACCGGTTGGTCGAGGGTCACCCCTTCGGGGAGCCCACCGCCGGCGAGGATGAGCGGGTTCTTGAGCAGGCACGGGTCGAGGCCGGAGGGCCACTTCTCGACGAGTCCGAAATCGCCGAGATACTCCCCGTGGTCGGTGCAGGCGATCACGACCGTCCGCTCGAGCGCACCGGTGCGTTCGAGCACGCTCACCAGGCGTCCCAGCTGGGAGTCGACCCTGCTCACCATTCCGTGGTACGTCGCCGCGATCTCGCGCCTGTCGTCCCCGGTGAGATCGTCCCAGCCGTACGCCTCGCGGTAGGCGGCCATGAACGCGGGTTTGCCCGGACCGGCCACCGGGACGGCGTCGGGCATGTCGGCGCGGTCGTGCAGCGAGAACCATGGCTCCTCGACCGTGAAGGGAGGGTGGGGGAACAGCAGGGGGACCCATAGCGCCCAGGGACGAGCGGCGGGAGCCCCTTCCACCAGCCACCGCTCGGCCGTGTGGACCGTCGCCTCGTCGCCGTCGAAGAGCGGCTCGTCGCCTCCCGACCCGAAGTACATCGCCCGGTAGAGGGGGTGGCCCTCGGGGTAGGCCGAGGTGTAGCGACGACCGATCGCCTCGGGGGAGGGCGGGGTGAGAAAGCCGCAGAAGTCGCTGCTGCGCTCGGTGACCCCTGGAGCGAACACGTCGCCGCGGTTCCCGGCGATGGCGACCGTGTACCCGGCCTCTCGAAGGATGGCGCAGAGGTTCGGTTCCCACGGCTTCAGGAGGTTGTCCAGGGTCCGGTGTCCCGAGACGTGCGGGTACCACGACGTCATGATCGACACCCGGCTCGGGCCGCACACCGAGTGCTGGGACCAGGCGTCGGTGCACCGGACCCCGCGTGCCGCCAGGGCGTCGAACGATGGCGTCGAGGCCACGGTGCTGCCGTAGCAGCCCAGAGCGTCCGCCCGGAGTTGGTCGGGCATGAAGAGCACGAAGTTGGGTCTGGACACGCTCAGCAATCTCCCTCGGTGACGCCGGTCCGGAACCGGCTTCAGCCCAGGCCCTTCAGCACGGCCTCGAGGAACCGGGCCGGAGCCTCGACCATGGGGTAGTGGCCGACGTCGGCCAAGCGGACCACGGTCGCATCCGGGCGGGCGAGCTCCAGGGTGCCCACCATGGAGGGCACCGCGACGGGGTCGTCGAGACCCCACACGACGTGGAGCGGCGACGGGTCGGACTCGATGGCGCCCGTGAACCGCCGCTCGTTCGCCCGCCGTTCCTCGATGTAACGGATCAACCGGGGCAGGACGAGATGGCCGTCGTGGTGGACGACCTGTCGGGCCGCCTCCGGCACGGGGTCCTCCGGCCAGCCGTCGGGAACCTCCGGCGTCGCCGGGCTGAACGTGTCACGCAGGCTCCGGGCGACCGACGCCGCGTCGATCGGAACGCCGGCCGGCAACACCGCGTCGGGCAGGCTGAGCAGCAGCTGCTGCCCGTCGGTCAGGTGTGCCTGCTGAATGTAGATGCTCCCGTTGGTGACGACGCGGCGGCCGATCTCGACCCGCCACGAGCCCTCCGCTCGCCTGGCCAGCAGCTCGCCGCCCACGGTGTCACCCATGTCGTGGGTGAGGAGATCCAAATGGACGACACCGAGCTCGGCCACGTAGGCGGCGGCGACGTCCGCCTGCAGCGCCATCGTGTAGTGCCGGTCGGGCTTGGCCGAGAGGCCGTAGCCGAGCAGGTCGAGGAGGAGGACGCGACGCTCCTGCCGCAGGCCGTCCAGAACGGCCGCGTAGTCGAACGACGAGGTGGGGAAGCCGTGCAGCACGAGCAGCGGCAGATGACGTTCGGGTCCGAGGGGCGGCAGATCGATGGTGAAGACGTCCTCGCCTCCGAGCACGCGGGTGCGGCCCAGCGCCTGCCACCCCGACAGCGTGGCCACCGTCATGTTCCCGCCAGCTTTCCGACGACCGGCGCCAGGGTCTGCCAGGCCGCCGATTCGATCGACCAGTACGAGATGCCGTACTCCTCGCGACGCCACTCGAGCTCCTCCGCCATCTCGTCGAGCGTGCCGACGAGAGCCAGGGGCACGTGCAGGGCGTCCGCCGGGTCTATCCCGAACGCAGGTGCCATCGACTCCGCCAGCGAGCTCGCATCGTCGGTCACCATGACGAAGCCGATCAGCGAGTTGAGCTCTATTCCGTCGAAGCGGTCGCCGGCCGCCTCCTTGACCCAGGCCACCTTCTGGCGGGTCCGCTCCGGCGTGGCGTCGGCTGCAGTCTCGGCGCCGCCGGTTCCCTCGCGCAGGTTCACGTTGATGCCCACGACGTCGGCGTGCCGCGCCGCGATGGAGAGGACGCGCTTGCCCCCGCCGCCCACGATCAACGGCGGTCCGGGCTTCTGCACCGGCCGAGGCGCCAGCGAATGGGCGAGGACCTCGTAGTGCTCGCCGTGGAAGCTGAACGGGCCCTCGGTGCGGAGCAGTCCCTGGACCACCTTGATCGCCTCCTCCAGCCGGTCGACGCGGACGGCGGGGTGGTCGTAGACCATCCCGGCCTGGTCGTAGTCCGTGCGCATCCAGCCGGCGCCGAGGCTCAGCTCGAAGCGTCCGTCGCTGAGCACGTCGAGCGTGGCCGCCTCCTTGGCCAACACGACGGGGTGGCGGTAGTCGTTGCCGAAGACGAGCGCGCCCATGCGCAACGTGGTCGTCGCTGCGGCCACGGCGGCCAGGGCCGGTACCGGTGCCAGCTGGTCGCCGAAGTGATCGGGCATGAGCAAGGCGGAGTACCCGAGGTCCTCGACCTGGCGCGCCTGCTCCGTCCACGACCGCGCCGTGCCGTCGGGCAGGGAGCTGAGCTGGGCTGCGAAGCGGAAAGGGTGGGAGCGTGCCATGGCGCCATCGTGCCTCACGCAGCGCCGTCGTGCTCAGCCCGACGACGTCTTGGTCAAGGTGAGGGACGTGGCCGCGTAGCTGCTGTGAGGGGGCAGCGTCACGCGCAGCGCAATGATCGACGTGCGGTTCGTCGTGATCGACCAGACGGCGCTCCGCGTCGAGCCGGCGTTCGGAGCGCTCGGACTGGCTGGTTCGGCACGGAGCACGGTGCGCGCGGCCGGCGCGGCCGTCAGGTCCAACGGCGCCGGTGTGACCGAGAGCAGTCGCGCGTCCGTCGGGTGCGCCGGTGTGAACCAGTCCGACGCCACGCTGCGGGCGTAGGGGACCGAGACCAGCGAGGCCGCGGCCGGAGCCGAGCCGGCGGTACCGGCGTAGGTGAGCACGGCGCGGTATGACCCAGGACCACCATCGGCGAGTACCTCCGGGGCGAACGCCGTGGTGAGCGAGCCGGTGGACCAGGGCGAGCCGATGACCGCGCCGGGCCAGCTGAGCGTCGACGGGGGTTCGTCGCGGGCCGGGCCGACGACGGCGACGACCGTCGCCAGCGCGCACATGGCGCCGGCCACGGCGGCGACGGGTCCGGCCCGCAACGGGCCCGGCCGGGCCAGCATCTGCAGGACGACAGCGATCGCCCCCGCCACGAGCAGCTCGACGACGAGGTGACTCCAGGTCGCCCCCTCGTGCAGGCCCGGCGCGAGGAACGTCGGCAGTGCGCCGCCCAGTCCGGGCCACCACCCCGGGTACAGGGTCGGGTCCCACGGTGCGAACGGGGCGATCATCGCGTTGACGTACTGGTGGGACCCCTCCAGGAGGGGCACGGCTTGGGCCACCCACAACGCGCCGATGCCCGCTCCGAGGGCGATGACGCGTGCCCGGTGCCGCTCGATCGCCACCAGGAGGAAGGGGGCCCAGGCGAGCAGCATGGGCACCACGGTCCACTCGAACCGACCGGCCAGCGACGCCCCCCCGAACGGGACGTCGGAGGTGAACGTGCCGTTGACGAGGATCATGAGCACCGAACCGGCCGCGGTGGCGATCACGGCCCACGGCACGGTCCGGCGGGCTGCCCACAGGCCGAGCACGCCGACGAGGACGGTCGGAACCTGGACCAGGAGACCCTGGTCGCGGTCGAACACCAGGGCCAGGACCCTGGTCAGGCTGGTCCCGGTGAGGGTGGGGTGCGGTTGGGGGAGACCTTCGGGGTGGCCGTAGAAGAAGAGGTTGTAGGCGAGCAACAGCGCCCAACCCGCCAGCACGACGGCGGCCATCACGACCGGCGCCCGTCTCGACCCGCCGAGCCGGAGGATCACGACCGAGGCGGCCGCGGCGACGCACAGCGCCGGGAGGAGGTTCTTTATCTGCAGCCACGGTTCTGCGGCGAGGACCATGGCGATCACCACGGCGCTGAAGCGGCTCAGCGTCTGCTCCCGCTCGACCAGCGCCAACTCGACCAGAGCCGCCGCCAAGAGGACGCCGCTGACGAGGTCGGGGTAGACCTGGGTCGAGGCGACCCACAGCGCCGGCGCGGCCAGCGCGAGTGCGAAGACGATCCGGCCGGAACGCCCCAGCCGCGCCAGGCGGGAGGCGCGTTGGTGGATGCAGACGATGCCCAGAGCGACGACAGAGAAGAGCCCGATCAGGCCGAGCGGGACGTCGCCCACGGCGACGAAGGGTGCGAGCAGCAGGGGAAGACCCAGTCCGTGGGCGAACACCGAGCCGTGGGGCCCGGGGTACATCTGCACGATGTGCAGGTTCGATGCCGTCGCGCCGGCGGGCCAGTCGTAGACGTAGTGCGCCAGGAAGTCGCGCTGGTACCAGGGTCCGGGGTGCAGGCTGCCGTGCGCCAGAGTCTGCGCGGCGATCAGGTAGTGCGCCTGGTCGCCTCCGAGGTCGTTTCCCTGTGAACGCAGGACGAGGAACGTGACGACCTGACCGGCCACGACGAGGGCGGCGGCGACGGCGAGCCGCCCCCACCGCACCCGCGGCGCGGTCCCATCCGCTGGGCGCGCCGGATGGGGACGACGGCGGGCGTGGCGCGGGGGGTTCACGCCGGATCAGTCGCAGCAGGAGTCGCGCCACCCGCACGCGGCACAACGGAAGTGCGCGTGCTCCGGCCGCAGCTCTCCGCCGCAGTGGGGACACTCGGCGAACGTCGCCAGCGGCGAACGTCCAGCCGCTCCCGCCCCGCTGCCGCCACTTCGCTGCGGCCCGCCGGGGCGGGCGGGTCACCGTCCGGTCGGCCGCGTCGGGACATCGCCGGCCGAGGGTACCGCTCGAAGGGATGGAGGCGGTGTATGCCCGGCTGCGGGGCCGATCGGTGGTCGGAGACTCAGACGACCGAGAACGGCGGGATCTCCGAACCGATGTCCTTGAACAATTCGCCCTTGGCGGCGACCAGTTCGGCCGGCGTCCACTCGGCGTCGCGTGTCACCGCGCCGATCGGTTTGAAGGCGCTCATGACGTGGATGTTCCCGCCGTAGACCACGAAGATCTGCCCGCTGATGTCGGCTGACTCGGGCGCGGCGAGGAACCCGACGACGTTGGCGATGTTCCTCGGGTGCCAGGCGTCGAAGACGCCCTCCTTCGCGCTCATGTCCATCGACATCGTCTCGGTCATGCGGGTGCGAGCCCGGGGCGCGACGGCATTGGCGGTGACGCCGTAACGGCCGAGCTCGCGCGCCAGGACCCAGGTCATGGACACGATGCCTGCCTTTGCTGCGGCGTAGTTGGCTTGGCCCGCGCTGCCGAACAGGCCGGACTCCGAGCACGTGTTGATGATGCGCCCCGAGACGTCGTCACCGGCTTTGGCGCGGGAGCGCCAGTGGACGGCCGCGTGATGGGCCGTCGAGAAGTGACCCTTGAGATGGACCCGGATCACGTCGTCCCAGTCCGACTCCTCCATGTTGAAGGACATCTTGTCCCGGAGGATCCCCGCGTTGTTGACCAGGATGTCGATGGAGCCGTAGCTCTCGACGGCCTGGTCGACGAGCCGCTTGGCGCCGGCCCAGGAGCTGACGTCGTCACCGTTCACCGAAGCGGCGCCGCCCGAGGCCGTGATGTGGTCGACCACCTCTTGCGCGGGGTGGGTGTCGCCCCCGTCCTCGCCGTGGAGCCCGGCCCCGACGTCGTTGACGATCACCGTGGCGCCCTCGGAGGCCAGGAGGAGGGCCTCCTCGCGGCCGATACCCCGCCCCGCCCCTGTGACCACGGCCACCTTGCCGTCGAGCAATCCCATCGTCATGCCTCCTGTTTCTCCGATGTCGAACGTCGTCGATGCATGTCCGCGGGCGGCCGCGATGGCGCCACGGCTGCGGACCGGTCGGACGCTCCGTTTCTGTGCCGAGTGTGCAACGCGCCCGCCTGCTCCGCATCCGGCGGCGGTCGAGCGGCCCCTGAGCGGCACAGAGTGTGACCGATGCCGGCTACGGGGGCAAAACCTCTCCACTGCCCGCGGCCCGCTCAGCTCCTCTCCGGGGTCGCTCCTCCCACCGCCGCCGTCGCCGCTTGGACGAACTCCGCCGTTACCAGCCCGATCAGCTCGACCGTCCTGCTGCGGGCGTCGGCCCGACCGAAGCGAGCCGTCAGGCTCACCAGATCCATGCCTTTCGGGGGCCTCGCCGTCGAGCGCGCCGTCCGCGCCGCCGGCGATGCACAGCACGGGGACCGGGGGGTCGCCTTCTCGGGCCAGGGTCAGGACGCCTCCGGGGACTTTCCCGTCGAACGAAGGCGGGTCGACATGGCCTTCGCCCGTGACGACCAGGTCGGACCGCCGAATGCGCTCGGCCAGGCCGGTGAGGCGGGCCACGAGGTCGAACCCCGGCTCCATTCGGGCGCCGAGCGCGAGCAGGCCCCCGGCGAGGCCCCCGGCGGCGCCGGCACCGGGCACGCTCGTGACGTCGACGCCCGTCTCGCGACGGTACCGGTCGGCCAAGTCGACGAGGCGTCGGGTGAGGGTGGCGATCTGATCGTGGGTGGCACCCTTCTGCCGGCCGAACAGCCTGGCCGCGTCGGTGAACGCGGTGGTGACGTCGCAGGCGACGGTGACGTCGACACCGGCCAACGCGGCAGCCGAGCCGACTGCCTCATAGGCGCCACGCCCGCCGTCGGTCGTGGCCGAGCCCCCGCATCCGACGACGATCCGCCGAGCCCCCGCGTCCTGTGCCGCGAGCAGGAGCTGGCCGACGCCGGTCGTCCCGGCGCGCGTCGGGTCGTCGCCCCGTGGTCGCGGCACCAGCGACCTCCCGGCCGCACGCGACATCTCGACGACCGCGGTGCGGTCGTGCATCCGCCATTCGGCCTGCACGGGCTGACCCAACGGTCCCGTCACCACCGTCGTGCGCACCTCGCCGCCGAGGGCTTCGAGCAGGCCCTCGCCGCCGTCGGACATGGGAGCCTCGTCGGCGGTCCATCCCGCACGCCGCGCCGCGCCGGCGGCAGCGGCAGCCGCCTCGGCTGCGGTGGCCGTGCCCCGGAACTTGTCGGGCGCCGCGACCAGGTGGGGGCTCACACCGGAAACGTAGGCCGAACGTGGCGCTCCGGGTCGATCCGTCGCGCCGATGGTTCCCCTTCCCCTTCTGAGCACCTTCGTGTTGTTAGCGTGACGGTCCATGCCCACCTGGCGAGGCGTCGTGCGGCGCCTGCGCGGCCAGCCGCCTCCGATCCCGGGGGCGGCGGCGTGGCGGGGGCTCTCCGGGCGGTCGGCCGCCGACGTACTGGACCTGGTCTACGAGCTGGTGCTGGCGCGTGAGCCTGATCCGACCGGCGCCCAGAGCTACCTCCAAGGGCTGCAGACGGGAGCGATCACGCCCCAGGAGTTGACGGGTTGGGCCGTGGCGTCGGGGGAGTGGTGGTCGGTGACTCCCTTCCGCGGCCTCGGGCAGTCGCTCCACTTCAGCCGCATGATGTTCGTACGCTCGCTGCCGGCGGCCCGGCGCATCCTCGACCTCGGCGGCACTGCCCTCGGCAACGCGACGGGTGCCTTGGTGCTCATGGGTTACCCCTACGAGTTCGACGACCTCGTCGTCATCGACCTGCCATCGCACGAGCGCAACGAGCTGTACCGCGAAGACGACGCCCACGAGGTGACGCAGACCGGGCTCGGTCCCGTGCGCTACCGCTACCACTCCATGGTCGATCTTTCCGACTATCCCGACGGATCGGTCGACCTCGTCTACAGCGGGCAGTCGATTGAGCACGTGCCGCCCGATGTGGCGGACAAGGTGCTCTCCGAGGTGCGCCGAGTCCTGCGCCCCGGCGGGTACCTGGGCATCGACACGCCCAACGCCCGGGTGACCCGGCTCCAGCAGCCCGAATTCATCGACCCCGACCACGAGCACGAGTACACCGACGCCGAAATGAGGGCCAAGCTGGCCGCGGCCGGCCTCGAGATCGTCTCCGCCGCCGGACTCAACCACGCCGGACCGAGCCTGACGGCCGGTACGTTCGAGGTGGACCAGGTGGCGACGTCGAGGGGCATGTTCCACGAGATCGCGGACTGCTACCTGCTGGCCTATGTCTGCCGGGTCCCGGGCTGAACACGGCGGCTTCCTGGCCCGGCGGCGGGCGGTGCGGGCGAGAGGACTTGAACCTCCACCCCCTTTCGGGGACCGGGACCTAAACCCGGCGCGTCTGCCGATTCCGCCACGCCCGCAGCGGTTCTGATCAGGGACTCTACGTGAGGACTGCGCTAGGACCAACCGAGCTCGCGCAGACGCGCTTCGCCGATGCCGAAGTGGTGCCCCACCTCGTGGAGCAATGTGATTCTCACCCGTTGCGCCAATTCCTCGGTCGTGTTGGCGGCCTGGCAGATGGTGGCGAGGTAGAGCGTGATCCGATCGGGAGTCGCCCCGGCGTAGCCGGCTCGACGTGTCAACGGAACCCCCTGATAGAGGCCGAAGAGCGGACCCGGCGGGCTCTCGTCGTCGATGATGATGGCCACGTTCTCCATCTCGGCGCGGAGCTGGTCGGGGATGGTCGCCAGAGCTTGGGCGATCAGAGCTTCGAAGGTTTCGACGTCCACCGGTTGCATTGCAACCACCTTGCCAGCGATCGAAACCCTCCGCCGCGGCGGTCGGTGCCGAGACGCACTCGTCCCTCTACGGCGAGGAGCGCTCCGCTCGGGCTTGAGCGGCGGCGTGACGCCCGGCACGCCGGCCGAAGAACGAGCCGTCGCCGAGACTGATGCCGCTGGCGTAGTGGTGGGCGGCGAGACTCGCGGCGGTCCGGCCGACGGCGTACAGACCCGGGATGCGATGTCCGCCGCCGTCGAGCGCGGCACCCTCGGCGTCGGTGGCGAGGCCGCCGAGCGTGAACGTGGCGTAGATCGCGCCGTGGTCGACGCGCAGGTCGATCGCTCCTATGCCGCTCGCCGGAGGCTCGCCGATGGGCCGCAGGTACGGGGCACGCTTGTGGAACGCCGGGTCGTCGCCCCGGGCCGCGGCTTCGTTGTACTGGCGCACCGTTCGCGCCAGCGCGTCGGGAGGGACGTCGAGGTCGGCGGCCAGCTCCTCGGGGGTGGCCGCGGCGTAGCCGACGCGGAGCCCGATGAGGTTCGGCTCGTGGATCACGTCGTCGGTGATCATGTAGACGAAGCCGTCGTGGTCGCGCAGGGCATGGAAGCCGATGCGACCCGTGTAGGCGTCCTCGTTGATGAATCGCTCGCCGTGGCGGTTGACGAGGATTCCCCGTGCCAGCCGGTGCGGCGGCCCGAGAGGCAACGCGCACTCGAAGGCGTCGAGCCTGGTCGTCTTGGCGCCGGCACCCATGCCCATGCGGATGCCGCGGCCGTCGTCGGTCGGCGTGCCGATCCGCCAGGCCGGGTCGGGGACGTGAGCCAGTGGGCAACTCTCGGCGACCATTTCCTCGTTGTGGATGAACCCGCCCGTGGCCAGGATCACCCCGCCGCGGGCCCGGATGACGCGGGGACCGTCGTCGGCCCGAACTCGCACGCCGACAACGTCCTTTCCGTCGACGACGAGCGCTTCGGCGCCGGCGTCCGCCACCACCCGGGCACCGCCGCCGGCGACGGCGGCCGCGAGGCGCTCCATGAGGAATCCGCCCGCAGAGTCGGTGTATTGCGGCTTGTGCCCGCGCGGCACCGGGGCGGAGATCTCGTCGTACGGGTAGCTGTCCTCACCGCCACTGAAGAGGAGCCCGGCGTCATCGATCGATTCGCGGTTGGGCTCGTCGCAGAACGCCGCCCGGAAGGGAACGCCGACCGAGACCAACCAATCGAAGTGGTCCGGCGAGCCCTCGCAGTAGGCGTCGACTCGATCGTCGTCCGCGCCCGGCCCGAGCGCGGCCCGGAGGAACGCCGCCATGTTCCCCGGCGAGTCCCCGAAGCCGCAGGCGCCCTGGAGGGCCGTGCCGCCTCCCAGGTAGATGAGACCGCCGGAGTGGGCTGACGTCCCCCCGGGTCCCGGGCCACGTTCGACGGCCACGACCTCCGCCCCGGCCTGGCGCGCCGCCACGACCGCGGACGTGCCGGCGATGCCGAGACCGACGACGACCACGTCGACCGTCTCGTCGAAGCGAACCTGGTTCGCCTGAAGGGCCGGGATCGGCTCCATCCGCCTCCTTGCGTCAGGAGGCAAAGGTAGACCGCACGACCGTGCCTTCACGTCGATCGAGGGCCTCCGTGAGGAAGGTCGTCGCGGCCGGCGGTTCTACGACCGGAGCGGAGAGAGAATGCGACCCGGTCGGGCACGAGGGGGAAAAGGGCTGTTGGCGACCGTGCCGGTACCCCACCAGGGGCGCCCTCACCGGGCCTCCGTGGACCTGGACCCGGGGTGTCCCAGGCGATCGCGTCCCTCCAGGGACGGGCTGCGGGTGCGGGTGACCAGGCCGAGCGCGGCCGTGTGCCCCCGATGCCGGGCCTCGGCAAGTAGCCTCGTGTCCATGGCCGACGCATCCTTTCAGCCCCGTATTCCTCAGGTGGTGGCCGCCGGACCCGGTGGCGGCCTCGACGCGCCCGGGGACATCTTCCAGCGGCTCCTCAAGGAGCGCATCGTCTTCATCGGGAGCGCCATCGACCAGGTGACGGCCAACTTGGTCTGTGCCCAGCTCGTCCTGCTGGAAGCGGAGGACCCCGACAAGGACATCTCCCTCTACATCAACTCGCCGGGAGGCTCGGTCACCGACGGCCTGGCCATCTACGACACCATGCAATACGTGCGCCCGGACGTCTCGACCATTTGCGTGGGACTGGCGGCCAGCATGGGACAGTTCCTGCTCTGCGCCGGGGCGCCCGGCAAGCGCTACGCGCTGCCGCACTCCCGGATCCTGATGCACCAGCCGTCGGGCTCCATGCAGGGCCAGGCCGCCGACATCGCCATCCAGGCCGAGCAGATCATCTACCTCAAGCGGATGATGGCCGAGCGCATCGCGTTCCACACGGGCCAGGATCTCGAGCGGATCGAGACGGACTCCGACCGCGACCGCTGGTTCACGGCCGAGGAGGCCCGTGAGTACGGCTTCATCGACCAGGTCATCGACCGCTCAGTGGCAACGGCGGGGAATTCATAGACGTGGCTCTGGACGTCCCGGCCTCCTCGTCGGACGCAGACCGGAGACTGGAGGAGGCCGTCGAGCACGAGGTGGCGGACGGCTCGCCGATGGCGGCGGAAGCCGCTGGTGTCGCACCGCGCCAGGCCCGCAGCGGCCAGGTCACGCGGGTCGTCACGCCGACCATCAGCGTGCGCAAGCGACTGCGCGAGATCTGGCTCTCGCGCGAGCTCCTGATCTACCTGGTCCGCACCGAAATCAAGGTCAAGTACAAGAACTCGGCGCTCGGCCTCGTCTGGTCGATGGTGGCTCCGGCCATGACGCTGGCCATCTACTTCTTCGTCTTCCAGATCGTGCTCGGCCAGAAGATGCCGAACTTCGTGATCTTCCTGTTCGCCGGTTTGCTCCTGTTCAACCTCTTCCAGCTGGGTGTCCTCACCGGCACCGGCGTCGTGGTGAACAACGCCGGGATCGTGAAGAAGGTGTCGTTCCCTCGGGAGATCCTGGCCCTGGCCGCGGTCGGGTCCGCCTGTGTCTTCTTCTTCTTCCAGTCCTTGGTGATGGTCGTCTTCATGGTCCTGCTGCGGGCGCCTCCCGACCCGGCCTACTTCCCGTTGCTCGTCGTGGCGTTGTTCACCGGGGTGCTCTTCGCATCGGCCCTGGCGATCCTGCTTTCCTCCATCAACGTGTACCTGCGCGACACCCAGCACCTCATTGAGGTGGTGCTGACCGCGTGGTTCTGGGCCTGTCCGATCGTGTATCCGTTCCAAACGATCGCGAAGAAGCTCGATCCGCACCACCTCACGTGGGTCTACATGCTCAACCCCATGACCCCGCTCGTGCTGGTCTTCCAGCGCTGCCTCTACGCCAAGCCGATCGTGGTCATCCAAGGCGTGCTCACCCCGGTCCTCCCGCTCCATGGTTACCTCTGGTACGCCGCGTGGACGTTCGGGGTCCTCGTCGGGTCCCTGATCCTGTTCGTCGTCGCACTGGCCGTGTTCGGCCGGCTCGAGGGCAACTTCGCCGAGGAGCTCTGACGTGGCCGACTTCGCGGTCGACATCCGGGGCGTCTCGAAGCGGTTCCGCCTGGCGCACGGGCGTCCCAACACCATCAAGGAGCGGATCATCCACAGTGGCAAGCGCCAGGTCACCGAGGACTTCTGGGCCCTGAACGACGTGTCGATGCGGGTGGCGGAAGGCGAGACGGTCGGCATCCTCGGCCGGAACGGCTCGGGCAAGTCGACCCTGCTCAAGTGCATCTGCGGCGTCTTGCAGCCCACCGCGGGCGAGGTCGCGGTACGCGGGAAGCTGGCCGGCCTGTTGGAGCTGGGCGCGGGTTTTCAGCAGGACCTGACCGGTCGGGAGAACATCTACCTGAACGGCTCCCTCCTCGGCATGACCAAGCGCGAGGTCGACCGGGTCTTCGACGCCATCGTGGATTTCTCCGAGCTCGAGGAGTTCATCGACGGTCCGGTGAAGTTCTACTCGTCGGGTATGTACGTGCGGCTCGGCTTCGCCGTGGCCGTGAACATGAACCCCGACATCCTGGTGATCGACGAGGTCCTGGCCGTCGGGGACGAGCGGTTCCAGCGCAAGTGCATCGATCGGGTCATGGAGTTCCAGCGCGAAGGCCGCACCATCTTGTTGGTCACGCACTCGGCCGACCAGGTGCGCAGCATCTGCAACCGCGGCATGGTCTTGAGCCACGGACGGCTCGTCAGCGAGGGCGACCCGGGTGAAGCGACGCGTATCTTCCGGGAAGGCCTGATGGCCGAGGGCGCGGCGATGTCGATCGCCCCGGCCGTGGTCGCCGTCCCGGCTGCACCTGCTCCTACGGGCGAGACGCTGGCCTCCGATGCGGAGCGTCCCGTGCGCTTCACCTATGTCCAGCAGTCCTTCTCGGGCGACAACAGCCTCCCTTACCTGTGCACGGGGGACGCCATGACGATCGCGGTCGGGTTCGTCGCCCTCGTGCCGACCGAAGATGTCGTCTTCTCACTCGAGGTCCGCGACGGCAACGGCAACATGCTCATGCGCACTGATACCTCCATCGTCGGTCCCCGGCTCGACCTGCCCAAGGGGGTCGGGACGATGCACTTCGGCATCGAGGAGATGCCCTTGCTCGATGGCGCTTTCTCGTACGCCATCGGCATCCAGAGCAGGAGCGGCGTGCTCTACGACTGGCGCGAGCAGGCCGGGCAATTCGAGGTCATGAACCCGGGCAAGGCGACTGGGGTCATCTACATGCCGGTCCGCGCCGCGCTGATCGAGACCGTGCCCATGGACGATCCCTCCGCTGCCCTGGCGGAGGCCGCCGCCGTGGCGCTCTCCTCTTGAACCGCCCGACCGAAACGTGACTGTCGAAGACCCACAGGCCTACGTCCAGCAGGTGATGGCCGAGATCGAGGAGGAGGTCCGGCTGCGACGGGCGTCGGGCGACCTGCCGCCCAAGCTCGAGCGCGAGCTGGACGAGCTGTTCCTGGCCCACTCGCCGGTGGCCGGCCGCGGCGGCGACCTGGGCGAGGCGTTGCGCATGGTCGACGCCGTCACCTTCATCGACCCGGTGGTGCCGGTGGAGTCGAACCGGGCCGCCGGCGCCTTCGTGAAGAAGGGCATGCGTTCGGCCCTGCTCTGGTACGTCGGGTGGGTCACGCACCAGATGAGCCAGTCCTCCTCCGCCATGAGCCGGGCCCTGCACATCGTGGATGGGCGGCTCAAGACCCTCGAGCGCCAGCTCGAAGCGCAGCGGATCCCCGACGCCGGCGTGGTCGAGTTCCCGGCACTCGCCGGCGACGGCGCCTGGTGGGTGGAGGACGCGGTCGGTGCGGTGGCCGAGGTCCAGGGGCGGATCCTTCACGCCGCTTGCGGCGACGGCTGGCTGGTCCGGCGCATGGTGGCCGCCGGGGGCGACGCGTACGGGGTCGACCCCCGCCGGGCGGTCGTCGAGTCGGCCGCGCCGGGGACGCTCGATCTGCGCGACGAGGACGTGACGGACCACCTCCGGAACGTCGCCGCGGCCGGCCTGGGCGCGGTGGTGTTGAGCGGACTGGTCGAGGGCATGGCGGGCGGGGAGCGGGCTCAGCTGCTCGGCCTGATCGCCACCTGTCTCGCCCCGGGCGGGACGCTCCTCGTCCACTGCGTCGGGCGCGAGGCCTTCGAGGCTCCCGATGCGCCGCCCCAGGCCGACTTGTCGCCGGGACGTCCCTTGCGGCCCGAGACCTGGTGCCACCTGCTGGAGGGCGCCGGGTACCGGTCCGAGGTCCGCCTCGGCCCCGACGGCGCCGACTACCTGGTCACCGCCCAGCGCGCGCCGCTGACCCCGTACCCGCACGACGAGGAGTGAGCCCCGCCGCCGGGGCGCCGGTGGCGGTGCACCAGTTCGTCCCCACCCTCAACCCGCACGACGCCACCGGGACGCACACCTTGATGATGCGCGGCATCCTCCGGGCCGCCGGGTGGCGTTCGGAGATCTTCGCCGAAGCCGTCCACGACGACCTCGCCGCAGAGGCGTACAAGCACTGGATGTACCCCGACCACGCCGCCGAAGGTGACGTCGCCATCTACCAGTTCTCGACCTCGTCGGCCGTCGCCGGGTACCTGGCCGAGCGAACGATGCCGCTCATCATCGACTACCACAACGTCACCGGCCCCGAGCACTTCGCTGGGTGGGAGCCGCACACCGAGGCGCGGGCGGCCCGGGCGGCCGAGGAGCTCCAGCGGCTCGCGCCGCGCGCCGCGCTCGGCCTGGCCGTCAGCTCCTTCAACGAGCGAGGCCTCCGTCGGGCCGGCTGCCGCCGCACGGCAGTCGTGCCGGTGCTGGCCGACTACAGGCGCGTCGTCGCCGACCCCGACCCCAGGGTGGTCGCCGAGCTGCACGAGGCCAAGGCAGGGGGCGGTACCGACGTGCTCTTCGTCGGGCGCGTCGTGCCGTCGAAGGCGCAGCACCAGCTGGTCCAGGCGCTCTGGGCCTACCGGCGCCTCTACGACGCGCGGGCGCGCCTGCACATCGTCGGCGGCACGACGAGCTTCGAGTACCTCGAGGCGGTCCGTGGTCTCGTCGGGGACCTGGGTCTGACCGAGGCGGTGCGGATCACGGGCGAGGTGTCCGACGCCTCGCTGTCGGCGCACTTCGGCGCGGCCGACGTGTACCTCTCGCTCTCGGCCCATGAGGGCTTCGGCGTCCCGCTCCTCGAGGCGATGGCGGCCGGAGTTCCCGTCGTGGCCAGGGCCGTCGGCGCCATACGTGAGACGGTGGGATCCGCCGCGCTGCTGCTGAAGGCAGGCGACCCCTCGTACGTCGCCGCGGCGCTGAACCGCGTGTGCACCGACGACGCGCTCCGGTCCCTGCTGGTCGAGGCCGGCCGGGCGCGGCTGGCGGAGCTGGCGGGCGGGCACGTGGCCGAGTGCGTGGTCGCCGCCGTGGCCCGGGTCGCAGGGCCGCCCCGGTGAGGATCGACTTCGTCACTCCCCGCTACGGACCCCAGGTGGTGGGCGGCGCCGAGGCGGCGGCGCGCCAGCTGGCCGAGCACCTGCGCCTCCACACCGAGTGGGAGTCCGAGGTCCACACGACCTGCGCGCTCGACCCCCACACCTGGGAGGACGAGCTGGCGGCCGGCGACTCGGTCGTCAACGGCGTCCCGGTCCACCGCCACGCCTCGGACCACGGGCGCCTGCACGACTTCTACGGCCTCGACGGCCGCGTGCGCCTGGCCCCGCGCCTGGCCACGAGGGACCAGGGCCGGCGTTGGGTGGAGTACAACGGCCCGGTCTCGTGGGATCTGGTCGACGCGGTCTCCGCCTCGCAAGCCGACGTCGTCGCCTTCTACCCGTACATGTACCACCCGACCGTGGCCGCGATCGGACGGGTGAAGGTCCCGGCCGTGCTCCACCCGGCGGCGCACGACGAGCCGGCCTTGTACCTCCCGGTCTTCCGCGGCACCTTCGGGGACGCCGACGCGATCTGCTACCACACCGCGGCCGAGCGCCGCCTGGTCGAGCGCACCTACCCGGTGGCGGAGCGACCGCAGATCGTCCTCGGCCTCGGGATCGGCGAAGCCGCCGGGCGGGGCCGGCAGGGAGGCGAGTTGACCGGGCTGGGCGATCGTCCGTATCTCGTCAGCGTCGGCCGCGTCGACGAGCACAAGGGCTCCAAGATGCTGGCCGAGTATTTCGCCACCTACAAGGAGCGGAGGCCCGGGCCGCTGGCGCTGGCGCTGGTCGGTCCGGTGGCGGTCGAGTTGGCGCCGCACCCCGACATGGTGGTCACGGGCGCGGTCGACGAGGGGGACAAGTGGGACATCGTGCGCGACGCGCTGGTGTCGGTGTCGCCTTCGGCGCTCGAGTCGTTCTCGCTCGTGGTGATCGAGGCCTGGGTCGACCGCGTCCCCGTCGTGGTGAACGGTACCTGCGGGCCTACGCGTGAGCACTGCGAACAGTCGGGCGGGGGGCTCTGGTTCACGTCGTATCCCGAGTTCGAGGCCGTCGTCGACCGCCTCGTGGCCGACGGTGACCTCCGGTCCCGCCTGGGCGAGCGCGGCCGGGCCTACGTCGAGACGCACTTCGAGTGGCCGGTGCTCATCTCGCGCTACGCCGAGTTCCTCGACAGCGTCGTCGCTCGGGGCCGCGGCGCGCCGGGGCTCTTCTGAGGCCGAGAACTCCGGTGCGGTCGCCTCAGCCGAGCGGGTTCGGACTCGCCCTCCAGCGCCGCCCGTCGCGCCGTGCCCTCGAGCGCGATGCGGCCGGGCTCGTGAGGCACCGGAAATTGACAGGCGCGCCCGCCCTCCTACAATGGCCCGTCGCGGAGCCCACTTCGGATCACTCGTATTGCGCGCGGAAGGACCGTTGACACACATCCGTGGAGCAACCCGAGCGGAGGTGAAGGCGGGCCCCACCCGGGGACGTCCGCCTCCGGCATCGGAAGACGCCGAGGCGGCTCACGACGGCGAACCCGTCTCGGTCGCAGTGCGTCGACTGTGGTCCGCCGTCAGGATCCCGTTCTGGATCTCCTCGTCGCGCATCGTCATCGGGATGGTCTTTGCCCACCTGGTGATCACCCTGTTCCCGCAAGCCCTCCAGCACCTCGGCAGTGGGACGTTGAACAACGGCACGTGGTTCGGGGCCTTCGACCGCTGGGACAGCGCCTATTACACCGGCATCGCCGCCCACGGCTACCCGGCATCGCAGGGCGCGACCACCGCATTCTTCCCCGGCTACCCCATCATCATCCGCCTCGTCCACGGCGTGACCCTCGGCACCTTGTCGTATCTCGACGCGGCCATGCTCGTCTCCTGGCTGGCGCTGATCGGGACGACGATCCTGCTCTACCGGCTGGTGGTCCGGCACGTCGACCGGCGCTCCGCCCTCGCCGCTTCCGTCTTGCTGTGCTGGTTCCCGACCTCGCTCTTCTTCCTCGCTCCGTATTCCGAGGCCCTCCTGTTGTTCGGGATCCTCGGGGTCGTCACGCTGCTCGATCAGCGCCGGTTCCTGTGGGCCTCCGTGGTGGCTGCCTACGCCACGGCCACGTCGCCCGAGGCGGTCGTGCTCATCGTCGCCATCGTGGTCGCGGCCGCGCTCTGCCGCAAGCACGTGGTCCGCATCGCCGGGTACGTCGCCGTCAGCTTCAGCGGGCTCTTCGTGTACGCGCTGTTCCTCCATGCGCGATTCGGGTCCTTCGTCGAGTTCGAGCGCGTGCAGCAGTACTGGCATCGCTCTGAGAACGCACCGTTCTACGGCCTCTATCGCAATTTCGTGGCGATCCGGCAATTCTTCCAGGGTCCGGGACCCGCGCCCGGAGGCCAGTACCCGACGTTCGCCAACATCAAGTACGTCTGGCTGCTGAACGATGCGGCGATGATCCTGGCGGCGCTGCTCACCGCCTACGTGGTCGTGGTCGCGGCGCGCCCCTTCGTCGCGTCCGTGATGCGCCGGCACGGGGGGCCGATCCTCTCGCCTCAGCCTTTCTCGGTTCCGTCGTCCTTCGTGGTCGTGTCCGTCGGCATCGTGCTCATCGCCGCCTGCACCACCATCTACCCCTACGGAAGCTCACAGTTCTATTCGACCGAAGGCGCGGCTCGATTCGTGAGCACCTGCTTTCCCATGTACGTGGCGGGTGGGTACCTCGCCACGAGGCGGTTTGGCCTGCTGGCGTGGGTGGTCGCGTCGAGCGTCATGTTCGCCATCCTGTTCCAGGCTCTGTACAACCTCGGCTACTGGGTGACCTGACCCTGGGCCGCCGCGCCGCGGTCGGTGACAGGCAGGCCCCGGCTGGTCGCCTCGGACGCCAGTTCGGCCCGGCTGGTCACGCCGAGCTTGGTGAAGATGTGCGCCAGATGCGTCTTCACGGTCGCTCGGCCGATGAAGAGCCGTGCTCCGATCTCGGGGTTGCTCAACCCCTTGGCCGTGAGCTTGACCACCTCGACCTCGGTGGGCGTGAGGCTGGCCCAACCCGAGGACGGGCGCTTCCGCTCGCCGCGCGCTCGGGAGGCGTAGGCCACGGCCTCGTCGGCGGTGAGGGATTCGCCCGCTGACCAGGCAGCCGCAAAGGTGTCGTGATCGAGCTCTTGGCGCGCCCGGGCGACGTCCCGTTCGTAGCCCGGCTGTTCTACCGGCGGGCGGACGAGTCCGATGGAGGCCCGGATGGACGCGGCCGCGCCGAGGAGGCGAACGGCTTCCGACGTGCTTTCCACATCGACGGCGGTTCCGGCGAGAGCCTCGAGGGTCTCGGCGATGCCCGGCAGGAACTGCTGGCGGTGGAATGCGGCCAGGGCCTGATGGTGCAGTTCGTCCGCCTCGACCGGTTCACGCTGGGAACGGGCCAGTCGCCCGAGACGGCAGCCGACCTGCGCGGCCAGTATCGCGTTGCCGATTCCCGACGCCGCATCCTTTGCCTTGTCGTACTCGGTACGGGCACCGGACTCGTCGCCCGAAGCGAGCAGCAGGTCGCCGTGTACCGCCAGGAACGGGACGCGGATCATCGGGACTTCGCTCTCGAAGTCGGCCGCTGCCGGCTGAATGATCTCCGACGCGCCTGCCACGTCGCCTCGGCCCAGCAGAACCGCACCCAAGTCGGGGATGGCCCAGTGACGGGCCGTATCGCCCTCGGATGCCACCCCCTTGTGCAGGACCTGTCGGAAACGGGCTTCGGCGCTGGCATAGTCGCCGAGGGAGGCGTCCAGCTCCCCGAGCCAGCAGATGGCGAGCCACCGGGTGATGGGGTCGCCCACTTGATCGCAAAGCGCGATCGACCGACCCAGCCAGTCACGGGCGGCGGGGAAATCCCCTTGGAGCACAGCGATGTACCCGAGAACCGCGTGCGACCACGCCAGGAAGAACATGTTGCCCAGTCGCTCGGCCACCTGGGCCAACTCCAGGGCGACGGCGCGATCGCGGTAGTCCCCCCGTGCCGCCCGGGCGATCGTCATCATCTTGAGTCCATCGGCGACAGCCCATTGGTCCCCGATCGACCGCGCCAACTCGATGCTCTCGGTCAGTCCAGCCATCCCCTCCGCTGGAGCGAAGAGGGATCGGACGTAGTTGATCGTGATACCGGCACGGGCGACCGTCTGCTGATCGCCGACCGTCTCGGCCACGGCAAGCGCCTGAGGAGTCCACGTGATGGTGGCCTGCGTGTCACCGCCATAGATCCCCATATGGGCGGCCGCCCACAGCGCTCTCGCCCGCGCCATCGACGGTCCGTCGTCGACGGCCAAGGCCCGGGCGAACCAGCGCCCGCCGATGCCTTGATGTCGGTGTCCCCGCGCCTCCCAGAAAAGGCTCAGGGCGGTAGCCAGGCGAAGAACGATCTCGTGGCGGCCGGTGATCTCGGCCCACTCGAGGGCCGACTGCAGGTTGTCATGTTCCGCATCGAGGCGGTCCATCCACCACGGTCCACCGGCCGAACCCAGTTCGGGCTCGGCGCGCTCGGCGTAGGACAGGAACCACTCGAGATGACGATGACGGACCCGGTCGGCCTCGCCTGACTCGAGCAGGCGAGAGCGAGCGTAGTGACGGATCGTCTCGAGCAGGCGGTAGCGGGGTTCGGGCCCCAGGTCGTCGGCTTGCGTCAGAGACTTGTCCACCAGGCGGCTCAGGAGATCGAGCACGGCGTAGCCGTCGATGACGTCGTCGGCGCATACTGCCTCGGCTGCCTCCAGAGTGAACCCTCCGTTGAAGACCGACAAGCGCCGGAGGAGGGCGCGTTCGGTCTCGTCGAGAAGGTCGTGACTCCAGGCCACGGACGCCTCGAGGGTTTGCTGGCGCGCTTGGGCGTTCCGGCCGCCGCCGGTGAGAAGGCGGAACCTGTCCTCCAGGGCATCTGCGATGGCGGCAGGTGACATCATGCGAATGCGGGCCGCCGCCAGCTCAATGGCGAGTGGCAACCCGTCGAGGCGGTCACAGATCCGGGTCACCACCTCGGTCTCGGCGTCGTCCAGCCGGAAGCCGGGACGCACCAGCGCCGCCCTCTCGGTGAACAGCTGCACGCCGGTCCGAAGGTCCAACGACGGCACCCGCCACGCCAGCTCACCGGTGATGCCCAGCGGCTCGCGGCTCGTCGCCAGGACCGAGAGGTCGGCGACGGAAGTCAGCAGCTCCTCGGCCAGACCGGCGGAGGACGCGAGGACCTGTTCGCAGTTGTCGAGCACGAGCAAGGCCTCTTGACCCGCCAGATACTCGGCCAGCGTCTCGACCAGGGGACGCTCGGGCTCGGCGCGCACACCTATCGCATTGGCGACGGCGGCCGTCACCAGCTCGGGATCGGACACACCGGCGAGCTCGACCCACCACATGCCGCCAGGGTGCCGATCTGCGACCTCGGCCGCCAGTTGCAGCGCCAGGCGGGTTTTGCCGCAACCACCGGCGCCGCTGAGCGTGATCAGGCGGTGTCGCGCCAGCTGGTCCCGCAACTCCACCATTTCGGTGGCGCGGCCGACGAACGCCGTCAATTGGGCGGGCAGGTTGTTCGGGACGGCGTCGAGCGACCGCAACGGTGGGAACTCGACCTCGAGGTCGGGGTGACACAACTGCCATACCCGTTCGGGCCGGCTCAGATCCTTCAACCGTTGCGGTCCCAGACTGCGCAAGGACACGTCCTCAGCCAGTCCATCGACCACCAGATCGCGGACGGCGTCGGAGACCAACGTCTGGCCGCCGTGGGCAATTGACCGCAGGCGGGCGCAGCGGATGATCGCCGGACCGTAGTAATTCCCTTCGTCCCGGAGCCGGACCTCGCCGGTGTGCAAAGCGATGCGGACGCGCACGGTCTGGTCGGTCGGCCACAGCTCCTCGGCGAAGGCGCGCTGGACGGAGACCGCGGCAGCCAGGGCATCTGACGCCAACGCGAAGGCGGCCACCACGCTGTCGCCCTCACCCTGCTCGACCGGCCGCACCCCTCCGTGGGCGGCGATGGCGGCCCCGAACAGGTCGTAGTGGCGGGCGATGGCCACCGCCGCGGCCTCCTCATCGGTCTCCCAGAGGCGGGTCGATCCCTCGACGTCGCTGAGCAAGAGAGTCACCGTGCCGGTTGGTAGGGGCCGTTCCCCCTTTTCTCCTCGTGAGATGGCACCAGGTCCCGTCCCGACTCAGCTGACTCTGTGGGGAATTGTGACATACCCATTGGCCGATCATCGCTGAGAGCTGATCCGACAACGTCGGCCACATGGCCGATATTGGATGCTGCTGCACGCCGAATTCAGGATCCGGCGCCTACGTAATCTCCGGCAGGAGCGACGGTGGACTCGCCGGATATCCCCCAGGTGGTTGATGTTCGGCGAACAATTTCGACGAACAGTAGGGGTAACCGACCTGCTCACGTAGGAGAGAGGAAAGGACCCCGAGCGTGCGATCGGATCACTTCTACCGGGCCCGTCGGGACGGCACGTAGTACCCCGGAGTGACCGAGCGCGAGAAGACCACTCCGGAGGAGGGACGACGGCGCTCGGTCCGTTCTTCAGTGTTCATCTGGTCGGTGCAGGGAGCGCGTGGCGCATTCAAGCAAAGAAAGGAAAACTCATGACCACACAAGAACCACGAGGACGCCAAAGCAGATCGGGTGTCATCCTTCACGATGAGAGGAAAGAAGGCCATGCCCAACCAGACGATACGTCCTGTCGCTGGCGACACTGGCCCTGGCCGCGAGCGTCGTCCCGCTCTTTTCGACGGCGGCCTCGGCATCGGTGACCCAAGAACCGATCAGTCCCCAATCGACGGCTCCGGTCGTCTCCTATGGGGGCGGCCTGGCCACCACTGTCGTCGACGCCAACCACGACGTGTTGCTCTTCACCCAGCCCACAGGCGTGACCACCTGGGCCGAGCAGACGATCGCCACCGCCGCCCGCGCGCACACGTACTTCGACCCCGAGATCGCCTCTGACGGAGCGGGCGACCTGGTGATCGTCGCCCTCGACGCCGACGGCCACCTGTGGTCTTGGAGCGGCAGCGTCGGCGCCAAGTTCCACCGCACGCTGGTCTCTGCGTCGAGCTCGTACTCGAGCTCGACCCCGTCCATCGCCTATTCGCCGGTCGGCGAGAACTTCGTCGTCGCTGCGACCGATTCGGATCGCAACGTCGACTTCTGGTACCAAAGCGCCGGTACCTGGTCGCCCGAGTTGGTCGAATCGGGCCAGCACGTGCCATTCATCGGCGCCGTGGTGACGGTGACTGACATCGGGGTCGTCGTCGCCGCCACCGACAACGACTCGGAACTCGACGTCTTCTACCAGCCCTTCTTCGGCTCGGGTTGGACGCATACTTCGGAGTCCCTCGGTGGCTACATCGCCCCGTCCGTGGCGTGGGGCGGGACGGACGTGTTCGTGGCGGTCGACGAGGCAGGATTGCAAGCCGGAGACCAGTCGCTCCACGTGATCAGCTACAGCGACAAGGGCGTCTTCATCTCTGACACTCTCCTCGGCGAGTCGACCGGAACCGGTGAGTTGGCCGGATCCTCCATCGTCTGGTCCGGCTTCAACGTCGGAGTGGTGTCCGAAGACGCCGGCGACGGTGAGCTCAACTTCTTCTATTCGGACTCCAACTTCGACTTCCACTTCGAGCAGGTGGCGCTGGGCACCGCGAATCGCGACTACGGCTTCTTCCCAGGGATCGCGGTGGCCAACGACAGCATCGAGATCACCGACGTCTCGAATGCCGACCTGTACGGGTTCTCCCAGCCCTTCGGTGGGAGCGGGTGGCCCCACCAGGTCATCGCCAAGTAGCCGCTATTGAACTGTGACGCTCGACGTGGGCGACCAGCCCGTGTGCCAGAGACACGGCGAATCAGGTGCAGATCGAGGGCCGGTGCGCCAAGCCCCGGCCCTCGATCTTGGACACTTTGGAAGGGTTCTCGGCTTCAGAACCCGGACATCCCCACCATGGGCTTGTTGAGCCGTTGCCCGCCCATCGACCCCTCGAAGGGCGCGTCGCCGTAGGAGAAGACCCCCCCGTCGGAGGCGACGAACCAGTAGCCCTGGCCGTCGTCGGTGGACTGCATGGACACCACCGGCGCGTTGAGGCGGATGTTCCCGGTGGAACCGTAGAACGGCGCACCGAACGAGAACACCCCGCCGTCGCCGCCGATCAGCCAGTACCCACCGGTGACGGGGTCGGGGGTGATCCCGACGATGGGAGCGTTGAGATGCAGTCCGCTGGCGTCGCCCTGGAAGATGGCATCGCCGTAGGCGAAGACGCGTCCGGTCGTGCTGACCTCCCAGTACCCGCCGCCGTCGGGCGAGGGCGCCATGCCCACGATGTCCTGGCCGGGCACCGACGCCGCCGAGCCGTAGAAGCCCGCATCGCCGAAGCTGAAGATGCCGCCGTCGGACGCCACCAGCCAATAGCCGCCGCCATCGTGAGTCGCGGCCATGCCGACCACGGGCGCGTTGAGGTGCAGGCTCCCGGTCGAGCCGTAGAAGCCCGCATCGCCGAAGCAGAAGATGCCGCCGTCGGACGCGACCAGCCAGTAACCGCCCCGGCCCGGCGTCTGGGCCATCCCGACGACCGGCTTGTTCAGCGCAATGCTGCCGGTGCTGCCGCAGAAGGGCTGCCCGAAGCTGAAGATCCCCCCGTCTGACGCCACCGTGGAGTACCCGGGATCGGCCCCGGCCGGTCCGGCGCAGCCGGCCGCCGGGTCACTGCCTGCGACGAAGCCGCTGAGGCCCGAGTCGTGGTGGAACTGGAGCCAGCTCCCGGGCTCTGTGATCCACGAGCTGCTCGAGTTGGCGACCTCGAAGTGCTGCACCATGCCCTGGACGTAGGGCGTGCCCGCGATGGCGAAGTATCCCGCCACCGTGATGCCGATGGACCCGTTCGGGTCGGCGGTGATGAGCGGGGAGTTCTGGAAGCCGTAGACCTGGCCGTTGCCGTCGACCTCGTCGACCATTGCTCCCGTCCTGCCGTCGATGATGTCGATCCCGTGGGTGGTCGGCACCACCACGTCCTGGTAACCCTCGCCCGTGAGGTCGGCCGTGGTCACCGACCCGATGACGGCGCCGGTCACCCGCGTCGACCACAGCACCGCACCGTTGGCGGCGTTCAGCGCCCAGACCGACCCGGCGCTGTTGGCGATGTTGGTGCCCTCTACCACCGCCAGCGAGCCGTCGCCCTCGACGTCGGAGAGGGCGGGGCTGCTCATGGTCACGCCGTCGAGCTTGTCGCTCCACACCTGGTTGCAGGCGGTGTCGTACACCTTCACGGTGTCCTCGTCGCTCACGCCGTTGTAGAAGGACCCGGTACCGGTGGCGATGCCGTAGGCCCCGCCGGGGAGGATCGGCCCGACCGCCGGCGACGAGTCGACCTCCTCGTTGGGATTGGCCTCGCAGACGAGGCCGCCGTGCTGGTTGTAGATGCGGAGGTGTCCACCGGCGGCGTAGTGGACCCCGTAGGCCTCCCCGGGCGAGGAGGCGCCGCCGACGACGAAGTCGTCCTGTCCACTCCCGTACAGGTCGCCGACGGCCGCGGTCGAGAAGACGCTGTCGGCGGAGAACTGCGGCCAACCGGTCGCGTTGGAACCGTCGGAGGTGTTGAGCGCGTACGTCTCCTGGCCGAGCGACCCCGCCTCGACGACGGCCCCGTTCTCTGCCACCGCCGGCGACGCCAGCACGCCCCCGTCGGGTTGGTTGTCGCCGGGAGGGTTCTCGACGATCTGGTTCCACAGCTCGTTCCCGCCTGGTCCGTAGGCCCAGTAGCCACCGAGCGCCGGCGCGGCCGCGTTGCCCGCGCCGAAGTACAGGTTGCTGTTCACGACGGAGGCCGTCGAGTCGATCGGCGAGTTCTCGGGTACGGAGACGCCCTCGTACGCCGGCGTGCCCAAGGAGGCGCCGCCGTTGACCGAGACGTCACATCCCTGACCGGATCCCACGACGGGCGAGTCGGTCGATTCGCCCCAGCCGGCAGGCACCGACCCGTTGCTCACGCCGAAGGCGTAGATGTCCCCCTGGCGATCGCCGAACTCGACGACCGGGTTGCCGCCTACGTGGTCGACCACCGGTGAGGCCAGCGCGACGCCGCAGGGTGCGTCGTCGAGATCGTGCATCCAGGTCTGGACCAGCGTCACCGGACCCGCGGCACCCGCAGGAGCGGCGAGACCGGCGACGCCGGTGAGGCCGGCGACCACGCACGCGGACACGACGCAGATGGCGGCGAGCAGCGCTCCGGTGGGGGTTCTCAGCGCGGGGATCACATCCGTAGGTTGGTGTGCCTGTGTGGTGTTGCCGCCTGACGACGAGCCGACATTACCGGGCTTGCCCATAGGAGAGAGCGCGGTTGCGCGGTTCGCCAGAGACGTCACGGGTCGTCTCATACGAGGCCAGTAGCATCAATCAGCGTGTCGCCTCCCGTTTCTCCCACCGGCGACGCCGATGGGGACGCCGACCGAACGCTCGGCTCGACGGCGGGCGCGTCGGGCGACGAATCCGTTTCCGATGAGCAATCCATCTCGGATGAGGCACGGTCTGCCGCGGCCGCCGCCCTGCGCGACGCCTTCACACGTCTGCAGCCGCAGGGGAGCGACCCGTGGAATTTCCTCGCCGCCTTCACGCACCTCGGCGACCGTTACGGGCCCTACCACCCCGGTGCATCGGGCACGTCCGATCTGATCGGCTCGGACAAGACCCGCGCCGGACGTCGAGGCGGGAGGCTCGAACGCATCCGAGGCGTCGCGGGTCGCGGACCTGTTCCCGACGGCGCCAAGACGGAGCTCGAGGAGGCCATGGCCCAGGTCGTCGAGGCGTTCCGGTTCCTCTCGGCAAGGGTGGAGACCCTCGAGGCCCGGCTCGCCGCTCAGGACCACCCGATCGACGGCGCCGCCTGGCTGGTCCCGGCGCGCGAGCTCGGGGCCTGGGTCGAGCCGATCGCCGCTCACCTCTTGGGCCGCACCCCCGGTGGCGAGGTGGTGCACGCCGATTGTGGCGAGGGCACACTCGTTGCTGCGATCGCGGCGGCCGGTACGCCGGTCCAAGGCGTCGAGCCGCGTGGGGGCGTGGCCCTGCACGCGCTCGAACACGGATGCCGCGTGGCGATCCGCGAGGCGCACGAGGACCTGAGCGCCCGGCCTCAGGGTTCACTCGGGGGCGTCGTCCTGAGCGGTGTGGTCGACCGGCTGCCGGTCTCGGGACTCGTCCCGCTGCTGGCCCAATGCCGCCGGACGCTCGCGCTCCGCGCGCCGCTCGTCGTCGTCGCCGAGCCTGCGGGGACCGACTGGACCTGGGAGCCGCCGGCGTCGGAGCTCCTCGACGGCCGGCCGCTGCACGTCGTGACCTGGGAGGTGCTGCTGCAGCGCGCCGGGTTCACCGGAGTGGCCCAGATGGCCGCGCCCACGGCCGTCGGGGAGGACTCGCGGCTGGTCCTCGCCGCAGCGGCGCCTTCGTGAGCGCCGTTCACCATTTCGTCCCCGTCCTGCACCGAGGTGACGCCGTCGGGCGACACACCCTTCGCCTCCGAGCGGCCATGCGGGATCGGGGGATCGAGTCGAACATCTACGTCGATGCACCGGAGAGCGACACCGAGGCCGAGACATTGCCGATCCGGGACTACCCCGCCGCCGCACGGCCCGATGACGTTCTCGTCTACCAGTTCGCCACGGCATCGTTCATGGCCCCGTGGCTGGCGTCCCGTCACGAGACGCTCGTCGTCAACTACCACAACATCACTCCACCCGAGCTCATGGCGCCGTGGGACAATCACCTCGCGCTCGGTCAGTTGCAGGCCCAGCACGAGCTCCATCTGCTAGCGCCACGCGCCTCACTCGCCGTAGCGGACTCCGAGTACAACGAGACGCACCTGCGTGAGGCGGGCTTCGCCGCCACCGCCGTGATCCCGCCGTCCGCTGCGCTCGACCTGACGGCGAGGGGCCCGACAAACCCGACGCAGCGGACCCGGCGCGCCCCGCCTGCGTCCGGCGCCCGCTGGCTGGCCGTGGGCCGCGTCTCGCCGAACAAGGCGTTGCAGCACACCATCGCGGCACTGGCGGTGACCCGGGCG
Organism: uncultured Acidimicrobiaceae bacterium; assembly: GCA_963828505.1. Lineage (GTDB taxonomy): Bacteria > Actinomycetota > Acidimicrobiia > Acidimicrobiales > RAAP-2 > Bog-473. The sequence goes on from CAWHFM010000001.1 coordinate 45,321, forward strand.
CATCACGATCCCGCCGCCACTCTCCTGGTCGTCGGCAAGCCGGCCACCCCTTCCTACGACCATGCGCTGCACCGTTACGTCGCCGAGCTCGGCCTGGCGTCCGCCGTCGCCTTCACCGGCCATGCGTCCGACGAGGCGGTCGCCGAAGCGTACGCATCAGCCGACGTGCTGGTGGTGACCTCGGAGCACGAGGGCTTCTGCGTGCCGGTGGTCGAGGCGATGGCGGCCGGACTTCCGGTGGTGGCGTTCGACCAGGGAGCCGTGCCCGAAGTGCTCGGTGGGGGCGGCGCGCTGGTGTCCTCCAAGGACCCGTACACGTTGGCGGCCTCCGTGCGCACCGTTCTCGGCGACGCGGCAGGGCGTGAGGCCAGGGCGGAGTCAGCCGGGCGGCGGCTCGCCGAGCTCGACCTGGCTACGGCGGCGGATCGCTTCGCCTCGCTCGTCGTCGCACTGCTCGACCGAACGCGGTGAGGGCCGTCCACCAGTTCGTGCCGACACTCCACCGCGGCGACGCGGTGGGCCGCCACACCCTGCGCCTGCGCGACGCCTTCCGCGCCAGGGGCGTCCCCTCGCGCGTCTTCGTCGAGACGCCCGATCCGGACACCGCCGGCGAGTCCCAGCCTTACGCCACCTACGCCGACGTGGCGTCGCCCGGCGACGTCCTCGTCTACCAGCTCGCGACGGCCTCGGGCATGGCCGCGTGGCTCGGCGCCCGCAACGAGATACTCGTCGTGAACTACCACAACGTCACGCCCCCCGAGCACTACGCGCCGTGGGACAACGCGCTGGCGCGCCACCAACTCCGGGCGCAAGCAGAGCTGAGGCTGCTGGCGCCGCGCGCCGCGCTCGCCGTCACCGATTCGAGGTTCGACGAGGAGGAGCTACGCCGGGCGGGCTACGCGCGCACGGCGGTCGTACCGCCCGCGGCGGCCCTCCAAACCCTGACCGGCCCGGCAGTCCACACCGACCCGGCGGCCCACACCGACCCGGCGGCCCACACCGACCCGTCGGCCCGCGACCGCACCGCTGCGTCCGACCCCGCTCGTGGCGCGCGGTGGGTGAGCGTGGGCCGGATCGCTCCAAACAAGGCCCTTCAGTACGCCGTCGCCGGGCTCCTCGTGGCCCGGCGCCACCACGACGAGCGGGCCACGCTCGACATCGTCGGCCGCCCGGTCGTGCCGGCGTACCGCCGCGCCCTGCGCCGCTACACCGACGAGCTCGGCCTGCGCCATGCCGTCACCTTTCACGGGGGGGTGGTCGACGCCGTGCTGACAGACCTGCTCGGACGCGCCGATGTCGTGGTCCTCACCTCCGAGCACGAAGGCTTCGGCGTTCCCGCGGTCGAGGCCCTGGCGGCGGGCGTGCCGGTCGTGGCCAACCGGGCCGGGGCGTTGCCCGAGGTTCTCGGCGATGCCGGCGTCCTCGTCGACGCGAGGGACCCCTACGCCCTGGCGGCAGGCGTCGCCGCCGCGCTCGAGTGGCGTGATGACCCCGACGGTCGCGCCGCAGGCCTCGCGGCCGCCCGGCGGCGCCTCGACGAGCTCGACCTCAACACCGCCGCCGACCGCATGATCGATCTGATCAGCTCCCTTTGACGGCTTTCTCCACGAGCGCCACGAAGCGGCGGGTCGAAGCGGCCAGGTCGAACTGCGCCGCTCTCGCCCGCCCGCTGCGGGCCAGCACCGAGTGCAGTTCGGGGTCCGAGGTCACCCGCCCGACGGCGGCGGCGAAGGCGACGGGGGACTTGTCCGGCAACACCAGGCCGGCGCCGGCCACCGTTTCGGGCACGGCCGTGACGCCATAGGCCACGATCGGCACCCCGTGGCCCATGGCCTCGCCCAGCGGCACGCAGAACCCCTCGTGGTCCGATGCCATCACGAACACGTCGGCCGCCCGGTAGTAGGCCTCGAGCTCGGCGCCGGTGACCGAGCCGGCCAGGTCGACGGCGTGGCCCAGCCCGAGCTCCGCCACGAACGCGCGCAGGGCCGGCTCGTACGTCTCGCCGAGCGGGGAGCCCACCAGATGCAGTCGCGCCGCCGGATCGTAGAGGCGCCGGAACACGTCGAGCATCTTGACGAGGTCGTGCGGCGCCTTGTGCGGCGAGATCTTGCCCACGTACAACAGATCGACGCCCCCGTCGCGCGCCTTGCGCTCGCACAACAGCGCCGACAGCGCCGGGTCGGGCTCGTCGCTCTTGGCCGCCATGTCGATGAGCAGCGGCACCACCGCCGTGCCCTCGTAGCCCAGCACGTGCAGCTCCGACTCGTTGAAGGCGGAGTCCGCGACGGCGAAACGGCTCTGCCCGGCGAGGCGCGCCAGCTGCGTGCGCCCGAGCGCAGCCTCGTAGGCGACGTTGGGTTCCCAGTCGCGCAGCAGGGCGGCCGGCGTGATGTTGTGGTAGTTCACCAGCTTGGGCTCGGGCCTCGTGGCCAGGATGTCGTAGACCGGGCTCCCGATCGATGCTTGATACAGCAGCCACCGTTCGCGTCCCGTCCGGCCGAGCTCGGTGACCGGACGTCCCTCGTGCTCGACGTCGGGGGTGAAGCTGCCGTAGTAGACGTCCGACTCCATCCCCGCGGCGCGCAAGCCGTTGCGCAGGTTGAGCGTGTGCACGCCGATGGCGTCGCGGCTGGCGAGCGAAGGGATCACCTGATCGACTCGCATCGGGCCACGAGTGTACCGGCGGATAACCACCCCGATTGCGCCGGGATGCCCCAATTCGCGCGCGGCGCGCCATAGCATCGTCGGATCGTGTCGGTCGGAAGCTCACGCAGCGAAGGCATCCGCGCGTGGTCGCGCCTGCACCGGCGTCATCCGCGTCGACGCACGACACGGGCCGCCGCCATCCTCGTCCTGCTGTCGTCCGCCGCCGGGGCGGCCGCCGCCCTGGCCGGCCCGACCTCCCTCGCGGCGGCCTACCCGTCGTCCACCGTGACCCTGGTCGGTCACGGGTACGGCCACGGCATCGGCATGGGCCAGTGGGGATCGCTCGGCTACGCCCTCGGGCAGGACGGTGGTGAAGGGAATTTCGCGTACCAGCTCATCCTCGGGCACTACTACGGCGGCACGGCCCTCACGCACACCGACGACGGAACCTCCATGCACGGCGGGAACGTCATTGTGGCCATGACCGAGGTGGACGGCGGCGACACCATCGTCACGGCCGCCGGCGGCGGCGCCGTCGACTTCCCGGGCGGGTCGGCTCCGGCCGTGCTCTTCCACCAGCTCAGCCCCGGGAACTTCCAGATCTACCGCGGCACCACGTGCGCCGGCCCGGCGTGGACGCCGGTCGGTACGGCGAGCGACCCGGTTGCATCCGCCGCGGGCGGCGGACCGGTCAACCTGTGCACGGCCGGCGGCACCATCGAAGTCCACGGCACTCTCGGCGCGCTCACCAACTCCATCGATCAGTCCCGCACCGTCAACACCGTGCCCATTGAGCAGTACGTGGCGGACGTGGCACCCGCCGAGTCGCCCTCGTCCTGGGCTTCGCTGGGTGGGGCCGGCCCTCAGGGCCAACCGTGGGGATTCCAGCAGAGCGAGGCCCAGACCGTCGCCGCCCGTTCCTACGTCGAGGCGAGCCCGCTCGGCTACGGCGGTTACGCCGACACCTGTGACCAGTTCTGCCAGTCCTATCCCGGCATGAGATGGGAGACCGCCACCTCGCTCCTGGCCGCGGCGGACACCGCGGGCCAGGTGATGATGATCGACGGCACCAGCACGGTCGCCACGACCGAGTACTCCGCCTCGTCCGGCGGCTACACGACCGGCGACCAGTTCCCGGCCGTGCCGGACGCGGGCGATGCCATCTGCATCCCGCAGGCGTGCAACCCCAACCACGACTGGACGGCGACGGTCCCCGTCTCGTCGATACAAGCGGCCTATCCCCAGATCGGCACCCTGACGGGCATCACGGTGACGCAGCGCAACGGGCTCGGGGACCTCGGAGGTCGGGTGGAGCAGATGACGATCGCCGGCACCTCGGGGACGGCAACGGACACCGGGGACGGCTTCGAGGCCAAGCTCGGGCTCAAGTCCGACTGGTTCGCCCTGAGCGGCCAGACGAGCGGCGGCGTGGGCGGGTACTGGCTCGACGCGGCCGACGGCGGGGTGTTCAGCTTCGGCAACGCGAAGTTCTTCGGCAGCATGGGCGGCACGCCGCTCAACCAGCCGGTGGTCGGCATGTCGGGCACACACGACTCGGGGGGCTACTGGGAGGTGGCGGCGGACGGGGGCATCTTCAGCTTCGGGGACGCCGAGTTCCACGGATCGGTGCCCGGCGTACTCCAACCCGGCCAGTCCCTCGACCAGCCGGTCGTCGGCATGGCCACGACGCCCGACGGGGGCGGGTACTGGATCGTCGCCTCCGACGGCGGCGTGTTCTGCTTCGGCGACGCTCCTTTCGAGGGTTCGGTGCCCGGCGTGCTCAAACCTGGCCAGTCGCTCAACCGGCCCATCGTGGGGATCGTGCCCACACGGGACGGGCGGGGCTACTGGCTCGTCGCCTCCGACGGCGGCGTGTTCGCGTTCGGCGATGCGGGCTTCGTCGGCTCCCTGGGCTCGTCGCCTCCGCCGACGCCCATCGTGGGCGCCGCTCCCACGCCCGACAACGGCGGCTACTGGTTGCTCGAGGCCGACGGGACCGAACACGCGTTCGGCGACGCCCCGAACGTGGGAGTCGGCGCTGCGTCGCCGGGCCTGGCGTCACGGAACAGCTCCATGACGTCCCTTGCGGCCGACGGGACCGGGGGCGGCTTCGACGCGACCGACGGGACCGGCCAGGTCTTCGCCTACGGAGATGCCCCCTACTTCTCCGACGTGGCCGGCACCGTCAAGGGGTACACGGGCCACATCGTGGGCATCGCCGACACGCCGAGCTGAATCCGCCCGGAGCTGGAGCACGACCGCGGGCCGATCGGCCGCCGCCGGCCCGGCTCAGCCAGAGTCGGCCCGAGCGACCTCGGAGAGTCGTGGAAACTGCCGGAGGCGGCCCAGCCGGCCCAGTCGCCCGGCATCGACGCCGTGGTCGGCGGCGTTGAGCAGCCGGAGGTCCCCCCGGCTGTTGCCGTAGGCCCAGAGCACGGGCTGCTCGCCCCCGTTGCTCGACAGCAGGCCCTGGGAACGCAGGTGGACGACCAAGCGGGCGTACTTCTCGGCGCCGCGGCAGTTCTTGCCCTCGTAGCCCCCGGTCAGCAGCCCGCCGCCACCGACGGCGAGCCGTGTCGCCAGGACTCCGTCCACCCCGAGCAGGTGACCCGATGGGACGACGTAGCACTCGGGTGAGGCGGACACGATGACCGTGTAGTGGCCCTGGCGCTGGTGCCAGTCGAGGCGCCGTTTCGTGTCCTCCCGCAGGTGGCGCGCCAGGTGGCGCTCGGCGAAGACGGCGCTGCGCCGGTTCAGTTCCTCTTTGGCCAGGCCGCCGAGGAGCTTGGTGAACAGGGCCTCTTTCACCGAGTCCGCCGCCGAGCCGCCCGAGACCGCCGCTCGAAGCAGGCGGGGGGACAACCGGGCCATCGCCCGCAGCACCGGCCACCAGCCCCGCACGGCGACCAGGAAGGGGAAGACGCTGCCGGAGCCGGTCAGCGTGCCGTCGAAGTCGAAGGCCGCGACGGTGACACGCCGGGTGGGGTCCGCCACGCGCTCAGCCGACCGGAGTGCCACCGCGGCCTGCCCCCTTCGCGAACTGGGCGGCACCCGCCAGGGTCTCGCCACTCGAGATCACCTCGCGTCCCCGCCTCGCTTCGTTGACCGCCGCCTCCTCCTCGCTGAGGCCCCACTGCTCCAGAGCGCTCATCCGGTCGGAGCGCAGGCAGACCTGGGGCAGAGCGGCCAGCTCTTGAGCCAGCTCGACGGCGGCCCGGCGGGCCTGGCCGGGTGGCACGAGGCGGTTCACCAGGCCCATGGCATGAGCCTCGGGCCCGGCGACGGCGCGGCCGGTGAGGATGAGGTCCATGGCCCGGCCGTGGCCGATGATGCGGGGGAGTCGCACCGTGCCGAGATCACAGAGGGGCACACCGAAGCGGCGGCAGAACACGCCGAGGACGGCGTCCTCGGCGGCGACGCGGAGGTCGCACCAGAGCGCGAGCTCCAGTCCGCCCGCGACCGCGAACCCCTCGACTGCCGCCACCACCGGCTTGGAGAGCGTGAGGCGGGTGGGCCCCATGGGCCCGGGACCCTGGTCAGGGATGGGCCGGCGGTCTCCCTCGGCGACCGCCTTGAGGTCGGCGCCGGCGCAGAAGGTCCCACCGGCACCGGTGAGCACCGCCACCAGCGAGTTCTCGTCGGCTTCGAAGGCCTCGAAGGCCTGGAGGAGCCGCGCCGCACACCGGCTGTCCACCGCGTTCCTTCGCTCGGGCCGGTCGATCGACACCACCGTGACCGGGCCTTCGTGCTCCACCACGACTCCCGACGCCTCCGCCGTGGATCCTCCGGCGCTTTGTCCGGGCGCGTCACCGCCCGCGGCGGCAGGGCGCGACCCAGGGCTCATTTGTGCATTCTCGCACGAGCGCGAGGAATCCTCCGGCCATACCCGGTCGGTCCCTGCCCAGGTGAGGCTCCATTTCGGGTCGCACCGGGGCCGCGCTCGAAAGATGACCAATCGAGTCGACAATTGCCGGATCAGCCGGTAAGCTCTCATCCCACATACAGGCGAGCAATCCGAACGCAGGAGGACCCAATGGCAGTACGACTCGGCGACACCGCCCCGGACTTCACCGCCGATACGACCGAAGGCACCATCAACTTCCACGAGTGGTTGGGGGACAGCTGGGGCATCCTGTTTTCGCACCCCAAGGACTTCACACCGGTCTGCACGACCGAGCTGGGCGCGTTCTCCAAGGCCAAGCCCGAATTCGACAAGCGCAACGCCAAGTTGATCGGCCTCTCGGTCGACTCCGTGGAGTCCCACAAGGGCTGGGCCGGTGACATCGAGGAGACCCAGGGCTCGGCTCTGGCCTTCCCGTTGATCGGCGACGAGGACCGCAAGGTGGCGGACCTCTACGACATGATCCACCCCAACGCCAACGACACCCTCACGGTGCGGTCGGTCTTCATCATCGCCCCGGACAAGAAGGTCAAGCTGACGTTGACCTACCCGGCGTCGACCGGACGTAACGTCGACGAGATCATCCGCGTTCTGGACTCACTGCAGCTGACGGCCGACTATTCGGTCGCCACGCCGGTGAACTGGACCGAGGGTGAGGACGTGATCATCGTCCCTGCGGTGAGCGACGAGGATGCCAAGGCCCGGTTCCCCAAGGGTTGGAAGGCCCTCAAGCCCTACCTGAGGGTGACCCCTCAGCCCAACCGCTGAGGCCGACTCAGCGAGAGAGATCCCGCCACCGATCCTGTCGGGTCGGTCTCGAGACGTGCCGGCCTCCGGGCCGGCACGTTCGCGTATAGGTCCAGGGTGGGTCGATGGGCGCGTGTGGGGCCGGGCGTGAAGCTCAGCCGGCCTCGGTGGAGCCGAGCACCTCGTCGCGCAGCTGGCGCTTGAGGACCTTGCCCTGGGGGTTGCGGGGCAGCGGCTCGGAGCGGAACCACACGTGCGTGGGAACCATGAACGCAGCGAGCCGGCTCTTCACGTGGAGCCCCAGCTCATCCGCGGTCACCTTGGCCCCGGGACGCAGGACGACCACGGCGCCGACCTCCTCGCCCAGCGTCGGTTCGGGTACCCCGATCACCGCGCAGTCGGCCACACCCGGGTGTTCGAAGAGGGCTGCCTCCACCTGGACCGAGTACACGTTCTCACCGCCGCGGATGATGACGTCCTTGGCCCGGTCCACGATGTAGATGAAGTTGTCATCGTCCAGGCGGGCCACGTCGCCCGTGTGGAGCCAACCCCGGGTGAAGGTCGTCGCCGTCTCCTCGGGCCGCTGCCAGTACCCGCGCACCACGTTGGGCCCCTTGACCCACAGCTCGCCCCGGACGTCGGGGCCGCGCGGGATGCTGTCGTCGGGTTCGTCGCCCGCGAAGTCCTCGGGCACGATGGCCACGTCGCACACCGGGACAGCCGGCCCCACGCTCTCCGGCTTGGCGACGTAGTCGGCGCCCGAGTTCATGGAAGTGACCGACGAGGTTTCCGTGAGGCCATAGCCGTTGGAGGGCTGACCGATCGGCCACGCCTGGCGGATGCGCCGGACCAGATCGGGCGGAGCGGGAGCACCGCCGTAGGAGACACCCCGGATGGACGAGGTGTCGTACTTCGAGAAGTTGGGGGAGTCGAGCACCTGCATCACCATGGCCGGAACGCCGCCGAAGGTGCCGATCTTCTCGCGCTGAATGAGTTCCAGAGCCCGCTCGGCGTCGAAGTGGTGCATCATGATGATCTTCCCGCCGGCGGCCAGGTTCGAGACCATGACCGAGTGGCACCCGGTGGCGTGGAAGAGGGGGACCGAGAGCAAGAATGCCGGCTGCATCCTCGCCCCCGTCTCCGTCCCCGTCTCCTCGAGCGTCGCCGTGCCGAAGCGCGTGGAGCCGCGGGTATTGATGAAGAAGAGGCTCATCAAGTTCGTGCACATGTTGCGATGCGTGCCCACCGCGCCCTTGGGACGGCCGGTGGTGCCGGACGTGTAGAAGATGGTGGCGTCGTCCTCCGGATCGATGCTGAGGTCGGGCGGCGAGGCGTTCTCCTCCACCTCTCCCAGCGCGAGCGGGAACGGCCACTCGGCGACGGGAGCAGCGCCGTCGGGAGGATCGGAGACGGCGAGCGGGGCCTTCGGTGCGGTGCGGTGCTCGTCGGCGACGACCACTGCGCCGAGGTCGGACAGGCCGCCGAGGAAGGGCCTGATCCTCGTGGCCCGCTCCGTGTCCACGAACGCGACCTTGGCCCCCGAGTCCTGAAGGCCATAGTGGAGCTCCTCACCGCTCCACCACGCGTTGAGCGGCACGACGACGGCGCCCGCCAGGGTGGCGCCCCAAAAGGCCATCACCCATTCGGGCAGGTTGCGCATGATGATGGCCACCCGGTCGCCCTGGGCCACGCCGAATTCCGAGCGCAGCCGGTGGGCCAGCGTGCAGGCGATGCGGTAGTGCTCCGAGAAGGTGGTCCGCTCGTCCTCGTAGACGAGGAAGGGGGCGTCGCCGTGGGCCAGGGACATGTCGATGATGGCGCGCAGCGAGGGCGGCGCGTGCTTCCAGACCCGGGTGGGGACGCCGCGGATGTCGACCTCCTCCATCTCGAACATCTGGCCGGGTGCGGTCAAGGCATCGTTCGCCTCGGCCACGGACATGGCCGGTGCGTCCTTCGGGGTCACGTCGCCTCCTTTGCCTGACCGTGGGAGCCCGCCTCCTGCCCCGCGTCGCCCGCTCCGGCCGGGCCGAACAGGGCACCGCGGTAGTAGGCGAGCTCGGCCACGCTCTCGCGGATGTCCTGCATGGCGCGATGGCCGCCCTTCTTGAACGGAGCAGCCTTGTAGACGTCAGGGCGCCAGCGACGGCAGAGCTCCTTGACCGTCGATACGTCGACGGAGCGATAGTGGAGGAAGTCTTCGATCTCGGGCATCTGGCGCGCCAGGAAGCGGCGGTCGGTGCCGATGGAGTTGCCGGCGAGAGGGACGGTTCCGGGCGCGGGGATGTGCCGCTGCAAGAACGCGAGCGTCTGCGCCGCAGCCTCGGCGATCGTGGTCGTCGAGGCCTCCACCGCCGTCAGCAGGCCCGACCGGGTGTGCATCGTGCGCACGACGTCGTCCATGTCGGCGAGCTGTTCCGCGGTCGCGTGGACGACGAGATCGGGGCCTTCCTCCATGAGTGCGAGGTCGTCGTCGGTGACGAGGCAGGCGATCTCGACGATGGTGTGACGATCGGGATTGAGCCCCGTCATCTCTAGGTCGATCCAGGCGAGCACCGGCGGGCATGCTACCGGCCCGCGGGTAGCGTCTTGCGATGCTGCGCGTCCCGCTCCACCGCATGGAGGACGACGTGGCGGTCCCCTCCTACGCCCGACCCGGTGACGCCGGCGCCGACCTGGCGGCCCGGACCACCGTCGTGCTGGGCCGCGGCGGGGGACGCGCCCTCGTCCCCACGGGTGTGGTGGTGGCCATCCCCACGGGTTACGCCGGCCTGGTGCTGCCCCGGAGCGGCCTGGCGCTGCGGCACGGCGTCACCTGTCTCAACACGCCGGGGCTCATCGACTCGGGCTACCGCGGCGAGCTCGGGGTCCTGCTGGTCAACCACGACCCCGAGCACGATTACACGGTCGAACCAGGAGACCGGGTGGCCCAGCTGGTCATCGTCAGGGTGGAGGAGGCGGATTTCTCGACGGTGGCCCGGGACGAGCTGGGGGAGGCCGAGCGGGGCGGCGGCGGATTCGGGCACACGGGCGCGTGACCGGAGGGGGGAAGGGGGTATGAAGGGTTCGTGATGCAGGCGATCGAGGGGATGGACGCGGCGTTCCTGTCGCTCGAGACGGCGACGACCCCGATGCACGTCGGTGTGGCGCTCGTGCTGGACCCGCCGGAGGGAACCAGGTCGCTCTTCTCCCCGTCGACCCGTTACGCGCAGATACGCCGGGTCATTGAGCAGCGCCTCCACCTCGTGCCTCCAATGCGTCAGCGCGCGCTGCGGATGCCTTTCGGGCTGCACCACTCGGCATGGGTGGACGATCCCGACTTCGCCCTCGACGACCACCTGACGCGAGCCAGCCTCCCCTCCCCGGGCGGACAGGAAGAGCTCGACGCCTACGTCGCCTCGGTGATGAGCCGCCGACTCGACCCGGACCGCCCCCTGTGGGAGATGCACGTGGTCGAGGGACTCGAGGGCGAGCGGGCGGCGCTGATCGCCAAGGTCCACCATTCGATTCTCGACGGAGTCAGCGGCGCTTCCGTCCTCGCCGCCTTCCTCGATCTGTCGCCCCGATCGCGCATCGTGGCGCTGCCTCCGGAGTGGCGACCCGAACCACCCCCGTCGACCATTCAGGTGTTGCTCCATGCCGCCGCATCCCTGGCACGCCAACCCGGCGAGACGCTGGGCACGATCCACGCCGGAGTGGAGGCGGTGACCGACCTGGGACGGCACAAGCAAGAGCTCACCGGCCGCGGCGAGCGACCCCCACCGGGCTTCTTCGCCGGGCCCCGGACCTCCTTCAACGGCGCCGTCTCGAACCGGAAGCGCTTCGCGTCGCTGTCCGTTCCCCTCGAGGACGTCAAGCTGGTCGGCCGGGTGTTCGAGGCGACGGTGAACGACGTGGTGATGGCGACGGTCTCGGGCGGATTGCGGCAACTGCTGGCGGCGCGCGGCGAGCCGGTCAACCCGTCCCTCGTCGCCGTGGTCCCTGTCTCGACGCGGGGCGACGAAGCGACCGGAGAACTCGGGAACAAGATCTCGGGCATGCTCGTGTCGTTGGCCAGCGACGTGGACGAACCGGTGACACGTCTGGACGCAGTGGTTGAGTCGTCGAGGGTGGCCAAGGACCACGAGCAACTCCACCGAGGCCGCTTCCTCGGCGATCTGGCGCAGCTGGCCGTGCCCGCGCTGACGACGCGCGTCGCCCGGGCCATGGCCGGGACGCGTCTCTTCGACCGTGTCCGGCCACCGGCCAACGTCACGGTATCGAGCATCCGGGGTCCCGGAGTTCCGCTCTTCTGCGCCGGCAGCCGCGTGTGCGCCGTCTACCCGGTGGGACCGATCGCGGAGGGGATCGGCGTCAACGTGACGGTGATGTCATACCTGGACCGCGTCCACTTCGGTCTGTTCGCCTGTCGCAAGCTGGTACCCGAGCTGGCCGAGGTCGCGGTGTACGTGGACGACGCCCTGGCGGAGCTCACCCTCTGCGCGCTGGAGGCGCAGGGGGCCACGGCCTGATCGGGGACATCCGAGAGGCGAGCAGCGTGAGCCGGGGGGTCGAAACCGGCTCACGCTGCCCTGCCTCCGTCTGGCGGGGCGTTGCTGCTAGGACCCCGTCGATGTGCCCGAGCTCGAGCCCGGAGGCGCAGCCGGCGAGCCGCTCGGAGGCGTCCCGTGGCCCGGTCCGGGGTGGGAGCCCGATCCTGAGCCTGAGCCTGAGCCTGAGCCCATGTTGGGGCAGTTCTTCGTCGAGCTCGATCCGGAGCTAGTGGATCCGGAGCTCGTGGATCCCGATGTCCCGGAGCTGGTTGTCGGCGGCGCCGTCGTGGAAGCGGAGCTCGACGAGGTGCCGCTCGAGCTCGTCCCACTGTTGCCGGTGCCAGAGCCCGACGTGGTGGAGCTGGTGGTGGCCGCGTTGGCGACCAGCGCACCGCCGCCGACAAGTCCGGCGGTGAGAGCGCCGATGGCGAGCGCGTTGCGCAGGCGGATTTTCATATGTCTGGTGTGCCCTTTCTCTCGTGTCGCCCCAACCCACTCGGGTGGGGCATCACAAAGCGTGCGCCCCGGACCTGTGACCAACCGCACAACCTGCTTGGCCGGTTGGTGGAGTTGGCTTGCGATCGGATGACGATTCTCAGGAACCGGCTGTGGGAGCGGCGAGCGATCGATGGTGCTCACCCGGGTGGAGACCATTGAAAGGTGGAGATAAGAAAAAGTAGGAGCCGCCTCGGGACAGGTGAAGGGAGCTGACGATGTCGCCGAGGACGAGATCGACCCGATGCGGCCCGGTTGACCAGCGCCGCGAAGAGCGTGCAGATGACCACGAAGTCATGTGCCACCCTGAGCGGCGCACACTCCGGGGCAATTCGTCACATTGCCGCGGCGGTTCGGGCGGTCTCCCACCGCCGCTGATTTCAGCGGCGGCGAGCCCTCCAGCAGTAGGAGCGCATCGGTACCTGGACCAGGTCGAGGTCGGCAAGTTCCGGGAGGGTTTCGAGGTAGCGGGTCATAGCACGGAGGTGCGCCTGGCGCGTTGCGTCCTCCATCGTGATCACCGAGCTGTACGTGGTGGCGAGCGCCACCAGGTCCTCCTTGCTCATCGCCCGCTGCCACCGGAAGAGCGTGGACTCGTGCGGAAGAAACGGGCTGTCGTCGCCTACGTCCACTCCTACCGCGTGTCGACCCCGGCGAAGGCCGTCGGTCTCCGCTGCCTGGTCGGCAGTGAGCTCGACGCCGCCTGCCCAGAGGTTCCGCATCCAGTCGACGGTGCGATCAGGACCGCTCCAGACCAGTGAAAGGCGGCCTCCTGGCCGAAGGACGCGCGCCACCTCGGGCACCGCCCGCGCCTCGTCGACCCAGTGCCAAGCCGACGCGGCAAGCACAACGTCGACGGACGCGTCGGCAGAGGGCAGTGCTTCGGCTCGGCCTGCCACCACGTCCACCTCGGTCCCCGCCAGCCGGGCGGAGAGGACAGCGCGCATGCGATCGTCGGGTTCAACGGCTATGACGTGCTCGAGGCGCTGGGCGAGAAGACGGGTGAGGATTCCTGTGCCAGCGCCAATCTCGAGGGCGTCGCGTGCACCGGACGGTACGAGCCAATCGAGGGCTTCGGGCGACGGACCGGGCCGGAGGCGGTCGTACTCACCGGCGACCGCTCCGAAGGCCTTACTCAGCACGGCGGTGGTCTCATTCTGGCGCACGATGTGGAATTTACCGAAGCCCAGGACCCGCCGGACCGTTGGCGACCCGGCGCTGGGCCAGCTTGGGTCGTGGCCGATGAATCGGGCTGGCCCTTTGGTGTCCGGCCACCCGGCGGAGAGGCGGGGTGCGGTAAAGTGCCCAGATCAACGCGGAAGTGGCGCAGCGGTAGCGCATCACCTTGCCAAGGTGAGGGTCGCGGGTTCGAATCCCGTCTTCCGCTCCATCGAAAGCGCTGGTCAGGGCCGAATTGTCATATACGTGGTCCACTTCTTGGGGTCAAGGTCAAAAGAAGGATCGCGACCCGTATCGCTGAGATAGTGGGGGAGCGATAGTGGGGTGACGGGACTGATCCTGGGTTCGCCCTGCCAAATCGATCGATACCAAATCGCTGAACAATCACGTGAGTGGGCCCGGTTTGGGGTCGCCTAACGCTGGGCGGTGACGCTCTGAGTGTCCGTGCCACTGTGACGATTGAAATTCCCCAAGAAGGCGGGTGATCTGCGCTCCGACGTCACAGGGAGCCGACCATGGTTTTCGGGTCAACGACGCGATCAACTCGTCGGCGCCGATGTCCCCCGAAGCCAAAGCAGCATCGCGCGGGGTGCTACCGGTGTCAGCGGCCTTGTGGGCGATTTCAGAGGCCTTGTCGTAGCCGATGACCGGGGACTGAGCGCGGTGACCAGCATCAGGGATCGGTCGACAAACTCCTCGATCTTGTCGCGGTTGAGTTTCGTGCCTTCGATGCAGAAGTCGCGGAACTTCTCGCAGGCATCGGCGAGGATCCGGGCCGAATGCAGCACGTTGTTGATGATGATCGGGCGCATGGCGTTGAGCTCGAAGTTGCCCTGGCTGCCGGCGAAGGCGACGCAGCTGTCGTCGACGATGACCTGGATGCAGACCATCACCATGGCTTCGCACTGCGTGGGGTTCACCTTGCCCGGCATGATCGACGAGCCCGGCTCGTTTGCCGGGAGGATCAACTCGCCGAGCCCGCAGCGCGGCCCGGAGGCGAGCCAGCGGATGTCGTTGGCGATCTTCATGAGCGGCGACGGCGAGGGCGCGCAGCGCCGCCGTGGCGGCCACCATGGCGTCGAGCGCGGCCATGGGCGGCGAATTTGTTGGGTGCGGTGACGAAGGGCAGGCCGGTGAGCTCGGCGATCTTCGCGGCGATATGCGTCGGCGAACCCGGGCGGGGCGTTGAGCCGGTGCCCACCGCGGTGCCCCCAGGCCAGTTCGTAGAGGCCCGGCAGGGTCGACTCGAGCCGGTCGATGGCATCGCGCAGCTGGGTGGCGTAGCCGGACCATTCCTGGCCGACAGTGAGCGGCACGGCGTCTTCGAGGTGGGTGCGGCCGATCTTGACGACGTCGTGCCACTCGCGGGCCTTGGCGGCGATGGCATCCTGAGGCCCTCCACGGCGGGAACGAGGTGGCCGGTGACTCCTGGACGGCGGCGATGTGCATGGCCGTCGGAAAGGTGTCGTTGGAGGACTGGGCCATATTCACGTGGTCGTTGGGGTGCACCGGGCGTCTTGGTGCCCAGCTTGCCGCCGAGCAGCTGGATCGCCCGGTTGGAGATCACCTCGTTGACGTTCATGTTGGACTGGGTGCCCGAGCCGGTCTGCCAGACGTAGAGCGGGAACTGTCGTCGAGCTCGCCGGCGATGACCTCGTCGGCGACCCGGGCGATCAGGTCGGCCTTCCACGTCGGCAGGCGGCCGGCGCTGACCGTTGACGATGGCCGCCGCCTTCTTCACGTACCCGTAGGCGTGGTAGACCGCGTTGGGCATCCGGTCGTCGCCGATCGAGAAGTGAACCAGCGACCGCTGGGTCTGCGCCCCCAGTACCGGTCGGCCGGCACATCGATGCCACCCATCGAGTCGGTCTCGTGGCGCGTCCCGCTGGCGTCCAGGCCGACCGGGAGGTCGAGCACCTTCGGCGTCTTCTCTCGCTGGCCGTTCGAGCTGCGTTCGGGCGAGCTCTCGCCGCCTGAGGTGATAGTGGCGCCGCGGGAGGATTTGTTGGAGGCGACCGTCATCGGTCCTGCTCTGGTCCGTAGACGGGCTCCCACGTCGCGTTTTGGATCGCCTGGACGACGTCATCGAGCCGTACGGTGGCGACATCGTCATCGATAGCGGCCTGGACGACCGCGGCGGCGACGATCGTGGACGAGGCCCGCAGGTGGGCGACCGGCGGGAGCAGCAGCGCCCCGGGCTGGGTCGGGTCGACCTGGCCGGCGACCGCGTCGGCCGCGGCCACCAGCATGTTGGGCGTCACGTGCTTGGCTCTCGAGACGATCGTGCCCAGAGCGAGGCCGGGATAGAGCAGCGCGTTGTTGGCCTGGCCGATCTGGTAGTCGACCCCCTTGTAGGGGACGGGATCCAACGGGATGCCTGTCGCGACGAGAGCCTTGCCGTTGCTCCACGGGATGACATCGGAGGGCATCGCCTCGATCCTCGAGGTCGGATTGGAGATCGGCAGGATGATCGGTCGGTCGACACCCGCACACATCGCGTCGATGATCGGCTTGGTGAACGCTCCGTGCATGGTGGAGGTGCCGTGACCCACGACGTCAGCCGCTATACCAGGGCCGCTGTCTTCGCTCCGGGCACCGAAACCGAGGTCGTCCAGCGCTTCTCGACCGTGGCCGGCGAGCGCGGCTCACCGGACACCTGGCGTGACCCTCGTGGTTTCGCCGTGCGCTTCTACACGAGCGAAGGCAACTTCGACCTGGTCGGCAACAACACGCCCGTCTTCTTCATCCGCGACCCGATCAAGTTCCAGAACTTCATCCGCTCGCAGAAGCGGCTGGCCGCCAACAACCTGCGTGACCCCGACATGCAGTGGGACTTCTGGACGCTGTCCCCGGAGTCGTCGCACCAGGTGACCTGGCTCATGGGGGACCGGGGCATCCCGCCTCGTGGCGCCACATGAACGGGTACTCGTCGCACACCTACATGTGGGTCAACGCGAACGGTGAGCGCTTCTGGGTCAAGTACCACTTCAAGTGCAACCAGGGCGTCGAGTCCCTGACCCAGGCCGACGCCGACCGCATTGCCGGGGAGGACGCCGATTACCACCAGCGCGATCTCTACGACGCCATCGAGCGCGGCGAGTTCCCGAGCTGGACCCTGCACATGCAGATCATGCCGTTCGAGGACGCCAAGACCTATCGCTTCAACCCGTTCGACCTGACCAAGGTGTGGCCGCACGGCGATTACCCGCTGGTCGAAGTGGGCCGGCTCACCCTGAACCGCAATGTGACCGACTACCACACCGAGATGGAGCAGGCGGCCTTCCAGCCCAACAACACCGTGCCCGGTACCGGCCTCTCCCCCGACAAGATGCTGCTCGCACGCGGCTTCTCCTACGCCGACGCCCACCGGGCCCGCCTCGGCGTCAACTACCAGCAGATCCCGGTCAACCGGCCGCATGTCGCCGTGCGCAGCTACTCCAAGGACGGCGCCATGCGGGTGACAATGTCAGCGACCCGGTGTACTACCCGAACTCGTTCGATGACGCCCCGGCCGCCGACGACGACACGTACGCCGAGCACGCCGTGTGGGCGGCCGACGGCGAGATGGTGCGGGCCGCCTACACCCTCCACGCCGAGGACGACGACTTCGGGCAGGCCAACACGCTCGTCACCAAAGTGTTTGACGACGCGGCGCGCCAGCGGTTGATCGACACCGTCGTCGGCCTGCTGGCCGGACTGCGCCGCGACGAGGTGCCCAGCGGGCCTTCGAGTACTGGCGCAACATCGACAAGGGCGTGGGCGATTCCATTGAGGCCGCCGCGTTGGAGAAGCGCAACGGCTGACGCGGTGCTCGGACAAGACGCTGGGTGGCCGCCCGATCAAGGAATCCTTCGAGCAATACCGACTTTTCGTCATGAACACCCAGTCTGAAATCGGCCAGACTCGGGAGGAAATTAGAAGACGGTGTTCGGCTCCATCCGCCCAATGCGCTTATGCCACATGTGCATGACCCGATCCGATCCGGGCGGAGCGGACAGCGCTCGGCTTTTACTTGACGGCGAGGTCCCGGAGGCCGCCGGGCGTCTGCCCCGTCGCTCGTCGGAAACTGTCGATGAAGGCGCTCGTTGTGCTCCACCGACAGAGGCTCGCGGTGTCGGTAACCGATTCGCCTTGGGCTAACAAGATCATGGCGTGAATGGCACGAGCCTGCGCACGCCATTGGGGGTAGCTCATGCCGGTCTCTTTGCGGAAGAGCCGTGACAATGTCCGCTCGGTTGTCAGCGCAGCGTCGGCCAACACGGACAGTGGCATGGGAGTCCCCAGGTCCTCGAGGGCGAGCGCGCAGGCGCACGAGAGCCGGGGGTCACACGCCGCCGGCAGTGAGATGGGCTCTTGGGCGCTCCGACGCAGGCGGTCACACAGCACAGCCCTCAGCCGGTCAGCCTTCCCTCCAGGAGCGGCGACGCCGCCAAGAGGATGGATGTTCCGCAAGGTCCATTTCAAGCAGTGTCGCCGATATCTAACGAACTCTAAAGAATCTAAAAATCTCTAAAGGTCCTGATATAATGGGGGGAGTGCCCAACCCCTTCACCCCAGCTTCGGCGTCAGCCCGCCGTTGCTTGTGGGCCGAGATGACCTCATCGAGGAATTCGTTGAGGCCATCGAGGACGGACCAGGAGCTGCTGGCCGGGCGACGCTGTACACCGGGATCCCGGGGTGCTGGGAAGACGGTCCTGCTGAACGCAATCGAGGATCGACGAAGGCAAGGGTTGGCTGGTCGTCTCAGAGACGGCATCGCCCGGGTTCGTCGATCGGATCACACGCCAGCATCTGCCCAGGCTGCTCAGGGATTTCGACCCAGACGCCGTTCACCGCCGATTGAGCGGTTTCAACGTCCCGCTCGGCCCGCTCGGAGCCGGCGGAGCTGGAACACGCTTGAGTCCCATGTCGTCGCGGCGGGTTGCGGAATCAGATCGAGCTGCTCACTGACCTGCTCGTCGAACACGAGACCGGGTTGCTCATAACGCTCGACGAGATCCACCAGAACCAGATCGCCGAGCTGCGAGATCTGGCGACCGCGGTGCAGCACGCATTTCGGGAAGAGCCGCGAACTCGCCTTCGTCGGTGCCGGACTGATATCGTCGATCAGCGATGTGGTGAACGACGAAGTGTTGACCTTTCTCCGGCGGGCCGATCGGCATCATCTTGGGTCGGTGAACCACGTTGACGTTCAACGGGCCATTCGAGAGCCCATTGAGATGCCGGGACGATCGTCGGCGATGAGGCGCTGGACGTGATGATAAACGGCACTCGCGGATACCCATTCCTGATCCAGCTTGTCGGCGCCCAGACCTGGCGGCTACATCCAAGCCAGACCGACATCACGGTCGAAGATGCCCATGAAGGCGTGTCTAGAGCACTCCGGCGGCTCGGAACACTCGTCTACGAACCAGCTCTTGCTGGCGCCTCGGCCATCGACAAGACATTCTTGTTGGCGATGACAAAGGACGACGGTCCTTCGAAAATGGCCGACATCCAAGAGCGTCTCGGGGTCGATGTGAACTACGCCAGCCAATATCGACTTCGCCTCATTGCCGCCGAACTCATCGAGTCATCGAGCCATGGATACGTGGATTTCGCTCTGCCCTACTTTCGGGAGTATCTCCGAGACGAGGCCGCCGCCGCTGTTTAACGAGATTCTTGGATCCGAACCACCGAGGGCGCACCGATCGCATGGCTTGTCGAGGGTCCTGCGGTGGAACGACGTCGACGGTCAACGGTGGGAGGTCGTTGAGCCGGA
>CAWHFM010000002.1:0-124121 GCA_963828505.1 uncultured Acidimicrobiaceae bacterium
ACCGGCCAGCCGAGAGCGCCGTCATCTGAGAGACGACTTAGGTCAGACGGCACGCCGTACCACACCCAGGCGCCGGCCTCGAGGGTGGGGAGCCGCCCTAGGACGGCCGTCATGAACGCAGCCGCGTAGGCCGGATCGCGGCCCTGCTCGACCAGAGACGCCGATTGATTCGTGGCGACGACGACGGTGGTCACCTGCCAGGTGCGGAGCGCCTGGACCACAGCGGCACGCTCCGCTGGGGTGCCCGTCGGCAGATTGGTGTGGATCCCGAAGGCCAGATCGACCAGCACGGCGAAACCCTGCCTGGCCGGGCCGGCCCTCGAGATCGTGCCCTGGGGTCCGCCCACGCCGGCCTGGCTGTAGTGCATGCGGTTCACGGCCTGCCAGGTCATGGCCGACTGGATACCCGAAAAGGGCGCGGGGTACGACAACAGGACCTGGTTGTCGGGCAGTCTCGGCGCCACCTGGGTGTACCAGCGGGGCAGGACGACCGGCCGCATGGTGAAGGGGAGTCTGGAGCGGTACGTCGTGGCGATCGGGACCAGCGCGGCAGCGGCCACGGCGGCCGCGGCGAAGCAGACCAGGATCCTCCCGAGGGCGGGACCTCGTCGAGCCGGAGTACCGACCCCGCGCGCCAGCCGATCGACCCGAGGGGCCAGTCGCCGGACGTGGTCGAGGATGATGCCGAGCATCACCGCCGCGGCGAGGAGACCGACGGCCATGAAGCGTTGCACGGCCACGTTGTCGAGCACGGGGATCTTCGCCAGGATGGCGATCAGGCCCAGCTGGCCGTTGTGCCACTCGAGCGAGCCGACGGCGCTCACGGCCAGCACGAGGCCGAAGAACCAGAGGCGCCGGTCCCGGAAGAAGGCCACCAGTCCCCCGACGAGCACAGCGAGCAGTCCCCAGCCCATGAAGGGCACCGAGAACCCCAGAGGCAGGCCTTCGTACCCGCCGAACGCGGCGTACGTGCTGCCCGCAGGAGCGTAGAAGGGGTCCACGAAGCTCGAGGCGCGGCTGCCGCCGAGGAGTCGGATGAGCCTGGGCCAGATCGCTCCGGAGAGGTGACCCGGACCGGCGAGGGCGAACCAGGCCGGCCAGGCCAGCAGCACCACGCTGACTCCGGCCCCGACAGCCAGGGCGGTGAGGGCATGGGGTGCACGCCGCCGCACCTCGTCCGGGTTGGCCACCAGGGCGGCGCCTACCAACACCAGGATGCTCACCCCGGCCAGCAAGACCACGATCACCAGCAACTCGGTCGACATGAAGAATTGGACGAACAACAGGAGGCCGAGCAGCGCACCGCTCGTCCAGGCCTGGTGCCGCTGGCGGACCAGGATCTCGTCGAGTGCGATCAGGATGAGCGGAAGCACCATCAGGGCCGCCGTCATCAGGTGGGCGAACTCCAGACTGGTGAGGACGAACGGTGAGAAGCCGTAGAGCAGCCCACCGAGGAAGGCGGCCGGCGTCCAGGGAGCCCAACGGCGGATGGCGGCGAAGGCGGCGAGGGCGGTGAGGGCGGGCGCAAGCGTGGAGGCCACGTTGAGGGAGGCGACGGGCCCCCATATCCAGGTGATGGGGGCCAGGGGGATGCTGAGTCCCGTCACCGACGTCTGAGACAGGAGGTTCACCCCGCCGGGGTGGAACAGCGCGGTCGAATAGAAGGGGTTCTGGGCGTGGGCGATGGCCGTCGCCGGCCATTGGAAGAACCAGATGAACAGCGCCGGGTCGCCGCAGCCGCACAGGGTGTGGGTGGTGGCGCCGGCCGTCCAGGCGTGCCACCACAGAGCCGTTCCCAGCACGAGGTAGGCCGCTCCGGCGGCGGCGTAGGGGACCCACCGGCGCCGGTCCCGGCTCGTCCCGCGTTCGCGGTCGCGACGGCGGGTGTCGCCCGGGTGTTCCGGCTGCTGCGGGTGGTCAGGATGGTCGGTGGGGGCCGCCTCGTCGGCGCCCTCGGACACGTCGGGACGACCTCTTCTCAGTCGCCTCGGCCCCGGAGGGGCCTCAGTGGGGGCAGGTTCGAGCGTCGTCGCGCCGTGCGGTGACGGTGACGGTGACGGTGTCGAGGATGTCGAGTCCAAGGGTGTCGAGTCCAAGGGTGTCGACATCGCCGCCCGATCTCCCTCGCTCAGCCGGCTTCACGGGCCCCCGCCGCCGCGACACGCCGAGGCAGGATGGGCGCGTCGCGACCGGTCGAGCCGGCCTCGTGATACTCCTCTTCGACGTTGACCGACCAGATGTCGTGCGACGCCCCGTACATGTTCTCGACCGTCAACATGGCCGTGTACATGGAGTGGTCCTGGTTGTTGTACTTGTGCATGCCGTTGCGTCCCACCGGGTGGACGTTGGGCGCTTCGGTCTCGAGCCACTTGCGGATGGTGGCCACGTTGTCCTTGTAGGAGAAGTCGTAGTAGGGATACGCCTTCGGGACCCGCACCACGTAGCCCCGCTCGATGTCGCCGTCGGCGGCCAGACCGAGCGACACCAGCTCCTTGGTGCCGAGCGCGACGAGTTCCTCGTCCGCCGTGTTCCACATGTCGTCGCCCTCGAAGACGAAGTACTCGAGGCCCAGGCAGGTGCGGCCGTCCTTGACCAGGAACGGCGACCACGACCCGTAGTTCTGTATCCGGCCGACCTCGACGTCGGTGGAGTGGATGTAGATCCAGTTGTCGGGGAAGCTGCGCGACTCGGGCACGATCAGGGCGACCGTCAGGTAGTCGCGGTAGTGCAGATCGTCGGCGGCGGCTACCACCTCCGGCGGTGGAGGCGGCACCATCGTGTGCACGAGCTCTCGCATCGGCATGGTCGAGATGACGGCGGCCGCGGGTGTCGTCTTCGTCTCACCGCCCTGGGTGTACGTGACCGAGGTGGCCCGGCCGTCCTCGACGTTGATGCCGGTGAGGCGCGCTTCCATCTCGATGGTGCCGCCGGCGGCCGCGACCTTCTCGGCGCAGACCTCCCACATCATTCCCGGACCGTATTTGGGGTACTGGAACTCCTCAATCAGCGTGGTGATGTCCGTCTGGCCCCGCTTGGGGAGGATGGCGTTCATCACCGCCTTGCGGAGGTCGAGGTTCTTGACCCGCTGAGCGGCCCAGTCGGCGGGCATCTCGGAGACTGGAACTCCCCACACCTTCTCCGTGTACGTCTTGAAGAAGTGGCGGTAGAGGCGCCAGCCGAACCGGGCGACGAGCCACCCCTCGTAGTTGTTCTGGTCCTTGGGTGGGCGGATGCGGGCCCAGACGTAGGAGAAGCCACAAAGGACCGCTTCCCAAATCCCCAGGTTGCGGAGGGCGTTCATGGCCTTGAGGGGGTAGTCGATGAACTTTCCCCGGTAGAAGATGCGGCTCATGCGGGGGCGCAACATGAAGTCGCCCTCGGGGAGGATCTCGTGCCACAGCTCCTCGACCTCGGGCACCTTGGTGAAGAACCGGTGACCGCCGAGGTCGAAGCGCCATCCGTCACGCACGACCGTGCGGCTGATGCCTCCGACCTGGTCGTCTGCTTCCAGCACGATCGGCCTCTGGCCGCGCTTGGTCAACAGGTAGGCCGCCGTCAGGCCACCGGGACCCGCGCCGGCGATGACGACGGGTGGTTCCGTTGGCACTGCCACGAGCAGGTCAGGATAGTTGACCACCCGCGCTCACCCGGGTCTAGGTCCGCAGAGTCCGCGTCCTGAGGCCGCCAGTCACTCGCCGGATCGACCTAAGTGGCACCTCCGGTGCAGTTATCGGCACCGTCGGCGCGAGGACTGCCGGCGCGGGGACTGCCGCCTCGTCGACCCTGGCGTTCAGGGAACCGAGATGTTCAAGAAGGCCAGCACCGCGTACCCGGCCAAGGCGGCACCGAGGAGGGAGAGCACGGCCCGCTCGAGGCGTGGCCCGGTCAGGATCGTTGCCGCGGCCATGCTGAGCGGAAAGGCGGAGAGGGCGTAGCGCTCGAACGAATCGAGGTTGGAGCCGGCAACGGCCACCCCGAGGACGGCCGCGGAGAAGAGCGTGTAGGGCGCCGGCAGCCGGCGCCAGCACACCAGGAGCATGGCCAGAGCGAGGAGCACCCAGGGGACGTGGAGGGCAGTGCCGACGTGGTGGTGGAACACTCCGGTGGCGTCGTGGTACAGCGTGCTGACCGGGTCCGCCAGTCCGCCGTGGTGGGAGTTCTGCAGCTGCACCCGTAGGGGTGCCCACCAGTCCCCCACGACGTGCTTCGACCAGCCGAGGAAGGCCGCGAACCCCACGAAGGGGGCGAAGACGGCGGCGAAACCGACGACGCGGGCCCGGCGATTCAGCCGGGGCCACCAGCGGATCAGCTCGGCCAGGACGGCGAGAGCGAGCAGAACCCCGACCGGACGGGTGAGAGCGGCGCCGAAGGCCAGCAGACCGGCGACGTCGAAGCGAGGTCTTCGTTCGCTACCCGGGAGAGCCTGGGCCGCAACGACGTCAGCGCCGGCGGAGGCGGGGGCGGGGGCGGAAGCGCTCGGTCGCAAAGCCAGAAAGCAACCGATGGCGAAGACCAGCAGCAGCGACTCGGCGTAGCCCATGACGAGGACGAACGCCGAGGGCAGCAGGCTGAGTATCCAGATGCTGCGCCGAGCCGCGGCCCGGTCGCCGAGCTCGCGGCGGGCCAGGACGAACAGCATTGCCGTCGCAACGAGGGCGGCCAGGTTGGCCAGCACCACGAGGGCAGCGCCGTCGTCGACGCCAGGCACCCAGGCGAACACGTGGGTCAGAAGTGGGACGGCCGGGAAGAAGCGGAGTGACTGGTTTCCGAGAGGCGCGTAGCCGACCCGGGCAATCGTCTCGTACCACCCGGCGTCCCACCCCAGCAGTCCCTGGTGCACCCGGAGGGTCACGCCCGGCGTCGTCGGGTGGGTCCGGTCCACGACGAAGTGAGCCACGCCCAGTGCGCCGAGAACGACGGCCCGGGCGACGACGAAGGGAAGGAGCGCCTCTCTGAGCGCTTCGGGCACCCTCGTGAAGAGGGCTGTCGCCCTTCCGCGGGATTCGGGTCCTGCGGTGTTCCTGGTACCCGCCTCGGGGCCGCCCGCCGTGTCGTGGCCCGCCGTTTGGACCACGGGCCCAGCTGCTCCGACGACGTGGCTCACGGCTCGCCTGCGCCGGCCGGTCGAAGACGTTGCCCGCTCCCGCCGGAATCGAAGGAGCGTTTCCGGCGGAGCGAGACACTCATGGCTTGGTCCGGGAACACCTGCGATAGGGAGAAGAACGGCGATTTGCCAGATCCGACCGTAACGCACGCTGTCGGGCTGGTGCCGATGTCCGCCCCGCCGGCGCGCTCGCCCTCCCTCCTGGCGGCAACCGGCCTCGCCGCCGGCCGGTCGTCAGGACGACGGCATGGAGGGCGTGAACTCGGTCAGGTTCATCGGCTCGTAGAAGTTCTGAGGTTGAGTGGTCACGACGTTGCGGCCGCCCCCGCCCCGACTGGTCGACGTGGTCAACAACATGGCCGCGATCTGCTCGCACTTGATCCCGTAGGTCTGGTACAGCGGCTGCCACACCAGCCAGATGTGCTTCCCCGCCGCCGTCTTGTCCACCAGGACGGAGGAGAAGTGTTGGGGCGTGGCCTTGGCGACGGCATGGCCGTAATTGACCCAGTTCACGATGGCGGGGCCGGTCTCGCGGGGGAAGGTGATGAGGTCGTACTGGGAGGGGTCGTGGATCTGCCGGGCGACCGCCGGCCCCAGCTGGTCGGGGCAGAACCCGATCACGTCCCCCGGCTTGGCCTCGCGGTTGATGGCCGCCGCCACCTCCGTCGCCTGCGTCCGCTGCGTCGAGATGTTCTGGACCGACGAGAAGAGCCCGGCGGCGACGGCGGCCGTGACCAGGATCAGGCGCGCCTTGGGGTTCAACAGCGTCGTCGTCCCCAGGGCGACCAGCAGGATCAGGGGGAGGAAGACGACGGCGGCGTAGCGCGACGAGAACGCGCTCGTGGAGAGGATGCCGCCGGCGATGGCCGCGAACAGCGTCCCGACGACCACGAAGGTGACCCCTCGCGCCCGCGGGCGGGTGCGCAGGTCGAGCTCGACGATCCGATCGCTCTTGCCCGCACCGAACAGAGCCAGGGCGAGCATGGCGAAGTAGATGATGGCCAGCAGTCGACCCTGGTTGGTTCCCGTCGCCTGGGTCGATCCCTGGTTGTCGGTGAACCCGGTGACGGCGTTGATGACGGCCGAGAAGTTCGGCGGCGCCGCCCAGGGCGTGCCGGTGTACTTGCTCTGGTAGATGAAGGTTGGCACCCAGGGCAGGAACAGCAGGCAGCCCACACCCAGCGCGATCAGGGCGCGCCACGGAGCATTCTCGGGCCGCCCCCGGTGGTAGCTACGGAGGATGGAGACACCCAGCCAGATGGCGGTGATGGCGATCAGGTACAGCGACCAGTACTGGGTGTAGAGCAGCGCTGCCGCAACGATGGCGACCGCCGCCATGTTCCACAGGTTCGGCGCGGCGATCGCCCGCTGCAGGGCGAGGAAGCCACAGCCGGTGAGCAGGATCACCAGCGCGTACATGCGCGACTCGGTGGAGTAGTAGACGGCAAAGGGGGCGCTGGCCAGGAGGACCAGCGTCGTCCAGGCCACGGCCCGGCCGCCGAAGCGACGCCCGCAGAGCCAGGCGACCGGGAGCGTCGCCACGCCGACGAGGCCCGAGAGCGAGCGGACGGCGATATTGGACTGACCGAAGAGGAGAATCCAGAAGTGCAGCAGGAAGTAGTACAGCGGTGGAGCGCCGTCGTGCTTGAGGGCATTCGGGATGTCGTGCAACGGCAGGCGAGCGATGTCGACCGTCAGCGCCTCGTCGAGCCAGAGGGCCGACCGGGTCCAGAAGCGGAGCACCAGACCGACGGTGATGACGAGCACGACTCCGACGGCGGCCAGCACGCGTAGCCGGCCGCTGAGAGCCGGAACCTCCTGCACCGGTGGAACCCCTGGAACCCCTCGCCCCTCCTGAACCCCCGGAACTTCCTCAACCTCCACTGGCACGGGGCGCATGGTAGGACAAGGGGGTGCGGGTCTAGGATCAGTCGCCGCCAGGGGGGTCGGCACCGGGGAACCGGACGAGCCGACGAGACGAAGCGGCAGAAGCCGGTGACGACAGAGCCGGACCGAGCCGGAAGAGGCGGGGCCGGGAAGAGCAAGCAGACAGCACGGAGGGTGGGAAGGCGCCGTGGGCCGCTACATCACAAAGAGAGTGGTGCTCCTCCTCATCATCATCCTCTTCGTGTCCGTCGTCTCCTTCTTCCTCGTCCACCTACTCCCGGGCAACCCCACCGCCACCATCCTCGGCCCGAACCAGACCCCCCAGAACGTCGCCATCGTCGACCACCAGCTCGGACTGGACAAACCCCTGTGGCAGCAGTACTTCATCTGGATCGAGCACGTCTTCCAGGGGAATCTCGGGCAGTCCTACACGACGCACCAGACGACGTGGAGCATCATCCAGCAGTCGTTCCCCATCGACCTCGAACTGATCATCTTCTCGCAGATCATCGCCTTCGCCATCGCCTTCCCCATGGCGATGCATGCGGCGCGCCGCCCGAACCATCTGTTCGACCAGGCCTCGAACAGCACGACGTTCGCCATGCTGGCGCTACCGCCCTTCGTCATCGCCCCCGTGCTCGTGCTGCTCTTCGCCGTGCACTGGCACGTCTTCCCCGGCCCGGCGTCATACGTACCGATCACGCAGAACTTCTGGACGAACATCCACGCCATGCTGTTACCCTCGATCGTGCTTGCCCTCGGGGGCATCGTGGTGTACTTCCGCCTACTGAGGAACGACCTCATCTCCACCCTGCAGGAGGACTTCATCACGATGGCCCGCTCGAAGGGGTTGTCCGACCGGCGCATCATGTGGCGCCACGCGCTGCGACCCTCGTCGATCTCCCTCCTGGCCTCGGCCGGGGTCACCATCGGCAGCCTGATCGCGGGCACATTCGTGGTCGAGCTGCTCTTGCAGATGCCGGGCCTGGGGTACCAGCTCATCTCGAGCGTGAACCAGGACGACTACACGGTCGTCCAGGGCATCACCCTCTTCGTCGCCGTGGCCATCGTGCTCATCAACTTCATCTTCGATTTCCTCTTCACCATCGTCGACCCGAGGATCGCCCGTGAGTAGCGTCACCGCCGAACACAAAGAGGCCTTTGCCGACATCAAGGAGGAGATCGCCGCCGAAGCAGCGGCCGATCCCAACAAGAAGAAGCTCGGCCTCCTCTTCTGGATGGCCTGCGGCTTCATCGTCCTGGTGGCGGTCCTCGCCACCATCGCCAACCTGCTCCCGCTCCCGAACCCGGACCTGGGCAACTACAACAGCGTGCAGAACGGCGGGCCCAGCTGGAGTCACCTGCTCGGCACGGACGACCTCTACCGTGACATCCTGAGCCGGCTGATCTACGGTGCCCGGGTCTCGCTCATCGTCGGATTCGGGGGGGCGCTGATCGGTCTGATCGTGGGCGGCATCCCGGCCATGATCTCCGCCTACCGTCGTGGCCGCGTCGACACGGCGCTGAACACGACCTCATACATCGTGCTCGCCTTCCCGGCCATCGTGGCCGTGATCGCCATCGTGTCGTTCTGGGGGCACTCGATCTTCAAGATCACGCTGATCATCGGGATCGCCGCGTCCCCCCTGATCTTCCGCGTGGTGCGGGCGTCCACCCTCTCGTACGCCACACGTGACTTCGTGCTGGCGGCCAAGGCGCTGGGGGCCAGCGACACCCGCATCATCTCCCGGGAGATCCTGCCCAACATCATGCCGACCGTCGTGTCCTTCGGCCTGATCGCGGTGGCGACCATCATCGTCCTGGAGGGATCGTTGGCCTTCCTCGGGCTCTCCGTGCAGCCTCCGACGCCGAGTTGGGGCAACATGCTCAACGAGGGGGCCAGCCTCCTGACCGGCGCCAAAGGTCAGACCAATGTGTGGCTGGTCATCTTCCCCGCGACCGCCATGTTCCTCCTCCTGTTCAGCCTCAACATCGTGGCGGACAAGTTGCGGGCCTACTTCGACGTGACCGAGATCAAGTTGTGAACGAGGAGCGCCGCCCCCTGCTCCAGGTGGAGGATCTGGACGTCTCGTTCGCCACCTCGCGGGGCCCACTCAAGGCGGTACAGGGGGTTTCACTGACCCTGGAGCACGGCAAGACGCTCGGCATCGTGGGTGAGTCGGGGTCGGGCAAGACCGTTCTGTCGCGCGCCATCATGGGCCTGTTGCCGGTCGCCTCGACCACGCAGACCGGGTCGGTTCGCTATGACGGGACCGAGATCCTCAACGCCCCCAATGACCAGCTGCGCAAGCTCTGGAGCACGCACATCGCCATGGTGTTCCAGGACCCGATGACGTCCCTCAACCCGGTGCAGCGCATCGGGAACCAGATCACCGAGCCACTCAAGATCCACCTCAAGCTGAGCAAGAGCGAGGCCAAGGAGACGGCACTCTCGCTCTTGATGCAAGTGGGCATACCCTCCCCCGTCGAGCGTTACGAGGCCTACCCGGCCCAGCTCTCGGGCGGCATGCGCCAGCGCGTCATGATCGCCATCGCGCTCGGCGTGCGCCCCGAGGTTGCTCCTGGCCGACGAACCGACAACGGGCCTCGACGTGACGGTGCAGGCCCAGATCCTGGACCTCCTCGGGAAGTTGCAGCACGAGCGCGAGATGGCGATGATCCTGGTCACCCACGACCTGGGCGTCGTGGCGACGAGGACGGACGAGATCATCGTGATGTACGCCGGCAACGTGGTCGAGCGCGCGCCCACGAACGTCCTCTTCAAGAGCATGGCCATGCCGTACACCGAGGCGCTGCTCGACTCCACGCCACGCCTGACCAACCCGAGCCACACCCGGCTCACGGCAATTGAGGGCCGTCCGCCCGACCTGCTCAACCCGCCCGCCGGCTGCCCCTTCTCCCCGCGCTGCCCCTACGTGCAGGACAAGTGCCACACCGACAAGCCGCCGCTGGTGGAGGCGGAGCCCGGCCACAGCTACGCCTGTTGGTACCCGCTGCCCGGAGGCACGGGTCGTTCGATACCCATCGTCACCACCCCCGCCACCACCGACGGCTCGCGCGCCGGCACCCCCTTCATCACCGACGGCTCCAGCGCCGACACCCCCGCGGCCCCCGACGAAACGCCCGCCGCCGTCGGCGGCACCGAGTCCCGGGAGGCCACCGCGTGACCGACACCGTCACCGACGCCGCCGCTCCGCCCGAGGCGCCGGTGGACCCGCTGCTCACCGTCGAAGACCTCCATGTGACCTTTCAGAAGGGGAACCAGGCCATTCAGGCGGTGGCCGGCGTCAGCTTCACCTTGCGCCCGGGCGAGACGCTCGGGCTGGTGGGCGAATCCGGATGCGGGAAGACGACGACAGGCCGCGCCGTGGTGCAGGTGGAGCGGGCGACTTCGGGAAAAATCCGCTTCGGCGACACCGAGCTCACCGCCCTCGGTCGCGGCGATCTGCGCACGCTGCGCACGCAGGTGCAGATGATCTTCCAGGATCCGATCTCCTCGTTGAACCCGAGGCGCCGCGTGCGCGACATCGTGGCCGAGCCGCTCACCATCTGGAAGATCGGCACCAAGGACGAGCGCCAGAAGGCGGCCTACGCCATGTTGGACCAGGTCGGCATCGATCCCTACCTCAACGGCGGTCGTCGGCCGCGCGAATTCTCCGGTGGCCAGTGCCAGCGCATCAGCATCGCCCGGGCCCTGGTGCTCAAGCCGAAACTGCTGGTGTGCGACGAGATCGTCTCCGCCCTCGACGTCTCGGTGCAGGCCCAGATCCTCAACCTGCTCGAGGACCTCAAGAACGAATTCAGCCTGACGCTGCTCTTCATCGCGCACGACCTGGCGGTGGTGAAGAACGTGAGCGACCGCGTTGCCGTGATGTACCTCGGCCGCCTGTGTGAGATCGCGCCCTCCGACCTCCTCTACCAGGCGCCCGCGCACCACTACACGGCGGCGCTGCTGGCGTCCGCGGTCGAGCCCGACCCCGAGGCGCCTCGCAACACGATCGCGCTGACGGGCGAGCCGCCGAGCCCGATCAACCCGCCCTCGGGCTGCCGCTTCCGCACCCGCTGCCCGAGGGCCGAGGCCCGTTGCGCCGAGGAGGTGCCCGAAATGCGGGACATCGCCCCGGGCCACCAGGTCGCCTGCCACTTCCCCATCGGGAGTTGACGAGGCCCGAGGGCGAGGCGGCCGCCCCGTCCCCCCGCCGGCTGGTCGCGGCGGCCGGCCCCGAGTTCCCGGACCTCCACGACGACTGGCCGCTGCTGCGGGCGGCGCTGGCCCGCCAGGGCGTGGACGCCAGCACCGCGGTATGGAGCGACCCTGAGGTCGACTGGACGGCGTACGGCCTGGTCCTGGCCAACGGGGTGTGGGACAACATCCACCACGTCGACGAATTCCTGGCCTGGGTCGACCACGTGGCGGGGACGCTCGGCGTACGGGTCGTCAACTCGCCGGCCGTCCTGCACTGGAACATCGACAAGCGCTACCTCCGGGACCTCGAGTCGGCCGGCGTCCCCGTGGTCCCCACGCTGTGGGTGGAGCCAGGGGGCGAGCCCGGCCCGGCTGCGTCCGAGGCGGACCACCCCGAGTCCTCGGACCTCGACCTCCCCGACGGCGAGATCGTGGTAAAACCGTCGGTCTCGGGAGGCGGGTTCCAGACGGCGCGCTACCTGCCCCACGAGCACGGCTCGGCCCGCCGTCACATCGCCGACCTGACGGCGTCGGGCCGCACCGCCATGG
Organism: uncultured Acidimicrobiaceae bacterium; assembly: GCA_963828505.1. Lineage (GTDB taxonomy): Bacteria > Actinomycetota > Acidimicrobiia > Acidimicrobiales > RAAP-2 > Bog-473. The sequence goes on from CAWHFM010000002.1 coordinate 11,748, forward strand.
TGCAGTCCTACCAGCGGGCCGTCGATGACGCCGGCGAGGTCGGGCTCATCTTCCTCGGGGGCGGGTTCAGCCACGCCATGCACAAGGAGCCGATGATCCGCCGAGGAACCGGACCGCGTCCGAGCCTGATTGAGAACCAGGTCGTCACGCCGGCCATCGCCTCGGCCGCCCAGCTCGCCCTGGGTCACGCCGCCGTCGCGGCCGCGGAGCGCCTCCACGGACCCGTCAGCTACGCCCGGGTGGACACGGTCGAGGACGACGACGGTCGCCCGCTGGTCCTCGAGCTCGAGCTGCTCGATCCGGCCCTGTTCTTCGTCACCGATCCTGCCGGAGCGGCGCGTTTCGCCCGCGTCCTGGCCCGCCTGCTCGACTCCGCGCACGAGCGCGGCCTGGCACCGCGACCTGGCTGACTTTTGGAACGGTCTCGGCCGCCCCGGCCGGCGTGGCCCAGAGCTACGTCAGCGCCACCGCCGCGTCGGGCTCGACCACCCGGAAGGAGAAGCTCTCCTCGAGATAGAGCCGCACCACGGACGCATCGTGGTCGCTGTAGCCGATGGAGAGGTCCTGTCCCGCGTCGATGACGAAATCTCCACCTCTCAGGCTCAGCACGATGCCCCCCGCCAGTCCGGGCGACCACACCAGCGGACCGCCGAGGATCTTGCGGAGATGATCGAGGAGCAGGTGCCCGCCGTGCTCGGTCGACTCGACGATCGCGGTGTAGATGTCGGGGCAGATGGCCAAGCCGTACGGTCCGCCGATGCCGGACCGGCGCAGCACGTCGACCGCCCGGGCCACCGCCCTGGGGCACTCCTCCATGTCTTCCCCCAAGTTCAGCGGAGCGTGGGAGGTCGACTCGGTGATGCCGAGGATGCCGGCGTCCGCATACCCGTGGAAGACGGCGGCGTTCTCGGCCAGTGCGATCTGGCTGACTGCTTCGTCGAGCTCGGGCAGCTCGATGTTGTCTGCACCCCGGTCGGCGTCATCGAGCTCTTGGCGCGAAACGCTGAACGACGCGCGCAGCTCCACCAGGGGCAGGACGCGCCGGCGGACGGCGGAGACACCCTCGGCCGGCGACGGCACCTCCTCGACCCGCCCCAGGTCGGTGGCCGAGTGGCCCCAGCCGTGCGGACCCGACAGGTCGACCAGCTTGCGTGCCGCCAGTTGGGTCACGAGCCGGCTCTTCGCCTCGTCTTCGATTTGCCCCCATGCCGCGTCGGAAACGGGAGCGAGGTCCCGGTACAGGTGGTCCATCACTCGCACCCCATGAGGCTGCCGATCCCGAGCGTCCCTGACCCTGAGCCCCGGGCGGAGCCCGCCGCCGCTCCCCCGCCACCGTTGCCCTCGGCGGCTTCCGCCTCGACCTCGGTGACCGGTTCCGTCGTGAAGAGGTACGTCCGCAGGTGTGTGTCGAGCACCGGGTCGCGGCGCCGTAACCACTCCAGCGTCATGGATGCGTGCTCCTTCTCCTCGTCGCGGTTGTGCGCCAGGACGTCGGCCAGGCTCGAGTCGTTGGTGGCGTGGACCCTCTGGTCGTACCAGTCGACCGCCTGGAACTCCTCGATCATCGAGGTGAACGCACGGTGCCGGTCGATCGTGTCCTCGCCGAGCAACTCTGCCGCCTCGTGCAGCCCTTCACTTGCCATGGCTCACCGTTCTCCTGTCGTCAGTCAGTGTCGTTGGCCCTGCCGGTGGTGCGGCTGACAATACCGGGTCCGTGTCGTGGTCCACCCGGGCTGGCCGGCGGAGTCCGAGACGGCCGTGATCAACGTCGGCGGCCGTCCGAGTCAGCCGACTCCGATCGGGGCCGCCAGCGTTCGAAGCGATACCCGATCCCGTTTTCGCGTTCCTGGGCGCCGGGCTGGGCCAACTCGAAATCGTCCCGGTAGGGCGGGAAGAATTTCGTGCAGTCGAAGTCGCCTTCGACCTGGGTCAGCACGAGCTCTTCAGCCTGGTCGATCGTGGAGGCGTAGACGGCTGCTCCACCGATCACCCAGATGTCCTCGGCGGGCCGGTCCCGCGTGAGCTCTTGCACCGTGGCGATCGGGTCGAATCCCGCGCGCAACGGCCCGTCATGTGATGTGAGGACGTAGTTGTCCCGGCCGTGCAGAGGGGCGTCGAACTCGGTGTAGGTCGATCGACCCATGACGATCACACCCCGTCCGGTCGCTCGGCGGAAGTGCGCCCGGTCGCCGGGGAGATCCCACGGGATGCCCTTGTCGGTGGCAATACCGCGCTCGGTGTCGAGCGCGGCGATCAGCCGGATCACGACGAGCTCGACGCGGCCTCCCGCTCCATGCTCTGGACGTCGAAGTAGACCGGGAGCAGGAACTTCACGTAGAAGGCGTGCACGGTGAGCTCGGGGTACACGAGGTCGTCGTAGCGGATGATCTTGACTCGGTCGTCCTTGTCGGCGTAGCGCTCGCACTCCTCGCGGAGCCGGTCGACCTCGTCCCGGGTGTCCTGAAGAAGACCCAGGTGGTCGTAGCCCGGAGACGACATCGGCTTGTCGCTCTCGGCCAACAGGATGAACTGTTCGGAGTCGGGCATGAGGATGTGGCACGACTGGCCCACCACCTCGGTGTCGATGCCCCGCCAGCCGAAGACCGAACCGTAGAAGGCGTCGACCTCCTGGCGGAACTCCTGGGTCAGCGTGCCGACGGGAAACGTGAGCTCCATGTGGTTGAACCGCATCGGGCGTCCTCCTCCTGGGGGTCTCGGTGCTCCGGACCGGCGGGTCCGTGGCCGACTCTACGCGCCCCGGGCTGGGCCCTGGCGGGGCACCCGGAAGCCGGCTGCTTCCCGGGACACTTCCCCGGGGAAGCGGGTCACGGACGTCTGTCGGCCCACCATCGGTGCGGTCCCGGGCACTGATGGCGTCCTCCACCATGGCGGCTGCTTGCTCGCTTGCGGACGGACTTGGTGAGAACCTGGTGTAGGTCGGCTCGAGTAGTCAAGAGGCGATGTGGGGGGGATACGCGGAGCGGCTGTGGCCACGGCGATGGCGGCCTGGGCCTTGGTCCTGGCCTCACCTGCGGTCGGTGCGACGTCGAACGGCGGCTCGGCTGGTGGGGACGAGTGGCCCATGTTCATGGGCGGCTTCACTCATGCCGGCGCGAGCCGAGCGGTCGGACCTTCCTCGCCGGCCGCCAGTTGGAGACTCGAACCAGACAGCTCGTACGCCGATCGCGGCATGTCTCCCGTTGTCGGGAGCAATGGAACCATCTACCTCTTACAGAAGAAGGCGGGCGGCACTGTTGATGCCGCGCGCTTGTCGGCGATATCTCCGACCACGCACAAGACTTTGTGGTCGTGGTCGGGAGCGGGCGAACCCTGGTACACCATTCCCGCGGTCGCATCCGATGGAACCGTCTACGTGATGATGGACAGCGACGAGGGGGGGACGCAGGGGATCTATGCCATCAAGAGCGGCGGTACCACACTGTGGGCGGACCACAACGTGTCGACGTCCGACACCGGACCACCGACGATCGGCCCGGACGGGACGGTGTACTTCGAAGGCTCGAATGCTGAGCTGTACGCGCTGAATCCGAAGAACGGACACGTCTATTGGACCTTCGCCGGCTCCACCAGCACGTTTTACAACGGATACTCGCCGACCATCTCCCCTGATGGCACGACGGTGTACCTCACGAGCAACGGTGGAGATCTCTACGCATTGTCGGCCGGGCCGACGGGCGGACAACCGGAATGGACGTATCCCATACACGCAGAGTCACGTGCGGATATCTTCAACGCCCCCGCCGTCGGTCCCGATGGCACGATCTACCTGACGACCGGAGGACCCGACGGGGACTCGCCTGGCGACATCGATGCCGTGAATCCCGACGGCAAGCTCAAATGGTCGTACGTCTCCAAAGGCGCATTCCAAACCACCCCGGCCCTCACGGCCGCCGGACAAGTGGTCGCCGGCAACGATGTCGGTACCGTCGTGGCCCTCGAACAATCACGCGGCACGTTGGCCTGGTCCTACGCTGCCCGTGGATACGAGAACGGGTTCTTCAATTCCTCGGCGGCATCGGACGCCGACGGGAACATCTACATTCAGAATCAGCTGCGTGTCATTGCCCTCAGTCCGGACGGAGCTGTGCTGTGGACCGCGAAGCACAGGACCTACGTCGGTGCCTCGCCTGCGCTGGACGACTCCGGGACTCTCTACGTCACCGGTAGCGTCGAGAACCAGAGTGAACCCATCCCACCCCTGATCGCCTACGAGGCGAGCGGTTGACGGCAGTTACCGGAGTCGACCCACGGGGCTTACTCCACTGCCGCGGGTGTCGCCTCAGCAGCGCCCGCAGCGTCGCCCTCGGCGGCCACTGAGCTCTCGGCGACCTCGCCGCCTGCTGAGCTCTCGGCCACCTCGGCGACCGGGCCGTCTGCTGAAGCCTCGGCGACGGCTGAACCCGCGTCGACCTCGCCGGCGGCTGAACCCGCGTCGACCTCGCCGCCCTCGCCGTCGGTGGGGTGGGCCTGTGCGCCGACCTCGGTGGCGAATTCGGCCCACGCCGCCTGCGCCTCGGTCTCGGGAGTGAACTCGCCCTCGGCGTAGTCGAAGCCGATGTAGTTCCCCTCCTCGTCGTAGGCGTGCTCGCCGAAAGCCTCGCGGTACTCCTCGGAGACCTCGCCGCCCTCGGCCGCCTGCTTGATCGACAGCGAGATCCGCCGGCGCTGGAGGTCGATGTCGATGATCTTCACCCACAGCTCCTCGCCGGGGGAGACGACCTGCTCGGGCAGGTCCACGTGGTGCACCGCCATCTCGCTGATGTGCACGAGACCCTCGATCCCGTCTCCGACCTGTACGAAGGCACCGAAGGGAACCAGCTTGGTGATCCGGCCGTAGACGAGCTGGCCCACGGCGTGCGAGTCGGCGAACTCCTGCCAGGGGTCCGATTGCGTCGCCTTGAGGGACAGCGAGATGCGCTCCTTCTCCAGGTCGACGTCCAGCACCTCGACCTCGATCTCGTCGCCCACCTGCACGACCGACGACGGGTGGTCGACGTGCTTCCACGAGAGCTCGGAGACGTGGACCAGGCCGTCCATGCCGCCCAGGTCGACGAAGGCGCCGAAGTTCACCACGGAGGAGACCACGCCCTTGCGCCGCTCGCCCGGCTTGAGGTTCGCCAGGAAGTCGCCGCGCTGCTCCTTCTGGGCCTCCTCGAGCCAGGCCCGGCGGGACAGGACCACGTTGTTGCGGTTGCGGTCCAGCTCGATGATCTTCGCCTCGATCTCCTTGCCCACGTAGGGCTGAAGCTCGCGTACCCGGCGCAGCTCGACCAGCGAGGCGGGGAGGAAGCCCCGCAGGCCGATGTCGACGATGAGGCCGCCCTTGACGACCTCGATCACCGGGCCCTTCACCATTTCGCCCTTGTTCTTCTTCTCCTCGATCGTGGTCCAGGCCCGCTCGTACTGCGCCCGCTTCTTGGACAGGACCAGGCGCCCCTCCTTGTCCTCCTTCTGGAGGACGAGGGCCTCGACGTGGTCGCCGAGCGAGACGATCTCTTCGGGGTGCACGTCGTTGCGGATGGAGAGCTCTCGGGCGGGGATGACGCCCTCGGACTTGAAGCCGATGTCGAGCAGGACCTCGTCGCGGTCGATCTTGACGACCGTCCCCTCAATCACGTCCCCATCGTCGAACTCGATGATGGAGTCGCCCATCGCCTTCTCGAGGTCGGCGTCGCCCAGGTCGTCGTCGACGATGGGCCGCGGGTGGTAGTTCCCCTCGGCGTCGAAAGTCCCCATCTGCTCGGGGGAAAGGAGGGAGGTGCGTGCTGCCGTGGTCTCGGCCATGGTGGTAATGCTCCTTGCTGGGTTGCGACCTGCAACCTCAGGACCGCGCCGGGGCCTTGTCTCGTCGGATTGGGTGCCCGCCACCAGCGCCAGCGGGCATTCCACGATACCAGCTGCTCAGAGGCCCGTTTCCCCGCCGCCCAGCCCGCCGCAGCCCTTGGGGCCGTCGACCGGCCCGTCAGCCCTTCGCCGCCGCCCAGCTCGACCCGGTCGCCATGGAGATGGTGAGCGGGACGTTCAGGTCGGCCGCGCCGGTGAGCGCGGACTCGGTGAGGCGGCGCACCTCTCCCTCCTCCCCGTCGGCGATCTCGACGATCACCTCGTCGTGCACCTGGAGGACGAGCCGGCTGGTGAGGCCCTGCGTCTCGAGGTCGCGGTCGAGGCGCACCAGCGCGATCTTGAAGATGTCGGCTGCCAGCCCCTGAATGCCCGCGTTCATCGCCTGGCGCTCGGCCGCCTGGCGCAACCGGTAGTTCGACGCGTGGAGGTCCGGAAGCGGACGGATGCGCCCGAACATGGTGCGGGTGGCGCCTCTGATCTTCGCCTCTCCGACCGTCTCGTCCATGTACCGCTTCACGCGCGGGAAGGCGCCGAAGTAGCTCTCCATGATGGCCGCGGCCTCCTCGACGGCGACGGCCAGCCGCTGGCTCAGGCCGTAGGCCTCCATGCCGTAGGCCAGGCCGTAGGAGACCATCTTGGAGAACTCGCGCTGGGTGTGGGTCACTTCCTCGGGCGTCACGCCGTAGACGGCCGCGGCCACCGTGCGGTGCACGTCCGCACCGGAGGTCATGGCCTCAATGAGGCCGGCGTCGCCCGACAGGTGGGCGATCACCCGCAGCTCGACCTGGTCGTAGTCGGCCACCAGGAACGTGGTGCCCTCGGCCGGCACGAAGGCTCGGCGGAACTGCTTGCCGATCTCGCTTCGCACGGGGATGTTGTGCAGGTTGGGGCGGTCCGACGAGATCCGGCCCGTCCTCGCCACCGTCTGGCCGAACGACGCATGGATGCGGCCGTCCGCTTGGACCTCGGCCAGGAGGCTCTCCCCGTAGGTGGACCGGAGCTTCTCCACCTCGCGGTACGAGAGGAGCGCGTCGATGATGGGATGGGTGCCACGCAGGCTCTCGAGCGTCCGCGCGTCCGTGGAGAACCCCGTCTTCGTCTTCTTGCCCGGCGTGAGGCCCAGCTCGTCGTAGAGAACGGTGCGCAGCTGTGGCGTCGAGTTGACGTTGAACTCGTGACCCGCCAGCTCCTGGACTTCAGCCTGCAGCGTGGCGGCCGACGCCTTGAGCGAGTCGGCGATCTCCTGGAGCTCCTCGCGGTCGATGCCGATTCCGGCGACCTCCATCTTGGCCAGCACGCGGACGAGCGGGGTCTCGATGTCGTCGTGCAGCAGGACCATGTCCTCTTGCCGTAAGCGGCGCCGGAAACCGTCAGCGATTCCCACCACGTCGCACGCCTCCGCCGACGCCTCCAGCGCCAGGTCCTGCACTGCGTCGTCCGGCTCCGCGATGTCGAGCGTGAGCTGGCCCGTCTGCTCACGGAGCTGTTGCAGCTCGTACTCGCCGGTCGAGGCGTCGAGCAGGTACGCGGCCACCGCCGTGTCCATGTCGAGCCCCGTCATGTCGATGCTCAACGGGAGAAGCGAGCGCATGACCTCCTTCACGGCGTGGCCCACCACCGGTCGGGACAGAACAGAATTCAGCTTCTTCGCCACCGTGGCCGAGTGCAGCTCCTCGCCGCGGACGTAGACGCCGTCGCCGGCGCGCTCCCCTTCGGCTGCCACCAGGGCCAGGCCGGTGAGCTCACTGCGCCCCGGGCTCCCGGTCCAGCGGGCGGCCAGTGCTTTGCGCCCGTTCCCGAGCGCGTCCAGTTCCTTCGTGACCTCACCGGCGGACGTCGGCACGGCGACCTCGCCCAACGCCAGGCTGCCAGTATCCGTATCCGTATCCGTGTCCGTGCCGTCACCCGCGGCACCGGCACCCGCCGCGCCGCCGGGACGAGCCCAGCCGGTGGCGGCCGCGGCCCCACCCGGCCGGGCGCTGCCTTCCGCCGGCTCGCCCAGGAAGCCGGCCGCCATCAGCTCCTCGAGTCGCTGCCACACCGTCTTCATCTCGTAGAGCGAGAAGACGGCCTCGGCCGTCGCCAGGTCCCATCCTCCGAGAGTCAGGTCCGCCACGTCGACGTCGAGCGGGACGTCGGTCACCAGTGGGATGACCCGGGCGTTGCTGCGCGCCAGCCGCTCGTTGTAGGACAGGTTCTCGCGCAACTTCGGTGTGAGCTCGCTCAGGTGCTCGTAAATCCCGTCGAGGTCGCCGTACGTGGTGAGCAGCTTGGCGGCAGTCTTCTCCCCCACGCCCGGGATGCCGGGCAGGTTGTCGGAGGGATCGCCGCGCAGCGAGGCGAGGAGTACGTACTGGGAGGGAGGCACGCCGCAGCGCTCGAAGATGCCGGCCTCGTCGTAGAACGAGTAGTCGGTCACGCCTCGCTTGTTGTAGAGGACCCGGATGTAGGGGTCGCTCACGAGCTGGAAGCTGTCCCGGTCCCCGGTGACGATGACCGTCTCGGATCTCCGCTCGGCCGCTTCCGTCGCCAGCGTGGCGATGATGTCGTCGGCCTCGTAGCCCGGGGCCTCTATCAGGGGGATGGCCAGGGCCGCCAGCACGTCGCGGATCATGTCGAACTGGGGCGACAGCAGGTCGGGCGTCGCCGCGCGCCCCGCCTTGTAGTCCTCGAGGATCTCGTCGCGGAACGTGGCGCCGGGAGCGTCGAAGGCGACCACCAGCCCTGAGGGCCGGCGTTCCCGGATGAGGTACACGAGCATGGAGCTGAACCCGTGGACCGCATTGGTGACCACGCCGGTCGTGGTCTCGAGGGTGTCCGGGAGGGCGAAGAAGGCCCGGAAGGCGAGGGACATCCCGTCGAGCAGGAGCAGCGGTCCGATGCGCTCCCGGGTCGTCGTCATCAGACGACGAGACTACGGCGTGAGCGTGCCGTCGACGACCCTTTGTGCCACGTCGCGCATCTTGGCCCGCGTCTGCATGGCCGTGCGCTGGATGAACCCGAACGCATCGCCCTCCTCCATGTCGTCGCGGTCCATCAGGATCGACTTGGCCTCGTCGACGATGCGCCTGGTGGCGATCTTGTCCTCGGCCCCGTCGGTGGACCGTTCCGCCTCCGCTTCGATGGCCCACTCCTGACGGGCCCGGGCCAGCACGTCCGCGATGGCCGGGAGCAGCTCCCGGGGCTGGAAAGGCTTCACGAGGTAGGCGGAGACCCCGGAGTCCCGCGCCTCCTCAATGAGGTCGCGCTGGCTGAACGCGGTCAGCAGGAGCACGGCGACCTGGTGGCGGGATGTGATCTCCCGGGCGGCGCGGAGACCGTCCATACCCGGCATCTTGATGTCCAAGATGGCCAGGTCGGGCTCGTGTTCCTCGACGAGGGTCACCGCCTCGTCACCTCGCCCGGTCTCTCCGACCACCTCGTAGCCGGCCGAGACCAGGATCTCCTTGAGATCCAGTCGCACGATCGCCTCGTCTTCTGCGATGACCACGCGGGCCAAGGTCCCGTCGGTCACGGGTTCCCCGAGGGCACGTGGGCCAGCAGCTCGTCCTGGCGCTGCTCCAGGTCCTGGACCGTCTGGTGCTGCGCTTCGCGGGCCCGCTCCATGGCCTCGGCATGACGCGCCGCCTCGTTGTGCTCCTGGGTGGCGAGCGGCGTCTCGGACACCAGTGCCCGCACCCGTGCCTCGTCGAGGGACTCGCGGACGACGTCCAGCTGCTCGTCCATCACCGCGAGCTCCTCACGCGCCCGCACCAAGCGGGCGTGCGTGTCGCGGATCCTCCGTTCCAAGAGGGCTCGATGCATGGATCGTCAAGTGTAGGTGGCGGGAATCCATCGACGCCGCGCCTCCAGGCGGTCGAGAATTCCCTGGTCAGGAGCGCGGCCCACACCAGGTTGGTCAGGCACCCGGACCCATCCGTCGACGACGGGCGGGTAGCCACACGGGTCCAACTCCAGATAGTCCGCCGGGTCGTCGAGGTCGCAGACGAGCCCGGCCGCGTCCATGCTGAGGCGGGCGGCCAGAGCGAGGTTCGAAGCACGTCCGAGGCCCGCCTCGAAGAAGCCGCCGACGAAGACGGGAACGCCGGCAGCCGCACACGCGGCGTGTGCCGCCCGCGCCGCACGCAGACCGCCGAGCCGGGCCGGCTTGAGGCAGGCGACGGCGCACGACCCGTAGCGCAGGGCGTCGCGCACGCGTTGGAGGGACGACAGGGACTCGTCCAGGCAGACGGGGAGAGCGATCCGCCGGGCCAGCTCGGCCGAAGCGGTCAGATCGGCCGGCGGCAGCGGCTGCTCCACGCAGAGCACGCCGAACTCGGCCAGGCGCCCGAGGTGTTCGGCGTCCTCGAGCCGGTAGGAGCCGTTGGCATCGACCTGGATCGCCAGGTCGGGATGGTCCTTCCGTACGACGCGCACCGGCTCGAGGTCCCACCCGGGGGCGATCTTCATCCGCAGCCGGGTGATGCCTCTCGCCACGGCGAGGTCCGCCGATCGCCGTATGGTCGACAGCTCGCGTTCGGGCGGGATACCCACGAATCCACCGGCCGCCATCGCCTCGAACCCGATCGTCACGCCAATGGAGTGCGCCAGCGATACTCCGGTCGCCTTCAGCTCCAGGTCCTCCAGGGCCATCTCGAACGTGGCCGCCAGCAGGCGGTCGGTGGGCCGATTCCCGAAGAGCTGGGCCGTCTCTGCCGCGGACGGGAGCCGGCCGTCTCGGGCGGCACTGGCCTCTCGCAGGCGAGGGACTCCGCGCTCAGTTGCCGCCTCCTCCACCGTGTCGACGGGAGGGTCGACCGAGGTGCCATCGGCCAGAGCCGCGCACTCGCCCCAGCCCGAGACGCCGTCCGCGACGACCTGCACGAAGAGCAAGGTTCGCGTCTGGTGGATCCCGACCGCCGTCCCCACTTCCCTGCGGAACGGTACGTCCACCCTGACCAGCTCGACGCCCTCCAGTCTCATGCCCCCCGCTCCGCGGCACTTCCATCAGGCTCTCTCAACGCCGACGCTCCCTACGCATGGTCCGTTCGTCCATACCCTCAAGGTAGATGCCAGAACCTCGAGGCAGATGCCAGCTTGTACGCTCGTGCGTTCCCGCCCGGATGGCGGAATGGCAGACGCGGCGGCCTCAAAAGCCGCTGTCCGAAAGGGCGTGCGGGTTCGAGTCCCGCTCCGGGCACGGTCCCTTTGTACCCTTTACGGGATGGCGGGCAAGGGTGCGTCTAGGACACCTCGAGGGCGCGTCGCAGCTCGTCAACTGATGACAGCAGCTCCGGGGCGGAAGAAGCTGCAGCTCGCAGAACGGCTGCGGCATTGCCCAGTCCGGCCTTCTCGACGATCCCCTTCTCGTTCAGCGCCCAAATTCTCCGCTCGGCGAGCCGTGCCTGTGCCTGTGCCTCCGTGATGATGGCCCGTCCCATGTTGGCGACTGTTTCCACGAGGTCGGATCGGCTGGCATGGACCTCGGCTGTGTGAAGCGTCAGCGAATTCCGCTGGCGCCAAACACCGGGTGCGAGCTCGGCCAGCCGATCCGGAAACGTCGGACGGGGAAGCTGACCAAACAGGACCTCACACAGACACAGCTCACCGAGGAGGACATAGCTCGGGATACCGCCCACGTAGTCGGGCAGGTTCCAGATTTGGAATCTGCCGTGCTCGGCCTCGGCTATGGCGTGATCCACGTCACTCAGCTTGCGATAGCAAAGGTCGACGCGGATATCGTCGATGACGAGCCACGCACCGCCATTGACCACTGGTCCCCATCCTCCCGGACCGGTTATGGCGCCTCGCCATCCGAGCGCCTCTACATCGGACGCGTCAATCGTGTCTTCGTAATACAGGCCAAAGTCCCAGTCCGAGTCCGGGCGCTCGTTGCCCTGGGCGCGAGATCCCCCAAGAGCTACTGCGAGGACCCCCGGGAATTTCAGCCAAGCGCGATGCAATCTGCCGCATGTCTCTCCTTGTGTCGCGCCGCGGCGATGGCCACGGCGACTCCGTGCCAACCGTGAACAGTCGAGTATCAGCTCGGAGAGTCATGTCACGGGACCATTATGCCAAGCCGTCTTCGGCTCTGTGGGAGACGGAAGTTCTTGGGCGAGGACGAAATGACCGGCGTCACAGGGTGGCACCACCCAGACGACACCACCCAGACGGCTTCACCCAGACGGCTTCACCGAACTGCGCTACCCCGATGGCGAAATGGATCCGATCGAAACCTGACGTTCTCAGGGCCGACCCTCTCGCCTTCTCGCGGCATACACGAGTCGAGGTCGTCCGGCCACGGTGCCGGTGTCGGTCCTTTCGTCGCGCGGTGGACCGCCCCAGCGCCGCTTGCATATGCCGACTCACTCAGATCCGTCGAACCGGGGGCGGGCCCCTCAGCCCGATCGACTGTCGGTCAAATCGACGGTTCCATCGTCGCCGCTGACGGTCGCGAGCAGATTCATGCCCGTACCGTCGTCGGTCAGCAGTCTTCCAAACACTCCCGAAGGCCGGCGACGAGAGAAGCAAGTGCGGGTTCGTGGGGAGGGAAACAAGGTCCACCTCTGTTGTGCGATCGACATCGCGATCGGCCGCTTTCAGCCAGCGGCAAATGCTCCAACATCCGCGATCACCGGCCCACCGTCGGAATCAGGTGTCGTGCTCACAAAGGACAGTGAGGTCGAATCTGAAGTAGCCGTGAACGTGAATGATTCCGGAAACCAACCCATGTCGGAATAGGAGGTGTGGGTGGTGTCGAACATGTACGACTCAATTGGCGTGCCATTGATATCGACATCCATTGTCTTTATGGCAGGAGGGACCAAGCCATTGCCCGCAAGATAGAAAGACACGGTGTACGAGGTCCCCGATGTCGTAGCAAGAGATTGCTCAAACGTTCCAGGTCCGAGGCCATTCAGGTCGATTGTCTGGTCCTTTCGATGTGCTCCTGGGGCGGGTTGCCAGTATTGGTGCGAATTGAAGTCGACTGATCCGGAGGTGACGAGCCAAGGGCCAGCCTGCGGGTTCGTTATTGGACAGTCCGGGTTTGGGCTCGCGCAATAGTCCTTGAAGCCACTCTGCACATGCGGGTTTTTGAATGTTCCGTCCTTGACGATCCCAGTTCTCAGCCCAAAGAAATGGGCTCCGCTGGCCGTCGCAGGCGTGCCCAGTAGTAACGTCGGAACAACGAAACCGCTCGCCGAAATCGCGAAAGCCACTATCCCGGCAAGACGAGACCGCGTCATCATGGCTCCTGCCCCCGCCCTCTTCATGTTGGCGTGCGAGGCCCTGAAAAGTTCGAGAACCTCAGACGAACACTCAGACTTCCCTGTCGGACACTACCTGGGTCCGTTCTCTCGGTCAACGTCGATCGGTGAGTGGGAACTTTGCCTTTGGAGCCGGGAAGTCGGCCACGCGGGAGAGGGTCCGGCGGCAGGAGACAAAGGGGACGACCGCCGCGGCACATCCGTGATGTGCCGCACGGTGACACCCAGCCCCGACGCTCGGGACACCCTGGAGGTACCGTCCAAGGTGGCCCCGCCCGAGAGTCAGCGCGAAGAGCTGGGGCAGCTCAGCCTTCGTTGTAAACGCCTTCACCGAGCGAGGTCACCATCGGGTCGAGTCCCGGGTCGATGATCTGCTGTACTCCCGCTTGCGTAAGGTGGACGTTGTCCGGGGTCCGAGCAACGACGCCGTCGAGGGTCTGCGCGTAGGCCCCGTTGGAGCTCAGAAGACCGTTGACGGCCAAAACCGAGACGAAGGAACGGTCCTTTGCCGCGACAGCCCAAACCAGGTCGTTGAAGTCGTCGACCACCCAGGCGGGTGTGCCGTTCCCATAGTACGGCGCTGTGTTCAAGATCACTTCGGCTCCATCGGCGTGGGCGATGTCCACGACATGTCGAAGGTTTTCTTGGATGTAGGCGGAGTAGGCGGGGCTGCTCAAGTTGACGTAGGAACCACTCCACAGCCGGGTCTGACTCTCCCAAAAGCCGAGTTGGACCACGACGACGTCGGGATGGCTCCGCTGTACCGTCCACTGCATCTGCGCCTCCCAGTCCGCGCAGGCGGCCACGCCGGCCTCGTCTTTCGGAGGCGAGGTCCAAGCCTCGATCTCGGCACCGTTGGTGGCGCCGCAGCCCGGAGTCGCGCCGTTGTAGGTCCGATAACCAGGGTCGGATGCCGTGGTGTAGTAGGCCTCGTACCAGCCGAGCGAGTCCCCGAGGAAGGCCACACGGAGCCGTCCCGAATGAGCTGCCTCCGAGCCCTGGGGCAAGGACAGAATGGCCACCCCGGCCGGGATGGCGGTCGACAGAGAAGAGGGATACAGCGGCGGATGCATAGGAGACGAGGCGCCTCCGCTGTATTGCGCATCGCCGAAGGCGTAGACCGAGTCGTCGCGGCTGACGAGCCAGTACCCGCCCCCATCAGGTGTGACGGTCATACCCGAAATTGGTGACGCCGGCGGATCGTCACCGAATGATTCGAGGGGTTTGGCATCACCGAACGAGAAGACGCTCCCGTTCGAGTCGACCACCCAGTAACCCTGGCCGTCGGTTGTCGCCGCGATGGCGACGATTGAGCCGTCTGAAACGAGAGAACCCGCTGAACCGAAGACACCGGCGTCTCCGAAGCAGTAGACCGCGCCGTCGGCACCGACGAGCCAATACCCCTGACCGCTGGCCGTCGAAGCCATGCCGACGATCGGCTGCGCAAGCGGCACGCCGGCCATGGACCCGTAGAACGAGGCGTCTCCGAACGAGTAGACCGCGCCGTCGGCACCGACGAGCCAATACCCCTGACCGCTGGCCGTCGAAGCCATGCCGACGATCGTCTGCGCAAGCGGCACGCCGGCCATGGACCCGTAGAACGAGGCGTCTCCGAACGAGTAGACCCCGCCATCTGACGACACCAACCAATAGCCGTCTGAGTGATTCGTGGCCGCACCCACCACGGGGCCGGTGAGCGACGACCCGAGCATGTCGCCTCGGAAGCCTGCTCCCCCGTAGGTGATCACGCTCCCCGCCGCATCGATGACGGCATACGAGCCGTCCGTGGGTGCCTCGGCGGTGGAACGTGCCACGTGGATCGGCACTCGTTGGGTGGCTGCAGCGATCGCCGGGAAAAGGGCGGACATGACGACGACTGCCGTCACCGTCACGAGACTCAGCGGGATCCTGCGTGAGGCACGTTTCGTCATTTCCAGCCGCTCCGCGGTCGTTGCAGCTCCAACAAGAAGATCGTCATGGACCACGGCGACGGCGTCTGTGCCGTAGGACACACAACAGGTGTCACCGCCGACACGGTGGCGTGACTTGTCCCGACGAATCCGAGCGACTTCCGTTTCGACCGCACTCAGCGCAAGCCGCGCCGACGAACGGGCCAAGGCGCGGGCGGCGGGGCGGCCGGGGACCGGGTTGGCGGGGCGGGGCTACCGGTGGCTTCACCCTCCGGTCGTTCGGGAACTCCCGAAGAGCACGGCTCCGACGCCCCGCACGGCAGGCTCTGCGCCCGCACAAAGGGCATGTGTTAGCGTCCGATCGCAGTCACAGGTAGCGCAGCGGGGAAGCCGGTCGAAGTCCGGCACTGGTCCGCAGCCGTAGGTGGTCGAACAGGTCGTTCGTCACAAGTCGGAATGCCGCTGAACTACCGAGTGGGTCCCTACCCGTCGAGAAATGCGGCAAGGATCCGGGTGGTCTCCGGTGGTTGACGACCGGGCCTTTCGGGTTCGCTGCCCGGAAATGGAGTCGTCCCCGTGAAGTTCCACCGAATTCTGACGCCGGCAGCCCTCGGGGTCTGCACCGTCATGGCCCTTGCCGCGTCACCGGCAACGGCCGACGCGGCGTCGTCTCTCCCTCAGCCCGTGTCTGCTCAATCAGGAGCCACCTGGCTCGCTGGTCAGTTCACGCCACAGGGCTACATCCCGTCGCAATCCGATCCGGGCACGGCCGATCTGTCGGCTACCGCGAACAGCATCTTGGCGTTGGCCAGTGCCAGCGTCGACGCGAGCCTCGCCGCGACGGCGATCTCCTACATGAAGGAGAACGTGGACGCCTATGTGGTCCAGGACGGGGCGGACGGACCCGGACAGCTGGCGCTTCTGATCCTCGACGCCCATGCGCTCGGCGTCGATCCGAGCTCGTTCGGTGGCACCGATCTCGTCTCACGCCTCCTGGCGACGGAGCAAACGTCAGGGCACAACGAGGGACTGTTCGGCACGAAATCGCAGCTGCACGACTATCAGGCGGGAGTGTACGACCAGGGGTTCGCGCTGGCTGCCCTGGCGGCGGTCGGTGACACAACTGGTTCGGCGATCACTGCCGCCGACTCGTGGTTGCGCAGCCAGCAATGCCCCGACGGCGGCTGGACCAGCTACGAATCGGCGTACAACCCGTGCAACGGATCACCGGCTGATTACGAAGGGCCCGACACGAACTCGACGGCACTCGCCATCGACGGGCTCTCCGCCCAGGGCGACCTCGGCGGCTCGGCCGAAAGCAACGCACACGCGTTTCTCGTCCGCGCCCAGGACAGCGACGGCGGTTGGGGCTACGAGCCGAATTCGGGCAGCGCTCCGGGGTCGACTGACCCCGACTCGACGGCGCTCGTTGTCCAAGCCATCCTCGCCCTGGGTGACTCGCCGACGCAGCCGCCGTTCGTGCAGAGTGCGAACCCGGTTTCGGTGTTGGAGTCCTTTCAGCTGGGCTCGGGTGACGACCAAGGTGCATTCACCTACCCGGGCGTCAGCGGGCCGAACCTCCTTGCCACCTACGAGGCAGTTCCCGCGGTCGCCGGCGTGGTCTTTCCTTTCAATCTCTTCGTGACGAACGCGTCGCTGCCGTCGGGCTCCGTCGGCCAGCACTACAAGGCGCAGCTCACCGCAAGTGGTGGAAACGCCCCGTACACGTGGTCGGTGAAGAACGGCTTTGGAACTCTGCCGTCCGGGCTGACCTTGAACAAGTCGACTGGGGTGATCTCGGGCAAGCCGAGCGCCTCGGGGACGTCGACCTTCGTCGTAGAGGTCAAAGACACCAAGACATCGTCGCAACCTCGGCATGACAATGTCGGCTGGGCGTTCCTCTCCATAACCACGTGAGCGATCTGAGCGGCTCCATGCGCAGACACCGGCGCGGAGGATTGCTCGTCACGTTGGGTCTTGCCGCCGGTGGCGTGCTCGTCGCGACGAATCCAGGCGTCCCTGCGCTCGCGAGCGGCCAGGTGTGTGCCGGGATCGTCATCGACGACGGAACGGGTGCGGCGGCGCTGACTCAGGGCGCCTCGGTCCCTCCGGGTTCCAGCGACCTCGACCTCCTGGAGGCGGCAGGCGATTCCTTTAAGCAGGTCGATTCCGGGCTGGTGTGCGTAATCAACGGGTATCCGGTCAACGGCGTACAGAACTGCCTCGAGGCGGATCACGGTCTCTTCTACTACTGGTCGTACTGGGAGGGCGACGCCACGACCAACACGTGGACCTATGCCAACGTGGGGCCGGCGGAGCACACGGTGGATGCGGGACAATCGTACGTCGAGGGATGGCGCTACCAAGACCCCGGGCCTGACACTCCTGCGGCAGCCAAGCCGTCGGAGACACCAGCCGCGGCATTCGCCCAGGCCTGTCAGAGCGCGCCTCCGACAACCACCACGACGACCACCACGACGCCGGGTGGTCGTCGTGGTGGAAGACACCCCGGTGCGACCTCGGCAGCTCCCCTCCCCGCGCCGCCCACCACGGCAACCCGCGCAACCGGCCCAGGGAAACCGAGTCGCACCTCGGGAGGCCAGGCTGCGACCACGTCCACGACCACGACACAGGCTCGGAGCGGACAGGGTGCAGGCGCTCTCTCCATCTCCACGACTTCGACGTCCACCACCCAGAACCGGCAGAAACCGAAGTCGTCATCCGAGCTCGCCCTCGCTCGTCCCGCTGGGCATGGCGCTTCAGGGGCAGACTCCGCGCTGCCCGTCATCGGCGTGGCGGTCATCGTCGCGATGTTGGGCGTTCTGGCCTGGCTCTGGTGGCGGCGAAGGCCGGCCGAAGAGTGACTCGGGCCGCCGCTCCCCGGCGCCGCTCGCTGCACCCGGTGGCGTGGTGGTTGTGGGCGGCGGGGTTGGCGGTCTGCGCCATGCGGACGAACAACCCGTTCCTCCTGGCCCTGATCGGAGCCGTTGCCTGCTTCGTCGTGTCCGTGTGTCGGAGTAGCGCGCCGTGGTCACGCTCCATCGGCTTCTTCCTCCGCCTGGGGGTGATCGTCATCGTGATCCGGGTCGTGATTGAGATCCTCTTCGGCCAACGGGGCGTGCCGGGGCACGTTCTCTTCAATCTGCCCCAGGTGCCACTGCCATCGTGGGCGGTGGCCGTGAGCATCGGCGGAGCGGTCACCTTGGAGTCCATCCTCGACGCCTTCGTGGAGGGACTGCAGATCGCCGTGATCCTGCTCTGCTTCGGGGCGGCGAACTCGCTGGCCAGCCCATATCGGCTCCTGCGCTGCCTTCCGGCCGTGCTGTACGAGACCGGCGTAGCGGTCACCGTGGCCCTCGCCTTCACCCCCGAGTTGGTCCAGTCCATCGGAATCGTGCGTCAGGCCCGCCGTCAGCGCGGCATCCCCACCAGGGGCCTGCGGGGCATGCGCGGCGTTGCGGTCCCGGTGCTGGAGAGCGCGCTGGACCGGTCGTTGCAGCTCGCCACCAGCATGGACGCACGTGGCTACGGACGCAGGGTCTCCGTTGGCAACGCCTCGCGACGGCTGGCCAGTCTGGCCACGACGGCAGGGTTGTTGTTGGTTGCCGTCGGGCTCTACGGCGTGATCGATTCGGGTTCGCTCTTCGGTTTAGGTCTTCCGATCATGGCCGTGGCCGCGCTCTTGTGCGGAATAGGTCTTGCCATCGGTGGCCGGCGAACGGCGCGTTCGCGCTATCGCCCCGACCCTTGGCGTCGGCCCGAGTGGTTGGTGGCCGCTTCCGGGCTCGTCGCGCTTCTCGCCATGACCATGGCGCACGCCCTCGATGTACCAGGGCTCACAATTTCCTTCACCCCTTTGGCGTTCCCGAGCATCCCTTTGCTGGCGGTCGTCGGGATCCTCATCGCTTTGACCCCGGCCGTTGCTGCCCCGGGGACGATCAGCCGGTCGACACGGCACACCGGGGGCGGTCCCGCGGGCGACACACCGCAGGCGAGCGACTCTCGGGACGGCCGCCCCATTCCCGCCGACTTGTCGAGAACTTCGGCATGATCCGGTTCGACGACGTGTCCTTTACCTACACCGACGCCGCTCGGCCGACACTGCACCGGGTCACGCTCGAGATCCCGGAGGGTGAACTGTGCGTGGTGGTCGGGGAAACCGGTACGGGGAAATCGACTTTGCTGCGGGCGATCAATGGGCTGGTTCCACACTTCAGCGGCGGCGTTCTCGCTGGTTCCGTGACGGTGGACGGGAGGACGACGAAGGAAAATCGACCGCGTGATCTGGCCGATGTGGTCGGCTTCGTCGGGCAGAACCCCCTGGCCACGTTCGTGACCGAGACCGTCGAGGACGAACTGGCGTACACCATGGAAAATCTCGGCGTGCCCTCCGATGCCATGCGGCGACGCGTGGAGGATGCCGTCGATCTGCTCGGCCTCCAGGATCTGAGGGAGCGATCCTTGCGAGCGCTGTCCGGTGGTCAGCAGCAGCGGGTGGCGATCGGGGCCGTGTTGACCGCGTCGCCCCGGCTGCTCGTGCTCGACGAGCCCACGTCGGCCCTAGATCCGGCGGCGGCCGAAGAGGTCCTGAGTTCTCTGGCCCGCCTGGTGCACGATCTCGGGCTGACCGTGGTCATGGCCGAACATCGGCTCGAGCGCGTCGTGCCGTTTGCCGACCGGATCATCCTCGTGCCGGGCGATGGTGCTGCACTCGTCGAGGGCCCACCGGAAGCGATCATGCGCTCGTCCTCCGTGGCGCCCCCACTGGTCGAATTGGGCCGTCTGATGGGCTGGGACCCGCTGCCGCTCTCGGTGCGTGACGCCCGGCGTCAGGCTGGCCCCTTGCGCCAACGCTTGGCAACGATGACGCCCCCAAAAGCGGGGTCGGTCAACGGCTCCACAACGGGTCTGACCGAGGCAGCCGCGGCCCGCAAGCTGAGTGTCTCGTACGGGCCCGTGATGGCCCTCGACGGCATAGACCTGTCAGTCGCTCGAGGTGAGGTTCTCGTCCTCATGGGGAGGAACGGTTCCGGTAAGTCCACCCTCCTCAACACGCTCTCGGGGGGGCGTGCGCCGACCCGCGGCACGGTGGTGGTCGATGGAAATGACCCCCGCTCGCTTCGCCCGGCTCAATTGATCCGCCGGGTGGGTCTGGTGCCTCAGGATCCGGGGCTACTGCTCTACGGGGAGAGCGTCGAGGCGGAATGCCGCACCGCCGACAATGTGTCGTCGCTGGCCCAGGGGACGACCTCTCAGACACTGGAACGGATACTGCCCGGCATGCCGGCCGACCGGCACCCCCGCGATCTGTCCGAGGGGCAACGGCTGGCTCTCGCGCTTGCGATCGTGATGGCTCCGGCGCCCGAGCTGCTCCTGCTCGACGAGCCGACGAGGGGGCTGGACTACCCGAGCAAGGACCGCCTGATTGAGGTCCTCCGCGAACTGGCAGGCGGCGGACACGCCATCGTGTTGGCCACCCACGACGTGGAACTGGCGGCCCGTGTCGCCGATCGGGCTGTCGTCCTGGCCGACGGCCAGGTCATCACCGATGGTCCGGCCCGCCAGGTGGTGTGTCATTCCCCGGTCTTTGCGCCACAGGTGTCCAAGGTCCTCGCTCCCGAAGAGTGGCTGACCGTGGACGAGGTGCGCCAGGCCCTTGGCGGACCGGTGCTGTCATGACGGTGTCGGTCCCGCGACAGGTGCCCCGGCGCGGACACCGGCTCACCCCCGCTATCCGGGTCCGAACCCGCTCCTCCCTCTTGCTCCTCCTGACCACGGTGTTCGGCGTCGCCGCCTTCGCGTGGCCCCTCATGATCCATCAACAGTCCGGGCCGGATGCCGCGCACAGCGGTGACGCCCCCTGGATATTCGTGGGGCTCATCCCGCTCCTGTTGGCCATCGTGATGGCCGAGCTCTCGGAGGGAGCCATCGATGCCAAGGCGGTCGCGCTGCTCGGGATCCTCGCCGCGTGCTTTGCCGCCCTCCGGGTGCCCAGTCCCGGTATCAACGGCTTCGAACCCGAATGGTTCCTCCTCATCCTCTCGGCGCGGGTATTCGGACGGGGATTCGGATTCGTCCTCGGTGCCGTGGCCTTCTTTGCCTCGGCACTGATCACCGGAGGGGTGGGGCCCTGGTTGCCGTTCCAGATGCTCGCCGCGGCGTGGGTCGGGTTCGGCGCCGGCTGCCTGCCGCCCATGCGGGGCTTCCCAGAGCGCCTCATGCTTGCCGGCTACGGGGTGGTCTCGGCCCTGGTTTACGGCCTCCTCACCAACTTCTGGTTCTGGCCGTTCGTCGGCGGCTCCACGACCTACTCCTTCGTGCCCGGCCTCGGCACTATCGCCAATCTTCACCGGTTCATCCTCTTCGACCTCACTACTTCCATGGGCTTCGACCTGACCAGGGCGGCCACCTGCGCTGTCATGGTGATCGTGCTGGGTAGACCCGTTCTGGCGGCGTTGCGCCGCGCCTCACGCCGGGCGGTTTTCGAGCCGCAGATCGAATTCGTCGATCACACGGCCCACGAAGCGGCCGTCGATCGGCCGGGCTGAACCAGCGTCACCGAGGCTTGCGCATCCGCTGGGACGGTTTCGTCACGGCGTTCTGGACGTCACTCCGTCCGCCCGATATCGGTGAGCCGTCCCTGCACGAAGCGCCGTTCGGCACCATCCTCGGTGAGCTCGAGGGCGCGGAGGTAGGCGTCCCGAGCCTCTGCGGTCCGACCGAGTCGACGAAGCAGGTCAGCCCTCGTCGTGTGCAGGTACCGGAAGTCCTCGAGAGCGAGGCCGTCGACGATTCGTAAGCCGGCTTCGGGACCGTCGACCTCGGCGACCGCGATAGCACGATTCAGCTCGACCACAGGTGATTCCGTCAGCCGGCCGAGCTCGGCGTAGAGCGCTGCGATCTCGACCCAGTCGCACCGGTCTTCGGCGTGCAACGAGGCGATCGCGGCTTGCAGGACGTATTGCCCACGACCACCCAGAGCGAGAGCCCGCTGGAGCGAGGTGCGGCCCGCCGCGATCTGTTGCGAATCCCAGTGCGAGTGGTCCTGGTCGGCCAGCAGGACCAACTCATCGCCTCGGAAGCGCGCGGCCCGACGCGAGTCGAGCAGCAGCATCATCGAGAGCAACCCATGTACCTCGGGCTCGTCGGGCATCAGTTCGGAAAGGGCGCGCCCGAGCCAAATGGCTTCGGCCGCGAGCTCGTCGCGACCTCCGTACCCCTCGTTGAAGATGAGGTACACGACGGCCAGCACCGCTTCCAGACGCTCGGAAAGCAAGTGGTCGGGTGGAACCCGGAACGGGATTCCCGCGGCTTTTATCTTGCGCTTGGCTCGCACGAGCCGCTGGGCCATGGTTGGTTCCGGTACGAGAAAGGCTCGCGCGATCTCGTCGGTGGTCAGCCCGCCCAAGGTCCTCAGCGTGAGTGCGACCTGCGCCTCGAGGGCGAGTGCCGGATGACAGCAGGTGAAGACCAGTTCCAAGCGCTCATCCGGAAAGCTCGATACGTCCATGTCGTCCTCGGCCTCTCGGGGGGGATGTAGGCGCTGAATCCGAGTGAGGACCTGCTCTCGACGGATCCGATCCACCGCCCGATTGCGAGCGGTGGTCGTCAGCCAGGCGCGCGGGTTCGTCGGAATGCCCTGGAGCGGCCAGCGCTCGGCCGCGATGGCGAACGCCTCCTGGGCGGCCTCCTCGGCGAGGTCAAAGTCACCGAGGAGGCCGATCAGGGTTGCGACCACGCGACCCCACTGGTCGCGGAATACCTGTTCGAGGGTTTCTACCAATAGGTCTCGCATGGCCGAATCTCGATGGCCCCACCGAGGCGGGCGGCCGGGACTCGGGCGGCAAGCTCAATGGCGGCGTCGAGGTCGTCCGCTTCCAACACGAAGTAGCCGCCGATGGCTTCCTTCATTCCCACGAACGGCCCATCCGTGGTCATGGTCTTTCCTGACTGGACCCGAACGGTGGTCGCGTTCTCCGGCAGCCCCAGGGGCACGCCGGGTGTTACGCCCGGGGTCCGGTTGAGGACCCCGTAGTCGGCGTAGATCTGCTGCTGCTCCTCCTCGGAGAGCGCGGCCCACTCATCGGAGCCAGGAAGGGGTGTTGAGCCCTGGTAGATCAGCATCATGTACTGCATTGCATCCTCCTGATCGGTCGAAGGTTTTTCGTGTCGCGATTAGACGAACGGTGACTGGCGGAATCGACAGGAAGTCCAATTTCTTTCGTCAGCGCCCGTTGGTGGTCGTGCCGGAGACCGGATCCAAGAGCTGGCCGTGACCACTTCCGGTGCGGCCCGAGCAGGACTCCGGGCTGTCGTGGTTGTCCATCGACGGGAGGGCCGAGTGGGGCAGAGGTGGTCTTTCAGTCGTTGGCGGGCACGTGGAAGAGCGTCTTCGGATCGCAGTGCCAGATGCCGTCGGTGTTCGGCTGGGTGATCGACTTGTCGTAGACGAACTTGTTCGGTTTCACGTCGAGAATGGCGTAACAATCCGAGGGGGTCGGGTTAGCGTCCGACATGCCGAGGTGCGCGATCGGCGGCGCCAGCCCGCCACCGGTCCAGTTCGTCTGTGATGCCGCGTTCTTGAGCACGCACGAGACCGTCAGGTCGGCGCCGCATGCGCTGGCCGACTTGGCGAAGAGGATCCACGCGTCCATGGAGAGCTCGTCGTTGAAATCGAGCTTGTACCCAGCGGCCGCATACTTCTTCATGATGGCGAGCAACTGCTCGAGGCCGGGGCTCTGTGAGGCCAGCTCGAAGGGCCAGTTCCCGACAGCTAGGAAGGTGGGCGGCAGGTTTGGGTCCACAGCGGCAGCGGCCTTCGTCGACTGGAGATAGAGGGCCTCCGTCAGCACTATGAAGGTGGGCTTGTATCCCGCTGTCGCCATTGCCTGCATGTACGGGACCATGTTGGAGTAGTTGGCTGGCTCGAGGGCCTCGACCCCCTTGCTCTCGAGCTCCTCGATGTAGGGACCCCAGTCCGTGACCATAATTGGTGGCAGCTGCCAGTCCACCAGCTTGTAACCCTGGTCGAGCGCAGTGTCCCTCCCCTTCGTGACGGGGGCGATGATGCTCGGGGTGTTGGGAGACCCGTCGCCGAAGTGCTTGACGGCCTGCGGGAACTTCTTGGCCAAGGCGCCGTAGAAGCCACCCTCGACCTCGGTGAGACTGCCGTTGGCGGGGCTGACCTGGAGCTCGGCGCCGATGGCTTGATTCGAGACGGTGAACTGGGTGATCTGGCCCAGGCCGCAGCCGACCCGTATCGGGACGGTCGGCTGGTCGAGTACGAGACCCCCACCGACAGCCATGAAGTCCGCCTGACACGCCTCGCTGGTGACCTGCGCGTCGTTGAACAGCCCGCCGTCTCGATCCTGCACGACGATCTTCCGCCCGTCGATGCCACCAGAGGCGTTACACCACGCCGCGAAGGCCTGGCCGGCCTGGAGCAGCTCGATGTCGAGCCCGGGCTGGACGGTGTTGTCGGCGTCGTTGAAGCCGGCGATGTCGATGGTGTTTGCCGTGACACCCCGGCCGGACGCGTGACCGCCTGAACCGTGTTCGCAAATCTTGCCGACTCCCGGCCACTCCCCGTTGTGCGAAAGGGCACCCGTCTCGTTGTCCGAAAGGGCACTTGTCGACGGGGAGGCCGGCGCCGTGGCCACGAGGAGCGTCCCCCCCATCGCCGCCGACGCAACGAGAGCGACCGACGCCCCGCGGGCCCAGCGCGTCGGCGCCGATCGGGACTTCCGTGCGCACATCGCCCGCATCCGCTTTTCGTTCGAGTCCATTCCGGCCCCCTTGCGCTCGCTGAGCCGAGCATCGACCCGCGGCGTGAACCCGGGGATCATCGACGACTGCAGTCAGCTGAGCGGAGGATAGGTCGCATCGACTTTCGCCGGACGGCATCCCGCCATTGGGTCCGACTCGGTACTCGGTACTCGGTACTCGGTACTTGCGACAGAGTCGGCGCGAGGCGTCAAGACCGTCATCGTCCACGCCGCTGCCATCCGTCCTTCTCCGCACGGTTCGCACCCGGCTCCGCCGGTGGTTCTCTCCCGTCTTGGCCCCGGGGGTCTCTCTCGCCGGGCGCACCCGGTCCACTCCGGTCCCCCGTCAGGTGCCGGGCGACCCCGCCGGTGCCACGGTTTCGCACCGCCCGTCGCACCAAGTTTCCGTCCGGTAACAAATCTCCCAGCTCAGAGCACTTGCGCCACGTCCTACCGGAGGTGCGAAGGCGGCCGGCAGACTTGAGTCGCTCCCGGCAACGCGTGCCACACTGGGGCCAGCAACCGTCCCTTCGTCGATTGGAGCCGTCGACCACGTGTTGGTGTTCACCTTCCCCGGGCAGGGTTCACAGCGCGCCGGCATGGGAGCGCCATGGGTGGACCACCCGTCTTGGGAGGTGGTCGACGAGGCCTCCGAGGCCGCCGGGCGCGACCTGGCGTCGCTCCTGCTCGAAGCGCCGATTGAGGAGCTCACGAGGACGGAGAACGCCCAGCTGGCGACCACCGTCCTCAGCCTCGTGGTGCTCGACGCGGTGGAACGGACCGGGCTCACGCCGGCCGCGTGCGCCGGGCACAGTCTCGGTGAGTACACCGCCCTCGTGGCCAGCGGTGCCCTCGGCTTCGAGCACGGGATAGAGCTCGTCGTCGCCCGTGGTGAGGCGATGGCTCGGGCCGGTGAGGAGGCGCCGGGCACGATGGCTGCCCTCCTCGGCATCTCCGACGACGACGCCGAGGCCGCCTGCCAGAGGGCCGAGGGCGACGTCTGGGTGGCGAACTACAACGCTCCCGGCCAGGTCGTGATCGCCGGGACCTCGGAGGCGGTCTCGGTGGCCGGTGAGTTGGCCAAGGAGCTGGGAGCGAAGCGGGTCATGCCCATTCAGGTCTCCGGCGCCTTCCACACCCCACTGATGCGGGGTGCCCGCGCCGAGTTGCGCAAGGCGCTGGCGGATGTCACGTTCCTCACCCCCGAGGTCCGCGTGGTGGCCAACGTGGACGCACGGGTGCACGACGATCCCGCGGAGTGGCCGGGCCTTCTCTCCGCGCAGCTCTGCAGCCCGGTCCGGTGGCGCCAGACGCTCGAGACCTTCGCCCATCTCGGCCTGACGTCTCTCGTCGAGCTGGGTCCCGGCGGTGTGCTCAGCGGCCTGGCCAAGCGCAGCCTGCCCGAGATCCAGTCGCTCGCCGTGTCCAAGCCCGAAGACCTCAACACGCTGATGGATCAGATCAGCGCGGCGGGCACTTGGCGCGCCGAGCCGGCGCTGCACCAGGGCGAGCACCTCTACATGTCCGAGCGCGTCGTGGTGAGTCCCGGCAACGGCATCTTCTCGCCGGAGGCGTCGCTGCCCGCGCCCGGCACTGGCCTGCTGCCCGGCACGCTCGACGAGGATGACGCGCAACCGCCCATGGTCCACGTGGGCGATCTGGTGGGCCGCGTCGGCGTCGCCGAGGTGCGCACCCCGTTCGCGGGTCGCGTCATCCGCTGGATGGCCGCCGACGGCGAGCGCGTCCAAGACGGGCAACCGCTCGTGTGGCTCCGCGTGCCCGACGCGGACCTGTAGTGGCGGCGCAGTGATGGCAGCCGCGTAGATGGCGGTCGTGCTCGTGACCGGGGGGAGCCGCGGCATCGGCGCGGCGTGCGCGTCGTGGTTCCTGTCCAACGGAGACTGCGTCGCCGCCACCTACCGCTCGGCGGAGCCGCCGGCACCTCCCGCGGACGCCGTCCCCGACCGTTATCTGGCCGTCCGCTGCGACGTCCGCCACGCCGAGCAGGTCGAAGCAGCCTTCGCCGAGGTGGAGCAGCGGTGGGGACCCGTCGAAGTGCTCGTCGCCAACGCCGGGATCACCAAGGACTCGCTGATGCTCCGCATGAGCGAGGCGTCGTTCGTGGAGGTGATCGACGCCAACCTCACCGGCGCCTTCCGCGTCGCCAAGCGGGCCATGGCCAAGATGCTCCGGCTGCACGCAGGACGGATCATCTTCGTGTCCTCGGTCGGCGCCTTCGTCGGACTGCCGGGCCAGGCGAACTACGCCGCGTCGAAGGCCGGGCTCGTCGGCATGGCACGGGCCATGGCGCGCGAGGTTGGGAGTCGCAACATCACCGTCAACGTCGTGGCTCCGGGCCTGGTCGAGACGGACATGACGGCGGAGCTCGGCCGAGAGCGCGTCGACGCGATGACCGCCCAGGTGCCGCTCGGCCGGATCGGCACGGTGGACGACGTCGCGGGCGTCGTCGGCTTCCTGGCCTCTGGAGCAGCCGCCTACGTCACCGGCGCCGTGGTGCCGGTCGACGGCGGGCTCGGGATGGGCCTGTAGCGTTGGAGAAAGACAGACAAAGGAGCAAAGAGTGGACAGCGACGCAGCGTTCGAGACCTTCCGCGAGTGCGCCGTCGAGGTGCTGCAGGTACCGGCGGAGAAGATCACGAAGGAAGCGAAGTTGGCGGACGACCTCGATGCCGACAGCCTCGACCTCGTCGAGCTGGTGATGGCGTTGGAGGAGAAGTTCGACATCACCGTGGACGAGACGGAGCTCGAGGACATCACCACGGTGGGTCAGGCCTTCGACCTCGTCTCCTCCAAGCTCTGATGCAACTCGGAATCGGACCGGACGGGCCTGTCGCAGGCAGGCGGGTCGCGATCACCGGTCTCGGTGCGGTGACCTGTTGTGGCGCCGGCGTCGACGCCCTGTGGGACGGGCTGCTCCACCCCTCGGTCATCGGAGGAGCGGTGCGCGGGTTCGAGCCCGAACACTGGTTCGGCCCGAAAGAGGTGCGCCAAGTCGATCCTTTCGCCCAGTTCGCCGTGGCGGCATCCGCACTGGCGGTGGATGATGCCGGTGAGCTCGGCGTGGACCCCGCCAAAGCGGGGGTCGTATTCGCCACCGGCGTCGGCGGTCTGGAGACCCTGGCCGGCCAGGTCGAGGTCTACAACGAGAAGGGGGCGCGCCGCGTGTCGCCACGCCTCGTGCCGATGATGATGGCCAACGCCGGCGCCGCCGGCATCTCCATGCGTCTCGGGTGGCGCGGCCCCTCCGAGGTGATCTGCACCGCGTGCGCCGCGGGCACCCATGCCATCGCCGCCGCAGCTCGACTGGTGGCCTCCAGTCGATGCGACGTGGCCATCGGTGGAGGCTCCGAAGCGAGCATGCACCCGGTTGCGCTGGCGGCGTTCGCCAACATGACCGCGCTCTCGTCCTCAGGGATCTCGCGCCCCTTCGACGCACGCCGCGACGGCTTCGTCATGACCGAAGGTGCGGCCGCGCTGGTCCTCGAGGACTGGGACCGCGCCCGCGCCCGCGGCGCGACGATTTATGCCGAGGTGGCCGGCGCAGCCAGCACGGCCGACGCGCACCACATCACTGCGCCGTCCCCGGACGGGTCGGGCGCGGTGGCCTGCATGGAGCTGGCGCTGGCCGACGCGCGAATCGCTCCAGCCGACGTGGGTCACATCAACGCCCATGGGACCTCCACGCCGCTCAACGACCTGGCCGAGTCCCGCGCCATCACGAAGGTGTTCGGCGAGCCCGGTCCCCTCGTCACCTCCACCAAGGGGGTCACCGGCCACGGCCTCGCCGCGGCGGGCGCGATCGAGGCCGTGGCGGCCGTTCTCACCATCCACCACGCCACCATCCCCCCCACCGCGGGATACGAAGAGCCGGACCCCGAGATCACGTTGCAAGTGGTGCACGGAGAGCCGAGACCGTGGCAGCCGAGTGCCGTGCTGTCGAACTCGTTCGGCTTCGGCGGCCACAACGGGTGCCTGGTGGTGCTGCCACCCGACTGACCGTGCCCGGTAAGGTCGCGCCTCCGCCGCCGAAGCCGGCAGCGGAATCCCGAATCCCGAGGTCCGTCGAGTGGCAAAGCCGCGAAGCTCGAGCACCGCGTGGTGGCGCTCCCCTGCCCTCCTCGTCGCCGTAGGTGTGGTGGTGGTCGCCCTCGTCGCGGGCGGCGTCGTCCTCGCCACCAGGAGCACCCGTGCGCCTGCTCCCCCGGCCACGCCGCCCGTCACGACACGCGCCGTGGCCTTCGGTGACTCCGTGCCGTACGGACACGGGCTGGCCAACCCCTACCTGACGCCGCAGCGCGGCCTCCCGCCGAGCGCGGTGTCCCAGGCGCCCTCGACGCAGGCCTACCCCAGCCTGGTCGCCCGGAATCTCCACCTCGACATGACGGTGCGACCGACCAACTGCGACCTCGTCGGTGACCAGTTGGCCATCAGCGGCGCCGTGGCGGATCCGGCCGACAACCGATCCCTCGACGGGCAGTGCCCCCGCCCGCCCCGCCCGGCCCGCAACCTCGAAGACGAGGTGGCGGCGGCCGGCCTCGATCGCCACCCGGCCCGCCTCGTCCTCATGGAGGACGGGGCCGACGACATCCACTTCGCCCAGTGCCTCGTCTACGACCTGGTTCACGTCCTCGGGCTCGGGCCATCACTCGGCACGCGCTGTGTCTCGAACGGAACCGTCACCAAACCGGTGGCCGACGAGCTGGCGAACGTCCGCCGGAGCCTGGCCGCGGCCATTGAGCTGGCATCGGCCCACGCGCGGACCGTGGCCGTGCTCGACTACTACCAGCCGATCCCGCCCCCGTCGGAGATCGCCCGCGACACGGGCGCGTCCGGTCTCGGCACCAACCTCGTCTGCGCCGGGATCAAACTGGACGCCGCGGGCACCTACGCCGACGCGCAGGTCGTCCTCGACGCCCTCAACGGCGCCATCGCCGGCGCGGTGGCCGATGCGCGCGCCCATCGGGTGCGCAATGTCGACCTGATCGACATCTCGTCCGTCGTCGACGGACACGGCATGTGCACGGCCGATCCCTGGGTCTTCTCCGGAGAGCGGGTGCCCGACGTGACCCTGGCCGTCGCCACCGAGCACATCCTGGCGGCCAAGGCCTGCAACGCGACCACCGCCCTGCACGGCGAGATGTCCTGCTCGCCTCTCCTGGCGACGGCCGTGCAGGCCGAGCGCAACATCACGGGCTATGTCTGGCGGGCCTCACACCCGACGGCGGCCGGGCAACAGGCCATCGCCAGGGCGGTCCTGCACCGGCTCGTGGGAGGCGATCAGTCGATGGCCTGGCGCAGCGCCGACACGAACTCGGACGCACCTTCGGGCCCGGCACCCCGGAGGAGCCGCCGGACGAGCGCCGAACCCACCACCACCCCGTCGGCCACCTGGCACACCTCGGCCGCCTGAGCCGGGGTCGACACGCCGACGCCGACGCATACCGGCATGTCGGTGTGCTGGCGGATACCCTCGACCACGCGCGCCACGTCGCCGCCGATTTCGGAACGCTCGCCGGTCACACCCATCCTCGACACGGCGTAGACGAAGCCGCGGGCGCGAGCGCAGATACGCGCCACGCGTTCGGGCGGGCTCGACGGCGCGACCAGCAGCACGGTGTCGACGCCGGCGGCGTCGGCCTCCAGCGCCCACGGTTCGAGCTCCTCGAGCGGCAGGTCGGGCACGATCGTCCCGGCCACACCCGCAGTGGCCAGGGAACGCGCCATGCGCTTGTGCCCGGCGCGGAAGACGATGTTGTAGTAGGTCATGACGGCGACGGGCGTCCCGAGCTGCGCCAGGGCGATCCCGTCGAGGACCTCGCCCGGGACCGTGCCCCGGGCGAGCGCGCGCACCGACGCCTCCTGGATCACGGGGCCGTCGATCATCGGGTCCGAGAACGGGATACCGACCTCCACCGCATCGGCTCCGGCCGCGACGACGGCCGCCAGCGTGTCCGTCCAGTCGTCCGTCATACCGCCCATCAGGTACGGGATGAGAAGCTTTCGACCCGATTCGCGACGCGATCGGAGCTCCTTCTCGAGCTCAGCCACCGCCGGCGGCCCCGAGGATCTCGCGCACCTGGGCCACGTCCTTGTCGCCCCGTCCCGAGAGCGTCACGAGCACCGTCGAGCCGGCGGGCAACGCCTCGGTGCCCGCCGCCCGGGCCACCCAGGCCAGGGCGTGGGCCGACTCCAGCGCCGGGATGATGCCCTCGGTGTGACTGAGCAGGCGGAAGGCGTCGAGGACCTCGGCGTCACCGGCCGTCGTGTACTCGGCGCGGCCGACGGCAGCGAGATGGGCGTGCTCGGGGCCGAGGCCGGGGTAGTCGAGCCCCGCCGAGATCGACTCGGCCTCGAGGATCTGGCCCGCTTCGTCCTGGAGGAGCCGCGAGTACATGCCATGGAGCACTCCGGGGACCCCGTTGGTGATGGCGGCACCTCCGGCGGCTTCCACGCCGACCAGCCGGGCGCCGGTGTCGACGAAGCCGGCGAAGGTGCCGGCGGCGTTGGAGCCGCCGCCGATGCACGCCGTCACCACATCAGGGTCGGCCCCGCCGAGCAGCTCCCGGCACTGCACCCGGGCCTCGTCTCCGACGACCCGCTGGAACTGGCGGACCATGTAGGGGAAGGGGTGGGGGCCCATGACGGAGCCGAGGCAGTAATGGGTCGTCTCGACCGTGGCCACCCACTCGCGCATCGCCTCGTTCACGGCGTCCTTGAGCGTCCGGCTGCCGGAGGTGACCGTGCGCACCTGCGACCCGAGGAGCTCCATGCGGAACACGTTCAACTCCTGGCGCTTCGTGTCCACCTCGCCCATGAACACCGTGCACTCGAGCCCGAACAAGGCCGCGGCCGTCGCGGCGGCGACGCCATGCTGACCGGCCCCCGTCTCGGCGATCATCCGTGTCTTGCCCATCCGCCGGGTGAGCAGGGCCTGACCCACGACGTTGTTCAACTTGTGCGAGCCCGTGTGCGTGAGGTCCTCGCGCTTGAGCAGCACCTCGACCCCGAGGTGCTCGGAGAGACGGGCGCACCGGGTGACCGGGGTGGGACGGCCGCCGTAGTCCCGGAGCAGGCCGTCGAGCTCGGCCCGGAAGGCGGGGTCCGACCACGCTTCGCGGAACTGCACCTCGAGGTCCAGGCACGCCGGCATGAGCGACTCGGGGACGAAACGGCCGCCGTACTCGCCGAACCGGCCGTCCGGTCCGGGCTCGGCCATGAGGCCGGCGCTCATCCGTCGCGCCAGTCGTACGGTTCGCCCGCCTCGCCATCGATCGCCACGCCTTGGCGCGCCCGGGCCTCGAGATCGGCGCGGCGGGCGGCAGCCACGAAGTCACGGATGCGGATGGGGTCCTTTCGGCCCGGCGACGATTCGACGCCGCTCGACACGTCGACCCAGGCCGGCCGGAGGTGGGCCACGGCGTCGCCCACGTTGTCGGGGCGGAGCCCGCCGGAGACGACGAGACGGTGGTGGTCCACCACACCCTCGGCGAGCCGCCAGTCGAACACCTGGCCCGACCCGGGGTTCTGGCCGTCGACGAGCAGGTAGTCGG
Source organism: uncultured Acidimicrobiaceae bacterium (assembly GCA_963828505.1). Classification (GTDB taxonomy): domain Bacteria; phylum Actinomycetota; class Acidimicrobiia; order Acidimicrobiales; family RAAP-2; genus Bog-473. The sequence continues at coordinate 44,105 of CAWHFM010000002.1, forward strand.
CGCCGAACTCCTCGAAGCGGACGATGTTCGGATCACCCGCCGGAAAGGCCTTGATGACGAGCGGGACGCGGGCGCGGACCCACTGGGTCTCCTGGGTCGACTCGTGCCCGTGAAGCTGCGCTGCGGCCAGTCCGGCCGTCTGGACGGCCTCGACCACTCTCTGGGGGGCCTCGTCGCGGAAGACACCGACGGTGATGATCTCGGTCGGCAGTCGCTTCACGATGTCGCCGGCCAGCTGGACCGGGATCTGGCGCGGGGACGGGGCGAACACGAACCCGACGGCCCGGGCCCCGAGGCTGACCGCGAGCAACGCGTCCGCCTCGGAGGTGATGCCGCAGATCTTGACCACGAGCTCGTCGTCGCTCACCGTGGTGCCACCGGGAGACCGGCCAGCTGGCGCAGCACGGAGGCCCGGTCGCCGGCCCGGACCAGCGTCTCCCCCACCAGGATGGCGTCGTAGCCGGCGTCGGCCAGATTTTCGGCATCCGCCGCGCCTCGGATGCCTGACTCGGCGACCGCGGTGACCCCAGGGGGGATGCGCGCCGCCAACCGGCACGCCCGCTCGTGGTCCACCTCGAACGTCCTGAGATCCCGCTGGTTCACCCCCACGAGGCTCGCCCCGGCGTCCAGCGCGCGCTCGAGCTCCGCGTCGTCGTGCACTTCGACCAGGGCGGCGAGTCCGAGATCGGAGGCCAATCCGGCGAAACGGCGCAGCTCGGCGTCGTCGAGCGCGGCTGCGATCAACAAGACGGCGTCGGCGCCCATGCTGCGTGCGTCCGCCACGTCGGCCTCTTGCACGGTGAAGTCCTTGCGCAGCACCGGCAGGTCGGCTGCGGTTCGTGCCGACGCCAGGTCGGCGGGCGAGCCTCCGAAATACTCGGCGTCGGTGAGCACCGAGATGCAGGCGGCACCTCCCGCCGCGTATTCCTTCGCCACCAGGTCAGGCTGGAGGCTGCCGTCGAGCTCACCTTTCGAAGGCGACCGGCGCTTGATCTCGGCGATGCACGACAACCCCTCCGCCCGGAGCGCGCCGGCGAAGTCGCGTGGGGGCGGTCCCTGTGCCGCCCGTTCGACCAGTTCAGCCAGGGGACGCGTATCGGCGGCAGCCCGGGCCCGGTGCGTGGCGAGGATATCCGCCAGGTAGGGGGGCATGACGTCTCAGGTTAGCGGTGCGTCCCCCGCCCGAATGGCCACGCTCGTCAGGCCGGCTGTCGTTCCCAGGGGCCCAGCGCTCATCTCGAGCACGGCGTCACCGCCGTCGACGCGGCGCGCGCTCGAACCGCCGGGTCGAATGTCAAACGCCGATGCGGGTCAGGATCCTCTGCCGGCGCTCGCGTTCTTGGCGCGGCAGCTCGCGTGCGCCAGCGGCGACCGCCGGTGGCGGAGTGCCCGCCTCTCGGAGCAGGTCGGCGATGCCGGAGTAGAGCACCTCGACGGTGAAGTCGTCGATCTCGACGGCGGCCAACTCGGTGCCGTCCTCGGCCAGCCGGGTCACTCTGATCATCGGTCCGCCGTGACGCGCACCCGCGTCTCGTCACCCAGACGTTCGATGGCGATGCAGTCGCCGTCGCGGAAGATCCATCCGGCCTCGCGCCAGGGCTTGAGCTCGGGCAGCGACCCGACGGACTCCACCGGGACCGGCGCTCCCTTGGTCGAGTGCGCGTGCCTCATGCGTGACAGTGTGCACCCCCCCGGTGTCACCGCCGGTGTGGATGGGTTGCATTCCGGTTGCAGCGGGCCACTCGACCGGGCCAGGCGGAAGGCCCGGCCCTGGTGGACGGCTGGGTACGAAGCGCGAAACCGGAACCGGGCGCCGGGCGTTCCGTCCCTTGACGTCGTCGTCCACCAACTCGAGACCGGGGGGAACCGGCCGCCACCACGGCGCGTGCCGGAACACCCGCGCCCCCAGCTCGGTGCCCATCGGCCCGAGCACCATCCGCCGGGGCGCCGGCTGGTCGGCCAGCTGCCAGCGGAACTCGGCGGAGAAGCGCAGCCTCGGCTCGTAGTTGGGCAAGGACGCGTGCGTGGTCATGCAGTGCAGGATCACCACGTCGCCCGCCTCGAAGTCGGCGGTGCGCCATCCGGGCTCGAGCCGCTGAAGAGGCCGAGGCGCGATGCGGGGGGTGCACTGGCTCCCGGGGAGCACCGCCAGGCTGCCCAGACTCGTGGGCACGCGGCCGAGTGGTACCCAACACGTGAACATGTCCTGGGTCGCCCGGAAGTCCTTGTGCACGAAATTGCCGGGGTGAGCGGGCACGAACGACGACGGGTAGACGACGCGCGGGATCTTCAGCGGATAGCAGAAGGCCCCGGGTCCCATGATGCGGCGCATGAGGCCGCTCAGCGCGGGTGAGAACGCGAGGGCATGAAGGCCGGGGTCGAGGACGATCCGTCGCATGGCCGGGTCCGAAAGCGCGTCTCGGGCGGCCACGGCTCGCACGGGGAGCCGCGGTGGAGCCGTCACCGGGTCGCCGACCGGTTCGGTCCATCCGGCCGCCTGCAGGGCACCGAGCCCGCGCCGGCTGAGCGCGCCGACCTGTTCGGGATGGAGCAGGCCCCGCACGAAGACGTAGCCGTCGCGCCAGATGCGCTGGCGCAGTGCCGCGCTGTCGTCCAACAACGACGTGGAATCGGTCAACCCCGAGCGCGTGCCCAAAAGCCCCATCGGATCATGCTCATGCTGGGGTGTGAGGGAAAACCCCGGGTTGGATGAGGAAAGTATGACGCGGACGATCAGCGAGCGAAGAGGTGCCACCCCGCCCACATGACGCCCAGCACGAGGACGACCCGCAGCACGGGTGTCGTGGCGACACGTGACAGCGCCTCGACCGCCGGGGCGCACGCGCCTCGATGTGACACCCACACCAATGCGACGAGGGCGAGGCCGAGCGCGGCCCAGACGGCGTACGAGAGCGCGCCGACAGTGATCACCGCGGCGCGGGCCGGCCGAGCCGGACGACGGTCCACCCGAGGCCGAGCCAGGCGAGGAACACGAGGGCCTTGAGGGCGTAGTAGCGGTCGACGGCGTTGAGCATGGAGCTCAGCGTCGGGTGGTCCCCGCGGGTCCCGGGCCCGAGCTCGTTGACCAGCTCCCAGATCACGACGGTGGCGGTGGCGACCGCCCAGGGCCAGTACCGGTGGCTGTAGCGGTGCACCTGGAGCCTGACGGGATGCCTCGGCCAGTACACGATGGCGCCGACCGCCAACGCGGCGACGGGGACGGCCGTCATGAGGTCGGCCTGCCACGAGAAGGGTTGCGTGGCGGCGGCGACCAGCGCATAGGCGGTCCCAAGCGCCAGCAGCGCCGGAGTGCGCCATCCGAGCGCTCTCGAGCGGGCGAGCAGGGTTCCCCGCTTCAGCCCGCCAGAGCAGCGTCGACCAGCGGGAGCACGGCGACACGCGCCGGGCGCGAGCCGCCGACCCCGTCGCCCGAACGGAGCCGCACTTCTGCCGGGGCGTCGACGCTCCGATGCAGGTAGGCCAGCGCCGCCCAGGCTCCGAGCTCGCTGCTCCACGCGGCCGAGGTGATCGTCCCGACGACCTTGTCCCCCGCCGCGCCGTCACCCTCGGGTGCGTCGCCGGCGTGCAACGTCATCCCGGGAGCGAGGGGGTCGCTCGGCGCCGGCCCCGCCGGTGCGATCAGGCCCACGAGCCGGCGCGCCACCTTGGACCCCCGCGCGTCGAGGCGGGCCACCAGTTCCTGTCCGGTGTAGCACCCCTTGGTGAAGCTCACCGTGCGCTCGACCAGCCCGGCCTCGGCTGCGATGGTCTTGGGGGTCAGTTCGGTGCCCATCACAGGGATCCCCGACGTGATGCGGCATGCCTCGACGGCGTCGGGCCCGCACGCCACAGCACCCTCGGGGAGATCGGCCCGGCGCGGGTCGGGCACCCGGTCGTCCGGCCCGAGGACATCCACCCCTCGCCAGCCGTTCCATTCGACCGGGAGCACGAGGCAACCGTGTTCGGCCCCCGAGGCGAAGAGCGCGGCCGCGACGTCCTCGGACCGTGCGCCGCGCAGGGAGAGGCAGCGCCACCCCAGATGTTCGATGTCCACTTTGGAACGCAGCAAGAAGCGACGCAAGCGGCCGGCGATCAGCTCGCCGAAACCGCCCTCCACGTCCAACACGAAATCCTCGGCGCCGGTGCGCGCCACGCGCACCAAGGCACAGAGCTTGCCGTCAGGCTCGAGGAGCAGCGAGTCCGCCGACGGGGCCGAGGCCAGCGCGGCCAGGTCCTGGCTGAGCTGACCCTGCAGGTACGACTCCGCGTCCGCACCGCGCACGGCCAGGACGTCGCGCCGGTTGCGGAATGCCCCCGCGCCGCGCCGCAGGGCGTGCGTCTCGGCGTCGATCACGGCTCAACACGCGCGGCGCGCATGCCGCGGGCCGCGGTGACGGCCACCAGCAAGGCTCCTGCCTTGTGGTCGCACTCCTCGTCCTCGCGTTGGGGGTCGCTGTCGGCCACGATGCCCGCGCCCGCCTGGATGCTGGCCCGACCGTCGGGCGTGACGACCATGGTGCGGATGGCGATGGCGGTGTCGACGTTGCCCGAGAAGTCGATGTAGCCCACCACGCCGCCGTAGACGCAGCGCTTGGTCGGCTCGAGCGCGTCGATGATCTCCATGGCGCGCACCTTCGGCGCGCCCGACAGGGTGCCGGCGGGCAAGGTCGCACGAAGCACGTCGATCGGGCCCTTGCCGTCACTGAGCTCCCCCGACACTTGCGACGTGATGTGCATGATGTGGCTATAGCGCTCGATGGTCATCAGCTCGTCGACCTTCTCCGTCCCGAACCGGACCACCCGGCCGACGTCGTTGCGCGCCAGGTCGACGAGCATGATGTGCTCGGCCACCTCCTTGGGGTCCTCGGCCAGCTCCCCCTCGAGGAGTCGGTCGTGCTGCTCGGACTCGCCCCGCGGGCGAGAGCCGGCGATCGGCCGTGACGTCACGATCCGGTCCCTCAGGCGGACCATCGGCTCAGGCGAGGCACCGACGACGGTGACCTCGGGAAAGCGCAGGAAGTACAGGTACGGGCTGGGGTTGAGGAGGCGCAGGGCGCGGTACACGTCGAAGGGGTCGGCGCCGAGCTCCAGGTCGTAGCGCTGGGACAGCACCACCTGGAAGATGTCCCCCGCCGTGATGTACTCCTTGGCCACGGCGATGGCCGATCGGTACTCCTCAGAGCTCATGGTCCGAGAGGCCACGGCCTTGTCGAGACCCCTCTCGGGCGCCGCCAGCAGCTCGCCGGAACCGGGCCGGGCGCAGTCCGACGCCAGCTGGCGCAGCCGCAGGCACGCAGCCTCGTAGGACGCCGCTACGGCCGAGGCGTCGACCTCGCCGGCGGGCGACTGGGGCACGACGACGTTGTCGATGAGGACGATGCGCTGGCGCCAGTGGTCGAAGGCGCAGAACTGCCCGATGACGACGAGCGCGGCGTCGGGGTGCCCGAGGTCGTCGGTGGGAGGGTGCGGGAGGCGCTCGACCTCCCGCACCACGTCGTAGCCGAGGTAGCCGACGAGCCCGCCGTGCAGCGGCGGGAGGCCGGGCAGCGTCGGGGAGCGAAAACGGGTCACCAGGTCCTCGACGGCGTCGAGCACACCCCGGCCGGTGTCTCGCAGACCGAGCCGTCCGGTCGTCGCGACGGCGCGTCCACGGGCGGTGAGCGTGGCCAGCGGCCGGCGCCCCACGAACGAGTAGCGCCCCCAGCGCTCGCCGCCTTCGACCGACTCGAGGAGGAAGCCGTCGTCCTCCCCCACCACGCTGGCGAAGCAGGCGACCGGGGTCAGCGTGTCGGCGACCACTTCGCACCACACCGGGACGATGGCGTGCTCCTTGGCCAGCGCGGCGAACTCCGCCGGGTCGGGGCGAAAGTTCAGCACCGGCGCCCCACGGTCACGCGTCCGGTCGTCGGGGCACGCCGGGCCCGGTTCCCACGGCGCGGTAGAAGCACGAGCGCTCGCCGGTGTGGCAGGCGCCTCGCCCGTGCTGGTCGACGCGCACGAGCAGCGCGTCGCCGTCGCAGTCGACGCGCACCTCGCGCACGAACTGACGGTCGCCCGACGTCTCGCCCTTCTGCCAGTACTCGCGCCGGCTCCGGCTGTAGAACCAGGAGCGGCCGGTGGTGAGCGTCCGCCGTAGTGCCTCGGCGTCCATGTAGGCGACGGTCAACACCGTGCCGTCGTCGGCGTCCTGGACCACGGCTGCCACGAGCCCTCCACCCTTGTCGAAATCGACGGCGCCGACCAGGTCGGCATCGACCGTGAGTGCCACCCCTTCGGGCGGTTGGTCCGTAGTAGTGCTCATGTTCTGGCCGCGGCGTTCAAAGGTAGAGCCCCGTGCCGCTGTCGTTCCGGGCCGAGGCGATGGCGTGGATGTCGCGTTCGCGCAGGATCACGTACTCCTCGCCGTGCACCTCGACCTCGAAGCGGTCCTCGGGGTTGAACAAGACCGTGTCACCGACCTTCACCGTGCGTACGTGGGGCCCGACGGCTTTGGCCTCGGCCCAGGTCAAGCGACGGCTGATCTGGGCCGTAGCGGGGATCAGGATGCCCGCCCTCGACCGGCGCTCACCGTCGGTCGGGGAGATCTGGACCATGACCCGGTCGAAGAGGACCGAGATCGGCTGCTTGTCCTCGGCCGCGGCATCGACCGCTCCGTTCTTCCTCGTCGATGTCGGCACTGCAGGTCACGGTACCGCACGGGGGCTCCCTGCCAGGTCAGGCCGGGCGCACGGTCACCCCGTGGGCGGCCATGTACTCCTTGGCCTCGCCGATCGTGAACTCGCGGCGATGGAAGATGGACGCGGCCAAGACGGCATCGGCTCCCCCGTCCTGAGCTCCGTCGACCAGGTCCTGGAGCCGCCCCACACCCCCCGATGCCACGACGGGAACGTCGACGGCGTCGACCACGGCGCGCGTCAGGCCGAGGTCGAAGCCGTCCCTCGTCCCGTCGCGGTCCATGGAGGTGAGCAGGATCTCCCCTGCGCCCCCAGCCGCGCACGCGGCCGCCCACCTCACGGCGTCGAGCCCCGTGGGCCGGCGCCCCCCGTGGGTGTGCACCTCCCAGCCCGAGCCGTCGGGCCAGGCCCGGGCGTCGATCGCCACCACCGCGCACTGCGCCCCGAACTCGTCCGCGATCTCGCGTACGAGCGCGGGGCGCTCGACAGCTGCCGTGTTCACCCCCACCTTGTCTGCACCGGCCCGCAGCAGCCGGCGCGCGTCGTCGGCTTTGCGCACGCCGCCACCCACGGTGAGGGGGATGAACACCTGTTCCGCCGTGCGGGCGACGACCGACACCATGGTGTCGCGCCCGTCGGAGGAGGCCGTGATGTCGAGGAAGGTGACCTCGTCCGCCCCCTCGGCGTCGTAGCGCGCCGCCAGCTCGACCGGATCGCCCTCGTCGGTGAGGTCGACGAAGCGAACACCCTTGACCACCCGCCCCGCATCGACGTCGAGGCACGGGATCACGCGGACGCTGCGCACGCGGCCAGACCCTCCTCGACGCTGAAGCGCTTCTCGACCAGGGCCCGTCCGACGATGGCGCCCCGCAACCGGCGGCCGGCCGCCTGCAGGCGCGCCAGCCCGAGGAGATCCCGGGTGGCCGAGACGCCGCCGGAGGCCACGAGTGGGAGCGCGGTCTGCAGGAGCAATGCCGCCATCCCCTCGGTGTCGGGGCCCGAGAGCATCCCGTCACGCGCCACCGGGGTCACGACGACGGCGCCGATCGGCTCGGCCGCCCAGAGCGTGAGGAGCTCGCTCACGGCCAGGCCCGAGCCGGAGAGCCAACCGTGCCCCTGGGCCTCGGCCACCCCGTCGTCGCGGACCCGGTAGTCGAGCCCGACGGCCACCTGTCCCGGCCAGCGCCGAGCGCAGCGCGCGGCCAGGGCAGGATCCTCGAGGGCGACCGTGCCCAGAACGACGCGAGCCACGCCCGATGCCAGCAGCTCGGCCGCGTCGTCCTCGGCGCGCACGCCCCCGCCGAACTGGACGTCGACGCCACCGTGGCGCGCCAGGCGGAGGATCTCGTTCAGTGCCGATCGCTCGTGTGGGACCCCGGTCCGCGCCCCGTCGAGGTCGACCACGTGCAGCCAGCGGGCGCCCGCCGTCACGTAGCGCTGCGCCAACTCGACCGGGTCGCCGTAGCGCTGCTCGCGTTCGAAGTCGCCCTGGGTCAGTCGGACGGCCTCCGAGCCGCGAACGTCGATAGCGGGCAGGAGCTCCATCAGCCGGCCAGCGCCACGAAGTTGGCCAGCAACGAGAGGCCCGTCACACCCGACTTCTCGGGATGGAACTGTGCCCCCCAGAGGGAGCCTCGTCGGGCCAGCGCCGCCACCGGACCGCCGTAGTCGCAGACCGCCACCGTCTCCGGCCCCACGGGGGGAGCGAAGGAGTGCACGAAATAGACCCAGGGCCGCTCGCCCAGGCCGCGCAGGAGCGCCGGCTCCTCCGCGTCGTCGCCGCATGCCGGCGCCGTGAGACGGTTCCACTGCATCTGCGGGTGCTTCACCCCGGGCGGGAGGGGCCCGACCAGGCCGGGGAACACGCCGAGACCCGCGCGCCGACGGGCTCTCGACCGAACCTTCGTAGAGGAGTTGGAAGCCGACGCAGACGCCGAAGAAGGGCACGCCGGCCCGGAGGGCCTGGCGGGCCGGCTCCTCGAGGCCCCGCTCGCGCAGCGCGTCGGCGCAGGCCCCGAACGCCCCGACGCCGGGCAGGACGAGCGCGTCCGCGGCCTCGGCCTCGGCCGGGTCGGTGACGAGGCGCGCCGCCGCGCCGACGTGCTGGAGGGCCTTCTCGGCCGACCGGAGGTTCCCGATGCCGTAGTCGAGGACGGCGATCCGCGGTCCGCCCGTCACAAACTGCCTTTGGTCGAGGGCACGCCGACCCCCTCGACGCGCACCGCGTCGCGCAGGCACCGGGCAATGCCCTTGAAGCTCGCCTCGAGCATGTGGTGGGTGTTCTTGCCCTCGAGCCGGCGCACGTGCAACGTGATGGCGGCCGCGGTGGCGAAGGCGCGCCAGAACTCCTCTGCCAACTGCGGATCGAAAGGCGGGCTCCCGAGCCCTGGGGTGTCGGGCGCGAAGTCGAGGCCGTAGGCCAGGTACGGGCGGCCCGAGAGATCGAGCGCAACCTCGATGAGCGCCTCGTCGAGGGGCAGCAGGATGGACGCGAAGCGCCGGATCCCCGCCTTCTCGCCGAGCGCCTCGGCCAGGCAGCCGCCGAGGACGATGCCGACGTCCTCGACCGTGTGGTGCGCGTCGACGTGCAGGTCGCCACTCGCCTCGATGCGCAGGTCGAACGAGCCGTGGCGCCCGAGCTGGCTCAGCATGTGGTCGAAGAAGGGCAGGCCCGTCGTGACGGCGGTGGCCCCGGTGCCATCGAGGTCGAGCTCGATGGCGATCGTGGTCTCCTTGGTGGCCCGCTCGGCTCGGGCCAGCCGCGGTGCGAAGACCGAACTGCCGCCACCAGCGCTGCCGACCGGATCGTCGTGTGTGTTCACAGGCTCTCCTTCAACGCGAGCAGGAAGCGGTCGTTCTCCTCGGGCGTTCCCACCGTGACACGCAGGCAGCCGCGCAGACCGTCCCAGTCGGCGCAGTTGCGGATCAGGACGGAACGCTCCAACAGGGCGCGCCAGACATCGTCGGCCTGGCGCTCCCGGGGCCGGAACAAGATGAAGTTGGCGTCCGAGGGCCACGTGTCGACGGGCAGATCGGCCAGGGCGGCGGCGAGCCGCCCCCGCTCCTCGGCGATGAGCGCCACCCGCCGCTCCATCTCGGGCATGTGACGCAGCGCCAACAGGCCGGCCAGCTGCGTCTGGGCCGAGAGGTGGTAGGGCAGCACGACCGCCTCGCAGGCGCGCACGACGTCGGGGTGGGCGATGGCGTATCCCAGCCGGGCGCCCGCCATGGCCCACGTCTTGGAGAATGTGCGCGTGACCACGAGGCCGGACCGGTCGGCGTCGCTCGGGTGGCCGTCGCGGCCACCCCCTCCCCGCAGCTCGAGCGCGGACCAGGCGGAGAACTGCCCGTACGCCTCGTCGACGATCACCAGCCCCGGGGCGTACTCGAGCACGACGGCCACGGTCTCGGGCGGCTCGGCCCGGCCCGTCGGGTTGTTCGGCGAGCACAAGAAGGTGATGTCGGGCAGCTCGGCCTTCAAGAGGCGGCGGGCGGCGTCGGGGTCGATGCGGAAGTCGTCGTCGCGGGATCCGGCCACCACCGACGTCCCGGTGATGCGCGCGATGTGCGCGTGGAGCGCGTAGGTCGGCTCGAACATCGCCGCCCGCCGGCCGGGGCCGCCGAACGCGAGCAGGAGGGACTGGAGCACCTCGTTGGAGCCGTTGGCACAGAAGATCTCGTCGGGGTCGACGCCGTGCAGCTCGGCGACCGCTCGGCGCAGCCCCGTGGCGCGACGATCCGGGTAGCGGTGGAACGAGACGTCCCCCAGGGCATGGAGCAGTTCCTCGCGCCAGGCGTCGGGCGGAGCGAACGGGGACTCGTTCGTGTTGAGGCGGACCTCAGCCTCGACCTGGGGCGAGTGGTAGCCCTCGCTCAGCTGCAGGTCCGGGCGCACGGGGGGTACGCGGCTCACCGATCCGACTCCGGCTGCTCCTGTTCCGACGCCTGCTCCTGTTCCGACTCCTGCTCCTGCGCCTGCTCCAGCGCGGCCAGCCTGATGCTGACGGAGTCCGCGTGGCCCGGCAGGCCCTCGGTCCGCGCCAGCGTGACAGCGTGGGGACCGAGCGCGCGCAACGCGCCGGGCGTCACCCGCACGGCGTGCACGTGGGTGCGGAAGTCGTCGGCGCGCAATGCCGAGGCGAAGCGTGCCGTGCGGTTCGTCGGCAGCACGTGGTTGGGCCCGGCCACGTAGTCGCCCATGCTGGCGGGCGACCAGGGGCCGAGGAACACCGCGCCGGCGTGGCGGACCTGCTCGAGCAGTGCGGCGCCCAGGGCGTCGTCGACCATCAGCTCCAGGTGCTCGGGAGCGACGGTGTTGGCCACCGCCATGGCCTCGCCGGGGCCGTCGACCAGGCAGGCGACGCCGGACGAGGCGAGGGTGGACTCGAGGTCGGCCCGCCGGGGCGACGACGCCACGAGGCGGTCGACCTCGGCGTCGACCTCTTTGAGCACCGTGTCGTCCCACGTCACCAGCCAGGCCAGGCCGTCGGGCCCGTGCTCGGCCTGCACCACCAGGTCCGCCGCGGCGAAAGCGGGCGGCGTGCCCGGCCCGGCCACGACGACGATCTCGGACGGCCCGGCGAAGGCGGAGGCCACCCCGACCAAGCCGGCGACCTGGCGCTTGGCCTCGGCCACGTAGGCGTTGCCCGGACCGGCGACGACGTCGACCGCCGGCACGCTCTCGGTGCCGTAAGCCAGCGCGGCCACCGCTTGGGCCCCGCCGATCCGGTAGACCTCGTCGACGCCAGCGACGGCGGCGGCGGCCAGCGTGGCGTCGTCGACCGCGCCGCCGGCGTCCGGCGAGGGGGGCACGCAGAGAGCGATGCTGCCCACGCCGGCCACCTTGGCCGGGGCGGCACACATGAGGACGGTCGAGGGGTATCTAGCCCGGCCGCCGGGCGCGTAGATCCCGGCCCGGGCCACCGGCCGGGTCAGGTGGGAGACGGTGACCCCTCCGTCGACATGATCACCCGGCGGCACGCCCTCGTCGGCGTGGTAGGCCACGATCCGCGCGAAGGCCGTCCGCAGCGCGTCGAGCAGCGCACCGTCCACCCTCTGCTGCGCCTGCTCGACCTCCTCGGGCGGGACCCGCAGCCCGCCGGAGACGTCCACCCCGTCGAAGCGGGCGGTGCAGCGGATGACGGCGGCATCCCCGCCGACACGAACCTCGTCCAGGATGGCCGCCACCGCATCGCGGACGTCCGCGCCGGGTGCGCCGGGGCGCGGCAGCACCTCGTCATAGGGCGGTGCGGTGCCGCGGAGGTCGACGACGCGGAGCGACATGAGGTCACAAGGCTACCGGTGGGGCTGGGCGCCTCCGGTGCCCGTGGATCGGTCGCCGTCGGCGATCGGCCATCATCGTGGCATGTCGACCGCTGCCGAGATCTCGTCCCTTACGTCCTCCCTCGAGGAGCTCCACAACCGGGTGCGCGGCCTGGCCGACAGTTCACTGGCGCAGGGCGACGAGGACACGGCGCACGAACTGATCGCGGTCGAACGCTCGCTGGCGGGCGCTCTGCGGCGCCTGCGACGGTTTGCTCAGGCGTAGGCGTAGGCGGGCGACGACTCGGGGTCCAGGGCCGGGATGTGCTCCAGGGTCCAGCGTCGGGATCGGGATCGGCATCGGGTCGGGATCGGGGCGGTCGGCTCAGCCCGGCCGGCCCCGGACCGTCGAGGTCAGACGGCGTAGAGGACGAGCTCGTGCCCGAGCATGGTGGCCGCCGCCCGCAGCACCGGCTGGCGCTGCGACACCACCGCGCAGTTGCGCCGCTCCGCCAGCTCCACCACGGCCACCGCGGCCAGGTCCGAGGTGTCGCAGCGGGCGGCGATCTCGCCGGCTCTCCGGGCGGTCTCGCCGCTGAAGGGTTCGACCTCGGTCCCGGCCAGCAGCTCCGAGACGCGGTCGCTCCGCCCCTCGGTGCGGTACCCCTCGGCGACCGCCACCGCCGGGATGAACGGCACGATGCCGTTGGAGAGGGCGGCGCGATGCAAGGACCACATCACTCGGTCTCCACGCGCCGCGGCGTGCAGGGCGCCCAAGCCGTAGACGAGCCCTTCGCGCCGGCCCGCACTCACCGGCGGCGGACGCGGGAGGCGACGCCCGAGACGCCCGACCGCAGCCGGGCCAGCAGGGCCTCACCGGCCGCCAGCTCCTCGGCGCTCAGCGAGCCGGTTTCGCCTTCCCAGGCCGCCACCCCCCGTAGGCCCTGACGGACCCGTAGCTGTTTCTCGGCCGCGCTCGACAGCCAGGCGCTGAAAGAAACGCCGTCCTGGCGTGCCGCCTCCTCGACCGAAGCCGCCACCTGGTCGTCCAGGGACACCGAGCGCTTGGTCACCATCGCCCTCCGATGGTAGCACCTCGAGTACTACTCCGAGGCGTCACACTTGCTGGACCAGGAGGCGCACGAGTCCGGTGGGAGTCGACGAAAAGGGCGACTCGACACGAGGAGAAATCGGCCCCGAACGCACCAATGCCGGCCCGAAGGCCGGCATTGGGCGAGTCGGCCAGGAGGCGGATCCCGGCTCTGACTCTTTTGGAACCAGGTGGCGGGAACCGGTTCCAATCGAAATGTTAACGCTTCAGATCTCGAATTTCATCGCGCAACCCCACATTTGCGAAAAAAACCGAAATCCGCCTAAGGAGCCGTTGGACAGAAGTCTGCCATTGAACACCGGTTGCACTCGGGTTTTCGGGCGAGACACACGGATCGACCGTGCAAGATCATCCGCAAACTGAAGACTCCGCGCTCGGCCGGCCGGGACCAGCGTGTTCAGGCGAAACTCTACTTTCACTGCGTCCTCCTGCTCTGCGGCCGTCATGCCCTCGGTCAGGCCGAGACGCCGGCTCACGCGAAGGACATGAGTATCGACCGGAAGCCCCGGGAGCCCGAAAGCGACGCTGCGCTCGACGTTGCCGGTCTTGCGCCCCACTCCTGGGATCGTCACCAGGTCCTCGAGCGCCGTCGGCACCTCGCCCCCGAAGCGATCCATCAACGCCGACGCCATGCCGATCAGGCTCTTGGTCTTGGAGCGGAAGAACCCGGTGGTACGGATGATCTCCTCGACGTCCTCGGGGTTCGCCGCGGCCAGTGCGGCCGGATCCGGGTAGGCCGCGAACAACACCGGTGTGACCAGATTGACCCGAGCGTCAGTCGTCTGCGCCGACAGGATGGTGGCGGCCAGGAGCTCGAAGGGGTTCCGATGGTCCAGCGCGCACAGCTCCTCCGCGGTGCCTGGATACAGCTCGGCCAGCCGCTCGAGCGCCAACCGGGCGCGCCCCTTCGGACTGCGCGGCCTCGCCATCGGGTCAACGTAGCGGGTTACCTTGGCCATCGTGCATGTGGAGGTGGCCGCCCTGACCGGTCTCGACGCCGATCAGCGGGCCGCCCTCGTGGCGCTGGTCGGACGGGCCGGTGCCGCCGACGCGCACCCGGCGCTGCCCGAGCCTCAGCGGCTCGCTCTCGCCGGCCTGCTGCACCCGCCGGAGGGAAGCCGGGTCCTCTCCGCCCGCGACGACGGAGAGCTCCTCGGTTGCGCTGTCGTCACTCCGGACCACGACGGCTCCGTCACGCTGCACGTGGTGCTCGACCCGCTCGGCGAGGACGGCCCGCGGACCTTCTCCGCGCTGGTCGGGCGCGCCCTCCAGCGGGATGTGACCGGTTCGGCCCCGGTGCATCTGTGGGCCATGCAGGCCGGCGAGACGGCCGATCAGCAAGCGGCGCGCCTGGGTTTCGTCCCCGAGCGGGACCTGCTCCAGATGCGTGTGGCCCTTCCGCTCGACCCCGAGGTGCACCGGAAAACGCGCCCGCTCGTCACCCGCCCCTTCGTCCGGGGACAGGACGAGGAGGCGTGGCTGCGTTCCAACAACCGCGCCTTCGCGGGCCACCCCGAGCAGGGCTCGTGGACCCGCGAGCAGCTGGAGGAGCGCCTCTCGGCCGAGTGGGTGGATCTCGAGGGGTTCCTCGTGGCGGACGATCCCCCGGGTGGCGGCCTCCTCGGCTCGTGCTGGACCAAGATCCACCGCGACCCCGAGGGAGTGCCCGTCCTCGGCGAGATCTACGTCATCGGCGTCGACCCGGCCCACCACGGGCAGGGCTGGGGCCGGTCATTGACGGTGGCCGGGTTGGACTGGCTGGGCCGCCAGGGCGTGCCGGTCGGGATGCTCTACACCGATGCCGACAACCAGGCGGCGGTGTCGCTCTACCGCTCGCTCGGGTTCTCGGTCGACCACGTCGACCGCTCGTATTGCCGCGAAGCTGCTCCTGACGAGGATCCTCAACTCGTGCCGAGACCCGTGCCGACGGCACGGCCCACCCCGTAGGTCACCGCCGCCGCCACGACGGTCACCGCCAGCTGGCGCAGCGCGGAAGCGAGGCGGGGGCGCTCGGTGAAGGTGGCGAGCACCACGCCCACCACCACGGCGGCCACTGCGCTCAGGACGATGGATCCGACGATGGCCGCGGTGCCCGACGTCACGAGCCACGGCACCAGCGGGATGAAGGCGCCGAGGGCGAACGTCACGAAGGAGGCGCCGGCCGCCTGCCACGGGGACCCAAGGCTCTGCGCGTTGATCCCGAGCTCCTCCCGGGCGTGGGTCTCGAGAGCGAGCTCGGGGTCCTGCATCACCTCGGCCACCATGTCTTCGGCCACGGCCGGGTCGATCCCGCGCTTGACGTACATGCCCCGGAGCTCGGCCGCCTCCCCTTCGGGGCTCCTGCTCAGGGCTCGTCGCTCCACCTCGAGCTCGCGCTCCATGAGCTCGCGCTGGGCCGTCATGGAGAGGTATTCCCCCGAGGCCATGGAAAAGGAACCGGCGACCAGGCCGGCCACCCCGGCCAGACGCACGATGGAGCCGCCCGGGCTGGCCCCGGCCATGCCGAGGACGAGGGACACGTTCGTGACCAGCCCGTCGCTGATGCCGAACACCGCGGCGCGGGCCCCTCCGCCGCCGATGTTCCGGTGGTGATGGGGGAACGGGTGGTCATGCTCGTGGGTCGAGTCACTGCCGGTCAGCGTACGGTCCCCGCAGCCGCTCCCGCCGCGTCAGGTGAGCGTGAAGACCGTGCCCGAGCGGGTGCCGTCGCCCAGCGCGACGGGGCAGACCGAACCGCCGCCGGTGTCTTTTGGGTCACGCGAGCCTTGGTAGCGTCCGGGAGCTGAGGTCGAGGGGCGATTTTCCCCCATCGACCGAGCCGGCGCCCGTCGGCGCGCGGCACCGACGACCCGAGGAGCCACCGATGACCACCACCGTTTCGACCACCGTCGACGCCTTCCACGAGCTGGCGGGCAAACAGATCGGCTACAGCGAGTGGCAGACGATCACCCAGGAGCAGGTGGACCAGTTCGCCGACGCCACCGGCGACCACCAATGGATCCACGTCGACCCCGAGCGGGCGAAGACGGGCCCATTCGGCGGGCCCATCGCCCACGGTTACCTGACGCTGGCGCTCGCCCCGGCACTCCTCACCGGCATGCTCCGCGTCGATGCGATGAAGTTCGGCGTCAACTACGGGGCGAACAAAGTGCGCTTCCCCTCACCCGTCCCCGTCGGTGCGGAGCTGCGCATGGGCGTCACGGTGGCCTCGGTCGAGGACGTGGACGGCGGGGTCCAGGTCACCTACGACCTCGTCCTCGAGGCGCGCGACGCGCCGAAGCCCGCCTGCGTGGCCCAGGTCGTCTACCGCTACTACCGCTGACGGCGCGGCGGCGGCCCGTGTCCCAGCCGCTCCCCACGGGACCGGAGAAAACGGCGCGCGTGCGCGCCATGTTCGACACCATCGCGCCCCGCTACGACCTGGTGAACCGGATGATGACGTTCGGGTTGGACCAGTCGTGGCGCCGCCGCACCGTCGCCGCCCTCGCCCTCCCTCCTAGCGCCCTCGTCCTCGACCTCGCCTGCGGGACGGGTGACCTCTCCCGCCTCGCTGAGCGCCGCGGCTATCGGGTCGTCGGCGCCGACCTCAGCGCGGGGATGCTCGCCGCCGGCGGGGGCATCACGCCGGTGGTCGAGGCGGACGCGGCGCGGCTCCCCTTTCCCGACGGCGCCTTCGACGGCCTTCTCTGCGGCTACGCCCTGCGCAACTTCACCGACCTGGCGGCGACGCTGGCCGAGTCGGCCCGGGTCCTCCGCCCGGGGGGCCGCCTGGCCGTGCTCGAGGTGGACACGCCGGAGTCGCCGCTCCTTCGTGCCGGTTACGACGTCTGGTTCACCCGCGCCGTACCAGTGATCGGCGCCGCCCTCTCCGACGCCGAGGCGTACCACTACCTGCCACGCTCGGTGGCGTACCTGCCGGCGGCGCCCGAGCTGCGCCGCCTACTCGTCCAGGCCGGCTTCGCCGCGGTGGGCATCCGGCCGCTGGCGGGCGGGCTGAGCCAGCTCGTGGTGGCGACCAGGGCGGGCATGCCATGACGACCCCGGCATCGACCGCGGAATCGTCGCCGTCACCGGGACCCCTCCCGCCGCTCCATGCCCGCACGGTGCCGCTCGACTTCGGTCCCGATGCGCTTCAGTTCGACGGGGGGCCCACCGTCCTGTTCGACCGACCCGGCCTCACCCTGGTCGGCTGGGGCACGGCCCGTCTCCTCCGGGCGGACGAGGCGGCCGAGGCCCTCGCCGCCATGGAGAGCGACGATCCGTTGCGCTGCCCCGGGTCGGGACCGCTGGCGCTCGGTGCGCTCCCCTTCGAGGAGGCCATGGCCGGCCACCTCGTGGTCCCCCGGTTCACGCTGGGGATCTCGCGCGACGCCGAAGGCATGACCCGGCGCTGGGCCACCGCCGTCGGGCCGGCGGAATCGGCGCTCCCGGGCACCGACGAGCTCTTCGACGCGGTGCTGTGGCAGTACGGGACCACGCCCGACGCGTCGAGCCCGACCGTGCCGTCGGTGACGGGCGTGACCACCACCCTCTCGTCGGGCGCCTACCGCGACCAGGTGGCTCGTGCCGTGGCGGCGATGCAGGCCCCGGGCGCCTCGTTGCGCAAAGTGGTGCTGTCGCGTCCGGTGACGGTGGCGCTCGACGGCCCGCTCGCGCTCTCGGCCGTGCTGCGCCGGCTGCGGGCGGCCGAGCCCACGTGCACGGTGTTCTCCATGCCCGTCCCCGAGGGCACCTTCTTCGGCGCCACGCCCGAGCTGCTCGTCGCCCGCCACGGCCGCCGCGTCACCTGCCATCCACTGGCCGGCACCGTTCGCCGGGGCGACACGGCGCGCTCGGACGCGGACGCCCAGCGCGCGCTCGCCCGCTCGGCCAAGGACCGAGAGGAGCACCGCTACGTGGTCGACGACATCGCGAGGGTGCTGGAGCCGTACTGCGACGAGCTCCTCGTGCCCGAAGCACCGTCTCTGGTCGCCTTCAGCTCCGTGGCCCACCTCGGGACCCGCATGGAGGGACGGCTCGTCCCGGGTGCGCCCGACGTGCTCGCGCTTCTCGGGCCCCTGCACCCCACGCCCGCCGTCGGGGGCACGCCGCGGGCCGAAGCCCTCGCCGCGATCTCCCGGGCCGAGGGCGAGGCCCGGGGACCGTGGGCCGGACCCGTGGGGTGGGTGGACGGGGCGGGCGACGGCGAGTGGATGATCGGCATCCGCAGCGCGCTCATGCACCCCGACGGGTGTGGAGTCTCGCTGCGGGCGGGGTCGGGCATCGTGGCCGCCTCCGACCCCGACGCCGAGGCGGCCGAGACGGACGTCAAGCTGGCCACGGTGCTCGACGCCGTGCTCCCCGGCTCGTCAGTGCAGCTGGGGTGAGGGAACCTGCGGGCGCGGCTCGAGCGCCACGCCCGAGGCGAGGCCGCCCGGAGCCGGCGGCTCAGCCGCCGGCCAACGGGATCTTGACTCGCAGCGAGGCCCCAGGCCCGGTGGTCGAGAGGACCTCTGCGCTGCCACCGAGCGCTTCGGCGATGGCCCGCACAATGGCCAGACCGAGACCCGTCCCTGCCGCCGAGCGCGAGGGATCGCCCTGGTAGAACCGGTCGAAGACTCGAGGCAGCTCAGCGTCCGCGATCCCGGGCCCGTTGTCGGACACGAGGATGTAGCCCATCGGGCCGGCCACCCCGGTCGACACGCGCACCTCGGTTCCCGGCGGCGTGTGGGCCACCGCGTTGCGGACGAGGTTGTGGGCGACTTGGGCCAGGCGCTCGCTGTCGCCCTCGACCACCACCGGACGGCCGGGCACGAGCGAGAAGCGGTGGTCCAGGGCCACGGCGGACGAGTCCCCGACGGCGTCGGCACAGAGGCGCCGGAGGTCGACCGGCTCGGCGCGCAGCGGCCGGCCCTGGTCGAGCTCGGCCAAGAGGAGGAGGTCCTCGACCAGCCCGCCCATCCGGATGGCCTCCTCCTCAATCCGCTTGAGCGCCTTGTGCCTGCTCGCCTCGTCGGAGAAGCCGCCCCGGCCCAGCAACTCCGCGTACCCCCGGATCGACGTGAGGGGAGTGCGCAGCTCGTGCGAGGCGTCGGCCACGAACTGGCGCAGGCGTTCCTCGGACTCCGACTTCTCCGCGAACGCACCCTCAATCCGGGTCAGCATCTTGTTGAGCGCGCTCCCGAGCCGGCCGACCTCGGTCCTGCTCTCTCGTTCGGGCACACGCTGGGTCAGGTCGCCCGACGCGATGGCGCCCGCCGTGTCGGCCATCTGGCGGAGCGGGCGCAGGCCGCGCCGAACCATGGCGAGCGCCAGCACGACGATGGCCAGGAGGACGGCCAGGCTGGCCACCAGCTCCACCTTGCGCAGCGAGTCGAGGGTGTCGTTGGTCTGGTTGAGCGAAAGCGCGGAGTACAGCGTCCCCTGCGGCACGGTCACGGCGACGGCGCGGTAGACGCCGTCGGGGTCGCCCCGGGCGCTGACGACGACGGCATCGGGGTCGGGGCGGAAGGAACCGGCGTAGCGGCCCACGTGCAGGCGGTGATAGTCGTCGGGCACCTGCTGCACCGGGATGCTCCGAGAGAGGATCGGGGCCGGGTCCGGGTGGAGCTGCGAACCGGAGGGGCGCCCGAGGACGACCCGGCCCTCCTTGTCAAGCAACACGACGTAGACCTCGGTCGAGATCCGGCGCGAGACCGACGCCCTCGTGGGCTGTTGGTGGTGCGAGGCGGCGAAGGTGAAGTAGTCGAAGGCGAGCGCTTCGTTCTGGGCCAGCGTGGAGTCGGCCTGGCCGTAGAGGAAGGACCGCACCTCGGCGTAGGTCACGATGTCGGCGACCGCCAGCCCGACCACCAGCAGCAGCGCCATGACGGCGACCAGCCGCCTCTGGAGGCTCATCCGTCCCGGGGCAGGCGGAGGGTATAGCCGACGCGGCGGATCGTGTGGATGAGCGCGGGCTCGGTCACGTCGATCTTCTTGCGCAGGTAGCTGATGTAGGTCTCGACGATGTTGGGGTCGCCCCGGAAGTCGAAGCCCCACACGTTGTCGAGCAACTCGGACTTGGAGATGACCCGCCGAGCGTTCTCGAGCAGGTAGCGCAGCAGGTTGAACTCGGTGGCGGTGAGCTCGATGTGCATGCCGTCACGCCACACCTCGTGGGTGTCGACGTCCATGCTCAAATCAGCGAAGCGCAGCACCGCCGTGTCGGCGGCGGCCACCTCGCCGGCGCGGCGCAGGATGGCGCCGACACGTGCCATGAGCTCCTCCACGCTGAAGGGCTTGGTCACGTAGTCGTCGCCCATGGAAAGCCCCTCGACCTTCTCCCGGGTGGTGTCCCGGGCGGTGAGGAAGACGATCGGCACCTGCTCGCCCTGGTTGCGCAACCGCCGGCAGACCTCGTTGCCGTCGAAGTCGGGCAGCATGACGTCGAGCATCACCAGGTGGGGGCGGAAGCTGCGGACCTGCTCGAGGGCCTCGGTGCCGGTGGCCGCCACGCCGACCTGGTAGCCCTCGAAGGTCAGCGCGGCCGAGAGCAGCTCGGCGATGTTGGGCTCGTCGTCGACGACGAGGATGCGTGCCGCTGGCCCCTCGAGCGTCATGCCGAACGCACCGGATCCCCGGTCCCGGTCTCCGTCTCGCTGGCGGTCCCGCTCCCGTTTCGTGACACCGTCGCCGGTTTCGTCGGCGTCACTGTCGTGCGTCATCGTCGTCTGGGTCGTCGCGGTCTGCGTATCGTCGCGGTCTGGGTCGTCGCGGTCTGGTTCGTCGTCTCGGTCTTCGCGGCGCGGCTTGCGCCGAGTGCATGCCAGAGCCGGCCCAGGCCCCACCACGTCACCAGCGCCAGCGCCTCCATGACGATGAACGTGGACATCTTCGACTCACCCGCGGTGCGGTCGACGAAGGAGATGGGCACTTCGCACACCGTGGCACCGTTCTGTTTGGCCCGGTACGTCATCTCGATCTGGAAGCCGTAGCCCTCGGCTCGAATGCGATCAAGATCGAGCCGGCGCAGGATGCCGGCGCTGTAGGCACGGAACCCCGCGGTGGAGTCGCGGACGCCGAGCCCGAGCACGACGTCGGCGTAGGCGTTGCCGCCCCGCGAGCAGCAGGTGGCGGTGCCAGGCCCAATTCGGGATGGAGCCCCCCTCGACGTAGCGCGAGCCGATGGACACGTCGAAGCTCTGCGCGAGCGGAGCCAAGAGCCCGGGCAACGCGGCCGGGTCGTGAGAGAAGTCCGCGTCGATCTCCACGAACGCGTCGTAGCCGCGCTCGAGGCCCCAGCTGAAGCCGGCGCGGTAGGCGCTGCCGAGTCCCGACTTCGCGTGGCGGCGGAGCAGGTGCACGTCGGGCAGCTCGACGGCGACCTTTTCGACCAGCGACGCCGTCCCGTCGGGGCTGCCGTCGTCGACCACCAGGATCCCCGCTTCGGGGAGGCACTCGCGGATGCGGCGCAGCATCCGCTCGATGTTCTCCGACTCGTTGTACGTGGGGATGACCACCAACGGTCGCATGGCCGCATTCTATGGGGAGCAGCCGCCTCCACCAGGGCGGACCCGGAACGGCGGCACCCGGCCCTCCCGCCGGCCCCGACCGGACCCAGGGCGCTCGAGCGCTCAGATCTCATCGGCCCCACCCGCCGTGCCGACTGCTTCGGACAGCTCGAGCGGGGATCCGGCGGCATCGGGCCCCCGCCGCAGCTCACGCACGATGACCTGCACGGCTCCCCCGATCGGGATCCCGATCAGGGCGCCGACGAAGGCCCCCAGCGCTCCGGCGATACGCCCGCCGAGCGTGGCCCCGATCAGGACCGCCAGCAGGACCCAGAAGGGGTTGAGCCGCACGGTCCTGCTCATGACGATCGGGTTGAGGATGTGGTTCTCAATCTGCTGGTAGACGAGGAAGACGATGAGGACGATGATGCCCGCCGGAACGGAATGGATCGCCGCGATGATGACGACGGGCACACCGGCGAGGAGGCCGCCGACGAGCGGCAACAGGTCGACGAGGGCCACGAAGACACCGAGGAGCACCGCGAACGGCACGCCCAGGATGGCCAGGGTGACGCCGACGACGATCCCGGCCACGACCGACGTGAGGGAGTTGCCGAGCATGTACCCGGTGACCGAGCGAATGGCCTCGTTCGACGACACGATCGACCCGAACGGCGGTGGGCGGGCGGAACATGCTGAGGAACCCGCCCCACAGGCGCGGTGCCTCCAGCATGGTGAAGAACGTCAGCACGGCGATCGTCCCGACGGCGACGAGAGTCGACACGGCCGCGGCGCCGACCGAGAGCGCGGTCGCCGGCTTGAGCACCTTGGTCACGTTCTTCGTGATGTCGGTCGATCCCTGCGACAGGTACTTCTGAAGATGGAGCCGGTAGACCAGACGGCCGAGCGGTCCGCGGCCCTGCCGCGCCGCCTTGACGAGGTCGGGCACCTCTCTCCCGAAGTGCACGGCACTCGTGACCAGGGGCTCGGTGAAGAGGTACACGAGGCCGAGGAAGGCCACGAGACCCACGAGGAACACGAGGGCCACCGAGCCGCCGTGGGAAAGCCCGAGCCGCTTGAGGAGGCGCGTCGCGGGCGTGAGCAGCAGGGTGACGAAGAAGGCGATCACCACGTAGACGACGATGGTTCGGATGGCCCAGAGCCCCACGATGAGGGCGGCGTTGAGGTCGACCAACCCGATCACGACGGCCACCGTGACCACGATGGTGGCCAGTGGGACGCCGCGACGCTCGGCGCCGCCGGAGAGCCGGGAGCGCCAGGTGGGGGGAGCTTCGTCGGCCATGGCGCCCAGCTTGGCAGCTCGGACCTGCGAAGAGGCGCTTTCTCGGCGGTGTCGCGTGCAAGCATGAGTGCGATGGAAGAGGGCGACCAGGCGGAACCCGAAGTCGAGCCCTCGCCCGGGTCCGTGCCCGACGGCGGCACCGAGGCGGCGCCCGTACGCCGGTCGTGGCTGCCGCGCAACGTGAAGATCACGTTGATGGTGCTGTTCCTCTTCTTCGTGGGCGAGTACGTGCTCCTGCCCGAGCTCGCCAGCGCGCGGCGGGAGTACCACCAGTTGAGCCACCTCAACTTCTTGTGGCTCGTCCTCGGCGTCCTGCTCGAGGTCGCCGCGTTGGCCGCCTACGCGGAGCTCACGCACACCGTCCTCTCCCCCGGCGCGCCGCCGCGGTGGCGCGTCTTCCGCATCAACATGTGGGCGCTCGCCGTCAGCCACGTGCTGCCCGGGGGCACCGTGCCCGGGACGGCGGCCAGCTACCGCCTGCTCACCGAGTCCGACGTGTCGGGCAGCACGGCCGCCTTCGGGCTGGCCGCCCAGGGCATCGGGTCGGCCGTCGTGCTCAACGTCATCTTCTGGCTCTCGCTGCTCATCTCCATCCCGCTCCAGGGCTACAACCCGCTCTACGGCTTCGCCGCCATCCTGGGGGTCTTGTTGCTGGCGATCTTCGCCGGGCTCGTGTTCCTCCTCACCAGGGGAGAGAAGCAGGCGGCCACGTTCGTCAGCCGGTTGGCGGAGCGACTGCCGTTCGTGAAGGCGGAGTCGGTGACGTCACTGGTCCAGAAGGTCGCCGACCGCATGAAGATCCTCTCCTCGAGCTCCGAGCTCCTGACCCGGGCCTGCATCTGGGCCGCGGCCAACTGGCTGCTCGACGCCGCCTCGCTGTGGGTCTTCCTCCTCGCCTTCGGCGCCCACATCTCTCCGATCGATGTGCTCGTGGCCTACGGGCTGGCGAACATCCTCGCCTTCATCCCGCTCACCCCGAGCGGCCTGGGCGTCATCGAGCTGACCGTGGTCGCCGTGCTGACGCGCTTCGGCGTCGCCGGAGGGGTGGCGGCGGCGGGCGTGCTCAGCTGGCGCCTCGTCAACTTCTGGCTTCCCATCCCCTTTGGCGGCGCCTCCTACCTCTCACTCCGCCTGGGCCGGGCGCGCGCACACGCCAGCGCGGGCGCCAACCCGGTCGCCTCCTGATCCCAGGCCGGCGGGCGCGCCCGGGACGACCTTCGGCCGGCCTCCGCTGGGTCGCAGCTGAGCGCAGCCGCGTGGCGCGCACCCGCCCGTCGACTCCGGGCGGGGACGCCGACGCCGAGCTCGCTCTCAATCGTGACGTGCGCGGCCACATGGCGTTGCGGTTCGGACGCCGGACCCGGCTCGAGGCGCGGACGCGCTTCGTCGACTCCGAGGTGGCCCGTGCCATCGGACACGGGGTCGCTCAGGTCGTGCTGCTCGGGGCGGGCTACGACGGCCGCGCCCTCAGATTCGGCGGCGGCGCGACGCGGTGGTTCGAGGTCGACCACCCCGAGACGCAGCTGGACAAGCGGCGCCGCCTCTCCGCCCTCGGCGCCGACCCAGGTGAGATCGCTTACGTCGGCGCCGATCTCACCGGCGACGACGTCGGAGCGGCATTGGACGCCGCGGGGCACCATGCGAGAAGGCCCTCGCTCTTCGTGGCCGAAGCTTTGTTCGCCGAACTGACGCTCGAGGCGAGCGCGGGCATCTGCTCGTCCCTCCGGGCCCGCGCGCCCGCCGGCAGCGTCCTGGCCGCGACCTACCTCGTGGTGCCCGGTGACGGCGCCGAGGCGCCGGCTACTCGAGCAACACGCGACGCGCTCGACGGTGTGCTGCGGACGGTCGGCGCGCCACGGCCGAACCAGTACCACGAGGGCGACGCGGAGAAGCTGATGGTCGTCACCGGATGGCGCGTGGTGCGCACGACGTCACCGGAGCGACCGGGACGGAGATCGCATCTCCTGGCGCTGGCCTGCGAACCGTCTCCGGCCGCGGCACCCGCACCGTCGCCGGCACCGTAGCTACTTCGACCGCGCCTCGGTCTCCCCCACCCGCAGGTCGCTGTCGAGGCGGCGACGGGCGCGCTCTCGCGCCAGCTCCTTGAGCCGCTCCTGGGAGCTGACCCCGTGCACGTTGCGCACCCGGCGCCAGCGGCGGTCCGGGCCAAGCTCCCAGGCGTTGGTCTCGTCGGCGAACACCAGGTCGAGCACCTCGAAGAGCCGGGCCTGGAGCTCGGGGTCGTGCACCGGCACGACGACCTCCACTCGCCGGTCGAGGTTCCGGCCCATGAGGTCCGCCGACCCGATGTAGGTCTTGAGGGGCAGTCCCGGGTCGGCCGCCGGATCGACCGGTGCTCCACCGAAGCGGTAGATCCTCGAATGCTCGAGGAAGCTGCCGACGATGGACCGGACGCGGATGTTCTCCGAGAGCTCGGGGATGCCCGGGCGCAGCCGGCACAGACCGCGCACCGCCAGGTCGATCTGCACGCCGGCACCCGAGGCCCGGTAGAGGGCGTCGATCATGGCGGCGTCGGTCAACCCGTTGAGCTTGATCATGATGCGGCCCTGGGGTCCGGCGTCGGCCTGCTCCTCGATCATGGCCATGATGCGCTTGCGCACGGTCACGGGCGAGACGAGGATCTGGCGGTAGTCGGCGTGGAGCGAGAAGCCGGTCAGGTAGTTGAACAGCTCGCCCACGTCGGCGCCGATCTCGCGGTCCGCCGTCAGCAGCCCGAGGTCCTCGTAGATGCGCGCCGTCTTGGAGTTGTAGTTGCCCGTGCCGACGTGGCAGTAGTGGCGCACGCCGTCGTCCTCGCGCCGGAGGACGAGAGCGGTCTTCGAGTGTGTCTTGAGACCCAGGACGCCGTAGACGACGTGGACGCCCACCTCTTCGAGCGCGCGGGCCCACCCGATGTTCGCCTCCTCGTCGAAGCGCGCCTTGAGCTCGACGATGGCGGCCACCTGCTTCCCGTTCTCCGCCGCCCGGATCAACGACGACACGATCGGGCTGTCGCCCCCGGTGCGGTAGAGGGTCTGCTTGATCCCCAGCACGGCCGGGTCGTCCGCCGCCTGGCCCACGAACGCCTCGACCGAGGTGGCGAAGGAGTCGTACGGGTGGTGCACGAGGACGTCGCGCTCGCGGAGCATGGAGAAGAACTCGGCCGGATCGTGGGCCGCCGTGGCCAGGAACGGCGGGGTCATCGGCGTCCACGTCTCGCCGTGCAGGTCGGGCCGGTCCAGGGCGTAGACGCCCCAGAGCCCGCTCAGGTCGAGGGGTGCGGACACACGGAACACACCGTCACGGCCGATCCCGAGCGCGTTGACGAGCAGGTCGGCGATGTCGGGTTGGGTGTCGGCCTCTATCTCGAGGCGCAGCGGCTCGCCGAAGCGCCGCTTCCGCAGCTCCGTCTCTATGGCGACGAGCAGGTCGTCCGCCTCGTCCTCCTCGAGCGCCAGGTCGGCGTTGCGGGTGACCCGGAAGGCGTAGTGGTGGCCGATGGTCATCCCCGGGAACAGCGAGTCGAGATGCGCCGCGATGAGCTGCTCCAGCGGGACGAACCGCTCGCCGTCGGGCATCACCACGAAGCGGGGCAGGGCCGGGGGCACCTTGACCCGGGCGATGCGGCGCTCGCCGGTGTACGGGTGGCGCACCTCGACCACGAGGTTCAGCGAGAGGTTCGAGATGTACGGGAAGGGGTGGCCGGGGTCGACGGCGAGCGGTGTCAGCACGGGATAGATCTCGCGCTGGAAGACGTCGACCAGGTGGTCGCGGTCATCGTCACTCAGGGACGACCAGCTCGAAAAGCGGATCCCGGCCTCGGCCAGGCCCGGGACGATCTGGTCGAGGAAGATGTGGTCCTCGCGGTGCACCAGCTCCTCGACGCGGCCGCGGATCATCGTGAGCTGCTCGCCCGGCCTCATCCCGTCGACCGAACGCGCGCGCACGCCGGCCGCCACCTGGTCCTCGAGGGCGGCGACGCGGATCTGGTAGAACTCGTCGAGCAGCTCGGAGAAGATGGCGAGGAACTTGGTGCGCTCCAGCAGGGGCTGGCCGTCGTCCTCGGCCAGATCGAGCAGGCGGGCGCCGAAGTCGAGGCGCGACTGCTCGCGGTTGGTGAACCGCTGCGGGCCGAAGGCCTCGATCTGCTGGTAGGTCGGCGGTACCGGGCGCCCCGGGCCATGCGCCGCCGGCTCGACGTCGTCGGTCTGGCGCTCGGTCTGTGTCATGGGCTGGCTCGTCGCAGGGTCGATGGCACCGCCGATCCTACCCCCGCCACTACGATTCGGCCCGTGCCGCCCGGACGCCGTCGCGCCACGATCCCCCGCTACCAATTCGGCCCCAAACCCAGGCGGCGCACCGAGTTGGGCCTGCTCCTCTTCGGTTCTGCGCTCGTCGTGGGGCTCTACGTCATTGCCGAGCTCGGTCTGAACTCGAAGATGCCGGCGGACATCGGCCCGTTCCTCGGCATCGTCCTCGGTCTGGCGCTGGTGGCGCACATGGCCAACCGCTGGCTGGTGCCCGACGCCAACGCCGTCGTCCTCCCCCTGGCCGCGCTGCTCAACGGCATCGGCTACGTCGTCATCGCGCGTTGGAACCCGCCCGGCTCGGTCCCACCCGAAGCCCCGGAGCAGGCGGCGTGGACCGCACTGGGCGTGGGACTCTACGTCCTGACCCTGTTGGTGGTGCGCTACTCGCGTGACCTCGAGCGCTACCGCTACCTGCTCTTGCTGCTGGCGGGTGTGCTCCTGGTGGCGCCGCTGTTCTTCAGCCCCATCAACGGTGCCCACCTATGGGTGCACGCCGGCGGTCTGGCCTTCCAGCCGATTGAGTTCTCCAAGATCCTCCTCGTGATCTACTTCGCCTCGTACTTCGCCGCCAACAAGGAGATGCTGTCCATTCCGACGGCGCGGCTCGGCAACCGGCTGGTGCTCGACCCGCGACCACTCATCCCGCTCCTGGTCGCCTGGGGCGCCGCCATGGCGGTCATCGGCCTCGAGGGCGACATCGGCTTCGCCGCGCTCCTCTTCACCGTCTTCATCGCCATGCTGTGGCTGACGACCGGCCGCTTCGGCTACCTGATCTTCGGCGTGATTCTCTTCGCCGCCGGCGCCTACGTCGCGGCGCGCTACTTCGGGCAGGTCCACACCCGGGTGGACGCGTGGCTCAACCCCTGGGAGACGGCGACCAACCCCAACCTCAACGGGGGACAGTTGCGGCTGGGCTGGTTCGGGTTCGGCAGCGGGGGCGTCGGGGGGACGGGGCTCGGCTTCGACCAGGCGGCGGGCAAGATCCCGAACCTCACCACCGACATGATCTTCGCCGCCATCGGTACCGAGATGGGCCTCGTGGGCGCGTCCGCCGTCGTATTCGCCTACATCCTGCTCGTCGGCGCCGGCATGCGCATCGCCCAGGCGGCACGGTCGGACTTCTCCAAGCTGATGGCGGCCGGGTTCACGCTCATCCTCGGCTTCCAGGCCTTCTTCATCATGGCCGGCGTGACCCGGTTGCTGCCCTTCACCGGCATCACGCTGCCC
This sequence comes from uncultured Acidimicrobiaceae bacterium, assembly GCA_963828505.1. Taxonomy (GTDB): domain Bacteria; phylum Actinomycetota; class Acidimicrobiia; order Acidimicrobiales; family RAAP-2; genus Bog-473. The sequence goes on from CAWHFM010000002.1 coordinate 72,460, forward strand.
TTCGTCGCCTACGGAGGTTCCTCACTGCTGGCGAACTATGTCCTCATCGCCCTGCTGCTGCGCATCTCGCACGAGGGCGCGCAGACCCAGGCGGCCATGCGGGCGGCCGGGCGCGCCGACGCGCCCGGCGACGTGCCCATGGTGCGGGCGGGATAACGGTGCGGGCGCGATAACGGTGCGGGCGCGATCACGCGACCGTCGGGGTCCGTTCAGGGCTGCGCCACGGCGGACACCTCCTCGGGGCCGCGGGTGGCCAGCGCCGAGCCGACGAGGATCAGCGGAAAGCCGACCGCGATGCCCGCGGTGAAGGGCTCGCCCAGCACCGTCACGCCGAGCAGCACCGCCACGGCCGGGTTGACGTAGGTGATGACGGTCGAGCGCGACGGCCCGACCTCGGCGATCAGCTCGAACATGAGCACGAACGCCAGCGCCGTGCACACCAGGGCCAGGGTGACGACGGACAGCCACTCCTCGCCGGTCACGTGCGCGGGCCAACGGGCCGCGCCCGGCCCGGCGTAGACCAGCGCGGTCACGGCCACCGAGCAGCCGATCACCCCCAGGTTGGGCGCGTCGGCCAGCCGGCGGCTGATGATCAGTGGGCCGAGGGAGTAGCCGACGGCCGGCACCAGCATCTCGGCCACGGCCGTCATGTCGGTCCCGGCGACGTCGATGCCGACGAGCGCGGCCACGCCCGCGAACCCGACCAGGAGGCCGGCCAGCCGCCGCCGGTCCATGTGCTCGTGTCCCGGGCTGAGCAGGGGGTACAGAACAGCGGCCAGAAGAGGCACCGTGGCGATGAGCAGGCCGGCGGTGGAGCTGTCCAGGTGCTGCTCGGCCGAGGACAGGAAGTACCAGGGGAAGACCATCTCGACGACGGCGAAGGCCACCACCCAGCGCCAGCGGGACAGGGCGGCGCGCAGCTCACCGCGTTGGGCGGCGATGGCGACCAGCAGCACCGCCGCGGGCAGCGTCCGGGCCAGGACGAGCGCCGGGGGCGGGAAGCCACGGACCGCCACGCGGATCAGGAGGTAGGGGATCCCCCAGATCACGCCCATGGCGCAGAAGAGGACCCAGCCGCGGCGCGACACGGTGGCGGTCCTCGGGCGCGGCTCGTCTCAGGTGGTGTGAGAGCCGCCGGCCACCTCGTAGGACCACAGCTCCGACGAGGTGGAGACGGGCCCGCCGTGCGGTGCCGGCCGGTCCGCTCCGGCGTGACCGTGCGCGAACGCGGGCGAGGACACCCAGTGGCGGAATGACTCCTCGTCGCGCCAGCGGGTGACGACCAGCCATTGGCGCCGGTCGTCGGTCGGGCGCAGCAGCTCAAAGCCCTCGAAGCCCTCCTGGCCGTCGACGGCGCCGGCGCGCGCGGCGAAGCGCCGGGCCAGCTCGTCGCCCGCTTCCTCGGGCACGGTGATGGCGTTGATTTTGATGACGGTCATGGCCTGGATCTGATCAGATCCACGGCACCGGCGCGTCCGTCGGGCCGGGTGGACGGTTCAGGCGGGATCCGCTCCGGGCCCGAGGACGTCACCGGAGGTCTCGAACAGACGCTCGTCGACCAGGACCGGGGCCGGAACCGGCATGCGCAGGGCCAGGACGAGACCGTCGGAGGGCCGGCAGTCGACCCGCTCGCGACCCGAGGGGGCCATGAGGTCGAGCTCGGCCAGGTAGACGCCCTCCTCACGGCCGACCAGCCGCAGGGCGATGACGTCGATCAGGGCGCGCTGGAGCACCCGCGCGAAGAGCTCGTGGGTCATGGGGCGCGGCGAATCCATGCGGCGCAGCGCCGCGGCGATCGCCGTGCCTTCGGCCAGGCCGACGGGAAAGACGAGGACCCGGCCGGGGGGCTCGTTCTCGGTCAGCGTCACGGCCGGGTACTGCGAGGGCAGATCGAGGGAGACTCCGTCGACGTCGGCCACCCGGAATCGCGGCGTGGCATCACCTCCCTGCGCCCCTTCGGCCGGGTAGACCCCCGTCACCGGAGCCGTCGGCGTGCCCCGACGCTGAGGGCGAGGCCCACCGCGATGAAGAACACGAGGACCGCCGTCCCGCCGTAGCTGACCAGGGGGAGCGGGATCCCGGTGATCGGCATGATCCCCATCGTCATGCCCGCGTTCTGGAAGACACTGAACGCCAAGAAGGCGAACACTCCGGCGCAGATCAAGCGTCCGAAGACGTCGCGCGCCACCACCGCGGCCCGCAGCATCCGCCAGGCGATCACGGCGAGCAGGCCGAGGAGCCCGACCCCGCCGATGAAGCCGAGCTGCTCGCCCACGGCGGTGAAGATGAAGTCGGTCTGCTGCTCGGGCACGTAACCGAGGTTGGTCGCCGCCCCGTGCCCGATGCCCGAACCGAAGACCCCACCCGAGCCGATGGCGCTCGTCGCCTGTTGCTGGTTGTAGATGGCCTCGTTGACGAAGGGGTTGGCGCTCTTGACGTTCGGATTGAGGAACGAGGTCAGCCGAGCCACCTGGTAGCTGTGCAGGAACCCGCCCTCGACCGCCACCAGGGCGACCAGCACCGTCCCCACGATCAGCATCAACAGGATCCTCACGGGCAGGCCGGCCACGGCGAGCAGCACGATCAGGACGATCACCATGATCATGGCCGTGCCCAGGTCGGGCTGAACCAGCACGAGCGCGATCGGGATGCCCGCCATGATGATCAGGCGGAACACGTCGCGCCACGCCAACCCGTCCGCTTCGCGACGCGCACAGTACGACGCCACGGCGATGATCAGGGCCAGGACGGCGAACTCCGACGGTTGCAGCTGCAGCGGGCCGAGGCTGAACCAGCGCGCCGCACCCTGGGCTTTGCTTCCGGCCACGAAGACGCCGAGCAACGCCAGGATGGTCAACCAGTAGATCACCACGCCGAAGGACTCGAGCCGCCGGTAGTCGAAGACGGCGACGAGGACCATGGCGATGAAGCCCAGGACGACGTAGAGGCCCTGCTTCTTGAGGAACGTCTTTGGGTCCTCGCCGTGGGCGAGGAGTTGCCCGCGCGTGGCGGTGTAGACCATCACGACGCCGACGGCGGCCACGGCCAGCGTGGCAGCGACCAGGACGAAGTCGAACGAGAAGAGGGCGCGCCGCGAGGAGGCGCGTGTGCTGCCGAGTGTGGTCATAAGGTGAATTCGAGGACAGAATACCGGTCGTGACCGCCCCCCTCCTGCCGCTCCCCCCAGCCCTGGTGGGCGCGGTGGACGAGGGCGGTGGGTGGCTCTACCACCTGCTGGTGAAGCTCGGCGTCAGCCCCCAGACGGCGTCGACGGTCACCGACCTCGTCATCCGACCACTCGAGATCCTGCTCGTCGTCGTCGTGGCGGCCATCGTGGCGCGCTACGGCTCCAAGGCGCTCCGGCGTCTCCTGGCCCGGGTGGCGGACCAGACGGCCGCCCGCTCGGGTTCGACCCGGGCCGCGGCGCGGGTGGCCACCATGTCCGGTGTCGTGGCCAACGTGTGGCGCTTCTTCGTCTTCGTGGTGGCCGGCGCCATTGTGCTCGGGATGCTCGGCATCAACCTCACTCCCCTCCTCGCCAGTGCGACGATCATTGGAGCCACCCTCGGCTTCGGCGCCCAGCAGATCGTGCGCGATTACATCTCCGGGCTGCTCATGACGGTGGAAGACCAGTACAACGTCGGAGACACGGTGACCGTCGGCGGGGTGATCGGCGTGGTCGAGGACGTCACCATGCGGCTGACGCGGCTCCGTGCCCTCGACGGCACCATCTACATCGTGCCGAACGGCGACATCCGCATGATCGGAAACCTCTCGCGGGGCTGGGCCCGCGCCGTGGTCGACGTGCCGCTGCCCGGCGCCAGCGCCTCCGACCTGGACCGCGTGCGCGCCATTTTGGAGGAAGCCGCCCGCCGAGTGGCGGCACGGCCCAAGTTCTCCGCCCATTGCACCGAGCCCCCGTCGCTCGTCGGCGTGGCGGGGGCGGACGCCAGCACCGTCACCATGCGGGTGATGCTCCACACGGTTCCCTCCCAGCGCGACGCCCTCACCGCCGCGCTGCGCGAGGAGTCGGTGGCCGCGCTGGCCCGGGCCGAGCTCTGGCCGACCGAACCCGCGACCTGACCGCCTCAGGAACCGAGGACGACGGCGCCGTCGGCGTCGCCGCCGTCGTCGCCGCTGACCGCCCGCCACATCGCTTCGACCGGTGGGTCGAGACGGGTCCACAACGCCAGCTGGGCCGCGGCCTGGTGCACGAGCATGCCCAGGCCGTCGAGCGTCGTCGCGCCCGCCGCCCGGGCCGCCGCCAGCCAGGCTGTCGGGCGTGGCGCGTACACGAGGTCCGCCGCCACCTGGCCCGGGCCGAGGCGGCGCGGGTCGGTCGACCACTCTCCGCCGTCGGGAGCTCCGTCCATCCCGACCGGGGTGGCGTTGACCACCAGGTCGGCCTCCCCCAGCGCCCTGACCAGGGCCGGGTCGAGCAGGTCGACCGCCGCGCCGGCCGGCCCGGCCAGCGCCGCCGCGGCGACGGCCCGCTCGTGCGTCCGGTTGGCCACCACCACCGAGCTCGCCCCGGCCCCGGCCAGAGCCAGCACGACGGCGCGCGCCGCGCCCCCGGCCCCGAGGACCAGGCAGCGCTTGTCGCCCGGGTCGAACCCGACGCCGCGCCACAGCGACGCCACGAACCCCTCGCCGTCGGTGTTGGTCCCGGTCAGCACGCCGCCGTCGTTGACCACGCAGTTGACCGCGCCCAGGCGGCGGGCCACGGCGGTGCACCCGTCGACGAGGGCCGCCACCTCGGCCTTGTGCGGCATCGTCACCGACAGCCCGGTGACGTCGGCGCGGCGCATGTCGGCCAGCGCGTCGTCCGCCCCATCCGGCGGCACCTCGAACGCGGCGGAGCGCCATGCGCCGGCGAGACCGAGGGCCTCGAAGGCGGCGGTGTGGAGCCGAGGAGACAGGGAGTGGGCGATCGGGCTCCCGATCACGCCGACGAGCCGCGGGCTGGGACCGACCGCGGCGCGCAGGGCGGCCATGGTCCCCGGTGCCGGGTCAGGGCAGACCACGTGACTTGGCCAGCCGCTCGTTGGCGAGCTGTCCCGCGTAGGTGTCCGAGAACGCCATCACCCCGTTCTTCTGCACCAGCACGAAGTAGAGCCAGTCGCCGCCCGGCGGGTCGACCGCCGCTCGGAGCGCGTCGACCGAGGGCATGCAGATAGGGGTAGGGGTGAGGCCCGTGTTGAGGTACGTGTTGTAAGGGGAGTGCAGCTGCTCGTCCTGGGCCGTGACCGGACCGCCGTCCTGGCCGAGCGCGTACAGGACGGTCGAGTCCATCTGCAGCGGCATGTCCCGGGCCAGCCGGTTGTAGATGACCCGTGCCACGTCGGGCATGTTGACCGGGTAGTACCCCTCCTTCTCCACGATGGAGGCCGCGATGATCACCTCGTACGGGCTCAGCCCGAGTGCCGCGGCGGAGCTCGTGCTCAGCCCCGCATCGCGTGCCTGGCGGTCGAAGCGGTCCACCATGTTGCGCAGGAGCGTCTCGTCGCCCTCGCCCGGGAGGACGTCGTAGACCCCGGTGCCGAGCATGCCCTCGAGGTCGTTCGAATCCGGAGGCGAGAACTCCGAGTGCACCGCCCCGCTCTGCGCCGCCTGGGCGAACCCCCCGTCGGCGTGCCCGGGCACCCCGTCGACCTCGGACGCCACCTCGCCCAGGGTGAAGCCGGGCCTGACGTCGACCGGGTAGATGTTGGGCCCGGCGGCCAGGGTGGCGCGCACTTGGCCGAAGGTCTGGTTCTGGTGCAGGGCGTAGCTCCCGGGGAGCACCGTCGGCGTGCCGTGGAAGAAATCCCCGATCTCGAAGGCCAGGGTGCTGCCGACGACACCGTGCTGATGCAGCGCGTCCACGACCGCGCTGGTCGACTCGCCCGGTTGCACCGTCACCACCACCTGTGGGCCGGCTGAACCGAGAGCATGGGACTCGAGCTCGTACCACAGCGCGAAGAGCGCCACGACCACCACGATGCCCGCGCCGGTCCAGGCCACGAAGCGACGGCGGCGGTGCACCCGGGCCGAGCGGGCGGCCCGGCGCTGGGCGCGCGACGGCTCGACCGGATCCTGATCCCCGGCTCCTCCTTCCCCGGCTCCTCCTTCCCCCGCTCCTTCCCCCGCCTCGCCGCCGGCACCCAGCTCGGTCACGTGCGGTCCAGCCAGGCCTGGAGCAGCACCATGGCTGCCGCGCTGTCGACCACCCGCCGGGCGGAACGCCCGGTCCGGCCGGCCAAGCGCAAGGATCGCTGCGCCTCGACCGTCGTCAGGCGCTCGTCCGCCGTCTCCACCGCCACCCCCAGCGGCTCGAGCTCGCGGCGGAGGGCGTCGGCCTCCTGGAGCGCCGCCCGTGCCGCCGGACCGACGCGGCCCGAGAGGCTGAGGGGCAACCCGACCACGACCGCGACGGCCTCGACGTCGCGCACCGCCTCGACGACGGCGGCCCGATCGCGATCTGCGTCACCGCTGCGCTCGATCGTGCCCCACGGGCTGGCCAGGCTCCGCCCACTGTCGCTGTAGGCGACGCCGATGCGCCGCGATCCGAGGTCCAACGCGGCCACCCGGCCGCGCCCGGGCGCCGGCCGCGCCCGTGGCTGAGCGCCGCTCACGCGGTCAGGAGCCGCCGCGCCTCGGCCAGCGCCACCTCTATCTTCGACGGGTCCCGGCCGCCGGCCAGCGCCAGCTCAGCCGTTCCGCCGCCGCCTCCGCCCACCAAAGGGCCCAGCGCCTTCACCAGCTCGGAGGCGTCGGGAGTGCCGTCGGTGGCGGCGGCGATGGAGACCTTGGTCCCGTCGGGCGAGCCCGCCAACACCACCGCACGGACTCCGTCGTGGTGCAGCACGGCCCGGGCGAGCGAGCGCATGTCGTCGGGCTCGACCGCATCGCGCCGCGTCACCACGACGCCCGAGGTCGACGCCGCGTCGGCCGCCAAGGCGGCGGCCTCGGCCGTGCTGGCCTGCTGGCGCAGCCGGCCGAGCTCCCGCTCGGCCTCGCGCTGGCGCTCCATGATCCGGGTGATGCCCGCCAGCAGCTCGTCGGGCTCGGTTCGCAGCAGCTCCGCCGCGTCGTGGACCAGGTGCTCCCGCTCGACGGACCGGCCCAGGGAGGGCTTGCCGGTGAGGGCGAAGATCCGACGCGTGTTCGACCCGATGGAGCCCTCCGAGACCAGGCTGATCGGTCCGATGCGGCCGAGCCCGGCGACATGGGTCCCGCCACAGAACTCGAGCGACCCGTCCCCCGCCTGCACGACGCGGACCGAGGCGCCGTACTTGTCGCCGAAGAAGGCGATGGCGCCCATTTGCTCGGCTTCCTGGCGGGAGGTCTCGGTGGTGTCGACGAGGGCGTCACTGAGGACGGCGTCGTTGGCCCGCTCGAACACTTCGTCGAGCTCCTCCCGGCTCGGCTGGGCGTGGTGGGAGAAGTCGAAGCGCAGGTAGTCCGGGGCGACCAGCGACCCCTGCTGGCGCACGTGGTCGCCCAGCACCTGGCGCAGGGCGGCGTGCAGCAGGTGCGTCGCCGTGTGGTTGCGCCGGATGGCCTCACGCCGCTCGCCGTCGATGGTGGCGAGCGCGTCCTGTCCGGCCACGACCTCGCCGCTGACCGTGGCCCGGTGCGCCACCAGCCCGGGGACGGCGTAGACGGTGTCGGTCACGTCGGCGATCCCGCTCTCGGTGACGATGGTGCCGGTGTCTCCCACCTGGCCGCCGGCCTCGGCGTAGAAGGGCGTGCGGTCCAAGAACAGCTCGACGACGCCGTCGCCGTCGTCGCCCCCGAGCACCGCCACGATGCGCGCCGGCGTCTCGTAGTCCTCGGGCTCCCGACCGACGAAGGGCGTCGGGCCCTCGGCATCGAGCAGGGCGCGGTAGGCGGCCTCGTCACCCGCACGAACCGACTTGGCGGCCGACCGGGCCCTCGCCCGCTGCTCGGCCATGGCGGCGTCGAAGCCGGCCCGGTCGACCTCGACCCCGGCATCGCGGGCGAGCTCCTCGGTGAGCTCGACCGGGAAGCCGTGGGTGTCGTGCAGGGTGAACGCGACGTCGCCTCCGATCTCACCGGCACCGGAGGTGAGCTCCTCCTCCAGCCGGTTCAACCCCGCCCGCAGCGTGCGGTCGAAGCCCGCCTCCTCCCTCGCCACCACGTTGACGACGAGGTCGTGCTGGCTGGGCAGCGCCGGCCACGCGTCGCCGAGCACGTCGATGACCGCCCGGACCAGGCCGGGGCCGATGGGCTTGTCCACCCCGAGCCGCCGCGCCGCCATGACGGCGCGGCGAACGATCCGGCGCAGCACGTAGCCGCGGCCTTCGTTGGCCGGCAGGACGCCGTCGGCCACCAGCATGGTCATGGCCCGGCCGTGGTCCGCCAACACACGCAGCGCCACGTCGGTGCGCTCGTCGGCGCCGTAGGCCCGCCCGACCATGGAGGAGGCCACGTCGATGATCGGGGCGAACAGGTCGGTGTCGAACATGGAGTCGGTCCCCTGGAGCACCGGCAAAATGCGCTCGAGGCCGGCCCCGGTGTCGATGTTCTTCTGCGGCAGGTCGGTCAGACGGCCGGCCGCATCCCGGGAGAGCTGCATGAAGACGAGATTCCACAGCTCGACGAAGCGCTCGGCGCTGCCGTGCTTGGGACCCCCGTCGTCCCCGTAGCCGGGGCCCTTGTCGATGAAGATCTCCGAGTCCGGGCCGCACGGGCCGGTGTCCCCCATGGCCCAGAAGTTGTCCTCGTCGCCCATGCGCTGGACCCGCTCGGCCGGGACCCCGACCAGGTCGACCCAGATCTTCTCGGCCTCGTCGTCGGTCTCGTGCACGGTGACCCACAGACGCTCGCCGTCGAAGCCGAAGACCTCGGTCAGGAGCTCCCAGGCCAGCGGGATGGCCTCTTCCTTGAAGTAGTCGCCGAAGCTGAAGTTCCCCAGCATCTCGAAGAAGGTGCAGTGGTAGGTGTCCGTGCCGATGATCTCGATGTCGGGGGTGCGGAAGCACTTCTGAATGGAGGTGGCGCGGGGCCAGGGAGCCGGCTCCTCCCCGAGGAAGTAGGGCTTGAAGGGGACCATGCCGGCGATGGTGAAGAGCACCGATGGGTCGTGCGGGATGAGGCTGGCGGACGGCACCGTGGCGTGGCCTCGGTCCGAGAAGAAGCGCGTGAAGGCCGCCCTGAGTCCGTTGGCGTCCATTCAGCCAGTTTACCGGGACCGAAATCGCCGTCGCGGGGCGGCTCTCCGGTGGATGGGAGGCGTCAGGAACCCTCGTCGCCGTGGCGCGAGGGCTCGTAGTACACGTGGCCCTCGAGTGCGTCCGGGCGGTACTGCTGCGTGACCACGCCCGAGGGGTCGTCGTGGGGGTAGACGTAGCCCAGCCCGTGCCCCAGCGCCGCCGCACTCTTGTAGTGCGCGTCGCGCAGGTGCCCCGGCACCTCTTGGGACACGGCCGAGCGGACGTCGGCCTGGGCCCGGCCCAGCGCGACGACGACGGCGTTGGACTTCGGCGCACGCGCCAGGTAGATCACGGCCTCGGCCAGGTTCAGCGCCGCCTCGGGCAGCCCCACGTACTCGACGGCGCGGGCCGCCGCTTCGGCCACGAGCAAAGCCTGCGGGTCGGCCAGCCCGATGTCCTCGCTGGCCAGGATCACCATGCGCCGCGCCAGGAATCGCGCGTCCTCGCCCGCCTCGAGCATGCGCGCCATCCAGTAGAGACCCGCATCGGGGTCCGAACCGCGCACGCTCTTGATCAGTGCGCTGATCTGGTCGTAATGCTCGTCGGCGCCCTGGTGGAACAGGCGGCCGTCGCGGGCGCGGGCCATGTCGTCGATGCTCAGGAGCACCGGGTCCGCCGCATCGGGGCGCGACCGGGCCAGCGCCACTGCGACCTCAATCGTCGTGAGCGCGGCGCGGGCATCGCCTTCGCAGGCGGCGACGACGGCGTCGATCGCCTCGTCGCCGGCGTGCGCGCCCTCCTCCGCCAGGCCGCGCCGAACCAGGACGCGCAGGTCGTCGGGACCGAGCGGGTGGAGCCGCCACAGCGAGGACCGGCTCATGAGGGGCGGGTTGACCTCGAAGTACGGGTTCTCGGTCGTGGCCCCGATGAGCACCACCAGCCCGTCCTCGACCGCCGGCAACAGCACGTCCTGCTGGGACTTGGAGAACCGGTGCACCTCGTCGATGAAGAGCATCGTCCCCTGGCCCTGCTCGCCCAGGCGCCGCTCGGCGTCGGCCAACGCCTCGCGCACGTCCTTGACCCCGGCGGCGGTGGCCGAGAGCGTCGCCATGTGCTTGGCGGTGCTCGCGGCCAGCAGGCGAGCGATCGTGGTCTTCCCGGTCCCGGCCGGGCCCCACAGGATGGCCGAGCCGACCCGGTCGGACTCGGCCAGGACCCGGAGGGGGGCGCCGGGCCCGACGAGGTGCTGCTGTCCCACGACCTCGTCGAGCGTGCGCGGTCGCAGCCGGGTCGCCAGCGGGGCCTGGCGGCTCAGGCGCCGCTCGGCGGCGTCCTCGAACAGGCTCATCGACCGGCCGCTGCCGTCGTCAGCTCGGCGAGGGGTTCGGCGACTCGCCGCCGGCGGGAGCCGGTGGCACGACCACCCGGATGCCCAGCTCGGCCAGGCTGGCCGCGGGCAGCGGCGTCGGGGCCCCGGTCAACGGGTCGGAGCCCGACTGCGTCTTCGGGTACGCGATCACCTCGCGGATGTTCTCCTCGCCCGCCAGGATCGCCACCAGGCGGTCGACACCGAAGGCGAAGCCGGCGTGCGGCGGCGCACCGTAGCGGAAGGCTCCGAGCAGGAAGCCGAAGCGGGCTTCCGCCTCGTCGGGTTCGATCCCGAGCGCGTCGAACACCTGCGACTGCGTGCCGCTGCGGTGGATACGGACGCTCCCCGAACCCAGCTCCCACCCGTTGAGCACGAGGTCGTAGGCCTGGGAGCGCACGGCCATGGGGTCACTGGCCAGGAGGGGGACGTCTTCGGGGTACGGCATGGTGAAGGGATGGTGGGCCGGCTGTGGCCGACCGTCAGCGCCGTAACCCTCGAACATCGGGAAGTCGACCACCCAGACGTAGCGGTGGGGACCCTGGCCGACGGGAGGCGAGGCGATCGCCGTCCGCAACGCACCCAGTGCCCGGCACGCCGTCGCGTGTTCGTCGGAGACGGCCAGGACGAGGTCGCCCGGCCCGGCACCCGTCCTCTCCACCACGCCCTCACGCTCGGCCTGGTCGAGGTGGCGGGCGAGCGGCCCGTCCAGACCCGCTCCTGACTCCCCGTCCACGACCCTGAACCAGGCCAGGCCGGCCGCGCCCGACGCCTTGACCCGTTCGGTCATCTCGTCGAGGCGCGAACGCGGCGACGATGCCGCGCCCGGCACCAGGATGGCCTTCACGACCGGGCCCGAGAGCGCATTGACCGCGGTCTTCTCGAACACGCCGCTCAGATCGACCAGCTCCATCCCCACGCGCAGGTCGGGCTTGTCCGTGCCGAAACGGTCGAGCGCGTCGGACCAGGTCATGCGGGTGATCGGGGGCGGACGCTCGCCGGTGGCCGCCTCGGCCGCGTCGAGCACGGCCTCGGAGACGAATCCCATCACGTCGTCCTGGGAGGCGAAGGAGCACTCCATGTCGAGCTGGGAGAATTCGAACTGGCGGTCGGCGCGCAGGTCCTCGTCGCGCAGGCAGCGCGCAATCTGGAAGTAGCGGTCGAACCCGCCCACCATGAGCAGCTGCTTGGCCAGCTGTGGACTCTGCGGCAGCGCGTAGAACGACCCATGGTGCAGCCGGGCCGGCACCGAGAACTCCCGCGAGCCCTCGGGTGTCGGCGCCCACAACAGGGGGGTCTCGATCTCGACGAAACCCTGGCGCACCATGGCGGAGCGGATGGCCGCGTTGACCCGCGAGCGCAGGCGCAGGTTGCGCTGCATCCGTGGCCGCCGCAGGTCGACGTAGCGGTAGCGCAGCCGGACCGGTTCGTCCGCCTCGGCCCGGTCGTCGACGGCGAAGGGAGGCGGCTCGGCCTCGTTGAGCACCTCCACCGTGCAGTCCCCGACCTCCACCTCACCCGTGTCGAGCCCGGGGTTGACCGTCCCCTCGGGGCGGAGCCGGACCGTCCCGCGCACCGAGACCACCCACTCGCTGCGGACGTCGACCGTGCCGTCGATGACGCACTGGACGATGCCCGTGTGGTCGCGCAGGTCGACGAAGGCGAGATGCTCGCCGTGCTCTCGCCGCCGCGCCACCCAGCCGCACAGGCGCACGCTCGCTCCGGCGTCGAGGGGCCGGAGCACGCCACACAGGTGGGTGCGCAGCGCGGTGGGGCGGTTCTCGGGCACGGGTTCGCTCATGTCGACTGCGTATTCTCCACGACGCGGCGTACCTCGCCGACCACGGCCTCCCTCGGCACGTCGCGCTGGGCCTCGTCGCGGCGCAAGGGTCGGAGTCCCACCACGCCCGCCTCGAGCTCCTGGGGGCCGACCACCAACGCCACCAAGGCCCCGGAGCGGTCGGCCGACTTGATCTGGGACTTCATGGAACGCCCTCCGAAGGCCCGGTCGGCCCGCAGTCCGGCCCGGCGCAGCTCCGCCGTGAGCGCGACCGCCGACTCCCCGCCCGCCGTGTCGATCACGTAGGCGTGCAGCCGACGTGCCGCCTGCGCATCCGCCGTCGGGAAGACCCCCTCGGCGTCGCAGGCGAGCAGGACGCGCTCGATCCCGATCCCGAAACCGATGCCGGGCGTGGGCGGGCCTCCCAGCATCTCGACGAGCCCGTCGTAGCGCCCCCCGCCCCCGATCCCGTTCTGCGCCGCGTCGAGCGCGCCCGAGGCGTACTCGAACGTGGTGCGGGTGTAGTAGTCGAAGCCCCGGACGAGACGGTGATCGATCTCGTAGGCCACCCCGAGCGAGTCGAGCCCGGCCCGCACCCGCTCGAAGTGGGCGCGGCATTCGTCGCAGAGGTGGTCGAGCAGGCGGGGCGCGTCTTCTGTGGCCGCCCGGCACTCCTCGCTCTTGCAATCCAGTACGCGCAGGGGGTTCTGAAGGTGGCGGGCCCGGTGCGCCGGGCAGAGCTGCTCGGCCCGTTCGGCCAGGTAGGCGCCGAGGAGGGCCACGTAGCCGGGGCGGCAGACGCGGTCGCCCATGGAGTGCAGCTTCAGCGTCACGTCGCGCAGGCCGAACCCTGTGAAGAAGTCATGGGCCAGTGCGACCACCTCGACGTCGAGATCGGGGTCGGCCGGACCGAGCGCCTCCACGCCGAGCTGGGAGTGCTGCCGGTAGCGCCCGTGCTGGGGCCGCTCGTGGCGGAACGAGGGCGCGACGTACCAGGTCTTCCAGGGCGGTACCGGGTGGTGCTGGACGAAAGCGCGGGCCACGGGTGCCGTCCCCTCCGGGCGTAGGGCCAGCACCTGGCCGTCGCGGTCCTCGAAGACGTACATCTCCTTGCCGACGACCTCGCTCCCCTCCCCGATGCCGCGGTGGAACACACCCACGTGCTCGAGGACAGGTGTCAGCAGCAACCCGTAGCCGGCGGCCTCGACCAGCACGGCGAAGCGAGCCACGGTGTCCTCCCACCGGGCGGACTCGGGCCACAGCACGTCGTGCATGCCCGTCGGGGTCTTGGGGGATGGCGCGGGGGCGCTCGGCTCCTCGCTCTCGTAGAGCTCCGGCACGGCGAGGGTCAGGCTTTCTTGCCCGGGAGCTGGCGGTAGGCGTCGAACACGCCGTCGAGATGCTTGAGCGCGCTGATGAGCGAGTGCAGGTGGGTGGGGTCGGCCAGCTCCACGTCGAAGGACATCCGGCTCACCCGGTCCGGCGTGGTCGCCGTGCGGGCCGAGACGATGTTGAGGTGGTGCTCGGACACGACCCGGCTCACGTCGGCCAGCAGGCGGGAGCGGTCGAAGGCCTGCACCTCGATCGTGGCCACGAACACCCCGTTGTCGCCCCGGTCCCACTCGACCTCCATGAGGCGCTCGCGGGACTGGTCCGCCAGCGCCGTCGCGTTGGCGCAGTCCGCCCGGTGCACCGACACGCCGCGGCCCTGGGTGACGAAGCCGATGATCTGGTCGCCCGGCACCGGCGTGCAGCAGCGGGCCAGGTGGATCATGACGTCGTCGAGGCCCTCGACGTAGACGCCCGTCGAGGTGCGCCGGCCGGGTCGCGGTCCTTTGACGCCGCGCAGCGCGGTCGTCGGCAGCTGCTCGTCCGTCTCGCCCCCGCGCAGCACCCGGCCCAGCCGCTGCACCACCGATTGCGCCGACGCCTGGTTCTCGCCGATGGCGGCGTAGAGCGCGTCGAGGTCGGCCAGGTTCATGGAGGCGGCGACGTCCAACAGCGCGGCGGAGTTGAGCAGCTTGTGCAGCGGCAGGCCGTCGCGGCGCATCGCCCGCGACAGCTCCTCGCGCCCCGTCTCGATGGCGTCCTCGCGGCGCTCGCGTGAGAACCACTGGCGGATCTTGTTGCGCGCCCGGGTGGACGCGATGATCTGGAGCCAGTCCCGCGACGGGCCGGCCGTGGGCGACTTCGAGGTGAAGATCTCGACCGTGTCGGCCGAGCTGAGCTGCGTCTCGAGCGGCACCAGGCGGCCGTTGACCCGAGCCCCGATGCAGCGGTGGCCGACTTCGGTGTGGATGGCGTAGGCGAAGTCGACCGGCGTCGAGCGCGCCGGGAGCGCGATCACCTTGCCCTTGGGGGTGAAGACGTAGACCTCGTCCTGCTCCAGGTCGAGCTTGAGCGCCTCGAGGAACTCGATCGGGTCGTCGGTCTGACGCTCGACGTCGGCGATCCGCTGGAGCCAGGCCATCTCCGAGGAGCTGTCCTCCTTGGACTTGTAGCCCCAGTGGGCCGCGATGCCGTACTCGGCCCGGTGGTGCATCTCCGAGGTGCGGATCTGCACCTCGACCGGCTTGCCGTCCAGACCGATGACCGTCGTGTGCAGCGACTGGTACATGTTGAACTTGGGCGTGTTGATGTAGTCCTTGAAGCGCCCGTGCACCGGCGCCCAGATGGCGTGGATGGCGCCGAGTGCGGCCCAGCAATCCTTCTCGGACTCGACCACGACCCGGATGCCGACGAGGTCGTTGATGTCGTCGAACTCCTTGCCCCGGACGACCATCTTCTCGTAGATGGACCACAGGTGCTTCGGCCGCCCGCTGACGTCCGCCCCAATGCCCATCTCCTCGAGCCGCTCCCGGACGTGGACCAGGACCTGCTCGAGGTACTCCTCGCGCTGGGGGGCGCGGGCCGCCACCATCTGCTCAATCTCCGCGTAGCGCTTGGGGTGCAGCGTGGCGAAGGCGAGGTCCTCGAGCTGCCAGCGCACCTGCTGCACGCCGAGGCGGTGCGCCAACGGCGCGTACACGTCGAAGGTCTCCTGGGCGGTGCGGCGCTGCTTCCACTCGGGCATCACGGCCAGGGTGCGCATGTTGTGCAGCCGGTCAGCCAGCTTTATCAGCAGGACCCGCCAGTCCTCCGCCATGGCGACGAGCATCTTGCGGATGGTCGCCGCCTGCTGCGCCTCCTTCGAGTTGAACTGCAGGCGGTCGAGCTTGGTCACCCCGTCGACCACGGTGGCGACGCCGTCGCCGAAGGTCGAGCCGATGTCGTCGAGGGTCAGCCCCGTGTCCTCCACGGCGTCGTGGAGCAGGGCGGCGGCGACCGTCTGGGCGTCGAGGCCCAGCTCGGCCACGATGGTGGCGACGGCGACGGGATGGGTGATGTAGGGCTCGCCCGAGCGGCGGAACTGCCCCTCGTGGGCCCGGGCGGCGACCCGGCCGGCCTCGATGATGCTGCCGGCCTCGTCCTCGGGCCGGTGGCGGGCGAACTCCCCGAGCAGGGGCGCGAGCAGGTCGTCGACCATCTGCGCCTGCGACTGCGTTTGCGTCGTGGTGCTCACTTTGGCCAGCGACACCATCTGTCCAGGCTACCCGCCAGGGAAAACAAATCCTGACCCCCTCTCGAGGGTCACCAACTCAGCGGCGACGCTTCTTCTTGTGCTTGCGCGGCCGCGGTGCCGTTGCGGGTGCCGCCGCCGGCGTTGCGTCGCCCGATGGCGCACCCGACGCTGATGCTGGCGCGGCCGTCGACGACGGGGGGCTCGACCCGGCCGGCCGGTCCATCACGACCGTCCCGGTGCCCGTCCCCGCCGCGCTCCCGCTGCCGCTGCCCGAGCCGCTTCCACCACTTCCACTTCCACCGCTGCCACCACCGCTGCCACTCCCGCCGCCGCTCCCCGAACCGGGGCGGATGGGCCCGCTGCGCTTGGTGCCCCGGGGCTTCGATGCGGCAGGCGCACCCTTGCCGCCCGGTCGCGCCGGCTGGCCCGAGGCCGCCACGCTCATCGCGGTGCCCATGGTGGCGGCGTCGACGGCGGAGAACGACGTGTGGCCCTCGCCGCGCTGCTCCAACCGGCGGGCGACCGATACCCAGCGGTCCTCACGCTCCTTCATCATGGACAGCACGGGTGAGGCGATGAAGATGGACGAGTATGCACCCGAGAGCAGGCCGACGAAGAGGGCGAGCCCGTAGGACTGCAGCGTGACGGCACCGAGGACCTGGGCGCCGATGACGAGCACGGAGAGCACGGGCAGGATGGCCACCATCGACGTGTTGATCGACCGGGCCAGGGTCTGGTTCATCGACAGGTTGATCAGCTGCGGGTAGGTCATGCGGCCGCTGCTGCCGATGCCCCTCGTGTTGTCGCGCACGCGGTCGAACACCACGACGGTGTCGTAGAGCGAGTAGCCGAGGATGGTCAGGATGGCGACCACCGTGTCCGGTGTGACCTGGAAGTTGAAGATGGAGTAGATACCGATGGCCACCAGGACGTCGTGGATCATCGCGATGAAGGCCGCCAGGGCCATCTTCGGCTCGAAGCGGAAGCTGATGTAGATCGCCACGACGATGAAGAAGATGATCAGGGCCTGGATCGCCTTGTCGGTGATGGACGAGCCCCAGGTCGGGCCGACGGTGGTGATGCTGATCTTGTCCGTCACCGGTTTGAGCACGGCATTGGCATTCTGGGGCGAGGTCGTGGTCGTGGTCGTCGAGGAACTGGCGGCGGTCGTCGAGGTCGTCGACCCGGTCGACCCGTGGGACTCGTGCGGCGCGGTGAGCTCGATCATGGCCTTCTGCACCCGGGTGCTCACTGCTTCTTGCTGAGTCTCGCTGAGCCGGTTGATGTCGGACTGGACGTTCAGCGTCTGGTTCTTCCCGCTGCCGAGGAGCTCGACCGTCGGGTCGATCACCCCGGTGCCCTTCAGGGCGTCGGTGGCCTGGGCCTGGGTGATCCCGGGTGCGGCGATCGTCCACTCCGTGCCACCCTTGAATTCGATCCCGAGGTTCAGCCCGCCGCGCAGGATGATGGAGACGATCCCGAGCACGATGATGAGGGTGGAGACGCTGAACCAGATCTTCCGGCGGCCGACGAAGTCGAAGCGGGTCTCGCCCCGGTACAGCCGGGCGATCGGGCCGTGCCCACGCGGGCCCTTCGCCAGCAAGGCGCGCGCCGCCACATCGACCGAGACGAGTGCGTCCTCGTCGAGCTCGCCGACGTCGACGCCCTCTTCGAGCTGCTCGACGTCCTTCTCGCTCACCTCGTCGAGAGCACTCGCGTCGTCGCGCTTGCCCTTGCCGTCGTCGCTCACGACCCACCCCCTGCCGCGGCGCCCGCCATGCCGCCGGCGCCGACCACGGCGGGTCCCTGGGGGCCCGCGCCGAGCCCGGTGGAGATGCTGAAGGCACCCGAGCCCTGGAGCCGCTCGCTCTGCCCGAGGAGGATCACGAGCGGCCGGGTGTAGAACCAGGTGACGGCCATGTCCATGATGGTCGAGAGCCCGAGGAAGAACGCGAAGCCCTTCACGTTGCCGACGGCCACGAAGTACAGGACGATGGCCGCCAGCAAGGAGACGAAGTCCGCCGCCCAGACCGTCCGCCAGGCGCTCTTGAAGCCGCGGTCCACCGACGTCCGCACGGAGCGTCCGGACCGGGTCTCGTCCTTCAATCGCTCGAAATAGACGATGTACGAGTCGACGGTGATGCCGATGGACACGATCAGACCGGTGATGCCGGCCAGGTCGAAGCTCGGCGCCACCGACGTGTGACCGAGACCCGAGATGATGGCCCACAGCATCATGGCCGTGAAGACGAGCCCCGAGATCACGACCAGCCCGAGCGCCCGGTAGTACGCCACGACGTAGAGCAGGACGAGGATGAGGCCGCCGATGCCCGCGGCGAGCCCGGCGATGAGGGCGGCGTGGCCGAGCGTGGGCGTGACGGTCTGGGACGTAGCGGCCTTCAGCGTGACCGGCAAGGCGCCGTAGTTCATGGCCTGGGCCAGGGCCTGGGCGTCCGCCTCGGTCAGGTTGCCCGAGATCTCACCCCGGCCGTCGAACGAGGTGAAACCGGTCTGGGTCGGCTGGATGATGGGCGCCGAGTACACGTTGCCGTCGAGCTCGATCCCGAGCAACTGGTGGAAGTTCTCCTGGGCCACCTTGTCCCAGAGCGCCGATCCGGCGGCACCCGCCAGGGTGTAGTCGACCACCCACTGGCCCGTCTGGTTCTGGGTGGCCGTGGCGCTCCCGATCGACCGCCCCGTCATCTGGGCCGGCCCGAGCACGCACCGCAGGCCATGGAGCCCGCAGGCGCCCTGCAGCCCGGGCAGGAGCACCGTGCTGGTGGGATAGCTCGGCTTGGCCACGTCCGTGGAGGGATAGGCCTCGAACTGCGGGTCTGGAGGCACGTTGTTCTCGGAGTACCCCTGCGGCGAGTTGTTCGGTTGGACGTTCAGGTTGGACGCCGTCAACTGGGTGGAGGACGAGCACGCCGGGATCGTCGCGATGCCGCGGAGCGGTGGCGCGTCCTTCTTGTTCTTCGGGATCGCCTGGGGATAGCCGAAGCACAGCACGGGGCGGAAGTACATGCGGGCCGTCTCGCCGATCTGGTCCAGCACCTGCTGCGCGTCCTTGACACCGGGAATGGAGACCGAGATCTGGTCCTTGCCCGTCGTCTGCACCTGCGCGCCGGACACGCCCAGCCCGTTGACGCGCAGGCTCAAGATGTTGACCGTCTCGTCGAGGTCGGACGGCGTCACGTGCGCACCCTGCGCCGTGTAGACGACGGCGACGCCGCCGGCGAGGTCCAGGCCGAGGCGGGGCGACCAGCGGGCGGCGACCACCGCGGCGAACGAACCCAGCGAGATGGCGATGACGACGATGACGCTGATGAGGAGGTTCCGCCGTTGTCGGCGCTGGGCCCGGCCCCCCGCTTTGGGGCTCACGCCTCCTCGGCCTCCCCGTCGTCCGCCGGGTGGGCGTCGTGCGCGGCGTCGCCGTTGCTCGAAGTCTCGGGCTCGGCCACCTGGACGTCCTGGACGTCGACGTCTGCGATGGGCTCGATCTTGCGGGCGATGGCCTGGCGTACGAACACGATCCTGGTGGGCTGGGGCCCGTCGAGGTTCCCGTCCTCCCCCAGGGCTCCGGTGAGCAGGGTGTAGCGATCGCCGTGGATCTCGAGGACCGTCCCGATGACCCCGCCCACGGTCTGGACCTCGTCGCCGATCTCGATTTCCTTGCCTTGGGACTGCCGTGCCGCCTGGGCCTTGCGCTGCTGGGGCCGGATGAAGAAGAAATATCCGAGCAGACCGATGGCGAGGAGGGGCAGCAGCGTGAGCAGCGGGCTGGAGCTCGACTTCGTTGTGGCGAGGAGCGAGTGGAGGAGCGCCGTGGAGGGTGTCATAGGAGGTCCTTGGGCTGAAACCGTTGCGAGGAGACACCCTAGTGCTTGCGATCAGGGGTTCCCTGGCGGCCGGGGGACGTCGCGCCGGCACCGCCCGGGCCACCGGGAACGCCCCGGTGGCCCGGCCTCGGTTCAGGCGGCGAGGAAGCCGCCCGACTGGTGCTCCCAGAGGCGCCCGTAGACCCCGGCGCGTCCGGCCGAGAGCAGCTCGGCATGGGTGCCCTGCTCGACCACCCGCCCGTGCTCCAGCACCACGATGCGGTCCAGGCGCGCAATGGTGGCGAGCCGGTGGGCGACGACCAACGCCGTCGTGCCCTCCATCAGACGCCACAGGGCCTCTTGCACCATGGACTCGGATTCGGAGTCGAGCGCGGAGGTCGCCTCGTCGAGGACGAGCACCTTCGCGCCCTTGGCCATGGCCTGCGCGATGGCGACGCGCTGGCGCTGGCCGCCCGAGAGCTTCATCCCCCGCTCGCCGACGACGGTGTCGTAGCCGGCCGGGAGGCGCTGGACGAACTCCTCGACGCACGCGGCCTTCCCGACCGTGCGCACCAGATCCATATCGGGCCCGCCGGGGAGCTCCAGCCCGTAGCAGATGTTCTCCGCGATGGTGCGGTGGAGCATCTGTGGATCCTGTGGCACGTACGCGATGTGCCGCCTGAGCGACTGCTGGGTGACCCGGGCGATGTCCTGACCGTCGATCTCGATGGCACCCCCGTCACGGTCCGAGAAGCGGAGGAGCAGCTTGGTCAGCGTCGTCTTCCCGGAGCCCGAGGGTCCGACGAGCCCCACGTGCTCCCCTGGCTCCATGCGCAGGTCCAAACCGTCGAACAGCGGCGCACCGTCGCGGTACGCGAACCGCAGCGAGCGGAACTCCACCCGTCCCCGGGCGACCACCATGTCGGCGGCCGTCGGGACGTCGACGATGTCGGGCTCGGTGGCCACGATGCCGGCGAACTTGGCGCAACGGCCCACCGCCCGTGAAATCAGGCGGATGAACTCGAACGACTCCTCCAGACTGGTGCCCACGAAGGTGGCGTAGAACAGGATCAGGTAGACGGCGCCGGCCGCCGCGACGTGGTGCAGCGCGAGCACGACACCGACCGCCACCGCGGCCCAGTTGAAGAACGCCATGGCCGATTCCATCTGCAGCCGCGTGGCGGTGAAGACGCGCCGGGCGCGGTAGTCCGCGTTGACCGAGTCGCCGACGAGGGCGGCCACGTGGTCCTTCTCGCGGTCTTCGGCCGCCTGGGTCCGGACGATCGTCAGGTTGGCGATGGTGTCGGCGATCACCCCGGTCGCCCGCGAGTGGGCGTCGGAGAAACTCTTCTCCGCCGCCACGACGCGGCCCAGGCGAAGCCGGAGGACGAGCGCGAACACGGCCACGAGCGCCGCCATGACGAGCGCCACGGGCCAGGCCACGATGCCGAGGACGACGATCGCCCCCAGGACGGTCACGCCGATGCGCAGGATGCCCCAGACCATGGCCTCGATCAGCTCGACGAAGGCCCAGCTCGATGTCTCGAGGCTGGCGATCACCTCGCCCGAGGGGCGGTCGGTGTGCCAGCCGTGGCTAAGGCCGATCAGGTGGTCGTACCCGTTGGTCATGGCACGCCCGAAGGCGCGCAGGGTCGCACCCCAGTTGAGCCAGCCGCCGAGACGGCCGAAGGCCAGGGCGACCAGGAGGACGATGGCGTAGGCCACGATCAGCGGGCCGAAGGTGTGCCACAGGTCCTCGTGGGGGTGCTGGTCGAGCCCGGCGATCCGGCTCAGCAGGGCGGCGAAGATCAGCGGCGCCGCCACTGCGTTGGCCAGGGTGCCGAGCACGATGGCGGCACTGCTGCAGGCAAACGCGACGCGGTCGGGCTGCATCTGGCTCCAGCAGTAGGCCAACGTGGCCTTGGTCGATGCATTCGGGAAGAGGGTGCGTTCACCCATGTGAAGTCTCCTGCGAAACGGGAAAGGGGAAAGAGGTGTCCAGCGGCAAGCTCGTTGAACGAGCGGGATTTGCGGGTGCTCTGCCCGAACCGCTCCGCAGGGAGCGGCCGGGCGGCGCTACGGCGCCGGCGTCAGCGGCCGGGGCGGTGAGTCGGACCCGACTTGGCCTGGCCAAGCGCCGGTCCGGCGACGATCGCGAGCGGAAGGAGGTCCGCAAAGGCGCGCGCCGACAGCTGCAGCCGTGTCGTCATGCCTGCCATCGGATCACCTCGCTTCGTGCTCGCGGTGCGTACACCGTCAACGCTAGCCCATGACTCCGGGCGCGGTCGACGGTCGTTCTCAGAACGGTCGACGATCGCTCTGAGAAGATCAGAAGAGGGGCGGGGCGCTCGGGGGTCCGACTCGTCCCAGATGGGCCCAGGCGCGCTCGGTGGCGACGCGTCCCCGTGACGTGCGCTGCAACAGACCGCTCTGCAGCAGGAACGGCTCGTAGGCATCCTCAATCGTGTCGGGCTCCTCGCCGACACATTGCGCCAGCGTGGTGAGGCCGACCGGCTGGCCACCGAAGCGCGAGCAGAGCGTCATGAGGATGGCGCGGTCGACCTTGTCCAGCCCGAGGTGGTCGACACCGAAGAGCTCGAGCCCCTCGGTGGCCGTCGCTCCGTCGATGAAGCCTTCTCCGCGCACCTCGGCGAAGTCGCGCACGCGCCGCAACAGGCGGTTGGCCACGCGCGGCGTGCCGCGGGAGCGCTCGGAGATCCGCGTGGCTCCCTCCTCGTCGATCTGGACCTTGAGGATGCGGGCGGAGCGCTCGACGATGGCGCGCAGTTCCGGCGCCCCGTAGAGGTCCAAGCGGCCCACGAAGCCGAACCGGTCTCGCAGCGGACCCGAGACCAGCCCGGTGCGCGTCGTCGCTCCCACGAGGGTGAAGTGGGGCAGCTCCAGGCGGATCGAGCGCGCCGTGGGCCCCTTGCCGATGAGGATGTCCAGGCGGCCGTCCTCCATGGCGGAGTAGAGCATCTCCTCGACCGAACGGTGCAGGCGGTGGATCTCGTCGATGAAGAGGACGTCTCCGTCCTGGAGGTCGGTGATCAGGGCGGCGAGGTCGCCGGCGCGGCGTCAGCACCGGGCCGGCCGTGATGCGCAGGCCCGCCCCCATCTCCGCCGCGACGATCCCGGCCAGCGACGTCTTGCCCAGCCCGGGCGGCCCGGCGAAGAGGAGATGGTCGACCGGTTGCCGCCGCTGACGGGCGGCCTGGAGCACGATGGCGAGGTGCTCGACCAGCTCGGCCTGGCCGACGAACTCGGCCAGGGTGCGCGGCCGGAGACCGAGCTCCTCGAGCTCCTCCTGGCCGTCGGCCGGTTCCGGGTCGACGACACGGGGTGCCTCGGTCTCCTCGTCCGGCACCGCCAGCACCTCGCGGCGGGCCCGTGGGCTCACCGCGAGGCCAGCTCTCGGAGCGCCAGGCGCAACATCTCCTCCACGCCGACATCGTCGCGCAGCCCGTCGAGCGCGCCCCGGATCTCGTCGGGCGCGTACCCGAGCTCGCTCAGGGCCGCCCGGGCCTCGGCCCGCGAGGTGCGCGTCGCCGGCAGTGCGCCGCGCCCCGCTGCGGCGGTGCTCGGAGGCGTGGACAGGTCGGGCAGTTCGAGGCGGCTCTTCAGCTCGATGAGGAGGCGCGCGGCGGTCTTGCGCCCGACTCCGGGCACGGTGCACAGCGTCTCGACGTCGTCCTCGAGCACCGCCGTGGAGAGGGCGGCGGGCGAGAGCGAACCCATGATGGCCAGCGCCAGTGCCGGGCCCACCCCGTGCGAGCCCAGGAGGACCTCGAAGCACCGGCGCTCGTCGTCGTGTACGAAGCCGTAGAGAACGATGGCGTCCTCTCGCACGTGTGTGTGCACGAAGAGCGTCGCCTCTCCTGCCGTGGCGCCGACGACCAGCGCGGCGGCGGTGGCGGGCGTGACCGCCACCCGGTAGCCGACTCCGGCCACGTCGACGATGACCTCTCCCTCGCCGGTGCGCGACACGGCGCGCCCTCGCAGCAGTCCGATCATCGCTCCATCACCTTCGTGCTCCGTGACGCCTCGATCGCCCGGCGCAGCCCGACCGACGACAGGTGGCACACGGCGAGCCCCAGGGCGTCGGCGACGTCGGGTGGCCCCCCGACCGCGTCGAGGCCGAGCACGCGGGCCACCATCCGCTGCACCTGCTCCTTCGTGGCGGCGCCGTAGCCGACGAGGGCCTGCTTCACCTCGTTCGACGTGTACTGGACGACCTCGCAGCCGGTGGCGGCCGCGGCCAGCAGGGCGAGCCCGCTGGCCTGGCCCACCGACATCGCCGTGCGGGCGTTGACCTGGAAGAAGACCCGCTCGACCACCACGACGTCCGGCTTCAGCTCACCCAGCAGGGCATCGAGCTCGCGGTGCAGCTCCAGGAGCCGCGTCGCCAGCTCGTCCGCCGGATCCGTCTCGATGACGCCCGCCGCCACGGCCCGGAGCATGCTGTCCTCGCCGCGTTGGATCAGGCCGTAGCCGCAGCGCGAGAGGCCAGGGTCGATGCCCAATGCGAACATGCGTTCGCAGGATAGCCGGGCGGTGTCCGCGGGTGGCGGACCGACGAATCAGCCTTCGAAGGAGGCGATCACCTCGTCGGGGATGTCGGCGTTGGAGTGCACGGCCTGGACGTCGTCGTGGTCGTCGATCGCCTCGAGCAGGCGCAGGACCTTCTTGGCCTCGGCTTCCTCGGACACGGCGACGAGAGAGGTCGGCTCCAGCGAGAGGTCGAACGACTCCGGGGTGATGCCGGCGTCCTCGAGCGCCTGGCGCACCGACTCGAGGTCACTGGGCGCGCTGGTCACGACCCACGCCGCGCCGTTGGACGAGAGGTCCTCCGCGCCCCCCTCCATGGCGATCTCCATGACCTTGTCCTCGTCGTTGTCGAGGCCGACGGTGACGATCCCCTTGCGCTCGAACTGCCAGCTGACCGCGCCGGGCTCGGCCATGTTCCCGCCGTTGCGGCTGAATACGTTGCGCATCTCGGCGCCGGTGCGATTGCGGTTGTCACTCAACGTCTCGACCATGATGGCCACGCCGTCCGGTCCGTAGCCCTCGTAGTTGATGGCCTCGTAGCGCACGCCCTCGAGGTCGCCCGTGCCTCGCTTGACCGCCTTCTCAATCGTGTCGAGCGGGACGCTGGCCGCTCTCGCCTTCTGAAAGGCGGTCCGCAGCGTCGCGTTGGCATCGAGGTCGCCGCCGCCGTTGCGCGCCGCCACCTCTATAGCCCGGATGCACTTGGCGAAGACCTTGGCCCGGGCCTTGTCCTGGGCCCCCTTGCGGTACTTGGTGGTCGCCCACTTCGAGTGACCCGACATGTCTGCTCTGCCTCGTTCCTCGCGCTCAGCCGTGATCCCCGTGCCGCCGGGGGACGGGTTCTCGATTGTATCGAGCCTGGTCCCGCAGGGGCCCGGACGCGTGACCGGTCAGCCCGGGACGGGGATGGTGGATGTCGGACCGGGGACTCGATACGCGCCGGCCGGCGGGGCGATGGAGAACGGCAGGCTGACGCTCCCGGTCCGCGACCGCGGGGCCGAGGCAGCCATCGGCGCGACGGTGAGGTGGTAGGACCCGGGGGGAGCCTGGCGCCACTGCGGCGGGGCATCGCCCGTGGCCACGTCCTCGTATTTGGTCCAGGTCCCGGTGGCCGTTGCCGTGGCACCGGGGTCGAGGTGGATCGGCGAGATCTCGGGGCAGAAGTAGGCCATCGATCCCGGGTAGACGTCGACCCCCTTACGGTCGGATACCACGGCGGAGAGGGAGCCGCAGGGCCCGACGCTCAGGCGTCGGGAAGCCCCCGGGACTTGGTCTGCCGGGGGTCCACACGCCGTACGGCCGGTGTTGTCGAGGCGCACCGTGTAGCGGAGCGGCAGGTTCGAGGGAACGGCACGGGCCGGGACGGTGACGCTCAGGGTCACCTGGCCGGTCCGGCAACCCTCGTAGGCGATGGGGGCCGACCGGGTGAGAGTGGGCCCCGGCGACAGGGGGAGGGACGGAGCCGACGGTGAGATGCGGCCCGGAACCGGGACCGGGACAGGGGCCGGGAGAGGGACACGGACCGCGCCCGGCCCGGGAGCCAGCTGCACGGGGACCCGTACCCTCCCGTCGAGGGTGAGGGTGTACGTGCCCGGAGGCAGCTGCGTCCTCAGGTCCGCCGAACGCTGGTCCCAGGTCCCCAACGCGGTGATGGAGCCGTGCGGTGGGATGGGCTCGCCGAGGATGGCCGGGCAGCTCAGGGCGACGTCACCGGGGTAGACGTCTGCTCCGCCGGCATCGGTGATGCGCACCGACACGGGTGCGCACGGGCCGAGCACCATGGCCAGAGGACCGTGCACGAGCGCTGCACCCGGGGCCGTGCAGGCGTGGGCCGAGGTGTTCCGCAA
The DNA here is from genome assembly GCA_963828505.1 of uncultured Acidimicrobiaceae bacterium. Classification (GTDB taxonomy): domain Bacteria; phylum Actinomycetota; class Acidimicrobiia; order Acidimicrobiales; family RAAP-2; genus Bog-473. Next base: position 98,539 of record CAWHFM010000002.1, read on the forward strand.
CACGACCGCGTATTGGACCAGCTGCCCGGGCACGAAAGCGTGTCCGGGCACGGTCACGGTCAGCGTGACGTCGGTGGACGGGCAGCTCTCGTACGGGACATGGGCTGACCGGACGACGGAGGTCGTCGCGGCAGCACCTGCCGGTGCCGCGGCCGGGACGACGAGGACGGAGACGGTGGAGACGCAGGCCGCAACGACCAGGGCGACGAAGACGGCGAGCGTGACGGCGACGGAACGCACAGCGGTGATCAGCCTCACGCATAGTGAGACTCCCGAGGCGTCGCCTCGGTTCGCTGCGGGTCAGGCCGTGTCGCAGAGGTCGGCGAACATGTGGTGCACCCTGCGGTCCGGCGTCAGCTCCGGATGAAAGACCGACGCCACGACCGGACCCTGCCTCACGAGGACCGGCACCCCGTCGAACCGCCCCAGCACCTCGACGTCCTCCCCGACCGACACGATGAGCGGAGCCCGGATGAACACCGCCGGGAGCGGGGGACCCTCGCCGAGCTCCACTGCACCCTCGAACGACGCGATCTGGCGCCCGTAGCCGTTGCGGCGGACGACGGCGTCGAGCACCCCGAAACAGAGCTGGTCGGGCCGGCCGCCCTCGATCGCGCTCGGCCAGCAGGACCAGCCCGGCGCACGTCCCCAGCACGGGCATCGCCGGCCCGTCACCGCTCGGTCGGGAGCTCAGCCGGGAACCGATGGCCTCGAAGAGACCGGTCGATTCCAACAGCATGGACAGGGTCGTCGACTCGCCGCCGGGGAGCACGAGCCCGCAGATTCCCTCGAGATCCGCCGGGCGCCGGACCGGCCGACCCTCGCGGCCCACGTCGCGCAGGGCGACCAGGTGTTCGCGGACGTCGCCCTGGAGGTCGAGCACCCCGATGGGCGGAAGCCCCCCTACCACCCCCGGTCGGCGAGATGCTCGCCGAACGCCGACGACTCCAGCCCGCGCATCGCCTCGCCCAGCCCCCGGGAGACCTTGGCCACGTGCTCGGCGTCCTCGTAGTGCGCCGTCGCCTCGACGACGGCCGAGGCCATGCGGGCCGGGTCGGAGGACTTGAAGATGCCCGAACCGACGAAAACGGCCTCGGCGCCGAGCTGCATGACCAAGGCGGCGTCTGCGGGCGTGGCGATCCCGCCGGCGCAGAAGAGCGGCACCGGGAGGCGCCCCGTGTCGTGGATCTCCTGCACCAGTCCGACCGGTGCGGCGAGCTCTTTGGCCCACCGGTACAGCTCGGCCTGGTCGGCCTGCGTGACCGCGCGCAGGTCTCCGAGGATGGAGCGGAGGTGCCGCACGGCCTCGACGATGTTGCCCGTGCCCGCCTCGCCCTTGGAGCGGATCATGGCGGCGCCCTCGCTGATCCGCCGCAGCGCCTCGCCCAGGTTCGTGGCGCCGCACACGAACGGGACCGTGTAGGGCCACTTGTCGATGTGGTGTGCCTCGTCGGCCGGCGTGAGCACCTCGGACTCGTCGATGAAGTCCACGCCCAGGCTCTGGAGCACCTGCGCCTCGGCGAAGTGCCCGATGCGGGCCTTGGCCATGACCGGGATGGTCACGGCTTCGATGATCCCCTCGATGAGCAGCGGATCGCTCATCCGCGCCACGCCGCCGTCACGTCGGATGTCGGCCGGCACCCGCTCGAGCGCCATGACCGACACGGCGCCCGCGTCTTCGGCCACCTTGGCCTGCTCCGCGTTGACCACGTCCATGATCACGCCGCCCCGGAGCATGTCCGCCAAACCCCGCTTGACGGTGAAGGTTCCGGTCGTCATACAGCCAGTCTACGAGGGTCTGCCGCCCCTTCTCACCACTCGCTCGGCGCGGCGGCTCACCACTCGTACAGCGCGGCGACCCGCACCGCGGTCGCGTCCAGATCGCCGGGGACGACCGGATCGTCCCGGTGCCCCACCGACGGGTCGATCCACACCCAACGGGTGGCCCCGTACCGGGCCGGAGCGAACACCGAGTCGGCCACGGGATCAGGCGCGCTCATCATCAGCTTCATGGCGTCGAGAAGGCCGCGCGGGTAACGCACCGCGGATGCACCCACGACGTCGGCCCGGTACTCGCGCGACGCGCCCCGTCCGATACTGCGCCGCAGCGTGGCCTCGCCCCCGACGAGCCCGGCCAGCGTGATGGCGATGCACGAGACGCCGTTGTCGCCCCGCTTCACGTGCGCCAGCTCATGGGCGACCACTCCCTCGAGCTCAATCGGATGGAGCAAGTCGAGGAGACCGGACGTGACCACCAGGTCGGCGGACGAGGCGTCGCGACCGAGAGCACAGGCATTTGGCACCGGGTCGCGCACGAGATGGAGGGACGGCACGCGCAGGCCGAACGTGGCGCACAGGCCCTCGACCATGTTGGAGAGGCGCGGCTCGTCGTGCTCGTCGATCGGGACGGCACCGACCGACCGCAACGCCCGGCCCGGCGCCAGACGCCACAACCCGATTGCTATGGCCGCGCCGACGACGACGAGCGCGATCAGGCCGGCGATCCACGAGACCGCCACGGTGAGCACGACACCCACGACGACCGCGGGCACCACAGCGGGGACGGCGCAGAGCATGATGGCGCGACGCCGGTTCGCCGCCACCTCGCTGGGGAAGATCTTTGGCGAGCCGAGACCGGGCTGCTCCAGCTCGGGCACCGCGACCACCGGCACTGCCGCCGCGGCCGCCAGCGCCACCGCGCCGCGGGACCGCTCGTCGCTCCGTTGCCCGCTACTCGGTCCGCTCCGCTGGCCGTTGCGGGGTCGGTTTCCAGAACGTTGACGGGACCCACCCCCTTGACCCGAGCCGCCGGAGCCGCCGGAGCCGCCACCCTTGCCTTGGCCCGTACCTCGATTTGTCGTCCCGCCCTTGGCCGTCGCACCTGAGGCTCCACCGGAGGCGCCCGTGCCGCTGCTGCCACCGCCTGTCCCGCCACCGCCTGCCCCGCTCTTGTTCCGGTTCCGGCTCCGATTGCGGTTGCGGTTGCGGTTTCTGCTCCCACCACCGCCACCCTGACCACCCGAACCGCCGCTGGCACCACCCTGACCACCCGGACCGCCGCTGGCACCACCCTGACCCGAACCCCCTGTGCCCGTAGGCGAACCACCACCGCTGACGGGACCCGGCGTCCGGGCGTTGTCGATTTCGTCGGCCATCGAGACGTCAGCCTACGGCAGTCCCTGCGATCCCTCGGGCGCCCTGACGTGCAGAACTCTCGTGCCCCGATTCCCCGCTTGTGATGCCCGATTCCTAGCCTCGGGCTCGTGTCCGCATGTGCGAGGCCGCTGCTCCAACGATCAGATTGACCGGGTCCACCGGAGGTGCCTTCGGCAGCTGCGACCGAGCGGTCAGCCGCCGTCGGCCGCGGCCGCCCGCCCTTCGGCGATAGCCCGTTCGTAGACGTCCACGTAGCGCTGCGCCAACGCGTCGGTCGACCACGCCCGGGCGTGCGCCCGCGCCTCACGGTGTGCCTCGGGGCTCGACGCACCGGTCCCCCGCACGGCGTCAGCGAGTGCCACCCGCAAGCCGACGGCAAGAGCCCCGACGTCGCCGGCAGGTACCAGCGTGGCGTGTCCGACAGCTGCGGCGCGATAGCCCTCGATGTCCGAGGCCACCACCGCGCACCCAGCCGCCATGCCCTCGAGCAACACGACGCCGAACGACTCCCCGCGCAGGGACGGGGCGCAGAGCACGTCCGCCCCGGCCAGACGACGAGCCAGCTCCTCGTCGTCGAGCACGCCGAGCCATCTGACTCGGTCTGACTCGGGGTGCCGTCGGCGCTGCACCTCCGTCTCGGGACCGCCACCCGCGACCCACAGGACAGCCGGCCGCTCGACCGAAGCGAAGGCGTCGAGCAACACCCCGAGACCCTTGCGAGCCTCGTGTCGTCCCACGAAGACCACCACCGGCCGCCCCTCGGTACTTCGCTCGGGGACAGCCGATGTGAAGCGCTCGACGTCGACGCCGTTGAAGAGAACCTCGAACGTCCCGCCACCCGAGCGCTCGCCGGTCTCGCGCGCGGCCTCTGACACGGCGACGCGCGCCTGCAGGCGCCGACCGACTAGTCCGGCCATCGGTTTCAGCACCGGCATCCAACGGCTGACGCCTGCCCGGTGGTAGGTCCCCACCATTGGAACACGGGACCGAAGCACCAGGCCGTAGGAGGTCACGGGCGCAAGCGGCTCGTGAAGGTGGGCCACGTCGAAACCACCCCCGCGCACCGCGCGCTCGGCGCGTACGGCTGCCAATGGGGACAGAGCGACAGGCGCGACCGAGCCGTTGGAGCGGACGCCCGTCGGACGACCGATCACGACGACGTTGCGCTCCCCAGCCCTGGAGTATGCGCTGGAGGACACCCGGGAGGTGATGCCACCCTCGTCGGCCGGTCCGATGACGGTGACTTCGTGTCCCAGGCGGCGCAACGAACGGGAGAGCCCCAAGACCTGACCTTGCACGCCGCCAGGTCGGTCGAGCGCGTACGGCGACACCATCGCAACCCTCACCGGGGATCGCTCGGCCAGTGCGGTTGGAAAGGTGCAGGGGAGTCCACTCATCAGGGACTATGCCATCTACCTCCTATTTTGTCATTCACGGCCAGTACGGAACGCCCTGGTCGGCCATTCATCACGCAGCTATCACGCACGTCCGGCCCCGAACCGGCTGCGCGGATCGATGCTTTCGAACAACTCGATTCGGTCCGCAACACACATATCGGAGCACACCTGCCTGACGACCTTGCCCGGCGCCGTCTCGGTCGCAGAGTGGCGAATGATCCTGACGCTGCCGAGCAGTGTCCTCACCGTCGGCTTACGACAGCCGCGCCGACCAGCCGGCGGTCCGCCGTCGCCGGCGTCATGCGTCATGCGTCATGCGTCATGCGTGATATTGATGGCCATCGGGCAGGCCGTCACGTGTCGCGGCCTCACCCGGGAAGTCGAGCGGGCCGCCGTCACGATTCCTCACACCATTCCCGCAGACTCGTACCTGGGTCACCAGCAACCTCGATCCCGGTGCTGATCGACCACAACCCGAGCCGGGTGCTCGGTGAGGTCGCGCACCTACAATGGAGCACAGGCGACGGGCTGATGGCCATCGACTCGCCTTCGCGATGGCGGGCGAGCCGATGTGCTCGAGGACGGCGATTGGTGGTTCTCCGACGGGATCCCGTGTGGCCGTCCGGCCCAACATCGTGCGGCCGGCGGCCAACCCCAACACGCCGCTGCTCTGCTGTCGTGCGCCGACAACGCCAACCAACTGGCTCCTGCGGTCAGGCGCTCGGCTCGCCGCTGGGCCGTGTCCCGAGCGCGTCGAGTCCCGGGCTTATTGGAATGTGTCATCGGTTAGTAGGTGTCATCGGGCCTGGCTAAGGAGGCAGGATCGCGATCAGAGAGTTCCGTGCGGTCACAGAGTGTTCACTGATCGGACACTGGACACTCTGAGTAACGACACCAGGATCCCTCGATCGAGCGATGACGACGCTCACCAAACGAAAACCGGACCTGAGCTTCATCGCAATTTCGGAGGATCTCGTGTACCCTGCCCACCGCGTCTTCGGCGGAAGACACTTTCCAATCGTCGGCGGCGGCCGCATGCTCATCGGGAGCATGCGGTGAACGAGAGGAACATCAATGAAAGTAAAAACGAAATATCGGATCGGGGCCGCGCTGTCGGCAGCCGCGGTCTCCGCAATGGGATTCGGCCTCGCGGGAGCGACCACGGCCGGAGCCGCGCCGGCAAACGCCGCCGGTGGTGCAACCGGTAGCCATGCCAGACCGGCAACCGCGATGGTCGGTACCTACGAGATCTATGCCAATTATGGATCGGGATTTGTGGACGACGGCCAGCTCTATGTCAACTCCAACAACTCATGGTCCTTTCAGAATTATCCCGACGGAGGCACGTGGGAAACGGTGGGCGCGACGTTCGGTATGAGTGATTTCACTGGCGGAGACACGGACGGCGCTGTGTTCGGCGCGAAGGTCGACGGCGCGAACCTCGGTTCGGCCACGAAGCCGGGCACATTCAACGCGGCGAATATCGCGGAATTCCCCTGGTACGCAACTTTCACCTCGTCGGCTGTTCCGGCGCATCCCTCATCAGGTGGGCACCCATTCGCCGCCGCCGCCGCTCGACCTGACAGCGGCCATGCGACATTCCCCGGGACGTACAACACCTTCATCGGTGGAAACGAGTATCAGACGGTGTACAACTCGGACGGCACGTGGTCTATCCCGGGGTTCTGCAACGCCGGCTCGTACCTCAGCTTCAAAGTGAAGGTCGGGACAAAGGTGACGTTTACCGACATCCAAGCCGACAATGGTTGCAACGTCGATCAGCTGTGGATGGCGAAGGAGCACGGCACGACGAAACTCGGCACCGCCGCAAAGCAAGGCATCATCGCGGATTCGGCGGAAGGCGGCGTCTTCAACAACTTCTACGCAGTCCTGGCCAGCTGACAGCGGAGCTCCTGCCCAGGTAGTGCTTCGGAACCTGACGTAACCGAGGCTCGTCGTCAACTGAGCAGGACCGGCATTACGAACCGACCCCGGGCCGTGCGCCCGGGGTCGGTTCGCGTCCGGGACCTCAAAGAGCGCTTCGGTCTTGCGCGCTGGGCACGCTCGAGACACGGCGCTCGTACCGGACCGTCCGGCTCCCAACAGTCGATTGGTCAGTCGGCAGTGCGAGCGGTCTCAGAAAATTCACAGCACAGAGAATTACTCACAGAGAATTCTCAGTACACAGAGAATCGCGGACAGAGAATTCACAGTACACAGAGAATCGCGCACAGAGAATTCTCAGCACAGAGAGCTCACTGATCGGACACTCGTGGTAACGACGCCGGAGTTACTCGATCGAGCGATGACGACGCTCTGCAAGTGGAAATGAAGCTGTAATTCATATCAATTTCGGAGGATCTCGTGTACCGTTCTCTTAGCGTCTTCGGCGGGAGACACTCTTTCCTATCGTCGGCGGCGGCTGCTTGCTCGTCGGGAGCATGCGGTGAACGAGAGGAACATCCATGAAGGCAAAAACGAAATATCGGATCGGGGCCGCGGTGTCGGCATTCGCGATCTCTGCGGTGGGATTCGGCCTCGCGGGAGCGACCACGGCCGGAGCCTCGTCCGCTGACGCCACCGGTGGTGCAACCGGTACCCATGCCACACCGGCAGCCGCAACGCCTGGTACCTATGAGCTCTTCATCAACGCTGGCTCAGGGTTCGAGGACGTCGGCCAGCTCTATCTCAACTCCGACACCTCATGGTCCCTTCAGAACTACAGCGACGGGGGCACGTGGGACACGGTCGGCGCGGCGCTCGGTATGAGTGATTACAACGCCGGATACACGGACGACGCGGCGTGGGGCGCGAAGGTCTCCGGGACGAACCTCGGTTCGGCCTCGAAGCCGGGCACATTCCTCGCGGCGGATCTCGCGGAGTACACCTGGTACGCGGTATTCACCTCGTCGGGTGTTCCGGCTCATGCCCAGGCGCGTGGACCCCTGGCCACCGCCTCCGTTCGACCCGACGGCGGCCAAGCCACATTCCCCGGGACCTACAACACCACCATCGGTGGGACCAGCGGGTATCAGACGGTGTACAACTCGGACAACACGTGGTCGATGCCGGGGGGCTACTGCAACGCCGGCACGTACCTGAGCTTCAAGGTGAAAGTCGGGACCAAGGTGACGTACACCGACATCCAGGCAGACAATGGTTGTGGCGCTGACCACCTGTGGATGGCGAAGGAGCATGGCACGACGAAACTCGGCAAGTCCACGAAGCAAGGCATCATCGTGGAGTCGGGCCTCGGCGGCGTCTACAACAGCTTCTACGCAGTCCTGGCCAGCTGACAGCCGCGATTCCGCCCAGGTGGTCCTTCGGACCCTGACGTAATCGGGCTTCGTGGTCACCTGAGCAGGACCAGCACTGTGGAACCGACCCCGGGCGTGCCGCCCGGGGTCGGTTCGCGCCCGGATCCTCAACGAGCGCTTGGGTTTGCTGGCTCGGCACGCTCAAGACACGCGGCACGGCCTCAGGACTGGGAAGGGTTTGGCTACTACAAGCGGGGCCGAGCTTGATGGCGCTCAGAGGTACCTGGACGCATCGCGCATCGCGCATCGCGCATCGCACGCGACGCCGGGCACCTCGCTGGCGTTCCCGAGGACGTCGGCCGTCGGCCGTCGAGTGCTTGAAGGCGAACTGGCACATCTCATACGCATGGACTCGCGTGGGCCGATGACGTGATCTCGTTCGTCGCTCAGCAGCTCAGGGGCGTGGCGCTGGAGGGCTGAGATTCTTCGTGCACTTGGCGTTCGCCTCGGGGGCCACTGACGACACAGGCCCACTTCAGGACCCATATCCCGGGTCAGAGGGCCAGTTCGGTTGGAAGAGGTGCCACTGTTCGGGGTGGCGCCGTATGTCGTGCTCGAAACACGTGGCGAGGTCCTGCGTCACCCGGGTCACGTCAGCTCGCAGCGTGCTGCGACGTTGCGTGTCGATTGGAGGGTGTACGACTCCGGTGTGCCAATCTCCCGGTCCCGAGTAGACGACGACGGGCAGCAGCGGCGCACCCGAGCGCAGCGCAAGCGTGGCCGCCCCCCCCGGCATGGTGGTGCGCTCACCGAAGAACTCCACCTCGATGCCGTTGCCGACCAGGTCCCGGTCGCTGACCAGGCCAGCGATCTCGCCTTGCTTGAGCGTGCGCAGCATGGCGGCGCTCGATCCCTCGCCCAGGGGCACGGCGGTGAGCCCCATGGACGAGCGCTGCGCGACGAACCACTCGAACAGTTGCTCCGGTTCGAGGCGTTCGACGACCGCCGTCATCGGCATGCCCTCGAGAGCAAGCCAGGCCCCTCCCCACTCCCAGCTGCCTACGTGGGGCAGCGCCATCACGATGCCGCGTCCGAGCGCCATTGCGGCCTGTAGCCGTTCTGCGCCCTCCTCGAGCCGGAATCGCGCCCGCACATTCTCAGAATCCACCGATGGAAGCCGGGCCCCGTCGGACCAGTAGCGGGCATAGGCGCCGAAAGAGCGCCGGCTCCAGCGGCGCACGAGGTCGGGGTCGGGTTCGACTCCCTCGGCACATTCACTCGCCAAAACCCGACGCATATGGCGCCGGGCCATATCGGGGACTTCCCCGCCCCGCCACGCAATGACGCGGGCGACGCCACGAGCAACGCCCTGGGCCAGCGGCCCCGGCATGTGACCCATGGCCTCGCCGAGACGTCGATAGGTCTGGTACCGCATGGTCTCGCTCAAGGTCGTCGAACGGGTCACGGACCGGTCACGTCCTCACATGGCGGTGTACCGACAGCTCGTTGTCGGGTCCTCTCGGGGGACGTCCGGTCTGTCGGGAACGCTGCGCTCAGGACCCGGACCGAGGCCGGCGACCTGCTGCGTTGCGCGAGTCGCCTGAGTGCTGCCGCGCCGAGCGGCGGCGCTCCCGGAGGGTCCGGCCCGACCGGCTGCTCAGGGCATCCTGCCGGCGGGCCCGCCAGCGCCCGACCGGAGCACCTGAGGTCGTCGTCAGCGCGTGGCGCGGAACTCCGGTGGACGCCCGCCCCTCTCGCCAAGTGCGCCAGCGGGAGTCGACCCGCCCTTCTCGCCACGCTTCGATACGCCGCCGGATGACCTCGTCCCGACCAGAGGCGGCGTTCCAAACCTTGACGAACCTCGTCACGGCTGTGAACGAGATGAGGGCGAACATGACCCAGAGCACGGGGACGAAGAAGGAGGCACTGAAGAAGGCCACCCCCAACAGAACCATCCGCTCGGCTCGTTCCATCAGGCCGCCTCGTGCGGAGAGCCCGAGCGACTCCGCCTTCGCCCGCTCGTAGCTGATCAGGGCGGTCACCGCCAAAATGGCCATCGGCAATAGCGCGAGATGGCCCTCGTGGCGATCGACCAGGTACCAGGCGGCGCCGAACATGAGCACCGCGTCGGCGACGCGATCCGTCACCGAGTCGAAGAATGCGCCTCGCACCGACGCCGTGCCGGCCGCCTTGGCCACAGGACCATCGAGCAGGTCGTGTAGCCCGGTGATGATCAGGAACAGAATGGCCAGATGCAGGTGGCCCGACGCCACGAGCACGGCGGTGACTGTCGCCGATACCAAGCCCGTGGCAGTGAGCACGTCCGCTGTGATGCCTCGGCGATGCAGCGCCTCGCCGACCGGACCGGTGGACCGGTCGACCGCCGCTCGCCAGCGACCGTCGAACATCGAACTCCTCGTCGTGCGCCCTGGGGGGACGGGTCGGGCCCGAGCGCTCTACGCAGGAGTTTACCATCCGTTCCCCGGAACTCCAGGTTCCTGTTGCCATAGCGCCAAGGCCCCGGTGGCCGACCCCATGTCCAATCCAGCACGGCGCCTCGAACGTACCTGAGAGCAGTGAGCACGACCTCCGCACCATCTCGTACCCCCTGGCCGCCCGGAACCTCCCGACGACCAGGACCGCACCGTCGGGCCCGTGCGCTCCGCCGTCGCCCCGTCCTGGCCGCTCTCCTGGGGGCCGGGGCGGCGTCGCTTTTCGTTGCTACTGCCATTGCGACTCCCGCCGGGGCCAGTGGGAGTCCACCCGTCGTCAAGGCGGTCGAGACCGACTTCCACATCGCCCTGTCGAAGCACACCTTCGGTCCCGGCCGGTACACCTTCCTGACCGAGAACAAGGGCCACGTCACCCACGCCCTGGAGATCACCGGGCCCGGGCTCAAGAGCCCCCACACGAAGAACCTGTCGCCCGGCCAGAACGCAAAGCTCACGGTCACCTTCAAGAAGGGCGCCTACGACGTCTTCTGCCCGGTCCCGGGCCACAAGGCACTGGGCATGAACGTCAACCTCAAGGTGGGTCCGCCGGCCAAGACCACGGCCCACACTTCGTCCGGGTCGAAGTCCACCACGACGACCGCGGCGAAAAGCGGCGGCTGAGGCCACTGACGTAGCTGAGCGGGAAGCCATCTCGCGGTCGTACACTCGGTTTCGAAGGCCCGAACAGGGCCAGGCCCGCAGGGGAGGGACCAGGTGCCACACGACCCGACCGCCATCCGCAACGTCGCCCTCGTCGGCCATCACGGTGCCGGCAAGACGACTCTGGCCGAGGCGTTACTGGCCGCTACCGGCGCGATAGCCCGTCGGGGTTCGGTGGAGAAAGGCACCACGGTCATGGACTTCGAGCCGGAAGAGATCTCACGACAGCTCTCCATCTCGACCTCGATCGCCCCCTTCACCGTGAACGGGGTAAAGGTCAACCTCCTGGACACGCCGGGGTACGCAGACTTCGCGGGCGAGATGGTGACCGCGCTGGCGAACGTGGACCTGGCCGTGGTCGTCGTCAGCGCGACCGACGGTGTGCAGGCGCAGACCGAGGACGCGTGGCGGGCCGCCGCACGCCTCGGACTGCCCCGAGTGATCGTGGTGAACAAACTCGACCGCGAGCGGGCGGACTTCGATCGCACGCTGGCCGAGGTCAGAGAGACCTTCGGTGCCGGCGTGGCCCCGGTGGAGCTGCCCATCGGCCACGAGTCGGACTTCCACGGCGTCATCGACCTCCTCGACGACACGGCCACCCACTACGACACGCTCGCTACCGGCGGCTCCGTCGACGGCACGGTGCCGCCGACCGGGCACGAGGGCCCGATCCCCGACGACCTGGTCGACGAAGAGCACACGGTGCACGAGCAGCTGGTCGAGGGGATCGTGGTCGGAGACGACGACCTCATGGAGCGCTACCTCAACGGGGAGTCGCTCGATTACGCCGAGCTCGAGAAGAGCCTGGCCGGGGGGGTCGCCTCGGGGGCGGTGTTCCCCGTGCTGTGCTGCTCGGCATCGAGTGGCGTGGGGGTGGATCGCCTGGCCCGACTGGTGGAGGAGCTCTGCCCCAGCCCGGCGACTCGCGGTCCCGTGACGGCCGCCGCGGGGACCACCACCACGGAGATCGACATCGACCCGGACGGGCCGACGCTGCTCACGGTGACCAAGACCTACAACGACAGCCACACCGGGAAGATGTCCCTGTGCAAGGTGATCTCGGGGACCCTGGAGCCGGACGCGGTCCTGGTGAACTCTCGCACGCGCGACGAGGAGCGCCTCCACGCCCTGCAGAGCATCGCCGGCCACGCCACGGCCCCGGCCACCAGCGTGGCGGCGGGCGACTTCGTGGCGATTCCACGGCTGAACGGGACCCGTACCGGCGACACGCTGGCGCCGAAGGGTCAGCCGGTCACGATTCAGCCGCCAGTCCTGCCGACGCCGGCCCTCCTGGTCGCGGTGAAGCCGGCGACGCGGGCCGACGACGACAAGCTGATGTCCGCTCTCCAACGCGTGTGCGACGAGGACCCCTCGCTGACCGTCATCCGGGACGACGAGACGCACCAGACGATCCTCGGCGTGAGCGGTGAGGTCCACCTCGCCGTCACCGTCGAACGCCTCGAACGGAAGTGCAACGTGCACGTCGAACGGGAGGATCTGCGGATCCCCTATCGCGAGACGATCACCAGGCCGGCCCAGGCCGAGGGCAAGCACAAGAAGCAGTCCGGAGGGCACGGGCAGTTCGGCGTGTGCCACCTCCGTCTCGAACCGCTCCCCCGGGGCGAGGGCTTCGCCTTCCGCGACGAGGTCGTCGGCGGGGCGATCCCGCGTCAGTACATCCCCGCCGTCGAGAAGGGCGTGATGGAGACGTTCTCGTCGGGCGGCATCTACGGGTATCCCATCGTGGACGTGGCCGTCACGGTCGACGACGGCAAAGCGCACTCGGTCGACTCCAACGAGGTCAGCTTCAAGATGGCCGCCGCCCTGGCCATCCGTCAGGCGATGGGGGAAGCCGGGCCGATCGTGCTGGAGCCGATTTCGCGCCTGTCGGTCACGATCCCCTCCGAGTGCCAAGGCGACGTGCTCGGCGACCTCCACTCGAGGCGGGCCCGCATCATCGGCACCGATTCGGGGGAAGACGGCTACCAGGTGGTGACGGCGACGGCGCCCGCGGCGGAGCTCACGCGCTACGCGGTGGACCTGCGTGCGCTCACCGGCGGACGCGGCACGTTCGAGGTGGCCTACGACCACTACGACGCCGTGCCCGAGCACCTCACGGCGACGATCCCCCGACTCGAGAACTAACGGGCTACGGGCGTCCGCGACGGGCGGGCGGGACGTACTGACGGGCAGACGGTACGTGCTGGCGGACGGACTGGCGCGCTCGGGTCTGACCGGCCGAATGGCCGCCGACTTGGCCGACTGGCTGACTGGCCTACTGGGTGCGGGCGGTCAGAACGGGTGCGTGTGGTTGAAACGCACCGGCACCCGCCGCAATACGAGCGTCCCGAGCAGCCGGTTCTGCGGCGTGGTGAGCACCACGATGGCAAGGACACCCATCGGGCTCCCGAGCGGTTTCGACACCGTGTCCGAGCTGAAGTGGCCCGTGAACGCGGCCACGCACAGGTCCTGGCGAGCAGGAACCTGCCGGGCCAGGTCCTGGTACAGGCCTGGTGCCAGTTGGCGGAGGTCGGCCTGCGTGAACTTGCGGATGCCTTCGAGGTGCCCGTGGCCGCCAACGGCCCGCGTTGCGGCGGGGAGTGACAGGTAGCACGACTCGTCTGACGTACCCACGTCGCTGCGAGCCGAGGTACAGGCCGCGAGAAGGAACGCGGCGAGCACCGAGGCGGCGAGTCCGGCGGCGACGCGCCGTCGAACCGTCATGGGTGACCACCGTCGTCGAAGGCGGCCGCGGCGTCGGTCGGCGTCGGAGGGGCGATCATCGGTCGGAGTCTGAGTGAGGCAGATATGCAACAGGCCCGGCCTCGACATCTGACGACAGGGCCTGGCGGTTCCACGTGCCTCTCCGCACCTGCAGGGCCAGCTGACCGATGTAGAGCCACCCGAGGGCGAGGATGAACCAGAAGCTGATGATGCGGTACAGGAGGACTGCGTCCACCGTGCTCGACTCCGCGCCGCCGAAAGCGACCAGCGCGACCGTAATGCTTCCTTCGACCACGCCGAGGCCCCCGGGTGTGATGGGCAGCGTGGCGGCAAGCTGCCCGGCGCCGTATGCGAGCAGCAGGCCCTTCCACGGGATCGGAGCGTCGATGGCCCTGAACATCATGGCGAAACATGCGCAGTCCAGTAGCCAATTGACGGTCCCCCAGGTCACGATGCGGCCGATCTGGGTCCACCCGAGGCGGACCGCGGTCATCCAGTCCATTATCCGCTCGACCTGCTCAGCAGTGTCGCCCCGGGGGCGCCCGAAGAGGGAGACGGAGGCCCGCATCGTCGCCGTCACCACGACGCGAAGTGGCCGCTCGTACACGAACAGTGACCCGAGTGCGACCGTGAAGGTGAAGACCAGGATGATGACGGGAACCAGGTCCAGCGAGGCGCCTTCGTCTGTCGCGATACCCAACCCGATCAGCGCGACCAGCGCGAGGCTCACGACGCTGGCAACCAACGTGCCGGCCAGACCCCAGGCGGCGAGCGTGTTGTCGGCGCCGAAGCGGCGGAACCAGCGGAAGCCGTAAACCGATGAGACGGCGTTGCCCGCCGGGAGGGAATTCGTCAACGCCTGCGCGCCGAACGAGACCTTGACCAGCGGCCCGAAGGGCGCCCGGAGCTTGCCCGCCAGCAGCAGCTCGTACTGCATGGCGGCGAAGCAGACGTACGACCCGATCTCCACCACGAAGGCAGGTGGGACCCACCACCAGTTCACCCGTTTGAAGACCTCGCCGAACCCCGCCAGCTCCGAGCCCTTCGAAGAGAGGACCCACGCCGCCACCCCGACGAGGCCCAACCCGATGAGGACGCGGACGACAGGCCAGGTCCGCCGGAGGAGGCCGACGCGGGGAGGCTCGGCACCGCGGAGCGCGACGTCGGGATCAGGAGCAGGGCGGCTCGCGTCGGGCGGGACGGCCGCAGCCGGCCCGGTCTCGAGCAGCGCCGGAGTATCCGGCGGACCGCCCGGCGTGCCGCTAGGCGGGCCAGGCGTCGCTCAGCCTCTTCCAGGACAGCTGCAGGGTCTCGGGCATGACCCGCGTCCCCGCCACCGACGTCATGAAGTTCGTATCGCCCGACCACCGCGGCAACGCGTGGAGATGCACGTGGGCGGGCAGGCCCGCACCGGCGGCGCGGCCGAGGTTGGCGCCCATGTTGAGCCCGTCAGGGTCGTACGCCGTCTCGATCGCGGCGAGCGCCTGCCGTAGCGCCGACCACAGTTCGGTCGACTCCTCGGCCGTCAGATCGGCCAGGTCGGCCATGTGGCGGATCGGCATGACGAGCAGGTGCCCTGTCGCGTACGGGTAGGCGTTCATCACGGCGAAGGTGACGTCGCCGCGCCACACGACGAGGTTCTCTTCGGACGGCGGGCCGCTCGCGGCCAGCCGGCAGAACACGCATCCGCGCTCGTCGTGGCTGTCGGATCCCGAGCGCTCCCGCGCCGTGGCTTCGGCGATGTACTCACTGCGCCACCCCGCCCACAGGTTCTCGAGGCTCACTGCGGCGTCACGCCGTCGCCTTCTGCGGCGACTCCGCGGCGTCGGGAGCCCGGTCCTCGGGCCGTCCCTTGCGGGCGACCTCGTCGGCCACCTCGGCCACGAGCGCGTCGACCGCCACCCCGTGCTCCGGCCGGCCGGGCCAGCCACGCCGGTTCACACCGACCGTCCCGGCACTGACGTCGTCGTTGCCGACCACGAGCACATAGGGGATCTTGGACAGCTTGGCCCGGCGTATCAGAGGGCCGAGGCTCCCACCGCTCGCGTCGACCTCGGACCGGAGCCCGACCGCTGCGCAGGCCACGGCAACGGTGTCGGCGTACTCCAGGTGAGCGTCGGTCACGGGTATGACGCGAACCTGCTCGGGTGACAGCCAGGTCGGGAGCGCTCCCGCGTAGTGCTCGATCAGGACCGCCATGAAGCGCTCGACCGAGCCGAAGAGGGCGCGGTGGATCATGATCGGCTGGTGTCGAGCGTTGTCGGCGCCGATGTACTCCAGCCCGAACCGATGCGGCAGCTGGAAGTCGAGCTGCACGGTCGACATCTGCCACGTGCGCCCGATCGCGTCGCGCGTCTGCACAGAGATCTTCGGCCCGTAAAAGGCACCGCCACCCTCGTCCATGACCAAATCGAGACCGATTTCGACCGCCGTCGTCCGAAGGGCCTCGGTGGCGATCTCCCACTCCTCGTCGCTGCCCACCGCCTTGCCCGGAGGTCTGGTCGACAGCTCGAGGTAGAAATCGTCGAGCCCGTAGTCGCGCAGCAGGTCCAGCACGAAGTGCAATGTCCTCACGAGCTCCGCGTCCATCTGCTCGCGGGTGCAGAAGATGTGGGCGTCGTCCTGGGTCATTCCCCGCACTCGGATGAGGCCTTGGAGCGTCCCGGACTTCTCGTACCGGTAGACCGTTCCGAACTCGAACAACCGCATCGGCAGCTCGCGGTAGGACCGCTGGCGGCTGCGGTAGACGAGGATGTGGAAGGGGCAGTTCATGGGTTTGAGGTAGTACTGCGTCCCTCCGTCGAGCTCCATCGGGGGGTACATCCCGTCCGCGAACCAGTCGAGGTGGCCGGACACCTCGAAGAGGTGCGCCTTCGTGATGTGGGGCGAGTTCACGAAGTCGTAGCCGGCCTCGACGTGGCGCTGGCGCGAGTAGTCCTCCATGAGACGCCGGATCGTCCCTCCCTTGGGGTGGAAGACCGCCAGGCCGGAGCCGATCTCGTCGGGGAAGCTGTAGAGGTCGAGCTCGGCCCCGAGCTTGCGGTGGTCACGCCGCTCGGCCTCCTCCAACTGGTGCAGGTACGCGGCGAGAGCCTGCTCCGACTCCCACGCCGTCCCGTAGATGCGCTGGAGCTGCTCGCGCTTCTCGTCACCCCGCCAGTAGGCGCCCGCGACACGCATGAGCTTGAAGTGGCCGAGCCGGCCGGTCGAGGGCACGTGCGGGCCCCGGCACAGGTCGATGAACGCGTCGGTGTTCCGGTACGTGCTCACGAGCGACCCGGTGGCATCGACCTCGTCGGCGCCCGACCCCACGGCCCGGATGATCTCCAGCTTGAAGGGCTGGTCGGCGAAGATCTCGAGACCTTCTTCCAGGTCGTGCTCGTGACGCTCGAAGGGCTGGTCCTCCTTCACGATGGCCCGCATCTCCGCTTCCACCCGTTCCAGGTCGTCGTCGCTGAAGTGCGCGCCGCCGGGAAGCTCGAAGTCGTAGTAGAAGCCGTTGTCGATCACCGGGCCGATGGCGTACTTGGCGCCGGGCCAAAGCCGACGGACGGCCTGCGCCATCACGTGGGCGGTGGAATGACGGAGCACCTCGCGTCCGGCGTCGGAGTCGGCGGTGACGATCGCCGCCTCCGAGCCGTCCGCCAGCTCGGTGGCGAGGTCCACTTCATGACCGTCCACCACGGCGGCGACGGCCGCCTTGGCCAGCCGTGAACCGATGGATTTCGCCAGGCCGGCAGCCGTCGTGCCCTCGGCCAACTCCCGCGCGGACCCGTCCGGAAGTCGTACCGATATGACGCCTGCCATGGTTCACCCTCTCCTGCTCAGCCGGGGCAGCGAGTCACCGATGGCGGGCCGAACCGGACACCGGCCACCGATCACCCCTGGTCCGGGCGCCTACTTCGTGGCACAAAGGGTACCGGACCGTCCGGGGCGTCCCGCCGCCATGCGATCAGCGGCTGCTGCTCAGATTTCGACGCCCAAGAGCCGCGCCCCGTCGGCGACGGGCCGGCCGGCGGCGGCCGCCTCGTCGAGCATCCGCAGAGCCGTCGGGGTGTCGAGGTCATCGTCGAGCGCGGCGCGCACCTCGGCCAGCGGTCCGGCGCCATCGCCGACGGGGGCACTCGACCACAGGGCCAGCCGGGCCGCCGCCGCGGGCATGTCCTCGTCGGTGCGCCAGTCCCAGTCCCCGCGGTAGTGATGGCCGAGGAGCGCGAGACGCACGGCGCGGGGATCCCACTCCTTGCACAGTTCTCCGACGAAGACCAGGTTTCCGAGGGACTTGGACATCTTGGTCCCTTCGAAGCGCACCAATCCCACGTGGAGCCAGAACCGGACGAACGGCACCCCGGTGGCGGACTCTGATTGGGCGGTCTCGCACTCGTGATGCGGGAAGACCAGATCCCGTCCACCACCGTGGACATCGATCGTCTCACCGAGCTCTCTCAAGGCGAGGGCCGAGCACTCGATGTGCCAACCCGGCCGGCCCGGCCCCCAGCGCGACTCCCACGCCGGCTCGTCCGGCAGAGATGGTTGCCACAGCACGAAATCGAGCGGGTCTCGCTTGTTCGGATCCTCCGGGTGACCCCCGTGCTCGGCGGCCAGTTCCAGCATCTCGGCCCGCCCGTAGCCGCTCAACCGCCCGAAACGAGGGAAGCTGGCCACGCTGAAGTAGACGGAGCCCCCCGCCTGGTAGGCGTGACCGCCCTCGAGCGCGATCCCGATCAGGGAAAGGATCTCGGCTATGGCCGACGTCGCCCTCGGCTCCGAGTAGACGGGGAGGAGGTTGAGCAGCCCCATCTCGGCGTCGAAGCGCGCCATCTCCTCCGCGGCCAGGTCGAGGTAGTGCACCCCGAGCTCGCGGGCCTTGCGGAGGATGTCGTCGTCCACGTCGGTGACGTTGCGCACGCACCGGGTGGCGTGCCCGGCGTCGCGGAGGCGGCGTTGGAGGACGTCGAAGACGAGGTACACCGAGGCGTGGCCCAGGTGCGCAGCGTCGTAGGGCGTGATGCCACAGGAGTACATGGTCACCTCGGGGCCGGGTTCGAACGGCACCACCGTCCGTCTGGCCGTGTCGAAGAGCCTCATGAACCTCTCCCCCGCCTGACCGACCGACCTAGATCCCGGCCATGCGCAGCGTCGAGTGAGCCCGATAGCGCATGTTCAGCGTGATACAGACAGCGGTGAAGGCCTCGATCGCCGCCGCCTGGTTCAGGCTGCCGGCGTCCAGAGCCCGGAGCCCACGCATCCTCCCGACGAGATCCATCGTCACTGATTTCGCTTCCTCGTAGTCCGAACACACCAACACGTCGGCTTCCAACCCCGAGTCGAGGTCCTCCATTTCCGCCGCCGGAAGGTGGTGGAGCGAGGCGGCCACCATGGACCCGGGTAGGGCCGCCTGCACCCCGGCCGCAACCGAGCCCCGAGGAGGGAGGAGGGCCAACATCTCGCGCCCGTCCTTCACCAGGGCGTTGGCCATGCAGACGACGACCTTGCCCGCCAACGACTGACGGAGCGAGCGCACCGTCGACAGCGCGCTGTCCCACGGCGTCGCGACCACGATCATGTCGGCCCCGGCGGCCGCGGCGTTGTCCGCGCCGGTGACGTCGAGGCTCAGTGCGGGCCAGCGCCCGACCACCTCGCCGGCCACGGAGGCGGCGCGCTCGGCATCGCGCGAGCCGATGGTGACGGCCAGCCCCGACTCGGCGAGCCGGACCGCGACCCCTCGTCCAGCCGGGCCGGTCCCGCCGAGTATTCCCACGTTCATACCCCTACCTTCGCATAACCGTCGCCTAGCCTCGGGGGCGCAGTGGGACTTCTCGACGGCAAGCGGCTCCTGGTCACCGGCGTCCTGACGGACGCGTCATTGGCCTACGCGGTGGCCCGTCAGGCCCAGGAGCACGGCGCCGAGATCGTCCTCTCGGGGGCCGGGCGCGCGCTGTCGCTGACCCGACGCACGGCCCGGAAGCTCCCCCAGGAGCCCGACGTTCTGGAGATCGACGTCACGTCGCCCGACCAGCTGGGGGCAGCCGGATCTGCGCTGGCGGAGCGCTGGGACCGTCTCGACGGGTTGCTGCACGCGATCGGGTTCGCGCCGCCCGACTGCCTGGGGAGCGGGATGTTCACCGCTGGCTGGGACGACGTCGCGACGGCGTTCAACGTCTCCACCTATTCACTCAAGGCGCTCGTCGACGCCTTCCTGCCGCTTCTGACCGCGGCCGGCGCCGACGGCGGTGCCTCGGTCGTCGGCCTCGACTTCGACGCCGCCGTGGCGTGGCCCGTCTACGACTGGATGGGCGTGGCCAAAGCGGCCCTCGAGTCCCTGTCCCGATACCTGGCCAAGGAGCTGGGCCCCCGCGGGATCCGGGTGAACCTGGTGGCCGCGGGTCCGATCCGGACCATGGCGGCCAAGTCGATCCCGGGATTCTCGGCCTTCGAGGACACGTGGGCGCAACGGGCTCCCCTCGGCTGGGACATCCACGACGCCGACCCGGTGGCCCGCGCCTGCGTCGCTCTCTTCAGCGACCTCTTCCCCATGACGACGGGCGAGATCGTCCACGTCGACGGCGGGGTGCACGCCGTCGGCAGCAGCGCCTGACCCGGCCCACAACCGGCCCACAACCGGCTCCGACCGGCGCCGGTCGGAGCGCGATGCGCCGACCCCCCGGCCAGGAACGGGAGCCCCTCCCAGTAGGTTGACCTCATGAATATGCGTGGCCACGCCATGGGCGGCGGTCGCGGGGGCTGGGGCGGCATGCGATCGATGCGCCAGGACCGTGCGGTCCTCCAGCACCGGGTGAAGAAGGGCACCGCCAGACGGATGCTGACCTTCGCCGTCCCGTACCGCCGCATCCTCGCCGTCTTCGTGCCGGTCGTCATCCTCGACGCCGTGATCGTCGCGGTGAACCCGCTGATCCTGCGAGCCCTCATCGACAACGGCATCTTGAAGCAGAACGAGGACCTCGTCATAAAGCTCGCCATCCTGGTCGCCGTGCTCGCCCTGTTCGATGCGTTCTTCGCGCTCACGGAACGCCGGATCTCGGCCTATATCGGCGAGTGGCTCATCTACGACATGCGCTCCAAGGTCTTCCGGCACATCCAACGCATGCCGCTCGCCTTCTTCACCCGTACCCAGACCGGCGCGCTGGTCAGTCGCCTGAACAACGACGTCATCGGCGCCCAGCAGGCCTTCACGGACCTCCTCTCGAACGTGGTGGGGAATCTCGTCACCGTGATGATCGTGGTGGGCGCCATGTTCTTCCTGAGCTGGCAGATCACCCTGGCCGCCCTGCTGCTGGTACCGATCTTCCTCGTTCCCGCCAAGTTCGTCGGCCAGCGCATCGGAGCTCTGACCAAGGAGGGCTACAACCTCAACAGCGAGATGAACATGGTCATGCAGGAGCGCTTCCAGGTCGGGGGGGCGATGCTCGTCAAGCTTCTCGGATACCCCGAGGCCGAGGCCGTGTCGTTCGAGAGCAAGGCCGGTCGGGTCAGGGACATCGGGATCGCCCAGGCGACCTACTCCAGGGTCTTCTTCGTCGCACTCTCCCTCACCGCATCGCTGGCGACGGCGATCGTGTACGGGGTCGGCGGCGTGGCCGCAGTGCACGGCGTGCTCCAAGTCGGGACCGTCGTCGCACTGACGAGCTACCTGACCCGGCTCTACCAACCGCTGACCCAGCTCTCCAACCTCAATCTCGACGTCATGACGGCTCTGGTCTCGTTCGAACGACTCTTCGAAGTGCTCGACATCGTCCCGATGATCGACGAGGACCCTGATGCGGTCGCCGTCCCCCGTGGCGCCGCCTCGATTGAGTTCGACCACGTCCGGTTCACCTATCCGGGCGCCGACGAAGTCTCCCTGGCGTCCCTCGAATCGGTGGCCGTGCTCGAGGCCGGGCTTCGTAGCGAGGTGCTGCACGACGTGTCCTTCACCGTCTCGCCGGGCCAGATGATCGCCCTCGTCGGGCCCTCCGGCGCGGGCAAGACGACGATCTCGAACCTCGTGCCCAGGCTCTACGACGTGACCGGCGGGGCGGTCCGGCTCAACGGCGTGGACGTCCGCCACGCCACCATGGCCTCGCTCCGCGACGTCGTCGGCATCGTGACGCAGGATCCACACCTCTTCCATGACACGCTCCGGGCGAACCTGCTCTACGCCCGGCCCGAGGCGAGCGAGGCCGACGTTCTCGCCGCATTGGATCTGGCGCAGATCGGACACATCGTCGGAGAACTTCCCGACGGGCTCGACACCGTCGTCGGCGAGCGCGGGTATCGGCTCTCGGGTGGCGAGAAGCAGCGGGTGGCGCTCGCCCGGCTGATGCTCAAGGCACCCGACATCGTGGTCCTGGACGAAGCCACGGCACATCTCGACTCCGAATCCGAGGCGGCGGTGCAGCGGGCGCTGCGCGAGACGCTGAGCGGCCGTACCTCGCTCGTGATCGCCCACCGGCTCTCGACCGTACGTGAGGCGGACGAGCTCCTGGTCGTCGACGACGGACGAATCCTGGAGCGGGGCACCCATGCCAGCCTGTTGGCCGCGAACGGCCTCTACGCCGAGCTGTACCGGACCCAGTTCGCCGAGCAGGAGGATCCCGCCAGGACGGCGTGAACCACGAACGAGGATCGGGTCAGGACGCAAGCGAGGATCGCGCCAGGACGTTACCCCGCCGGAACCGGTCCGGAGGGGCAGGGGCGGCTGCCCTAAAGTAGAATCTGTTCTAATTATCGGTAGGTGGATCGAAGGAGGTCAGGGTGCACAACGAGCTATGCGAGCGTCTCGGGATTGAGTTCCCGATCTTCGCCTTCACCCACTGCCGCGACGTGGCCGCGGCCGTCACCAACGCGGGCGGCATGGGCGTGCTCGGCGCCGTCGGGTTCAGCGCCGACGAGCTCGAGGTAGAGCTGAACTGGCTCGACGAGCACGTCGGTGACCGGCCCTACGGGGTCGACATCGTCATACCCGGCAAGTACGAGGGGATGGGCGAGCTCGACCCGGTGAAGCTCGAAGAGGAGCTGAAGGCCATGATCCCCGACGAGCACCGGACCTTCGCCAAGAAGATCCTGGCCGACCACGGCGTGCCCGAGATCGAAGGCGGCCCGCGCCGCGAGCTGCTGGGTTGGACGGCAGCCACCGCGGCTCCCCTGGTCGACGTCATCATGCGCCACGAGAAGGTCAAGCTGGTCGCCAACGCGTTGGGAACGCCGCCGGACGACGTCATCGCACAGGTCCACGACCACGGGATGCTGGTCGCGGCGCTGGCGGGTTCGGTCAAGCACGCCCTGAACCACAAGTCGGCCGGCGTCGACATCGTGATCTGCCAGGGCTCCGAGGGTGGCGGCCACACCGGCGACGTCGGGTCCATCGTGCTCTGGCCCGAGGTCATCGACGCGGTGGCGCCGCTCCCCGTACTGGCGGCCGGGGGTATCGGCTCGGGCCGGCAGATGGCGGCCGCCATGGTCATGGGTGCCTCGGGCGTGTGGACGGGGTCGCTGTGGCTGACGGTCGAGGAGGCCAACGTGCCGCCCAAGCAGATGGAGTCGTACCTGAAGGCGACGTCGCGCGACACCGTGCGCTCACGCTCTTTCACGGGCAAGCCGTGCCGCCTGCTCAAGAACGACTGGACGGACGCGTGGGAGGCGCCGGGGAACCCCAAGCCGCTCGGCATGCCGCTGCAGATGATGGTCGCCATCGAGTGCGTGTCGCGCGGCCACGCCTACCCCGAGGAGGCGCGGGACGTGAACTTCAACCCGTGCGGTCAGATCATCGGACAGGCGACGAGCGTGCGGCGCACCAGGGATGTGGTGCTCGGGATGGTCGAGGATTACATCGAGGCGGTCGAGCGCCTGAGGCTGGTGGACGAGGGCGCGACAGCCTGAACGGGACGTCTGGTTTGACCAGGACCTAGTGTCGGTCCTCATGGACCTCTACGAAGCGCTTTACACGACACGGGCCATGCGCAGGGTGCGGCCCGACCCCATCCCCGCCGACGTGCAGGCCCGCATCCTCGACGCGGCGATCCGGGCCCCGTCGGGCGGCAACTCGCAGAACTGGCGCTTCCTGCTCCTCGACGATCCGGCCCAGAAGGCGGCTCTCGCCCCGCTCTACCGCGACGCCATGGGCAAGCTTTGGACCTCGGTCTACAAGGCGCAGGTCGACGCGGCCGAGGCGGACCCGGACAATCCCGAGTCGGTGCAGTTCAAGAAGATCCAGCGGTCTGCTCAGTGGCTCGCCGACAACTTCGAAACGGCTCCGCTGTACCTGTTCCCTTTCGCCCAGCACGATCCGACGGGCGGGTCCATCTATCCCGCGGTATGGAGCGCGATGCTCGCGGCTCGAGGCGAAGGTGTGGGAAGTTGCCTCACCGCGTTGCTCCAGTTCTTCCACCCAGCGGAGACCTTCGAGATCCTGGGCGTGCCGACCGACCAGGGCTGGAACCTCTCGGGCACCGTGAGCTTCGGCTATCCGACCGGCCGCTGGGGGGTCGCCCACCGTCGTGCCGCCCACGACGTGACCTACCGGAACACGTGGGGCGAGGCAGCGGGGTTCGAGGCGCACGAGCCCCTGTGGACGGGACAAGCGGGACAGACGGGCTGAACGGGCTGAACGGGCTGAACGGGCTGAACGGGCTGAACGGGCTGACGATGTCGACCTCGGTGGAGTGGCACCGCCAATAAACCCTTTCTCATTCTGTCAACATCGCTGCTCCTTCCGGCGCCGGTGGCCGGACCGTTCTCGGGACGTGATCGACCCCGAGCCTGAGCCGGCGTGGAAGAAGTCGACGGAACAGATTCGAGACGACATCTCGCACGTGGGTCGGGAGATCGCCGCCCAGACGGGCCGGCTCATGGAGCTACTGGGCGAATTCGGGCGGCGCGAAGGGTTCCGCGAGGACGGAGCGACCTCGCTCGAGACCTGGACCGCCGAACACTGCGGGGTATCGCTCACCACGGCGCGCGCCTGGTCTCACGTGGCCGAGCGACTGGACGATCTGCCTCGGCTGGCCGAGGCGCTGAGCGAAGGTGAAGTGACCTTCGACAAGGTCCGAGCTGTCGTCGACTCGGCCACACCCGAGACCGACGAAGAGCTGCGGGATGCGGCTCGGAAGTGCTCCGTTCGGGATCTCGCCGCCCACGTTCGGGCCTCGAAACGACCTGATCCGACGCCTCCGGGCCGAAACGCTCGAACGTTGCGTTTCAACGACACTCACCGAACGATCACCGCTCAACTCTCACCGGAGAACTACGCGGAGGTGAAGGCCCTCCTGGAGAACACGGCGAAACGGATTGAGGCTGACCGGGACACCAGATGGGACCAGCGTCTCCACGACGCCCTGCTACTACTCCTCCGCGCCGCGACCGGGAGCGGATCGAACTCCCCGTACGGGGCTGGCGGGTCTCCCGGGTCCTTCTTCGTCGTAGTCCATGTGCCTCTGTCAACGCTCCTCTCCGATTCCGGCGAGTTCTCGGACCTGGCCGGCGAACTCGAGGCGGGCGGGTACCTGCACTGCGACGTGGTCCGGCGCCTCTCGTGCGACTCGACGATCGCGCTCGGGATCGACGACGACGTCGGACGGACCATGTACGAAGGGCGAGCGCAACGATCGCCCTCCCCCGCACAACGGCGAGAAGTCCTGCGGCGGGATCGGCACTGCCGGTTCCCGGGCTGCACGAACGCGACTTTTACCAACGTGCACCACCTCACCCTGTGGAGCGCGGGAGGTAGAACGGACCTCCCCAACCTCGTGCTCCTATGCGAGCATCATCACCACCTGGTCCATTCGACAGGCTGGTCCGTGTCGGGGAACGCGAGCGACGAACTCAAGTTCGTCGGTCCGAACGGTCGTGTCAGTTCGTCGAGACCGTCTCGCCTCTGGACTGTCGTCACGGCGCCGGGC
>CAWHFM010000003.1:0-181813 GCA_963828505.1 uncultured Acidimicrobiaceae bacterium
CGGACATGTTGACCCTCCTATCCGAGCGTTACGCCAGAATCTTTTTGATTATGAACGCGAACCCTTCGGACAGCAACGAGTCCGAAGGGTTCGCGAAAATCGGTGAGGTGATCGGCGACGATCCCTTCGACTCCTGAATCGACGCCGGCCGGCTGCGTGCTGCGCCGACCGTTGAGTACACGTGCGGCAACCGGATCGTCGAGTCTGGTCGCCGGCGCCAGCGCCGGAGCCGGCTTGAGGCAATACACGGAGAGTGAATAGCGCGCGCCTCCGTGCCGGTGGCGACCCTCGTATCGCGGCATGGGCAAGGACACCCCAAGTGAGCAGCCGTGGGGTCTATCGTCGGCGACACACGGCACACACGGCACACACGGACACACGGCGGCACTCGGAGGTGAAGGAACGTGAGCCCGGACATCTCCATCGGTTGGCTCTGCGTCGACGCGGCCGACCCCGTGACGTTGGCTGAATGGTGGTCCGAGCTCGTCGGGGGCGAGGTCAGCATCGATCAGGACGGCGAGGCGATCCTCCGCGGCGGCGGACTTCCCCTCCTCTTCCTCGACGTCCAAGACCCGAAGACGGTGAAGAACCGGCTGCACCTCGACTTGCGAGTCACTGACTACGACGCGGCGGTCGAGCGTGCGATCGCCCTCGGTGCGACACCGGCCGACGACGTCTACCGAGGTGACGACTGGCGGGTCCTGCGGGACCCCGAGGGCAATGAGTTCTGCATAATACGATCGCCTGACTGATCATCCAAGCGCCGAGTGATGTCGGCGCGGGTGGTGTCCGGGACTCGACCAGAGCGAGCCGGTGACCTTCAGCTCGCAGGAGGAGATTGGCCCGTGGCCGGTGGATCGGGTGGAGCGGTGTCCGTGGCATCCGGCTGAGGTGCCGCAGTCGGCGCAGATGTCGTGGGCGCCGGGATCGTGGGCGCGGGGGTGGTAGCCGGCTGGGTCGGCGCAGTCGTTGCGACCGTGCCCTGCGTGCGAGCCCGCGCCAGTTCACCCTGCGCCTGGTTGATGTTCTTGCGAGGAGGTGCAGGCAGCACGGGGTCCCCGCGCTGGATGAGTGCCACCGCAGCCATGTTGTGCGCGTGCCGATGGCTCCACGCGTTGATGATCTGAGCTGCGCTGGCCATCGCCAGAGCCACCGCCGGAACGGCGGCCTGGACCGCGGCCGGTTCCTTGAAACCAGGCCGGAAGGCCGCGACGAGGCCGACGCCGACGGCGACGATCGAGGTCAGGTAGCTGACCACCGACGAGAAGTCGTTCCATTTCGGCAGCGGAATGTCCGTACCCAGTGTGTTCGGGTGCGGTGCGACGTTCAGACTCGTCTGGGTGGGCATGGAACAGATCCCCCTTTGATGACTCTGGAGCGGTGCTGCCGCGGAATGTAGTCACGTCCAACGTGCATTTGGTGGAAAGGCAAGCCAACATCGAACCCCAGTATTGGGTTACTGCTGAGACAGCCCTCCACCCGTCCGAATGAGGCGAACCGCGGGGTCAAGTCTGGTTTACGGCTGCGGGTTACAAACGAATAGCAAAATTGGATTCAATCGGTCACCTGATCAACGGAGGCTGGGCGAAGTGAGGCCTCGTCAGCAAGACATTGGACGAAGCGTCAACGTCTCCACCTGACCCTTGACCCGGCTTCGCGCGACCTTGCGTCTCAGCAACATGAGCGAAGTTTGGCTTACCCCGATACGGAAGCTTCGTAGAGGACGGCAACCCTTTCTGGCTGGAGTCCAAAGAGACCGATTGGCAGCCGACGGCGCGTCTTAGACGATTCGCATGACCGGTACTGGTATGACCCCGCGACCGGGACTGGGTCTTGACACGAGGGTTAGGCTTGCCCCGACTTCGATAGCAGGTGATAGGCCGTTTCATCCGGGGAGACGCGGCTTCAAAGGCGTGACAGCTGAGTCGTCGTGATGACGATCGGTAGAGAGCTCCAATGGACGGGGGACTTCATGACGACGGAAGAGACAACGACGCGCTTCCAGCACGCGGATACTGGGCATCGGAGGCGGGGATGGTTTCCGGCCGCCTTCATCGCAGCCTCCGCAATGCTCGTAGGCACGATCGCATACACGGCTCCCGCCGAGGCACAAGGGCCTCCTGGAACGATGACGTCGACAACCGTGAACGCCAGGATCGTAGGTTCCTTCGCTGGAACGCACGACACGGGCTCGGCTGTGCTTACCACCGAGTATCCGACCTGGGTTCCCGTGACGGCCAACGATCAACTCAACGGCACGATCACCCCTTCAGCGGCGGTAGACACCGCCCTCACCAACCTCAACGTGTCCGACTGTGTCTTGCATGTCACGACGTTCGACGTCACAGTGGCCGGTGCCGTTCCCGCGACTCAGACACTGAATCTCTCCTGGCAGGTCGGGCCGTTGACGTCTTCACTTCCGTTGACGTTCACGATCCCGCCGTCGCTGAATATCGGACCGCTCACTGCCCCGAGCACCGGCAACGGCGACATGACCGTGTCCTTGGGCAAAATCCTTGGAACGGTGAACTGCTTCGCTGGAAATGGCGCGGCCATCGTGACGGACGGTGTGGTCAAGTACAACAAGATCAAGTCGGAGCCCTTGGCCGACACAGGCTATGGCATCGTGCCACCACCCGGAAGCGTCAGCGGACAAATCACTGACAACTCGTCCACGCCCAACCCCGTAGACAACGCCTCTGTCAGGGTGTGCACGATCAACTACCAGTGCGGCACCACGTACTCCGCCTCTGACGGCTCGTATACCGTGTCGGGGTTGCAGCCGGGGCCCTACTTCGTCTTCGCCTATCCTCCCGTGGGTAACACCACACTCGACGTGGGCCAGACCGGCCCCGTGACGGTCGTCTCGGGCGGCAATGCGACCAACACCAACGTGGTCCTCGACATCACCCAGCCGCTTCCTGCGGGTGTCACTCTTGGAGACAACACCAACTACAGCCAGGGCAGCGAGCCAACCGAGTACTGGGGGAGTCCGTTCACCATCGCGGTCATGGGGTGCGCCGGTGGCACAGCCACCTGGCAAGTCCAAGCATGGAATCTGGACACGGTCACCTACACGACGCTGACCGGACCCATGACCGAGGGCCCGTCTGGTACCTACACCGGCACCGTACCCGCGGTTGAACCGGTCCATGGCCCGACGGTGATCACCCTCACCATCAACTGTCCTGATGGCTCGGTCGAGACCTTTACGTTCCCCATTTACATCGACCCGAGCGGCACCGTGGTCAATCAGAGCGGTGTCGCCATCAGCGGAGCGACCGTCACCTTGGACAACTCCAACTCGCTGAGCGGTCCGTGGAGCCAGGTTCCAAACGGTGACACCGCCATCATGTCCCCGGCCAACGCCAACAACCCGAACATCACGGGAGGACAGGGTCAATACGGCTGGGACGTGGCTCCGGGCTTCTACGAGGTCAGTGCCACCGCCGCGGGTTGCGGCACCGCGACCAGCCCTCCGCTGACCATCCCACCGCCGGTGGTCGACCTGACCATCACCCTCAATTGCAGCGTGCCCGTGGGAATCAGTTGCTCGACGCTCAAGGGGAACGCCGGAGGCACGATCAAGATCGGGACGTGCACACCAAAGTCCAAACTCGACAAGAGCGCGAGCGGACCCGCAGCCACGCTAGGGACCGGCGGCACGCTGTCCTGGTCGCCGAGCGGAAAGACCACCACCATCTCATCGCCGACCACGTCCTCGCCCGGCCAGGGCGCCTGCGCGGCGCACAACACGCAGGAAGACCTGACCGCCACGGTCACGGGAGGAACTTCGACCTATACGCGAGTGGGTGATGCCGTCGCGGCTGATCTGTGCGTAGAGAACGGTTCGGGCAATATCGGCTTGGTTCCTGGCACTGAAGTGGCCCTCTAAAGACGTCGAGCGACCAAGGACACCTCGCCGTTCCCGAGGTCTTCGGACAGATACCCACCTTGGGATCTCCACGTGGTGGGCCACCTTCAACGAGGTGGTCACCGATCCCAAGCCACGCTCTCGGCGGATCCGAGCCAAGCCATCGGCGAACTGAAGGTCGACAGCGTCGACGAGGACGTGGTCTACAGCTCCGCCAGCAGAATGACGTCGGCCGGAGTCGAATGGATCGCCGCCTACGCTCGCCCGATGCAATTCACGATCCGCCCTGTGGCTGTCGGTGACGAGGACGACGGCGATCTCGAGGCCGTGCTGCAGCTCTGGCGGGAAGCCGCGCAGCCGACGTCCACCGACACCGACTCGGCGTTGCGCGCCCTCGTCGAGCACGATCAGGGTGCGCTCATGGTGGCTGAGGAGTCGGGCCGGATCGTCGGCAGCATCATTGCGGCGTGGGACGGGTGGCGGGGCTCCGTCTACCGCCTCGTGGTCGCGCCCGACTTCAGGCGGAGCGGGTTGGGCCGGCAACTGGTCGACGAGGCTGAACGCCGGCTGACCGAGCTCGGGGCGCAACGGACGCAGGCCATCGTCGTCGGTTCGGACTCACGCGCCATGGGGTTCTGGTCAGCGACGGAGTGGGAGCTCCAGGAGAACCAGGTCCGCTTCGCCAAGGGGTAGGCGACGACCCCTTGGCTACTCCTGGACCAGCTCTATCAGCGTCCCGAACGACGTTTTCGGGTGCACGAAGGCCACGGTCGTCCCGCGCGACCCGGGGCGCGGTGACTCGTCGATCACCCGGCCACCCGACTGCTTGATCGCCTCGAGCGCGACCGCGCAGTCGTCGACCCGGTAGCCGACGTGGTGCAGCCCCTCGCCCTTGGTGGCCAGGTACTTGGCCACCGGCGAGTCGTCCCGGATCGGCGTGAGCAGCTGCACATAGGAGTCAGCCACCTTCAGCAGCGCCTCCTCCACGCCGTCGCGCTCGACGCGCTCGCGGTGGTCGACGGTTGCCCCGAACACCTCGGCGTACCAGGCGATGGCCGCCTCCAGGTCGTTGACGGCGATGGCGACGTGGTCGATCTCGGTCAGGAGCCCGCCGCTCATGCGCCGTGCCGCCGGAACAGCGTGATCCGGTCCTCGCCCACCTTGGCCCGCAGCGTGGGGTCGTCGATGCCGAGCCCCTCCTCCGGCGCCAGGCAGAGCACCCCGATCTTCCCTTCGTGGAGGTTGTGATGGACCTGGAACGCCGCTTCGCCCACGTCTTCGAGCGGATAGACGGCCGAGAGCGGCGGCAGCACCTTGCCGTCGCAGATGAGCTGGTTGGCATCCCATGCCTCGCGGTAGTTGGCGAAATGGGAACCCTTGATCGTCTTGAGCTTCATCCAGAGGTGCCGGTTGTCGTACTCAATCATGTAGCCCGACGTCGCAGCACAGGTCACGATGGTCCCGCCCCGCTTGCAGGCGAAGACCGACGCCCCCATGGTCTGGCGCCCGGGGTGCTCGAAGACGATCTCGGGCTCGCCTCCCACCAGCGTGCGGATGTCCTTGCCGAAGCGACGCCACTCGGACTCGTCCTGGGTGTGCTCGTCGGACCAGAACCGGTAGGCCGCCGCCTTGCGGTCGATCACCGCCTCCACACCGAGATCGTTGAGCAGCTTCACCTTCTCCGGCGACGACACCACGCCGATCGGCGTCCCGCCACCGTTGAGCACGTGCTGCACCGCGTAGCTCCCCAGCCCCCCGCTGGCCCCCCACACGAGCACCTTGTCCCCCTGGGTCATGCGGGCGCCGTTGGGCGAGACCAGCATGCGGTACGAGGTCGAGTTGCACAGCGCGTTGACCGCGGCTTCCTCCCAGCTGAGGTGCGCCGGCTTCGGCATGAGCTGGTTGGCCTTGACCACGGTGATGTCGGCCAGCCCGCCGAAATTCGTCTCGAAGCCCCAGATGCGCTGGTTGGCGGCCAGCATGGAGTCGTCGTGTGCCGAGGGGTCCTGGTCGTCGACGTAGTTGCAGTGGATGGTGACCTTGTCGCCCACCTTCCAGTTGCGCACGGCCGAGCCGGTGCGCAGGACGACCCCGGAGCCGTCCGAGCCGACGACGTGGTAGTCGAGCGCGTGGCGCGCCGCCCATGGACCCTCCTTGGCCAGCCGATCGAGGAAGCCGAAGGTCGGCAGCGGCTCGAAGATGGACGTCCACACGGTGTTGAAGTTGATCGACGAGGCCATGACCGCCACGTAGGCCTCGTCGGGAGCCAGCTCGGGCAGCGCGACATCTTCGACGTAGAGGGAGCGACGCGGGTCCTTCTCGGCGGACTCCATCCCGTCGAACATGGCTGTTTCACTGCGCTTGACCAGGGCGGCCCGGTAGGACTCGGGCATCGGCAGTGCAATCAGCTCGTCGCCCGGCGCCCCCGCGACGACGGCATTGAGGATCTCGCTCATGTGACCCGACGATAGTGGGCCGGTACGATGGGGTTTCCGACCGGTAACCAGACCGGCGGGAAGCCGGAGGTGCAGGACAATGGCTGAGGCCGTCATCGTCGCCGGGGCACGGACCCCGATCGGAAAGCTCTCGGGCGCGTTCGCTGGCTTCAGCGCCATGGACCTGGGCGGCTTCGCCATCGCCGAAGCGCTGACGCGGGCCGGCGTGTCACCGGACCAGGTGGACTACGTGCTCATGGGCCAGGTCATCCTGGCGGGCCAGGGTCAGATCACGGCACGCCAGGCCGCGGTCAAGGCCGGCATCCCCATGAGCGTCCCGGCCAACACCATCAACAAGGTCTGCTTGTCCGGCCTGAACACCATCTACCTGGCCGACCAGATGATCCGCGCCGGCGACGCGGAGATCGTCGTGGCCGGCGGTATGGAGTCGATGACCCAGGCCCCCCACCTACTTCCCGGCGCCCGGTCCGGCTTCCGCATCGGGGACGCCACACTGGTCGACTCCATGATGTACGACGGGTTGACCGATTCGTTCGACCACATCGCCATGGGCCTCTCCACCGAGCGCTTCAACCAGAAGGCCGGTATCTCGCGGCGAACGACAGGACGCGTTCTCCGCCGCCAGCCACGAGAAGGCCGCCGCGGCGGCCAAGGAGGGTCGGCTGGCCGAAGAGATCGTCGCCGTCGAGGTTCCCCAGCGCCGGGGGGATCCGCTGCTGGTGGACACCGACGAAGGGGTCCGCCCCGGCACGACCGCCGAGTCGTTGGGCGCGCTGAAGCCCGCCTTCGACAAGAACGGAACCATCACCGCCGGGAACGCGTCGCAGATCTCCGACGGCGGCTGCGCCGTGGTGGTCATGTCGGCCGAGAAGGCCAAGGAGCTCGGCGTCTCCCCGCTCGGCCAGATCACCGGTTACGGCATGGTGGCTGGGCCCGACAACTCCCTGCTGACCCAGCCCTCGCGCGCCATCACGAAGGCGGCGCAGAAGGCCGGGGTCGACATCTCGGCCATCGACCTCTTCGAGATCAACGAGGCCTTCGCTGCCGTCGGCCTGGCCTCGGTGGACGACCTCGGCATCGACGAGGGCAAGGTCAACGTGAACGGAGGCGCCATCGCCCTCGGCCACCCGGTCGGCATGTCGGGGACGCGTGTGGCGCTCACGGCGCTGCTCGAGCTGCGCCGGCGCGGCCAGTCGACGGCGGCCGTGGCGCTGTGCGGCGGCGGCGGCCAGGGCGACGCCGCCATCTTGCGCAGCCTGGCCTGACCGCTCATCCGTAAGGCGGCGTCATGAGCGCGGCCAGCTTGGCCCCGCCCTGGTCCACCCCTTTCCACCCGGTTGCTTTGAACGTGTAGACGCCGAGGGCGCAGGTCGGGAAGCCCTGGCGCGTCGTCAGCTCAGCTCCTTTCTCGTCGCGCGGGGACAGGAGTAGGCGCGACAAGCTGTGGGCCGTCGGATTGTGGCCCACGACCATGGTTGCGGCTACGTCGTCGGGCAGTCGGCGCAGGATTTCGATCACCTCGGCGGGTCCGGCCCCGTAGAGATCCTCTTCGAAGCGCTGCTCGGGCGGGCGCGCCATGTCCGCCAAGGCGAGCTCGGCCGTGGCCCTGGTGCGAGCGGCTGGCGAGACCAACGCCACCGCGGGCCGCGGCGTCCGTAGCAGCCCGCTGCCCAGCCCCTCCCCCTTGCCGGCGAAGAGCCGGCCGAGCGCGATGGCGTCGCGTCGCCCACGCGGCGCGAGCACGCGGTCGAAGTCGGACCCGCCCGGTGGCGGGTCGGTCACCGTCTTGGCGTGCCGGAGCAGCCACACGGTGCGGCGCGCCGCGGCCGGCGCCATCACCCCAAGGCGAACGCTGCGTGCAGGAGCCGCACGGCGCGCTCGACGTCGTCAGCGGCCACGATGCACGACGTCCGGATGGTCGAGGTCGAGATCATGTCGATGTTGATCTCGTCGTTGGCCAGCGTCTCGAACATGGTGGCGGCGATTCCGGGGTGCGACTTCATGCCGACGCCGATGAGCGAGACCCGGGCCACGTCCGCGTCCGAGGTCACCCCCGAGGCCCCCAGCTCGTCGGCGTGGCTCTGCGCCGTCTCGACCGAGACGGGCAGGTCCGTCTTGGGCACGGTGAAGGAGATGTCAGTGATGCCGTGCACCGACGAGTTCTGGACGATCATGTCCACGTTGATGGAGTGGTCGGCGAGGGCTCGGAAGAGCCTCGCCGCAACTCCCGGTTTGTTGGGCAGTCCGCTCACCGTGACCTTTGCCTCTGAGGTGTCGTGGGTGACCGCGGTGACGACTGCTTCTTCCATGTCAGCATCCTCCTCGACCACCCAGGTGCCCGGCTCCCAGGTGAAGCTGCTGCGCACGTGCAGCGGGACGTTGTGGTTGCGGGCGAACTCGACGGCGCGGAACATGAGCACGCGGCCCCCGGTCGCCGCCATCTCGAGCATCTCCTCGAACGAGATCCGGCTGATCCGATGTGCCTCGGGCACGATGCGCGGGTCGGCGGTGAAGACGCCAGTGACGTCGGTGTAGATCTCGCAGACGTCGGCATGCAACACCGCGGCCAGGGCAACGGCGGTGGCATCGGAACCGCCGCGCCCGAGGGTCGTGATCTCGCGGGCCTCGGAGACCCCCTGGAAACCGGCCACCACGGGGACCCGGCCCGCGGCCAGAGCCTCGCGGACGCGGTCGGCCCGCACTTCGAGGATCTTGGCCCGGGTGTGGTCGTCGTCGGTGATGATCCCCACCTGGCTCCCGG
The DNA here is from genome assembly GCA_963828505.1 of uncultured Acidimicrobiaceae bacterium. Classification (GTDB taxonomy): domain Bacteria; phylum Actinomycetota; class Acidimicrobiia; order Acidimicrobiales; family RAAP-2; genus Bog-473. The sequence goes on from CAWHFM010000003.1 coordinate 9,092, forward strand.
TCAAAGACGCCGCCTCGACCCCGAGCTCGGCCAGCGCCATGCAGAGCAGCGCCATGGAGATCCGCTCGCCGGTGCTCACGAGCATGTCGTACTCCCGGGGCGGCTGGACGCTGCTCACGGAGTTCGCCAGGTGGATCAGCTCGTCGGTCGTCTTGCCCATGGCGCTCACCACGGCGACCACGTCGGACCCCTGGCGACGGGAGCGCGCGATGTGGTCGGCCACGGCACGGATGCGGTCCGCGTCGCCGACCGAGGTGCCACCGAACTTCTGGACGACCAGGGGCATCGGGCAGGAGGCTACTTACTCGGGCAGCATGGGTGACTCGAACGGCGTCGGCTCCCTGCCCGGTACGGCCCGGTTTTCCAGTCGCCCTCCGGCCCTGGTGAGGCTCGCCCAGGCAGCGGGACCCCTCCAGATCGGGGGCGATCCGAGACGCCACCCGGGATTGGATATGGTCTGCAGCCGTGCCCAGTGACAAGAGAGCCCGCCAGCGCGCGGCCCGACAGGCCCGCCTCGAGGCCGAGGCCAAGCGCCACAAGCAGCGCAGACAGGTCCGCAACGTGGTTATCGGCGTCGTCATCGTCGGCGTCATCGTCGGCCTGGTCTTCCTGCTCACCGGTAACAACAACAACAACAAGAACACCCAGTCCAAGTCGCACGACACGACCACGTCCACCACGACGGCGGGGAGCCACGCCAAGCTCCAGGCTGAGGCCGACACTGCCGCCGTCTCGGCCGGGTGCCCCGCCAGCACGAAGACAAGGGTCAACAACCTGTCCTGGTCGTCTGCGCCGGCCATGGCCATCGACACCTCGAAGACCTACACGGCGACCGTCAAGACCACGACCGGCACCTTCGTCATCACCCTCGACGCCAAGACCGCTCCGACGACGGTGAACAACTTCGTGTTCCTGGCCCAGAAGGGCTTCTACCACTGCGTGCTCTTCCACCGGGTCATCCCGAACTTCATGGACCAGACCGGCGACCCCACGGGCACCGGCACCGGAGGCCCCGGATACACCATTCCGGACGAGAACCCGTCGAAGGCCTCGACCGCGAGCGACCAGTATCCGCTCGGATCGGTCGCCATGGCCAACACCGGCTCCCCGAACACGGGCGGCAGCCAGTGGTTCATCGTCGCCGGCCCCGAGGGCGAGAGCCTGCCCAACACCTACGCCCTGTTCGGGCAGGTCACCTCGGGCATGAACGTCGTCGACACCATCAACCAGCAGGGCTCCACCGCGGGCGTCCCGCCGGACGTGACGCAGCGCATCCTCTCCATCACCATTTCCAGCTCCTAGGAGGGCGAACCATGGCCACCCCCACCCCGCCGGCCGCCGACGGATCGAGCCCCCAGCAGCGCAAATTCGACGAAGAGCCGCCGGCGATCATCGACACGGACAAGCGCTACGTGGCCACCATGACCACCTCGCACGGCACCATGGTGATCGCGCTCGACCCGCTGGCGGCGCCCAAGGCGGTGAACAGCTTCGTCTTCCTGTCGCGCTACCACTACTACGACGGGGTCGTCTTCCACCGCATCATCCCGGGCTTCGTCCTCCAAGGTGGTGACCCCACCGGAACCGGTTCTGGCGGTCCCGGCTACCGCTTTGCCGACGAGCTCCCTCCGGCCGGCCGCTACAAGGTCGGGTCGTTGGCCATGGCCAACGCCGGGCCGAACACCAACGGCAGCCAGTTCTTCGTCATCAGCGGCGACGACGGCGTACGCCTTCCGCCGCTCTACTCGCACTTCGGCGAGGTGGTCAGCGGCCACGACGTGATCGCCACCATCAACGGCCTCGGCACCCGGTCGGGCTCACCGACCGAGCAGGTGATCATCGAGAGCGTCACCATCGAAGAGAAGGACTGACCGACCCGACCGCTCGGCCGCCGGGCCCTAGGGCCCGGCCCAGACCGGACTGAGCCCGCCCAAGCGCCGCTGCCCTTCAGCCCTTCCAGCCCTTCAGCCCTTCAGCCCCTCAGCCCCTCAGCTTCAGCTTCAGCCCTTCAGCACTCCCAGCCCGTCCGCCGGCGCGCCGCCGACGAAGACCGCAGGTTCCCCGGCCCCCTCGTAGCGCCACCTGCCGTCGGGGTCGCGGATGAGTGCGGTGCGATCCGGCAGCGCCACCACCGGCAGCGCGGCCGGCGCCATGGCGACCGTCCGCTCGAGCTTCTGCCCGTGGGCGTCGTCGTGCTCGTCGCCGAAGTGGGGGACGACGGCGACGTTGTCGACCAGTCCCAGCCCGAGGGTGAGCGCCCCGCCGCGGGGGTCGACCATGGGGTCGGTCAGGGCCATCGCTCCCGCCCCGGCTCCGGCCACCACGGCACCGCCCTCCCAGGCCTCCCGCAGCGCATCGAAGACTGCCGACCGCTTCAGGACGGCGCGCAGGTGCATGGGCGAGCCTCCCGCCAGGTAGATGAAGCGCGCCGCCGCCACGGCCGCCGCCATGCCGGCGTCCTCGGCCGACGGCCGGTCGACCACCATGAGCCCCTCGACCTGGCCCCCCAGCGGGTCGAACCACTCGGCCGCCCTCAGGACCACCCGCTCGGGGTGCTGGTAGGCGGCCGCCGTGGGGAGGACGACGACATCGACACCACCCGACGCCGCCAGCAGCGCGGCGTCGAAGGTGCACCCCTCGGTCCATTCGCCTCCTCCGACCAGGGCCAAGGTGCCGCGTGTGCTCATACGCCACTCTTGCATGCCCGGGTGAAGGCCCGGGCCGCCCCGGGGCTGACCCAGCAGCCCTGGTTACCCACCGGTAAGCTGTCGCCCCATGTCGATCATGCGGGTTGGAATCGTCGGTTCAGGGATCATGGGCTCGGGCATCGCCGAGGTGGCGGCCGCCTCCGGGATGGAGGTGGTACTGCGGAGCCGGAGCCAGTCGGGCGCGGACGCCATGGTGGCCGGTCTGGAGCGTTCCCTGGCCAAGCAGGTGGCCAAGGAGAAGCGGACCCAGGGCGAGGCAGACGCCGTCCTCGGCCTGGTACGGGCCACGACCCACCTGGGCGAACTGGTCGACGTCGACCTGGTCATCGAGTCGGTCGTGGAGGACCTGGCGGTCAAGAAGGACCTCTTCGCCGAGCTCGACAGCATCTGCAAGCCCGACACCATCCTCGCCACGAACACGTCCACGCTGCCGGTGGTCGAGATGGCGATGGCGACCGGGCGGCCCGACCTCGTCTGCGGCGTCCACTTCTTCAATCCGGCACCGGCCATGTCCCTCGTCGAGGTGGTGCGCCCCATCACGGCGGCCGACGCCACGGTCGAGGCGGCCCTCGGGTTCGCCGCCGCGTGCGGCAAGGAGCCGGTCGAGGTGAAGGACCAGGCCGGTTTCATCGTCAACGCGCTGCTGTTCCCTTACCTGAACAACGCCGTGCGCCTGCTCGAGCTCGGCGTCGGCACCAAAGAGGGCATCGACACGGCCATGAAGGGCGGGTGTGGCTTCCCGATGGGACCGTTCGCCCTCTTGGACCTGGTCGGGCTCGATACCTCGGTCGCCATCCTCGACGCGCTCTACGACGAGTACCGCGACCCCAACTACTCCGCCGTCCCCCTCCTGCGCCGACTGGTCACGTCAGGCCAGCTCGGTCGCAAGACGAAGAAGGGCTTCTACGAATACAACCGCTGACGGGCTGACGGGCTGACGGGCTGACGGGCTGACGGGCTGACGGGCTGACGGGCTGACGGGCTGACGGATCGCACCGGGCGAATCAGGCGCACCGGGCGAACCCGAAGCCGCCGGGCCAGCGGGCAGAATGGTGACTGCGCCCCCGACTCGGGAGGAATGAGGGATGGCTAGCGACTCGCCGCGTGACGCGCCCTGGATGATGCGCACCTACTCGGGTCACTCCACCGCCCGCGCCTCGAACGAGCTCTACCGCACCAACCTGGCCCGGGGCCAGACCGGTCTCTCCATCGCCTTCGACCTCCCGACCCAGACCGGATACGACCCCGACGCCCCCGAGGCGGCCGGCGAGGTCGGCAAGGTCGGCGTTCCCGTCGCCCACATCGGGCACATGGAGGAGCTGCTCGACCAGATCCCCGTGGCCGAGATGAACACCTCCATGACGATCAACGCCACGGCGGCCTGGCTCCTCGGCCTCTACGTCGCCCACGCCCAGGATCTCGGGATCGACGCCGCGCGACTCGCCGGGACGACGCAGAACGACATCGTCAAGGAGTACCTGAGCCGCGGTACCTACATCTTCCCGCCCGAGCCCAGCCTGCGCCTGACCGTCGACACCATCGCCTACACGGTGCGGCACGCGCCCCGATGGAACCCGATCAACGTGTGCAGCTACCACCTCCAAGAGGCGGGGGCGACGCCGGTCCAGGAGGTGGCGTACGCGCTCGCCACCGCCATCGGCGTGCTCGACGGCGTGCGCCACTCGGGCAAGATCGACCCGGAGGAGCTGCCGGCGGTGGTGGGCCGCATCAGCTTCTTCGTCAACTCCAGCGTCCGCTTCGTGGAAGAGACGTGCAAGATGCGGGCCTTCACCCACCTGTGGGACCGCATCTGCCGCGAGCGCTACGGCGTCGAGGACCCCACGTTGCGCCGCTTCCGCTACGGGGTGCAGGTCAACTCGCTCGGCCTGACCGAGCAGCAGCCCGAGAACAACGTGCAGCGCATCGTGCTCGAGACCCTCGGTGTCACGCTCTCCAAGAGCGCCCGGGCCCGGGCCATGCAGCTGCCGGCGTGGAACGAGGCCCTCGGCCTGCCCCGGCCCTGGGACCAGCAGTGGTCGCTGCGCATGCAGCAGGTGCTCGCCTTCGAGTCCGACCTGCTCGAGTACGAGGACATCTTCGAGGGCTCGCACGTCATAGAGGCCAAGACGCGCGACCTGGCCGAGGCGGCGTGGGACGAACTGGCGGACGTGGAGGCGCTCGGCGGAGCCTTCGCCTCCATCGACGAGCTCAAGCGGCGCCTCGTGCGCAGCCAGGTGGAGCGGATGCGGCGCATCGAGTCGGGCCAGCAGCCGGTGGTCGGCGTCAACTGCTTCACCGAGACGGCAGTCTCGCCGCTCACCGGCGACGGCGAAATAGAGAACATCCTCAAGGTCGACCACCGCGTCGAGGCCGATCAGATCGCCGACGTCGAGCGCTGGCGCTCACAGCGCGACGGCGCGGCGGTCACGCGCGCCATCGACGAGCTCCGCCGGGTGGCGGCCGACTCGGGCCCCGCTTCCAACGTCATGGCGGCCACCATCGCCCTGGCCCACGCCGGGGGCACCACCGGGGAGTGGGCCGGCGCACTGCGCGAGGTCTTCGGCGAGTTCCGGGCCCCGACGGGCGTGGGCGGCGGGGCCGGTCACCGCGGCGAAGAGCTCACCTCCGTCCGCCTCCGGATCCGGGCCCTGGCCGAGCGCACCGGCGGGCCGCCCCGGCTGCTGGTGGCCAAGCCCGGGCTCGACGGCCACTCCAACGGGGCCGAACAGATTGCCGTGGCGGCGCGCGACGCCGGCTTCGAGGTCGTCTACCAGGGCATCAGGCTCACTCCGGCCCAGATCGTGGCGGCGGCGCGCGACGAGGACGTCGACATCGTCGGCCTGTCCATCCTCTCGGGCTCACACCTCGAGCTGGTGCCCGACATCCTCGACCGCCTCCGGGCGGCCGGCAGCACGGCGGCGGTGGTGGTCGGGGGCATCATCCCGCCCGACGACGCCGAGCTGCTGATCGGCAAGGGCGTGGCCGCCGTCTACACGCCGAAGGACTTCGCCCTCGGGCACATCATGGAGGATCTGGCTGGGCTGGCGGAGCGCCAGCGCGACGCCGCCACTCCCGAGTGAGGCGGGCCATCTCCCGCCAGGTGACCGGCACCGCCCCGAGGGCGATGGCGCGCTGGCGCAGCGCCTCGGGCACGTCGTAGTGGTCCAGAGCGGCCGACCGGCGGTGGCGCTGATACCCCCGGAGCGGGATGCCGAGTGCCGCCGCCATGGCGTGGAGCTCCTCGGGGTCGTCGGCCAAAAGGTGGGACCAGCGGTCGTGCCGGTCACGCACGGTCGCGCGCTGGCGCCAGTCGTCGACGTAGACGGTCAGCGGCGGGCCCAGGGCCGGTCACGCCGCAGCGGCGTCGGCTTCATCCACCAGCGACCGGAGAACCGCCACGGTGTGTGGACGGGGTCGTGCTCATCGGGCGGAGCAGGGCGGGGCCAGGCCAGCTGCACCGCGGCCACGATGGCGGCCAGCACGGCGGGGTCGGGCTCGGGCTCGCGGGCGCAGCTCAAGGCGCGACCGGTCCAGCGGGGACACCTCGGTAGTGGCGGCGGGACCGGCGCTCGTCACAGGGGCACGTTGCCGTGCTTGCGGCGCGGCAGCTCCTCGCGCTTGGACGCCAGGATGTCGAGACTGCGGCAGATGACGGCCCGCGTGTCGGCCGGCGAGATCACGTCGTCGACGTAGCCCCGCTCCGCCGCGATGTACGGGTTGGCGTAGCGCTCGGTGTACTCCTCAATCAGCTCGGCCCGCCGGGTGGCCGGGTCGGTCGCCTCGGCCAGCTCGCGGCGGTAGACGATGTCGACCGCTCCATTGGGCCCCATGACGGCCAGCTCGGCCGAGGGCCAGGCGAAGGCCAGGTCGGCCCCGATCGACTTGGAGTTCATGACGACGTAGGCCCCGCCGTAGGCCTTGCGGGTGATGATCTGAATCCGCGGCACCGTCGACTCGCAGTAGGCGTAGAGCAGCTTGGCCCCGTGGCGGATGATCCCGCCGTACTCCTGGTCCGTCCCGGGAAGGAAGCCGGGGACGTCGACGAAGGTCAGGAGCGGGATGTTGAACGCGTCGCAGGTGCGCACGAAGCGCGACGCCTTCTCAGACGAGTCGATGTCGAGGACGCCGGCCAGCACCGCAGGCTGATTCCCGACGATCCCGACGACACGGCCGTTCATCCGGCCGAAGCCGCAGGTGATCGACATCGCCCAGTGCCGGTGCACCTCGAAGTACTCGCCGTCGTCGACGACCGCCGTGATGATCCGCTTCATGTCGTAGGGCTGGTTGGGCGAGGTGGGCAGGAAGTCGACCAGTTCGGGCAGGGCCCGGTCCGGTTCGTCGGACCCGAGCTCGACCGGCGGCTCCTCGAGGTTGTTCGACGGCAGGAACGAAAGCAGGTGGCGGACGTCGTCCAGGCACGCCTTCTCGTCGGGCGAGACGAACGTGGCCACACCCGACTTGGTGGCGTGGCTCATGGCGCCCCCGAGCTCCTCGAGCGTCACGTCCTCTCCGGTCACCGTCTTCACGACGTCGGGGCCGGTGATGAACATGTGCGAGGTGCCCTGGACCATGAAGATGAAGTCGGTCATGGCGGGTGAGTAGACGGCGCCCCCGGCGCAAGGACCGAGGATCACGCTGATCTGGGGGATGACGCCCGACGCAGTCACGTTGCGGTGGAAGATGCCCCCGTAGGAGTGGAGCGAGACGACGCCCTCCTGAATCCGGGCTCCCGCCCCGTCGTTGAGGCCGATCATCGGCACGCCGGTCGAGGCGGCGAGATCCATGACCTTGTGGATCTTCTCGGCGAAGACCTCGCCCAGAGCGCCGCCGAAGACGGTGAAGTCCTGGCTGAAGATGCACACGCGCCGCCCGTCGATGGTCCCGAAGCCGGTCACGACGCCGTCGGTATAGGGACGGTTGTCCTCGAGCCCCATGCCGTGCGCCCGGTGGCGGGCCAGCATGTCGAGCTCCTGGAAGGAATCCTCGTCCAGCAGGTAGTCGATGCGCTCCCGGGCGGTCATCTTGCCCTTGGCGTGGTGGCGCTCGACCGCCTTGTCGCTGCCGGCGTGGAGGGCCTCGTTCTTGCGCTCGGCCAGCTCGGCCAGCCGCTCGGACATGGAGTGTTCCATCGGGCCGAGGCTATCGGTCCGGGACGGCCCTGAAATCTGCGCCCGCACGCCGCCACGCCCGCGCCCGGACTCGCTCGGGGAGACGTGATCGCGCTCTGACCAGGGCAGACGGGCCTGGAGGTGAAACCGACCCCGGTGGTCGGAGCCAGCGCCCCTGCCGGCAGGGATGTCCCCGGGCCTCAGTGACAGTGACCCGGCGCGGGCCTCTGCGGGAGGCACCGCTCCGACCTCTGGAGGCCGCCAGAAGAACTCCAGATGTGCTGAAGGAGGTTGAAGCTGGGAGACGGGACGCGGTCCGGCGCTACAACGAGCGGATTCCGGTATGTGGGCCGCCACACGTTCACGCACGGGAGCTTCCCGGGCCACGCCTCAGCCGCTGCCCGCGACCTCGCCTCCCCGGCCGTCCTGGCGCCCCGCCGTCGTGGCCGTCCTGGCGTCCCGGGAATTTGCTGGAGGGGTTGGCGGGGAGCCCGCCGGGCCCCCGCCGGGAGGGGTCGGCCCGGATCGAGGCGGTGGTCTCACCTTCGGGCAAGCGAAGCCGCGATTGTCGACCCCCCAGGCAGCCGCTATAATTTTCGTTCTGCCATGTGCGGCTTTGGCCGGCGCGGACCGGCGCAGCACATGGGTCACATTTTTCGTACAGAGAGGCAGCGCGTGCCCACGATCGCCCAGCTCGTCCGCAAAGGACGGCAGGCCAAGGTAACAAAGACCAAGACCCCCGCTTTGAAGGGCGCGCCCCAGCGGCGGGGGGTGTGCACGCGCGTCTACACGACCACCCCCAAGAAGCCCAACTCCGCCCTCCGCAAGGTGGCCCGCGTCCGACTGTCGTCGGGCGTCGAGATCACGGCCTATATCCCCGGCGTGGGCCACAACCTCCAGGAGCACTCCATCGTCCTGGTGCGTGGCGGCCGGGTGAAGGACCTGCCGGGCGTGCGGTACAAGGTCGTGCGCGGCGCGCTCGACACGTCGGGCGTGCGCGAGCGCAGCCAGGCCCGCAGCCGCTACGGCGCCAAGAAGGAGTCATAGCCGATGCCTCGTAATGGACCCGCCACTCGCCGGGAACTGGCCCCGGACCCCGTCTACCGCTCGGTCCTCGTGACCCAGGTGGTCAACAAGGTGCTCTCGCGCGGCAAGCGCACGCTGGCCGAGCGCATCGTCTACACCGCCCTGGAGCAGGTGCAGGAGAAGTCCGGCGGGGACCCGGTGGCCGCGCTCAAGCGCGCGGTCGAGAACACCCGGCCCGAGGTCGAGGTGAAGTCGCGTCGCGTCGGCGGTGCCACGTACCAGGTCCCGGTCGAGGTGCGGCCGCGCCGCGCCACGACGCTGGCCATCCGTTGGCTCACCACCTACTCGCGCCAACGCCGGGAGAAGACGATGGCCGAGCGCCTGGCGGGTGAGATCCTGGACGCGTCGAACAGCATCGGCGCGTCGGTGAAGCGGCGCGAGGACATGCACAAGATGGCGGAGTCGAACCGCGCCTTCGCCCACTACCGCTGGTAGGGGAGCCACTCATGGCAGACCCGACGCCATCCCGCGACTTTCCGCTGGCCCGTACCCGCAACATCGGGATCATGGCCCACATCGACGCGGGCAAGACGACCACAACCGAGCGCATCCTCTACTACACCGGTCGCAACTACAAGATCGGCGAGGTGCACGAGGGCGCCGCCACCATGGACTGGATGGTCCAGGAGCAGGAGCGCGGCATCACGATCACGTCCGCCGCGACGACGTGCTCGTGGCGCGACAACTGGATCAACATCATCGACACCCCGGGCCACGTCGACTTCACCGTCGAGGTGGAGCGCTCGCTGCGCGTCCTCGACGGCGCGGTGGCGGTGTTCGACGCCGTCGCGGGCGTGGAGCCGCAGACCGAGACGGTGTGGCGGCAGGCCAACAAGTACAACGTGCCCCGCATCTGCTTCGTCAACAAGATGGACCGCATCGGCGCCGACTTCGAGCGCACGGTGCAGATGATCCGGGACCGCCTCGACGCGCTGCCGGCGGTCATTCAGCTGCCCATCGGCGTCGAGTCCGAGTTCAAGGGCGTCGTCGATCTGCTCGAGGAGAAGGCCCTGGTCTGGTCTTCGGACATGGGCGAGGAGTGGGAGACCCTCGACGTGCCCGGCGCCATGGCGTCGGAGGTCGAGGACGCCCGGCACCAGCTGATTGACGTCGTCTCGAACTTCGACGACACCATCATGGAGAAGTATCTGGCCGAGGAGCCCATCACGGCCGACGACCTGCGCCGTGCCCTGCGCACGGCCACGCTGGCCGCGGCGGTGGTTCCGGTGCTCTGCGGCTCGGCCTTCAAGAACAAGGGCGTCCAGCCCATGCTCGACGCCGTCATCGACTACCTCCCGAGCCCACTCGACCTGCCGCCGACTGAGGGGCACAAGCCGGGCAAGCCCGACGAGTTGGAGGAGCGGAAGGCGGACGACAGCGATGCCTTCTCCGCGCTCGCCTTCAAGATCATGACCGACCCCTACGTCGGCAAGCTCACCTACATCAGGGTCTACTCGGGCACGCTGGCCAAGGGCGGGTCCGTCCAGAACTCGACCAAGGACAAGAAGGAGCGGGTCGGGCGCATCCTCCAGATGCACGCCAACCACCGGGAGGACAAGGACGCCATTTACGCCGGCGACATCATGGCCGTGGTCGGGCTGAAGAACACGACGACGGGCGACACGCTGTCCGACATCGCACACCCGATCGTGCTCGAGGCCCTCGAGTTCCCCGAGCCCGTCATCCACGTCGCGGTCGAGCCCAAGACGAAGGCGGACCAGGACAAGCTCTCTCGCGCCCTCTACGCCCTCTCGGAGGAGGACCCGACCTTCCGGGTGCGCTCCGACGAGGAGACCGGCCAGACCGTCATCTCGGGCATGGGTGAGCTCCACCTGGAGGTCCTCGTGGACCGCATGCTGCGCGAGTTCTCGGTCGACGCCAACGTGGGCAAGCCCCAGGTGGCCTACCGCGAGACCATCCGCGACACGGTGGTGAAGGTGGAGGAGAGGTACATCCGCCAGACCGGCGGCCGCGGCCAGTACGGCCACGTGGTCATCAGCGCCGAGCCGACCGGGCCGGGCGGAGGCTACGAGTTCATCGACAAGATCACCGGCGGCGTCATCCCCAAGGAGTACATCCCCTCGGTCGACGCCGGGATTCAGGAGGCGCTCACCTCCGGTGTGCTGGCCGGCTACCCGACGGTCGACGTCCGCGTCACGCTCACCTACGGGTCGTACCACGACGTGGACTCCTCGGAGATGGCCTTCAAAATCGCCGGGTCGATGGCGATAAAGAAGGCGCTGAGAGCGGCCCGCCCGGTGCTCCTCGAGCCGGTCATGGCGGTCACCGTGACCACGCCCGAGGACTACGTGGGTGACGTGATGGGCGACCTCTCCTCCCGGCGGGGCCGGGTGGGCATGATGGAACAGCTGGGCACGAGCCAAGTGATCAACGCACACGTACCGCTGGCCGACATGTTCGGCTACGCTACCGACCTGCGTTCGCGCACCCAGGGTCGCGCCACGTACACGATGCAGTTCGATTCGTACAACGAGGTGCCCGAGTCGATCTCGAAGGAGATCATCGCCCGGGCCACCGGGGAGTAGGCCCGGGCCCGATCGGCCGCCGGGGACGGAGATCCCCGGCCACGAACCGGGCACAACCTGGGCAAAACCACAGATCGCAGCAGTAACGAGAACGGGGGCCACGGTGGCCCCTTCCGAGAGCAGGTAGGAGCGAGGCGATGGCCAAGCAGAAGTTCGAGCGCAACAAGCCCCACGTGAACGTCGGGACGATGGGCCACATCGACCATGGCAAGACGACGCTCACCGCGGCCATCACCAAGGTGCTCTCCGAGAAGAACCCGAACACGTCGTTCACGAAGTTCGAGGACATCGACAAGGCGCCCGAGGAGAAGCAGCGCGGCATCACGATCACCATCGCCCACGTCGAGTACGAGACCGACGAGCGGCACTACGCGCACGTCGACATGCCGGGCCACGCCGACTACATCAAGAACATGATCACGGGCGCGGCCCAGATCGACGGCGCCATCCTGGTGGTCTCCGCCGCCGACGGCCCCATGCCCCAGACCCGTGAGCACGTGCTGCTGGCCCGCCAGGTGGGCGTGCCTTACATAGTGGTGGCGCTCAACAAGGCCGACATGGTCGACGACGAGGAGCTGCTGGAGCTGGTCGAGCTCGAGGTGCGCGAGCTCCTCAGCCAGTACGAGTTCCCCGGGGACGACACCCCGGTGGTGCGGGTCTCGGCGCTCAAGGCCCTGGAGGGCGACCCGGAGTGGAGCGAGAAGATCATTGAGCTCATGGACGCCGTCGACTCCTACATTCCCGAGCCCGAGCGCGACGTCGACCGGCCCTTCCTCATGCCCGTCGAGGACGTCATGTCCATCACCGGGCGCGGCACGGTGGTCACCGGAAAGGTGGAGCAGGGCATCGTCAAGGTGGGCGAGGAGGTCGAGATCGTCGGCCTGTCGCCGACCCAGAAGACCACGGTCACAGGGGTCGAGATGTTCCGCAAGCTCCTCGACGAGGGCCGCGCCGGCGACAACATCGGCGCCCTGCTGCGCGGCACGAAGAAGGAGGATGTCGAGCGCGGCCAGGTGCTGTGCAAGCCCGGCTCCATCACGCCGCACACGCAGTTCGAGGCAGCGGTCTACGTGCTCGGCAAGGACGAGGGCGGCCGCCACAAGCCGTTCTTCACCAACTACCGGCCGCAGTTCTACTTCCGGACCACGGACGTGACCGGCACCATCACGCTGCCCGAGGGCACCGAGATGGTGATGCCCGGCGACAACACCGAAATGACGGTCGAGCTGGGCAAGCCCATCGCCATGGACGAGGGCCTACGCTTCGCCATCCGCGAGGGTGGTCGCACGGTGGCCTCGGGCCGCGTCGTGAAGATTCTCAAATAGGAATAGGACAGGTCTCCGAACCATGGCAGAGGGCCCGAAGCAGAAGATCCGTATCAGGCTCAAGGCCTATGACCACGAGATCCTCGACCAGTCGACCGAGAAGATCGTCCAGACGGTGCTGCGCACGCAGGCCAAGGTGCTGGGGCCCGTGCCCCTCCCCACCGACAAGCACCGCTACACGGTGATTCGCTCGCCGCACAAGTACAAGGACTCGCGGGAGCACTTCGAAATGCGGGTGCACAAGCGCCTGGTGGACATCGTCGATCACACGCCGAAGACGGTGGACTCGCTCCAGCGGCTCGACCTGCCGGCGGGCGTCGACATCGAGATCAAGATCCAGACCGCCTAGCCCGGGCGGCTCGGTCCGGACCGCCTGGTCCGGTGGCCTGGTCAGGACCCTCCAAAGCGCCTGGCGGAGGGGTCGGGACGTGGTGTAATGTCGGAAGCCGCCATTTTTGGCGGCGTAGCAGGCTTCAGCGGTGCCCTCGAGCGCTGCGCGGACAGCAGACGTGCGTGATCGCCGGCTTCGGTCGGGACCTCACGCCGAACCATTCGAGCGCTCCGCTCGGGATTCCCGGGCGGAGCGTTGGCGTGCTCAGGGCTCCGCCCGAGCACAGGGAGAAGAACGTGGCAAGCAAGGCGATCGTCGGCGAGAAAGTCGGCATGACCCAGGTCTGGGACGACCAGAACCGCGCCGTTCCGGTGACGGTGTTGAAGGTCGCGCCCGTGCGCGTCGTGCAGATCAAGAGGCCCGAGTCCGACGGGTACTCCGCGCTTCAGGTGACGTGGGGGTTCCGACGCTCGTCCACGCTGACCAAGCCCGAGCTCGGCCACTACTCCAAGGCGAGCGTCGCACCGGGGCGCCGGCTGGTCGAGCTCCGCCTCGACGACGTGGCGGACTACGCCGTGGGCCAGGAGCTGACGGCCGATCTGTGGGAGGCGGGGGAGCGGGTCGACGCCATCGCCGTGAGCAAGGGCAAGGGCTTCGCCGGCGGCATGAAGCGGCACAACTTCCGCGGCCAGGGCGCTTCGCACGGCAACCACCGCAGCCACCGGGTGCCCGGCGCCATCGGCGCGTGCGCCACACCGTCGCGGGTGTTCAAGGGCACGCGCATGGCAGGCCAGATGGGAGCACAACAGGTCACCGCCCTGAATCTCGAGGTGGTCCAGGCCGACGCCGAGCGCCAGCTGGTGCTGGTGAAGGGGGCCGTTCCCGGGGCGAGGGGCAGCGTGGTGCTGTTGCGCAACTCGGTGAAGACCCCGGCCAAGGCAGGGGGCAGGCGATGACGGCAACCGGCACCGTGCTGCGCCATCAGGTAAAGAAAGACCGGCCCGAGCTGGTTGTCCGCACCGCGATCCGCCGCAACGCGTCCGGTCATGACCTGGGCACGGTCGAGCTCGAACCGTCCCTCTTCGGCCTGACGCCCAATCGCGCCGTGCTGCACCAGGTCGTCACGGCGCAGCTCGCCGGCACGCGGTCGGGGACCCAGTCCACCAAGACGCGGGCCGAGGTCCGCGGCGGCGGCGCCAAGCCCTTCCGCCAGAAGGGCACGGGCCGCGCCCGTCAGGGAAGCAGCCGCTCGCCCTCCATGAACGGCGGCGGGGTGGCCCTCGGGCCCAAGCCGCGCAGCTATGCCCAGCGCACCCCGAAGAAGATGGTGCATCTGGCCCTGCTCTCGGCTCTGAGCGACCGGGCCGACATCGGCCGGATCTGCGTGGTCGACGACTGGAAGATTGAGGAGCCCAGCACCAGGGACGCCGCCACCATCGTCCGCAGGCTCAAGCTGGACGGTTTGGTGCTCGTCGTGCTCGACCGCGAGGAGCTCGACGTGGAGCGGTCCTTCGCCAACCTCCAAAAGGTCCAAACGACGACGTTCACCGGGCTCATTGCGCACGACATCCTGCGGGCCGACTGGCTGGTCTTCTCCGACCGCACGCTGCCCACGGCGTCATCGGGCGCTCCCGTGACCGGTGGCGACGAGGCGGAAGCGGACTCCGACACGGTCGAGGCGGACACGGTAGAGGCGGATACGGACACGGACACGGTCGAGGCGGACACGGTCGAGGCGGATACGGACACGGACACGGTCGACACGGTCGACACGGTCGACACGGTCGAGGCGGATACGGACACGATCGAGGCGGCCGCCCCTGAGGCGGCGGAAGCGCAGGCCGGGGCAGCAGACGCCGATGCCGTGACCGACGCCGGCGCCGACACCGAGACCGACAGTCCGAGCGAGGAGGCCGACGCCGATGCGTGATGCCATGTCGGTGCTCATCCGGCCGGTGGTCTCCGAGAAGAGCTACGCGCTCATGGAGAAGAGCGTCTACGTCTTCATCGTCGACCGCCATGCCACCAAGATCGACGTCCGCCACGCCGTCGAGCAAGCCTTCAGCGTGCGTGTGACCAAGGTGAACACGCTCAACCGAAAGGGGAAGGCGACGCGCAACCGGCGCACCAACGTGAAGGGGAGCCGCCCCGACACCAAGCGCGCCATCGTGACGCTGCACCCCGACGATTCCATCGACCTGTTCGAGTTCTGATCAGGGGACCGTCATGCCACTCCGCTCACGCAAGCCCACCAGCCCCGGTCGCCGTTTCCAGACCGTCTCGGACTTCTCCGAGATCACGCGGCGCAAGCCCGAGAAGTCACTGCTCGCGCCCAAGCCCCAGACCGGTGGCCGCAACGCATACGGCCGCAAGACGGCTCGCCACCGCGGCGGCGGTCACAAGCAGCAGTACCGGATCATCGACTTCCGGCGCAACAAGGACGGCATCCCGGCCCGGGTCGCCGCCATTGAGTACGACCCGAACCGCAACGCGCGCATCGCGCTGCTCCACTACGCCGACGGCGAGAAGCGCTACATCCTCGCCCCAGCCGGGTGTGAAGGTGGACGATCGCCTGCAGAGCGGCCACGGCGCCGACATCCGGCCGGGCAACGCGCTGCCCCTGCGCTACATCCCGGTCGGCTCCACCGTCCACAACGTCGAGATGCGGCCCGGCGGCGGCGGCAAAATGGCCCGAGGGCGCCGGCATGAGCGTCCAGGTCGTGGCCAAGGAGGGCGCCTTCGCCACCCTGCGCCTGCCCTCGACCGAGATGCGGCGCGTCGCCATCGACTGCCGGGCCACCCTCGGCGTCGTGGGCAACTCGGAGGCCGAGCTGGTCAAGGTGGGCAAGGCAGGTCGCAACCGCTGGAAGGGCAAGCGCCCGCAGACCCGCGGCGTGGCCATGAACCCGGTCGACCACCCTCTCGGTGGTGGTGAAGGGAAGTCCTCGGGTGGCCGCCACCCGGTGTCTCCGTGGGGCAAGCCCGAGGGCCGCACCCGCGCTCGCAACAAGAAGTCGAACGCCATGATCGTTCGCCGGCGCCGCACCCGCGGGGCACGGCGCTAGGCGAGGGGTGAGGAAGCATGCCGCGTAGCCTGAAGAAGGGCCCATTCGTCGACGACCACCTGCTGAAGAAGGTGGACGTTCTCAACTCGAGCGGGGACAAGCGGGTCATCAAGACCTGGTCCCGTCGCTCGACGATCATCCCCGACATGGTCGGGCACACCATCGCCGTGCACGACGGCCGCCGTCACGTGCCCGTCTACGTGACCGAGTCCATGGTGGGTCACAAGCTGGGCGAGTTCGCGCCCACACGGACCTTCCGCTACCACGCCGGCCAGGAGCGGGGAGCGCGCCGGTGACCGGTCCCAAGACCAACGAGCGGCCGGGGACCCGCGCCGTGCACCGCTACTCCGGCATGTCGGCCTCCAAGGCCCGCCAGGTGCTCGACCTGATCCGGGGCGAGGACGTGCAGCGGGCGGCCGAGATCCTCAATGGCACCGAGCGCGAGGCCGCCGAGGTCATCGGCAAGGTGCTGAGCTCGGCCGTCGCCAACGCCGCCCACAACGACCAGCAGAACCCCGAGGAGCTCTACGTGTCGGCGTGCTACGCCGACGAGGGCGCCACCATGAAGCGCTGGCGTCCGAGGGCCCGCGGCCGGGCCACGCGCATCCGCAAGCGGACGTGCCACATCACCGTCGTGGTGAGCAGGCTGCCCTCCGACAAGCTGGCGCTGCGCCGCAGCCGCATGGAAGCGGTGAGCGCCAACCGGTCCCGCCGGGTCGACGCCTCGCGCCGGCGTGCCGACCTCTCGGGCCGCCTCTCGAGGCGCCGGGCCGCCCAGGCCGAGGCGGCCGCCTTGGCCGCCGAGGAAGAGGCCGCCGCGAGCCGGGTGGGCGCCGAGGTCACGGACGACGCGGTGCAGGCGGCGGACACCTCGACCGCCGTCGAGACCGAAGAGCAGACGGACGCGGCGCCGGCCGCCGAGGCGGACCATGAGGAGGCAGCGGCCGATGCGGACGCCGACGCCACCGCTACAGCCACCCGGGACACGGGCGACACGGAACAGACCGGCGAGGCCGGCGAGACGACCGAGAAGGGCGAGTAAATGGGCCAAAAGGTAAACCCCTACGGGTTCCGGCTCGGGATCACGACCGACTGGAAGTCGCGCTGGTTCGAGGAACGTCACTACAAGGAATTCGTAGTCGAGGACTGGAAGATCCGTGACTACCTGATGCGCCAGCTCGAGGCCGCCGCCGTGAGCCGCATCGAGGTGGAGCGCACTCGCGACCGCTTGCGCGTCGACATCCACACGGCTCGACCGGGCATCGTGATCGGCCGGCGCGGAGCCGAGGCCGACCGCCTCAAGAAGAAGCTCGAGGAGATCACCGGCCTGCAGAACCGGATCCAGCTCAACATCCAGGAGATCAAGCAGCCCGAGCTCGACGCCGCGCTGATCGCCCAGGGGATCTGCGACCAGCTGGTCCGGCGCGTGGCCTTCCGGCGCGCCATGAAACGGGCCATCCAGACCGTGCAGAAGGCCGGGGCCCAGGGCATCAAGGTGCAGTGCTCCGGCCGGCTCGGAGGTTCCGAGATGTCGCGCAAGGAGCAGTACCGCGAGGGCAGGGTGCCCTTGCACACGCTGCGGGCGGACATCGACTACGGCTTCCGCGAGGCCCGCACCACTTCGGGTCGCGTCGGCGTCAAGGTCTGGATCTACAAGGGCGACATCCTGCCCTACAAGGTCTCCATCGAGGACAAGATCAGTCGCGAAGCGGCCATGGCGGTGGGCGAGACGTCGGGTCAGGGCTCGCCGCGCCGCCTCATCACCGCGGGCGGGGGCAGGCGCCGGGCGGAAGACTTCGACCCGGGCGAGACCGCGGCGGAGCCCGAGGAGACGGACCCCGTTGTGGACGTCGTCCCGGACGTCGAGGAAGAGACCGTCCCCGACGCTGTCGAGGAAGCCCCCGCTGCTGAAGCCGCCCCTGACGCCACCCCAGCCGCCGAGGAGGAGACCGAGACGGCGGTCGCCGAACTCCTGCCCGAGCCGACCGAGGTCGACGACCTGGAGCGCCAGCTCAACCGCGACGAGGAGATCGAGCGCCAGCACCACGAGCACCACGAGGCGCCGCACTTCCGCCGGGAGTCCGACTGACATGTTGATGCCCAAGAAGGTCAAGCACCGCAAGACCCAACGGGGCCGCCTCACCGGGGCGGCGAAGGGAGGCACGTCGGTTGCCTTCGGGGACTTCGGCATCCAGGCGATGGAGCCCGGGTGGCTCACCGCACGCCAGATTGAGGCGGCCCGTGTGGCGATGACCCGCCACGTCCGCCGTGGCGGCAAGGTCTGGATCCGGGTCTTCCCGGACAAGCCCGTGACCCACAAGCCGGCCGAGACCCGAATGGGATCGGGTAAGGGCAACCCCGAGCTGTGGGTCGCCGTCGTGCACCCCGGACGCGTGCTCTTCGAGCTGGCGGGCGTGGACGAGACGCTGGCCCGCGCCGCCATGGAGCGCGCCATTCAGAAGCTGCCGTTCAAGGCCCGGTTCGTGGTGCGGCCCGGCACCCACGGCCACGCGGAGGTGTCCGTCTGATGCAGGCGCACGACCTCGCCATGCTCACCGGCGACGAGCTTTCCGCTCGCCTGGGCGACTCGCGCCGTGAGCTGTTCAACCTCCGGTTCCAGCTGGCGACCGGGCAGCTGGACAACTCGTCGCGCATCGGGCACGTGCGCCGCGACGTGGCGCGCATGCTGACCGTGCTGCGTACCCGGGAGATCCTCGAGGCCGAGGGCGCCTACGTCGCCCCGACCGCCGCCCAGCACGAGGCCGCCCAGGCCAAGCTGGCGGCCGAGGACGCCGCCGTGGCGGAGAAGGCCGAGTCGCACCGTGCCGCTTCCGAGGCCGAGTCCGCCACCGACGGCGACGATCACTTGGACGAGCACGGCCTCGTCGACGAGCACGACGACGTAGACGACGACGAGGACGAGGAAGAGGAAGAGGCCTGATGGCCGACGAGAACGCACAGGACCAAGACATCGCCCAGACGGGAGCCGGCGCTGACGCAGAGGCGGTCGAGGCCGCCCGCGACGCCGAGCGCGCCCTCGAGGCCGTTCAGACGGAGGCTGCTTCCGAGCTACCGCCGCCGGCACCGGCCAGCGCAGACGCAGACGCAGACGAAGACGCAGACGCCATTGAGGCGGCCCGCGACGCCGAGAGCGCCCTCGAGGCCGTCCAAGCCGAGGCCGCTTCCGAGCTGCCGCCGCCCACACCCACGGTCGCGGTCGAGTCCCGGCCGGCCGAGGACGCCGGCGACGGCTCCCGGCAGAACCGGCGCAAGGTGCGTGAGGGCATCGTCGTGTCCGACGGCATGAGCGCCACCGTCGTGGTGGCCGTGGTCGAGCGGGTGCGCCACCCCAAGTACGGCAAGACGGTGCAGCGCACCAAGAAGCTCTACGTGCACGATGCCGAGGACTCGGCCAAGGTCGGCGACCGCGTCCGGGTCCAAGAGACGCGTCCGATCTCGAAGCTCAAGCGCTGGCGCCTGACCGAAGTGGTGGAGCGGGCTCGATGATCCAGCAGGAATCCCGGCTCCGGGTGGCCGACAACTCGGGTGCACGCGAGGTGCTGTGTATCCGCGTCCTCGGCGGCTCGCGTCGGCGCTACGCCAGCATCGGGGACGTCTTCGTGGCCACCGTGAAGGACGCCATTCCCGGTGCCGCGGTGAAGAAGGGTGACGTCGTCAAGTGCGTCGTCGTCCGTACCAAGAAGGAGAAGCGCCGCCCGGACGGGAGCTACATCCGCTTCGACGAGAACGCGGCGGTGCTCATCAACGACCAGCAGCAGCCGCGCGGCACCCGCATCTTCGGCCCGGTCGGCCGCGAGCTGCGGGACAAGAGGTTCATGCGCATCGTGTCGCTGGCCCCGGAGGTGTTGTGATGCGGATCCACAAAGGAGACCAGGTGATCGTCTTGTCCGGCAAGGACAAGGGCCGCCGTGCCGAGGTGGTGCGAGCCATCCCCGGGCGCGAGCGCGTGATCCTCGAAGGCGTCAACGTGGCCAAGCGTCACGCCAAGCCGACCCGGTCGACGCAGCAGGGCGGCATCATCGACAAGTTCATGCCCATCCACGTGTCCACGGTGGCCCTGGTGTGCAAGGCCTGCAACCAGCCCACCCGCGTGGGCTACCGCTTCGAGCCCGACGGCGAGAAGGTGCGCACCTGCAAGAAGTGCGGGGCCGACCTGTGAGCGCCACGAGCGCGCCGGCGCGGCCCCGGCTCAAGGAGCGCTACCTGAGCGAGGTCAGGGACCGGCTGAAGGAGGATCTCGGCCTGGCGAACGTCATGGAGGTGCCCCGGCTGGAGAAGATCGTCGTCAACATGGGTGTGGGTCGCGCCACGCAGCAGGCGTCGCTCATTGAGGGGGCCCAGCGCGACCTGGAGGTGATCACCGGCCAGAAGGCGATCGTGACCCGGGCCAAGAAGTCGATTGCCGGCTTCAAGCTGCGCGAGGGTCAGTCCATCGGGGCCAAGACCACCCTGAGGGGTGACCGGGCCTGGGAGTTCTTCGACCGGCTGCTCAGTCTGGCCATCCCCCGCATCCGTGACTTCCGGGGCCTCTCGCCCCGCGCCTTCGACGGGCACGGCAACTACACCTTCGGCGTGACCGAGCAGCTGATATTTCCCGAGGTCGACTACGACAAGATCGACACCACCCGCGGCATGGACATCACGATCGTCACCACCGCACGCACCAACGAGGAGGGCCGGGCGTTCCTAGCGGCATTCGGCTTTCCCTTCCGACAGGAGACCCGCTAGCACCATGGCGAAAAAGGCATTGATCGAGAAGCAGCAACGCACCCCCAAATTCAAGGTCCGGGGCTACACCCGGTGCCAGCGGTGTGGGCGACCCAAGGCCGTCTACCGCAAGTTCGGGCTGTGCCGCATCTGCTTGCGCGTCATGGTGCACGCCGGCGAGATCCCCGGCGTGACGAAGGCGAGCTGGTAGGCGACCATGACCATGACCGACCCCATCGCGGACATGCTGACCCGCATCCGCAATGCCAACTCAGCCATGTTCGACAGCGTGCGCATGCCCGGATCCAAGCTCAAGGAGTCGCTGGCCGCCATCCTCCAGCGGGAGGGCTTCATCGCCGGCTACTCGGTCGAGCCCAACGTGGGCCGGCCCGGCACGACGCTCGAGATCAAATTGAAGTACTCCGTCGACCGCACGCGCACCATCGCCGGCATCCGGCGCGTCTCCAAGCCCGGCCTGCGCATCTACGCCCGGGCCGACGGCATGCCCCGCGTGCTCGGCGGCATGGGTGTGGCGGTCGTCTCGACCAGCCAGGGCCTGGTGACCGACGCCGAGGCGCGCCGCAAGCACCTGGGCGGAGAGGTGCTCTGCCATGTCTGGTAACGCCCCGACCGCTTCGGCGGCGAGCCCGGCCGCCGTTCGGCGACCGAGCGCACGAAGGGAGGCCTGATGTCGCGCATCGGCCGTTCCCCCATTGCCGTCCCCTCGAGCGTGACGGTGACGCTGAGCGGGGACAACGTCAGCGTGAAGGGTCCGCAGGGCACCCTGGAGCGCCGACTGCCCCAGGGGATCACCATCGCCCAGGAGGGCGACATGCTGGTGGTCAGCCGGCCCGACGACGAGCGTCGGCACCGGGCCCTGCACGGGTTGTCGCGCTCGCTCGTGGCCAACATGGTCTCGGGCGTCACCGAGGGCTTCACCAAGGAGCTCGAGATCGTCGGCGTCGGCTACCGCGTCACGGCGAGCAGCCAGGACGCCCTCGACCTCGCTCTCGGCTTTTCGCACCCGGTCCACGTGGACGCGCCCGAGGGCATCACCTTCGAGGTCCCGGTTCCGACCCGGGTGATCGTGAAGGGCATCGACAAGGAGAAGGTCGGCCAGGTCGCCGCCGACATCCGCAAGCTGCGCAAGCCTGAGCCCTACAAGGGCAAGGGCGTGCGCTACTCGGGCGAGCGGGTGCAGCGCAAGGCCGGAAAGGCAGCGAAGTAGATGGCACGCACGAGTGACCGCGACCGGCTGCGCGTCCGGCGCCACGCCCGGGTCCGGACCAAGGTCACGGGCACACCCGAGCGGCCGCGCCTGGCCGTCCACCGGTCCCACCGGCACATCTCGGCCCAGCTCATCGATGACACCAACGGCCACACCCTGGTGGCGGCGTCGTCGGTCGAGCCGGAGCTCCGTGCGTCCCTGGGCGACGCCGGCGGCGGTAACGTGACGGGGGCCGAATCGGTGGGCCGCCTGCTCGGGTCGAGGGCCAAGGCGGCCGGCATCACCAAGGTGGTCTTCGACCGTGGGGGCTTCGTCTACCACGGGCGTGTCGCCGTCCTGGCTGAAGCGGCACGGGCCGAGGGACTGGAGTTCTGAGCATGGCTGACACGCAGTACGAAGAGCGAACCATCTCGGTCAACCGGGTGGCCAAGGTCGTCAAGGGCGGCCGCCGCTTCTCCTTTGCCGCCCTGATGGTGGTCGGTGACGGGAACGGCAAGGTCGGGCTTGGCTACGGCAAGGCCAAGGAGGCCGGGCTGGCCGTGCAGAAGGGCATCGAGGAGGCGCGCAAGAACCTCTTCGACGTCCCGTTGGCGGGCAGCACCATCGTCCACCCTGTCATCGGCGAAAGCGGCGCCGGGCGGGTCCTGCTCAAGCCGGCTGCACCGGGTACCGGCGTGATCGCCGGCGGCGCGGCGCGGCACATCCTGGAAATGGCCGGCATCCGGGACATCCTGTCCAAGTCGCTCGGGTCGTCCAACGGCATCAACGTGGCGCATGCCACCATCGCCGGGCTCAAGCAGTTGCGCCGGCCCGACGAGATCGCCGCGCTGCGCGGAAAGTCGGCCGACGAGGTCACCCCGGGGGGAGTGCTCCGCGCCTACCGGGAGCGCAGGCGTGAGAGCGACCTGTACGCGACGGAGGCGCGCTGACCATGGTTCCTGCCGCGACACCGACGAAGGACGGGGCCGAGGGCCGCCTGCTCGTCACCCAGACGCGCTCGGGCATCGGCACCAAACCCAAGCACCGCGGCACGCTGCGCGCCCTCGGGCTGCGCGGCATCGGCCAGACCAACGAGCTGCCCGACCGGCCCGAGATCCGGGGCATGATCGCCCGGGTGCCGCACCTGGTCCGCGTCGAGGAGGTGGCGAAGTGAAGCTGCACGACCTGGCCCCGCCCACCGGGGCCACCAAGGCCCGTCGCCGCGTCGGCCGCGGCATCGGCGGCAAGGGCGGCAAGACGGCCGGCCGGGGCACCAAGGGGCAGAAGGCCCGCAGCACCGTGCCGCTCGGCTTCGAGGGCGGCCAGCTCCCGCTGATGCAGCGCATCCCCAAGCTGAAGGGGTTCAAAAACCCCTTCCGGATTGAGTACACCCCGGTCAACCTGGGCGCGCTCGACGCGCTCGACGACGAAGAGATCACCGTCGCCACCCTGGTCGAGGCCGGCCTGGTCCGCCCGAAGGCCCTGGTCAAGATCCTGGGCCAGGGTTCGCTGAGCCGCCCCGTGCGGGTGTCGGCCCACGCCTTCTCCAAGGCGGCCGCCGACGCGATCACGGCTGCCGGCGGTAGCGTCGAGCGGGTGCCCCTGCCCTACGCCCATGGGCGCCCGCCGGCCGCGGGCAACGCCCTCATGAACCGCTAGTGCCGACCTCGGGCCCGCACTGAGAGGAAGGGCATGCTCTCCCGGCTCGCCAATATCTTCAGGGTCCCCGACCTTCGCAACAAGGTCATCTTCACCCTGGCCGTCATCGCCCTGTACCAGATCGGGGCGAACATCCCCGTGCCCGGGGTCAACTGGTCACGGCTCCAGAGTCTCGAGAGCTCGGCCTCCGCGTCGGGCGTGCTCGGGTTCCTGAATCTCTTCAGCGGCGGAGCGCTCGTGCGCCTGGCCGTCTTCGGCCTGGGCGTCATGCCCTACATCACCAGCTCCATCATCATCCAGCTGCTCTCCACGGTCATCCCCAAGCTCGAGGAGTGGCGCGACCAGGGCGCCGTCGGGCAGAAGAAGATCACCCAGACCACCCGTTACCTGACCGTGGCGCTGGCCGTGATGCAGTCCTCGGGCCTGGTCTACGCCTTCCACGGCCACGACGCCGCACTCCTCGGCACCAGCGTCGACCTGATCCCGACCTTCACCTGGCCGCTGGCCCTCTTCATGGTGCTGATCCTCACCGCCGGGACGGCCATGGTCATGTGGCTGGCCGAGCTCATCACCCAGCGCGGCATCGGCCAGGGCATGTCCATCCTGATCTTCGCCAACGTGGTGGCCGCCATCCCGACCGGCTTCAAGGCCATCCTGGAGGAGGGGGGCAAGGCCAAATTCGGGGTCATCATCATCGTCTCACTCACCCTGTTGGTGATCATCGTCTTCATGGACCAGGGGCAGCGCCGTATCCCGGTGACCTTTGCCCGTCGCGTGGTGGGACGGCGAATGTACGGCGGGAGCTCGACCTATATCCCGCTCAAGGTGAACCAGTCCGGCGTGATCCCGATCATCTTCGCCAGCTCGGTCCTCTACATCCCGGTGCTGCTGTCCAACGTCGTGCCCTGGAACTGGTTCCAGAACTTCGTGCGCAACAGCCTCACGCCGACGAGCTTCTTCTACATCCTGGCCTATTTCCTGCTGATCGTCCTGTTCACGTTCTTCTACGTCTACGTGGCCTTCGACCCGCACCAGCAGGCCGATCTGATCCGCAAGCAAGGCGGCTTCGTGCCGGGCATCCGGCCCGGGCCGCCGACCGAGCGGTACTTCGCGCACATCCTCAGCCGGATCACCGTCGTGGGCGCCCTCTTCCTCGCCTCGGTCGCCGTCGTGCCCTCGTTGCTGATGGCCCTCTGGCACCTCAACCGCTTCCCCTTCTATGGCACCACCCTGCTCATCTCGGTCGGTGTCGCCCTCGAGACCATGCGCCAGATCGACAGCCAGCTGATGATGCGCAACTACGAGGGCTTCCTCAAGTAGGAACATCGTGATACCCGGGGTCAGGCTCGTGGTCCTCGGAAAGCAGGGGGCCGGCAAGGGGACGCAGTGCGTCCGCTTGTCCCACCATTACGTGGTCCCGCACGTCTCCACCGGGGACATGCTGCGCAGCGAAGTGAAGGCGCGCACCGACATCGGGCAGCGCGCCCGCACCCTCATGGACCAGGGCGAGCTGATCTCCGACGAGCTGGTGATGGAGATGGTCGGGTCCCGCCTCTCCGAGCGCGACACCTCGGGGCGCGGCTTCGTCCTCGACGGCTGCCCACGGACGACGGGGCAGGCCGAGGTGCTCCAGAAGATCCTCGATCCCCACGACCTCGATCTGGTCGTCGATCTCCAGGTCCCCACCCACCTGGTCATGAAGCGCCTGGCCTCGCGCCGGGTCTGCGTGGACTGCGGAGCGAACTACTCCACGGCCGCGCCGCCGCTGGTGAACTGGACCTGTGACGTGTGCGGTGGCGAGGTGGTCCAGCGTCAGGACGACACCGAGGATGCGATCGAGCGCCGGCTCAACCTCTACGAGGAGGAGACGGCGCCGCTGCTCGACTTCTACAAGAAGCGCGAGCTCCTGTCCGAGATCAACGGCACCGGCTCGCCCGACGCCGTGACCCGGCGGGTGGTCGGGGCCATCGACGCCCTGCGACGGAGCAAGGCCCGATGAGGCGCAACGACGCCGAGCTGGCCAAGATGCGCCGCGCCGGCAAGGTCGTGGCCGAGATGCACGAGGCGACCCGCGCCGCCGCCCGCCCCGGGGTGACGACCCGCCAGCTCGATCTGGTGGCCCGCGACGTTCTGGAGCGCCGGGGGGCCACCTCGAACTTCCTCAACTACCACGGCTTCCCCGCCGTCATCTGCACCTCGCCCAACTCCATGATCGTCCACGGCATCCCCGGGGACTACGTGCTCGAAGAGGGCGACATCCTCTCCATCGACTGCGGGGCGATCATTGAGGGCTACCACGGGGATGCCGCCTTCACCATGGGCATCGGCGACATCTCCAAGGAGGCCCAGAAACTGATTGAGGTGACCGAGCGCAGCCTCTGGGCCGGGATTCAGCAGATGCACAAGGGCACTGGGCTGCACGAGATCGGGCGGGCGGTCCAGCAGGTGGCCGAAGCGGCCGGCTTCTCCGTCGTGCGCGAGTACGTGGGCCACGCCATCGGGACGGCCATGCACGAGCAGCCCCAAGTGCCCAACTATTGGCCCGGCAACAAGGGCCCGACGCTCAAGACCGGCAACGTCTTCGCCGTCGAGCCGATGGTGAACGTCGGCTCTCCAGAGACGGTGACCCTCGACGACAACTGGAGCGTGGTCACGGCCGACGGCAAACTCTCGGCCCACTTCGAGCACACCATCGCCGTCACTCCGGACGGGCCCGAGGTCTTCACGACGGCCTGACCCGACGGGTCCTTCACGATGCTGCGAGCGTGACCGAAAAGTAAGCTGCACAGGCACAGCCGGTCCGGGGCCGGAACCGAAGCCAGGGCCGAAGCCGGAGCCTTGGCGCAGGCTGGTTGGCGAAGGGAGGACGGGTGCTCACGAGCGGTTTCAATCACGTGGCGGTCCTCACGGCCGACACCGGGCGGTTCGTCGACTTCTACCACGAGGTCTTCGGCGCCGAGGTCATGGGTTCCGAGGACATGGGTGGGCACGGGAGCCTCACCTTCGTCCGCGTCGGGGAGGAGTCGGAGTTCAACGTCTTCGAGGTGCCGGGCAACTCCGAGGCGGAGCGCCAGACCCCCATGCTCGGGCGCGGCCGCATCGACCACCTCGCCCTCCAGGCCGCCTCGCTGAATGCCTTCGAGGAGATCCGCCGCCGCCTGATCGCCCGCGGCGCCAGCGACGAGTTCGTCACCGACTTCGGCCCGGTGCTCTCCATGTTCTTCCGGGACCCCGACGGGCTCGAGTGCGAGGTGTGCGTGGCCAACCCTGACGCCACCCCCGGCGTGACCAATCCCCCGGGTACCCCCGCCGCCCGCTACGTCCCCGGCTGATCGGAGGCTTCCCGACCGCCGTCCGGTCCCGAGGGGCGACCTCGAGCCCCTGACCTGGGTGTCCGCCTCGCCGGCCCGGCCGCCCGACCCTCCGGAGGCCCCCAGGAGGCTCCCGGCCGGGGCCGCGAAAGGGGCCCGCTGACCGCGTGGCCAGCGCCGGCGGTCACCGGGGATGGATTCCGGGCCGCGATGCGGTAGACTTATTCGCTGCTCCGGCGCTGGTCCGCCCTCTGGGGGACGGACTGTCCAGGAGCGACGTCCGATTCCGCTCCGTTCCGGCCTCGCGCCACCGGTGCGCTGTCGGCCGGGAATCAGAACGAACAGGACGGATCCGAACCGGAGGAGTGACCTGCCCAAGCCCAAGGAAGATGCCATCGTGCTGGAGGGCACGGTGGTCGAGCCGCTGCCCAACGCCATGTTCCGAGTGGAGCTCGAGAACGGCCACAAGGTGCTGGCGCACAGCTCGGGGAAGATGAGGATGCACCGCATCCGCATCCTTCCAGGGGACAAGGTGCAGGTGGAGATCACCCCGTACGACCTCAACCGGGGCCGGATCACCTACCGCTACAAGTAGCGGGCAGCCAGCGACAGGACGAGAGGAACAGGACGGGTGCTCAAGTGAAGGTTCGGCCGAGTGTGAAGCCGATCTGCGAGAAGTGCAAGGTCATCAGGCGCCGCGGCGTCGTCCGGGTGATCTGCGACAACCCGCGCCACAAGCAGCGGCAGGGATAGGGAGAGGACGAGAGAAATGGCCCGAATTTCTGGGGTGGACATTCCGCGCGAGAAGCGTCTCGAGATCGCGCTGACCTACATCTACGGCGTCGGCCCGACGCTCTCGAGGCAGATCACCGAGGCGACGGAGATCAACCCGTCCACCCGCGTCCGCGACCTGACCGACGAGGAGGTGGCCAAGCTCCGCTCCTACATCGACACCAGCTTCCGGGTCGAGGGTGACCTGCGCCGGGACGTCTCCCAGGACATCAAGCGCAAGATGGAGATCAACTGCTACGAGGGCGTCCGGCACCGCAAGGGCCTGCCGGTCCACGGGCAGCGCACCCACACCAACGCCCGCACGCGCAAGGGCCCCAAGAAGACCGTGGCCGGGAAGAAGAAGGTGAAGAAGTAGATGGCGAAGCCGACCAAGCCGGGTGTCCGGCGGCCCCGCCGCAAGGAGCGCAAGAACGTCTCCTACGGCGTGGCCCACATAAAGAGCTCCTTCAACAACACCATCGTGTCCATCGCCGACCCGGAGGGCAACGTGCTCGCCTGGGCCTCAGCCGGCAACGTCGGCTTCAAGGGGTCGCGCAAGTCCACCCCGTTCGCGGCCCAGCTGGCCGCCGAAGCCTGCGCCAAGCGGGCCATGGAGCACGGCGTGCGCAAGGTCGACGTCCTGGTGCGCGGGCCGGGCTCGGGGCGCGAGACGGCCATCCGCTCCCTGGCCGCCGTGGGCATCGAGGTGGTCGGCATCAAGGACGTGACCCCCATCCCGCACAACGGGTGCCGACCCAAGAAGCGCCGCCGGGTCTGAGGCCGAGGAAGAAGAGGAACAAACACCAATGGCTCGATACACCGGTCCCGTCTGCCGCCTTTGCCGGCGCGAGCGGACCAAGCTCTTCTTGAAGGGCGAGCGTTGTTACTCGCTCAAGTGCCCGGTCTCCGAAGCGGTGACCGACCGGCACAGCCGCGCCTACCCGCCGGGTGAGCACGGGCGCGACCGCATGCGCCAGGGCTCCGAGTACCTGGCCCAGCTGCGCGAGAAGCAGAAGGCGCGCCGCATCTACGGCATCTTGGAGAAGCAGTTCCGCAACATGTACGAGGAGGCCAACCGCCAGCCGGGCATCACCGGCGAGAACCTCCTGCGCAACCTGGAGCTCCGCCTCGACAACGTGGTCTTCCGAGCCGGCTGGGGCGCCAGCCGTCGCCAGGCGCGCCAGTTCGTGCGCCACGGCCACGTCAATGTCAACGGCAAGCGGGTCACCATCCCGAGCTACCGGGTGCGCAAGGGCGACCGCGTCACGCTGCGCGAGTCCACGCGCAACAACTTCTCCGTGCGCCGCAACATGGACACCCTGGAGCGACAGACCCCGGCCTGGCTCGAGACCGGCGACGCCGGCTTCTCGGTCGCTGTCCTCAACCCGCCGTTGCGAGAGCACATCGACGAGCCCGTCCAAGAGCAGCTCATCGTCGAGCTCTACTCGAAGTAGCCCCCGAACCCCGCCACAGGAGCACCATCATGCTGATCATCCAACGACCGACCGTCGAAGTCGTCGACGAGGAGCAGAACAACCGCCAGCGGTTCGCCATCGGCCCTCTCGACCCCGGCTTCGGCACCACGCTCGGCAACTCGCTGCGCCGCACCCTGCTCTCGTCGATCCCCGGCGGCGCTGTCACCCAGCTCCGCTTCGACGAGGCGCTGCACGAATTCACCACCCTCCCCGGGGTCAAGGAGGACGTGACCGACATCATCTTGAATCTGAAGGACCTCCTCGTCCGCGTGTACTCCGACGACCCGGTGACGCTCCGGCTCGACGTGCGCGGCCCGGCGGACGCCACCGCGGCGGACCTCCAGCTCACGTCAGACGTCGAGGTGCTGAACCCGGAGCTGCACATCGCCTCGGTCAACGCCCGGGGCCGGCTGGCCGTCGACGTGACCGTCGAGCGCGGACGGGGCTACGCGTCGGCCGACAAGAACAAGCGGTCCTCGACCATCGGCGTCATCCCGATCGACTCCATCTTCTCCCCGGTGCACCGGGTCACCTTCGACATCGAGCCGGTGCGGGTCGAGCAGTCGACCAACTACGACCGGCTGGTGCTCGACATCGAGACCGACGGGACGATCACGCCTCGCGAGGCCCTGGCCTCGGCCGGGGACACGCTGCGCAAGCTGGTCTCCCTCGTGGCCGACCTGGAGGAGACACCGCAGGCCCTCGAGCTGGGCGATGCCACCACCACCAGTAGCGGCTCCCCCGACCTGGACCTGCGCATCGAGGAGCTCGACCTGTCCGAGCGCCCGCGCAACTGCCTCAAGCGCGCCCAGATCAACACGATCGGAGAGCTGGTCGAGCGCACCATGGACGACCTGCTCGCCATCACCAACTTCGGCCAGAAGTCGGCCGACGAGGTCGTCCAGCGCCTGGACGAGCGCGGGCTGTCGCTCCGCACGAGGGACTGAGCCGCCATGCGCGCCACACCCCAGCGCGGCCGCCGGCTCGGCGGCTCGGCGTCGCACGAGAAGGCGATGCTCGGCAACCTCGTCGCGTCCCTCATCGCCGCCGAGTCGATCGTGACGACCGAGGCCAAGGCCAAGCGCCTCCGGCCGGTGGCCGAGAAGTGCGTGACCGCCGCCGTCAAGGGCGGCCTGGCCAACCACCGCAACGTGGTGGGGATCATCCGGGACAAGGACATGGCTCACAAGCTCTTCGAGGACATCGGGCCGCGCTACGCGGACCGCCCGGGTGGGTACACGCGAATCCTCAAGCTCGGCCCGCGCCCCGGTGACAACGCGCCCATGGCGCGGATCGAGTTCGTCTGAGCGCTGCCGCGACTAGGTCTCGGGTTCGGGGTGGAGCCGCCCGCCGGCGCTGAGCTCCAGCGCTGGAGGCTTGTCATCGCATACGACGGGGCCCCGTTCCACGGGTTCGCGATCCAGTCCGCAGTCCCCACCGTGGCCGGCGGCCTGCGCCGGGCCCTCGAGCGCACCGCCCGGCTGCGCGAGCCGCCGCTCCTGACCTGTGCCGGGCGCACCGACGCGGGCGTCCACGCCCGGGGCCAGGTGGCCCATGTCGACCTGCCGCCCATCGCCTACGACGGTCCGGGGTTGGCCCGTGCCCTCAACCGCCAGCTCGCCCCGCAGATCGTGGTCCTCCGGGCCGAGGCGGTCGGCCCCAACTTCGACGCCCGGCGCTCTGCCACCGGTCGCACCTACCGCTACCTGGTGTGGAACGCGCCCGGGCCCGACCCACTGCTGGCCCCCGTCGCCTGGCACGTGCCCGGACCGCTCGCGCTCGGCGCCATGCGCACCGCGTCCGATGTGCTGCTCGGGAGCCACGACTTTCGCTCGTTCTGCCGTCGCCGGCCGGGCACGGCGGCCTCCGAACCGATCGTGCGCAAGGTGACGCGCGCCCAGTGGAGCGTCGACACCGGTCCGGAGGCGGCCGATGCCGGCGCGGGAGAGGGTGGGGACGATCGGCTGCTGCGCTTCGAGATCTCGGCGAACTCCTTCTGCCACCAGATGGTGCGCTCGGTCGTGGCCAGCCTGGTCGCGGTCGGCCGGGGCCGGCAGACCGCGGCAGGGCTCATGGAAAAACTGCGCGCCACGAGCCGCGACCGCATGCCCGACCCCGCTCCGGCCCATGGGCTGTGCCTCGTCTCGGTGGACTACGGATCCTGAAGGGCATGCGGAACCGGGCGGGGAGTGTCCCCAGGACCTCGAAACCCTGAAGAGCGCATTCTGGGCGGCCGACGTGCTTCCCGGCGACCGAGGCGACCTGAGTGTTCGGGAGCGGCCGTGGAGGCGGCGGCTTGCCCGACCAGGAACGGGGCCCTATCCTGGTACGTCGGCTCGCGGCTGGTCGCGGGCCTTCAGCCCGCCCGACCAGGGCCAGGGCCCGCCCACCACGCAGTTGCGAAAGATCGGTCTCGTGCGCACATTTTCCCCGAAGGTCAACGACATCCAGCGGAGCTGGTACGTCGTCGACGCCGACGGCCTCGTCCTCGGCCGGCTGGCGTCGTCCGTGGCCGCCATCCTGCGCGGCAAGCACCGGCCCATCTTCGCCCCGCACGTCGACACCGGGGACCACGTCATTGTGGTCAACGCCGACAAGGTGGTGATGACCTCGAGCAAAGCCGAGGCCAAGCGGGCCTACCGGCACAGCGGGTATCCAGGCGGGCTGCGCTCGACGAGCTACGCCGAACTGCTGGAGACCAAGCCCGCCGAGCTGGTGCGCCGCTCCGTGCGGGGCATGCTGCCCAAGAACACGCTCGGCCGCCAGATGCTGGGCAAGCTCCAGGTCTACGCCGGCCCCGAGCACCCGCACGCCGCGCAGAAACCGCAGCCCCTCGAGCTGCCCGCCGCCCGCCGGGCCGGCTGACGCCCGCCACGGCACGATCCATCACCGACTCCGACTCCGACACCCACAGAAGGACAGCGCAGACTCCATGCCCGCACCACTGAGCCAGACCACCGGCCGCCGCAAGCAGGCGGTGGCGCGCGTCCGCTTCCGTCCCGGGCAAGGCGCCATCACCATCAACAAGCTGCCCTTTGAGCGGTACTTCACCTCGGCCAC
This sequence comes from uncultured Acidimicrobiaceae bacterium, assembly GCA_963828505.1. Lineage (GTDB taxonomy): Bacteria > Actinomycetota > Acidimicrobiia > Acidimicrobiales > RAAP-2 > Bog-473. The sequence continues at coordinate 41,472 of CAWHFM010000003.1, forward strand.
CCACCGGATGCTGGTGACCGAGCCGCTGCGCGTCACGAATACGGCGGAGTCCTACGACATTGAGGCGACGATCGACGGCGGCGGCATCTCGGGACAGGCCGGCGCCATGCGCCTCGGCATCGCCCGCAGCCTCTGCGTGATGGATCCCGAGCACCGTGGCGCCCTCAAGCGGTCCGGACTCCTGACCCGCGACGCCCGGGAGAAGGAGTCGAAGAAGTACGGCCTGAAGAAGGCCCGCAAGGCACCGCAGTACTCCAAGCGGTAAGGACGGCCGGGTTCGAGTGGCGCCGGCACGTTTCGGCACCGACGGGGTCCGGGGTATCGCCAACGAGGGCCTGACAGCCGAGCTGGCCCTCGGTCTCGGGCGCGCCACCGCCCGCGTGCTGCCCGCCCCCCTGTTCGTGGTCGGTCGCGACACGCGGCGCTCGGGTCCGATGCTCCAGGCCGCCCTCTCGGCCGGCCTGGCCGCGGAGGGTGCGGACGTCGCCGACCTCGGCGTGATCCCGACCCCAGGCGTGGCGACGGTCGCCGCCGCCCGCGGCGTGCCCGGCGCCATGGTGTCCGCCTCGCACAACCCGTTCCCCGACAACGGCATCAAGCTCTTCAGCCTCCTCGGCACCAAGCTCCCCAGCGACGTCGAGGCCGAGATTCAGCGCGAGCTCGACGCCTTGCGCGCCGATCCCGAGCGGCCGCCGCGCCGGCCCACCGGCCACGGGGTGGGGCGCGTCTGTCCCGACCCCGAGAGCGTCGACCTCTACCGCGAGCAGCTCGTTCGCGCCACGGACGGGCGCCGGTTCGACGGGCTTCGCGTCGTGGTCGACTGCGCCAACGGCGCGGCCAGCGAGCTCGCGCCCTGGGTCTTCGCGGAGCTCGGGGCGCGCGTGGTCGCTCTGCACGACTCGCCCGACGGTTCGAACATCAACGACCACTGCGGTTCCACCGACCCGAGCCGGCTGTCGCTCGCCGTGGTGGAGCACCAGGCCGACCTCGGTCTCGCGCTCGACGGTGATGCCGACCGCGTCGTGGCCGTCGACCGGTCGGGTGCGGTCGTCGACGGCGACGTCCTCCTCGCGCTCTTCGCGCTGGACCTCGCCGCCCAGAGCCGTCTGACCGCCAACACGGTGGTCGTCACGGTCATGACCAACCTCGGCTTCCGCCTGGCCATGGAGAGCAGGGGGATCGAGGTGCGCGAGACCGACGTGGGTGACCGTCACGTGCTCGCCGCGCTCGACGCGGACGGCTTCAGCCTGGGCGGCGAGCAGTCGGGCCACATCATCTTCCGGGAGCGCTCCACCACGGGCGACGGCATCCTCACCGGCATGGCCCTGGCCGACCTGATGCTGCGCTCGGAGGCCACGCTGGCCGACCTCGCCGCCGGCCTGGTCGAGCGGGTGCCGCAGCGACTGGTCAACGTGCCCATCCCCCAGCCGGAGCGCCTGGCCTCGTGCACCGAGGTGTGGGACGCGGTGATAGTGGCGGAGGCCGAGCTCGGCCACGAGGGGCGGGTTCTCCTACGCCCGAGCGGAACCGAGCCGATCGTCCGTGTCATGGTCGAGGCGCGCCAAGAGGCCCAGGCCAACGCGGTGGCGGCCCAGCTGGCCGGCGTGGTGGAGTCCGCCCTCGGCCAGGTCGACCCAGCAGCGTCCGTCTGAACCCCAGGTAACGTGGGTCGCCATGTGCGGCATCATCGGCGTCACCGGCGAGCCTGACGCGCTACCTCTGATCCTCGGCGCGCTCAACCAACTCGAGTACCGGGGGTACGACTCCGCCGGCGTGGCCATGGTGGTCGACGGCGCGTTGTGGCGGGCCCGAGCCGCGGGCGGGACGGATTCGGTGGCCAAACTGGCCGCCATGACGGCCGACGCGCCCAAGGGCCATGCGGCCGCGATCGGGCACACCCGCTGGGCCACCCACGGCAGTCCCACACCCGAGAACGCGCACCCGCACACCGACTGCACGGGCCGGCTGGGCCTGGTGCACAACGGCATCATCGAGAACCACGCCGAGATCCAGGCCCGGCTGGAGGTCGACGGCCACGCCATGACCTCGGCCACCGACACCGAGGTGCTCGCCCATCTGATTGAGCATCACATGGCGGCCGGTGCCTCGCTGTCCCAGGCGACCCGCTCCACGCTGCACGAAGTGCGCGGTGCGTTCTCCGTCGCCGTGGTGCACGCCGACGAGCCCGACACGATCGTGGCCGCCCGGCGCTCGACGCCGCTGGTGCTCGGGCTGCACGACGGCATGGCGCTGCTCGCCTCCGACCTCCCGGCGCTCATCGGCCACACCCGCCACGTCTTCGCGCTCGCCGACGACGAGCTGGCCGTGCTCACGCCGGGGCACCTGGAGGTGACGAAGCTCGACGGAACGCCCGTCGTGCCCGAGGAGCTCACCATCACCTGGGACCTCGAAGCCGCGCAGAAGGGCGGCTACGAGGACTTCATGTCGAAAGAGATGCACGAGCAGCCCCAGGCGGTGGCGGACACGCTGCTCGACCGGCGCGGACCCCGGGGGGAGCTGATCCTGGACCAGATGCGCCTGGGCCCGGACGACCTGTGCGGCATCGACAAGGTTTTCATCGTGGCGTGCGGGTCGAGCTACCACGCCGCGCTGGTGGCCAAGTACGCCATTGAGCACTGGGTGAAGGTTCCGACCGAGGTCGACATCGCCAGCGAATTCCGCTACCGCGACCCCGTGCTGAACGAGCGCACGCTCTGCGTGGGCGTGTCGCAGTCCGGCGAGACGCTCGACACGTCCGAGGCCTTGCGCGAGGCGAAGCGCCTGGGAGCCAAGGTGTTGGTCGTCACCAACGTGGTCGACTCTTCCATGGCGCGCGCGGCCGACGGTGTGCTCTACACCCGGGCCGGGCCCGAGATCGGCGTTGCCTCGACCAAGTGCCACCTGGCCCAGATCGTGGCGCTCGAGGTGCTCGGCCTCTATCTCGCCCAGATCACCGGCACGTTGTCGGCGGCGGCGGCCAACGAGGTGCTCGACGCCATGGAGGCCCTGCCGGGCCTGGTCGCCGACACGCTGGCGCGCGCGGGCGACGTCGACGACGTGGCGGCGAAGCTGATCGACGTCCGGGACTTCTTCTATCTGGGGCGCCACGTGGGCTACCCGGTCGCGCTCGAGGGCGCGTTGAAGCTCAAGGAGCTCGCGTACCTGCGCGCCGAGGGCTACCCGGCCGGCGAGCTCAAGCACGGACCGATCGCCCTCATTGAGCCCGGAACCGTCGTGGTCGGCATCGCCACGCGCAACCCGCTGTGGGAGAAGATGCTCTCCAACATCGCCGAGGTGCGCAGCCGCGGTGCCACGGTGGTGCTGGTGGCCGACGACGGCGACAAGCAGTCGGCGGCGGTGGCGGACCACGTGCTGTGGGTGCCGCCCGTCAGTCCGCTGTTGGCCCCGGTGGTCGGCGTGGTGCCGATGCAGCAGCTGGCCTACCGCCTGGCCCGGTTGCACGGCCACGACCCGGACCGCCCCCGCAACCTGGCCAAGACGGTGACCGTCGAGTGAACCGCCGGTGAGCGCCATCGTCGGCGTGGGCGTCGACGCCGTCGACGTCGAACGTTTCCGGCGCGTGCTCGAGCGCCGGCCGCGGCTCGCCGAGCGCTGCTTCACCGAGACCGAGCGGGCCGACTCGGTCCGTTCGTCGGACCGGGTCGAGAGCCTGGCGGCGCGCTTCGCCGCCAAGGAGGCCGTGATGAAGGCGCTCGGACGCGGCCTCGGCGCTTTCGCTCTGATCGACGTCGAGGTGCGCCGGTCGCCGGGCCCGGGCGCCGGTCGCAACGCCCCGTCCCTCGTGCTGCACGGTGGTGCGGCGGCGCTGGCCGGGTCGAGGGGGGCCGGCCGACTGCACCTCTCCCTCACCCACACGACGGACGTCGCCATCGCTTTCGTCGTGGCGGAGCAGTCCTCTCCGCCGGGCCAGCCGTCGAGCTCGCCCCAGCGCGACCCGTGCGTCCCGTCCTGACCCGGGCGGAGATGGGGTCCGCCGACCAGGCGGCCCTGGCCCACACCAGCCACGAGACCCTGGTGCACCGCGCCGGGACGACGGCGGCGCACGCCGCGCTCCGGCTCATGGGGGGCGCCTACGGCCGCCGCGTCGTCGTCGTCGCGGGCAAGGGCTCGAACGGCGCCGACGGGCGGGTGGCCGCAGCGACCCTGGCCCGCCGCGGTGCGCGCGTGGCCGTGATGGAGGCCGACGCTGCGCCGTCGGAGCTACCGCCGTGCGACCTGGTGGTCGACGCCGCGTACGGCACCGGGTTCCGGGGCTCCTACGACGCGCCGCGACCGCCGGCGACCGCCGCCGTGCTCGCGGTCGACCTGCCCTCCGGCGTCGACGCCGACTCGGGCGAGGTGTCGGGACGGGCGGTGCGGGCCGACGCCACCGTGACCTTCGCCGCGCTCAAGCCCGGACTGCTCCAGGGTGAGGGGCCCGAGCGCAGCGGGCGTGTGCACGTGGCCGACATCGGGATCGGATTTCCCGCGCCGGGCGCGCTCCTCGTCGAGGACGCCGACGCCGCCCTGCTGCCGCGCCGGGCGCGCGGGGGCAACAAGTGGGACCATGCCGTGGCGGTGGCCGCGGGCTCGGCCGGCATGGAGGGCGCGGCCATCCTGTGCACCCGTGGCGCCATGGCGGCCGGTGCGGGCATGGTCCGCCTGGGGCCGCCGGGGGAGCCCACCGCGGCCTGGCCGACGGAAGCGGTGCGCATGCACCTGCCCGCCCGCGGCTGGGCCCGCTCGTTCCTGGAGGCGGCGGCGAAGTGCAAGGCGGTGGTGATCGGCCCGGGACTCGGCACCGATCCCGACACGGCCGAGGAGATCCGCGCCGTCGTGGCCGGCGCCACCGTGCCGCTGGTGATCGATGCCGATGCGCTGACCGCCCTCGGTGACGCCGGCGCGGCGCGCGCGCTCATTCAGGGGCGGAGCGCCGCGGCGGTGCTCACTCCGCACGACGGGGAGTACGCCCGCATCGCGGGGAATCCTCCCGGGGGTGATCGCCTCGACGCGGCACGCCGGCTGGCTGAGGCGACGGGTGCGGTCGTGTTGCTGAAGGGACCGCTCACGGCCGTGGCCGCGCCGGTGGCCTCCGGTTCCGACGTGTTCCTCGCCGGTGCGGGCCGGACGTCGCTCGCCACCGCCGGGAGCGGGGACGTCCTCTCGGGGATCATCGGTGCCTTCCTGGCGCGGGGGCTGGCCGCCCACGAGGCCGCCGCGCTCGGCGCGCACGTGCACGGCCGGGCGGCCGGGCTCGGACCCTCCGAGGGACTCGTAGCCGGGGACCTGCCCGGGCTGCTCGCCGAGCTCCTGTCCGCCCTGGCCGAGGAGTCGGACCGTCTCGTCGAGGTCGGAGCACGTGCCGGTGGCTGACGTCGCCCCGGCGCGCCCACACCTGGCGGCGGCGACCGACGAGGTGGCGATGGCCCAGGGGCGTTCCCGCCCGGCCTGGGCCGAGATCGACTTGGCCGCGGTGGCGCACAATGCGGCGGTCCTGGCGCGCCTGGCCGCCCCGGCCGAGCTCTGCGCCGTGGTCAAGGCCCACGGCTACGGGCACGGCGCCCCGGCGGTGGCTCGCGCCGCGCTCGCCGGGGGCGCGACCCGCCTCGCCGTCGCCCTGGTCGACGAGGGGGTGGAGCTGCGCCAGCACGGCGTGGAGGCTCCGGTGCTCCTGCTGAGCGAATGCCACGCCGACGCGATCGAGTCGGTGCTCGCCAACGGCCTCACCCCCACGCTGTACACCCACGAGGCCGTGGCGCAGGTCGCGTCCGCCTCACGTGCGGTCACCCGCCGTACCGCGGTTCACGTCAAGGTCGACACCGGTATGCATCGGGTGGGGGCGCCGCCCGGAGACCTGCGCGCGCTGGTCGCCGAGGTGGCACGCGAACCCGCCCTGGCGCTCGAGGGGGTCTGGACCCACCTGGCGGTGGCCGACGGCGTGCACGACCAGGACCGCGCCTTCACCGAGACCCAGCTGGACCGCTTCGACGACGCCGTCGCCGGCCTCACCGCTTCGGCCGGGGCGGGTCCCCTGCTCCACGCGGCGAACACCGCCGGCGCGATCGCGTTCGAGCGGTCGCGGTACGGCATGGTGCGCTGCGGCATCGGCCTCTACGGCTACCTGCCGGGGCCCGCCGTGCAGCGCGCCTTCGACGCCCAGGCGGGCGGCGAGGTGCTGGTGCCCGCGATGTCGCTCAAGGCGCGCGTCGTCGCCGTGCGGACGCTCGAGGCGGGCTCGCGTCCCTCCTACGGCCGGCTAAGGCCGCTGCCGTCGCGTTCGGTGGTGGCCACGGTGCCGATCGGGTACGCCGACGGCGTGCCGCGCGCCCTCTTCGGCGCTGGGTACGGCGTGCTCGTGCACGGCCGTCGCCGGCCGTTGGCGGGGATGGTGACCATGGACCAGATCGTGGTCGACTGCGGCGACGACACCTCGGTCCGCCCGGGCGACGAGGTCGTACTGCTCGGCCGACAGGGTGACGAGGCGATCACGGCGGACGACTGGGCCGAGATGCTCGGCACCATCAGCTACGAGGTGGTCTGCGGCGTGGGCCCTCGCATGCCCCGGATCGCGGTCGGTGCGACCGGGGGCACTCCGTGAGTGACCGGGGCGCCGCCGCCCTGGAGCAATTGCGGATCACGGCATCGTCGTGCACGAAGTGCCCGCTGGCCCAGGGGCGGACCCAGGTCGTCTTCGGGGTGGGAGACCCCGGCGCCGATGTCCTCTTCGTGGGGGAGGGGCCCGGGCGCGAGGAGGATCTCGCCGGCGAACCGTTCGTCGGCCGGTCGGGCAAGCTCCTCGACCGCTTGATGTGGGAGGAACTGGGCCTGACCCGTGAGCACTGTTACATCGCCAACGTGGTCAAGTGCCGACCGCCGCAGAACCGTGACCCGGCACCGGGCGAGATCGACGCCTGCCGGCCCTACCTCGAGGAGCAGATCGTCCTCATAGAGCCGCGCGTCATCGTCACCCTGGGCAACTTCGCCACGAAGCTTCTGCTCGACAGCGCCAAGGGCATCCGGGAGCTGCGCGGCCGCGTGTTCGACCGCGGTGCGGCGCGGCTCGTCCCGACGTACCACCCGGCCTACGTGTTGCGCGCCGGCGGCGAGGCCATGGCCGAGATGCGGGCGGACCTGGTGCGGGCGAAGCGGGTGATGGCGGCGGGGAGCGAGACGTGAGCGGCTGGCCCGTCGAGGTCGCCAGCGGGTCGGTGGGGGAGACGAAAGGGTTGGCGGCCCAGCTGGCCCGACTCTGCCGCGCCGGCGACGTGGTGCTGCTCGTGGGCGACCTCGGCGCCGGCAAGACGGCGTTCGCCCAGGGGTTCGCCGCCGCGCTGGGCGTGGTCGGCCCCGTGACCAGCCCGACCTTCGCACTGGTGCGCCAGTACCGCTGCGGCCCGGGGGCGCCTGCGGGCACGCTGCTCCACGCCGACGTCTACCGGACCGGCTCGGTGGCCGAGGTGGCCGACCTGGCGCTGGCCGAGCTGGTCGAGGAGGACGCAGTGGTGGTGGTCGAGTGGGGCGACGTGGCCGCGCCGGCCCTGGGCGAGAGCGCGCTCGAGGTGACGCTCACGGCGCCCGGTGGAGACCGGGGTCCGGATTGCCGCGTGGTGACCTTGCGCGGCCGCGGCGCGTGGGCGTCCCGGGCGGGCCAGGTGGCCGCCGCCCTGACGTCGACGGAACCCGCCGACGGTCACCCCCAGGCGGTCCGGTGAACGCGCTGGGCATCGAGACGGCGACCGAGACCGTCGGGGTCGCGGTGCGTACCGGCGCCGGCGTCGAGGCGGAGCTGGCCTTGACCGGCCGCCGGCGCCATGTCGAGGCCCTGACCCCCGCCGTGCAGCACCTCTTGGGCCAGGTCGGCCTGGTCCCGGCGGACCTCCATGTCGTGGCGGTGGACGTCGGGCCGGGGCTGTTCACGGGCCTACGCGTGGGCGTGGCCGCGGCCAAGGGCCTGGCCCAATCCCTCGGCATCGGTGTGGTGGGCGTCACCAGCCTCGACGTCCTGACCGCCGCCGCGGCGGCCGGCGCCCGGCGCGGGCTCGTGCTGGCCGCGGTCGACGCGCGCCGCGGTGAGCTCTTCGCCGCGCTGCGCGAGGTGGGCGCCGACGGCTCGACCCGCGACGTGGTCGGACCCTGGCTGGTCACCCCGACCGGCCTGGCGGAGGAGCTGGCGCGCCTCGGCGGGGTGGCGGTCCACGCCGTGGGCGACGGGGCGCTCCGCTACCGCGACGTCCTGGAGGCCGTGCCCGGCGTGGCGGTCGCCCGCATGCCGGCATTCCCGCCACCGTCGACCCTGCTCGGACTGGCCCTGGACCGCCTGGCCGCGGGCGACGAACCCGTCGAACCTGCTTCTGTCGTTCCTCTCTACATGCGCGAGGCCGATGCGCGGGTCAACTTCGAGCGGGCGCAGTTGGCGTGACGATGCACCTGCGCATGGAGAAGCTGCGACGGCGCGACCTGCGCGCGCTGATGCGCATAGAGAACACGGTGTTCCCCGAACCCTGGTCCCTGCAGGTGTTCCACTCCGAGTTGGCGCTGCGCCGTGGCCGCCTCTACCGGGCCGCCTGGGACGGCGACGAGCTGGCGGGGTACATCGGGTTCCTCATGGTCGACGAGGAGGCGCACATGACGACGATCGCGACCGCGCCGGCCTACCAGCGCGCCGGCGTGGCCACCGCGCTCATCGTCGACGCCGTGGGCACGCTTCGCACCACGGGTATCCGGCACGTCTCGCTCGAGGTGGCGGCGAACAACGACGCGGCGCAGTCGCTCTACCGGCGTTTCGGTTTCTCGCCGGTCGGGGTGCGCAAGAACTACTACCCCGTCACCGGTCAGGACGCGTTGGTGATGTGGGCCTACGACGTCGACGGCGACGAGTACGGCGACCGGCTCCGTCAGCTCGCGACGCGGGCGGCGCGGACGGGTCCCGACGAGCGGCCCCGCTCGGCCTGAGCGGAGCGGTCCGGCCCTCCGCCACCTCGGCCACGAGCTGAGCCCGGGTACGGCAGAATCGGAGAGTCCGATCTCACCCCGATCAGGGAGGAACACCCCATGGCTGACCTCGCACTGGTGGAGCGGCTGGCGGCTGCCGACCACTACCTCGCCGTCATGGCCGTCGCCCGACCGAACGGTTCGGTGCATGCATCGGTGGTGAGCGCGGGCGTCATCGACGACCCCGTCGACGGCGCCAGCGGCGTCGGGGCGGTCGTGGGCGGGGACGCGCGCAAGCTGGAGCTGCTGCGCGCCACGGGTCGCGCCACGCTCGTCTTCAAGAGCGGCTTCGAGTGGGTAGCCGTCTCGGGCCCGGTTCGCCTGATAGGACCCGAGGACGGCGCCGAGCTCGGCCAGGATGTGCCGGCGACCATCCGCTCCGTGTTCCGCGCCGCCGGGGGCACCCACGAGGATTGGGAGGAATTCGACCGTGTCATGGCCGCCGAGCGGCGTTGTGCCGTCTTCGTGCGGGCGGCGCGCATCTCCTCCAACGGCTGACCGGCGGCGCTCCGCCCCGAGCCGGAGCGGGACCCACCGCCCCCGCTCTCCGTGGACGATCTTCGACGGAGTGGATGCGCAACTTCAACCTCGGTCCGGAAGCTCTGTGCGGGGCTTGCGTCGAGAGCTCGGGTGGTCCGGACCACCCTGATCGACCACGGGTGGCGAATGCGCTGGCCCGGATCATCTCGAAGATCACCGAGGTGGGGACGGTCATCGGCTCTTCGAAGGAGGTCGTCGGAGCACTGCGCGTCGTCGCCGAATGGCTCGGTCCGCTCGCGCTCACCTGCTCGGCACGCTGTCGGGTCTTCGAGCGTTCGAGCGAAATTTGCCGGGCGCGTAGGGTGGAACGTCCTGTCGCTCCGACGGCGGACGACGCTCGAGGCACGGACGAAGGAGGACTCGAAACACCATGGATTCGATCGCGCTCGGCACCCAGGGCCTCAGAGTCTCCCGGCAGGGGCTCGGCTGCATGGGCATGTCGGACTTCTATGGCCCCGTCGACGATGCCGAGTCCGTCGCCACCATCCACCGTGCCCTCGACCTGGGGGTCAACTTCTTCGACACCTCCGACATGTACGGGCCGCACACCAACGAGGTGCTGGTGGGCCAGGCGCTGGCCGGGCGGCGTGACGAGGCGATCATCGCCACGAAGTTCGGCATCGTGCGCGATCCGGGATACCCCGAGAGAAGGTCGGTCAACGGCCGGCCCGAGTACGTGCGGCAGTCCTGCGACGGCTCGCTCCGCCGGCTGGGCGTCGACCACATCGACCTCTACTACCAACACCGCGTCGACCCCGACACCCCGATAGAGGAGACCGTGGGCGCCATGGCCGACCTGGTGACCCAAGGCAAAGTGCGCTACCTCGGGCTCTCCGAGGCGTCGCCCGCCACCATCCGGCGCGCCCACGCCGTGCACCCGGTGACGGCGCTCCAGACCGAGTACTCGGTCTGGTCGCGCGAGCCCGAGGCCGAGATCCTCCCCACGCTGCGCGAGCTGGGCATCGGCTTCGTGCCGTACAGCCCGCTCGGCCGCGGCTTCCTCACCGGTCGCCTCCGCACGCTCGACGTCCTCGACGAGAGCGACTTCCGGCGTCACCAGCCACGTTTCCAGGGGGAGAACCTGGAAGCGAACGCCGCCATCGTCGACGTGGTCGGACAGGTGGCGTCGGCCAAGGGCTGCACGCCGGGCCAGGTCGCGCTCGCCTTCGTCCACGCCCTCGGCGACGACGTGGCACCGATTCCGGGCACCAAGCGACGCGCCTATCTGGAGGAGAACCTGGGCGCTCTCGAAGTCGAGCTGACCACGGAGGACATGGCCGCCCTCGCCGGTGCGGCGACGGCCCGCGGCGATCGCTACGCCGACATGTCGCCGTTGAACGGCTAGAGCCCGCACCGACCGCCGTCGGCGCCGGACCGCCCGCCGCTCGGGATTCTCGAGCGCGTTCCGCCCCCCGACGACCCCGCCCGAGGCGGCACCTCCACCACAAATCTGCAGCTGTCGTGCAAGGATTGACCCCGTGTCGGGTCGACATCCAGGTCGTCATGGTTGGTTTCTGACGCCGCGTCGGGGTCGTGGGCCGGCGCTCGGCCGCGTCGCGGCGACCGTCGGGGTCCTGGCCCTGGTCGGCGTCTCGTATGCCGGGGCAGCGGTGAGCTCCGCGCCCGGCGCCCCTGCTGCCCCGGCGGCCTGCTCCTCGCCAACGATGACGCTCGACGGCTCGGGGAGCGTCTCGCTGTCTTCTAGCGACGTGGCGTCGATCCCTTCGGGCTCCAGCTTCACCGGGGGGCTGAACGCGTTCCCGGCGGGGGCCGTCGTGTGCGTCCAGCCGGGGGGGACGTTCGCCCCGGCGTGGATGAACAACCCCGCCGGCACCCTGTCCAACCTGGGCCTCGTGACGAGCGTCTCCATCGTCCTCGCGGCGGGATTCGCGTTCGACAACGAGGGCGTCGTCACCCTCGGCTCGCTCAACGTGAACGGGAGCGTGAACATCTCCAACGCTCCCGGAGCCGACTTCACGATCTCGAGCTCGTTCGCACCGTCGAGTGGCACCGTGATCGACAACGGCGGAACGTTCCGGGTCGAAGGGAATCTCAACTTCAACACGGGCACCATCCTGCAGAACAACGGTACCGTCGACATCACGTCGGGAGTCACCGTGGACGGCGTCGTTGAGAACCGCGGCGTGGTGAGCGCTGCCGGGATGAACGTCAACGGCGGCAGCAACTTCTTCAACGGCTGCGAGCTCTCGCTCGGCGGCGACTTCAACAACAACGCCACCGCGTTCACGAACAGCGGGCTGGTCGAGACCACCGGCGCGATGACGAACAACAACAACTACACGCAGACCCCGACCGGGTTGACCTCCGGGGTCAACTTCACCAACAACGGCAGCGTCACCGGCTTCGGCCAGTTCCTTTTCCAGGGCAACACGGTCACACAGAACTCCTTCGTCGGCACGTCGGAGAACGATCCCATCGTCTTCGACGATCGCACCCCGACCGGTGGGCGGATCTTCGACGTCCAGTCCGGGCAGGTGCTCAGTGTCGTGGCCGGCACCGTGTCGCCGCCGCCGGGACCGACGAGCCCGGACTGCTCCGCCGGCGAAACTGTGCCGAACGCGGACGTTGCCGCCACGAAGGTCGGGCCCGAGACCGTGGTGCCGGGTGGGACCGTCGACTACACCCTCACCGTCACGAACTTCGGGCCGGACTCCGCCGCGGACGTGGTGCTCAGGGACCGGCTCCCGCCCGAGCTGGGATCGCCCGATGCGGTGGGTGGCACCGTCGCGAACGGACAGGCCGTCTGGAGCATCGGGACCGTGGCCGTCGGCTCGACGCTGACGTTCAGCCTCAGCGGGCGGGCACCGGCATCGGGTTCGCTCACCGACGTGGTGTCGTCGACCTCGTCGATCCCGGATCCCGACCCGACCAACAACGACGGGACCTCGGCGTCGGCGTCGGTGACGACCGTCATCAACCGCGAGCCGCCGCCCCTCATGCCCCCGGTGATCGACGACCTGACCGTCTCCACCGTGGCCCGCGTCCCGGTGGCGGACGCCGTGCTCGCCAGCGTGCCGGAGGGCCAGCCCGTCACGTTCTCGCTCCTCCAGAGCCCGAGCAACGGGATGGTGATCCTCTCGCCCAGCGGGGAGTTCACCTACACCCCGACGGGCGACTTCGTCGGGATCGACTCGTTCCGCACGACCGGCTGTCTCGAGGGCACGTCCCTGTGCGACTCGAACACCGTGACCGTGTCGGTGTACCCGATCGCCCGGGAGGTCACCGCGAGCACGAAGGTCGACACCCCGGTCGACGTCAATGTCGGAAGCGAGGTCATCGGCAGCCCGACCGTCATGACGATATTGCAGCCGCCGTCGAACGGGACCGCGACCGTTCAGGCCGGCGACATCGTCACGTATACCCCCGCCGCCGCCTTCGAGGGCGACGACATGTTCGCCTACCAGGTGTGCGCTACCGGCGCCCCCACCCTGTGCGCCAGCGCGGTCGCCACGGTCCAGGTCGTCGCGCCGCCCCGCGAGCCTCCGGTGCTCCAGGACCAGAGCTGGACCACCACGGCCAACGAAGCGGTGTGGGGGGAAGTCACCGCCGGGGAGTCCGATCCCGGACTCACGGTGGAAACCACCATCGCATCGCCGCCCCTCGACGGCAGCGTGGTCCAATCCGGCGACGTCTTCACCTACGCTCCCGACCACGAGTTCACCGGCGTCGACAGCTTCGACGTCGAGGGCTGTGACAACGGGGAGCCCCCGCTGTGCGACCGGGCGACGATCACCGTGACCGTGGTTCCCGGCCCGGCTCCCGACTCGGCCGTCACCGACACCAACACGCCGGTCACGATCGACGTGAAGGCCAACGACGCGGGCGCGGCGACCACCGGGCCGCCCACGACGACGACGCAGCCCCAGCACGGCACGGCCCAGGTCACCGGCATGGGCAGTTACCTCTACACCTCCGACGCCGGCTTCGACGGGACGGACACGTTCGCCTATCAGATCTGCTCGCTGGCTGCGCCCACCGTCTGCGGGAGCACGACCGTCACCATCGACGTCGAGCCCCCACCACCTCCGAACGAGCCGCCCGTCGTAGAGGACCTCACCGTCCAAACCTCCGCCGGCCTGCCGGTCGAGGGAATCGTGCCGGGGACCGACCCCGAGGGCGACTCTCTCACCTTCGCGGTGACCACCGCGCCGGGGCAGGGCACGGTCGCCCTCGCCACAGACGCGAGCTTCGTGTACACGCCCACCGGCAACACCTTCGCCGGGATCGACACGTTCGTGGTCACCGCCTGCGACCCATCGGAGGCCTGCGACAGCGGGACCGTGACCGTCCGCATCCTGCCCATCGCGCAGCCGATCTCCCTCATCGCCGAGGCCCTCACCGCCACGGGCGTCGACGTCTTCGCGCACGTGAACGGCGCCGTGGGCCCACCGACGATCACACAGCCCGAGAACGGAACGGCCCTGATCATCTCCGCCGGCAATGTCGAGTACTTGCCGACCGGGTCGTTCACGGGACAGGACCCCTTCGACTACATGGTGTGCGCGATGGGGATCCCGGTCGGCGTCGAACCACTATGTGACCAATCCGTGATCCAAGTCGACGTCTATCCGATCGCCGTCGACAACATGGTGGCGACCACTCCGAACCATCCTGTCACCGTGAACCTCGCCCTCAACGACCCGGGCGACGCGCTCGACGCCACGTTGATCGGCGCGCCCACGCACGGCCAGATGACGAATCTGGGTGGCAACGAGGCGACCTACACGCCCGACGGCACCTGGACGGGGATCGAGGACATCGGCTACCAGCGCTGCTCGGCCGGCGCGGTTCCTCTGTGCGCCCAGGCCCTGGTCGTGATAACGGTGGTGCCGCTGCTCCACGACGACGGTGCACTCACCCTCGAGGGTCAACCGGTGACGGTGGACGTGTACGCCAACGACGAAGGCGAGGCGGGGCTCGCCTCCATCGTCTCGGGACCCGCCGCCGGGGACGCAAGCGTGGTGGGTTTCCAGGGCATCACCTACACCCCCAACGGGGGCTTCACAGGCGTCGACACGCTGATCTACGTTCGGTGCAGCCCCAACGCACCGTCTCTGTGCGCGACTGCGACGCTCGCCGTCCTCGTCCTGCCCGTGGCGGCGCCGACGTCTCCGCCCGAGACAGTTGCCAAGCTGGAGCTCGCCGTCACCGGCTCGGAACTCCCCCTTACCGTTTTCTTCGGCCTGGCGCTGGTAGTCCTGGGCCTGGCCCTGCTGGCTGCGGCCTCGCTCGTGGTCGGCGGACCGCGGCGTGCCCGCCACCGCGTCGGGGCCCGCGCCCCTGGTCACGTGGCGGTCGACCCTGCCGCACCACGGTCACCACGTTTCAGCTAGAGTAGTGAACGTGGTTCAGTCGACCGTCGAGAAGGTGCAGCAGGTGCTCGAGCGCTCCGAGCTGAGCGAGGCGACCGGCGAGGTCGTCGGCTACCTGCGCCTGCTCCAGGACCGCCAGTCCCGTCTGGGCCGCGTGGCCGGAGAGCCACAGCTCCTCGACACCGAGATGATGGCCGAGGCCTTCGCCGGACACTTCCACCGGGAGGTCTTCGAGACCGTGCCCATGGTGAGCCCGGCCACCGTGGCCGAGCTGCTCGGGCCGGTCAGCGACGTCCGGGGCTTCTTGCGCCGGCTGCGATCACGCTCCGACGTGGTGGCCCTCAAGCACAAGAACTCGTTCGTCTACCCCGAGTTCCAGTTCTCCGCCGAGCGGCGCGAGTTGCGGCCGGTGGTGGCCGAGGTCAACCGGGTCCTCGACAGTGTCGGTGATCCGTGGGGAGCGATGGCGTGGTGGATGGCCCACCAGCGGAGGTGGTCGGGTCGACGGCCGCTGGAGCACCCCGACGACCGGCGGCTGGTCGCCCTGGCCGCCGCCGACACCGACGACGGCTACTGATCCTTGCCGGCGACGGAGCCGCCGGCCGAGTGCCCCGGCCGCCCGGTCACCACGAACGTCCCGCCCGGCACGGTGCTCTTCCGGGTTCACCGAGACGCTCGGCGGCCGTACGAATTCAACCCGACGGTCCGGCGACCCGCGGGACCCGAGGACCCTGTCGAAGGCGGCCGGTTCGACTCAGACGACGGCTCGTACGCCTATCTCTACGCCGCCTTCACCGAGGAGGGGGCCTTCGCGGAGAAGTTCGCCCGCGACCTCGACTACACCATGTCCGGCCCGCGGCCGCTCCCGCGTGCACGCTTCGCCGGCATGGTCGTCAGTGCCGTCTTCGTCCAGCGGGACCTCCAGGTCGTCGAGACCCAGGCCGCGGCGGCGCAGCAGCTGGGCCAGGACGACTGGCTCACGATGTGCGACGAGGGTGGTTATCCCCTGACCAGGCGCTGGGCCCGCGCCATCCGCCGGTGGGCGCCGGGCAGCGACGGGCTCGAGTGGCGTTCCAAGCGCGACCCGGATCAGCGCGTCCTCGTCCTGTGGGGCGACCTGGCGCGGGCGGCCGACGGTTGCGGACTGCTGGCCTGCGAGGACGTCCTGGCCGACACCACTCCCCTCGACGAGGGGATCGGGCGGGTCCGCCTTGCGGGCTTTCTCGTGCGCTGGCGCCTCTACCTCGAACGCTGACGAAGCGTCCGGCGGGCGACGACCCGCGTCAAGCGCTGACGACCAGCCCGCTCCAGGGTTCCAGCGTGAGCGCGCCCTCGACCGCAGCGCCCTCGAGCGTGCGGTCGGTGCTGAGCGTCACCGCTCCCCGGACGCCGTCGAAGGTCACCGCGGTGTCCGACATGTTCACCACGACGGTGGTCGAGTCGCCCCGGGCGAAGGCCCACGCGCCCTCGGGTGACGGCAGCGAGCAGTAGGAGCCGACGGCCAGGTCGTCGCTGGCGCGCGCCGCGCCGCGATGGCGCGGCGGCAGAACGAGAGCACGGAGTCGGGGTCATCCTCCTGGTCCGCCACGTTGCAGGCGGCGGGGTCGCCCATGGGCAGCCAGGGGCGGACGCCGGGCGCGCTGAAGCCTCCACCCGGTTCGCTCGTCCACGGCATCGGAGTGCGCTCGGCGTCGCGGCCCTTGTAGTAGGGCCAGAAACGCGCGCCCACGGCGTCGAGGACGTCCGCACGCTCAATGGGCCCGTCGGTCAGTCCGATCTCGTCGCCCTGGTACAAGAACGGCGTGCCGCGCAGCGACAGGAGGATGAGGAGCGCCACGCGGACCTTGGCCGGGTCGCCGCCGCACCAGCGCGTGGCGAGGCGGGAGACGTCGTGGTTCGAGCCCGTCCAGATCGGCCATGCCCCCGTGGGGATCAGACGCTCCAGGTCCTCGACGATCTTCCGCATGGCGCCGGCCTCGAGCGCCGAGTTGATGAACACGAAATTGAAGCCGCCGTGCAGCTCGTCGTGCCCGTCGCCGTAGAACTCCACCAGAGTGGTGAGCTTCTCGACGTTGGTCTCGCCGACGAGCAGGCGCTCGGGGTCGTAGTCCCCGGCGATGGCGCGCCAGCGCCGCAGGATGTCGTGCGCCTCGGGCCGGTCCGTGTTGTAGACCGCCTTCACCCCCATGAACTGCTGGTCGAGGGGGTCGTCGGGCGACGCGGGCGGGTTGTCGCGCAGCTCGGCGTCCTTGATCATCATGTTGCACACGTCGATGCGGAACCCTGCGACCCCGCGGTCCCACCAGAACCGCACAATGTCGTCGAACTCGCGGCGGACGTCCTCGCTCCACCAGTTCAGGTCCGGCTGGGCCGCCTCGAAGTTGTGCAGGAAGTACTGGCCACTCGCCTGGTCCATCTCCCAGGCCGGGCCGCCGAAGATGCTCATCCAGTTGTTGGGCGGCTCGCCGCCCGGCGCGGGGTCGGCCCACACGTAGTAGTCGCGGTGCGCCGCGTCGCGCCCGCTCAGCGCGTCGACGAACCACGGGTGCCGGTTGCTC
Source organism: uncultured Acidimicrobiaceae bacterium (assembly GCA_963828505.1). Classification (GTDB taxonomy): domain Bacteria; phylum Actinomycetota; class Acidimicrobiia; order Acidimicrobiales; family RAAP-2; genus Bog-473. Next base: position 58,894 of record CAWHFM010000003.1, read on the forward strand.
GTGTGGTTGGGGACCAGGTCCATGAGGATCCGGATCCCGCGCTCGCCCGCCTCGGCCACCAGCCGGTCCAGGTCGGTCAGCGTTCCGTAGGCCGGGTCGATGTCGCGGTAGTCCGACACGTCGTAGCCGAAGTCGCGGTTGGGCGAGCACGTGACCGGCGAGAGCCAGACGCCGGCGACGCCCAGCCGCGCCAGGTGGTCCAGCCGCCCGATGATCCCCGGCAGGTCCCCCACGCCGTCGCCGTCGGAGTCGGCGAACGATCGGGGGTAGATCTGGTAGAAGACTCCGCCCTGCCACCAACGATCCGGTCCGGAACGGTTCCCGCTCCCGTTCGCACCCCCGCCCCCGATCCCGGACTCGCTCCCGCCCCCACTCTCGACCGGGCCCGTCGTCATACCCCACCCACCGCCGTCAAGCCTCCGTCGACGGTGACCGCCGTCCCGGTCACGTAGGCGGCCTCGTCGGAGAGCAGGAAGCGCACCACCGAGGCGATGTCCTCGGGTTGGGCCAGCCGGCCGAGCGGGGTCCGGGACTCGAGGTGTTGGCGTGCCCCCGGCAGTTCCAGGAGCGGCTCGAGCAGCGGGGTCTCGACTGCTCCGGGACAGACGGCGTTGACCCGGATGCCGTCAGCGCCCAAGAGCGCGGCGGAGGCGCGCGTCAACCCGAGCAGCCCCGCCTTGGAGGAGCAGTACGCCGGGAGGAAGGAATGCCCCACGTAGGCCTCGATCGACGAGATGAACACGATCGCCGAACCCGGGTTCGCCTCCACCAGTCCGGCGTGCAGCGCCCGGCTGAGCGTGGCGCCGGCGCGCAAGTTCACGTCGAGCACCGCGTCCCAGCTCTCGTCGTCGATCTGTGTGACCGGCACGGCGCCGCCGATGCCGGCTGCGTGGACCAGGCCGCCGACAGGTCCGAGCTCGGTTCGGGCGCGCCGCACGGCGGCGCGCAGCGAGCCGGTCACGGTGACGTCGACTTTGGACCCGACGGCGCGCACACCCTGCTCGTCCGCACACTGGTTCGCCACGCGCCGGGCGCCCGCCCCGTCGCGGTCCCAGACAGCGACGGCGCGCCCTGCGGCGGCCAGGCCCAGCGCGCAGGCCCGGCCGATGCCCGAGGCCCCGCCCGTCACGACCACTGCGGTGCGCGGCCCCGCGGCCGCGGCGTCCCGCATTGTTCCCCTCCGCTTGGGGCTCGTCCTCTTGGGGCTCGCTGGCGCCATCGACCCTCCTCTGGCCGGTTCGTCGGCCGTCTCTTCGCCGCCGGGTCGGGAGCAAGCTCGGCCCGCCGCTCGGCGCGTCGTGCCGGCAGCGTACTGATCCCGCCGCATTGACGGCCGTGACCGCTGGCTCCGGGTCGACTCTTGGCTCGAGTCCGGGTCGACTCCGGGCCGAACGGGGGCGATGGGGGTCGGAGCCCTGCTCGAGGTCTCGACCGGTGGCCCGGCTCGCAGTCCAGCCCGGGGTCCGGCCCGAAATCCAGCTCGAAATCCGGCCCGAAATCCGGCCCGAGTCCGGCCTCGAGGACCTGCTCCGTGCAGGGGTTCGGGGGCCGGTCGCTCCGGGTTGCCCGGAGCGAGGTCGATTCGGGTTGCCTCGACCCGCCGGTCCCGCTACTCTGGCACTCGCAACCCGCGAGTGCTAAAGACGCGCCAAGGAGGCCTGTTCAAGATGAAGCTCCACCCCCTCGATGACCGCATTGTCGTTCGTCCCGGCGAGTCCGAGGAGACGACCGCCTCGGGCCTGGTCATTCCCGACACGGCGAAGGAGAAGCCCCAGCAGGGCGAAGTTCTGGCCGTTGGCCCGGGCCGCCGGTCGGAGGACACCGGCGAGGTCATCCCGATGGACGTCGGCGTCGGCGACACCGTCGTCTACTCCAAGTACGGCGGCACCGAGATCACGGTGGAGGGCGAGGACCTGCTCATCCTCTCCGGCCGGGACGTGCTGGCCAAGCTGGCCTGATCGGCCGGACCGACCCGGTCGGCCCGCCGCCCCGGGGCAACTCGGGGCCGGCGCGGCGGCCTCCATTTTTCAATCCACCTGAGATTCGAGGACTCGAAACGATTCGAGGACTCGAGAGGAGTTCAACACAGTTATGCCCAAGATCCTGAAGTTCGACGAGTCCGCACGCCGCGGGCTCGAGGCCGGCGTCAACAAGCTGGCCGACACCGTGAAGGTCACCCTGGGGCCCAAAGGCCGCAACGTGGTGATTGAGAAGAAGTTCGGCGCGCCGACGATCACCAACGACGGCGTCTCCATCGCCCGCGAGGTGGAGTTGGACGACCCGTTCGAGAACATGGGTGCCCAGCTGGTCAAGGAAGTCGCCACCAAGACCAACGACGTGGCCGGCGACGGCACCACCACGGCGACCGTATTGGCCCAGTCCCTCATCTCCGAGGGCCTGCGCAACGTGGCCGCCGGCGCCAGCCCGACCGGGCTGAAGAAGGGCATTGAGAAGGGTGTCAAGGCCGCGGTCGACAGCATCAAGAAGCAGTCCAAGGAGATCGGCGGCAAGACCGAGATATCCCAGGTCGCAGCCATCTCCGCCGGCGACCAGGCCATCGGCGATGTGCTGGCCGACGCCATCGACAAGGTGGGCAAGGACGGCACCGTGACCGTCGAGGAGTCGAACACCTTCGGCATCGAGCTCGAGCTCACCGAGGGCATGCAGTTCGACAAGGGCTTCCTCTCGCCGTACTTCGTCACCGACCCCGAGCGCCAGGAGGCCGTCCTCGACGAGCCGCTGATCCTGTTCTTCAACTCCAAGGTCTCGGCCGTGCACGACCTGGTGCCCGTGCTGGAGAAGGTCATGCAGACGGGCAAGCCGCTGCTGATCGTGGCCGAGGACGTCGAGGGCGAGGCTCTGGCCACCCTCGTGGTGAACAAGATCCGTGGCACCTTCACCTCGGTCGCCGTCAAGGCCCCCGGCTTCGGCGAGCGCCGCAAGGAGATGCTCCAGGACATGGCCGTCCTGACGGGTGCCCAGGTCATCAGCGAAGAGATCGGCCTCAAGCTCGAGTCCGCCACGATCGACCTCATGGGCAAGGCCCGGCGCGTCATCGTGACCAAGGACGACACGACGATCGTCGAGGGCGGGGGCACGTCCGAGGACGTGAAGGGCCGCGTGGCGCAGATCAAGCGCGCCATTGAGGACACCGACTCGGACTGGGACCGCGAGAAGCTCCAGGAGCGCCTGGCCAAGCTGGCCGGCGGTGTGGCCGTGGTCAAGGTCGGCGCCGCCACCGAGGTGGAGCTCAAGGAGAAGAAGCACCGCATTGAGGACGCGCTCTCGGCGACCCGCGCCGCGGTCGAAGAGGGCATCGTCGCCGGCGGCGGCACGGCACTGATCCGGGCCCGCAAGTCGGTCAACGAGACGGCCGACGCGCTCGAGGGTGACGAGGCCACCGGTGCTCGCATCGTGGCCCGCTCGCTCGAGGAGCCGTTGCGCTGGATTGCCTTCAACGCCGGGCTCGAGGGCGCAGTGCTGGTCAGCCAGGTCGAAGCGGCCAAGGGTCACAACGGCCTGAACGCCGCCACCGGCCAGCTCGAGGACCTGGTCAAGGCCGGCATCATCGACCCGGCCAAGGTCACCCGTTCGGCTCTGCAGAACGCGGCCTCCATCGCCGGCCTGCTGCTGACCACCGAGGCCCTCGTGGCCGACAAGCCCGAGAAGGTCGACGCCGCCGCTGCGGCCGCCGCCATGGCGGGCGGTATGGGTGGCATGGGCGGTATGGGCGGCATGATGTAGTCGTTCCGAGATCGTGTCGGGTGCTGCAGCCGGGTCTTAGGACCCGGCTGTGGCGCGCTCGGGGGCAGAACGCGCTCGGGGAAGGCGCGCCGCCGCCCGGGGATGGATGGCCCGGATGCTCCAGTGCGGTACGGCGGATCTCAAGTGCAGGTGCGGTGGTACGGCAACCCGGAGGCGTAGGCCGACCACTGGTTCGCCGTCATGGACGTCCCGCCGAGCTCGGCGCAGAGCTGGCGTTTGACCGCGGCCAACGGTGCGGACCAGATGTCGGAGTTGAACAGCACGACTTCACCGCTGGTGGCCGCGGCGGCGACGGTGGATCCGTCAGGACTGATGGCGACGCCGTTGACCGGGCTGCCGAGGTCCAGCGTCGTCCTCGTATGCCGCGCTCGGTTGACGAGGACGACGTGCTGGTCGTTGTCCCCTCCGACGACGGTGGATCCGTTGGCGCTTATGGCGACGCCGTTGACCGGGCTTCCCTCGTTCAGGGTCGTCGTTCTCCCGGTCCTCAGGTCGGAGAGGACGACCCGGCCCGCGGCGTCCCCGCTGGCCAGGATGTTCCCGGTCCGGTCGAACGAGACGCTGTTGATCGGGCGAGGCTCTCGGACGAGCGTCGTGGTCTGCTTGGTCGTCGGGTCGTAGACCTCGACACGGCCTGCACCGTCTCCCCATGCCACCGAACCGTTCCGGCTCATGGCGACGGTGAAGACCGGATTCAGCTGGTTGCCGTCGAAGATCCTGTGCAACGCCTTGGTCTTCACGTCGTAGCGCTCGACCGTCCCCCCGCCATCTCCGAAGACCATCCGCGACCCGTCAGGGCTGAAGGCGACGCCGTGCACCGGGAAGCTTGCGTCGAGGGTCGTCGTGGTCCCGGTCCTCCGGTCATAGAGAACGGCGTCCCCGCCGTAGTCTCCCCAGGCCAGCATGGACCCGTCACGACTGAAGGCGATGCTCAGGATCTGGCTGTCGTCGTGGAGCGTGGTCGTGGTCCGGGTGGCGCGGTCGTAGAGGTCGACATCCCCGGCGGCATCGCCCCACGCCACGAGAGATCCGTTGGCACCGAAAGTGACGGTGTAGACCGGGAAGTGCTGGGTCCCGCCGTAGAGGGTCGTCCGTATTTTGTTGTTCTTGTTCTGGTCGAAGAACAGGAGCTGCCCGCCGGCATCACCACTGGCGACGAAACCGTCCGGGCTGAAGGCGACGCTGAGGGCGATGCTCCCGTCTCCGAGCGACGTCGTCGTCTTCGAGGCCAGGTCGTAGAGCACCACCTGTCCACCGCTGTCGGCGCTGGCCAACGTCGATCCGTCGGGGCTGAAGCCGACCGCGTTCACCGGGCTGCCGTCGTTCAGCGTCGTGGTCGTCTTCGAAGCCAGGTCGTAGAGCACCACCTGGCCGCCGTTGTCGGCGCTGGCCAACGTCGATCCGTCGGGGCTGAAAGCGACACCGTCGACCGGGTTGCCGTCGTTCAGCGTCGCGGTCGTGGTCTTCGAAGCCAGGTCGTAGAGCACCACCTGACCCTTGCTGTCGCCGCTGGCCAACGTCGATCCGTCCGGGCTGAAGGCCACACCGCCGACCGAGCTCCCGTCGTGGAGCACCGTCCCGGTCTTCGTCGTCAGGTCGTAGACGACGACCTGTCCTCCGCTGAACCCGGCCGCGATCATGGTGCCGTCGGGGCTGAAGGCCACGGCGTTGGCCGAGCCGTCGCTGCTCGACACGAGACCGTCGTCGTTGACCGGGGTGGAGACGGACCGCGTCCGGAGATCCTCGAGCGACACCGACCCGCCCTGGTCTCCCCACAACAGCGTCGATCCGTCCGGGCTGAAGGCCACGCCGTCGACGGCGTCGACCCCGCTCACCAGCGGGAGCGCAGTGTTCAGGTGCGTCAGGGATCCGGTCCGCCGGTTCAGCAGATCGACGTATCCCTTGTCGTCCCCCGTGGCGAGCAGGGAGCCGTTCGAGCTGAAGGCGACGCTGATGACCGGACTGTCGATGGGCACGATGCCGGCGAGAGGCTGCGTCAGCGAGGCCGCGAGTGCGTCGACGGCTTGCGGCGTCCCGGCCCGTTGGCGCGCCTCGATGCCCAGGAGGACTGAGAGTGGGACGTTGGACTGGGCCAGGCCGTTGGACTCGGCCGCCATCGTGACCGACTGCGCGTTCCTCAGCTCCGCCTGGGCCTGATCCCTCCCGGCGACGGCCTGCCCCCGTTGGATGAGGGCGATCACGCTGAGGGCGACCGCGACGACGAGGGCGACGCTCACCGCGCCGAAGAGACGTCGCTGGCGTTTGGCCGCGCCTTGACGTGAGGCTCGGACGAATTCGAGCTGCGCCGTCGTCGGACGCTCTCGGTGGTTGTCCGCGTCGTCGGACCAGGCCTCGGCTGCGCCGAGCTCGCTCCCTCTCAGCAGGAAGCTCGTATCCCTCCCGGAGCCCGACCACTCCGCGGCGCGCAGGCCCAGCTGCGTGTGCGCATCGCGCCATTCGAGGTCGGAGTCGAGCGCCTCCAGCACCTTGGCGACTGCCACGTCGTGGTCGTCCTCTCGACGGAAATCGATCCAATTGGTGTCGCCGAGCTCTACGGGTTGCTCGACGTCACCGAGGTCCTCGAACAAGACCGGGACGATCCGCTTGTGAGCCTCGGAGGCGAGCTCGAGCTCCTTCCGACAGTCGACCGAGGTGACGGAGTCCCGGCTCAGAACGAAGATGAATGCTTTGGCCAAGCCGATGCCGCGCTCGATCCTGGCCCGCCACTGCGCCGCGGCCTCAATGGAGTGTCGATCGACCCAGACGGTCTTGCCGTGGAGAGACAGGTCGGCAGCGAGACGGTCGACGAATTCGGTCTGCTCCGGGAGGCGCTTGTACGAAATGAATGCATCGAGTCGACCGGGCTCGGTAGGAGGTTCCTCGGGTGCGGGCGGGGTGCCGTCGCCGTCGTTCTCGGGAGGCCGGTCCGAGTCCCCTCCGGCGGCCGCGCTCGAGCTCACCGCGACAATTTCGGGCGACCGCACGTCGAGCGTCGGCGTGCCTGACCGCGTGGCCGACCCGTCGGGATGCAGGAGGGCGCGGCTCCGGTCGCGATCCCGATCCCTTTGTAGCCACCCATTGCGTTGACCGCCTGATCGATGCCGGACCGCAGACTATCGAGCAGTTCGCGTGAGTCGGCGGCGGCCCGAAGACGCGGACGTTCTTCTCGGCACCGCCGGGACCGGGCGCCGCCGTCCGCCCCGGGAGGGTCGCAGTAGATTCACGTCGGTGCGTCGCCGTTCGGACGGGCGCGGTCGATGTCGGGCGCCATTTCGGGCGGGAGCGTGAAGACGGCCCGAACATGGAGACTCCAGTCGGTGACCGAGAACGGGGTCGAATGACCGGCAGCGAGGGCGAGACCGATCCTGACGTCGCATCACGACGATCGACCCGGCGTCTCGCCGTGTGGCGATCTCCCGAAGGGCAGCCGGCATGGGCCCGGCCCCTCCTCTTGGTGGTGGCCGCGCTCAGCGCCCTGGCCTACTCGTGGCACACCGGGTCGACCGTCGAGATCTACTACGCCGCCTCGGTCCGGTCCATGTCGCAGAGCTGGCACGACTTCGTCTTCGCCGCCTTCGACCCGGCCGGAACGGTCTCGATCGACAAGCTGCCCGGCGCCCTCTGGCTGCAGGCGTTGTCGGTCCGCCTGTTCGGCTTCCACCTCTGGGCCATCATGCTGCCGCAGGCGGTCGAGGGCGCCCTCACGGTGCTGGTCCTCTTCCACGGCGTGCGCCGGCTGGCCGGCCCACTGGCCGGCTTGAGTGCCGCGGTCGTGCTGGCCGCCAGCCCGGCCACCGTCACGCTCGACCGCGGGAACGTGCCGGACACGCTCATGGTGCTGTTGCTCGTGCTGGCCGCCGACTCCACCGTTACCGCCATCCTGACCGGTCGCTGGCGCAGCGCGGTCATGGCGGGTGTCTGGGTGGCACTGGCGTTCCAGGCCAAGATGATCGAAGCGTGGCTGGTGCTGCCCGCGCTCGGCGTGGCGTATCTCGTGGCGGGGCGCCCGGCGGCGCTCGTGGCGCGGGTCGGCCGGGTGGCGGTGTTGGGGGTGACCGCCGGCGTGCTGTCCGTCTCGTATATGACCTTCGTGACGTCGACCCCGTCGTCACGCCGGCCGTACGTCGACGGCAGCGCAACCGACTCCATCTTCCACCAGGTCTTCGTCTACAACGGGCTTTCACGCGTCGGTCAGGCGTCGCCCAACGCACTCCTGGGCCGGACGCTCGGCACGGCTTTGTTCACCCTGGCCGAGCCGGCCCCGAAGTGGGACCGGCTCCTGACCGGCGGCTACGGACACGACACCGGTTGGCTGCTGCCCGCCGCGTTCGTCGTGCTCGTCGCCGTCCTCGTGTTCCGTTGGCGCGAACCGCGCTCGGACCTGCCCCGAGCCGGACTGCTGCTGTGGGGGCTGTGGTTGGTCACGTTGTGCGTCGTCTTCACGGTCAGCACGACCATGAACTCGTACTACGCCGGCGCGCTGTCGCCGGCGCTGGCCGGGGTCCTCGGGATCGGGGTCGCGCTGGGCTGGCAACATCGGCATCGGCCGGCCGTCCTGCTCGTGTCCTCGGCGACGGTGCTCGTGACGGTCGGGTTCGCGGCGTGGTTGCTCCCGCCCACGGGCACCGGAGTGCCGTCGTGGCTGGCGCCGGCGGTCGTGGTGGTCGGCCTCGCCGCCGCGGCCATGCTGGCGGCGGCGGCCTGGGCGGCGCACCGGCGCGACAGCCAAGCCCGCGGATCGGAGCCGCCACTCGGAGGGCTCGGCACCCTGGGTGGCATTCTCGGCGTTGCCGCCGTCCTCCTGGTTCCGGCCGTGGCCAGTGGATCGGTCGTGGCCCTTGGGCTGGGCGCCTTCGACACGCCCTTCCAGCCCGTCCGGGTCACCGAGGCCACCAGGGCGGTCTTCGCCCCTCCGTCCTCGCCCCCCGGCCTGGCGGAAATCGAGCGGGTGCGCCGAGGCGCTCCGTACTTGTTCGCGGCCCAGACGTCGGCCGTGGCGGCCCCCTACATCTACGTCACGGGGGAGGAGGTCCTGCCGCTCGGCGGTTACACGGGCACGGCGCCTGTCCCGTCAGCCCGAGCGGTCGCGTCGAGCGTCCTGGAGCAGAAGTTCCACCTGGCTCTGGTGGCTTCCCCCGGTGCTTCGCCCGGGGCGCGCTACGTGTACGACCACTGCGTGCACGTGCCGCAGCCGAAAAGCCAGCCGACCCCAGCGCTCACCCCGAAGTTCCGGATCTACTACTGCCAACCTTGACGGTGCGAGCAACGAGGTGGCCGGGCCTGGCGCGCAAGTACCGTCCTCGTGCGCGTCGTGCTCAACCGTCGACCGCGTCATGGAGCCGTTGCTTCGCCTGGGCAACGGCGTCAGGCAGGGTGGAGGCGTAGTAGGGGATGAACAATGCCGTCTGCTCCACCACCCAGCCCCGAGCGCGGGCCCACGTGGCGTCGTCGAATCCGGCCGCTTCCCGGTAGGCGTCACGGGCCACGGAAGGGAGGGACCAACCGAGCATGGCATCACAGGCTGGGTCGCCGACCCCCGCCCCGCTCCAGTCGACCACCCCACGCAGGCGTCCGTAGCGAACAATGATGTTGCCAGGAAGCAAGTCCCCGTGGACCCAGACCGGCTCCTCGGTCCACGGGCCGGCCTCGAGTGCGGCCTCCCACACTCGCAGGGCACGACCGGCGTCGACGAGCCCGTCGAGCTGTCCGATGGCCCATCGGACCTCGCGGTCCAGCGGCGCCATCGGACCACCCCTCCTCCGAGGCGGCGGACCGTCGCCCGCCGGAGCTCGGCGGAGCGCGACGACGAACGCAGCCACATCGAGGACGAGCGTGTCCAAGCCCTCGACGGTTCCCCGGTCGAGGCTCGTCCCGTGCACCCAGGGATAGACGAGCCACGGGTAGGGGTACCCGTCACCGGGGGCGCCCCGGAACAGCGGGACGGGCACGAGTGCCGGGAGGTACGGGGCCAGGTGCCCGAGCCAGCGCCACTCCTTTTTGACCTGGTCGACGGCCCAATGGATGCGCGGCAGCCGCACCCCCAGATCGTCGCCCAGGCGGTAGATGGCGTTGTCGGTCCCCGAGTCGGGAACCCGTCTGAGCGCTCGGCCGGCCCAGACGGGGCACTGAGCGGTCAGGAGACTTCGCACCGTGTCGTCGTCGACCTCGACCTCGTCGACGTGCATGCGCTCGAGGTGGCCGCTCATGGTGTCACCCGCCCCGGTGGGCCGACGTTCGCCGCGAGAGATGTCCCCGAGCTCAGACGTAGGCGTGGACGATGGCCCGGTAGTTCTCGCTCGGCGGCGACGAGCTCGGCGGCGCGATGTCCGCGATGCGCCGGCCGAGGCGCACCTTGAACGGTGGCCGAGGCTCAGGCACCGGCCCCGGTGGCCCGTGCACGGTGCGGACCTCGGAGAAACCGGCCGCCCGGCACAGGTTGTGCAGTGCGGCGATCGTGACCACGTACCAGTTCCCGAAGTCCGTGCGCAGCGTGCTGCCGGCGTGGAACTGGAGCAGGACCTCGTGCTCGAGGTTCTGGAGATGCACGGCCTCCGTCTCAATCACCGCCACCTCCTTGGTGACCGACCGCACGCGCTCGAGGCAGGTCAGGGGCTCCTTCATGTGGTAGAGCACGCCCAGGTAGAGCACGACGTCGAACTGCCCGAGCTGGTCGAGGTCGACCGTCTGGAAGTCGGCCACGACCGGCTCCACCTTCGAACCCAGGGCGGCCGCGGCGAACTCGAAGCCGCGGCGCCCCGGCAGGTCGGGATGCCAGAATTCGGTCTCGTCGCGCGACTGGTCGGGGAGCGTCCCGGCGGCGATGCACTCGTTCCAGTAGGCGCCACGGGCGACGAAGTCGACCCCCCAGGCGTAATGGTCGAGGGCCACGACCCGGCTGGCCCCGCCCTTCTCGGCCAGGAAGGAGAACTTGCCGTCCCAGGCGCCGATGTCGAGGACGCTCTTCCCCGAAACGTCAGGGAGGATCTCGGATCCGGTCGGCTGGACCCCGATGCCCTTGGTCACGACCCCGTGTCCGAGGTCGATCGTGTGGTACCAGCCCATTTGGTCAGCCTGGGCCTGAAGTTCAGCCGGGGAGGTCATCGTTCAGCCGGGGAGGTCGTCGTTCTGCGAAGGGAGGTCGGTCGCACCGAGCCGCGAGCGTAGCGAGGCGCCGGGTCGCAGCCACGGACCGGTCCCTGAGTCCGGAAGGGCGGAGGGAGTGGTGGCGTTTTTGGACACCGGCCGGCGCTGCCATCTCGGGGCGCCGACGACGGCAAAACGGGAACCGCGCTGTGTTGTACTACCGAGGTGCCGGTCGTCTCCGAGAAGTTGGTCTATCTGGAGCTCCAGAAGACGGCGTCCACCCTCATCGGCTCCGTCCTCGTCGACCTGTTCGGGGCCGAGCATCGCTACCCGAAGCACGGCCCTCTGCCGACGGACTGCGAGCCTCCGTTCGTCGTCGGCTCCGTGCGCAATCCGTGGGACTACTACGTCTCACTCTGGTCCTTCGGCGGTCAGGGCGACGGTGGCATGCACCGGCGGCTCACTCAGCGGAATCTCCGGCGGGCCTGGCGCGCTCTCCCTCGTCCCGCCCCGCTGCTGGCCGAGCTCCGGAAGCCGACCTCCGACTGGCGGTCGACCTACGCCGAGCCGCACACGCCCGAGAAGTTCAGGAGCTGGCTGTCGAAAGTCCACGACGCTCGCCGGGCCGGCCAGATCGAAGCCCCCTACGGCGGCGGCGGGCTCCGTCACGTCGCCGGCTACGCCACCTACCGGTATTGCCGCCTCTACTCGGGTGATCTCGAGACGGTGCTCCGCGCCACCAGCCCGGCGGAACTCCGCTCGTCGATGGCCGCCAGCACGCTGCCGAACGCATTCATCCGGATGGAGCACCTGGCCGACGACCTGCTCGAGGCCGTGCGCCAGGCGGGCTACGGGGTCGACGACGCACTGGAGCGGGCCGTGCGCGAGCGCGCCGACATCGCCGTGAACCGCTCCGAGCACCGGCGGTACACCGACTACTACGACGACACCTCGCGTCAGCTGGTGGCCCAACGCGACGCGCTGATCGTCGAGCGGCACGGGTACGCGTTCGGCCGCTGAGCCGAAGCCGAGGGACTAGGGCGAGATGATCGTGATGGCGTCAGGCGGCCGGCAGAGCCACGGTGGTACTCCGCATCGTCGTTCGTGGTAATCCCGCAACCCAGGGCCCGCAGCTCGGAGAGCTTGCGCCGAGCGCGGAGCTGGGGCGCTCGCGCTCGAAGCGGCATTCATCGGTGAGTCAGGACTTCCACGTCACGCTAATGACGGGCTATTGCTGCACCAAGTTCGCCCGACGTCGACGGCGAGACGCCCTAATACATTTCCCCATCCATCAGGTGGCCGCCGGGCCCCCACCGCTAATGAGGATTCCGGCGGCGGGAGCGGGATTTCCCCGTCACGCCGCGATCCGGTCCACCCGGAGGGCGTCTGCATTCTGGAGAGCAAACGGCCGCCTGCTCATGACACGACCTGTGAGAGTTCGGCCAGTTTCTCGACCGCCCGGGCCCTGAAGATCGTCCGGACCCCGCGGGTCGCCCAGGCCCAGAAAATACAACTGATGACAAAGGTCGTCGGCGAAGTTGTAGCCGCCGTCTGTGATGCCGGTACAGTCCACGCCCGTGCTATTCGGCACGATGCTTGCCGACAGGGTCACGCCGTAACAGTTGTCCTGGATGATGCCGTAGCTTTCTTCGTTGCTGTTGCCCGATAAGGTTCTGCTCGTTACAGTCACAGAACCTCCGATGGCAAAGATCGCGCCGCCGCCGTGCCGTAGCGTACGAGAAGATCACATTGGACCGTTCACTCGTGACATGGTGGGCTGGATCCGCGAGAGTTGCAGCCTTGGTGGGTCAACGATGTCGTCGCAATGCAGGGTGAGCAAGAAACCTGGGGCGAGAGCGGTGTTTCGCCTGTCGCACCAACTTGGCCAACCGGAAGGCGTCTGCGTTCTGAAGAGCAAACGGTCGCCTGCTCATGACTCGGTCTACGAGGGTTTGACCGGTATCTCGGCCATCCAGCCCCTGAGAATCGTTCCCGCGAGGATATAGCTGGTTGCAAAGGTCGAGAAACAAGTAGTCCTTTGCGTACCACTGCCGGAGGTTCTGTCGGGCAAGATCTGACAAGACCGGTTTCGGCCGTGGGCTGACGTTCGCTCGCAAGGGGTCTGTCGGTGGTTCCACCCTCTCCAGGCCGAGGGCCGCAGCGAGCGGTTTCAGGTCCAGAGACTCCGTGCGCCCGATCCAAAGGATGTGATCCGCCCTGCTCTTGAAGTAGTCGGGATCCCCGAACCAATCCCAGTAGGAGGACCTCACGTGCCGAATTGCTCGCATCGCTGCTTCGGCTTCCTGTTGCTCAGTGCCTCCCGCACTCAGCGAAACTGCCAGAGCATCAGGTGACGGAAATCGCGCGAAGGCCTTGGCTTCCGCCTCGCTCCATGGAACGAAGAATCGCGGTTGGCCCTGCAACTCTCTGTTGAGAAAACCGCTGGCGTAGCGGTCGATCGGGTCCCGCACACAAAAGAAATAGCGATCAGTCTCTGGTATTCGGGCCAGACCGATCCGGTGTCATGCGGTACGAGCCGGTACTTCGCTGTACCCCGGGCTTCCTTCAATGCAGCCCTCATCGTCGTACCCGCTGCCTTCCCGATGTGCAGGAAATGAGCGACCGGTCGGCGGTCAAGAGAGATCCGAGCATGCGCCACGGTCCCGGTGAGAGGCCTGTCTTTGCTTTTGCCATCTTGCCCCTTAGACAGCGCTGCAGTCCCCTGAAGGACGATGGCGGCCATTGTTCCGCGGGATTTTTAGAATGGCCTGAGAATCAGCGTGCCTGAGTCATCAAATGACTCAATCCGAAATACGCTGAGGATCAGAGTTCTTGCCTACGGGATACCGGGGTGCGGGGACAGCGGCCGGTCGGGCTTTGATGCTCTCGCCCACGACAGAGTGGTTCCTTCCGAGGGAGCCGACCGGCCCTCAGTCGCCCTGTCCGTCCAGGTGCATGTGCGGGCCGCGCCTTCGAGGCCCCGAGGGCGGACGCCTGCCGCGGCGGTGGCGACGCCGATAGCGTGCTGGGGTTGGCCCGTCCCGTCCCACCCCAGGTCATTCCGCGTCCACCCTCGTGGCGGGCGGGACCGCCCGCGCCTTGGGAGGCGTTGGCCGAGTCCGAGCGCCGCGGCATCTCGTTGGACCGGGTACTGCGAGCGCTCGGTGCCTTCGGGCCGGCTCGGACCTGTGCCCGCCTACCCCGGCAGGGACCACCTGCTGACGCCGGGCCTGGTGCTCGACGGCGGTGGAGCCGTGGCGGATCGGGACGTGAACGCCGGCGTGCTCGTCGTGATGTTCGACGAAGCGGGCGAGACGCGCCTGATCCTGACGCGGCGCTCGACGGCCATGCGGACACACCGGGGCGAGGTCAGCTTTCCGGGAGGACGACTCGACCCGGGGGAGGACGCCACGGCTGCCGCGGTGCGGGAGGCCAGCGAGGAGGTCGCGCTCGACCCTGCCCTCGTGACGGTCGTGGGCTGGATGGACCCCGTGATGACGATGGTGTCGGCGTCGCTGATCAGGCCGGTCCTCGCCACCGTCGAGCAGCGCCCGTCGCTGACGCCGAGCCCCCGCGAGGTCGAGCGCATCTTCGACGTCTCCTTGGCCGAGCTGTCCGGACCGGGCGTCTTCCACGAGGAGCGGTGGAGCGTTCCCGGCCGCCTGGTTCCCGGCGGCGGGGACGGTTCCTTCCCCGTGTGGTTCTTCGAGGTGTCCGGCGAGATGATCTGGGGCGCGACGGCGCGCATGCTCCACGAGCTGCTGACGATCGTCCTGACGGGACAGAGCGGCGCCGGGTTGGTATCGGAAGCCTGACCCGGCGCGGGTGTCAGGTGTTCGCTGGGAACATCTCGGCCCACACGGGTGCGATGGCGTGGTTGGCCAGGGCGATCCGGCGATCGACAACGGCGGAGCCCGAGGGCCCGAGCAAGCCGTCCGCGGTCACGTTGGCCTTGTAGTGGAGCGCGGCCGGCTCGGGCGGGCGCGCCGGGATCCGCCTTGGATTGTCGGTCGGGAAGTTCCACTCCAGGCCGAGTGGGCGGGGTCGGATCCCCGCTTCGGCCAGGGTCAGGGTCATCGCCGCCTGATCGACGAAGACGGACCAGGTCTCGAGCAGGTCGCGATGCTCGAGGATCCAGTGCGCCCAGCCCGCCCACACCGCCGCCAGCGTCGGCAGGAGCGGTCCCGGCACGACGTAGAGCCCTCCGTTCCCGTGTCCGGACAGCGTGCGCTGGCCGCGGCGTGGACGCGAACTCGATCGGGACGCGACGGGGAAGCTTCACGCCGGCGGCCTCGAAGAGCTTCTCCAGGACGTGCAGAGGCGGGTTCCCCACGCCGACCGGGCGGAAACCCACCTGGTTCGCGTCCAGAGCGATACTCCGGGCGTCCTCCACTACGGCCATATCGGTGTCGGTGAGAACGGCGACCCCGTCGACGCCGTGGCGGGCCAGACTGAGCGCGCCCGAGATCTTGTTGCAATGGGGTGCGCTCGGGTCGAAGCACTCCACGTCCACCACCGTGACGCCCCGGTCGCGCAGGTAGCCCAGCACGTCGGACTCCGAGCCTCCGACGGCGTGGACGACAAGGCTCGCCGGATCGACGCCGATCACACCGACCAAAGTGGCGTACCAGCGGAGCGCTTCGAGATGGAAGCGGCGGTCGGCGTCGACGACACAGGAGAACACCCCTCGCGGGGAGCCCGCCTCGGCACGCTTTCCCCGCCCGAACCGCGTCACGTCGGTGGCCCCACGGGGGTCGTCGTTTCACGAGCGTCGTCGCCTGGCGCCGTCCTGGTGCTCGGCCCGCCCGCTGCGCCCGGTCGGCGGGCGCTAGGCGAAGCGCACACTGAGGACGCCGAGCGGGCCGAATTCGACCCTGAGCTCGTCTCCTGGCGCGACGGCGACCGGGGCCACCATCGACCCGGCGATGATGCGGTGCCCCGGCTCGAGCGAAGCGCCGTGCTCGGTCAAGAAGCGACGGACGAAGGCGACCGTCACGGCCGGGTCCTCCTCGGGGCGGCCCTCGGCGACGAGCGCGCCGCCTTTGGTCACCGCGACGGCGACCTCCGAAGGATCCACGCCTGGGACCTCCAGCCCGAACACGACCCCGCGCTGGCAGACGTTGGCCGCGAGCACCGGCTCGATGTCGGCCATCGGCATGTCGAGGTCCACGAGCTCGAGGGCCGGGCCGATCCCGGCCACACCGCCGTCCTCTCCGACCCGCACGGCCAGCTCCACCTCGACGGCCGGCGCCGTCCAGCCGGCCAGGGTCACCGTGGAGCCGTCCGGCGTCACCCCGGTGTCGGTCAGGTAACCGACGACGGGGTCGTTCAGACCGAAGTGCGCCTGGATGGCGGGCGTGTTGAAGCCGATCTTCCAGCCCACGGCGTTGGCACCGCCCGCCAGCTCGGCCTGGCGGCGGGCTAGCAGCGCGCGCATGCCTCGCTCGACCGCAGCATCGTCGCCTGCGGGATTCGCATCGGGGCCGCCTTGCCCTCCGGCCGATTCTCGGTCGGGCATTGAGAGAGTCTCGCGCACTCGGGACGGCCCTCGGCCCTCCTCGACCTACTGGCGAACAGCACGGGAAACGCTGTCGGAGGCACCGATGTCGAGGACGGACTTATCCGAAAACGTCGGGAGAGGATCTCGAGACCCGCGGACTGAGGACCCGATGCTCGTGATTACGATTCCCTCCCGGATCGATCCGCGTGGTGACATTCAGCTGGTCTGCCTGAACACGGAACTCGGCCGGAGGCGTCGTGGCGCCGCAGGCGAGATCCCTGTCGCGTTCTCGAAGCCGACGGCCGATTGGGCGTCGACGTACGCCCAATTTCACGTGCCGAGAGACGCAGGAGCTGACTGCCAAATATCAGGCAATACTGATATCAGCCAATATCGGAATGAACATTGCGGCGAGCGTGAAAGGTTCTCTTTCGCGCAACCCGCATCAACCGGAAGGCGTCTCTATTCTGAAGTGCGAACGGTCGCCGGCTCATGACCCGACCTACGAAGGGTTGGGGAGTGGCTTGGTCCTCTCCATCTCGCCGAGCGTCCCCAATACGCAACTGGTTGCAAAGTTCGAGAAACATATAATCGCTCGCGTACCAGTGTTGGAGGTTCTGCCGAGCAAGGTCTGACATTTCCGGTTTCGGCCGCGGGCTCTTGTTCGCTCGCCTGAGGTCATTTGGCAGAACCAACTCCTTCAAGCCGAGGGCCGCGGCGAGTGTCCTCAGGTCCAAGGACTCTTGGCGCCCTATCCAGAGGATGTGGTCCGCCCTGCTCATGAAGTAGTCGGGATCCCCGAACCAATCCCAGTAGGAGGACTGTACGTGCCGTATCGATCGCATCGCTGCTTCGGCGTCCCGTTGCTCAGTGCCTCCGCGCTCAGCGAAACTGCCAGAGCATCAGGTGACGGAAATTGCGCGAAGGCCTTGGCTTCTGCCTCACTCCAAGGATGAAAGAATCGCGGTCGGCCCTGCAACTCTCTGTAGAGAAAACCACTGACGTAGCGATCGACCGGATCCCGTATGCAGAAGAAGTAATACTCCGTCTCCGGTATGTCCGCCAGACGGAAGTCGTGTAACTGCCCTACGACCCGATAGTTCGCTAAACCCGTGGCTTCCCTCAATGCGACCTTCACCGCCATACCCGCGGTCTTTCCGACGTGCAGGAAGTGCGCCACGGGTCGTCGATCGAGCTTAATCCGAGCACGAGCCATCGTCACCCTGACGGCTGCGCCCCTCTTTGCCACTTTGCCTCCCAGGCCGCTTGTGTTCCGCCACGGTATGTCGCGAGTTCTCGTCGCATTCTTACATCCCGAGTCATCCCGAGCTCGCCGTCCGGTCTCACCCGCAGCCGGGGTCACGCAACCGCGAAAGGCGCCGCCCAGACCGATGTGCACATAGGTGGTAAGGGCGTTCAAGCCGATCTTCCGGCCCACCGCGGCGGCGCCCCCGACGTCAACTTCGCCTCGCGGGCGCGCCAGCAAGGGATGCATGCCGCGCTCGACCGCGCCGAGATCGCCGCTGACGTTCGCAACGTGGCGAGCCTTGCCCTGCGGCCTGGTCGACCTCGGGCACAGAAGGTCACGCGCAACCCGAGGCCCGGACCTCCAGGCGACGTTCGATCTGTGCTCCGGGGATGCTGGCACGACGATGTGTGCGGTTCGCGGCGCGGGCGGCGGCGGACGATTCGGGCGCCGGTTGGGCCTGGAACGAAGGACCCGGAGAGTAGAGTGGAGGATCGTCGGCGAGTCGGTCCGGCGTTCGAATTCCCAGTCGCACAGACAGCCGGCATGGTGGGTGGCCTGCCGGCCCACGAATGCCGGAGGGCGCAAAAGTGGCAGACATCGAGATCGGCATCTTCAAATCGGCTCGGCAGGCCTACGGCTTCGACGACATCGCCATCGTCCCCAGCAGGCGCACGCGGGACCCCGAGGACGTCGACATCTCGTGGGAGATCGACGCCTACCAGTTCGAGCTGCCACTGCTCGGCGCGGCGATGGACGGCGTGATGAGCCCGACCACCGCCATTGAGCTGGGGCGTCTGGGGGGCCTCGGCGTGCTGAACCTCGAAGGCCTCTGGACCCGCTACGAGGACCCGACGCCGCTCTTCGACGAGATCCGCGAGCTCGACGACGACAAGGCGACGGCGCGCATGCAGCAGATGTACCAGGAGCCGCTAATTCCCGAGCTGGTGACGGCGCGCATCCGCCAGATGAAGGAGGCGGGGATCACCACCGCGGCGTCGGTGACGCCCCAGCGCACGCAGGCGCTGGCACCCGCCATCCTGGCCGCGGAGCTCGACCTCCTCGTGATTCAGGGGACGGTGGTCTCGGCCGAGCACGTGTCCAAGACCTCGGAGCCCCTGAACCTCAAGCGCTTCATCCGCGAGTTCGACATCCCGGTGATAGTGGGCGGGTGCGCGTCCTACCAGGCCGGGCTGCACCTGATGCGCACCGGAGCGGTCGGGGTCCTCGTCGGCGTCGGCCCAGGCAACGCCTGCACCACTCGGGGCGTGCTCGGCCTCGGCGTGCCCCAGGCCACCGCCATCGCGGACGTGGCCGGCGCCCGGATGCGCCATCTCGACGAGACCGGGGTGTACGTCCACGTGATCGCCGACGGCGGCATGTCCAAGGGGGGAGACGTCGCCAAGGCCATCACCTGCGGCGCCGACGCGGTCATGCTCGGCTCGCCGCTCTCCTCCGCCTTCGAGGCCCCGGCGAGGGGATTCCACTGGGGTATGGCCACCTTCCACCCGACCCTGCCCCGTGGAGCCCGGGTGCGCACGTCGGTGCGCGGGAGCCTGCGCGAGATCCTGCTCGGCCCGGCCCACGAGAACGACGGCCGGATGAACCTCTTCGGCGCGCTGCGCACCGCCATGGCCACGTGCGGCTACGAGACGGTGAAGGAGTTCCAGAAGGCCGAGGTCATGGTCGCCCCGTCGTTGCAGACCGAGGGGAAGTTCTTCCAGCGGTCCCAGGGCGTCGGCATGGGCCATTAAGAAGGAGCCGGTGACCGACACCGTCCTCGTCGTCGACTTCGGGGCGCAATACGCCCGCCTGATCGCTCGCCGGGTGCGCGAGGCGCACGTCTACTCCGAGATCGTCGCACCCACCATCAGCACCGAGGAGATCCGCTCCCGCGCGCCGAAGGGCATCATCTTCAGCGGCGGGCCCAAGTCGGTCTACGAGACGCCGGCCCCGAGCATCGACCCCGCCGTCTACGACCTCCGCATCCCCATCCTCGGCCTCTGCTACGGCGCCCAGCTGATGGCCCTGCAGCTGGGCGGGACGGTCTCGCGGACGGGCCAGGGCGAGTACGGGCGCACCGAGCTGACGCTGACCGCGGCCTCGCCGCTGTGCTCGGACTGGCCGTCGACGTCGGGCGTGTGGATGAGCCACGGCGACGCCATCACCGAGGTACCGGCCGGCTTCGTGGCCACGGCGACCAGCCCCGGAGCGCCGGTCGCGGCGATGCACGACCCCGAACGCCGGCTGTACGGCGTGCAATTCCACCCCGAGGTGGTCCACACCGAGCGGGGGAGCGAGCTCTTCGAACACTTCCTGATGGACGTGTGCGGGTGCGCTCCGGGGTGGACCCACGTATCGATCATCGAGCAGCAGGTGGCGGCGGTGCGCCATCAGGTCGGCTCCGACCGGGTGCTGTGCGCGCTCAGCGGCGGGGTGGACTCGGCGGTGGCCGCCGCTCTGGTGCACAAGGCGATCGGCGACCAGCTGACCTGCGTCTTCGTCGACACGGGCCTGATGCGTTCCGGCGAGGCGGACCAGGTCGAGGACACGTTCCGGCGCCAGTTCAAGATCGATCTCGTCCATGTGAAGGCGGCTGACCGGTACTTCGCCGCCCTGGCCGGAGTGACCGACCCCGAGCGCAAGCGCAAGATCATCGGCGAGCTGTTCATCCGCATCTTCGAGGAGGTGGCGCGCGACCTCGGTGCGGACGGGGCCGGAGGCGGAACAGAGGCCGGGCCGCGCTTCTTGGTCCAGGGGACGCTCTACCCCGACGTGATCGAGTCCGGCAGCGACACGGCGGCCAACATCAAGTCGCACCACAACGTGGGTGGGCTGCCCGAAGACCTGGCGTTCGAGCTGGTCGAACCGCTGCGGCTGCTGTTCAAGGACGAGGTGCGGGCCGTCGGCGAGGAGCTCGGTCTGCCACACGAGATCGTCTGGCGCCAGCCCTTCCCCGGCCCGGGCCTGGGCGTGCGCATCATCGGCGAGGTCACGCTCGAGCGGGCCGAGATCCTCCGCCATGCCGACGCCGTCGTGGTCGAGGAGATCCGCCGCGCCGGCCTCTACCGCGACCTGTGGCAGAGCTTCGCCGTGCTGCCGGCCGTGCGCAGCGTGGGGGTGATGGGCGACGGGCGCACGTACGCCTACCCCATCGTGATCCGCGCCGTCACGAGCGACGACGCCATGACGGCCGACTGGGCCCGGCTGCCCTACGACCTGGTCGAATGCATCGCCTCGCGCATCATCAACGAGGTGGACGGCGTCAACCGGGTGGCGCTCGACGTGACGTCGAAGCCGCCCGGGACCATCGAGTGGGAGTGACCGTGGCGCCGGGGAGCGGCGAGCAGGCGGCGACCGCGGAGCCGAGTGAGGCGCAGGCGTCGCTGTTCGACGGATCGGACGAGGCGGCGGCGGGCGCAGCGGCGGCGGCCGAGGAGCACGACCCCGAGGCCGAGTACGAGGACGAGGACGGTCCCCGCTCCTCTCCACGCCGGGCGCGGCGCTCGCCCACCGGGGCGGGCGCGTTCGCCGGCAAGCCCGCGGCCCTGCTCGACGACCTGACACTGCCCCAGCGCGCCGCCGTCGAGCACCGAGGCGGGCCGCTCCTGATCGTCGCCGGAGCGGGCTCGGGCAAGACCCGGGTACTGACCCGGCGCATCGCCCACCTGCTGGCGACGGGCGACGCCGCGCCGTGGGGCATCCTCGCCATCACCTTCACCAACAAGGCGGCCGGCGAGATGCGCACCCGGGTGGCCGAGCTCGTCGGACCGACAGCCGAGAAGATGTGGGTCTCGACCTTCCACTCGGCCTGCCTGCGCATGCTGCGCACAAACGCCGACCGGCTCGGGTACCGCTCCGCCTTCACCGTCTACGACGACACCGACTCGCGACGCCTGGTCGAGGTCATCACCGCCGAGCTCGGCTTCGACCAGAAGCGGCTGCCGGCGCGGGCGGTGCAGGGCGTGATCAGCCAGGCCAAGTCCGAGTTGGTGGATTTCGAGACCTTCCGCGAGGAGGCGCGCCGCGGGCCGGATCCCTTCCGCAAGCGCATCGCCGACGTCTACGCGCAGTACCAGGAACGCCTCCACGCCGCCAACGCGCTCGACTTCGACGATCTGTTGATGGTCACGGCGAACCTGCTGCAGGCCTTCGACGACGTGCGCACGTCGTACCAGGAGCGGTTCCGCCACATTTTGGTCGACGAGTTCCAGGACACGAACCACGCCCAGAACGAGATCGTCAAGCTGCTGGGCCAGGCGCACGGGAACGTGTGCGTGGTGGGTGACTCCGACCAGTCGGTGTACCGGTGGCGCGGGGCCGACATCCGCAACATCCTGGAGTTCGAACGCGCCTTCCCGAACGTGACGACCATTGTGCTGGAGCAGAACTTCCGGTCCACCCAGACCATCCTGGACGCGGCCAACGCCGTCATCGCGAACAACGTCGGCCGCCAGCCCAAGGAGCTGTTCACGGTCGGCGACTCGGGTGGACCGGTCAAGCGGTATCGAGCGGAGGACGAACGTGACGAGGCGTCGTGGGTCTCGGGTGAGATCCTCCGTCTCCACGCCTCGGAGGGTCTGACGTGGGGCGACGTGGCGGTCTTCTACCGCACCAACGCCCAGAGCCTCCCGCTCGAGACGTCCATGAAGTTCAGCGGCATCCCCTACAAGGTCGTCGGCGGGGCGCGCTTCTACGACCGCCGCGAGATCAAGGACATTCTCGCCTACGTCCGGGTGCTGGCCAACCCCGACGACGAGATCTCGGCCCGGCGGATCGTCAACGTCCCCAAGCGCGGCATCGGCGACGCGTCGGTGGCCCGCATGGCGGCCTGGGCGCAGGTCAACGGGACCTCCTTCACCGAGGCGATCGACCGTGCGGCCGAGGCCGGGCTGACCGGCAAAGCGCTCAAAGGGGCCGAGCAACTGTCGCGAACCCTGACCGAGCTGCGCCCGCTGGTCCAGACGATCAACCCGGCGGACTTCGTGCAGCTGGTGGCGGACCGCACCGGCTATCTGGCCGAGCTGGTGGCCGAGCACAGCCACGAGGCGGACGGGCGCATAGAGAACCTGGCCGAGCTCGCCACCCAAGCCAGCGAGTTCGACGACGTCACCGGCTTCCTCGAGACGGTGGCGCTGGTGGCCGACTCCGACGAGCTCGACAGCGACGGCACCCGGGTCTCGCTCATGACGCTGCACACGGCCAAGGGGCTGGAGTACCCGGCCGTGTTCGTGGTCGGGCTGGAGGAGGGGATCTTCCCGCACTTCCGGTCGCTCTCGGAGCCGAGCGAACTCGAGGAGGAACGCCGGCTCTTCTACGTCGGCATCACGCGGGCCCGGCGCCACCTGGCGATTTCGCATGCGTGGTCGCGCACGACCTGGGGCCGGACCCAACCGGCCATGCCGAGCCGCTTCGTGGTTGAGGTCCCCTCGCACCTCGTCGACGACGTCGGCCTGGGCTCGCCCCGGAAGGGCACCGGCTACGAGACGCTCTCGGCGGACGAGCACCTCCGGGGAGCGACCTACGCGCCCGCAGTCCCGCTGTCTGCGGCGTCGGCCGGCCGGCGGTCCGGATCACGTGGCAGCACGGGAGCGGAGGACCTCAACCTCGCCCCCGGCGACGAGGTCGTGCACGACCACTGGGGCCACGGCGTCGTGCTCGCCGCCAAGGGGGAGGGCTCCCGAGCGCAGGCGACGGTCGACTTCAACTCGGTAGGAAAGAAGAACCTGCTGCTCTCCGCCACGCCCCTGCGGCGGGCCTGAGCCGCCGTCCGCTCCCGCCCTCGACGGCGAGCGCGAGCCGAGGGGGCCCTTCAGCGGCCGATGCGGTAGTGAAGGTGGACCACTCCGCCCGTGAAGCGGTCGACATTCAGCAGCTCGAGCTGGGAACGGAACCGGTCGGGGAGGGCACGCGTACCACCCCCGACGGTGACGGGTGTGACGAAGAGGTGCATCTCGTCGACCAGCCCCGCCGTCAACGCCTGACCGGCCAGCTCCGGGCCCCCGACTGACAGGTCGCGTCCCGCTTCGTTCTTCATCCGCTGCACCACGACCGGGTCGAAGGCTCGCTCCATGCGGGTTCTGGAACTCGACGCCGCTTCCAGCGTGGTGGAGTACACGACCTTGTCCGCGGCAAGCCAGATCTCGGCGAAGTCACGGACCAGCGGCGGCTGGTCCTCGCCCCCCTCGAAGGTCTCCCAGACGAGCATGGTCTCGTACATCCGACGACCGTAGAGGTAGGTGCCGAAACCCCGCTCGAGATCGTTGACGAAGCCGAGGACCTCGGGATCGGGAGCCGCCCAGCCGAAGTCGCCGTCCTCGTCGGCGGTGTAGCCGTCGAGCGACATGATGGGCGAGTACACCAACTTCGGTGTGCGGCGCATACCCATTGAGCGTCTCTACCACGATGAGCCGGGCCGGACGGCCTGCGGGCGTGAAGTCGTGTCGGAATGGCCTCGAATGTTCGGAGAGTGCCGTCACCTGGGCTGGTACATTGACCCGATCATCAGCGTCGTCGTGCCCGTACGCGACGGGCTTCCATGGCTCGATGACCAGCTGGCGGCGCTCGCGGAACAGCAATGCGACGAGCCGTGGGAGGTCGTCGTGGCCGAGAACGGCTCACGTGACGAAAGCGCGGCCCTGGCGCGCGGTTGGGCGAGCCGTTGCACGGCCATCCGGGTGATCGACGCCTCGGCCAGAGCCGGGCCGGCGGCGGCGCGCAACGTGGGAGTGCACGCGGCGCGGGGTGAGCTTCTGGCGTTCTGCGACGCCGACGATATCGTCCGGCCCGGTTGGTTGAACGCGTATGTCACTGCCCTGGCGGCCGCCGACGTGGTTGCCGGGTACTTCGACCTCTACTCTCTGAACGGTGGGGTCGAGGGTCAACCGGGTCCTGCGGCCACGAGCCAGCTCGGTTTTCTGCCGGCGGGCCTCGCCGCCAATTTGGCCGTCCGTCGCGAAGCATTCATGGCCGTCGGCGGGTTCGACGAGGCCCTGATCGTGGGCGAGGACATCGACTTCTGCTGGCGATTGCAGCTGGCGGGATACCGATTTGCCCTCACCGAATCGGCGGTTGTGGCTCGACGAGAGCGGACAGATCTTCGAGGGGTGTTTGCCCGTGCCCTCGCCTACGGGAGGTCCGGACCAAATCTGTACAGGCGTTACCGCGGACAAGGGGCGACCCGGGACCTCGCCGGGACGGCGAGATCTTGGGTCTGGTTGATCGTGTCGCTGCCCCGACTCGGACGTGCCGACATCCGGCAGCAGTGGGTTCGCGCCGCCGCCGTTCGCCTCGGCCGTCTCTCGGGGTCCCTGAGGGAGCGCGTCTTCTTCCCTTGAATCCACTGCAGGCTCAGGGCAGCACCCTTTTCAGCGGGTGCCGGGGAGGAGGGGCGGCGGTCCAAAGCCGGCCCGGCCCCGCCCGGTCTGGCGCCGGGGCGGAAGGCGTCCGTATCCTTGGGCCCGCATGAAACGTCCCTACCGGGTGGTCGTGGCCAAGCCTGGTCTTGACGGTCACGACCGGGGCGCCAAGGTCATCGCCCGTGCTCTGCGCGACAGCGGGTTCGAGGTGGTCTACACCGGCCTGCACCAGACCCCCGAGCAGGTGGTTCAAGCTGTGGTGCAGGAGGACGCGGACGCCGTCGGGCTTTCGCTCCTGTCCGGGGCCCATCTCACCCTGGTGCCCAGGGTGGTCGCCGAGCTGGAGGAGGCGGGCCGGGGCGATGTGCTCGTCATGGTCGGAGGGATCATCCCTGCGGCGGACATCCCGGTCCTCAAGGAGAACGGGGTGGCCCAGGTGTTCACTCCCGGGGCGCCGCTCGACTCCATCGGATCGTGGCTGGCCGACGCCCTCGACGCTCGCGAGGAGGCGCTCGAGGTTTGAACCCCGGCGGCGAGGGCACGGGCCGGCTGCCGCCCCTCCCCATCAGCGGCGGGCGGACCAGCTCGAGACGCACCGACACACCGAACACCGAACACCGAACACCGACACGACACCGAACCCGACACCCGACACACGAGACACCGACACAAGGAGACAGCACCGAAGTGGACCTCTACGAGTACCAGGGCAAGCAGTACTTCGCCCGGTTCGGCATCCCGACGTCGCCCGGCGGAGTGGCCGACACGGTGGACGAGGCTGTCGAGCAAGCGGACGCGGCCGGCTACCCGGTCGTCGTCAAGGCGCAGGTGAAGGTGGGAGGCCGCGGCAAGGCGGGCGGGGTGAAGCTGGCCGCCGACGTGGATGAGGTCCGTCTCCACGCCGGCAACATCCTCGGGCTCGACATCAAGGGCCACGTAGTGAAGCGGCTCTGGGTGGAGCACGCATCCGACATTGAGAAGGAGTACTACGCCAGCTTCACCCTCGACCGGCCGGCGAAGCTCCATCTCGGGATGCTCTCGGCCGAGGGCGGCGTCGAGATCGAAGACGTGGCCGCCACCAACCCGGACGCCATCGCCAAGATCCACGTCGACCCCACCGTGGGCCTGACCGAAGAGGCGGCGCGCGAGTGGGTCGACCGGGCCGAACTCGACCCCGAGGCGCGGGAGCAGGCCGCTACATTGCTCGTGCGCCTCTACCACTGCTACGTCGAGGGCGACTGCGACCTGGCCGAGATCAACCCGCTGATCCTCACCCCCCAGGGCAACGTCCACACGCTCGATGCCAAGGTCACGCTGGACGAGAACGCGTCGTTCCGCCACCCCGAGTGGGAGGAGTTCGAGGACGACAGCGACGTCGATCCCAGGGAGAAGATGGCCAGGGAAAAGGGCCTCAACTACATCGGGCTCTCGGGGACGGTGGGCATCATCGCCAACGGCGCGGGCTTGGCCATGTCGACCCTCGATGTGGTGACCCAGGCCGGCGGACAGGCGGCGAACTTCCTCGACATCGGAGGCGGGGCCAACGCGGACGTGATGGCCGCCGCACTCGAGGTGATCAACGCCGACCCGGCTGTCAAGTCAATCTTGGTGAACATCTTCGGCGGCATCACGCGGGTGGACGAGGTGGCCAAGGGGATCATTGAGGCCATGAGCCGGGTCACCCTGAAGTCCCCCGTGGTCATGCGCCTCGACGGTACCAACGCCGAGGCGGGCCGGGCCCTCCTGGCCGACCACCTGTCGGAGACCCTGATCGCCGAGCCCACCATGCTCGACGCCGCCCGGCACGCCGTCGCCCTGGCCCAGGCCTGAGCGCTCGGGCGACGCCGGCACAACTGATCGAAACCACAGAGAGGAAAGCATGAGCATCTTCGTCGACGAGACCACCACGGTCGTGATCCAGGGCATCAGCCCCACGAGCCAGGGCCTCTTCCACGGCCTGCGCAACAAGGCCTATGGCACCAAGGTGGTGGCCGGAACCAATCCCAAGCGCGGGGGCGAGGAGATCGAGGGCATCCCCGTCTTCGCCTCGGTGGCCGACGCGGTGCGGGAGACCGGAGCGACGGCGTCGTTCATTTCGGTGCCGCCCCGCGGCGCAGCCGACGCCATCGTGGAGGCGGCGGAGGCCGGCATCGCCTTCATCGTCTGCATCACCGAGGGGATCCCGGCCCAGGACGAGGCGGTGGCGTACAACCGGCTGGTCGAGGACTACCCGGGCACCCGGCTGCTCGGGCCCAACTGCCCCGGCATCATCAGCCCGGGCAAGTGCAACATCGGAATCACCTCGGGCGACATCGCGCTGGCGGGCGGGCCGGTGGGGATTGTGTCGCGCTCGGGCACATTGACCTACCAAGCCCTGCACGAGCTCTCCCAGCAGGGCATCGGCCAGACGACCTGCGTCGGCATCGGTGGGGACCCGGTCCCCGGTACCAACTTCATCGACTGCCTGCGTGCCTTCGAGGACGACCCCGAGACGAAGGCGGTCATGATGATCGGCGAGATCGGAGGCTCCGAGGAGGAGCGCGCGGCCGAGTTCATCGCCGCCACCATGACCAAGCCGGTCGCCGCCTACGTCGCGGGCGTCACCGCGCCCCCGGGCCGCAAGATGGGTCACGCCGGTGCCATCATCTCGGGCTCCCAGGGCACGGCGCAGGCCAAGATGGATGCGCTGTCGGCCGCCGGGGTGCAGGTGGCACAGAACCCGACCGAGTGCGGGGAGAAGATGGTCGCCATCGTGCGCGGACTCGGCTCTTAGATCGATGCCGCCGCGCCCATGGGTTTGTACTCTGCAGTCTGCGCAATGAGTTGATTGGCCTGAACTTCCTCTGGGGTCACGCTCGAATTCTTGACGTTGGCTCGGAGTGCCCCGCGAACTTCCCGAGCCACCATGCGACGCAGCGGTCACTGCTACGTTCTTCCACGTGCTGACCGACGGTCGAAATATTCCCGCAAACACGGCGTTTGTTGTCGATCTCTGCATCATCGGGACTGGGCCAGCCGCTCTCGACAATTGCGCAGGAGCTGACTGGTTCCGGGTTGAAGATTCTTTTGATCGAGCGTGGTGATTCGACCGCTCAGCCGGCCGCCGATCTGAAATCGGATCTGGAGTTCGAGAGTCCCCATCTTCGTTTGCGTCAGACCATTCTCCGCAATCAATTCGGTGGTATGGCGGCAACTTGGAGACCGCTTCTACCCGACGGATCTCGCGGTGCTCGCTACCTGCCATTGGATCCCATCGACTTCGAGACCCGATACTGGGTTCCGCACAGCGGATGGCCGGTCACGTTTGATCAAATGGCCCCGTACTACGACCGTGCCCGGAAGCTGTGCGGCATCGAGTCCTTCGACTTCCACGGTCCACTACCCGAGACCAGCCGCGTACCCTTGTCAAGTCCCTCAGGAGAGTTGGTGACTCGGCTCGACCAGTTGGGACCGGCGACAGTCTTCACCAGCCGGCCGCTGGCCGAACTGACCAGGTCCGACGAAGTTCATGTGGTGACGAACGCAGTCGCAGTCGAACTCACGTCTGCAGAGGGTAATGACGACGGTATGGCGACCACCTCGGTGCGAACGCCGGGCGGTCGCCCCGTCACCGTCCGCAGTCGAGTTGTCGTCCTGGCGGCGGGAGCAATCGAGAACGCTCGTCTTCTCCTCAACTCGACGACTGAGTATTCGACCGGTCTCGGGAACCAGTGCGACAACGTGGGCCGATTCTTCATGGAACACCCTCGAGTCTTACTCGGTCGCGGTTCTTTTCTCCGACTCGGGGCCATGGACCTGTATGAGCCGCACAACCTCGGGGGACAAATCGTCGAGGGGAAGCTCACGCTCTCCGAGAAAGTGCTTCGTCGCGAGGAACTGCTCAACGGCAACGCCTATGTCGTCTCGGATCGTCACTTGTCGACGCCGCAGGTGCATGCACAGAGGTCGATTCGTATGGCTATCAACTCGATCCGGCGCAGACGAAATTTACAAGGCGTTCGAGGGCACCTGGCCATGGCCAGCCGTCAAGCGCCTTCTCTCGCCTGGCACCACTTGCATCGCTACCTGAACCGCACTGAGGACGCAGCCCTGGGTTCCGAAAATCGGACCGGCATGGTCGCGAGATCGTTCGAGCTGATCTATCAACCGGAACAGGCTCCAAACCGCGCCAATCGAGTGACCCTTTCTGAGCGGCGGGACGCGCTTGGCTACCCGATCGCACACCTCTCTTGGCGGTGGTCCGCAATAGATCTTCTCAGCATCCGGCGTGCGGGGCAGATCCTCGTTTCTGAGCTTCGAGCATGTGGCGTGGCTGATGTCGTCGAGCAAGAAGACGGCATGTTCCCCCAAGGCGAGGGGGCGCCACGTCCCGGCCCGGGAACCGACCACCACCTTCTCGGCACGACGCGAATGCATGACATTCCCCGCCACGGCGTCGTCGATCGCGCCTGCAGAGTCCATGGGTCGTCGTCTGTCTATGTGGCCGGCTCCTCAGTGTTTCCGACAGGGGGTAACGCCAATCCCACGCTGACCGTGGTGGCGCTCGCCCTACGTCTCGCTGACGAAATGCGCCGCATTCTGCGCACCGCGTGATGGGATCTCGGCAAGCACTGACCACGCGGGCGGTAATGTAGGCGCATGGAAATCGGACTCGACATCCAAGGACAGGACGGCCTCGACTGGCCGAGGTGGCGCAAGATCCTTGGCCGGGTCGACCGCCTCGGTTTCTCCTCGCTGTTCAGATCCGATCACTACTACGTCGGGGCGCAGAGGGATTCCCTGGAGTTGTTCCTGTCGTTGGTCCTTGCCGCAACCGATACAACATCGCTGCGGTTCGGTTCTTTGGTTACTCCGGTGACGTTTCGTCGCCCCGTCGACGTGGCCCGTATGGCGGCGCAAATCGACACCCTCAGTGGTGGTCGATTCGTTCTCGGGATCGGGATCGGTTGGTACAGGCGTGAGCACAACGCCTACGGCATCCCCTTTCCCCCAGTCCGCGAACGCTTCGAACGCCTGGAAGAAGCAATCGCGGTTTATCGGCTGGTCTGGGGCGAGCTACCCGCGACCTTCGACGGTCGGTACTACACGTTGAAGGATGTCGATTGTCGACCGAAACCGGTCTCCGGGCGTGTTCCACTCATCATCGGTGGCACAGGCGAACAGTTGACGCTGAAGATCGTCGCCCAGTACGCCGACGAATGGTGTTCGGAGTGTTTATCCGTAGAGGACTACGCCCGAAAAGTGGCGGTGCTCGAGCGGCATTGCGAATCGGTCTCGCGCGACCCGGCTTCGATCCGCCGCTCCATGGTCATTACCGGAGACTTCGTCCCGTCGTTGCGCAAAACCGTGCGTGGGTCGGCGAGGCAAGCTCTTCACACGAGCAAGATCCGACCGATGGCGTCGAAGAAGAACTTCAGCGTTCAGCCGAGGATGGGAGGCTTCGTAGTTGGGGGTCGCCAGCAGATAGTCGATGAGCTGGCCAAGTACGCGCGGTTTGGGCTTCAGGAAGCGGTTTTTCGGTGCAACGACATCGCGTCGGACGCCGAGCCGGAATACCTGGCGGCGGAAATCATTCCGTCGGCCAAGGACATCTGAGGATTACCGAGGCGCTCCCTCAGCCGCGACCCGAGTGTTCAACTCTCGGTTCTGGAGCCGCCTATCCCTAGGGTTGCTTTGGGGAACTCGCGTGCACGCTCAGCAATGCGTTTCGCCGCAGCACCAGCACGGTGGATCGGAGACGACTGCAAGCTCCTCAGTTCCCTACCCCTGCTCGTGAATTCTCGGCGCATCCCAAGTACCTCTTCGACCCAAAACGGCGACGGTGCGAGAACAGGTGGCGCCCACGATTCGTGCTCTCCCCTCAGTCCGGAGAGCACGTCGAACACCTGCCGCTGGCTCAGCGCGATGCCTTCATACTCGTCGAGCTCGGCGTGCTGGTGGCGTAGACCTGAGTCGAGGAAGCTCGCGGCAGCATCGCTATTCGAGTGCTCGAGGGAAACGCCCACATGCCGAAGAAACCGGCTGATCTCTTCGGTTGCGCCCAAGGGATCGGCCATCATGGAGTCGTACTCGACCACGAGAGTGGGTAATCCCTTCAGCACACACGAGGCGGAGCGGACATATCGATCCCAGATCGCCAAGGCCAAGGTCACGGGAAAATCGTCTCGAGCCAGCATCGACCGCACGACGGACAGTGGGTCGCGCAGGACGAACACTGCCGCAATCGGCGCCGGCAGCACGTCACGCCAGAAGGGCAGCGTCAGGCAAAGTCTGGGGTCTTTCGCCACCATTGGCCCTCCGGCATGGGTGGTCGCAAACCAGCGCAGTGCCGCGCGGCGGATCTCCTCGTAGCCGGGAACACCCTCCCACCGGAGCGTTACCGGCGGCGGCGCGTACCGGGCGCAGCCCACGGCACGGAGAAGGCCGTCGTCGCATCGAACCATGCTTCTGCTCTCCCAGTGCCCGCGCTCGTTCGAGCTCGATGCACCGATGAGGTCGTCTGGCCGTGGCCCGGTCAGCCCCAAGTTGACCAGCATCCCGGCGGTTGCCGACGTCCCGCTCCGGTGCATGCCGACGACGGCCACACACCAGTCGTCGACGCGCGGAGTGGTGACCGGTTCACCTTTCGCTGCCATTTCGCCCAGTGCCATTCGCCCCGATCCCTGTTCGCCGCGCCTCGGGCCGATGATACCCGGCCTCGGCGAGTGCGGGAGGGGGACCGGCAGCGCTAGAAAATCCGATCTTGCACAATGGGGACCATCTTTTCTCGGTACTCTTTTCGTTCCGGGCTACATGCTCGCCGGCGGAGGTAAGAGTTTCCAACTCGGCCTGCGCCGCCACGAATGGTGCCCGGCACCCCGGTGAACAGGCTCGTTCAAAGGCCCCTCTTCTGGAGTCAGCTTTTCATGGCGGACTCGAGAGCGCGGCGGATAGTCCCCACGTTGACGCAGCCGGAAGGACGCCGCGAGCGCGGGGGTTGGGTCACTGTGTTCGCCCCGGGGCAATCACTCTGGGGATCCGTGAATCCAGGCCGGCCAAGGGTCGGTACGAGCGGAGCGCGGGGGGTTATAGAGCTCTCGTGGCAGACCGTCAAGAGACCGCCCATTCGAACAGATGAACGAGGCGCGGCCACCGATGAGATAGCGCTTCATTCCGGTTTCATCGGTGATGCACCGGATGTCGAGGGCGACGGCCTGATACCCGTGCCTGGCCGCAAGCATTGAGATCGCACCCCTGGTCGGGTAGGCGACGACCTCCTCTTGAAGGGCGTTCGTGTAGCGGTCCAGCGACTCGGTGTGGAGCACAAGGAGGTTTCCATTCAGCTGGCTCACTTCCGTGTCGATCACTAGAAGCTCCGCTCCGGTCGCAACCATCAGATTGAAGAGCTCGACCGGGCTCGAGACGTGGTACAGCACGCCGAGGCACAGCACGAGGTCGAACGAACCCAATGGGTAGTTCAAGAAATTACCGAGCTCAAACTGGTAGCGCGAGCGGTCGATCCCCTTCGCCTCGAAGACCAGGTTCGCCTGATCGATGTGCATCTGACGCCCGTCGATCCCGAACACGAAGTCTGCCCCGGCCTCAATGGCCTGTAGTGACCAGTAGCCCGCATTGCAGCCGAGGTCGAGGATCCTCATTCCCCTGAGGGTGCCGTCGGCGACCGACAGGAGGCGGTCGAAGAAGATGCACCGGCGCTGAATTGCTCGGTTGACGAGCCAGGTGCCGGCGACCGGGGTGACGACACCGCGTCCCAGGTCGATCTGATAGTGCCAGCGCTCGAAGCTCTCCACCTTTTGACGAAGCTCACCGGGGTCCATCGCCTGAGTCTGGGCTGAGCGACGCCCGTTTACAACTGGGCCTGCGGGTGAGCGGCCCTCCGTCTCGTGAGTGGTCGGACCGTTCAGCCGGAGGTGGCGAGCACGTAGGCGCTGGCCCCGATCAGGTACAGGCCAGCCACCAGCGAGACGCCGACGATGACCTGGTCCGTGTGGGTGTCGATCCAGAGGCGGACGCTCGAGAGGAACGCCTGGGTGCGCTCGGGCTGCACGGCGGCGTAGATCTCCATCACCAGGTACGCCCCGGTGGCGATCAGACAGAAGACGAAAAGAGCGAGGTAGTCCTCCCATTTCTCGAGCTTCGCCTCCATGATCGTTGCCACCCCGGCGGCGATCAGGCCCCAGGGCTGGACCAACGGCGCGATGCCCATGGCGTAGAGCGGGGTCATGTTGTCGACGCCGGTCTGCCACTTCGGGGTCTTCTTGGGCTTCTTGGGGCGGCCCATCCTCCGGTACTGGCGGAGGGCGACGAGGAGCAGTGCCACACCGATGGCGATCTTCACGGCGAGCGAGGCCAGCGAGGGCGCAGTGTTCGGCTTCGGAGGCGAGTTTCCGGTGGCGAGGACCGTGATCACAACCACAACGGCGAGCGAGGCCAACCAGGCGAAGATGAACGCCGCCCCCTTCCGCACCCCGTTCTTGGACTGGAGGATCAGGATGAAAGCAGTGAGGGGGATGGGCTCGAGCGTGATGACAAGCCCGATGACCAGGAGGTCAAGATACACGGGCGTTGACGCTAACAAATGCGGCTTCGCGTGGCCGGGGATCGTCGCGTCGAGCGACGGTGGCGCCTCCCGCCAGAGGGCTCGGAGCCGCGGGGGCGACTTCGGCAGACGCCGCCCCCGCATCACCCCGCGGCAAGGGTCTCTCGTTTAGCGTTCTCGCGATGGAGGCACGGGTGGCGCGCCGGCTTGGCGACCTGCCGCCGGCCGAACGCCGCGTGGAGATGGCCCACGCCGCGCTCGAGGGTGCTCGTCCCTTGGATCGTCATCTTCGGGGCCTACTTCCTCAACCCGATCGGGCTGCGCTCGGGGGCCTGGGCCTTCACCCGCCTTGGGGTCGACGTCGCCGTGGTCGCGGCGGTAGTGGCGTGGCAGATACGGCGCATTGAGGCGGCGGACCTCCCAGAGCTCAAAGCCGTCGAGGCACTCGGGGTCGTCCTCGCCCTCTTCCTGTGCGCCTTCTCCGGTTTGTACCTGGGACTGTCCAACAGCCTCCCGAGGGACTTCTCGGAGCCGCTCGACCACATCCGCGCCCTCTACTTCACTATCACCGTGTTCTCGACCGTGGGCTTCGGCGACATTGTGCCGAAGACGGACACGGCGCGCCTGATCGTCTCCGCGCAGATGCTTCTCGACCTTGCTCTCATCGGCGCCGTCGTACGCCTGCTGTTCAACGCGGCCAGGTCCAGGGTCGGCGCCGGATCTCCCGGCGCCGGGGGCGGCCCGACCTCTGGACCCGCCCCCGAAACGGCGACCTCGTTCTCGGAGCCTTAGTCCTCGAAGGAGTACCCCGCCAGGGGCGGATGGGCGGCGATCAGCTCTTCCACCTCGTGTCGTACCTCGGGCGACCACTCCAACCGGTCCCGGCTGCGCCCGCGGGCCGGATGAATCGTGCAGGCGCAGATGGCGCGGTAGGCCTCCGGGGCGTCGACCCCGACGAAGCGGCAGATCTCCGCCATCTGCCCAGCCGGGTCGGCGACGACCGACTCGTATCGAACGGCCAGGAACTCGCTCTCGTCCAGGTAGCTCCGCACCGTGTCGACGGCATCAGCGACGCCGCGATAGTGGTCGATCACTCCGGAGAGCGGTTCCTCGGGCCTCCGGGCCATCGACGCGATGTTGTCGAATGGGTTCCGGGCGATGTGCAGGACCCGGATCGGCACCCCGACCGTGCGTCGCAACCGCTCCAGGATCGCGGGATCGTCCCGAACCCGCCGCACCGAACGTTGCGCCTTCTTGTCGCCGAGGACGCGGAGGCGAACGAACGTGCCCTGACAGGTTCCTGCGAACCCGTAGTCGATGTTCATCCAGCGGCGACCGACCTTTGCGAAACGCCGGTCACCCTCAAGGACCATCTCGAGGAGCATGGCGCGAGGGATGCCCGGCTTGACGTAGCGAAGGACGTCTGCCTCGTGAGAGACGACGACTTCGGGGTGGCTGTTGAGCAGGGATCCGATCAGGCTGCTACCGCTGTGAGGGTACCCGACGAAGAACAGGAAGTGCTCAAGTTGGCGAAAGTCACGACGGTCACGCGCGACGTGCAGCGCGGCACGGCCGATGTCGCGTGCTACGCCCGAGCGAGATCGGGGAAAGTCCCATTCCGTCCCGATCTGCGTCGTTACGGCTGCAGCCTTCGACCGATCTGCATCCGCGATCCGGGTCTCGGATCCCGATCCTGTGTTCATCGCCCCACGAACCCCTCGTCGCCCTGTCGGGCGCCTTCATTAAGAGTTTCGGACAATAGTAAGCGCCTAGCTCGGCAACAAGGTCCGTGGCGGTTTGTTTGTTCCAGTTGTTTGTCCCAGCTGATTCCCAGTCATGGGTTGTTCAGCGCACCGATGAGCCTCGTCGACGGGCTGACCGGACGCTTGAATCATGACGTGCCGTCCCAGGCGAACATCACGCGTCAGTCTTCGAAGCGATACCCCGCGAGCGCCGGGCGCGACGCGACGATCTCCTCGACCTGGCGGCGCTCGTCCGTCGACCACTCGAGCGTGGCACGGCCGCGGCGGCCACCGCGATCGACGAGGGATGCGCACGATGAGACGTACTCGGATGACGCGCCGACCCCGATGAAGCGCAGGATGGCGGAGATCTCGCCGCCGGGGTCGCGCAGGATCGACTCGTAGGACAAGTCGAGCAGCTCCTCCCGCGACAGCAGAGCTCGCACGCCGTCCACGGCGACGCCGAGGTCACGGTAGATCTCGATCGCCTGCGCCAGGGGGAGCTCCCGGTTACGGGCGATGGAGGCGATGTTGTCGAAGGGGTTGCGGGTGATGTGGAGCACCCTGATGGGGACGTCCGCAACGGCGCGCAGCCGGTCCAGCAGCTCGGGTTCGTCGCGCAGTCGCCGCGCCGCCCGGCCGGCGTGCTTGTCCCCGATGACGCGCAGACGCGTGAAGCGGCCTTGGTCCAGACCTGGCAGGGAATAGTCGAAGCCGTTCCAGCGGCGCTCCACGGCGGCGAACTCACGATCGCGCTCGAGGAGGATGGCGAAGAGCTGGTTGCGGGTGATGCCCGGCCGGACGTAGCGAAGGGAGTCCGCCTCGTGCGCGATCACCATCTCGGGGTGCGCGTTGAGGAGCGACCCGATGAGCGTGCTCCCGCTCCGCGGGTAGCCGACGAGGAAGAAGAAGCGCTCGACGTCACGGAAAGCGCGACGATGACGGAAGCCCTCGAGGGTGGCGCGCCCGACGAACCTCGCGAGCTGAGGGCGCGACTTCGGTTTGGTCAGCTGGTCGTTACCGGGAGCGCCTCCCGGAGGTGGGTCGCCGCCCGTCGAAGAGGCGGTTCCGACCTCTTCTTCGCCTGTGGCCATCGGATCCGCGAATTCCATTCGCTCGGGGGGTTCGCCCGACGCTAACGGCGGCCATCAAAGGGGGTCAAGACGGTCGTCGGTGCGCTCTGACGGCTGGTCTGAGCCCGATTCGATCCACCTCGATCTCACTAGCATCGCGCCCGTGGTTTCCCTCCCCCCAGAGCCTGCGCCGGCTCGGAGCGCTCCCGCCCCGTCTCTCGCTGACCCGCGGACCCTCAAACCGCGGCCGGCCTGGTCGGCCACGTCAAGGGCCTGGCGGTTGGCCACAGCCGATCTGCGGCCACTTCCCGACCTCGTGATCATCGGAGCCCAGCGCGCCGGCACGACCTCGCTCCACGCCTGGCTTTGCTCCCACCCCAAGGTGGCACCTTTCCAGATCGACGAGGTGCACTACTTCGACGGCAAGTACGACCGGGGCCTGCGCTGGTACCGCTCCCAACTCCCGATGCGGATCCGCTTCCGCTGCCAGGTCGAGGCGTCGCCGTACATGATGCTCCACCCCCTTGCTCCCGAGCGGGCGGCGCGGGACCTTCCCTCGAGCACCCGCTTCGTCGCTCTGCTGCGCGAACCGGTGGAGCGTGCGCTCTCCCATTACTCGCGCAACCGCAAGCTCGGCCGTGAACACGAATCCTTCGCGGTTGCCCTCCAGATGGAGGACGAGCGAATGCGGGCCGCGCTCGACGCCGTCCGCCGCGGCGAGGGGAGCCAGGCCCACCGCTGGTTCTCCTACCGCACTCGGGGGCTCTACGCGGAGCAGCTCGAGCGCTGGTACGACGCCGTTGGGCCGCGACCGGGTGATGGCGATCGAGAGCGAGCGCATTTTCCGCGACCCGAAGGTCTCGGCCGACGTGCTCGATTGGTGCGGCCTGCCACCGAGCACGGTGCCTTACCCGTCCTTCAATGCCGTCCACCGCGTCCCCGCAGAGACAGCCGATGCCGCGGCGGAGCTGAGGGCCTGGTTCGAGCCGCACAACGAGGCGCTCTTCGAGCTCCTGGGCCGCCGCCTCTGGGAGGACCCTCCGCCCGGCCCGTGAACCGCACCGGTGCCGCTACGGCTCGAAGGAGTAACCCGCGAGCACCGGACGGCCGGCGATGAGCTCGTCCACCCTCCTACGCTCGTCCGGTGACCATTCCGCCTTGCGACGGCGCTCCCGAAGGCCAGGTTCGACCGCGGCCGCGCACGCTTCGAGGAAGTCGGCTGGGGCCGCGACGCCGACGAAGGCGCAGATCTCCGAGAGGCGGCCAGCTGGGTCGGCGACCAGGGACTCGTAGCTGAGGTCGAGGAGCTCACCGGGCGCGAGCCGGCCCCGGACGCCGTCCGCCATGATGCTCAACTTCTCGTAGACGTCGACGGCATCCGACAGCGCGAGACCCCGGCTCTCGCGCGACGGAGGCGATGTTGTCGAACGGGTTCCTCGTCACGTGCAGCACCCTGATCGGGACGCGGACCACGGCACGCAGACGACCCAGCAGCTTCGGGTCGCGCCAGAGGCGACGGGTAGCACGGCCGGCATGTTTGTCGCCGATGACGCGCAGCGTGGTGAACCGTCCCTGAGAGCCTCCCGGGACGGCGTAATCGAATCCGTGCCACCGACGGTCGATGTGCCCGAACTGGCGATCGCGTTCGAGGATGATGGCGAAGAGCTGGCGACGCGACACCCCCGGGTGGACGTAGCGCAGGATGTCGGCCTCGTGCGCGACGACCATGTTCGGGTGGGCGTCGAGCAGCGATCCCACCAGCGTGCTGCCGCTGCGGGCGTAGCCCAGGACGAGGAAGAAGGTCTCGACGTCGCCGAGCGCGCGCCGGTGGCGGAACCCGCCCGCTGCGGCCCGGGCCAGCAGCGCGGCCTGGGCCAGTCGCGTCTCGGGTGGCCGGAGCGCGAGGTCGAGCTCGTCGTCGCCCGGCCTCGCGGGGTCCGGCCTCGCGGGCGGCGTGCTGGGCCCACCGGCGTCAGACGGTGGAGCGGGACAGGCCATGGGCCTCCGGCCTCCGGCTTCGATCTCGGACGGGCGCCGCATGCTAGCCCGCTCCGTTGTCGGGCTCGAGGGAGTCGCGCCCCGCTGGCCACCACTCGGACGGCGTTCACTAGATTTGTCCGATGCGACTCGCCGTCCTCGTCTCGGGCTCTGGGACGATCATGGAGGCACTCTTCGAGGCGGGACTCCCCGTCGCCGTGGTGCTCGCCGACCGGCCCTGTGCCGCCCTGTCGCTGGCCGCCGATCGGGGCGCCGCGGTCGAGCTCGTCGACCGAGGCGCCTACGGGGGTTACGACGACGGCTTCGATCGCGAAGGCTTTACCGCCACCGTTGCGGCGACGCTGGTGGCCCACCAGGTCGACCTCGTGGCCATGGCCGGCTTCGGAACGGTGCTGACCGAGGCGGTGCACCGCGCTTTCCCGAACCGGATCCTCAACACCCATCCGGCCTTGCTCCCGCAGTTCCCCGGCTGGCACGCGGTCCGCGACGCGCTCGCCGCAGGCGTGCGCGAGACGGGGTGCACGGTGCACCTGGCGACGCTCGAGATGGACGCCGGGCCGATCCTGGCCCAGAAGGAGGTGCGCGTCGTCGCCGGCGACACCGTCGAGACGCTGCACGAGCGGATCAAGATGGTGGAGCGAGTTCTTTATCCGGCCACGGTCGCCTGGGCGCTCGAGGAGCTCGAGGCGGGCCGGGAGATCGCGCCGCCCGTCGGCGCCATCCCGAGGACGGACTTCTCCATCGCCGAGGGAGGGACGGGGTCGGAACCCACACGACGGTCGTGGGCGCCGCGAAGCGGTGCCGGCCTGGCGCCTCGCGACGTCACCGCTGCGCCCGTTACCCGACACCATGATCGTCGGGACGCAGCGCGGCGGCACCACTTCCATGCGGACGTGGCTTCGCCACCACCCCGGGGTGAAGGTCCTCGAGTTCGGAGAGGTCCACTACTTCGACCTCTACTACGACCGGGGCGAGCACTGGTACAGGTCGCGGTTTCCCATGCGGTTCCGGCCTCGCCGCCTGGTCGAGACGTCCCCGTACATGCTCTTCCATCCGCTCGCCCCGGCACGCGCCGGGCGTGACCTGCCCGCTGCGCACGCGCTTCGTGGTCCTCCTCCGCGAGCCGGCCGAACGGGCGCTCTCGCACTACCGGTTGGAACGCTCGTTCGGCCGCGAGAGCAAGTCCTTCTCCGATGCGCTCGAGGCGGAGGACCAGCGCCTGCTGGGTCAGGAGGTGAAGGTGGCCAACGGCGAACGGAGCCGCTCGCACCAGTGGTTCTCGTACCGCTCGCGTGGCATGTACGCCGAACAGATTTCGCGCTGGTACAACGCGGTCGGCCCCGGGCGCGTCAAGGTCGTGGAGAGCGAGCGCCTGTTCGACGACGCCGCGGTCGCAGCCGATCTGCTCGACTGGTTGGGCTTTCCTCCCATGGAGACACCGTTCCCGGCCCTCAACGCGTCCCGGGTGCGCAGCTCCGAGGACGAGAAGGCGCTGTGCGACCTGCGCAGCTTCTTCGAGCCCCACAACGAGAAGCTCTTCGAGCTCCTCGGCCGGCGCTTCTGGAATACGTGACTACGGTGCCCGGACCAGGCTGCCCGGACCAACGGCCAGTGGGATTGAGGTAACGGCTAAATTGTCGCCGCGGCCTTCGAGCCCGCGCGGGGTGGACCTCCGCGGGCCACTGTCGGAAGAGCGCAAACCGGCGCGGACAGTGGGCCGCCCCCGGAAGGAGTCGACGAGGTCATGGTGCCGTGAGGGCGTTGCTGTCTGTCTACGACAAGGAGGGCCTGGTCGAGCTGGCCCGCGGGCTGTCGGGGCTCGGCTGGGAGCTGGTCGCGAGCGGCAACACGGCAGCGGCATTGGGCCAGGCGGGCATCGCTCACCTCGAGGTGGCGACCGTGACGGGCTCCCCCGAGATGCTGGGCGGTCGGGTCAAGACGCTCCATCCGAAGATCCACGGCGGGATCCTGGCGGACCGGTCCAAGCCGGAGCACGTGGCGGACCTTCAGGCGAACGGGATCGAACCCGTCGACCTCGTCGTCTGCAACCTGTACCCGTTCTCCACGGACCCCTCGGTGGAGTTGATCGACATAGGCGGTCCCACCATGGTGCGCGCCGCCGCCAAGAACCACGAGCACGTCGGCATCGTCACGTCCCCGGCTGACTACCCCCCGGTGCTAGAGGAGCTGCGGACCAGGGGGTCGCTCTCGGACGCCACGCGGCGGCGCCTGGCTCGGGCCGCCTTCGCCCACACCGCGGCCTACGACGCTGCCATCGTGGCCTGGCTCGACGCCGGCGGCCCCTCACCCGCGGCGGGCCTCGAGGGCGCGGTGGAGGGCGCGGAAGACGAGGCCGCCCTCGACGCCGCGCTGCCTCCCACCCTGCACCTGACGCTCGAGCGCGCCGAGGTGCTGCGCTACGGGGAGAACCCGCACCAGCGTGGCGCCCGCTATCGCGTGGCGGGGGCGGAGAGCTGGTGGGATGCCGTGGAGCAGCACGGCGGCAGCCCGCTCTCGTACCTCAACCTCTTCGACGGTGACGCGGCCTGGAGGCTCGTGCACGAGCTGGCGGCCGATGCCGGGCAGCCGGCCGTGGCCATCATCAAGCACGCCAACCCGTGCGGCGCCGCCGTCGCCGGTGACCTCGTGGCCGCCTACGAGCGCGCCCTCGAGTGCGATCCTGTCTCGGCCTTCGGC
The DNA here is from genome assembly GCA_963828505.1 of uncultured Acidimicrobiaceae bacterium. Classification (GTDB taxonomy): domain Bacteria; phylum Actinomycetota; class Acidimicrobiia; order Acidimicrobiales; family RAAP-2; genus Bog-473. The sequence continues at coordinate 99,895 of CAWHFM010000003.1, forward strand.
GGCGTGGTCGCCGTCGGCGGGCACGTGACGACCCGAGGTGGCCGAGGCCGTGGCGGCGGGCCCGCAGGCCGACGTGATCATCGCCTCGTCCTACGCTCCCGACGCGCTCGAGGCCCTGGTCGCACGGCGCCGGGCCACGCGCTTGCTCTCCGGCCCGCCGCCCGAGGCGCAGACCCGGCACCTGCGCAGCCTCGGCGCCGCCGTGCTGGTGCAAGATGTCGACGCCTTCGTGTCACCGCGCTCGGAATGGGCGGTCGTGACGAAGCGCGCGCCCAGCGACGACGAGTGGCGGGACCTCGTGCTGGCCTGGCGCGTCTGCGGCCGGACGACGTCCAACGCCATCGCCGTCGTAACCGGTGGACAGGCGGTCGGTGTCGGCGCCGGCCAGCAGTCCCGGGTGGTGGCGGCCGAGATCGCCGTACAGAAGGCGGGCGAGCGGGCCAAGGGCGGAGCGGGGGCCAGCGATGCCTTCTTCCCGTTCCCCGACGGGCTGATCGTCCTGGCCGACGCCGGTGTGACGGCCGTGGTCCAGCCCGGAGGCTCCGTGCGGGACGGCGAGGTCGTCGCGGCGGCGGATGCGGCCGGCCTGGCCATGGTCACGACCGGCGAGCGGCATTTCCGGCACTGATGAGCGCCATCCTGCTCGACGGAGAAGTGGTGGCCGCCCGGATCCGCGCCGAAGTGGCGCAGCGCGCGGCCGAACTGGCTGCCGAGGGGGTGCACGTCGGCCTGGGAACCGTCCTGGTGGGCGACGACGTGCCCAGCGAGCGCTACGTGGCGCTCAAGCACGAGGACTGCGCCGCGCTCGGCATCCACTCCGTCGGCGAACATCTGCCGGCCACCGCCACCCAGCAGGAGCTCATGGAGGTGATCGCGCGGTTCAATGCCGATCCGAAGGTCAGCGCCTTCCTCGTGCAGCTTCCGCTGCCCGACGGCCTCGACGAGGAACGCGCCCTCCTGGCCGTCGACCCGGCCAAGGACGTCGACGGTCTCCATCCCGTGAACCTCGGCCGCCTCGTGCTCGGCACCCCGGGCCCGCTGCCGTGCACACCGGCCGGCATCGTCGAGCTGCTGCACGCCTACGACGTCCCGGTCGAAGGCCGCCACGTCGTGATCATCGGGCGCGGGGTCACCATCGGCCGGCCGCTCGCCAACCTGCTCACATTGAAGCGCCCGGGCTGCAACGCCGCCGTGACGGTCGTGCACACCGGTGTCGCTCCTGGCGACCTCGCCGCCATCACCCGCACCGCCGACATCGTCGTGGCCGCGGCCGGCCGGCCTCACCTGCTCACCCCGGACATGGTCCGGCCGGGTGCGGCCGTAGTGTCAGCGGGTTCGACCTTCGAGGGCAGAAGACTCATCCCCGACTCGCATCCGGACGTGGCCGAGGTGGCCGGGTGGATCACGCCGCGCCTCGGCGGGGTCGGACCCATGACCCGGGCGATGCTGTTGCGCAACGCGGTCCGAGCGGCCGAGATGGCGGCGCCATGAGCGGCCCGGACGGGCGCGAGCACGACGAGCGCCCTTGGGGCAGCTACACCGTGCTGAGCGACGAGGCGGCCGACCACAAGGTCAAGCGCATCGTCGTGCACCCGGGCCGGCGCCTGAGCTACCAGAGGCACGCGAAGCGGGTGGAGCACTGGTTCATGGTGGCCGGCACCGCGGAGATGACGCTCGACGGCGTGGTGACGAAGCTAGGCCCGGGCCAGTCCGTCGACATCCCGCTCGAAGGCGCGCACCGCATCGCGAACATCGGGGACGCCGACCTCGTCTTCATTGAGGTGCAGCGCGGCACGTACTTCGGAGAGGACGACATCGTCCGTCTCGAGGACGACTACGGGCGGGAGGAGGACCCGACGTGACGCGCATCCGCCAGCTGCTCGATGCGGGTCCGACCTACTCGTTCGAGTTCTTCCCACCCAAGAACGACCGGGAACTCGCCACCTTGGCGCGCACGATCGGCGAGCTCCAGCCGCTCGAGCCCTCGTTCGTCTCGGTCACCTACCGCGGCGGCTCGGCGTCGCGCCAGCGCACGTACGACCTGGTCTCGGGCATGCTGCACACGACCCGGCTCAACCCGATGGCGCATCTCATCTGCGTCGCCCATACGCGCCTGGAATTGGCGGACATTCTCGTCTCGCTGCGCAAGGCGGGTGTGGAGAACCTGATGGCGCTCGGCGGCGACCAACCCGAGGACCCCGAAACGGGACCCGGCGAACTGGCGTACGCCTGCGAGCTGGTGGAGCTCGCCCGCGCCATCGGCGGCTTCTCGGTGGGGGTCGCGGCCCATCCCGCCGGCCATCCGCTCTCGCCGGACCTCGAGAGCGACCGCGACCACCTGGCGGCCAAGCTCGCCCTGGCCGACTTCGGCGTGACGCAGTTCTTCTTCGAGGCGGCGGAGTACCTCGGCCTCGTCGAAGACCTGCGCGACCGCGGTGTCGACACACCGGTCCTGCCGGGCATCCTCCCCGTCACCTCGCTGTCGACCATGGGCCGGCTCGGTGGCATGGGCGCGGCTGCGCCCGGATGGATGGAGGACCGACTGCGCGCGGCCGACGAGCGTGGCGGCGCGGACGCGGTGCGCAAGGAGGGGGTCGAGCTGGCCACCGAGCTCTGCTCCGGACTTCTCGCTTCCGGCGTGCCGGGACTCCACTTCTATACGTTCAACACCTCGAGCGCGACTCGTGAGATCTACGCCGCGCTCGGGCTCGGACCGTCTTCAGCGACATAGCGCGGGCTTTTTTCCCCCGACATGTGTGCCGCGACGCTGAGGGTCTTCGACGTCACCACGGCGTTTGCCGCACGGAGTCTCGAAGGCGGCCCGAGTACGTCTGCTCCGCACTGGTCTCGTGCTGCGGGAAACTGTGCCGAGCTGTCAGCGTGACGGCTGCTGGCCGAGCGTCACGGTCGCGATATGCGACTCATCGCGGCCAAGTTCGTGTGATCCTGCGCGACGCCTCCTCGGAACACAAGCCGACGACGGGATCCCTCCCAGTGGGAGTGTGGTGCGCGCCACGAGGGTCGTCGGGCCGGGCGCTAGCTAGGGTCCCCCCGATGTCCAGTGACGCGCCCGAGCCCGCGAGTGCGTCCGGTGTCACGGCCGTCGTGCTCACGCACCTCCGGCCGCGGCTGGCCGGAAGCGTCGTCCGCTCGCTGCTGAGCGAAGAGGGCTTCGAGCCGGCGAGCGTCGTCGTCGTGGTGAACGGCGGCGGCGGGCTCGACGACCCCGCTCTCGAGGACTCGGTGCGGATGGTCCGGCTGGCGCGCAACACCGGGCCGGCGGGCGGGTTCCGGGCTGGCCTGGTGGCCGCGTTCGAGGACCCCGATGTCCGGTGGGCCTACCTGTGCGAGGACGACGTCGGGCTGTTCGACCTTCCCACTCCGCGGGTGGCGCGCCTGGTCAGCCTGCTCGAGGGCGATCCCTCCCTGGCCACGACCGGCGCCGTGGTGGGGTACGGCCGCCGCTTCGTCGGTCGCGGTCACTCGCTCAACGTCGTCCCGACTGCGGACGACCCCCCGCTGCTGCCGGTGGACGTCGCCTGTTGGGGAGCGACCCTCGTGTCGCGTCGGGTCGTCGAGCGGGGCGTGCTGCCCGACGAGGCCTGGTTCTTCGGCCTCGAGGACTTCGACTTCTTTTGCCGGGTGCGCGCCGCCGGCCTCGAGGTTCTCGTCGACACCGAGTCGGCGCGCGTGGCGGCGGAGGTGCAGACGCTGTCGGGCCGCGATCAGGCCCTCTCAGGTGACCGGCCGGTCGATGCCGACGAGCCCTGGCGCGCCTATTACGTCGCCCGCAACTTCTTTCATCTGGCGCGGACCCAGGGCACGCCCAGCTGGTTCGCCTGGCACCTGGTCTACTCCGCCCATCGCATGCAGCTGGCGACGAGCTGGGCCGAGCGGAGCGCCACGCTGCACGGCCTCCTCGACGGCGTGCGCCGACGCTACGGTCCCCACCCCCGCTACCAGCGCGACGTGGGCGAGTACGAGTAGGCGATCGGCCGAGGAGCCGGCCGGGCGGGACGCGCCCGGCTGCGACGTCAGGACTTGGCGTGGATGCTGTGTCGGTCCGGCGGCATGGCCGTCATCACGAGCCCGAGGACGGGCGGGCGCCGCTGGGCCAGCAGTCGTTGCGTGCGGACGCCGTCGGCCACAGTCGTACGCCAGGCCTCGCAGACCACGACCACCAGGTCGGCGGCGGGCAGCAGGGCCGCGCCGTCCTGCGTCGAGAGCAGCGGTGCCTCCAGCAGGAGGACGTCGACCACGTCCCGGGCCGCCTCGACCAACGCCGGCGCCTGCAGCGCGAAGCGGCTGGGATTGGAGAAGACCTGTCCGAGCGCGAGGCTCGAGACGCCTGGGATCTGCGACGGCCGGGCGTTGGCCACGAGCTCAGAGGCGTCCATGTCCTCGTCCGGGCCCTCCCAGGCCTTCGGACCTCCGTTGCCCTCGACCTCGGCGCGCATGCCGCCGGTCGTGGCGACGAGGACGCGGTCGCCCGCCTCGGCGAATACCGCCGCCAGGTTGACGACGACGAGGGACCGGGTCGGCTCGTCCGTCGGCGATGTGATGAGGATGGAGAACCGTGAGCGCCGCGGCGACACCAGCGTGCCTGCCCGTGCCGCGACGGGAAGACGCATCTGGCTCGTGGGTGCATCAGAGGCGGGTTCGCCGGACACGCCGGGGTCCGGGGGTGGGGCGGCCGCACCGGCCGTCGGCGCCGCGGCGGGAACCGGGATGGCCGGGGGAAGCTCGCGCGGCGGACGGTAGGCCGGCATCGACCACGGCTCGTCCTCGTAGCCCGAGCCTCGCTTGACCCAGGTCACCGGGGGTGCGTTCATGATCGCCACGTGGAGCTTGCGGTAGGCCTCCGAGGCGTCCGAGTAGGGGTCCACGACGATGTCGACCACCGGGATCACCGACAGCGTCTTGGCATTCGACCCGGGCACTTCGACCACCACGGGGAGACCGAACGCCTCCTCTGCCCGCTTGGACGTCCGCAGCCGGCGGTCGAAGCCGTCGAGCAGCCAGGCCGCGAGGATGCCGAGAAGTAGGCCGACGAGCAGGCCGAGCAGGAGCCGGACCGAGCGGTGTTCGAGGAGGGTCGGCTTCGGGCTCACCAAGACGGCGTTCGCCGGCGCCGCCACCTGTACCACCCGGAGGTCGGTCTTCGGTGTTCCCGCTGCCTCCAGCTTGAGCAGGGTGACCTGAGACTGGGCCAGCTGGTTGCCGAGAGCCCTCTCCTCTTGGGTCTCGATCAGCTTCTCGAAGGGCACGGTCGTCGTCGTCACCGTGGGCTGGCCCGGGATGGAGCCCGGAACGATCACCACTGGCCCGACCTGGCCGGGGGGGACGAGGGGGGTCGTGGGCTCAGAGGTCAGCGTCGTCGGTTCTGTGCTCGGCGGCGCCGGCTCCTCGACCAGGACGATTCTCGGCTTCTGCGCCGCCGTGCCTGCCGTGGGTGAGTACGCCGAGAGTGACGCGCTGGCCTGCGTCTTGGAGGCTATGGCCTGAGTGTTCGACGTGCTGGCCTGAGTGCTCGACGTGCTGGACGTGCTGGACGTGCTGGCCGGGGCGTTGGGGGCTGCCGCCGGCTTCGTGCTCGTGGTGGTCGTCGCGTGCGTGTGGGTGTGGGTATGGGCGTGGTGGTGCACCGTGACCGGGTGCGTGGTCGTCGTGGTCGGATGCGTCGTCGTAGTCGTCGTCTTGTGGGTCTTGTGCGGGAGGTTGGCGATCGCGGTCTGCAAGTTGTGGATGTATGTGGTCTCGGTGGCGATCTCCTTCTTCTGCTGCTCGTCGAGTTGGGCCTGCGCGTAGCCGTCCAGGACCCCCACGAACGTGTTGGTGAATTTCACCGCCTCGTCCTTCTTCCGCTGGAGCACGGCGACAGCGACGATGGCCTCCTTGTCTCCCTGGGTCACCGTGGACTTCTTGGATTTCGTGATGACCACGTCGTTCCGCAGCTTGTTGGTGACCTTCACGTGCTCGATCTTGGCGGCCGCCGCAATCACCGCGGGCTGGTGGATGTAGAACTCCAGTTGCTTGACACCCAGCTTGGCCCCGAGCTTGTTGCCCGGGTAGGTCGGGGTCAGGCCCAGGTCAGAGGCGGCCTCCCAGGTGTTGGCGGGGTACTTCCCCTTCGGGTGGTAGGGGATGAGCACGGCGACGATGGCCAGGATCACCACGAAGGGGACGACCACCGGCCACCGCCGGAGCGGGGCTCTCAGATAGGAGATGGGCTCCAACTCAACCTCCGGGGGGTGGGGTAGGGAGACGGGAAGATGCCGGCCGCCGAGTTGCCAAAGCTCGGACCACGACGCGGATACTAAACCAGGCCATAGGGGAACTGGAATTCACCTGGGTAACGAGAGACCCCAATCTTTTGGGCTGCTTATGCCCTCCACCAGCCGACCGGCGCACCAGAAGATGCGAATCCATGGCCCCTTCGCCGCAGATCATGGCCGATCGCTAATAGAACCTCAACAGCGTCCCAATTGGATTTGCACCCCTTTTTGGGACCCATGTTGTCACAGGGCGTGAAACCGATTGAGCCATGGCCGCAACGAAGTCCGGGTCAGGCCGAGCGCGAACCAGGCGCGAACGCGAGGGTACGTCCCGGTAAACGTTTGCTATCTTGATGTAACCCCTGCATAAGGGCACGGCGGGCACTTGACCGACGTCGTCCTTCCATGCAATCTGGTGCGGACCTGATTGCTCAAAAGTGTGGACACCCGCATCCGTGGGTTGGAGGTGGACAGGAGGACGGATGCGCCTCACACGGACTCTCACGGCCGCGGACGAAGCGAGCCGTCCACCCACAACGCATCGACCCCAGGGAGCGTGATGTCAACCGAGCCGCGAGCCTCAAGCGCCCTTCGCCTCAGCGTGTTGGCGACGAAGGTGCGCTCGAAGATGGTGTTCGTCGCTCTCGACGGCGCGGTGATCGTCACGGCCTATTTCCTGGCGCTCGTGATCACGCTGCACAACCGGGCCCCGGTCGACTACTACGCCAAGCTCGCTCCCGTCCTCTCGGTCGCTCTCGTGGTACAGCTGGTCGCCAACCGGTCGTTCGGGCTCTACGGACGGATCTGGAAGTACGCCGGCATCGACGAGGCCCGCAACATCGTGGCGGCGTGCCTGACGACCCTGGTCGTCACGCTGATCCTCTATCCCCTCGGCCTCGGCCGGCACGTCACGAAAGTGCCGCTCATCGCCCTCCCGCTCGGATGCGTGCTGACGATGCTGGGCATCGGCTTGCTGCGCTTCCATTCGAGGTTGCTCGGCTGGCAGCGGGCGAACCGCGGGATGGGTCTGCGGATCGGCATCGTCGGCGGCAAGGACGCGGGTGCGGCAGTGGTCCGGGACATGCTGCGCAACCCCTCCGCCGGTCTGTTCCCCGTCGCCGTCTTCGACGAGGACCGCCGGACCCACGGTCTGTCGCTGATGGGTGTGCCCGTGGTCGGGGGCATCGACGACGTCGCGCTCGCCGTCGAGAAGCTCCAGATCCAACAGATCCTGCTAGCCGTGCCCAACCCGTCCACCGCTCTGGTCGAGCGATGTCTGCGTGCCGCCGAGGACGCGGAGATCACGATGAAGATCGTGCCGGACCTGCGCGAGCTCGTCGGCAACGTCACCGATCCGGCGCCGGTGTCCGTGCGCACGGCCCGGGAGCCCCGGATAGAGGACCTGCTCGGCAGGCGCGAGGTGGTCACGGACTTGGCTGCGGTACGCCGCGCCCTCGAGGGGCGCCGGGTATTGGTGACCGGGGCCGGTGGCTCCATCGGCTCGGAGATCTGCCGGCAGGTGGCGAGCGCCGAGCCCGACGTCCTCGTCATGTTGGATCACGACGAGACCCACCTGCACGACGTGGCCGCCACGACGTCGGGCAAGACCGAGCAGATCCTGGCCGACGTCTCCTGCCGGGAGGCGTTGGCCGAGGTGTTCTCACGGTGGCGGCCCGAGGTCGTCTTCCACGCGGCCGCGCACAAGCACGTCCCCATCCTCGAGACCCACGTGGTCGAGGCGGTCACGACCAACGTGATGGGCACGCTCAACGTGATTGAGTTGGCGGCCGAGGTCGGGACGGAGCGGTTCGTGTTCATCTCGACCGACAAGGCGGTCCGTCCGGCGAGCGTCATGGGTGCGACGAAGCGGCTGGGCGAGCAGCTGCTGGGCGACCGTGCCCCCGAGGGCCTTCCGTACTGCGCCGTCCGGTTCGGCAACGTCCTCGGCAGCCGGGGCAGTGTGATCCCGACCTTCCGCCGCCAGATCGCATCCGGTGGCCCGGTCACCGTGACGGACCCGCACATGACGCGCTACTTCATGAGTGTCGAGGAGGCCGTGCAGCTCGTGCTCCAGGCGTCGGTGCTCGCCGACCGCGGTGACGTCTACATGCTCGAGATGGGCGAGCCCCTCTCCATCCTGGAGCTGGCGCACCGCATGATCAGGTTGTCGGGGCTCCATCCGGGAACCGACATCCGCATCCGCATCACCGGCCCACGCGTGGGCGAGAAGATCCACGAGCACCTGCACAACGAGGACGAGCACCTGGTGCCGACGGAGCACCCGTCGCTCCTGCGCCTCGAGCGCTCCGTTCAAGAGGATCCGGAACATCTGAGCGCCGGCCTCAGCGAGCTGCGGGGCGCCACCCGTGATCGCAACGAGGTGCGGGCGCGTCGCGTGCTGTTCGACCTCGTGGCCGAGGACGCGGTCCCGGCGGCGGTCGACGGGCCCGGGACGGCCGGGGACAACGGAGAGGTCGACCAGGCGACGGAGCTGGACGCACCGGATGCGTTCGCCGTCGAAGACGAAATCCCGGCGTGAGCCGGTCCGACGTCCTCGTCGCCATAGCGGGCTACGGCCTCTATCCCTCGACGCACCAGTTCGCCGACGCGCCGCTCGGTCACGACGACTGGGCCGTGCTGCTCGGGCAGCTCGACCAGGGGCTGCTGCTGGCCTTCGCCGAGTCGGCCGCCGACACCGGCATGTTGCCCGTCACCGGGGCACAACGGCAGGACCTGCGTGACCATGCGAAGCAGGCCGAGCGACGCCGCGACGCCGCGGCCCGCTGCATCGACGAGATCGTCTCCGCTCTGATTCTGCGCCTCATTGAGTCCTGCGTGATCCGGGGCGCGGCCACGTCCGCCTTCGACTACGAGCCATCGGCCCTCAGGCTCTACGACGCGGTGCACATCCTCGTAGCACCCGAGCACGAGGATGCGGCGGTGACCATCCTCGAAGAGCAGGGGATCCTCCTCCCGGGTGAGCCTCGGTCCTGGTCGCGCCGGCGGCGCCTGGTCACCCACACGTCGAGACACGGGGTGCCCGTGCGGATCCACTCGGCGTTCGCGCCGAAGGGCATCGGCGGGCCGGTCGCCGTGCGGGATCTTTTCGCCAGCCGGGTGCGGTTCTGCCCGCGCGGGGTCAACCTGGCGGCGCTCGGATCCGAGGAACGGCTGCTGGCCGCGTGCGTGCAGGCCCGGGTCGACCCCCCCGGGCACCTGCTGGCGCAGCGCGACGTCGTCCAGCTCACCTTGTGCGAGGACCTGAGCCTGCGCCGGGTGGAGTCGCTCGCCTCGGCCTGGCGTCTCGAAGCGGTCCTGGCCGAGGCCGTGAACATGGCCTGGGACACCTTCTCCGTCCCCGACGTCGTCCCCATCTCGGCCTGGAGCCGTGCTTATCGGCCGCACCCTCGCGATCGGCGACGCCTGGAGGCGCATCCGTCGCCGTCGCCGACGCCGGCCCGCGACCCGAGGCATCCTCAGCGTGAGGCAGAATCGGTCTCCCGGGCCGAGGGCCCCGGCTGAGCGGACGGATCCGGAGCCCATGACGAGCAACGACACCAGCCCCACCACCGCGGGCGCGGCGCGCCCGTGCACGGTCGCCATCCTCGGCCAGGGCTACGTCGGCCTCCCCCTGGCCATGCGGGCGGTCGCCGTCGGCCACCGGGTGGTCGGCTTCGACCCCGACGTCAGCCGGGTCAAGGCGCTGTCAGACGGTGACTCCTTCGTGACCGATGTCACGGCCGACGAGGTGCGCCAGGCGCTGGCGACCGGGCGTTATCTGCCGACCGGTGACGAGGCCCACCTCGAGGGCTTCGACGTCGCCGTCATCGACGTCCCGACGCCGTTGCGCGAAGGGGTGCCCGACCTGTCGCACGTCGAGCGCGCCGCGCGCAGCCTGGCGCTGCACGTGCGCCCGGGGTCGGTGGTGATCCTCGAGTCGACGACCTACCCCGGCACGACCGAGGAGCTCGTGGCGCCCATTCTCGAGGGGGAGTCCGGCCTGAGCGCCGGCGTCGACTTCCACCTCGGCTACAGCCCCGAGCGGATCGACCCGGGGAACCCCGTGTGGACCCTGTTGAACACGCCGAAGGTCGTCTCCGGCGTCAGCGAGGCGTCGCTGGCCGCGGTCCAGGGCTTCTTCGAGACCATCGTCGATCGGACCGTTCCGGTCTCGGGTACGCGCGAGGCCGAGCTCACCAAGCTCCTCGAGAACACCTTCCGCCACGTGAACATCGCGCTGATGAACGAGTTGGCCGTCTACGCCTCCGACCTCGGCATCGACGTGTGGTCCGCCATCGAGGCGGCCGCCACCAAGCCCTTCGGGTTCATGTCGTTCCAGCCCGGCCCCGGGGTCGGCGGGCACTGCCTGCCCATCGACCCGAGCTACCTCTCGTGGCGGGTGCGCCGCTCCCTCGGCCAGACGTTCCGCTTCGTGGAGCTGGCCAACGACGTCAACGACCACATGCCCGAGTACGTCGTCAAGCGGTTGTCCGAAGGACTGAACCGGGCCTCGAAGCCGGTGCGGGGCAGCCGGGTGCTCGTCCTCGGCATCGCGTACAAGCGCAACACCGGGGACGCGCGCGAGAGCCCGGGCGCGGTGATCGCCCAGCTGCTGCGGCGGGCCGGTGCGGAGGTGCGCGTCGCCGACCCCCATGTGGAGGACCTCGGGTCCCTCGCCGACGCACTCGGCGATGGAGCTCCCGCGGTGAAGGTCGACGCCACCGCCGAGGAGGCGTCGACCGCCGACGCCGTCGTGCTCGTGACCGACCACGACGCATTCGACCTCCACCTGCTGGCGGCGCGGGCCGGCTACTTCCTCGACACCCGCGGGCGGATTCAGGGTCCGTCCGTGGAACGGCTGTAGGTGGACGTCCTCGTCACCGGGGGAGCCGGGTTCATCGGCTCCCAGGTCTGCGCCGCGCTGCGCCGCGGCGGCCTGGCCGGAAGGCTGGTCGTGCTCGACGACCTCTCGACCGGCCTCGTCTCCAACCTTTCGGGCGTCGACGTCGAGCTGGTCGAGGGCACGATCCTCGACGCCGATCTGGTGGGCCGGCTGGTGGCCGGGGTGGACGCTGTGGTGCACCTCGCCGCCGTCCCCGCCGTGGCGCGCTCGCTCCAGGATCCCCGGGCGAGCCACGACGCCAATGCGACGGGCACCATGGTCGTGCTCGAGGCGGCCCGGGCCAAGGACGCACAGGTGGTGGTGGCGTCGTCGTCCTCGGTCTACGGGCGGGGAGTCGCCATGCCCACCCCCGAGGACCACCCGACCAGGCCGGCCAGCCCCTACGCGGCGAGCAAGCTGGCCACCGAGGCCTACGCCCTTTCCTTCGCGCGCTCGTTCGGGTTGCCGGTGCTGGCCTTCCGCTTCTTCAACGTCTTCGGACCTCACCAGAGGGCCGACCACGCCTACGCCGCCGTCATCCCGGCTTTCGTCAGCGCGGCGCAGTCCGGGCTCCCGCTGGCCATTCACGGCGACGGCACCCAGACGCGGGACTTCACCTACGTCGGTGACGTGGCCACCGTCGTGTGCGGCGCCCTGGCGCGGCGGGTCACCTTCGACGGCCCGGTCAACCTGGCCTTCGGGACGAACACCTCGCTCCTCGCGCTGGTGGCGCTCATGGAGGAGCTCGTCGGTCACCCGCTGGAGCGGACCCACGGGGCGCCGCGTCCCGGCGACGTCCACGACTCCCAGGCCGACTCGACCAGGTTGCGCTCCATCTTCCCGGACCTGAAGCCCACGCCGTTGCGCGACGGTCTGCGCGCCACCATGGAGTGGTCGGCACGAGCCGGCAGCTCGGCCGAGTCCCTCAGCGTGTGATCTACGTCGCGACCGTCCATTGGGTCGATCCCAAGTGGGTCGAGCCCCAGCGGCGCTACCTCGAAGCCTGCCTCGACGCGCCCTTTCGGGTGTTCGCCAACCTGCAGGGAGTGGAGGACCGCCGCCACGACGCCCGCTTCGACTTCGTGACCCGCTCCGACGGGACCCATCCCGCCAAGCTGAACGAGCTGGCGGAGGAGATCTCCGCCCAGGCCGAGGCCGGAGACCTGATCATCTTCCTCGACGGGGACGCGTTCCCGGTGCGCCCCCTCAATGCGTGGATGGCCGAGCTGCTCTCGGAGCACCCGTTGGCGGCCGTGCGGCGGGACGAGAACGCCGGGGACGTCCAGCCGCACCCGTGCTTCTGCGTCACCACCGTCGGCTTCTGGAACGACATCGGCGGTGACTGGCGCCCGGGCACCTGGCTCACCGCCGAGGGTGTCGAGGCCGAGGACGTGGGTGGCGCCCTCCTGTCGATCCTGGAGGAGCGCTCAATCGGGTGGCGGCCGATCCTGCGCTCGAACGCCGTGGACCTGCACCCGGTGCTCTACGCCGTCTACGAGCACCACGTGTACCACCACGGCGCCGGTTTCCGACCGCCGATCGCCCGGGCGGACGAGGCGAACGTCCCGGTGGCCGACAACGAGGACTACCTGTGGCTCAAGACCAAGGCGCACGGGAAATCGATCCGGCAGCTGCGGCCACGCCACGCGCCGCAGCTGGCGCGCCTGGCGCGCGATGGGCTGAAGGCACGCAAGCTCAACGCCTACATCCGCAAGGAGGGCCGGCGCTCCGACGAGATCTACCGCGACATCTGCGTCGACCCCGAGTTCTACCGCCGCTTCGAGAAGACGGCGCAGGACCAGAGCAGCCGCGCCGCCTCCTGACCCTGCGTCAGGCGGCTCCGTCCAGTCTGAACCCGAGGTCGCTGACCCGCGCCAGCCGCTCGTCTCCGAACTGCTGGCGCATCTCGCTCAGGGAGAGGCCCGGGGCCTTCGGCCGCTCGGGGAGCGCGACGAGGAGCTCCATCTCCTCGGGCGTGGGCGAGAAGCCGAGGAATTCGACGAAGCGGGTCACGCCCTGTCGGGGCTCGGTGCAGAGGTCGTCATGGTTGATGACCAGGAACGAGCCCTCGGGCATGGCCCGCCCGCGGGTGATGGCGAGCTCGTTCGAGGCGATCCAGTAGTCGAGCAAGTCGGCCGGCGTCGGTGACGGCGTGCAATCGGCCAGGCCGAACTGGGGACCCCAGCGCATGGCCTGGGACTGGTTCCGGCTGTAGGCCATGTAGATGCCGTGACGGATCACGTGCACGTAGCGCAGGCGGTCACCGAAGTGCCGCTGCAGATGTGGCAGGAAGAGGTGGCTGTTGGGTTCCTTCCAGCCCCACATCGGTGCCCCCTCCGGGCACTCGTCCCGCGACTGCCGCAGTGATGCGGCGTGGCCGCGCACCCACTCGACCGTCCGGTCGTCGGACAGCGGGTGCTGGCGCTTCATGGTGGCCCAGCGCTCTATCAGCTGGTTGATAAGCCGGCGGTCGGCCCGGTCCGGGCCGAGCTGGCCTGTCATGGCCCGCTCCAGCAGACCGACGGCCTGGTCGAAGAGCGCAGCGTCGGGGGACGACTCGTCGAGGCTGAAACGGGGCAGCTTGCACAGGAGCGAGAACCACTTGTTGTCGCCCGCTTTGTTCAGCACCGCACCGGTGTAGATGCCGACGCCGCGCATGATCTCGGCCACCACGCGCGTCCCGCTACCGCCCACACCGCCGACGACCACCGGGCCGACGGCCGGATCGATCTTGGGGGGGTAGGCGCGCCCGGAGAACGTCACCATCAGCCGTCGTGCTCCGCTTCCGCCTCGTTGCGCCGCGCCGCCTCGGCCTCCTGGCGCGGGTACCACCGGCGCACGGCGGCCATACCGGGCCACGGCTGGGGCCTGATGCTCGCGCCGGCCTGCCGGTTGGGGAGCACGTCCATGTCGGCCCAGCGCCGGGCGTAGACGGCGTCGAGGGAGCGCTCCCGCCGCGCGAACCCGCTGAATCCCGCCGAATGGTGCAGCCCCGAGCGCGGGCTCGAGGTGCCGCACACCAGCTCGAGCTTGGCCCGCGTCCGCTCCTCGTCACGGTATTGGAAGTGGTGGGTCACGATCCCGACCGAGGGCTCGACGAGCCGCTCCGATGCGAAGGCCGTGTGGGCGCCGTCGTTGCTCAGGACGAACTGGCCGTGGCGGTCGAACCGTTGCAGCGGGTGCTTCCAGTGGCCGAGGGCGCAGGGCGGGTGGTTCGCCGGCTCGAACGGATAGCACAAGGTTTGGAAGTCGATGGGGTGGAAGCCCTCGAGGTATTCGGGCTTGCTGCTCGGCACGTGGTTCATGAAGCTGGCGCCGACGACGCGGAAGCGCCGGTCCAGTCCGGACAGGTACTGGCGCAGCGACATGCCACCGGGACCCTCGGGGAACTCGTCGCTGTCGAGGAGGAGCCACCAGACGTGCTCGGCGCGGGAGCGAAGAGACTCGCGGGCGATGACCGCGTTGACGAGGGGCTGGACGAGCCGCCCGTCGAAGAACTCGGTCTCGTACACCTCGGCCACCTCGGCCCCGGCCTTGACGGCGTTGGGCACGGTGGCATCGGTGCTGGCGTTGTCCACGAGGTACACCGCGTCGAACCCGTGGGCCTTGAGGTTCTGCACGGTGGCGCCGATCACGTCCTCGTCCATCCAGGTCTTGATCACGGCCATCAGCAGGAACCCGTCCAGCGTCGAGGGGGCCGGCGGGTTGTCCTCGTGGGGCATCTGCCCGCCCGCCTGCGGACGTCCGTGGCGGCGCAGGATGCTCCGGGCCGACCCGGACCAACGCACCACCGTCTCGCCCCACGGCCGGGACCCGCCCGCGGCACCGTTCGACGGCGTTCCGGCCGGTGCCGCGGGCGTTCCGGCTGGTGCCGCGTCAGTGGCGCCGGTCTCGACGGCGTCGTCCGAGAGCGCCGGACCGCTGGAGGTGGCGCGCCAGATCGCCCGCGTCGCGCCGAAGAGGCGTGAACGCTTGATGTTGCGCAGCTCGCGCTGCGACGCGGCGCGAGCGAAGCTCACCATCTCGCCGGCCGTCACCAGGTCGATGAGGTCGCCCACCCACGCCGGTTCGGCGGGCAGCGGTGGAGGGGACCACTCGGCCGCGCCGCCGTGCTCGACGAGCGCGGCGGCGAACTCGCGCTGCTCGGCAAGCACCGCCTCCAGCGTCGCCAGATCCGCCTCGGACTCGTCGCGGTGGTGGCGCAGGTCCGGCGCCAGCGCCTCGACGGCGGCGGACATCTCCGCGCCCACGGGCAGGCCGTGCTCGGCCAGGAAGGAACCGAGCGCGTCCACCCCGCGCGCGGGGTGGCGCAGCAGCTCGCCGTACTCGACGACGAGGACCGGGAGACCCTCGACCGCGGCCACCGCCTGCTGGACGTAGCGCCGCCACAGCGCCAGCGAGAGCGTCAGCGGGAAGCCGTTGCGGTGCTCGAGGGAGCGCGCCACCTCGAGCGGGTCGCGCAGCACCAGCAGAGCGACGGGCGCGGGGTCGAACACGGTGCGCCACAGGGGCAGCGTGATGCAGAGCCGGGGGTCCTTCAGCACCAGGTGCGGATCCGTGAACTCGGCGCGGGCGAACTCCCGGGCGCCGGCGCGCAGCTCGGCCATGGCCGGGTCGTCGGCCAGCTCCCAGCCCGCGGTGGGCGCGGGCGGTGCCGACCACGTGCCCCCGAAGTGTCGTAGCACGCGGTCGTCGTAGGCCACGAACCGGTGGGTCTCCCAGTAGCCCCGCTCGTTGTAAGGGCCGGGGGTGATCAGGTCGGTCTCGTCGGGCAGGGCCAGGCCGAGCCGCGCCGCCACGCCCGCCACGGCGGAGGTGCCGCTGCGGTGCATACCCACCACCACGGCGTGTCGGCCCGTGGCCCCGCCTCGGCCCGTCGTCACCGCGCTCACCAGTCCGCCGCGCCGGCGGAACCCGACGCCGATCCCTGGAGCGCCGACGCACCGCCTCCTTTGAGGCGCCACAACCCCGAGACGAGGCGATAGGCCCGGGACTCCTTGAGCCAGTACAGCTCGCGTACGGCAGAGGCGAACTCACGCCGGAGGAACAGCACGTCGTCCACCCAGGGCGGCGCCGGCGGAAGGGTGGGCGGCAGCCAGGCGTCGTGGCTGCCGCGGCGCTCGGACAGCACGCCGAGGACGTGGCGCAGCGGCGGCACGACGTCGTCGTACTCGTCGCGATCGGTTTCCTGGTGCCGCAGCTGCGGGTCGAGCCGCCCGGCGGCCGCGTCCCGCGTTCCCGCCTCGGCTCCGACGCCGAGCTGCTCGAGGAAGTCGCTCATCGACTCGGTGGCCTTCACCGGGTTGGCCAGCATCGCGTTGTACTCGACCACCAGCGTCGGCAGGCCGGCCAGACCGGCCGCGGCCGAGCGCAGGTAGCGGTCCCACATGGCCAGGCCGAGCATGACCGGGATGGCATCGCGGGCCTGGAGCGAGCGCGCCACCTCCATGGGGTCGCGCAGCACGAGGACCGCGCCCAGGCGGGCCGGGATGGCCGTGCGCCACAGGGGCAGCGTGAGGCAGAGCCGGGGGTCCTTCAGCACCAGCGGGCGCCCGGCCGACGTCGACGTGAACCATTGCGCCGCCTCGCGCCGCGCGTCGTCGAAGCGCGGCCCGCTCTCCCAGCCGGTCTCGACGGGAGGAGGTGCGTAGGCGGTGGCGCCCCGAGCCGCGAGGACGTGTGCGTTGCACTGGTGCACCGACTCGCTCTCCCAGTGGCCGCGCTCGTTGGAGCTGTCCGCCGGGACCAGGTCGTCCTCCCGGGGACCGTCGAGGCCGAGCCCGACCAGCAACCCGGACGTCGCCGAGGTCCCGCTGCGGTGCATGCCGACCACGGCGACGCACGGCGCCCAACTCTCCCGCACGCCGGGCGCGCTCACGAAGGCGGTCCCGCTCGCTCGCCCGCCGCCTCGGGGACGAGAGCGCGACGGCGGTCGACCTCCTGGTCTATGTCCCGGATGATGCCGGGCCGCTCGACCGGGTCGACCTTCCGGGCGAAGGCTGCGCCCGAAGCCCAGACCGCCGGCATGTCCTCGTCGTCGAGGACCATCCACCGCGCCACGCTTCCCTGCGGCGGTTTCACCATCTCCGGGACGTAGGTCACGACCGCGTTGCGGACGTCGAGTCCGGGTTCGTGGTAGAGCACGGTCTGGAGGTACGTCTCGTCGGCGATGTGACCATGGCTGAACCACGCCGTCACCGCGGGGTCCGTCCCGAGAACGGTCTCGGCGGCGCGCCGGTTGAAGGCGATCCACTGCGTCCCCTTGTAGAAGGTCCACCCGGTCAGTGGGCCACGCCGGCGCGGTGTCCCGAAGAACCACGTCTTGCGCCGGTGCGAGTACTCCATCGCCACCAGGGGCTGAACCCAGCGCGAGAGCTTCCACAGCCCACCGATCCCCTGGTGGGCGACGTCGTTCCGGGGCTGGTCCATCGCCGCCCACCGGTGGATGCAGCGGGCGAGGAACATCTTGGCGTCCTCGTCGGCCCGCCCGTGGGGTGGCCCGAACCGGAGACGCGGCGCCAACGCGTCCGCCTGCACCAGCGCGTCCGCGCCCGAGGCTGCGGTCGCCCGCTCCCACTGCCCGAGGTCGGTGATCGGGCGGTGCTCGCCCGAGATGATGACGAACCAGTCCGCGTCCACCAGCCGGATCGCGTCTCGCATCATCTGCAGCGTCCGCTCGACGATCGACCAGTCACCCCAGAGGATCCGTCTGCGTTCGGAGAAGTGGACGCGCTCGGGACCGCGGCCGCCGTAGGGGAGGGATGCGGAGGCGTCGGCATCGTGGTGGATCACCACGTGGCCGCGCGGGCTGAGCGTGAGCACCCGCTCCACCAGGTCCTCGACATGCGCCGCGTCCCGGTGCGTCATGAGCAGGTAGGCGAACCGGGCCTCGCCGTCGGGTGCGGTGGTCATGCCGGGTCCTCATGGGTGAGGATCGGGGTGCCGACCTCGGGGCGCGGCGCCGGCTCCTGGCGCGCCCCCCTGGACATGGCAGCCTCCACTGACGACCCCTTCATCGATGATCCGTACCGCGACGAACGTGACGACTCTCGTGACCGCGATCCCGGGCGGGGGACGGCGGCCAGTCGGCCCATTTGCCTCGGAGTGTAGACCAGCCGGAAAACGGCCTTCTGGCGCCGCCCGGGATCAGTCCGAGGGCGGCGCCGTCCCCGGCCGCGTGGGGGAGCGCTGCCCGTCGACGGCTCCGTCGATGGCCCCGACTACCTCGGGACGCCCGCTGCGGTCGACCTTGCGGAAGAAGGCCGCGCCCGACGCCCACGCGGCCGGCAGGTCGCCGGGTGAGAGCAGCATCCAGCCGGGCTTCGGGCGCTCGGGCTCGTCGAGCACGAAGGTCGTGACCCGGTCGGCGACCGTGAGTCCGGGGGTCATGCGGAGCAGCGTCTGGACGTAGGTCTCGTCGGGGATCCAGCTCCGCTCGAACCATGCTCTGACGCCGGGATCGGGGTGCAGCACCGCGTCAGCGGCGCGGCGGTCGAGCGCCAGCCACTGCGAGCCGCGCCAGAACCGCCGCCCCTGCATCCCTCCGGCCCGGCGGCGCAGTCCGACCAGCCAGGCGTTGGGCCGGAAGGCGTACTCAATCGCCAGCACGGGATGCAACCCGCGGCCGAGCTTCATCACGCCTCCGATCGCCCGGTGCGCCACGTCCGAGCGCGGGCGGGGGACCATGCGCCACCGGTGTCGGGCGCGGGCCAGATACCGGTTGGCCTCGAAGTCGCGCCAGCCGAAGCGCAGGCGGCCCGGGAGCTCGTCGGCGCGCACGAGCGCGTCCGCCCCGGACGCTGCGACTTCTCGCTCCCAGCGCGCCAGGTCCACGGACGGCCTGTGCTCGCCCGAGAGGAGCACGGACCAGTCGGCGTCGAGCTCATCCACGGCGTAGCGCAGCAGGCGCTCCGTGGCCTGGATCATCGACCATTCGCCCCAGCGCACAGGCGCGCGCTCGACCAGGTGGAAAGGCTCCGGCGGGTTGCCCCCCCACGGCAGGCCGGCCGCCTCGACGTCGTGGTGCACGACCACGTGGGCAGCCGGGCTCAACGTGACGATCCGCTCCGCCAGCTCCTCGACGTCGCGCACGTCTTTGTGCGTCATGATCAGGTAGGCGAAGCGGGGCGCGGCGCCGGAGCCCTCGCCCTCACTCTCGCTCTCAGCCACCGGCGCCGATCACCCGCAGGACCGTCTCAATGATCCGCTCCTGGTCCTCGGCGGAAAGGGCGGTCCCGCTCGGCAGGCACAGCCCGCGCTCGAAGATGCGCTCTGCCACCTGGCCGCCCACGGTCGGCGCGTCGCGGTAGACGGGCTGGAGGTGCAACGGCTTCCAGACGGCGCGCGCCTCGATGTTCAGCTCCTCGAGCGCGAGGCGAACCTCCTCGCGCCCGGCGGGCAGTGCCGGGTCGAGCAGGACGCACGACAGCCAGTAGTTCGGTTCGACGCCGGCGCCGAACGGCATCATCTGAATGCCGTCGACGGCGTCGAAGGCATCGCGGTAGCGCTCGAAGATCTGGCGCCGCCGTGCGATGCGCCGGTTCAGCCCGCGCAGCTGGCCGCGGCCGACGGCGGCGAGCAGGTTGGAGAGCCGGTAGTTGTAACCGACCTCCTCGTGCTCGTAGTGGGCGACGGGCTCGCGGGCCTGACTGGCCAGGAACCGGGCGCGTGCAACGAGCTCCTCCGAGCTCGACACGAGCATGCCGCCCCCGCTCGTGGTGATGATCTTGTTGCCGTTGAACGAGAAGGCCGCGCAGGCGCCGAACGAGCCGGCCGGCCGTCCTCGGAACGTGGCACCCAGTCCCTCGGCGGCGTCCTCTATCAGCGGCACCTCGAACTCGGCGCACGCCTTCGTCAGCTCGTCGTAGTCGGGGCACCCACCGAGGAGGTCGACGCTGACGACCGCAGCCGGCCTGCGGCCCCGCCTCGCCCGCTCCCGCATCGCCTCGGCGAGGAGGCCGACGTCGACGTTCCAACTGGCCGGGTCCGAGTCGACGAAGACCGGCTCGGCGCCGACGTAACGTGCCGCGTTGGCGGTGGCCACGAAGGTGAGCGTCGGCACCAGGACCTCGTCGCCAGGTCCCACGCCCACGAGGTGCAGGCCGAGGTGGAGCGCGGCCGTGCCGCTCGAGAGGGCGGCCCCGTGCTGAAGGCCGACCCGCCGGGCCAGCTCGGACTCGAAGGCGTCGACGTGGGGCCCGAGCGGCGCGATCCAGTTCGAGTCGAAGGCATCGAGCAGGAGCGCGCGCTCCTCGGCCCCCGGGTCGGGCGGAGACATGTAGATGCGAGGGGGGGTCATGGTTGGGCCTGCGGTCGGGTCAAGGCGGGGCGCTCTCAGACGACCCGGTCGGGCTTGGTGGGAGGAATCCTGCCTCAAGCGCGAGCACCCCGAGTGCCACCACCGCTGCTGCCACCACCACGGCGGCCCACGGCGGGGGGAGATGGGCGGCACTGACGGCGACCCCGAGCAGGGCGAGCCCGACCAGCCCGTAGGCCATGGCGACCCGGGCGGCGTCCCAGCCGCGGCGCACGAGTTGGTCGTAGGGATGGTCGCGGTCGCCGTGGAGGAGCGAGGTCCGGGTGCGGGCCCGCCGCAGCACCGCCAGCGCCAGTTCTGCCGCCGGCAACACGACGAGGGCGAGTGCCCCGATCCCGGTGGCCAGCGGCTGGTGCGGAGCCCACGCCTCGGCCAGGAGCGCGGCCACCGCCGTCCCGATCAGGTAGGCCCCGCCGTCGCCGAGATAGACCCGCGCCGGCGGGCGGTTGAACACCACGAACGCGGCGGTGGCGGCGGCCAGCGCCAGCGCGAAGGCTCGGCCGTCCCCGCCCAGCAGGATGGCGAAGCCGACCGAGGCGACCACCGTGACCGTCCCACAGAGCGCGTCGAGCCCGTCGACCAGGTTGAAGCCGTTCATGAGGACGACCGCGGCCAGCACGACCAGCACGTCGCCGCCGACGCCGCCGAAGCGGGTGGGGACCACCCAGGCCAGGACCGCACCGGTGCCCAGCTCGGCCACGAGCCGCACCACCGGCGGGAGCGGACGCAGGTCGTCGGCGGTGCCCAGCACGAGCGCCATGGCCAGGGGCACGAGGAGCCACGGGCGGAAGACCGCGGCGCCGACGGCGGCGCCCGCGGCGACCCCGACACCCCCGAGGTAGGGCGTGGGCCGCACGTGCGGTTTGAGCGGTCCCGGATGGTCTACCAGCCCGACGCGGCGGGCGACGCCGGCGGCGGCCGGCGTCAGCGCCAGGGACGCGACGAAGGCCCCGGCCGCCACCGCGGCGTCCACGCCGATGCTCACCGACCTCCGCCCGGGACGAGATGGGCGCGCATGAGGAGGGAAGTGGTGCCTTCGTGCACCTCGAGGGTCTCCGCCGCCTCGAAGCCGCCCCGGCGGTAGAGCGCGACGGCGGCGTCGTTGTCCGCCCCCACCACCACCCGCGCCGAGGTGCAGCCGCGCCGGGCCGCCTCGGCCAGGAACCCATCCACGAGGGCAGCTCCCGCCCCCTGCCGACGGCTGTCGGCGGCCACGGCGAGCGAGAGGAGCTCGGCCTCGGGAACCGGCACGGTCTCCGAGCCGGGTGCCGGCCGGGAGCCGTAGCGCAGCGTCTCGATGACCCGCGGCAGCGAACGCACCAGCCGGGGAGCCGATGTCACGGAGGCCACGAGCCCGTCGTGCAACATGAACTCGCGGTAGAGCCTCCGCACCGAGACGGCGCCGGCCACGAACCCGCTGACCTGCACCGGGTCATGCTCGGGGGCGGGCGGGGTCTCGGCGACGAGGAGGAAGCCGTGTGGCGACTCGACGATGCGGGCATAGAGATGGCGGAGGAAGCGCGCACCGAGCGTGGCCAGGAAACCCTCATGGATGGCAGCGATATGCAAAGCGGCAACGACGTCGACGTCGGAGCGGGTGGCCTCCTTCACGTTGCAGCGAGCCGGCGGCACGTCGTCACCCTCCATCTTCGTCCCTCGGTCCCGACGTCCGCGGCGAACCGGCTCACGATAGCGTCCCCCGCGTGAAGCCCGTCCGTGCCCGGTCGTGGCTCGTGATGGCTGGGACACTCGCCCTTTTGACGATGATCGCGGCGGCCTGCTCGTCGTCGCCGAGCGGGCAGTCGGCCGGCAGTCTGCCATCTCCGCCCACGACCACGACCACCACCACGACGTCGCCGCCGGCGACCACGGGAACGAGCGGTCTGAGCGGCGGAGCGCCTGCTGTGGCCGCACCGGCGGGGCCGTCGACCACGCCACCCGCGTCCATCGCCGCCGATTGCTCCACGGACGTGACCCGCGCCCTGCACAAGTGGTTCAAGTCCCTGCGCGCCGGCTCGACCGTGGCGTTCTCGCACGACGGGTGCTACACCGTGAACGGAATCCTTCGCATCAACAAGACCACCAGGTTGACCATCGAGGGCAACGGGGCCACCCTCAAGCAGAACGTCGCGGGCACGAACGGCGGCACGAACCAGACGCGGTGTAACCACCACCCGACGCTCTTCCTGACCGAGAACACCGACCTGAGCGTGCAGCACCTCAACATCGAGGGACCCTTCGACGGCCACAACGGGGGGGTGCACTGCGAGGCCCGCGACGGGGTGGAGCTCCAGGGCGACTCGACGGTCACCCTGAACTACGTGAGCGTCTCGAACATCCAAGGTGACGGGCTCGCGTTGGACCCGAACTACGTCGCCAAGAAAACCAGCCCGCTGCGCAACAACTTGAACACGAACGTGACCGTGGCCAATTCCTCGTGGGACAACATGGGTTACATGTGCGTCTCGATGGAGGCCGTCGACCACGCCACGATCGAGACGGACACATTCGCGAACTGCCACGAGGACGCGGTCGACTTCGAGTACGACACCTATTCGACAGCCGACCGCCACGGGCAACCCGCTTTCGCCGCCCAGGACAATGTGACCTTCACTCACGACAACTTCGACGGCTGGGCTTTCGACTGGTTCACCTCTCAGCAAGGCCAGCGCCCAGGGGTGCAGGAGCAGAACATCGTCTTCGAGGACAACACGTTGTCGAACGGGAATGCCCTGGTCCAGGTGCGCGGGACCGACCCGGCCAAGACCACCCCCTTCCATGAGAACACCGGCCTCAGCTTCATCGACAACAAGGCGACGGCTCCGGGACACTCCACGAGCGGGGGGGCACCGACCCGGCCCTTCGTCGGCTCGACCATGACGATCAAGAACGTCACGAACGTCAAGATCACCGGCAACACCTTCCCGGTCTACGACGGCACCACTCACTTCCTCCCGAACCACCCCTTCCTGGCTGCGCTCGAAGCCAACCGGGTAATGGGCCTGTCCCTCACGAGCAACGATTTCAGCGGCGCTCTCGGCATCTTCCGGCCCACCTCGAAACACAACACCAACGTGACCGAGTGCGGGAACCGCTACGGCGCGAACGGCGAGATGAGTGACGGGTCCTGCAAGTGAGAACCGAGCCGGATCACCTGGGACGGAAGGGTCAGATTCGCCATCTGCGACGCCGGTGATCCCGCTCTCACCTGCGACTTCACGGTCGAGAACGGCACCATAGCCACGCCAGCGCTCCACGTCGGCTGCTGCAGGTCACCGCGCCAGGGATGACCAGACCGGTCGAGCCTGGACCCTCCGCTGTTCGCCCCGTCCAGCTGTCTCCCGGCTGGCCGACTCCCGGCGGGCTGCATGTGCCGAGGCGAAACAGGTCGACGATCCCGTCAGGGGATCGACCCGGGAGGGTGTGGATCACCCACATCTGCGGTTCGAAATCCAGGGCAGACAATGGACTCCCGTCGCATGCTCTGCTAACAATGGGTGAAGCCCGAGCAAAATCTCGGTGAAATGACAAGAATCCGGCTTGTGACACTTTCGGTGTGGCATTCCGGCGATCCATAGTTAAGGCGCTGGCGGACGGCTTTTACTTTCGGGCCCCTGCGAGCAGGCGAATCAGGCGAGCGACCACCAGAGTGTCCTAAGCGGGCGTAAATGGTAGGCGAGAGAGAGAGCACGGAGGGACTATGGCGACACAAAGGAACAGGAAGGGCTGGGGCCTGTCACGGGCTGCCGGCATCGGGGCGGCTCTGGCGTTGGTTGCCACTGGGCTGATTGCGGCGCCGGCCTTTGCCGGCCCCAACAAGAGTCCGGCCACGGTCACGCTGTCGAGCTCGGTGCCCAGCGGGCTCGTGACGGGGCAGGCCGTTGCCTTCACGGCGACGGTGACCGCCTCACCGGGACCGGCGACCGGAACCATCACCTTCTCGGTGGTCGGCTCCGACGGCAGCGTCGCCAACTGCGACGGCGGCAACCTGCAGCCCGTCGCCACTTCAGGCGGTGTGACGACGGCGACGTGTTCGTTCGCCAACGGACTGCTGGGCAAGCCGCTGTACTACACGGTCTCGGCCACGCTGAAGGACCACAATTACACGGCACCGACGGCCACGTTGACGCAGCAGATCGACAAGTCACTGACGAACACCACGATCTCGGGCCTGCCCGGGTCGGTGGTCGCCAGCGAGGCGTTCAGCTTCACCGCGACTGTCCAGGACGTCTCCCCCGGCACGGGGTCGCCGACCGGGTCGATGGAGTTTGCAGTCTGCCCGTACTACCAGCCGACCTGCTCCGGGGGTCCTGGTGGCGTCTTCACCATGCCGACGCCGACGAAGAATGACGAGGCGCTCAACGAGAACAAGATCACGTTCAACCTTCCGAGCGGTGTGCTGAAGCCGGGCTTCTACGATGTCTCGGCGGACTACGTGGGTGACTCGAACTACTGGTCGAGCCAGAGCAGCTTCAGCTACATGGTCGTGGACTCGGTGCCGACCACGCTCAGCTTGGTGGCCAGCGACAACCCGACCTACAACGCCGGACGTGAGATCCTCCGGGCCGTCATCAAGGCCTCGCCGCTGGCGACCGAGTCGCTCGGTGGGCCAGGGGGCACCGTCACCTTCACCATCACCGGCGCTTCGGGTGACACGCTCGTCTGCCAGGAGACCGGTACCGACGTCATCCCGATCGGCATCAAGCCGGCCGACCAGGGCGTCGCCAGGTGCACCATCTCCGGGGACGTGTACACGGCCGACTCGCCGTACACCATCAAGGCGGTGTACTCGGGCAACTCGGTCTACAACGGTTCGAGCGGGAGCGGAGGCGTCACGGTCATCAACCAACCATGACCCGACATGACCGAACCTGATTGATTCGGCTGGGGGTGAACGTAGGGCGAAAGCCTGCGTTCACCCCCAGGGTTTCACCACACGGGAGCCGGAATCAGGCGGACGAGACAAGACGGGGGAATCAGTAGCTGATGCGTGAATGAGGGAAGCGAGCACTGGAGAGAGACATGGCAACAGCAAGGAAACCTAGGAACCAAAGGGCCTGGTCCATATCCGGGCTAGCAGGCATCGGGGCGACTCTCGCATTGGTTGCCACGGCCGTCATCGCCGCTCCGGCCGTTGCCGGTGACAGGGGCAACGCGACGGGTGCGAACCATCACGGCCACGGCGCCGGCGCTCACCGGAGAGCCGATCACTCGCCGAGCATCGGCTCTCTCCCGACGACCGTCCAGGCCGGTATGGGTGCGACCGCCACGACGGTCACCCCTTCGTCGAGCGCGGCGCCGACCACCTCGAGCGCAGCAGTCACGAAGACAAAGGCCCCGGCCACCGTCACCCTGTCGAGCTCGGTGCCAAGCGGGCTCGTGACCGGCCAAGCCGTCGCCTTCACGGCGACGGTGACTGCGTCGCCGGGACCGGCCACCGGAAGTGTCATCTTCGGTGTGGTCGGCTCCGAAGGCACCGTGGCCACGTGTGACGGCGGCAACCTGCAGCCCGTCTCGACCACGGGCGGAGTGACCACGGCGACGTGCTCGTTCGCCGCGGGCCTGCTGGGCAAGGCGCTGTACTACACGGTCTCGGCCACGCTGAAGGACCACAACTACACGGCACCGACAGCCACGTTGACCCAGCAGATCGGCAAGTCGCTGACGAACACCACGATCAAGCAGCTGCCCGGATCCGCGCTGGCCGGCCAAGCCTTCACCTTCAACGCGGTCGTCCGGGACGTCGCCCCCGGCACGGGGTCTCCGACCGGGTCGATGGAGTTCGCCATCTGCCCGTACTACGCGTCGACCTGCACCGGGGCTCCGGGTGGCGTCTTCCAGATGCAACCGCCGACGGCGTGGGATCTGGCCCACAACCAGAACAGGTTCACGTTCTCCCTTCCGAGCGGGGTCCTGACCCCGGGCTTCTACGATGTCTCGGCGGACTACGTGGGTGACTCGAACTACTGGTCGAGCCAGAGCAGCTTCAGCTACCTCCTGGTGACGAAGGTGCCGACCACGATGTCCCTCGTACTGAGCGACAACCCGACCTACAGCGGAGGCCGTGAGATCCTGCGGGCCGCCATCAAGGGTGACTCGCGTGCGACCGAGTCGCTCGGTGGACCATCAGGGACGGTCACCTTCACCATCACCGGGAAGTCCGGTGACACCCTGGTCTGCGCCGAGTCCGGGACCCCCGTGATCACGATCGGCACGAAGCCGTCTAACCAAGGTGTCGCCCGGTGCACCATCACCGGGGACGTGTCATCGGCCGACTCGCCGTACATCATCAAGGCGGTGTACTCGGGTGACTCCGTCTACAACGGTTCGAGCAGGATCGGGGTGCTCAAGGTCCTCAACCAACCCTGAGCGAACCTGATCGGCCGGTGAACGCAGGGTGCAACCCTGCGTTCACCCGCAGTTATTCATTCATCAGAGTCGCCAATAAGCGAACAAGGACAGCGACCACCCACTCCCTTGATCGGGCGTTAACGGGTGGCGACAGAGAGAAAACGACAAGAAAGAACTGGAGGGGATATGAAAACCTCAAGGAACGGGAAAGGGCGGTCCCTGTCACGGGTGGCCGGCATCGGGGCGGCTCTGGCGTTGGTTGCCACTGGGCTGATTGCGGCGCCGGCCTTTGCCGGCCCCGGCAAGAGTCCGGCCACCGTGACGCTGTCGAGCTCGGTGCCCATTGGGCTCGTGACGGGGCAGGCCGTTGCCTTCACGGCGACGGTGACAGCATCGCCGGGACCGGCGACCGGAAGTGTGGTCTTCTCCGTGGTCGGCTCCGAGGGCACAGTTGCCACCTGTGACGGCGGCAGCACGCAGCCCGTCTCGACCACGGGCGGAGTCACGACGGCGACGTGCTCGTTCGCCAAGGGACTGCTGGGCAAGCCGCTGTACTACACAGTCTCGGCCAAACTGGTGGATCCGAACTACAAGGCACCCACGGCCACGTTGACCCAGCAGATCGACAAGTCGCTGACCAACACCACGATCTCGGGCTTGCCCGGGTCCGTGATCGCCAGCCAGCCCCTCAGCTTCACCGCGACGGTCCAGGATGTCTCCCCCGGTACCGGGTCTCCGACCGGGTCGATGGAGTTCGCCTTCTGCCTGGTCAGCGCACAGACCTGTGCCGGGGCGCCCGGCGGCGTCTTCGGCATGCCGACGCCTACGAAGAATGACGAGACGCTCAACCAGAACAAGATCACGTTCTCCCTCCCGAGCGGCGTGCTGACCCCGGGCTTCTACGATGTCTCGGCGGACTACGTGGGTGACTCGAACTACTGGTCGAGCCAGAGCAGCTTCAGCTTCATCCTGGTACGCCGGTGCCGACCACGCTCAGCTTGGTGGCCAGCGCCAACCCGACCTACAACGCCGGGCGTGAAGTCCTCCGGGCCGTCATCAAGGGCGACTCGCGGGCAACTGCTTCGCTCGGTGGACCCGGCGGCACGGTCACCTTCACCATCACCGGTGCTTCGGGTGACACCCTGGTCTGCCAGGAGACGGGTACCGGGGTGATCCCGGTCAGCACCAAGCCGGCGAACCAGGGGGTGGCGCGGTGCACCATCAGCGGGCAAGTGCTCACGGCCGACTCGCCGTACACCATCAGCGCGGTGTACTCGGGTAACTCGGTCTACAACGGTTCGAGCGGGAACGGGTCGGTCTCCGCCGTCAACCAACCCTAACTGACTGGCTGATCAAACCGGATTGACACAGCCGGGGGTGAACGCAGGTGTGAAAGCCTGCGTTCACCCCCGGTTTTTTTTGTCACCCGTGCCGACAGCAGGCGAATCGTGCGAACGCCCAGGAAACGCCCATTTAGGCGGGAGCGGATCGGCAGACGAGGAGGAGAGCGCCGAGACAGGCACAGAGACAGCGCTAGAAAGGGGGCATGGCAAGAGCAAAGAACGGCAAAGGATGGTCCGTGTCCCGGGTGGCCGGCATCGGGGCGGCTCTGGCGTTGGTTGCCACTGCTCTGACCGCGGCGCCGGCCTTCGCCGTGGGGAGCAAGAGTCCGGCCACTGTGACGCTGTCGAGCTCGGTGCCCGGCATTGGGCTCGTGACGGGACAAGCAGTCACCTTCACGGCGACGGTGACCGCTTCGCCTGGACCGGTGACGGGTGACATCGTTTTCTCTGTGGTCGGCGCCGACGGCACCGTTGCCACCTGCAATGGCGGTGACACACAGCCGGTCTCCACCACGGGCGGAGTGACCACGGCGACCTGCTCGTTGGCGGACGGACTGCTGGGCGGCGCGCTGTATTACACCGTCTCGGGCACGCTGGTGGACCCCAACTACACGGCACCGACCGCCACGTTGGTCCAGCAGATCCGCAAGGCGTTGACGGACACGACGATCTCGGGTCTTCCCGGGTCGGTCGTCGCCAGCGAGGCCTTCACCTTCACTGCGACCGTCCGGGACGTCTCACCTGGCACTGGATCCCCGGCCGGGTCGATGCAGTTCGCCGTCTGCCCGCACAACCAATTGCCGCCCTGCCACGGGCACCCCAGCGGCGCTTCCACCTTGCCGGCGCCGACCCAGGCGGAGCAGGCCCTCAACGAGAACCAGATCACGTTCACCCTCCCGAGCGGCGTGCTCAAGCCGGGCTTCTACGATGTGTCGGCCATCTACGTGGGTGATTCGAGCTACCGGTCGAGCCCGAGCACGTCCAGCTCCCTCCTGGTGACGAAGGTGCCCTCCATGCTCTCGGTGGTGCCCAGCCGCAACCCGGCTTACGACGGCGGCCGTCTGGTCCTCCGGGGCGTCATTTCGGCCGACCCCCGCGCCACCTCTTCTCTCCGCGGACCCTCGGGGACCGTGACCTTCACCATCACCGGCGCTTCGGGCGACCGCTTGGTATGTCTGGAGACCGGCACGCCCGTGATCCCGGTCGGGACCAACCGCGCCAACCAGGGCGTCGCCCGGTGCAGCATCACCGGCGAAGATATCGGCGGCCGACTCGCCCTACACCATCACGGCGGTGTACTCGGGCGACTCGGTTTACGACGGCTCCATGGGGAGCGGAAGCGTCAACGTCGTCCCCCAACCCTCCTGACCGACGACCCCGACCGACTGTGACGAACCCCCGCCGGGGTCGACGCCGGGGTGTAACCCTGCGTTCACCCCCACGCCTAATCCCGGTAATGTCCGCCCGCTAGCTTGATCCGCGTACCCAGCCCCCCTGGAGCGGATCAAGAACCGGCGATGTCCACCGACACTCTGGAAAGCGTTTCCGGCGCGGTCCCACGGCCGATCATCGTCCCCAACGACCGGTCGCGGGAGGACCGTATCTTCCGCCTCGTGGCCCGATGGGCCGGGCTCACGGCCTTCGTCATCCTCTTCCTCATCGGCTTCTTCCTCCTGCTCGAGGGCTCCCGGCGCTGCGGGCGATGGGATGCGGTACTTCACCACCTCGGGCTACGACACCCTCCACAAGCCGTACCACTACGGCGCCCCGGCCCAGATGTACGGCACCATCGTCGTCTCCCTGATCGCCGTGATCTTCGGCGTTCCTGTCGCCATCGGCACGGCGCTGTTCCTGACCGAGTACGCACCGGCCAGGGCTCGCCGGTTCCTGATCGCCCTCGTCGACCTGGGCGCCGCCATCCCGAGCATCATCTTCGGGCTCTGGGCGCTGAAGGAGTTCCAGCCGCAGATCACCGGGACCAAGACGTGGATGACCGCCACCTCGCGTTCATCCCGATCTTCCAGGCGAACTCCCCCCCGTTCAACGGCTCCTTCTTCGTCGCCGGACTGATCGTCGGGATGATGATCGTGCCCATCGTGGCCTCCGTCTCCCGGGAGGTGTTCAGCCTCGCTCCGCCCGGCGAGAAGGAGGGTGCGCTGGCCCTCGGCGCGACCCGGTCTCAGATGATCAGGACCGTCGTGCTGCCCTTCGGTCGCGGCGGCATGATCGGCGCGTCGATGCTGGGCCTCGGCCGCGCCCTGGGCGAGACGATCGCCGTCTGCGTCATCCTGGGCCTCGACTTCGTGATCTCGCCGCACATCATGGAGCACGGTGGAACCACGGTGGCCTCCTTCATCGCCGGCGGTGTTCGGGTCCGGAGGGAAGCTGGGGACGTCTGACCTGCTCATGCTCGGCTTCGTCCTCTTCGTGTTCACGCTCATCGTCAACATGCTGGCGTCGATGATCGTGAACCGCTCCCGCAGCGGCTCGGGGGTCGAGCTGTGACGCACCTCGTGCCCGAGGTCGAGGACCTGCTCCACACGCCGAGCGAGCGCCGCCCACGCGATCGCCGGCACCGAGGACGAACGACACGTCACGACAGCACGTGAGCGAAGCCCTCCTCACCGGGAACGTGCGACGCGTCCAGACCGGGCTGCCGCGCAGCACGCGCGATTTCGGGGCCACAGCGTGGCGCTTCTGCTCGCGTCCGCCGTGTCCTCGTTTGCGATCGTCTGGATCTTCTTCTACCAACTGACGCTGCTGTCGGGCGCGTTCGGGTTCATCCTGTGCTGGTACGCCTTCTTCCTCGTCATGTACTGGATCGTGACGGCCCTGACCGTCGATCGGACCGCCGCCGCCGATCGGGTCACCACGACCGTCGTCGCTTCGTGCGCCGCCCTCATCATCGGCCTCCTGCTCTACATCGTGATCTGGGTGGTCGTGAAGGGCGTCGGCACTTCACGATCGGGTTCCTCTACCGGACGATGGCCTTCTACCAACCGGCTGACCCACACCTCTTCAGCGACGTCGGCGTTGGTCAGGCGATCGTCGGGACCCTCGAGCAGGTCGGCCTGGCCGCCCTCATGGCCGTGCCGCTGGCCTTCATGACGGCCATCTTCCTGAACGAGGTCGGTGGTTGGGGCACCCGGTTCGTCCGGACCATCGTCACCGCCATGAGCGGCGTTCCTTCCGTGGTGGCCGGCGTCTTCATCTACGCCGTCTTCATCGAGTCGCATGTCATCGGCTACTCCGGCTTCGCGGCGTCCATGGCCCTGTTCGTGCTCATGCTCCCTTCCGTCACCCGGACGACCGAAGAGGTCCTCCGGGTGGTGCCCGGGGGACTGCGCGAGGCCTCGCTCGCCCTCGGTGCCTCCGAGTGGCGCACGGTGCGCCAGGTGGTCCTGCCGACGGCGCGCTCCGGGCTCATCACTGCGGTCGTCCTGGGCGTCGCCATCGCGGCGGGCGAGACGGCGCCGTTGATCTTCACCGCGTTCGGAAACACCAACATGAACTGGAACGTTTTCCACGGACCTCAGGGCGCCCTGCCCTTGGTGCTCTACGAGGACATCTTCGCCGCCCAGACGGTAGTCGTGCAGCTCGCCTTCACCGCCGCCTTCGTGCTGCTGTGCTCGTGCTGATCCTCTTCGTCGTCGCACGCCTGTTCGGCCGCCGTCGGACCAGCAAGGGCAAGTCCGCCGTTTCGTCAGCGCCCGTTCGCTGGGTCAGGAGCGTCTGATCACATTGATGGGAATGTTCACCCGCCTCCGTCTGACCAGTCCCCCGACGACACCGCGCGTGGTCGCCATCGTCATGAGGCTCGGCCCAGCTCCAGACCTACGGCGTGTGCGCCTGGTTCAGCGGACGACTGGTCCTGGACTCCGTCGGCTTCATCATGGAGCGCTCGCGGGTCACGGCGCTGATCGGCCCTTCGGGCTGTGGCAAGTCGACCTATCTCCGCATCCTCAACCGGATGCACGAGCTGGTTCCGGGCGCCCAGCTGGCCGGCCGGGTCGAGCTGGACGGGGTCGACATCTACGGCGGCGGCCTGCGGGCCACCGAGCACGCGCAGGCACATCGGGATGGTGTTCCAGAAGCCGAACCCTTTCCCGGCGATGACCATCGAGGAGAACGTCCTTCCGGGCTGAAGTTCTCGCGGACCAAGCTATTCGGCCGGGCAAGCGGCTGCTGGTCGAGGAGATGCTGACCAAGGCCGGCTTGTGGAACGAGGTCAAGGACCGGCTGAGCGAGTTGGGCGGCAGCCTCTCGGGTGGCCAGCAGCAGCGGCTCTGCATCGCCCGCGCTCTGGCCGTGCGGCCACGGGTCCTCCTCATGGACGAGCCTTGCTCCGCGCTCGACCCCACCTCGACCAATCGGATCGAGGAGACCATCCGTGAGATCGCCGACGAGGTCACGGTCGTCATCGTCACGCACAACATGCAACAGGCGCAGCGGGTGTCCCACACGTGCGCCTTCTTCCTCGCCGCGGAGGGCCAACCGGGCCGGGTCATCGAGTTCGGTGACACCGAGACGATGTTCGGCAACCCCGCCGACCCACGCACAAGTGACTATGTCCACGGGAGATTCGGATGAGGCGTATCCGCTGGGCGATCTGCTCGCTGGCGCCTTGACCATCGGGGGCGCGGTCGGCTTGTTCAGCTTGGTCGCTCGACACGCGGGCCGGCGTCGGCGTCGCAACCCCAGATGACCTCGACCGGTTCGAGCTTCGCCGGCGTCGCGATCTCCCAGTGGCAGGGCCAGTTCAACGAGCTCGACGGCGGGAACATCAACTTCACTGTGTCAAGTTCGGTGATCGGCATGAACGACTTCTGCCAGCAGACAGTGGACTTCGGCGCCACCGACATCGCCTACAGCACCCAGCAGTCGGACTGCACCACGAACCAGGTTCCCTATCCATTCCAGTACATGCCGACCGTCGCCGGCGGGCTGGCCTTCGAGTACAACGTGACCGGGCAGAACGGGCAACAGGTGACGAACCTCGTCCTCGATGCCTCCACCTTGTGGGCATCTTCACAGGGGCCATCACCAACTGGAACGACCCCGCCATCGCCGCGCTCAATCCGACATCCGGCTACCCAACGAGAGATCACCGCCTACTACCGCGGCGACCCGTCCGGTGAGAACTACCTCCTGGGCGACTACTTCTTCCACACCCACCCCGGGCCATTGACCGCATTCCAGCAGGCGGCGGTGCCGTCCCCTGCCGGTCAGCCTTCGGCCACCTGGGGCCGTTCCCCGACGGCACGCCACCGAACCTGCGGGCCTGGTCAGCGTCAACGGAGCCGACGCCGCCTCGCAGGGGCCGGTGCACACCCGGGGGGATCGCCTACGTCGAGACGGCCTACGCGAAGAACGTCAACATGCCGGTGGCCTCCGTCGTCAACGCGGCCGGAAATGCCGTCCAGCCCAGCTCCTACAACGTGGCCGTGGCTCTCACCGGCGCAATCCTGTATCAGGACCTCACCCAGAACCTGGCTGGGGTCTACACCAACACCAACCCGTACGCCTACCCGCTCTCCGCATACAGCTACTTCATCGCCCAGTGTGTGCCGGCCCAGGCCGCGGCGCAGAACTTCGCCTGCGACAGCTCGGGCAATGTGACCATGGGGACGGCGCAGGGCGCCGAGATGGCGCAGTTCATCACGTTCGTGGCCTGTCTCGGGCAGACGAAAATGGCGCAGCTGGGGTATTCGCCCATTCCGCCGAACCTGGTCGAGGACGACTTCCAGGCGGCGGGACGACTGCCGGGAGGCACGACTCCGCCGCCCCCACGCGCAAAACTGCGCCAACCCGTATATCACCGGGCAGCTGCAGTCGCCGGGCGGCCCCGGTCAGTGACGCAGCCCAACCCGGGTCGGACCTCGGAACCGGCGCGCGGGGCAGCCGCCGCAGCCTCCGCTGCGTCGGCCGCGGCGAGCGCGGCCAGTGACGGCGGCCACTGGGCCAGGGGTCTCGGGCCCCGGCTCTTCCGCCGCGTCCACCGCCGGCGGGAAGGACATCGTGGTGAAGAAAGAGGCCGTGAACCCGCTCACCGACCCCGCCCAGGCGTACCCGCGCCAGGACGCGCTGACCGCCGCCGCGACGAGGGGGCTCCTGGGCTGGTCGCCGGCGGAGATCGCGCTGTGGTGCACCGTTTTCCTGTTCGTCCTCGTCGCCCTCCCCCTCGGCGTGTGGTATTTGCAACGCCGGCGTCGGCAACCCGGGCGAGAACCGGAACCCCGACAGCCTGAGAAGGGACCCCCCGCTTCAATTGACATCGACGAGAGCAAGACGAAGCAGAGGGCACTGCGCCTGGTCGCCGCCTGTACCGCGCTGTCGTCTGCCTGCTCGCGTTCTCCCCGGGGCATGCGGGCGTCGCCCGGGCCTCGACGTCGGCCGCCTCGACGTAGTGCCCCCCAGAGACGACGAGCTGTGTCAACTTGACCCTCCCTTCCCATGCGCGGCCTGCAGCGTCAGTGCAGGTCCAGTCACGAATCTCGGGCAGGACAGGCCGTCTACGTCGACGTCACCGGAATCCGCGATCGGCTACGACATCGGTCTGGCCCTGTGCTCGCTCGCCCGGGGCGACCAGGTCCAGGCGGACCCCCGTGCGCCACGATCATCCCACCGCCGGTGAAGTACGCGGCGGCCCTCAGGCCACGCCAGCCCTCTCGAGTGGCAGTACGGCCAGGCGATCTCGAGCAGCACCGTCCTCTCCATCGGCACGGAGTACGACCCGAACATCCCCGACGGGTCCCGATCATCTCGCAGTCATCCCAGACCGGAGCTTACGGCTCTTTCTTCTGCGACAACGCAGCCGACCCGTGCGGAATCGAGGTCACCGACATCTCGTGGGAGACGTCATCGGCGACGGAATCCCCCGAGTCCAGTTCCAGATTCGACGTCGAACACAGTGGTCATCCCGATCAGCTTTAGCCAGAGCGGAAACGGTCGCGGCTCGGCCCCGGCCGTCCAGGTTGACGCCGCCTACAGCCGGCCCAATTCCTGCCCGCGGCGGGGGCTGCGACCTGTACGAACCGGGCGGCGTCGCCGTCATCCCGACCGACCTACCCTCGGTCGACGACAGTGGATGCTCGAGCGGGACGGGCACCCACTGCCCGATCACCGACGTTATCTCCGGCAACGTCCCGGCGACCTTCACCGACGATCCGGAGGACCCGGCCACCTCGCGGAGCTGCAAAAGGGCGGCGGGAAGTTCGCCTACATACCGATCTCCGTCTCCTCGACGGAGATCGCGTTCTTCGGCGCGGCGGCCTTGGCCAACGGCGCCACCGGCGATCCCGCTCGACTCCTACGAGCTGACACCCGCCCAAGCGGCCGGCATCTTGACCTATACGTGGACCGACCCGGAGGCTCAGAGGGCGAACCCGACGACGACCTGTGCGGCCAACTGCCCAGCACGACGACCCGGCGAAATGCGTCGAGGCCATGCAGACGAGCAAGGACAACCTGCTGGTCGAGGTGGTCGATGGCAAGTACGAGAACGTTGACGTCGGCACTCCTTCCGGCAAGCCAAGACCTGCCGTTCACAACGTTCCAATACGGGTACCCCGACAACTACTACCAACAAACCACGCCAGGGACGGCGTTGGACTACTCCTTCGACACCGGGTTCGCCCTGTTGAACCCTTGGCCGCCGCTCGTCGGCACCAACACCCCGGTCAACGAAGAGCGGCTGTCCGCCATGTTCCCTTCGACGGCGAGCGGGTCGGTGTACCAACTGACGGGGTGGCTCTGCGGCGCGCCGCAGTTGCCTTACCCGATCCCTGACCCTCCCCCTTACATCCCCAACGACACCCTGCTGCAGGACATCACGAGCAGCCAGCAGCTCCTCTCCAACGCCGAGAACGGGCCGCTCGTGGTCACCAAGGAGAAGGGTGGCTACACGGTCAGCAACACCGTGTACCAGTCAACGATTCAGAATCCGTCGAAGTGCCAGACCCTCTCGACGCTCCCGACTGACTTCGCTTCTGCCCAGGCCGGGGTCGCTGACCGGTACCTGCCGTCGAGCTCTCCGGTCACGGCGGCGCACGTCGTCGACGGCGCTCTCCCCAACTTCGCGGGGACGGGCGGCTTCGCCTTCACCGGCATGGACAGCTCCGAGGCCGACTTCTACGGGCTGCTCCCGGCGGCGCTGCAAAACGCGGCAGGCAGCTTCGAGCTCCCCACCCCGTCGTCAGTCCTGGCGGCGCTGAACGACGAGACGACCAACGCGGACGGCACCCTGAGTCCCAACTTCGACGACACCGGCGACACCGGCGCCTACCCGATGCCCATGGTGACCTACGCCCTCGTTTCGACCGCTCCCCAGCCGAGCCTGACCGAGGCGGCCGAGCTCAAGGACATGTTGACGAACCTGGTCGGCTACTCGCACTCCGCGGGGGCCGGCACGACCGACCCCCTGCCGTCGGGCTATGTCCCCCTGCCCGACAACCTCTACCAGGATGCTCTGGCCGACATCGCGAAGGACGTGGTGGGCCCGGGCGGTGTGGCACCACCTTCGCCCGGCACCCCGGGCACCCCGGGCAACACGGGCAGCCCGGGTGCTCCGGGTCAGCAGGGCGTCGCCACGGGGCGCGGCACTGCCTTCCACTTCAACACGGGCGGCGCAGCTTCACGCTCGGGAGCGTCCGCGGCCTCGGGGTCCTCCGGCGCCGTGTCGTCGGGCGGCACCGGTGACTACTTCGGCCATCTCATCACGGTCACCCTCGGCGACAGCAGGTTCTTCATCCCCGGCCTGCTGCTCCTGGCGCTGGTGTGCCTGATCGGCGGACCGCTCCTCTACCTGTACCCCTCCTTGAGGAAGGCGCACGCCGGCGCGGACGGAGACGTCGAGAGCGAGGGCTCGGAGCCGCCCGCCCGAAGCGGGGCCCGACGGCTGATGGACTCGCTCGCCTACCTCGACCCCGCCACAGAGAACCCGACCGCACAGATCCCGACCGCAGAGGACCCGGCCCACACGCGCACCGGAACGGAGACCGATGCTCCGGGAGCGCGCCGCGCCCAGACCTCCAGACCGACGAGCCCGAAGCGGAATCGCAGAGGCCGCCGCCCCTCAACGTGGCCGACGTCCTCGGCGCCGGGGCGCACGTGGAGCCGCCGCCGCCGAGCCTCATCAGCAGATCGTTCGGCGCCGTCCGCGGCGGTCTCGCGGTGCTGGCCCGGCCGCGCGTCGCGGGCGTCCTTGTCTTCGGGCTCGGCGTACTGATCATCCTGTTGATCGGCTACATCTACGTGTTCACGCCGCTGAGCGAGCAACGGGCGCAGCACACCCTCTTCCAAGGGATCACGGCCGACCCGGCCAAGACCTTCGACCTCGCCGTGGGCAAGGTCCCCGTCGAGGGCAGCCCGGTCGCCGTGCTCGTGATCCCCGCCCTCCACCTCGACCAGGCCGTCGTGGAGGGCACCAACGCCCAGGACCTGCGCAACGGGCCCGGTCACCTGCCCTCGACCGCCTTGCCGGGACAGGCAGGCAACGCGGTCATCATGGCGCGGCGGGCCACCTACGGCGCCCCCTTCGGCGCGATCGGCGGCCTCCACCGCGGCGCCGCGATCACCGTCGTCGACGGCTACGGCACGTACCGCTACCGGGTGTCGGAGGTGGTCTACGCGACCGGCGGCAGGCACGACGTCGTCACGCCCACCGATTCCAACCGGCTCACCCTGGTGACGGCCTCGTCGGGCTTCTTCCCGCGGGGACGCCTCGCCGTGATCGCCAAGCTGGAGGGGAAGCCCTTCCCGGGCACGGTCGAGCCGCGCTTCCACGTTCTCACCTCCGAGCTCGGCCTCTCCGGCGATCCCGTTTCGGGCCTGCTCTTCGTCCTGTGGAGCATCCTGTTCTTCGTGCTCCTGAGCGGGGCGGCCTGGCTGCTCCGCCACTGGGACCAGCCCATCGTCGTCTATCTCCTGGCGCTGCCGGTCCTCCTCGTTGTCGCCCTGTTCGCCTGTGAAAGTCTCATCGGCTACCTGCCGGCCACGGTATGAACGCGACGATCGCCACCCACGGACGGCTCCGATGGGGACTGGGGGGACTCCTGGTAGTGGGGTTCGCCATCGGCGTCGCCGCCTGCGGGTCCTCGCCTGACGCCCCCTCGGCCAGCCAGACCACGCACGGCTCCACGACGGCCGCGACCGCCGCCGCCGGGGGCTCCGGGTCAGCGCGCGAGCGAGTCCGCAACCAACGCACCCACCAAGGTGGAATACGGCAGCGGCACCGTCGGCCCGTCCGACCCGACTACAACCCTGCCGTCAGAGGACGGGCGACCGATTCAGCCCGTCCTGTCGCCCGGGCAGAACATCGTCATCCTCCAGCAGGGATGCTTTCCGCAAGAGCTCCAGGCCAGCGTTACCGCGCCCGTCGTCTGGTACAACCTCTCGAAGGAACCGCAGCGGGTCGTCTTCGAGCACTTCCCGGTCGACTCGGGGACGATCCCGCCCGGCGGCACGTTCACGTGGAACCCGGGCGGCGCGGTCATAATGAACTACAAGCTGGAGCCATCGGGCAAAGTCTGCAAGCTCGCGGTGAACCAGGCGCAGCTCTGAAGCGGGCGGATCCGTGACAGGAGTGATTGCATCGTGAGCGCGAGGAACGGCCGCGGGACGTCCGCGGGGGCCACGCCGCGACGTGCAACGGCCCGGACCAGGGGCGTCGCGGCCACGCCAAGTCATCACCAACATTTCTTCGTGGCGGTGTGTGAAGTTCGCGGAAAGTTAACCCGCACTGCCTAACGTGCGGCCCGGCGAGGGTCCACAACGCGCGTATGAAGGACGCGTGCGTCGGGACTTTGTCCCCTCCGGGGACCGTGAGCCAAGGGGCCGGTGTGGAGTGCCGGCTCCGGAACGAACCGACAACCTAAGGAGACCCAACGACATGCTGAAGAAGCTTGTGGCGCGCAATCGCGTGCTGAAGCTGGGTGCGACGCTCGTAGGCGCGTCCGCGTTGGCAATCGGGTTTGCAAGCCCGGCCTTCGCGTTCTCGCCGCAAGTGCCGACAGGCGGAAACGCCAACTCAGCCAACAACCTCATCGTGATGGGCGGATCGAACACCACCTATCTGATGATGCAAGCGCTGTCCGATATCTTCAACCAGGCACCGGGCTGCGACCTGGTGGCGTCGAGCGGGTCCACGCAGCCACTCGACTACGGCTGCCCCGGCCTCAACGGCGAGGCGGGCACGACCCTGTCCCACGACGTCGTGACCAACGTCACCGCGAGCATCACCAGCGGGTCGAAGACGGTAACCAACGTGTCCCCGGGCACCTCGGGTCTTCTCAAGTTCAATGTGGTCTCGGGCACCGGCATCCCGGCGGGTGACACCATCGCCAGCGTCACGAACAGCACGAAGTTCAAGCTCAAGACGGCGGCGACCGCCACGGTCGGAAGCGACGCGCTGAGCGTCATCACGACCCCGGCGGTCGGTGAGAACGGCTTCATCCCCTTCGGGAACGAGAACCCGTTCAACGACGTGCTCGTCCAGGAGCCGGCGCTCGGTTCGTCCAACGGCATCGCCGAGCTCGAGGAGTTGCAGGCCCACGCGCCGGCGAGCCCGAACGTGTCGGCCATCAGTGCCGCGCGGTCCTCGCGTGCGCCGAACCTGGCCGGCGGGTCGAAGGTCGACTATAACGGCCTGAACTTCGTCGCCTATGCCATGGACGGGGTTACGTGGATCCACTGGACCAAGGTCGTTGGCGTTGCGACGCCGTCGGCCAGCGTGACCAACCTGTCGACGGCGCAGCTCGAGTCGATCTACACCGACAGCGCGACCTGCAATGGGCCGGGTGGCGTGACTCTGACCAACAACTGGTACTGCTTCAACGGTGGCCAAGGGACCCCGGCGAACGAGCCCATCGCGCTCTACATCGCGCAGAACGGCTCCGGCACCGAGGCCACCTGGGTGTCGGCGCTGAACATCCCGTCGACCGATACCTTCCCGTTCGGCGGTGAGGACGCCAACCACGTCATCTTCGAGAACGAGACGGCGTCGATCCTGGCCAACGGCGACGAGTCGAACGCTTTGTTCTTCTTCTCGTACGGCAAGTACCAGTCGATCTGCGCCCCGAACCCGAGCTTCTGCTCCGGGAGCTCGACGTCCACGATTGGACTGGGTGAGATGAACGGCGTCACCATCACCAAGGCTTCGATCGCCGCCCAGCTCCCGGGCGCGTCGGGCACACCGTTCCCCGGTGACCGGCTCCTGTACAACGTGTACTCGGACGGTTCGGACTCGGCGAACATCACCACCGCCAGCCCGGCGACGATGAACGCCATCAGCGAGGACGGCTTCCTCTGCAAGCCCTCGACGGCGAGCGACGTCGATCCGAACACCGGGTCGACTTACCTGAGCGAGATTCAGAAGCAGATCACGAATCAGGGCTTCTACCCGCTGCCGCTGATGGTCGAGGACGGCGAGACCGACACGAGCAATCCGCTGTACAACACGACGGCATCGGGCATCCCGGCTCCGGCGTGGAGCGACGGCCTGAGCGCCTCGGCCTACAACCCGGCGAACGAGGGCCCGAGCTCGGTGTGGAACTTCCCGTCGAAGGACCAGGACACCGACAACTCGGCGATCGCGGGCAGCCACAGCGGCGTTTACGACGACGGCAACACCAACGCCACGGTGACGGCCACGGCCAGCAACCCCGTCGGCTACTGCCTCGTCATGACGACGGACGGCAACCTGAAGCCGTAACCGGCAACTCCGCCGGCAGGTCCGGCCTCCCCGGGCTGCGGGCTTCGAACCGCAGCCCGGCGCCGGATCCGCCGGAGCAGCACGGAGCAGTGAAGATGAGCCCGGCTCTACGGCCGGGCTCATCTTCGTCCCCGGACAGGTGGAGGGCGCCGGGAGCGCGGGCAGTCGGGCCGGGCGGTGGCTCCCGCAGGGATGGTCGAAAGTGAGGGCTAAGTTCCCAGGAGTGGCCAGGCACGCCAGGCGACGTGGGAGTCAGAAGCCCGATCCGGCGCCGGGCGACGACACGCCGACGTGGGTCGAGGCGCGTGCGGTCGAACCGAGTCGCGCCGACGAGCAGGCCGGAGCGACGGACTGGTTCGGGCCGTCGGACGTCGGAGAGGACGACTACGCCCCCCGGCTCGACGTCTCGTTGGCGGCCATGCTCATGCTCGGCGCCAATTCCTGGCAACGCATCGACGGCATGGGCATGGCGCGCCAGGCGCTCGAAGCACCCCGGACCGGCGACGCACGCCACGACCTCTCAGACGACGAGCGCTTCGAGATGGCCAACGGCCGGGCCTGGTGCCTGCTCGTCCACGCCGACCTCGCCCATCACGGCCGGCGCGACGACCCGTTCGTGCTGGCTGACGCCGGTCGCCACCTCGTGCTGGCCCAGGAGTTGGACCCGGCGAACCCGCGCCTCGGGTCGTCGCTGGCGTTGCTCCGGCTCCGTCAGGGCCAATTAGACGAGGCGATGCAAGCGGCTCAGCGTGCCGTGGACGCATTCGGGCGGCTGGCCGACCAGCGGCGCTCGGGGCGGACGCAGGCCTCGGCCCTCCAGGCCGTGCTCACGCTCGCCCTCGTCTCGGCGAGGTCGGGCGATTCGGCCACCGCCGTGTCCCTCGCCGCCGCGGCCAGGGCGGTCAGGTCCCCGCTCGACGTCGACGACGCTGCGTTCACCGCCCTGCTCTCCGAGATTCAGGGCGCCGTCGGGCCTGCGGTCTGAAGCGGTCGGAGCGGTCGGAGCAGGGCCGGGGGAGGAGTTCACTTCCCTGTTACGCCCGCGTCAAGACGCGTTCACCTGTTGGACCTAGCCTCGCGAAGTGAGATCGGGGTCCTGAGCACGACCCGGTCGGAGCCCGGGGCGGTCCGATCCGGAACTGCCAGCCCCCCACCAGAGCCCAAGACCCATCCCGGCCCGCCCTCGGCGGCGTCGGGCGGAGGACGACCGCAGTATGCCCAGACAGCGAGACACGAGTCGACGCTGGCCGTTCGTGTGGCCGGCTCGGCGCCGCCCGGCCATGGGTACCGTGCCGCTGCTCGACACCATCTCGCTCACGGCTTACATGACCGACCCAGCGGAGCCGGAGCTGCCACCGGCCTCGCGCACCGGGTTCGACGTCCTGGGTGAACTCCCGGACTGGCAGAGCCGGCAGACGTCCGCACTCCCGGTGGCGGGCGTGACGCCTCCGCCGGACCGAAACGAGCTCGGACCCGCGACCGGCGAGGCGTTCTCCGACTCGTCCCCGGCGGGTACGGAACCACCGGATGCGGACTGGTGGGCCGCAGCGCCCGCACCGGTGGTGCCGGTGGGTGCGGAGCCTGCTGGTGGGGATCCTGCTGGTGCGGATCCTGCTGGTGCGATCGGGCCTCGCGCCGAGGACCCTCCCGACGCCCTCGACCTGCTCGCCACCGTCGAGATGCCGCCCGGGTTCGCCTGGGGGAGCGCTCTCGATCTTCTCGACGCGCTCGACGAAGCCGCCGCCGAGCCGGTCCCGTCGGCCGCTCCCGACGCGGTGGAGCTGCTCGACGCCATCGTGGGACCGGTGGGGCGCCGACCCCAGGAGCTCGCCGAAGAGGATGACGTCAGTCAACTCGCGGACGACACCGGGCCCGCCTATCTCCCGATCCCGGTCGAGTCACCAGTCGTCGTGCCCGACGAGGTCATCGCGGGGCCGGCGAGCTCGCAGCCTGTTCGTGAACCTGGGCGGTCCGGGTCATCGGGCCCCCCCGGGCCGCCTGGGCCGCCCCGGTTCCCCGGCGTGTCGCCGACCGAGGGGATGCCCGGGCCGTCGCGGTGGGAGGCGGGCCCGCCGGTTCCGTCGGGCGTCCATCGCCACCGGACTCGGTGTGTTCCTCCTCATTGGAGGGTGCCTCGTCTCCGGCGGTGTGATCCCGGCGCGCAGCGCACCGACACCGCCGAGGCCACAGCACGAGGTGGCGAGTCCGGTCGAGTCGCGGTTGCTGGGGTCGACCGCCACCCTCGATCTGCCACGGGCCACGACGGCGCCCACACCGGCACCGCCGTCGGTGGCGGCGGCCGCCACGGCGCCACACGAGGTCTTCGGCTACGCCCCGTACTGGTCGCTCCCGCAGCAGCGGAGCTTCCCGGTGGGCGACTTCTCGACCCTCGCCTACTTCGGGGTCGACGTGAACCCTGACGGCACGGTGCAGCAGTCGGGCCCGGGCTGGGACGGGTACCAGAGCCAGGATCTCGTCGATCTGGTCTCTCGGGCGCACGCGGCGGGTGACCGGGTGGTGCTCACCGCCACCGACTTCTCGCAGCCTTCCCTCGATGCCATGACCCACGATCCGTCCGCGGGCCGCGAGCTGGGGGAGAGCCTGCTGGCGCTGGTCGAGGCCAAGCACCTCGACGGCGTCAACCTCGACTTCGAGGGTAACGGCAGCGCCGACCAGGCGGGTTTGGACCGGCTCGTGGCCCAGATCGGCGGCATCTTGCGCGCCGCCAACCCGACGTACCAGTTCACCATGGCCACCTACGCCTCGTCCGCCGGCGACCCGGAGGGCTTCTACGACATCCGAGGCCTGGCACGCTCGGTCGACGCCTTCTTCGTCATGGCCTACGACGTGAACCAGGGCCCGGCCGCGGGACCCTCGGCCGAGAGTGGACCCTATTCCGACGCGCAGTACATGAAGCAGTACGTCTCCGCCGTGGGTGCGTCGAAGGTCATCCTCGGCGTGCCTCTCTTCGGCTACGACATGGTGACGGCCGGCCCCGCTCTCGGCGACGCGGTGACCGGCCCGGCCGAGCCCGTGACCGACGCCCAGGCCATGGCGTCCGGCCCGACCTACTGGGACGCGGCGAGCGACACGGCGTGGACGGCGTACAAATCCGGCGGGCAGTGGCACCAGGTCTACTTCGACAACGCGAACACGCTGGCGCTCAAAGAGGAGCTGGCGGACCGCTCGGGCCTCCTCGGCATCGGAGCCTGGGCTCTCGGGATGGAGGGCTCGGACGACTCGCTGCTGACTGTCCTCGACGGCGGTGCGCCGCCGGCGCGTGTGCCTCCGGTCGGACCGAGTGTGCCACCGGGGTCGGGCCTCCCGGCGCCGGGCCCGAGCGGTGCGACGACGACGACGAGCTCCGCCGGCGGGGCGAGGAACAGAGGTGGCGTGGGCGGTTCGGGCCCGGGCGGCGGCGGCTCGGGCGGCGGCCACCGGCACCGGGGAGCGCCCGGCGCCGGCTCCGGGTCGACGACCACGACCACGACCACGACGAGGCCCAAGGGGACAACCACGACCACGACCTCGTCGACGACCACGACCACCACGGCGCCGACCACGACGACGACCACAACGGCGCCGACCACGACGACGACCATGACGGCCGGGTCACCGGCCGCGACCTCGCACGCGCGCGCCCGGATTACCCTGAACGCTTCATGACCTGCCTCCACGACACGGGAGGCGGGCGCATCCGACCGTCGCGTCGCCGTGCCCTCAGGTGGGCGGCACTGGCCGCGACCGCCGTGGTGGCGTGCACGCTCGCCGCTTGCGGCGGCGGAGGGCCGAGCGAAGGAGCGCTGGCAGGCAAGACGCCGACCCAGATCCTCACGACCTCCATCAAGGCGT
Source organism: uncultured Acidimicrobiaceae bacterium (assembly GCA_963828505.1). GTDB lineage: Bacteria > Actinomycetota > Acidimicrobiia > Acidimicrobiales > RAAP-2 > Bog-473. The sequence continues at coordinate 144,623 of CAWHFM010000003.1, forward strand.
ACCACAAGCAGTCGTCGGTCCACTTCGTGACGAAGACCGTCTCCTCCTCGGAGACCACCACCGAGATCGGCGCGGCCAGTGCCACGGCGGCGTCGGAGTCCGTCCGCAGCGGAAGCACCCCCGCGCTCGACGCCATCCTGGCCGACCAGACGGTTTACATCAGGGGCTCGACCGCCTTCTTGGAGGGCGCGCTCCAGCTCTCGTCGGCGACCGCGGCCGCGTATGCCGGCAAGTGGATCTCGTTCCACAAGGGCGAACCGGGCTACGCCAGCCTGGCGGCCAACCTCTCGCCGGGTGCGGCGATCGTCGCCTTCGTGCCCGAGGAGCCCCACCTGAGGGTGGACGGGGCCAACCAAGTCGCCGGCCAGCCCGTGGTCGTAGTCTCGGGAAGTCCGGGAACCCCGCCGACGAACGGCATCGCCGGCGTGTCGCTCTTCGTCTCGACCACGGCGCCCTACCTCCCTCTGAGCGCGACGGTCGTCGTGCGCGACGGCCGCGGGACCACCACCGAGCGGGTGGCGTCCGTCTACGGCAAGTGGGGTGAGAAGGTCGATCCGACCCCGCCGTCGAGCGCGGTGCCGTTCACCTCCATCACAGGGAAGTGAGCCGCGGCGTCCGCCAGCGATCTCGACCGCAATCGCCCGCACCTGGCGCGGCGCGAAGATCTGCCGTGCCGAGAATGATGAAACTGTTGTCTTCACTACGAGCCTGGCTTCAGATCTTGACGACCGAAGTCAAACAACGTCTCATGGATCACGCTCCTGCTGTCTTCAAGGACGCCGTCGTGACCGTGGCCGGAGTGTCGCTGTTCAGGCGACGTCGAGGTAGGGAGTTCCGAGAATCGCTGATCCGCTGGAATGCGACGAGGGAGCTACCGAAGGACGATCTCCTCAAGATCCAGACCGATCGAACCCACGAGATCATCTCTCACGCATCGACACGATCGCAGTACTACGCGGGCAAATACGCTCAGGTCTCTTCGACGGAACTGGCCGACTTCCCGGTTCTGGAGAAAGAAGAGCTCAGGGCGCACATCGAGGACATCGTCATTCATGGAAGCGGCAAACTTCGAAAGTGTTACACGGGTGGGACGACGGGGAAGTCGCTGGTCGTCTTCAGCTCGGCGGACAGTGATGGAGAGCGGTTCGCTCGACAAGAGGCCATGTGGGCGATGCACGGCTACAAGCTCGGCCGCGATCGCATCGCCTGGTTCTCGGGTCGTCATCTGATCGGTGCCAACGACGTCTCCGCGCAACGGTTCTGGCGGAACAACTTCCTCGAGCGCATTCGGTATTACAGCACCTTCCATATGGCTCCGAGCACTCTGCCTTACTACGTTGAAGATCTGGCCAGGTTCAGGCCGCGATTCATCAACGGCTTCCCTTCGGCCATCGGCGAATTGGCGAGCTTCATTGAAATGACGGGAGCAGCCACATCATTCGATCTCCAAGCGATCTTTACCACCAGCGAGACCCTGACGAGTAGTCAGCGCGACGTCATGGAGCGGGTGTTCAATTGCCCTGTTCGCAACCAGTACGCATCATCAGAAGGTGCTCCCTTCATCATGGAGTGCCGACAAGGTCGGCTGCACATCGATGTGACAAGCGGTGTGTTCGAAGTCATCGGGTCCGATGATCAGCCGGCCAGCGAGGGCGAATTGCTCGTGACGAGCTTCTACATGAAGCAGACGCCGCTGATCCGCTATCGGATCGGGGATCGGCTCGCTCTCTCGCAGGAGCTTCAATGTCCGTGCGGATGGGACACCCCGCTGGCCGCTTCCATCGAGGGGCGCGAATCTGACTTTCTCGAGATACCGGGCCGAGGAAAGATCTTCGCCGCCCAGATCGGCGATTGCGTAAAGCACCTTCATTGGGTGATCGCGTTTCGTTGCCGCGTACAGGATGGACGTTTACGTATCGAGATCGTGGCCGACCGGGAGCGATTCGAGAAAGAGGACCTGTCGACCTTCCTGAGAAACATCAATGAGAGGATGGGAGAGATTCCGGTAGACCTGGAATATCTCGACGAGTTGCCCCGGCTTCCCAGTGGAAAACGAAGCGTCATCGCGTCAGTCGATCAATAGCACCCTCGGCGAACACCGGGATCCACGACCGGGCGCCGCTCGGTGGCGGCCGGCTCGACTACGGTGCGACGGCGGGCTATGTCCCTGCGGCGCGTGACGAAGTGAGGACAGGACTGACGCAACGTGACGTGACTCGAGGTCCCGTCTCGGGAAGGGAGTGCGCATGGAGTCCGAGCACGAGGAGGGCTGGTACACCGACCCCTACGAACGCCACGAGGCACGCTGGTTCTCCGACGGGACGCCTACGAAGCTCGTGCGTGACCGGGGTGTCGAGTCCTACGACAAGCCTCCCGACGAGGCGCCGACTCAGAAGGCCGAGCGGATCGAGCCCGACGTGGTCGCCAAGGGCGGTAGCGACCTGATCCGCGCCGGCGAGGACCAGGCGACCGGCGACATGGCCTCGCTCGACGAAGCCATGGGGAGCGCCGCATTCGAGGGCGGCGCCCATCCTCAGATCCTGGGTCACTGAAGGTCGCGGCTCCTCCGGGTCTCAGGGCGCGGCTGGTCCGTGCCGGCGACCAGGAGGCCGTCCCAGGTGCCGGCCCCGACTTCGAAGGTGAACGCTCGGGCGCAGCTCGCCCGGCCCGGGCGGGAAGATTCAGCTCGAGGTCGACGGCGACGGCGACGGCGATGTCCCTCTGGCCCTGGGTTAGGCTGATCGGCCGATGGTCCCCCTGAGCTCCCCCCGGCCCGTCGAGCAGTGCGCGGGCGATCAACTGGGCGCTCGAGCCGACCGGGCGCACCGCGGCCGCACGAGGTCCACCGTCCGCTGAGGCAGTGACGATGCCCACTGCCTCGAACGGATCCTCTGGCGCGGCCGAACGCCTGCACAGGGTCGCCCTGCCGGCCCTCGCCGCGCTCCCTGTGCCCGCCCGCCGCATGGTCCTGCACGCCTTCGGCCGCTATGCCCCCTGGGAGGACGGGTTCGACTTCTCGGCGCCCGCACTCGGCGAGGGCGAGGTGGTCGGCCCACCGGATTTCGTCGGCATCGGCGCCCAGAAGTCGGGTACGACCTGGTGGTACGACCTCATCGCGGCGCATCCGGAGGTCGCCTGCCGGGCGGACATCCACAAGGAGCGCCACTTCTTCGGACGCTTCGCCACCCGACCCTTCGGGGAGGCCGACATCGAGACGTATCACTCGTGGTTCCCGCGCCCGGAGGGCCGGGTCACGGGCGAGTGGACGCCGGACTACCTGCACCAGCCCTGGGTTCCTCCACTGCTGGCGAAGTCGGCGCCGCACGCGCGCCTGCTCTTGCTCGTGCGCGACCCTGTCGAGCGGTTCCGCTCCGGCCTCACCCACCACCGTCGCCAGACCGGGCGGATCACGCCAGACGTCCACGCCGATGCGGTTGTGCGCGGTCTGTACGGACAGTGGCTCGAACGATGGCTCCAGCACGTTGCCCGTGATCGCATCCTGGTCCTGCAGTACGAACAGTGCGTTGCCGACCCCGGAGGCGAGCTCGAGCGGACCTACCGCTTCCTCGGGCTCCCCCCGTTCCGCCCGCCGGCCATGCCGGCCCGCGTCAGCGCATCGCGCGAGTTGATATCACTCGACCGCGACGTCTGCCGCCGCCTCGCCGATGTCTACGCACCGGACGTCCGACTGCTGTCGACGCTCGTGCCCGACCTCGACCTGGACCTGTGGCCCTCGGTCCACGGCTCGTGGGCGTCGTGAAGGACGGGTGCACGCCATGAAGGGCACCGTGCGGCAATGTCGACGACCCAGGCTGGGCACAACGTGAGCTCGGGCACGGGGGTCGGGACGGACCTGCCCGCCGCCATCTTGGTCTTCGCCGTCCTGCTGTGGCTCGGCACGATCATCGCGCGGAGGGTGTCGGCCCGCGACTCGTACCGCTTGTTGCGCAACGTGATAGTGGCCAGCGTCGTCCTCCACCTGCTTTGCGCCCCGGCGCAGATCTTCGTGGTGCACCACTTCTACCACGGGGTGGCCGACTTCAACCTCTACGACAAGCAGGGCTCCATCCTGGCGGACAATTGGCGGAGCGGTCACTTCACGTTCGCCAACAGCAACGTCCGAGGTTTCATCAACGCCGGTTCGGTCTCGGACTACGGCGGGATCATCATGACTCTGGTCGGGCCCAACCAGCTCGCTGCCTTCTTCGTCGCGGCGTGGCTCGCCTTCGTCGGGACCGTCTTCTTCTACAAGGGCTTCTCGGTGACCTTCCCGGGTGTCGATCGACGGTTCTACGCGTGGCTCGTCTTCTTGTTCCCATCCATCGCCTTCTGGACGGCGGACGTGGGCAAAGAGTCGGCCATGCTGTTCGGGCTGGGCCTCACGGCCTACGGCATGGCCTTGGTGCTGGCCCGTATCAAGCGTGGCTACCTCTATGTGCTGATCGGCGGAGCGATCGGGCTCGTGATACGCCCGAACGAGCTCGTGCTGCTGGTCGGTGGATTCGCCATCGCCATGGTCGTGCGGGCACTCGTCGGCGGCCGCCAGCTCCCACAGGTGCGCCGCCGCGGACCTCTCGCCATGCTCGGAGCCTTCGTCTTCGTGGTTGCAGCCATCGTCATCGTCGGGATCACCGCCCGCCACCTCATCCACCCGCTGACCAACGCCAAGGGCGGGCTCAGCAGTGCGCTGACGAAGATAAACCAGAACAACGGCGGGGTGGTTTCCCAATCCGGAACCGGCGCTATCCCGTATTCCCCGAACCCGCTGTACTACCCGCGTGACGTGTACACGGTGCTCTTCGACCCCTTCTGGTTCAACGCCCGCAGCATCACCCAGATCATTGCGTCCATTGAGAACACGCTCATCTTCGCGGTCATCGTCTACTCCTGGAATCGGCTGCGCTGCCTCTTCCGCGTCTGCGCCCAGCGGCCGTACGTGCTCATGGCGCTGATCTACTGCCTCGGCTTCTTCTACGCCTTCGCCGCGTTGGGGAACCTCGGCCTCCTCACGCGAGAGCGCACCCTCGTCCTCCCTCTGCTCTTCGTCGTGCTGGCCATCCCGGTGGCTCGGCCCGGAGAGCGGTTGTATCCCTGGCAGGTGCGCCGGGCGAAGCACAAGAAGACCCGGCTCGGGCCCGGACCCGACGAGCGCCCACCCACCGAGCCCGTGGTGCACGGCATGACCACGGTCCAGTGGGACAGCCAGTTTTCCGACGGCGCTCAGGCGGACTGGTCGAGCACCGGCTGGGGTGCCGAGACCTGAAACAGGCTCGGACGACCGGCGGCCCGTGAGGTGCTTCAAGCCCCCTTTCGGGCGGCCGGCGGGCGCACTTCGTCGTAGACGGCTTCGACCTCGCGCACGCAGCGCGTCACGTCGAAGAGCCCGCCCCGGGCCAATGAGCCGCACGCGAGTCGCCGGCGGAGGTCGCCGTCGCCGGCCAGGGCGGCCACGGCGTCGGCCAGCGCCTCGGGCTGGTCCGGCGGGACCACGAGGGCGTCGATGCCGTCGGTGAAAAGCAACGGCATCTCGCCCACCGAGGTGACCACGAGGGGCACGCCGGCGGTCGTTGCCTCCATGATCACGACGGGGAGCGCCTCGGCGCGCGAGGGGAGGACGAAGAGGTCGGCGCCGGCCAGGAGGCGCAGCACGTCGGAGCGCTCGCCGGCGAAGCGGAAGCGGTCGCCGAGCCCGAGCCGCCGCCGCTCCTCCTCGAGCTCGTCGCGCAAAGGCCCCCATCCGACCGCGACGAAGCGGACCGGGACGGAGCGCTCTGTCGTCAGGCGCGCCGGCGCGCAGGAGGACGTCGTAGGCCTTCGACGGCCGCAGGTTGGCCACGGTCAGGGCCAGCAGCTCCCCGTCCTGCAGCCCGAACTCGGCGCGCACGTCGCGGCGAAGCGCCTGACGCTGCTGCATCTCAGCGCGCACGGGGGCGGGATCAATACCGTGGACGACGACCTGGACGCGGTCCTGGAGGCTCCGGGGTAGGGTGCGACGCGTCGCCTCCGAGACGGTGAGGACGCGGTCGTCGAGCCCGATCGTGGGCCGGTACAACACCTTCCAGGTGAGTGCGAGCCAGTTCCACGGGGTGTGCTCGGTGGAGACGAGCGCTGGGCGCCGCCGCCGGGGCACGGTGAGGGCCACCATCCGGCCGAACACGGTCGCATAGGGCAGGTGCGAGTGGACGACGTCGAAGTTCCCGCGGAGCAGGAGCGCGCGGAGCCGGAGCGTCCAACCCAAGTCCCGGTTGCTCCGGGCGCCGAGCGAGTGCACGGGGACGCCGGCGGCCTCGAGCTCGGGCACCAGCGCGTTCTCGGACTCGAGGACGTAGGCCACCTCGTAGTCGAACCGCTCGCGGTCGCGGTGGCGGATCATGTGGACCAGCAGCTGTTCGGCGCCGCCGCGGCCCATGCACTTGATGAGCACCAGGATGCGCCGCCGTGGCGAGCCGGCGCCCGAAGTCCGCGGCTGCATCCGGCCCGGGCGCCGTGCTGTGGGTGCCGGCCGCGTCGTCAGTATCGAGTGTGTCCAACTCCGCTCTCCGATGAACGTCTTCGCTTGCGCCCCGGGGCCGAGCACGAACCCTCCATTATCGTCTCCCGCTCGTCACACTGCCAGGCGGGCGCGATGCATCGCGGGTGAACACTTGTTGACGTGGACGCGAACACGCGATGTCACGGCTCCTGCGGGCCTGAAGAGCCCGGTTGTCCTCGCGAGGCGGTGATTTCGCCTCCAGGCAGCGCCGAGACCCGACCGGAAGGGTCGTGATCGGGGATTTGTGAGTACGCGACCGAGATTGGGGACTCGGCAAAGGCCCGTCTTCGGATCAGCGGGAATCGCCGCGGTTTGGGAGATCGAGTGCCCCGTGCCCTCGCGACGCCAGAAGGGCGAACAACCGGGCGAGCCGAGGGCCCCGTATTTGGGCCAGAGACTACAATGTCGCTCCTCGATCGTTCGCGCAGGATCGTCGCCCGCCGCCGGAACAGGACCAGTGAAGAAACAGTACATCTCGACACGGCCGTCCAGCACCGAGAACGCACCGACGGAGTCCCTGCTCTCGGTCTTCCGGCTCCTCGGCCTGGGCAATCTGCGCTTGAAGGTCGTCGCCTTCACCCTGCTCGCCATCGTCGGCGCCATGAGCCCAAGCGGTCCTCTTGTTGGTCCTGACCGAGGTGGCGGTGGGCAATCTCGAGGGCAAGGGCTTCTTCCACGGCATCGGCCCCGCCCTCACGAACAAGAGCGCGCTCATCATCTTGTGCGTGGCCTTGGGGCTCTTCTTCACGTCCAACATCTTCGGCACCTTGATCTCCACGTCGGTGGCCCAACAGGCGCTGACGACGACGCGGACCCGCGTCGTCACCGGGTTCTTCCGTTCCACCTGGTCCCTCCAATCGACCGAGCGCCTCGGGCACCTCCAACAGCTCCTCACGATGAACAGCGGGGCCACCGCCGGTGCCGTCGGGAGCCTGTCGTCGGGCCTCCAATCGCTCATGATGGTGGCCGGGCTCTTGGCCGTGGCCCTCGCCGTCGACCCCGAGGCCGCCATCGGCGTCATCGCCATCGGCTTCGTGCTCTTGCAGATACTGCGGCCCCTCAACAAGCGCAGCCGCCAGGCCAGCCGCGACGTCTCCAAGTTCACCCGGGCCATGGCCACCCGGGTGACCGAGTACACCCGGGTCAGCCGCGACTTCCGCTTGTTCGGTGTCGAGAACCGGGTCATGGACACGCTGCGCGGGCTGATCGAAGAGGCCGGCCGCATGTACCGCCGGGCCCAGATCCTCGGCAGCATCGCGCCGATCTTGTACCAGTCCTTCGCCCTGGCCATCGTCATCGCCATCGTCTTTTTGGCCGGTCACGAGACCTTCTCCAAGCACGCCATCGTCCTCATCTTGGTGTTGCGATCCGTCAGCTACGGCTCGGGCGTCCAGGGCTCCATCCAGGGCCTGCGCTCCTCTCAGGGCATGCTCGAAGACCTGACCTATGACATCCACCGCTTCGACGACGCCCGGACCACGCCCGGAGAGAGCGTGCCCGAGTCCTTCTTGGTCGACTTCGACGCCGTGGAGTACTCCTACGACGGCATGACGCTGGCCCTGTGCGGCATCACCATGCGCATCCCCGAGGGCAAGATCGTCGGCATGCTCGGGCCCTCGGGCAGCGGCAAGACGACCATCAGCCAGATCCTCTTGGGGCTGCGCGAGCCGACGAGCGGTCGGGCCACCATCGGCGACGTCGACGCGGCGGCGATCTCCAAGGGCGACGCGCACAACACGGTGGCGCTGGTCCCCCAAGAACCGGTGCTCTTGCAGGGTTCGGTCATCGACAACATCAAGTTCTTCAGGGACTTCGACGAGCTCGAGGTCATGGAGGCGGCCAAGTCGGCCCACCTCCACGAGGACGTGGTCAAGATGCCCGAGGGCTACGAGACCCTCGTGGGCGAAGGTGGTGGCTCGCTCTCGGGCGGCCAGAAGCAGCGCCTGGCCATCGCCCGGGCGCTCATCGGCTCCCCCAAGCTCATCGTGCTCGACGAACCGACCAGTGCGGTGGACGGACGCACCGAGTCGCTCATCCGAAAGACCCTCTCCGAGCTCAGAGATCACGTCACCGTCGTGATCATCTCGCATCGCATCGAGACGACGTCGCAGTGCGACTTGCTCTTGGTCCTGAGCAACGGGAAGATCGCCGACTTCGGAGAGCGCGACGCCGTCCTGGCCGGATCGGCCTACTCGAACATCGTGTTGATCCGACATTAGCCGGGGGAGGACCACACGTCTCGTGACGCCGGGACGTCGGGTGGCGACATCGACCCCGGGCAGGGTGTCCGGAGTCCCCTCCATCGTGCGGTTCTCGCGCCGGCCCGGGGAGTCCGTCGCCTTCTACCGTGCCCTGGGCGTGGAGAGCCGCGGGGACCACGTTCGTCCGCGATCGAGCGCGTCGGGGCTCCGCTCCTGCGGCTGACCGATCGACGGCGGCGGGGAGCCGATGACGAAGTCGGGGTCCCCGACGGCCTGAATTGGGAGGTCCGCCGCCCCGCCCCATAGCATCCGGGGCATGGCAGATCTCATCCGCATGGGCGACGACGGAGACCTGGTCGTCCCCGACGAGCCCGTCATCCCGTTCATCGAGGGCGACGGCACCGGCGTGGACATCTGGCCCGCCGCCAAGCTGGTCCTCGATGCGGCGGCCACCAAGCACGGCCGCTCCGTCGCCTGGAAGGAGGTCCTAGCGGGGCAGAAGGCCTTCGACGAGACAGGGAGCTGGCTGCCCGACGAGACGGTCCAGGCGTTCCGTGACCACCTCATCGGCATCAAGGGGCCGCTGACCACGCCCGTCGGCGGCGGCATCCGCAGCCTGAACGTGGCCTTGCGCCAGATCCTCGACCTCTACGTGTGCCTTCGCCCGGTCCGGTGGTTCGCCGGCGTGCCCTCACCGGTCGTGCACCCCGAGCTGGTCGACATGGTGATCTTCCGCGAGAACACCGAGGACGTCTACGCCGGCTACGAGGTGAAGGAGGGGACTCCCGAGGCGGACCGGCTCACCGATTTCCTGAGGTCCGAGATGGGCTGGCCCATACGGGATGGCTCGGGCATCGGGATCAAGCCCATCTCCGAAATGGGTTCGAAACGACTCATCCGCGCCGCGATCGAGTACGCGCTCGATCGCAAGCGGCGCTCGGTGACGCTCGTCCACAAGGGCAACATCCAGAAGTTCACCGAGGGCGCCTTCCGCGAGTGGGGCTACGAGCTCGTCCGCGAAGAGTTCTCCGACGTGGCCGTGGGATGGGACGACTGCGACGGCGACCCCGGCGACAAGCTCCTCGTGAAGGACACCATCGCCGACATCACGCTGCAGCAGGTGCTCACCCGTCCCTCCGACTTCGACGTCATCGCCACCACGAATCTCAACGGCGACTACCTGTCCGACGCCTTGGCCGCCCAGGTCGGCGGGATCGGCATCGCTCCGGGGGCCAACATCAATTTCGTCTCCGGCCACGGCGTGTTCGAGGCGACCCACGGGACCGCGCCCAAGTACGCCGGGCAGGACAAGGTGAACCCAGGCTCGGTCCTGCTCTCGGGCGTGCTCATGTACGAACACATCGGATGGAACGCGGCGGCATCCGACATCGTGCACGCTCTGGAGGCCACCATCGCCGACAAGGTGGTGACCTACGACTTCGCCCGCTTGATGGACGGTGCCACTGAGGTCAAGTGTTCCGAGTTCGCCGCGGCGATCGTCGACCGCCTTTAGCGCCCCGATCGTCCCCGCGGCGGCATCCGTCCCCCACCAGAAAGGACCCCCCAATGGCCCAGTCTCCTGTCCACGTCACGGTCACCGGCGCTGGTGGCCAGATCGGCTACTCCATCCTCTTCCGCATCGCCTCGGGCCAGCTGCTCGGCGAGGACCAGCCCATCGTGCTGCGTCTGCTAGAGATCGAGCCGGCCATGAAGGTGCTCGAGGGGGTGTGCATGGAGCTCGACGACGGCGCCTTCCCCCTCTTGAACGACATCGTGGCCACGTCGGACCTCAAGACCGCGTTCGACGGCACGACGTGGGCGCTCCTCGTGGGCTCCGTGCCCCGCAAGGCGGGCATGGAGCGCGGCGACCTGCTCAACGTGAACGGCGGCATCTTCAAGCCGCAGGGGCGGGCCATCGCCGAGCACGCCGCATCCGACGTCCGCGTCCTCGTGGTCGGCAATCCTTGCAACACGAACTGCCTCATCGCCCGATCCAACGCGCCGGAGATCCCGGACGATCGCTGGTTCGCCATGACGAGGCTGGACGAGAACCGGGCCAAGGCGCAGCTGGCCCGCAAGGCGGGCGCGCTCGTGGCGGACGTCACCAACCTCGCCATCTGGGGCAACCACTCGGCGACGCAGTTCCCCGACTTCGCCAACGCGCGCATCGGCGGCAAGCCCGTACCCGAGGTCATCGGCGACGAAGGCTGGCTCCGGGGCGACTTCATCACGACCGTGCAGAAGCGGGGCGCCGCCATCATCGACGCTCGTGGCTCTTCGTCGGCCGCCTCGGCCGCGGCCGCGGCCATCGACACCGTGGTCTCGCTGCGGAACGAGACGCCCGCCGGGGACTGCTTCTCGGTGGCCGTGGCGAGCACCGGCCAGTACGGCGCGCCCGAGGGGCTCCAGTTCGGCTTTCCCGTCGCCTCCGACGGCAAGGGCGGGTGGTCGGTGGTCGAGGGCTTCGCCCGTGACGACTTCGCCAGCGAGCGCATCGGCATCACCTCCGACGAGCTCCTGGCCGAGCGCGACGAGGTCAAGGCCCTCGGGCTGATCTGACGCCCGTGAGAGTCGCGGGTCGCTCGCGGCCTCGGGACGTTTACGACGTAGGCTGCGGGCGACCTGGGAGCGGGCATGGGGCTGAGTCGTCGCCAATTCATCAAGCACGCCGCTGCCGCCGGCCTGATCGCCGCTTCGCCCTACGACCGCATCGATCACCTGATTGAGGCGGCCAGGCGTCGCCCGCCGCCCCGAACGTCGCCATCCCACCAGCACCTTCCTCTCGAACAGCATCTGTTCTCAGATCTCTCTCGCGTGGTCGACAACGACACGGTGGTGACGGTTCCTCCCCTCCATCACATGGTCGTCACCGCCATGCTCACCGTTCCTCTCTCCGATCCGGCCTTGCAAGAGGCGCAGAGCACCCTCGAGTCCACCCTGCGAGGTCTCGAGGAGTCGGGCTTGCTCACCTTCACGCCGTCCGGTCTCGGCTTGGCCGTCGCGTGGGGCTTGCCCTACTTCGACGCTCTCCCTCCGGCCGTGTCCGAGGCGTGGCTCCCAGTCGATCTGGTGACGAGCAACGAGACCGGACAGACAACGCTCGCCATTTTGAATGCCATCACGTTCGCCAGCGATCCGCCGGGCACGATCCTCGAGCAAAACGACGTGGCCTTCGTGATGGCCAGCGATTACCTCGAGCACATCAAGACGGCGTTCGACACGGTCTTCAACGGCCCGGTGGGAGAGCTCATGAGCATCACGAGCATTCGCCGAGGCTTCGTCGACGGCGCCGCCATGGGCTCGGGTCGTCGCAGCCTCACCAAGACCATGGCACTCGAGGCTGACATCCCCGGCGCCAAGGCCATACCCGAATCCGCCGAATTGTTCTTGGGTTTCACCTCCACCCAACGCGCCGCTCTCGGGCCTTCGGTGATCGCCAACTTCGAGTCACTCCCCGCGGTCACCAACCAGTGGCCGAACGGATACTTCTCGAACGGGACGACGATGCACCTCTCCCACCTGTTCGAAGACCTCGAAGCGTGGTACGGCGCCTCCACGCAGCAACGGGCGGGTTTCGCCTTCCGACCTCAGGTGGAGGCAAGGGTGACGTCCCAGACCATCACCCTCCCGGAAGCACGCGGGCGCGTCGCCTCGCTGACGAAGGTCGAGTCGGAATTCAGCCGCTACGGGTTCATCGGTCACTCGTCGTCGATGCAACCCTTGTCGCGCCTGTCCAGTCCGGTGACCGACAACTACGGAACGACGTTCCCAACCGGAACCGCAGTCTCCCAGCGCTCCGACTTCAACACGCTCGACAACCCGTTCGCCTACAGCTCCGATACGGCGGTCGACCATGTGGTCTCGAACCCGGCCGCTGGCTTGCACTTCGTGGTGTTCATGCCCACCAGCACTTCCTTCGACGCCATGAGGCAGGCGATGGACGGACAGTACGGCTCGAACCCCCCCTTGGGGCCCGGAACGGTCCACGGCCCGTTCAACCAAGTCCTCCAGACCACGCACCGGCAGAACTTCCTGGTGCCCCCACGTCTCCACCGATCGTTTCCCCTGGCGGAATTCCTCGATTGAAGAGGCCCGGCGAGGCGCCCCTGGTCTCCTTCAAATCGTGGTTGCAAAGGAATGCATGCACATCTAGTCTGCGGAGTGCGTTTCCGGGCGGGGCTCCAGGTCTTGCCTCGGCGGAACATCGAGCGGAAAACGGGGGACTTCGATGAGCCTGCACCTGTTCTCTCACCTACGCACGTCGCGTGCGTATCGGGCCTTGGCCGTCACCGCCTTGTTGAGCGGAGTTGTCTGCGCCTTGTCCGCTACTCCGGCCGGGGCGCAACCGCTGCCGACGACGATCTCGACGGCGCTGTTCGACGGGACGACCGTCGGACCGAACCTGACCGATCCTCCGGGAACCGCCGTGAGCGACACGGCTACCTTCGCCGGCGGGACCGGCTCCGGTGCCACCGGATCCGTGACCTATTCCGTCTATTCGGACAGTGCCTGCACGGTCCTCGTCGGGCCTCCCGACACCGAATCGATCACCACGCCCGGCACCTTGCCTCCCTCGGGAACCGTCACCATCAACACCCCGGGGACCTACTTCGTGCAAGCGAGCTACAGCGGTGACACGGACAACGCCCCGTCCCAGAGCGCCTGCGGGTCCGAGACCGAGACCATCCAAACCTCCGGCAGCGCCACCACCATGATGACCACGCTGAATCCCTACAGAATTAAAGAGGGAAAAAGCAGCACTGACGTTGCCGTCGTGACGGGGAGTGCTTCTGGACCTGCTCCGACCGGCACGGTGACGTTCAGCCTCTGTGGACCCCTGGCCAACGAGACGCCCCCTGTTCCCTGCACGGCACTCACGGACGAGTCGAGCGGACCGATCTCCCTCACGCCGACAGGAGGCAACACGTCCAAGGCCGTCTCGCCGCCCTTCACCCCCACATCCCCGGGGTGGTGGTGCTTCGAGGACTCGTATTCGGGCGACAGCAACTACTACTCGAGCTCGGGCTCTGAGGGCAAGGGGGAGTGCATCGACGTGGTGCCCTTGCCTGGAGCCGTGGACTATGCCGGCGTCGCGCTCATCACGAACGGCGGCCCCGCCAGAGCGAACGCGATTCCCGACAACTCCACGACGTACTCGGCGGCCACGACCTTCACCGTTCCGAGCGTGAGCTGTGGGGAAGCGACGTCGGGCATGATCGACGGAACGGGCGTCTTCAGCTCCGTCAGCAATTGGGTGTCAGCCGGTGGGGTCGTCGTGGAGTGCTCAGGCGGCGTCGTCACGTACAGCTCGCAGGCGATCATCAACAACGTCATGACCCCGCTTGCGTTGACACCTGCTCCTGGGGACACCGTCAGCACCGACGTCGAGGTCACGTCTACTGGAGGAACCGGGGGCAGCACCTCGGTGACCGTCGACGACCCCACCCAGAATTACTCCAACACGACGACCGCGTCGGGAGGCATGGTAGGCACCTACATGTCCGTCGGCATCGACGCGCTGCGCGACTACGAGACGAATGAGGTCTATCCGCCACCCAGTTTCGGCGGCCTCAACTTCAGCAATTCGAGCATCGACGGCCTGTCTCTGGCGGCGTCCGGTGCGACGCCCATCAGCCGCGTCAGCTCCACGGGCCAGCTCGAGATCTACACCGGACCCATCGACGCGTCGGGCAACGGTTTCGGCCAGCTGTCAGAGCCTGCGGGCACCTACGCGCCTGGCATCACGGCCGCCCCGGCCAGCTCGAGCGTCCCCGAAGACAGCACCAACACGGTGACGGCCTCGGTGACCGGAAACGCCACCAGCGGGCCTCCCACCGGGAACGTCAGCTTCACCGAATGCGGCCCACTGCCGAGCCCCAAGGCCTGCTCGGCGTCGGCCGATCCGCTCGGGAGCACCGTGGAGGTGTCCGCCGGCTCCGGTGACACTTCCACCGCCTCCTCGGCCCCCCTGACGCCCGACGCACCCGGCTATTGGTGCATCCAGAGCACCTACACCGGCGACTCGAATTACGCGGTCGCCTCGGACACCAGCACCGACGGCTGTTTCAAGGTCACCGCGGTGCCCCTGCAGATCACGACGACGTCGCTCCCCGACGCCACTGTCGGAGTGCCGTACTCGGCGACGTTGGCGGCGACGGGAGCCACGCCCCCGTACAAGTGGAAGATCGTCTCCGGGACTCTTCCCGCCGGCCTCACGTTGAACAAGACGTCCGGGACGATCTCCGGCACGCCGTCGTCCACCGCCACGACCTCGAGCTTCCAGGTCAAGGTGAAAGACAGCAGCGTCCCCGCCCAGAAGGTGAAGGCCACGTTCACCATCACCGTGGACTGACCCGGTCGGGGACACTGTGCTGGCCTGCTCCGGTCCCACCCTGGGGATCAGGCCGGCGCAGCTCTTCGACCGGCCAGCGCTGCATCGGGTCGTTGAACGTCCTTGGTGGCACCCCCGGTACGATGGGTGCTTGGCCCCGCGTTCCCGTGCCGCCCGCCTGATCGAGGCCGTCCCCGACGAGGTCCGTCACCATACGTTCGCGGTGGCGAAACGTCGGCGAAACACGTGCCTGGCACGCTGAGGACCATGGGCGACCTGTTCGACGGCTACGGCCAGTCCGCCCGAGGACTGACCGAGGACGCGTTCGACGAGATGCTCGACCGTTCCGGCACGGCTCGGGTGCCGTACGCGGCCGTGGCCGCGTCGCTGGCCCAGATGGGACCAGAAGACGTCTCGGCCCGCGCCACCCGGCTGGCGCGGGCCTTCATGGACCAGGGCGTCACGTTCGACCTCGACGGCGAGGAGCGGCCGTTCCCCCTCGACGTCGTGCCGCGCATCTTCACGGCGGAGGAGTGGACGCGGGTCGCCGATGGCGTGACCCAGCGCGTGCGAGCGCTCGAGGAGTTCCTCGCCGACATCTACGGCGGGGCCAGGATCGTGAGCGACGGTCTGATCCCGCACGATGTCGTCACCAGCTCGCCCGGTTTCGTCCGCGCCGCCTTCGGACTCACGCCTCCCAACGGGGTGCGCATCCATGTGGCGGGCATCGACGTCATCCGCGACGAGGACGGCGAGTTCCGGGTGCTCGAGGACAATCTGCGGAGCCCATCGGGCGTGAGCTACGTGCTGGCCAACCGCGCCGCCATGGCGCGTGTCCTGCCCGAGCTGTTCTGGGGCCAGCCCATTCAGATGGTGACCGACTACCCGGCCCGGCTCGTCAACTCGCTGCGGCGCGCCGCCCCCTCCACGGTGCAGGACCCGACCATCGTCGTCCTGACCCCGGGCGTGCACAATTCGGCCTTCTACGAACACGCGCTGCTGGCCCGGCTGATGGGCGTGCACCTGGTCGAGGGGCGAGACCTCATCTGCCACGGGACCGACGTCTTCCTGCGCACGACCGAGGGCGAGGTTCCTGTACACGTGATCTACCGGCGGATCGACGACGACTACCTCGACCCACTGCAGTTCCGACCGGAGTCGCTTGTCGGCTGCCCCGGCGTGATGAACGCCGCCCGGGCGGGACGGGTCACCATCGCCAACGGGGTGGGCAACGGCGTGGCCGACGACAAGATGGTCTACACCTACGTGCCGGCCATGATCCGCTACTACCTCGGCGAGGACCCCATCCTCGACAACGTCGAGACGATGCACCTGGTGGACGACGCCGTGCGCAAGGACGCGCTCGGCCGCCGGGACCAGCTGGTGTTCAAGCGGGTGGACAGCTCGGGTGGCAAGGGCCTGGTCATCGGCCCTGCGGCCTCCGGCGCCGAGCTGGACGAGCTGGTGCTCGACGTCGAGGCCGACCCCCGAGCCTGGATCGCGCAGCGCGTCGTGGCGCTGTCGACGTCGCCCACCTGGGTGGACCAGTCGATGGTGCGGCGCCACGTGGACCTGCGCCCCTTCGCCGTCAACGACGGCGAGAACATCTGGGTCCTGCCCGGGGGGCTGACCCGGGTCGCCCTACGCGAGGGCGGCCTCGTCGTGAACTCGAGCCAGGGCGGGGGGTCCAAGGATACGTGGGTCGTGGGCGGCGGCCCCTCCATGCCGGTGCTCCCGCCGCGCCAGATCGTGCTCCGCAGCGCCGGTCCACCGATGGACTCCGGACCGCTGCCGGACTCCGAGCACGGAGTCCAGCAGCAGCAGCAGCAGCAGCAGCAGCAACAACAGGAGCAGCAGCAGCAACAGCCGAGTCAGAGTCAGCGACTGAGCCTGAGCCTGAGCCAGACTCAGCGACAGAGTCAGAGTGGGCCACAGCTACCGCTTGGGCGCCAGTGACCCGGGCCCTCCTCAGCCGGGTGGCCGAGTCCATCTTCTGGGTCGGCCGCTACGTGGAGCGGGCCGAGGGCACGGCACGGATCCTCGACGTGTCGGTGTACCAGGCCCTCGAACAGAGCGATGTGGAGGGGTCGGCCTCGGCGCGCCGACTGCTCGCTGTGATGGGACTGCCCGATAGCGGCACCGAGACGTTGTGGCAGGCGACGGAGCGACTCGCCACTGATCCCCAGAGCCGGTCTTCCATCGCCGGCGCACTGGCCGCGGCGCGCGAGAACACGCGAGCTGTGCGCCACGTAGTCCCCGTCGAGTTCTGGGAGCACATCAATGCGACCTGGTCCGAGCTGCCCATGCAGTGGCAGGCCAGCCGCCAATCCGGCCCGGCTTCCCACCTGTCCTTCGTCAAGACCCAGTGCGCCGGCATGATGGGGCTGGCCGACACCATGATGAGCCGGGACCAGACGTGGCTCTTCTTCACCCTCGGACGCTGCCTCGAACGTACCGACGTGGTGGCCCGCCAGCTGGCCACCGTCGCCTTCGACGAGGTTCATGACAGCGGCCTCGTGTTGCTCCTTCGGTCCTGCGGCGGCTACGAGCCCTATCTCCGCCTATCGCAGGGCGTCGTCGAGCCCGGGCGCGTCCTCGACTTCCTGCTACGGGACCGGCTCTTTCCGCGCTCGGCGTTCGCGTCGCTCACCCTGGCCGAGGACTGCCTGGACCAGATCAACGCCGGCCGAGACGACACCTGGGAGGACGCCCGTGGCCTGATCGGGCTGGCGCGGGCCGAGCTCGAGTACTCCGCTCCCGCCACGCTGGCCCGGGGGCTCGAGACCCGGCTCGAACGGCTCCAATCGTCCATCTCTTCGGTGAGTGACGCCGTGACGGCGCGCTACTTCGCCCAGGACCTACCCACTCAGTGGCGGCAGGGAGGTGGTGGCGTGTGAACCGCCCGGGCTGGCGGCTGCGCGTCGCTCACGAGACGAGGTTCGACTACGACGGGCCGGCGCGTGCGTCGTACAACGAGCTCCGCCTCACTCCTCGCACCGAGTTGCGCCAAACGGCACTCGAGACGAGGGTGGTGACCGTCCCGGCCGCACAGCAATACTCCTACGTCGACTACTGGGGTACGCACGTGGTCGCCTTCAATGTCGACCGGCGACACGAAATGCTCTCCATCACCGGCAACGCACTCGTCGACACCCTGGAAGCCGAGTCGCCCGACGACTGCAGCTGGGACGACGTGGCGGACGCGTCGCAGACCATGTCCGACCACCTCGGCCATCGCCTCTACACCGAGCCCACCCCGGACCTCGCCGCCGTCGCCGAGGGCCTGCGCGCCGGCCGCCCGCTCCAGACGGTGCGCAACATCTTCGGCTGGACCCATGACGCGCTGCGTTACCACCGCGGGGTCACCGGCGTCCTCACGTCGGCCTCCGAGGCCTACGCCGACGGCGTCGGCGTGTGCCAGGACTTCGCCCACCTCTCCCTCACGCTCACCCGCGCCGCCGGCGTGCCCAGCCGCTACGTCTCGGGCTACTTCCATCCCGAAGCCGACGCCACCATCGGTGAGGAGTTCAGCGGGGAGAGCCATGCCTGGGTCGAGGTGTGGACCGGGAAGTGGTGGAGCTACGACCCGACGAACGACGTCGAGGTGGGGGAGCGCCACGTGGCGGTCGGGCGCGGTCGCGACTACGGCGACGTGCCGCCGGTCAAGGGGATCTACGCCGGCAACGCCGACAACTCCATGCGGGTAGCCGTCCGCATCACGCGCACGCACTGAACTGGGGAGCACCGTGTTGACCCGCATGCGCATCTGGTTGCCCGACGCCCCTGGTGTGCTCGGTGCGGTGGCGGCCGAGATCGGCGCCGTGCAGGGCAACGTGGTCGGCCTCGAGGTGCTCGAGCGCGAAGCCGGCGTCGCCATCGACGAACTGGTGGTCGAGCTGCCCGACGAGGCGGGAGTCCTCGATGCAGTGTGCCGTGGCGTGCGCAACGTCCCCGGCGCGGGAGTGGAGGAAGTGACGGAGTTGGCGGGCGAGGCCTCGGACCGCGAGGACACCGTCCTCGCTGCCGCCGCGACCATCCTGGAGGCGGCGACGCCGCAGGAAGCCCTCGAGACACTGGCGTCGCGCCTCACGTCGCTCTTCGAGTTGTCCTGGCTGGCGCTGGCCGACCACGAGCTGAGGCAGTTCTCCGACGTGCGGGGAGAGGACGCGCCCACCGTCCAATGGGTAGCGGCGTTCGCCGAGGGCTCGCGCAGCGGAACGGACCCGGCCAACGACACCACGAGCTCCGGGGTCTTCGTCGAGCCCGTGCCGGGTACAGGCTCCACCCTCTGCGGGGGCAGACCGGCCGCGATCAGGCGCCGCGAACGTCACGAGATCGCTCTGCTGGTCACGGTGGCGTCGCGCCTGGCCGCCGCCCTCGGCAACGGACACGAGAGCAGCACGACGTAACCTCGCCTCCGTGCTGCGTATCGGGTTCGTCGGATCGGGCCTCATCGCGTGGGCGCACGCGCTCGGGCTCAAGGCCATGATCGACGCCGGCGTGATCGACGCCTCGGTCGTAGCGATCCACGACCAGCGCGAGCGGCGGGCTCGGTCCCTGGCCGAGGCCATGGGTGCGGAGGTGGTGGCCGACGCGGCAGAGGTGGCGGCGCGGTGCGACGCCGTCTGGGTGTGCACGCCCACGGCCGCCCACCGCCACGCCGTCGACGAGGCCGTCGCGGCCAGCCGCGCTGTTTTCTGCGAGAAGCCCCTGGCCGTCGACCTGCCTGCGGCGACGGCACTCGTGGCGGCGGTGGACGCCGCAGGGGTACCGAGTCAGTGCGGGCTGGTGCTGCGCAGTGCGCCAGTTTTCCGGGCATTGCGCGATCTCGTCGCGTCGGGTGAGCTGAGCACGCCGATGGCCGCCGTGTTCCGCGACGACCAGTACTTCCCTATTCAGGGCACATACGCCTCGAGGTGGCGCGCGGACGTGACCCAAGCAGGCGGCGGCTGCCTCATTGAGCATTCGATCCACGACGTCGACATCTTGCGCTTCTGCTTCGGCGACGTCGCCGCCGTAGCGGCGCGGACGGCGAACATTTCGGGGCACCAGGGAGTCGAGGACCTGGCCAGCGTTTCCATGTCGTTCGCCTCGGGTCTCGAGGCGCAGCTCACGAGCGTCTGGCACGACATCTTGAGCCGTGGCTCGACGCGGCGGGTGGAGCTGTTCTGCCGCGAGGGCATGGTCTGGCTCGACGACGAGTTCCGGGGCCCGCTCCACGTGCAGACCAGTGCGGGCAGCGCCGTGCGCACGTGTCCCTCGCCCGACTGGGTCGACGCGCTCCCCTTGGCCGATGACGAGATCGGACTGGCCATCCGGGCCTACGTCGAGGCGGACCGGAGCTTCGTCGACGCGGTCTCCGCCGGGACGGCTCCCGCGCCGAGCCTGGGCGAGGCCCTGGTGGCCCACCGCCTCGTCGATGCGGCCTATCAGTCCGCGAGCGCAGGGGGAACGCCGGTCGCCATCGAATGAGTGCGCACGCGGCGGCGCGTTCGCGCCTGCCTGCATGCCCGCTGCGTCCTCGGTTGCGTCGACGTTCCTAACAAGCCACATGATGCAGGCAACGCGTTCCCGATCTTCATCGCGACGACCGCGCCTCATCCGCGCGGATGAATTCGCGTCGGCGCTTCTCATCCACAAGTCGGAAAACTCGCGAATTCGCCCGTCATCGGCCTGATACAGCCGAAAGCCGGCGTTGGTCGCCGAGGCGGTACGGCTACCATTGCCGGCGCGTGGCCAGGCGCCTCCGTGCGTTCCTCGAGGGCGGCCGCGAAGCGAACCAGGAGAGGAGATCCCCCGAGCGTGCGCTCACTGCTTCGAGTGTTCAACCAGCAACCGCTGGCGGCGAAGGTCCCTGAAATCACCGCGATGTTCTGGGTCATCAAGATCTCCACGACTGCGGCCGGCGAGGCCATCTCCGACATGTTCGTCAACAACAAGTTGCTCGGCGTCGTGGTCGAGGTGTCGGCGTTCTGCGTCGCGCTCGTACTCCAGTTCGCCTCGCGTCGTTACGCCGCCATCCCGTACTGGTTCCTGGCGCTGGCCATCGCCACGGCGGGCACAGGAGTCGCGGACACGATGCACCTCGTGCTCGGCATGCCGTACGCCGTGACCACGCTGTTCTGGTTGGTCGTGCTGGCCGTGGTCTTCTTCGCGTGGAACCGCAGCGAGCACACGCTCGACATCCACTCCATCACCACCAACCGGCGCGAGAAGTTCTATTGGGCGGTCGTCTTCGCCACCTTCTGCCTGGGTACGGCTGTCGGCGACTTCGCGGCCACGACCCTCGGGCTCGGTTACCTGTCGTCCGCGATTCTCTTCAGCGTCGTGATCCTGATCCCGTGGGGCGGATGGAGGTTCCTCAAGTGGAACGCCATCTTCTCGTTCTGGTTCGCCTACGTGATCACCCGGCCGGTGGGCGCGTCCTTCGCCGACTATTTCAGCAAGGGGCACCGGATCAGTGGCGCCGGTTTCGGCGACTGGCAGACGGCGCTCGTCCTGACTTGTGTGGTGGTGGTGCTGGTGGCTTACACGGCGCGGGCGCGCTACGACATCCAGACGCCCGGGGCCGAGATCGCCGGAGGCACCTGACCGTGTAGGACCATACAGATCTCGCCCGGTACCAATCTTTCGGCGCCCGGGTGTCTCCGAGTTTAGGGACGGATCACGTCTTGCGTCGCTAAGGCCACTGCATCGTCGACGTCAACCGGGCGAGTCCTTCAGGTCGACGTCCGTCCCGGCGCCAATGAAGTTCCTTCCACCCGATACAAGCGCTTCTCCTTTCGGCCAATGGGCGAAGGCCGGACGCCGAAACCTTTCCATCCACTGTTCAGCAGCGTGCGCTCATGGACAGCCAGCAGGGACCGCCCAGTGCCCACCAGGGCGATGGGCGATCCCTGGCTGCAAGGACACTGACGAACATGAAATTGCTCGCGTTGCCTGTGTGCTCCATGGAGAATAATCAGACAGCTCCAGGTGTCTGCAACCTCATCGAACGCAAGGAGTCCAGTGTAAGCCTGATCCTTTCGAAATTGATTTACCGAGGCGGCTAAGACGTAGTGCCCATTCGTTCCAGCAAGCGAGGTCATGCCTCCAATTGGATTACGCCGTAATCTGCCTTCGAGCTTCCATCGACGATCCTGCCGCGGATCTAGGTGAGTTACCGCAGATATAAAGTTGGTGCCCATCCAGTAATCAGTTCCCCAATAGACGGTCGAAGGTGTAATGGCAAAGCCTGAAAATCCGCCGAGGGCCATGAGTCGAGTGCTTGCCGGTCGCAATCCGCTGATCGAAGCAGAAACCTTCTCATCCGGTCCGACGAGCGGAGCCGACCAAAGCCACTTCAGGTTGTCACCTGTTGTCACAAAAAGCTGTTTCGCCTCGGGGCAAATAGCTACAGCGTGGACATGCTTATTGACTCCCGCTCGGATCAGCATGTCCGATCTCTGCCACGACTTCGCTTGATCTTCAGACCAATATATCCAAGCGACCGAGACCCAACGCCCGTCACTGTCTCTGATGTTTCCATATTCCCCTACAATCAGGCGACCGTAGGGATCCTCCGCGAGACACGCAGGCCTGACGAAACTGGTCGGTGTCGAGAGTTCAAGGACCGGTACGACCTTGCTCTCTCGTGTCAGTAGGCAAAGACTGCCGGCCAGACACACGAGGATCTCACCAGAGGCCAAACGATGTACGACACTGATCGGACGCTCGAAACGAGCAATTTCGGCGGTGACAAGGGAAAGGTTCCCTCCATCCTGGTTGACTTGCACGTCTAGGACAGAATGTCTGTTCCAGCCAACCGCGGAACCAAGATCCGGAGCGAGGCACCACCCTCGCAGACGGCCAGTTGTCGGAGTCAACGCCAAAGGTGTCGCTGCTCTCTGTTCAAGGCCGTGGGGAGTTAATGCATAAGCGGGAGTCTGGACTTCCTCCGTCAAGCGTAAGCCACGACAGCGAACCTCCCTGGCAAGGTCGGCCAACACCTCTCTGCCCCGTCCTTCTTGCAGGACGCGGGGGATCAATCGAGCCGTAGCTTTCGCTGCGCTGAGTGGACCCCGGCGCGCACCCGAAACCCACTCCTCTCCGATTGTGCTCACCCCAACACGCACAGGCATCTCGACCAGAAGCGCTATGTGATCATGCGAATTGAACCTTGACCGGAAAGGATGCCAACCAAATCTAGATCCGGCACCAACTCACCTCCGACCGCCTTGAGGCCTCATTAAAGCTCCAGTGGTGGCTGGCTGCTCCCACCGCTGATTCTCACCAGGCGCCCCGCCATCGGGCGACACGCTACTCTGATCCGATCCCGGTTGAAAGCCCTCTATCGGGAAACGAATCGGATAACTAACTGCCAGAATCGGATAACTAACTACCAATGGATATCGGACCCTTCCTGCTGGAGCTCTACGGCCGCATCCCACCGTTGGCGGACGATGCGGTCGGGGGCCTCACGGCCGAGCAGCTGGCCTGGATTCCGGCGCCGGGGACCAACTCCGCCGGTTGGCTCGTCTGGCACCTCGCCCGCGTCCTGGACCACCACGTGGCCGAGCTCGTCGACGAGCCGCAGATCTGGGCCTCGGGACCATGGGCCGAACGCTGCGGGCTCGAACCCGACCCGTCGAACACCGGCTACGGGCATGGGCCGGAGGACGTGCGTGCGGTGCGCCCCGACGGCCCCGACGCGCTTCTTGGCTATCTCGGAGAGGTTGACGCCCGAACGCGCCGCTTTCTGGACGGCGTGTCAGCCCCGGATCTCGACCGTGTGGTCGACAGGCGTTGGGACCCGCCGGTCACCCTCGGCGTGCGTCTGGTGAGCATCGCCGACGACTGCATCCAACATGCTGGCCAGGCGGCCTACTTCCGCGGGCTTCTCCAACGAGAACAGGCCTGACCGGGGCACGAAGCTATCGCTCGACTGTTTCGTGAGCAGCCGACGACTGGTCGCATCTTCGGATGGCCCACCGAACTTGATCATTGGGTTTTGAAGAGCAGCCGGAAGATGGGAGGCTTCGCGTGGATCGTGCTGATCGAGGGCATTCGTAGAGAGGGCGACTAGAGCCAGACAGCACGAAACGGCAGAACGGTTGTCGCTCGGCAGCGGGACCACCCAGGTTAGGCCAGTCCTGACCGTAGCCAGGACGGCGGCGGTGCGGCGCAGCGGGCGAACGTCGCGGGGTCGGCGCCGGCTCAGCCGGGGCCCGGTGCCTGCCAGCGCACCAGATCCTCGTACCGGTAGATCGTCTCGTACCCGAGCCGCCGGTAGACCGGTTCTCCCATGGGGGAGGCCTGCAGCGTGCAGGACGAGGCGCCGCGGTCGAAGGCGACGTTCGTGGTCCACGCGGTGACGAGGGCGGCGAGACCGCGCCCGCGCGCGTTGGGCACCGTACCGACCCATTGCACGCTGGCCACGCCGTCGCTCTCGTAGGCGAGCGCGGCGGCGACGGGATCCGGTCCCCGCCAGGCCACCACCACGTGCACGGCGGGGTCGTCGAGCACCGCGTCCGGCCGATCGAAGAGGTCGGCGAGCACCCCGGCCGGCATGCCGTAGGTGGCGTACGCGGCTCCATTGACCTCCACGAAGGCGTGCACGCCGGCGGCGTCGTCGACGGCGCGCAGCTCGACGCCCTCGACCGACGCTTGATCATCGAGCCGATGGCGGATCAGCATCTGCGGCGCGCCCTCTCCGAAGGTTTCGAGGCCCGCACGCGAGGCGGCCGCTCTCAGGTCCTCGTCAGAACCGTCGTCTCGGACCTTGACGGTGAAGCCGCGCCCCAGCCGCCCGAAGAAGGACTCGGCGCGAGCCATCAGCTCCGTGGCCTCGACGTCCTCACCGGTCCGGAACGCACTGTTGGCGACCGCCGGGATCCATGAACCCCCTGCACAGAGGACGACGCCACCACCGTCTTCGAGTGCGCCGCGAGTCGCGTAGTGCGTCAGCCCCCGGTTGAAGGCGACGAGGTTGCGGTGCCCGAGGTTCGCCTCGTCCCGGGCGTCGACGTGCGCTGGCTCCTCTGACCGGTCACCCACGTCGCCATGATGGCGCAGCGGGGACGGGAACGGCGGCGCCGGTCAGTGGATCTCGAAGACGGGGTGGCGCTCCGCCACCGCGGCCCACTCCTCTTCGGTCGAGTCCGGCGTCATGCCGTCGAAGAACATGCCCGTCTCGAACTTCCACTTGCGCAGGTAGGCGCGCAGGATCGGGGTGCGCTCGGCGACGGGGACCTCGACGGCGGTGCAGAGCCGGCGGCGCCGGCCGAGGATCAGCACCATGTGCCCTCCGGCGTAGCGAACGTTGCGCACCCACTGCGTCTCGCCCCGCGGCGCCACGAGGTACTCGGTGCCGTCGATGGTCAACGGGTTGACCGGGGTGTGGTGCAGCTCGCCCGTGGTCCGGCCACGATGCTCGAGCACCCGCGACCCGTGGACGCTGACGCCCAGTCGCGTCAGGCGGGCTATCAGCTTGTTCAAGACGTTGCGGGTGAGCCAGTCGGGACGCTTGTAGTGCGCTCCGGTCTCGGGCTCCATGCTGGTGGTGGCGGTCGTCACGATCGTGACCTCCTCGATCCTCCGGTGCCGGGTGCACCGGGCTTACGAACAGTGATCATAAACGAGAACAGTGTTCGTGTCAAGTACTTGTGTTCGCAGTCAGGAGCCGTCACACTGGGCGCGATGCCGGTCCCGCCCTCCGTTCCCTCCGTGCCGCTGCTCCCGTCCGCCCCGCGCACGGCGCGCGCCCGGGTCCGAGAGGAACTTTCGACGGAGATCCTCGCCGTGGCCCGCCGGCACCTCGCCGACGAGGGCGCCGCCGCCCTCTCGCTGCGCTCGGTGGCCCGCGACCTCGGTATGGCACCCTCCGCGCTGTACCGCTACTTCGACGGGCGGGACGCCCTGCTCAGCGCGCTCATCATCGCGGCCTACGAAGCGCTGGCCGAGACCGCCGAGGCGGCGGCCGACGAAGCGCAACTCGGCGTGAGGAGCGATGCCGAACGGTGGCAGGCCGTTCCCCGGGCAATGCGGGCCTGGGCTCTCGCCCGCCCGCACGAGTGGGGTCTCGTCTTCGGCTCCCCGGTACCCGGATACCACGCGCCCTACGACACCGTCACGCCCTACGCCCGGATTGCCGCGGCGCTGCTGCGCCCGATGGTGGAGGCCAAGGCAGGGGGGCGGTTGCGGATGGACGTTCCAGCGCGTCCCGTCCCCGATGCGTTGTGCGACGCGATCGCCCCGGTGCGAGAAGCGCTGCTCCCCGACATGACGGTGGAGAAGGTGGTCGTCGCGATCGAAGCCTGGACCTCCATCATCGGCGCCGTGAGCCTCGAGGTGTTCGGGCACTGGCGCAATACCATCCTGAGTCCGGGAGAGATGTTCGAGGCCACGACGCGTGACGTCGCCGCCTCCATCGGCCTGACTTGACGGCGCGCGCTCACGCCGTGCGCGCCCCCGCGGCCAGGAAGCAGGGTGGGTCAGCCGGGGATCGGCAGCCGAACCTCGATTCCAGCGTTCTGCAGGAAAACGAGCTTGTGCTCGAGGGCGATCTGCCAATCGATCATGTCCTTGTCGTACTGCGTGCGATCGCCTTCCTCGCAGGCGTGCTCGAGCTCGTCGAACGCCAGGTCTTCGGCGTCAAGCAGGGCCCGATACTTCGAAAGGAAGTGGTCGTCGATCGGCTGGTGCACGTCGTCCTCCTACCTGCCGGCCCGACCTCTGCGAGCCGGTCCCGTCAGATTACTTCCGTCACGTGTCGTTCGCCCAGGTGACACGTCGCCGTGCGGTCACCGCACGCCCCATCACCACGACCGACGGAGCCGGTGATACGTGCGTGGCATCAGGGCCCGGAACACCGTCGCGGCGTCGATCAGGCCGGAGACGCTGATCTGGAGCGACGGGCCGCCAGCACGCGCCAGAATCCGGCGCGAGACCGTCTCGACGCTGCGCACAGTGAGCCGGGGTGGACGGCGCAGGCCCCGACCGAGGGCGCCGAGCCCGAGCTCGGTGGGCATGAACGCCGGGTAGACGACGTGGACCCGGACGCCCTTGGTCGCCAGGCGCCACGAGATGGACTCGCTGAAGGCCGAGAGCGCCGCCTTCGACGACGGGTAGGCCCCCGGTCCGGGGGAGGGGAGCCGACCCCCGTCGGAGGACACGTTGACGACGGTGCCGCGGCCGCGCCCGACCATGGACTCCATGACGGCGAGGGTCGCCGCCACCGGAGCGAAGAAGTTCACGTCGAAGGTCCTCCGGAAGTCCTCCTCGGAGATGTCGACCAGACGGACGGCCGGGTCGAGGGCGGCGTTGTTGACCAGGATGTCGATCGGCCCGAGCTCGGTCGCGACCCGGGCGAGCGCGGCCCGGAGGGCCCGAGTGTCGGCGACGTCGCAGGTGATGGTCAGAGAGCGTGGCGAATGCTCTCGCAGGTCGTGCACCAACGCGCCGAGCCGCTCGTCGTCACGGGCCAGGCCCGCCACCACCGCGCCGGCGCGGGCCAGGTCACGGCAGAGCTGTGCGCCCAGACCCGCTGATGCTCCGGTGACGACGGCGACGGACCCCGCGTAGCGGCCCCCGTACGCCGGAGGTCGGGCGGCGGGGCCGGGCACCCGCGCTCAGGCCGGATCGGTGAGCGCCGCCAGCGCCGGCCCGAGGTGCTCGGATGCCGCCGCCAGCACCGCCTGGGCCGCCACCAGCGCGGCCAGGTCCCCCCGCACGCGCACCCGGCCGTCGGCGAGCGCGTCGGCCGGTTCGAGCGCGCCGAGCGCCATGGCCGAGGCGTCGGCGTAGCCCACGACGAGCGTGACGTCAGCGTCGAGGGACCCCTCGGGGTCGAGGGCCAGGCGGGCCCGGCCGTCCGACACCGTCAGGACGGTGCGGACGACGGCCTGATCACCGGCGTCGGTACGGGTGCCGGCGAGGTCCGCCGGCGCGCCCGTCACGATCTGCGCCACCGCGAACGCGCCGTCGGCCGCGGCCAGCGAGGTACCGGCGGCATCCGCCACGGCCGCGGACAAGTCGACGGCCGAGAGCAGCTGATCGAACGACCGCACCCACTCGGGCGAAAGGTAGCGGGCCATCGGTGAGGGCGGGAGGGCGCGGCGATCGGTCGTAGGCTCGCCGGCTCAGCCGGCGGCGGCCTCTTCGGCGCTCTTCTTCTTGCGCCCGGTGATCTTCCGCCCGAGCCAGGCCACGGGGTCGTAACGCGCGTCGACGACCCGTTCCTTCATCGGGATGATCCCGTTGTCGGTGATCTTGATGTGCTCGGGGCAGACCTCGGTGCAGCACTTGGTGATGTTGCACATGCCGAGTCCGCGGTCGTGGGCCAGCTCTCGGCGGTCGTTCACGTCGAGCGGGTGCATCTCCAACTCGGCGAAGCGGATGAAGAAGCGGGGGCCGGCGTACTTGGGCTTGTTCTCCTCGTGGTCGCGGATGACGTGGCAGACGTTCTGGCACATGAAGCACTCGATGCACTTGCGGAACTCCTGCCCGCGCTCCACGTCCACCTGCATCATGCGATAGCCGCCCTCGGGCTCGGGGCCCGGCTTGAAGGCGGGGACGGTCTTGGCCACCTCGTAGTTGAAGCTGACGTCGGTCACGAGGTCGCGGACGATCGGGAAGGCCTTCATGGGGGCGACGGTCACCGGCGCGCCCTCGGGCAGCGTGTCCATGCGCGTCATGCACATCAGGCGGGGCAGGCCGTTGATCTCGGCCGAGCACGATCCGCACTTGCCCGCCTTGCAGTTCCAGCGGCAGGCCAGGTCGGGGGCGTCGGAGGCCTGGATGCGGTGGATCACGTCCAGCACCACCTCGCCCTCGACGGCCGGCATGACGTAGTCGGTGAACTCACCGCCCCCGCCGTCCCCGCGCCAGACCCGCATCGTCACCTTCTCGTCCCGGTTGTCGTTCATGGGGACTCAGTGTCCTTCCTCGAAGAGCTCGCGCAATTCGGCGGGCATCTGCGGCAGCGGTTCGGGCGCGATGGAGATGGAGGCCAGGTACCCCTTCTCGCCGGTCTGGTTCTGCACGAAGTTGACCTGGCCCATCTCGGTGTCCGGACCGGGGAAATCCTCCCGGGTGTGCCCGCCGCGTGACTCCTTGCGGTTGAGGGCACCCTGGGCGACGGCGATCGACGTGGTGATCATGGAGGGAAGGTCGGTGGCCATGTTCCAGCCCGGGTTGTAGGCCGGGCCGCCCTTCACCTGCACCTTGGCCGTCTGCTGCTTGAGGTCCTCGAGCTTGCCCAGCGCCTCTTCGAGCTCGGGCCCGTTGCGGATGATTCCGACCAGCGACTGCATGGTCTCCTGCAGCTCCTCGTGGACGCCGTAGGGGTTGTAACCGTCCTCACGACCGAAGGGCGCGAACGCTTCGTCGATCACCGAGGCGATCTCCGCCGCGTCGACGCTGGGCGAGCCGGTGCGGCCCTCCGCGAAGTCGGCCGCGCCGATCCCGGCCCGGCGGCCGAAGACGATGAGGTCCGAGAGCGAGTTGCCGCCGAGGCGGTTCGCCCCGTGCATGCCGCCGGACACCTCGCCGATGGCGAAGAGCCCGGGCACGGTCGCGGCCTGGGTCTCGGCGTCGACCCGCACCCCACCCATCATGTAGTGGCAGGTCGGGCCGACCTCCATGGCTTCAGCGGTGATGTCGACGCCGGCCAGCTCCATGAACTGGTGGTACATCGACGGGAGCCGGCGCTTGATGTACTCGGGCGTGCGCCGTGACGCGATGTCGAGGTAGACGCCGCCGTGAGGGGTGCCCCGGCCGGCCTTCACCTCGGAGTTGATGGCCCGGGCCACCTCGTCGCGCGGGAGCAGGTCGGGGGTACGGCGGTGGTTGATGTGGTCGTCGTACCAGGCGTCGGCCTCTTCTTCGGTCTCGGCCGTCTCGGCCCGGAACATGTCGGCCACGTAGTTGAACATGAAGCGCGTGCCCTCGGAGTTGCGCAGCACCCCGCCGTCGCCGCGCACGCCCTCGGTGACGAGGATGCCGCGCACCGAAAGCGGCCACACCATGCCGGTCGGGTGGAACTGCACGCACTCCATGTCGATGACGTCGGCCCCGGCCCAGATGGCCATGGCGTGACCGTCGCCGACCGACTCCCACGAATTGGAGGTGTACTTCCACGCCTTGCCGATCGATCCGGTGGCGAGCACGAAGGCCTTGGCGGTGAAGAGCACCATCTCGCCGGTCGGGCGCATGTAACCCACGGCGCCCGAGATGCGACCCTCGGCGTCGGGCAGGAGGCGCAGGATCTTGCACTCCATGAAAACGTCGGTCCCCATGGAGACCACCTTCTGCTGCAGCGTGCGGATGAGCTCCAGGCCGGTGCGGTCACCGACGTGGGCCAGGCGGGCGTAGCGGTGGCCGCCGAAGTCGCGCTGGGTGATGCGGCCGTCCTTGGTGCGGTCGAAGAGCGCCCCCCAGCGCTCCAGCTCGAAGACCCGGTCGGGCGCCTCCATGGCGTGGATCTGCGCCATGCGCCAGTTGTTGAGCATTTTGCCGCCGCGCATGGTGTCGCGGAAGTGGACCTGCCAGTTGTCCTCGGGCCACACGTGGCCCATGGCGGCGGCCATGCCGCCCTCGGCCATGACCGTGTGCGCCTTGCCGAGGAGCGACTTGCAGACGAGCGCCACGCGCAGGCCGCGCTCCTTGGCCTCGATGGCGGCGCGCAGACCGGAGCCGCCGGCGCCGATGATGATGACGTCGTAGTCGTGGGTCTCGTACTCGGCGGTGGCAGTCTGCTCGGCCATTCGAATCGCTCTTTCTCGTCTTCGACTTCGTCTGTAACAGTGCCCGCCGACGTCCCGGGCCCGAGCCTAGAAGTGGAACCCGGGGTCGTGGATGGTGCCGCTGGCCACGAGGCGCACGTAGAGGTCGGTCAGCGCCACGACGGAGAGGCTGATCCAGGCGAAAACCATGTGCCGGGCGTTGAGCGGCGTCACGAACTTCCACAGCTTGTGCCGCGTCGGGTGCTTGGCGAAGGAGCGCACCTGACCGCCGCAGAAGTGCCGGCAGGCGTGGCATGAGAGCGAGTACAGCCACAGGAAGGCGGCGTTGGCGCACAGGACGACGGTGCCGACGCTGATGCCGATCCCGTAGCCGGGCTGCCGGAAGGCCAAAATCGCGTCGTAGGTCAGGATGCAGTTGAACAGGAGCAGGATCCAGAAGAAGTAGCGGTGGATGTTCTGGAGGATCAGCGGGAACCGGGCCTCGCCGCTGTAGCTGCCGTGGGCGTCGGCCACCGAGCAGGCCGGGGGCGACCACCAGAAGGAGCGGTAGTAGGCCTTGCGGTAGTAGTAGCAGGTGAGACGGAAACCCAGCGGGAAGATCAGGATCAGCAGGGCCGGCGAGAAGTTCCAGAACGGCAACGTGCCGAACGGGTGGCTGCCCGTCACGCAGCTCTGCGCGATGCAGGGGGAGTAGAAGGGCGAGATCAGGTTCCGGTGCAGGTCCGCACCGGCGTAGTAGTCCTTGTTCACGAAGGCGGCCCAGGTCGAATAGATGACGAAGGACGTCAGCACGACGACCGTTATCACCGGTTCGACCCACCAGGTGTCCTGGCGCAGGGTGGGCTGGTCGGGTCCGCTCTGCCGCGACCCGATGGTCACGGGTGTCGCGGATGTGCTCTCGACCGTCGTCGTCACTCGGACCTCCTCGCTGCCCGGACTGGTCACCGCGGCCGGCTCGCCCGAACCTCCGTCGGGCGGGCGACGCGCCTCCGCTGCCCGGGGCGTGGTGCCCGGGCCGGACGACGAGACGTTACGAGGTGTCACCCGAAACGTCAAAGACATAATGAACATGAAATTCAGAGCGGTAAGCTCTGAATCGGTGCAACTCCACCAGCTCACGTACGCCCTGGCCGTGGCCGAAGAGCGGAGCTTCACCCGCGCCGCCGACCGGCTCCACCTGGCCCAGCCCTCCCTTTCGCGCCAGGTGCGGCTGCTCGAGCACGAGCTCGGCGTCGTGCTCTTCAACCGTGGGCCGGGTCAGGGGAGTGTCACCCTGACGCCGGACGGGCAGGCCCTGCTGCCCTTCATGCAGCGAGTGCTGGCCGACGTAGAGGCCACGGGGGCCGAGGCCCGGGCGCTCTCGGGCATGGCGCGCGGCCGCCTGGCCGTGGGAGCCACGCCCAGCCTGGTGACGAGCGTGCTGGCACCTGCCCTGGTCGAGTTCCACGGCCACCACCCCGGGATCGTCCTCTCCGTGGTGGAGGCCGGTTCGCACCAGCTCGTACCCCAGGTCGCGGCGGGCGAGGTGGATCTCGCGCTCGTCGTGCTGCCGGCGATCGACCCGTTGGTGACGACCACGCCGCTCTTCGACGACCCGCTGGTCCTGGCGACGGCGCCGGACCACCCGCTGGCGCGACGCCGCGGCGTCCGGGTGCGCGAGCTCGACGGACTCGACCTGGTCATGTTCCGGGAGGGCTACGACCTGCGCGACGTCACCCTCTCGGCCTGCACCGAAGCAGGGGTGGAGCCCCGCCTGGTCAGCGAGGGCGGCGAGATGGCGGGGGTCCTCTCCTTCGTCGCCGCCGGCCTGGGCGCCGCCGTGGTGCCCGCCATCGCCGTGCCCACCGACGGGACGTTGGTGGCGGTGCCGTTCACGCGCCCGACGCTCAGCCGCACCATCGGCCTGGCCCAGCGCGGCGACCGCGCGCTCGCCCGCCCGGCGCGCGCCCTGGCCCAACAGTTGCTGGGCCGCCACGCGCCCGGTGACGGCCCGGCGGTCAGGGCGGTGACGGCCCGCACCGATGGCGCCGTGACGGGCCGCGCCGTCGCGCCGCTCCGGGAGGATGGGGTTTAGGCTTCGTCCATGACCGGCCATGCCTCCGACCCGTCAGTGACGCCGCACCCGGGCCTGCTCAAGCCCCCGGCCGACCTGCCCCGTTCGATCGCCGACCTGCGCGCTTCCGGTTGGGAGTCGGTGCCGGTGGCCGAGGAGATGCGGCGCAACACGGCCAAGGTCATCGCGGCCGACCGCCCGCTCGTCCCCGGTGTCCTCGGGTTCGAAGAGACCGTGGTGCCCCAGCTGGAGAACGCGGTCCTGGCCGGACACGACCTCATACTCCTCGGCGAGCGCGGCCAGGCCAAGACCCGTGTCATCCGGTCGCTGGTCGGCCTGCTGGACGAGTGGCTCCCCATCGTCGAGGGCTCCGAGATCAACGACGACCCTTACAACCCCGTGTCGCGCTTCGCCATCGACCTGGTCGACGAGCTCGGAGAGGCGACCCCGGTCAACTGGGTCCACCGCTCGCAGCGCTACGGCGAGAAGCTGGCCACGCCCGACACATCGATCGCCGATCTCATCGGTGAGGTCGACCCGATCAAAATCGCCGAGGGCCGTTACCTCAGCGACGAGCTCGCGTTGCACTACGGCCTCATCCCGCGGGTCAACCGTGGCATCTTCGCCATCAACGAGCTGCCCGATCTCTCCGAGCGCATCCAGGTCGGCCTGCTCAACATCCTCGAAGAGCGCGACGTGCAGATCCGCGGGCACCGCATCCGGCTGCCGCTCGACATCATGCTCGTGGCCACGGCCAACCCCGAGGACTACACCAACCGCGGTCGCATCATCACACCGCTCAAGGACCGCTTCGGGGCGCAGATCCGCACGCACTACCCGTTCGAGACCCAGACCGAAGTCAAGATCATGGAGGCGGAGGCGGACCTGCCGACCGCCGGCATCCCCGTCACGGTGCCGTCCTACATGAAAGAGGTCATCGCGGAGGTCTCGCAGCTGGCCCGGCGCAGCACGCATCTCAACCAGCGAAGCGGCGTCTCGGTCCGCCTGTCCATCGCCAACTACGAGACCCTCGTCGCCTCGTCGGTGCGGCGGGCTCTGCGCACGAGCGAGCCCGTGGCCGTCCCGCGCATAAGCGACCTGGCCGCGCTCGTGCCGTCGACCACCGGCAAGATCGAGGTCGAGGCCATGGAGGAGGGCCACGAGGACGAGGTGGTGGCCCAGCTCGTGGCGGCGGCCACGTTGTCGGTCTTCCGGCGTCGCGTCACCCTCGACGACCCGGCCGCCATCGTCGGCGCCTTCCACGACCAGGTGGTGGTCCACGTGGGCGACGACCTCCCGTCGTCGACCTACCTGGAGGTCCTGGCCGACATCCCCGAGCTCGAGCCTCCCACCCGCAAGCTGGCCGGTCCCGAGGCGGCCGAGGCCGAGTCACCCGCGCTCATGGCGAGCGCGCTCGAGTTCCTCTTGGAGGGGCTCCACCTGACCAAGCGGCTGAACAAGGACGCCTCCGGAGCGCGGGCTCTCTATCGCGGGCGGAAGTAGCGACCGTGCGACGAGCGTAGGAGTGACCTGGTGAGCGTTGGCTACGACTACACGGAGTGGGACGGCACGCAGCAGTTCGCCGACCTCGACCCCGACGACCTGCTGGCCGGACTGACCGACGACCTCCTCTCCGGCGGCGACCTCGACGAGGCGCTCCGCCGCCTCCTGCGCAGCGGCATGCGCACGCCAGACGGTGAGGAGATCGCCGGCCTGCGCGACCTGCTCGAGCAGCTCCGGCGCCGGCGGGCCGAGATGCTCGCCGAGGGCGACCCTGACGGCCGCATGGCCGAGCTCACCGCTCAGCTCGACGAGATAGAGCAGGACGAGCGCGCCGCCATCGACGATCTCCTCGAAGAGGCCCGGTCCTCAGGTGACCGCCGACGCGAGGAGGTCACCGACGACGTGGCCACCGAACGCCGGATGGCCCTCGACCTCCAGCCCGACGACCCCGCCGGGCGCATCAGCTCCCTCCAGCACTACGACTTCGTGTCCTCCGAGGCGCGCGAGCGCTTCGAGGAGCTGCTCGAGGAGCTCCGTCGCGAAATGGCGGACACCTTCTTCGAGGGAGCATCCGACGCACTGTCGAACATGAGCCCCGAGCAGATGCAGCGCATGCGCGACGCCTACGGCGCGCTCAACCAGATGCTCGAGCAACGCGAGCGCGGCGAGGAGCTCGATCCGAGCTTCGAGCAGTTCATGGCCGAGTACGGCGACATGTTCCCGGGCAACCCGCAGACCCTCGACGAGCTCCTGGAGCAGCTGGCCGAGCGCATGGCCGCCGCGCAGGCGGTGTGGAACTCGCTCTCACCCGAGCAGCAAGCCCAGCTGCGCCAGCTGATGGAGGCCGTGCTCGAGGACATGGACCTGCGCTGGCAGGTCGAGCGCCTGGCCCAGAACCTCCAGCGCGCCGTGCCCGACGCCGGCTGGCAGCGCTCCTACGACTTCACCGGCGACAACCCGATGGGCCTGAACCAGGCCACCGACCTGGCCAGCCGCCTGGGTCAGCTCGACCGAATGGAAGAGGTCCTCCAGAGCGCCTCGACCCCGGCTGCGCTGGGCGAGATCGACGTCGACCAGGTCCGTCGCCACATGGGCGAGGACGCCGCCCGCGCCCTCGAGCGACTGGCCAACCTGACCAAGACGCTGGCCGACGCGGGTTTGATCGAGCAGCACGGCGGGCGCATCGAGCTCACGCCGCAGGGCGTGCGGCGCCTGGGCCAGAAGGCGCTCGCCGACCTCTTCGGGCAGATCAACAAGGACCGCATCGGCGACCATTCCGCCCATCGCACCGGGTCGGGCCACGACCGCGAGGAGACCACGAAGACGTACGAGTTCGGGGACCCGCTGAACCTGCACCTCTCCACCACGGTGCACAACGCGGTGCGCCGGGGTGGCTCAGGCGTCCCCGTCCGCCTCAAGCCCGAAGACTTCGAGGTGGTCGAGGTGGAAGCGTTGAGCCGCTCGGCCACCGTGCT
The DNA here is from genome assembly GCA_963828505.1 of uncultured Acidimicrobiaceae bacterium. Taxonomy (GTDB): domain Bacteria; phylum Actinomycetota; class Acidimicrobiia; order Acidimicrobiales; family RAAP-2; genus Bog-473. Next base: position 180,440 of record CAWHFM010000003.1, read on the forward strand.
CGCGGTCGACCTGTCGATGTCGATGCCGATGCGCGACAACTTCGTGCCGGCCAAGCGGATGGCCATGGCCCTGCAGACGTTGATCTCGTCGTCCTTCCCGCGGGACTACCTCGGCATCGTCGGCTTCTCCGAGGTCGCCCGCGAGATACGGCCCGACGAGGTGCCCACGGCCATGTGGGACTACGTCTACGGCACCAACCTGCAGCACACGCTCGCCCTGGCGCGCCGCATGCTGACCCACCAGCACGGGACCAAGCAGATCATCGTGGTCACCGACGGGGAGCCCACCGCGCACGTCGACGACTACGGCGAGGTCTTCTTCAACTACCCGCCGGTGCCCGAGACGCTTCGCCGCACCATGGCCGAGGTCATCCGCTGCACCCGGGCCGGCATCGTGATCAACACCTTCGCCCTCGACCTCCAGCGCACGCACTACCCCTTCGTCGAGCAGATCGCCCGCGTCAACGGAGGTCGCACCTTCTACACGACACCCGACGCGTTGGGCGGCTACGTCCTGGTGGACTTCCTGCAGCACCGCCGGGTCATGCGCCCGGCCGGCTGAGCACCGAGCCCCTGGCCCCTCCTGGCTGAGGGTCTGGAGCCGGCCGCCCCGATATCCCGACCCGGCTGATCCCGGGCGGCCCGGCCAGCTTCGGTGGCCCGACCCGGTGTCGCGGCCACGGTTCTCGCACCTCGAGTGACAGAGAACGGGATCCGAAGGTCGCGGGCGAGCGTCATCTGGCCCACCCTGAGGCGGAGCAAACCGGCGTGAAATGGATCTGAACTCGGGTTTTCATGCAATGTTCCGCCGAATGGCAGGCAGGCCGAACACACATTTCGTGCCCCTTCGGGCCCTTCAGGTCTTGCGCTCGAGGGTCGGGGTGGACAAAGATAGAGATCACATCGTTGTAACTACACGAATGCCACCTGGGGCAAGAAGGGGGGCGTACCAGTGAAAGTGGACATTTTGACCACGCTCTACGGTCGCCAAGAACGCAGCTGGCAGCTGCAGGCAAACTGCATGGGAGTCGATCCGGACCTTTTCTTCCCCGAGCGGGGGGCGTCGACCCGCGAGGCGAAGGAGGTCTGCCGCGGCTGCGTCGTCCGCGAGGACTGCCTGGAGTACGCCCTCGCCAACGGAGAGAAGTTCGGGATCTGGGGGGGCATGAGCGAGCGGGAGCGCCGGCGGGTGCGCCGGGCCCGCGCCATGGCCCGCCGCGACGTGGCCAGCGCCTAGCCAGGCTCAGGCGGCAGGTCAGCTCGAGAGACGAGCCTCGACGGTGGCGCCGTCGGACAGGCCGAGCTCCGCGTGCCGGGAGCGGGGCACGGCTTCGAGCACGACCTCGGGGACGAGGCCGACCATCTCGGCGCCCA
>CAWHFM010000004.1:0-162028 GCA_963828505.1 uncultured Acidimicrobiaceae bacterium
GGGGCCGTCGACACTCGCCCGCTGCGTGAGTCGAGCCGAAGGTCTCGCCGGCCGGTTCGCCACACCCACCATGCGCGCACCCGAATGCGTCGCACTCGCCTCCGTGGCCCTTCGGTCATCGGGCTCGGTCTCTTAGGCCTCCCGGCCGGGACCTTCGACGACGTGGCGGCTCAGGAGCGCCGCCGGTCGGTCAGTGTTCCGCCTCCGCCAGGGTGTCGTAGGTGTTCGAGTTGTGCTGCCAGGTACCGACAGCGATGCACGCCGAGGGCGAGGTGCACGCCGCCCCGAACAGAGCGGCGAAGGTGGCACCGGCTGGGTTGGGGGTGGACTGGATGCTCCAGGCGGTGCCGTTCCACTCCTCGGCCAACGTCTTCCCTGCACCCGAGCCGTCGGTGTAGCCGCCGGTGGTGGTGCACGCCGTTGGGCCGATGCACGACACCCCGTCCAGGTAGCTGTTGGCGGCACCAGTGGGGACAGGGGTGGACTCGATGCTCCAGGCGGTGCCGTTCCAAGTCTCGGTCAAGGCGAAGACGTGGTCTGAAGTGTCCTCATAGCTGCCGACGGCGATGCAGGCGGTGATGGAGGTGCACGAGACGCCGTACATCTCGGCGCCGGCCGGGCCAGTAGCGGCAGAAGGGGTGGGAATCGCCTGAAGACTCCACGCCGCGCCATTCCATGTCTCGGCCAACAACACGTAGTCGCCCGAACTGTTCTCGTAGTCCCCGACGGCGGTGCACGCCGTGGGGGACGAGCACCACACCCCCAGCAGTGAGCTGTAGGTCGATCCGGCGGGGACAGGGGTGGACTCGATGCTCCAGGCGGTGCCGTTCCACACCTCGGCCAAGGTCACAAAATCGTCTGAGCCAGTGATGTAGGACCATCCGACGGCAGTGCAGGCGGTGATCGAGGTGCACGAGACGCCGTACATCTCGGCGCCGCTGCCGCCGGCCGGGGTGGGCGTCGTCTGGATGCTCCAGACCGTTCCGTTCCATGTCTCGGCCAACGGCGAGTCGTTCCCCGCGCTGTCGTAGTAGTCCCCGACAGCGATGCAGGCGGTGGGTGACGAGCACCAGACGGCGTTGAGTTCGCTGGCGGTGGCAGCGGCCGGGTCGGGCGTCGCTTCGGCCGTCCAGGCCTCGCCGTTCCAGCTCTCGGCGAGTGTCACGCTGGTACTGGAAGAGCCACCGTTGAGGACCTCGTTTCCGAAAGACCCAACGGCCATGCAGGCGGTGCTCGACGGGCATGACAACCCGTAAAGAGCGCTATTGGTGGCGCCAGCGACGTGGTTGAGGGTTCGCTTGATCTTCCATAAAGAGCCGTTCCAGCTCTCCGCCAGGGTGTCGTAGGTCTTCGAGTTGTGCTGCCAGGTGCCGACAGCCATGCACGCCGAGGGCGAGGTGCACGCCACCTCAAACAGCCCGCCGAAGGTGGCGCCGGCTGGGTTGGGGGTGGACTGGACGCTCCAGGCGGTGCCGTTCCACTCCTCGGCCAACGTTTCCCCGGCACCCGAGCCGTCGGTGTAGCCGCCGGTGGCGGTGCACGCCGTGGGTGAGGTGCACGACACCCCGTCCAGGTAGCTGTCGGTGGCGCCAGTGGGGACGGGGGTGGACGCGATGCTCCAGGCGGTGCCGTTCCAAATCTCGGTCAAGACCAGTACGTCGTCTGAGCTGTTCTCGTAGTTGCCGACGGCGATGCAGGCGGTGATGGAGGTGCACGACACGCCGTCCATCTCGGCCCCCTCGGGGCCGGTGGCGGCAGCAGGGGTGGGGATGGCTTGAAGACTCCACGCCGCGCCGTTCCATGTCTCGGCCGACGACACGTAGTCGCCCGAACTGTTCTTGTCGTCCCCGACGGCGGTGCACGCCGTGGCGGACGAGCACCACACCCCCAGCAGTGCGCTGTCGGTCGATCCGGCGGGGTTGGGGGTGGACTCGATGCTCCAGGCGGTGCCGTTCCACACCTCGGCCAAGGTCACAAAATCGTCTGAGCCGGTGAGGTAGGACCATCCGACGGCGGTGCAGGCGGTGATCGAGGTGCACGACATGTCCCACAGTTCGGCTCCGGTGCCGCCGGCCGGGGTGGGCGTCGTCTGGATGCTCCAGGTCGTGCCGTTCCATGTCTCGGCCAACGGCGAGTCGTTCCCCGCGCTGTCGTAGTAGTCCCCGACGGCGATGCAGGCGGTGGTTGACGAGCACCAGACGGCGTTGAGTTCGCTGGCGGTGGCAGCGGCCGGGTCGGGCGTGGCTTCAGCCGTCCAGGCCTCGCCGTTCCAGCTCTCGGCGAGTGTCACGCTGGTACTGGAAGGGCCACCGTTGAGGACCTCGCTTCCGAAGGACCCAACGGCCATGCAGGCGGTGCTCGACGGGCATGACAACCCGTAGAGAGCGCTATTGGTGGCGCCAGCGACGTGGTTGAGGGTTCGCTTGATCTTCCATAAAGAGCCGTTCGTGTCCGGTCCAGCCACCGACCCGATGGGCGCCAGTTGAGCACCTGTGGCCGGAGCGCCGGTCGGCGCCAACAAGCTCGGCAGCCTCGGCCTTGCCATGGCGGCGACCGATGAAGATGTGGAAACGGACGGCGTCGTCGACGCCCTTGCAGCCGACGGGGCCACCAAGGCGACCTGAAGTCCAAGGGCCGACATGGCGGCGCCGAGAAGAATGGTGCACGTCGCTCGGTTGATTCTGGACATCGCTCCTCCTTGCATCGATCCTGGTGCTCGTCCGCGGCAGGTCGGCTGAGAAACGAGATTCATCTCAACCCGCCGGAGAGGCTTCACCCTTTGGTCGAACGGTAAAGGATGTCGGGTTACAGGCTCTCAGTACTGAGTACTGATTTCTTTCGCCCCAACCTCTTTGCCGGACGACTGTCCGGCTCGCTCGGAATCCGGTCCCGGGGCCGTGACCGAGCCGGCCGGGTCGATCAGCCGGGCGCGCTCCTGAAGGTTCTCGAGCTTGCGGGCACCGATGTAGAGCAGGGTCTCGATGCCCTCGGGGTCGATGTCGAGGCAGTCGGCGATCAGCTCGTCATCGGCCCCGAGAGCTCGCAGACGGAGCCCGATGCGATACGCCCGGGGCAACTCGTCGGCCCGAGACTCGTCCATTTCGTCATGCTGACGACCACCGGCCGAGATGTCCTCAGTGGCAAGTACTGATTTATCCTGATTTTGTCCTGAACCCGGACAGACTGTCCGTCATGGACCGCTGGCCGATGGTCGGTCGAACCGAGGAGCGGGGCTACCTCGCCAGGGCGATCGCCGATCCCCAACAGGCTGGGGTCCTCGTGGCCGGACCAGCCGGGGTGGGCAAAACCCGCCTTATGCGAGAAGTGGTCCAGGAAGCGACGGACTGCCACGTGGAGTTGGTCACGGCCACCGAGTCTGCCCAACCCCTCCCGTTTGGCGCCTTCGCCCACTTGTTGCCCGAGGATCTCGGGATGATCGACCGGATCGACTTGCTGGCGGTCATCGGACGCCATCTGATTCTCCAGGCGGAGGGCAAGCCTCCTCTCCTGGCGGTCGACGACATGCACCTACTCGATCCGCACTCGGCCGCGTTGGTTCACCATGTCGCCACGACTCGTGCCGCCACCGTGCTCCTGACCCTACGCAGCGGACATGCGGCACCCGACGCCGTGACGGCGCTTCATCGTGATGGGATCGTGTCCCGGCTGGAGCTTCAACCGATTTCCAGAGCAGAGTTCGATGCCCTGATCGAACGGGTCCTCAAGGGTCTGACCGAGAGTTTCACGCTCGATCGGATGTGGGCGGCGACTCAAGGAAACGTGCTCTTCGCACGAGAGCTCATCGGCGACGCCATTGACGCCGGCACGCTCGATCGTCACCACGGCGTGTGGCGCTGGACCGGTGGCGTGGGCCAAGCTCCGCGGCTCAAAGAGACCGTTACCGCCCGCCTCGGCGGCCTGAGCTCCGCCGAACGGTCATTCCTCGAGGTTCTGGCCGTAGGCGAGCCGCTGAGCCTGCAAAGTGCGCGACGTCTCGACCCCGACGTGTCGGTGCCGGATCTGGAACGACAAGGTCTCGTCGCTGTTGACAGCGCCGGGCACCGCACGCTGGTTCGACTGGTTCACCCACTTTTCGGCGAGACCTTGCGGGCGACCATGCCCGTTTCTCTTCGCCGCCAGATCAATCACGACTTGGCTGAAGACCTGGCCCATCGTGATGATCAGCAACCGGGCGACGCACTCAGACTTGCCTTGTTGCGGGAGGCGGCGGGTGAGCCGTCCGACCCCGAGCTGCTCGCTGAAGCGGCGCGACGCGGCGAATATGCTTTCCGACCACGCTTTGGCCGAACGCTTGGCTCGATCCTCGGTCCATCCAGGTGACGGGTTCATTGGCCAACTCGAGCTGGGTCGAGCCCTGCTCGGCCAGAGCCGGTTCGAGGAAGCCGAAACCGTTCTGGTGCCGCTCGTCGGCAACGAGCCGAACGATAAGGCTCGTGAAAACCTGTCGGATGCCATCAGCGGCACCGTAGGCCACGGCCTCGGCCGGGTCGACGAGGCCCTCAACCTTCTTCAGTCGATCGAACACACCGCAACCGACCCGTCCGTCACAGCGCTCCTGCGATGCCACCGGGCGACTCTCCTTGCCTTTGGTGCCCGCTTCACCGAGGCAGCCGAGCTTGGTATGGCCGCCCTCGAATCGGTCGAAGACGAAGCTGTCCGTGTTCGGTCACTCGGCTCGGTCGGGAGCAGCCTCGTGATGGGCGGTCGTATCAATGAGGCGCTGGCGCTCAGCGAGGGGGCCTTTGAGCCGGCCTTGCGGCTTCAGCACGTTCTTCCCGCGGCACCGGTATGGGCAGTGTCTTCGCGCTGCACTGCGTTGTTCTTCGCCGGGCGTGCCGATGAATCCCTCGAGCTTGTCGACTTGGCCATGGAAGCGGTTCCGCAGGTTCCGCTCCAGGTGGCGGCTCGGGCCGGTGCCTACCGGGGCCGGATTCTCCTGTTCCAAGGCCGAGCCGGCAGTGCCAGTCGGCGCCTCACCGACGCCGCTCTCAGTGTGCGTGCCAATCAGGGTGTCTATCCGTCGTGGTGCCTCGCACTCGCAGCCGAGTCCCACGCCCTGCTCGGCCATCACGAGGAGGCGAGGGAGGCAGCGACCGAAGCAGTCATCTTGGATCGAAGCGAGATCCAGGCCTACCGACCTGATCAACTACGCGCCCTGGCCTGGGTCGACGCCCAAAGTGGCCGCATCTCGTCTGCCACCGACCAACTGTGGGCGGCCGCGGATCTCGCCGCTTCGCGGGGCCAACGCAGCTTCGAGATCATCATCCTCGACGATCTGCTCCGTCTGGGCGAACACGAAGCGGCTGGACGCACCCGGGAGCTGGCGGTGCACGTCGACGGAGCGTGGTCGGCGGCCATCGCTTCCCATGCTGACGCTGTTCTCTCCGGCGCGACGGTTGACCTGGAGACCGCGGCGGAGGCCTTCCGCGGAATCGGCGCCCGGCTGGTGGCCGCCGAGCTGTGGGCAACCGCGTCCGCCGCCCGTCAACGCGAGGGCCTGACGGCGAGAGCCACTGAAGCGGCCAGGCACGCCAAGGAGCTGTCCGAGCGCTGTGAGGGAGCACGAACGCAACCTCTCGAATGGGCAGTCGCCGACGTCCCACTCACACGCCGGGAACGCGAGACAGCCACGCTCGCGGCGAACGGGGCGACCAACGCAGAGATCGCCGCCGAACTCACGGTCTCGGAGCGGACGGTCGAAAGTCACCTTTATGCAGTTTTCGCCAAGCTTGGAATCACCAACCGGAACCAACTCACTGGCGCCCTTCAAGACGGATGACCACGGGCGTCCGGGCTGATCTGCGGATGTCCAGTCACCACTCAATGCCGAGTCCCACACCCAGGTTCAAGAACCCGCGCTGGGAGCGCTGGAGGCCCGTGTGCGGGCCGACGCCGCTTGCCTCGTGAACTGGTGTCAAGAGCGGCGTCTCTAATGCTCGCTCAACCACGAACATGAAGACCTCCCCGCCCACGCTCCGCATTTCCAGGGCCCATGCGCGCGGGGGAGTCGACTCGACGTTCATTCCAAGACGCGGCGGTCATCACCATCATTTGGGCCAGTCACGCCTCCCGCAGCACCGGGCCTGGTACACCCGGTAGGGCGTGGCGACGCACCTCCAGTTGCAAGGCGTGACCGGGGCGAGCCTTCGGGGTCTGTCTATTACGGCGAAGTCGCGACCACCCGATGCCACCGCGCTCTCCTCTGATTCGCGCTGGACGCTGTCCTCACTCGCGTCCAGCAATGGTCGCACGCCGTTGCCCTTGGGTTTGATGACAAAGTTATGCCCTTGCCTACGCCCAAAATGCTGCTGTCGGCCTCCCTCTCGGTAGAGACGGCTCGCTCCTCAGGAGCCGTGGCCCGATACTCGGTCGAGGTGGCTCGTGTGACCGCTCAGAGGGTGTGCACGGTCGACCAACCTGTCAGACCGAACTCCGGTGTCCGCCCAAAGAAACCGTCTCCGCCGCCATGGCCCGTGTGGCGGCGTTCATGACAGAACACGTCGAATCTGAGGCGGGAGCGGCAGAACTCCTGGTGGAAGGGGTGCCGGCGGCCATGTCGCTGGCACCGAATGCGGTCGGTCCGAATCTCGGCGCTGAGCTCCTCCTCGACCCGGCTGCGAAACCTGGCGTCGAGTCCATGCGCGCCGGGCTGCTGCAAGCGGGGCCGCTGGCGATCGCGGGCGTGGTCGCCAACGGCGCCAGCGTCGTGCTGACGATCGCGTTGGCACGGTTGCTCAACCCGCACGGCTACGGCGTGCTGAACCAGCTGACCGGCCTGTTCCTCATCATCTCCATGCCGGGCTCCGCGGTGGTGGTGGCGGTGGTGCGCCGGGTGACGATCTGGCACGAGGACGGCAGTGGACACCTGGTCCGCCGCTGGGCCGGGCGAGTGCACCGTCAGTGCACGTTGTTGGTTGTCCTGTGGGCGGCGGTGGTCTTTGCCAGCCGTCACTGGGTGGCGTTGTTGTTGAACCAGCAGAGCGGCATCGGCATCGCAGCCATCCTCACCGCGGCGGCGTTCTTCATGTTGCTCTCGCTCGACCGCGGGTTGCTGCAGGCGCGCCGTGGCTACTCGCCGCTCGCGGTCAACCTCGTCGTGGAGATCGGGGTACGCCTGGTGGCCGTCCTGATATTGGTGCTCGCCGGCTTCGGGCCATCCGGCGCCGCCGTGGGCGTCCTGATCGGCGAGGTGGTCGCCGCCCTCCACGCCCGGTATGCCGCCGTCCACGCGTGGGGGGGTGGTGGGGTGCCCCGGCCCTGGGCGACTACCGGCTGGAGGGCGGCGATACGCCCCGATCGCGTTCTCGGTGCGGCCACGACCGAGCGCCGGCAGGTTGCGACCGACCTCGTCGTCGCCTGGGTGTCGCTCTCCATGGTGGCCGTACTCCAGAACGTCGATGTCCTGGTCGTCGGCCGGGACAACCCGAGCCACAGCGGCGCCTACGCGGCCGTGTCGGTCACGAGCAAGGCCATTGTGTTCGGGGCCATCGTGCTCGGCGGCTACCTGCTGCCGGAGGCGGCGATCCGCTGGCGGGAAGGAGGGCATGCCCTCCGCCAGCTCGCCGTCGTCCTCGTCCTGCTGGCTGTGCCCTCGGTTCTCCTTCTCGGCCTTGCGCTCCTCGCTCCCGAGAGGTTGTTGGCGACCGTGTACCACCACGCCTACACGGCCGCGTCTTCCGCTTTGGCCCCGCTCGTCTTGGCCATGATCATGCTCAGCGTCACGGTGATCTTGACCATGTACCTGCTGGCGATAGGCCGACGTTGGGTAGTCGGTGTCCTGATCGGAGGCGCCGTGGTCCTCACGGTCGCGGTCCTGGGGACACACGGTGCACCTCGGTCCACCGCCCTGGCGGACCTCGCGGTACAGGCGGTAGTCCTCACCGTGCTTGTCGTCGGTTTCGCGTTGGTCCACCGCCTTCGGGTGGATCGAGAGCCTCGGGGCTAACGTGACCCGAATGGGTGACGAGTCGGGGGGGGTCGCGCCTGAGAATGCGGCAGGTCTCGCCGCGGCGGCCGAATCGGACCCGGGTATGCAGGCAGGAATGGGTGCCGGTGCCGTCGCCAAGTCCCCACCGTTCCGGGGCAGCCTCGCCGGCGGCTCTCGCCGGTCGACGAGCGAGGAATCGCCCGATCCGTCGGACCTCGAAGACGTCGCCGCGGTGGCATCCCGAGCGGGGATCCGCCGGGTCCATTTCGTCGCCTGGCGCGACCTCGACGACCCCGAGGCGGGCGGCTCCGAGCTGCATGCCCACATGGTCGCCTCCCAGTGGGCGGCGGCCGGTCTCGATGTCACCTTCCGCACTTCGGCGGTCCCTGGTGGAGCGAGAGCCCTCACCAGGGACGGATACCGCGTCATAAGGCGAGCCGGCCGCTACGGCGTCTTTCCCGGGGCGGCATGGGAAGGCCTCAGGATGGGACACCGGCCCGGGGATGCGCTGGTCGAGGTCTGGAACGGCATGCCTTTCCTCTCGCCGCTGTGGTATCGAGGGCCGAGCATCGTCTTCCTCCATCACGTTCACGCGGAGATGTGGGGCATGGTCCTGCCGCCATCGCTGGCCAAGTTGGGCGACACGTTCGAGCGCCGGGTGGCGCCGCCTATCTATCGGCGCAGCCAGATCGTCACGCTGTCGGAATCCTCGCGCTGCGAAATCATGGACATGCTCGGCCTACGCCGCGAACAGATCAGCGTCGCTCCCCCCGGAGTCGATCCACGCTTCAGCGCCGCCGGCCGCCGCTCTCGGACCCCGCTGGTCGTGGCGGTCGGTCGGCTCGTGCCGGTCAAGCGATTCGACGTTCTGCTCCGGACGCTGGCCAAGGTGAAGGCCGACCATCCCGACCTCGAAGCGGTCATCGTCGGCGACGGCTACGAACGGCCGCAGCTCGAGGCGTTGCGCGAAGAGCTGGGCGCGACGGAGTGGGTGAGCATGCCGGGCCGAGTCTCGGATGACGACCTGGTGTCGTGGTATCGCAGGGCCTGGGTGGTGGCAAGCACATCTCAACGAGAAGGCTGGGGGATGACGCTCACCGAGGCTGCCGCGTGCGGGACCCCGGCCGTCGCGACCGCGATCGCAGGTCACGCCGACGCCGTGGTCGATGGCGAGTCGGGAATCCTGGTCGAGGACGCCGGTGACCTGCCGAGCGCGCTGATCCGCCTGCTCGGTGACGACGTCCTGCGAAACCGACTGTCAAAGGGGGCACTGGCCCACTCACGTTGGTTCACGTGGGAAACGACAGCTCGTCGGGCGATGGACGTGCTTGCCGCCCAAGCTGCTCCAAGATCGTAAGACTGCGCTCCGAACCTGCCCCGCGATTCCGGGGGGCTGCTGAGGGCTATTGAGGCTATTGCAGCTGCTCCGGCGGCACGGCGTCGGTGTCCTGCTCACCGGCGTCAGTGTCCATCTCCGAAGGCTCCTCTGACGTTTCCGCCGAATGGGCTTCGGTGGTATCTGCTGACTGAACTCGAGCCGCGTTTGACGACTCGGCCTCTGCCTCGAGACCGAGAGGTTCGTCAGGCTCGCCTTCGCCATCGGGGCGTTGGGGCTCAGCGTCGTCACCTGTCGGCTCGTCCGGCGACGGGCCCTCCGGTTCCGCGGTGTCTTCCGCCGCGGTGTCGTTCGCCGGGGTGTCTTCGGCCTCGGTGTCTTCCGCCTCGGTGTCTTCCGCCTCGGAGTCGTTCGCCGGGGGGACTGCCGCGGCGGGGATCGTCGCCGCGCCATCTGTTTCGGTGCCCGGCGCTTCAGGCGTGGTCGGCGCAGGGCGGGCCGCCTGCAGGGCGCGTGACCCGAGAGCTCGCGGCGTCCGCAACCTGAACGCCGAGATGACGGCGTCCGCCAACAAGAGCACGACTCCGATCCAGATGAGGTCTCCCGCTCCGGTGAAGGAGCTCGGCCAGTTCGACCCCGGCAGGTACCGGTGGAGGTGCTGGCCGTAGACCACGGAGATGCACCCTGCCGCCACCGACACCACACCGCCCGCAGTCGCCACACCGCGGACCCAGGGGACGTACAGGCCGGCCACCACCACGCCGGCCACCACGAGCGCGGCCCAGAGCGGGACGACCATGGAAGCGACGAGGCCGGTGACAAGGCCGATGGCGATGGCGCGTAGGAGGGTGCGTACGGTGTTCGGCCGTTTGGTCGCTTCGCCAGAGCTCGCAGGCTCGTCAGATTCCTCTCGGTCGAGAACGGCGACTGTGGCTCCGTCACCGCTCGACAACGGAAGGACTTGTTCAACGGGGGATAGGCCGGTCGGAGAGTGATCCGGCGGCGAAGCGCCCGACAACAGCGCGTCCGTGAGCGCGGCGCCCGAGGCGGGAACGTCCGTCAGCGGGGCGTCGGTGGGGAGAGTGGTCGGCGGCGGGGCTTCGGGCCGCGCTGCGTCGGACGGCCGACGGGCCGTGACGAACGGGATGGTCAGCATCGGCGAGTCGAACGGCGCCGACGGCCGCTCTGGTGCGTCCGGCCCCGCCGGACCCCGAAGGCGCCGAGGGAGTCGGCCTCGCAGCCAGCGGCGGGACCGGATCGGCAGGAAGCCGACCGCCAGGCATAGGAGGATCGTGGCGCCCGACACCGCCAGAGCACCCCAGACGAGGTTCTGCGGGGTCCATTTGATCTCCACGGTGAAGCTGGAGCCGCCCAGCGCAGCCAGGTCTTGGGCGGAGACCTGCCAGCCGTTGGCGAAGCCGTCGATCAGCTCGGAGGTGCCGAGGTCGACGGCGTGGGAACCCGCTCGGGCGTGCGGTCCGGGCTGCGCCGTGGCTTGCCACCCCTTGTCGACGCTCTCGCCGAGCACGAGCTCGAAGGGGGTCGTTGCGCCGGTGACCGTGGCGGTCTTCGAGTCGATGTGGCTCGCGGTGACCGCGACGACGGGAGCCGGACCGGGCTGCGTGGCCGGCAGCTGGGGCGTCCCGGCGGCCGTCGGGGTGGGGGCAGGGCCCGCTCCTCCGCCTGCGGCGGAGTCGAGGACGAGCTGGTCGAGGTCCCACCCGGTGCAGGTCGACGGCGTGGGAGCGCAGTTCGGCGTGTGCCCGGTGGCGGTCTGCACGACGTGCGTGCCGGGCCCGAGGGTGATGCCGTGGGCGTCGGGCCCGCACGGGACGACCTGGACCTCGCCCCCGTTCAGGGCGTTCTGGGTGGAGCCCACCAGGGCCACGTCGATCGGCTGCCCATCGATCGACAGGAGGTTCGAGACGCAGTTGCCGGGCAGCTGGGCCGGGGTGGGCGGGCTGTGCACGCCGGGGAGGCCGATCTCGGCGATCCCGAGCGGGAGCGCCAGCGGGCCGGCGGAGTAGTAGTTGGCCGCGTACTCGTCACGCACGCCGGTGAAGGTGACCACGAAGCGGGAGCCGATGAGGGCGGGAAAGGTCACGGGGACGTTCGTGACCGCTCCCGGGACGGTGCTGTCGGCGATGGGCGGGAGGGTGATCGTGCGCACCTGGGGCGCCGACGTGCCGGCGCTGTTCTCCGCCGTGATCGTCATCGACGTCGGCACGGAGTGGCGCCCGTCGGCGATGACCTGCATGGACAGGTGGTCGAGCACGATGGGGTGGGACAGGTCGTACGTGAGGGTGGTGCCGAGCTGCGACGACGTGCCGAGGCCCGGCTGCCACGCCGTGGTCGGGTTGCCGTCCACCGTGGCCGACGCGGTCGTTTGCAGGTCACCGGGGAGCCGGCCCGAGGAGTAGGCGGCGACGTAGCCGTCCGACGGGGTGGGGACGCGGCCGACGAGCCGGTCGATCTCGTCGTCGGGGATCAGCGCGGACAAGCTGCCGCTCCCCGAGAGCGTGAAGGTGCGCGAAGAGGGGAGCGAGAAGGAGCGCGAGATGTTGGTCTCGGGGTCGTCGCGAGGCGGGTACTGCGACGTGCGCTGCCTCGTCATGACGACGGTGAGGCGGTTCGCCGTCGACGCCGATCCGAGGGCGGAGAGCATCTGGCTCGGCATCTGAATCACCTGACGCACGGTCTGGCCCGGGATCTCGACCTCGGAGAAGCCGACGGCTGATGCATTCAGCGGCGTCACGTGGGAATCCGTCGTGCCGTCGAGCGTGATGCGCAGAGTGTGGAACGTGCGCGTCGGGAACTCCAACGTCTGCCCCGTCGTGGCGTGGGACGCGCTGGTGAGGTCGTAGCGCATCGGGTGCTTGCCGTCGAAGGTGAGGGTCACGGCCGAGACCCAGCGCGAGCGGTCGCCGCGTTGGGGCTGCACGAGCGTGATGTGATCGGTCGTGACCTGGTGGCCGAACTGGGTCTGCCACCACTGGCCGGCCGGGTTCGGCAGGAAGGTGCCCGTGATCCAGGCGGTGTCGAAGTTGCCGTCGATGGCGCTGTAGGCCTGGTCCTCGGGGGTGTACGAGACCGAGTTGCCGTAGCTGCTCGCGGTGACGTTGACCGCGCCGACATAGGTGGCCACGGTCTTGCTGTTCATGCCCGTGTCCGGGAACAGCGCGACCGGGCTGTCGCTGAGGTCGGTCTTGGCCGGGTTGTCGCTGGGCGTTTCGGTGTAGCCCGCATTCGCGGTGAGGGTGTCCCAGCGGAACGCTTCCTTGCGGTTGGTGTCGGTCACCACCAGGTGGGCCCCCCGGGCGGAGAGCTGCCGTAGCCGGGCCGGGTCCGGGGCGAGGGTGCCGGCGTAGTACAGCGCGCTGTCCGTGTTGAGCAGCCCCAGCCCGGCCAGGTTGTTCAGACCGGTGGCGTCCCCCTCCATCACGACCGCTCCGGAGTTCGACTCAGCCCGGACGAGAGGCCTCGGGTTCGCCACGGTGTAGTCGACGATGGGCGCCGGCCACGGCGGGTTGGCGGTCCCGGCCAGGTCCTGCTCGTTGAGCATGGACACGGTGGGTTCGTTGGGCCGCGGCGTGCCGAAGGACAGGGGGTCGCTCAACCCCTGGGGTGTCTGCATGAGCTCCATCTCCAGCAGCTGGGGCTGGGGCGCGGCGAAGTGCTCGTAGCGCTGGTCGTACTCGACCATCACGTCGCCCGCGCCCATGAGCCGGGCCATCGGGGCCAGAGCGTTGAAGTTGGCGATTCCGTCCTGCAGGGGTGCGTCGAGGGCGTAGAGCGTGTCGGCGGTGGCGATGGAGCCCATGATCTGCTGCTCCCGCGTCGACGAAGTCGCGGTTCAAGAAGGCCGGCTGGGGCGTGTCGACCGTGTCGCCCCAGCGGTAGGAGGCGAAGTCGTTCCCCGGGATGGCCAGCACGCGGGTCCCCGGGTGCGTGGCGTTGAGGTGGGCGATGGCTGCCATCTGGTAGGCGGGGAGGGACGCGGGCTGGGTGAAGTTGTTGGCGATGGTGTCGCCGTTGAAGATCGAGGGGTTGTTGGCGACGACGAGGCCGCCGACGAGGAGGGCCGTCGTGAGCCCGGCCCACGAGACGCGCCGCCAGAGCGCACTCAGGCCGCAGGCCAGCAGCATGGACAGCGCCAGCAGGACGACGGGCGCCGCCCGGTCGGTCGACCGTAGGGCCAGACCAGCCGTCGTGTTCGTCATGAAGGACCGCAGTAGATCGCCGACGCGGGTGGGGTCGGTGAAGGGGAACGGGCCGACGGCGAGCACCAACCCGACGAAGAGGAGGACGAGGAAGAAGGCCCGTTCGCGCCAGCGGACGAAAGCGGCCGCGACGAGGGCGAGGAGCGGGACGGCGTAGGAGGTGGCGATCAGCGCGACGTCCTGCGTGTAGCGGATGGCCGCGTTCGTCCACGCGCCCAGGTGGTCGCTGCCGTAGAAGTACCAGTACCCGAGACCCCGAAAGACCTCGGACACGTTCGAGGTGGCAGAGGTCGAAGGAACCGTCTCTGTGAACTTCAGGACGTTCACGCCGTAGGCGGCCTCCACCTCGAGCCCGGCCATCCACCACACGCACGCGCCGAGCGTGAGGACGCCGATGCGCGCCGCGGTCGCTGCGGCGTGACGCCAGGTGACCTCGCGCAGCACGACCACGGCGTAGACGATCCACAGGAGTGGCGCGACGCCGACGTAGATGATGGACGTCGCGTTGATGCCGCTCACGCACGCCACGACGAGGGCGAACAGCGCCGGCTCGCGCCACCCGCCGCGGCGCAGGGCGACGATGGTCAGCCCGACGAGGAACGGCAACCCTGACCACGGCAGCAGGATCACCGAGATCCGTCCGGCGTACTGGAGGAAGTACGGGGAGAGCATGTACGCCAGCGCGGCGGCGACCGGGCCCGGCCCGTCGAGGCCGAGCACCCGGCAGAGGTAGATGATGCCGGCGCCGGCGACGAAGAGAATGGAGCCGAGCCAGAGCCGCTGGGCCACCCAGACGGGAACCCCGAGGAGGTGGAAGACGACGTAGAAAGGTCCCATCGGCAGGAGGTAGCCGATGTACTCGTGACTGACCGTCCCGAGCGCGACGCTCGGGTTCCAGAGGAACGCGACCTGACTGAGGAACTTCGTCGGATCGAGGTACAGGTACGTCTTGGTGTCGGGGGTGATCACGCCGGGCCGGACGGCGAGGGCCGGGATGTAAGCCAGTGCGGCCAGGACGAACAGGCCGCCGATCCGCCACCAGCGATCTACCGGCCAGTGCTCGAACCGCCACCACGGTTCGACCGGGCGCCCGCCGACGGCCGGCCGGGGCCCGTCAGTCGTCTCCGCCGCCGTGTCCTTCTGGTCCTCCGACCCTGCTCCAGCCTTCGGGCCGCGTCGAAAGGCGGCGGGCCACCCGCGAGGGGCGGTGGAGGTGGGCGAGCTCATGGATGGGGGCGAATTCGACGCTCGGTAGTGTAAGCAGCCTGCACAGAGCCGGAGTGGCAGGCCGAAGGGAGGGTTGAGCCGATGCCGACCAGCACCAAGAGCCGGCTGACCGGCGAACGGCCCCAGCAGGGGGTGACCCCCGACTCCTTGTTGGCGCTGCACGAGGCGGGGTACCGGGCCGTCCTCGAGCGCCTCGGCGACGGGCGCATCCTCGACGTGGGCTGTGGCCAGGGCTTCGAGTCCGTCCGCTTCCTCGCCCCCGGCCGCGGCGTGGTGGGCGCCGACTACTCGGGCGAGGCCGTTGCCACCGCCTCGGCCCGCTACGGGGCTGACGGCCTGCTGGTGGCGCGGACGGACGCGGCGTGCCTCGGGTTCGCCGGCGGCAGCTTCGACGCCGCGTGCTCGTCGCACCTCATTGAGCACTTCACCGACCCCGAGCCGCACGTCGCCGAGCTGGCCCGCGTGGTGGCCGACGACGGCGCCGTCTTCGTGCTCACCCCCAACGAGCCGGCCGACTTCGAGAACCCGTTCCACCTCCACCTGTTCGGTCGCGAGGAGCTGCGGGCCATGCTCGAGCGCCACTTCGACGACGTCTGGCTCGGGGGGGTGGACGCCGCTCCGCACGTGAAGGCCGACTTCGCGGCCCGCCGGGCCAAAGCGGCCAAGCTCCTGCGGTTCGACGTCCTCGACGTCAGGCACCGGATGCCGCACTCCTGGTACGTGTGGGCGTACACCCACCTGTTGCCGCTCGCCTACCGGCTGGTGGCCCAGGACGACAGCGGGGGGTCCACGGGCATCACGGCCGACGACTGGTTCGTGAGCGACGACCCCGACGACACGACGCTGGTGCTCTTCGCCGTGGCGCGTCGGCCGCGCCGGCTGGCGACCGCCTGATGCTCGCCGTCGGCCTCACGGGCGGCATCGGCTCGGGCAAGTCGGCCGTGGCCGACCTGTTGGTCGAGCGCGGCGCCGTCCTCGTCGACGCCGACCAGGTGGCGCGGGACGTGGTGGCCCCGGGGGGGCCGGCCTACCAGCCGCTGATCGACCGCTTCGGACCCGGGATCGTCGCCCCGGACGGGACCATCGACCGGCCCGCGCTCGCCGCCGTCGCCTTCGCCGACGAGAAGACGCGCCTCGAGCTCAATGCCATCACGCACCCGGCGATCGGCGTCGCCATGATCCGGGCGCGCGATGCCCTCGAGGGCACCGACGACATCGTGGTCCTGGCCATTCCCCTGCTGACGGCGGCCCACCGGGACACGGTGAAGCTGCACGCGGTGGTCGTGGTCGACTGCCCGACCGACGTCGCCCTCGAGCGCCTCGTCACCCAGCGCGGCTTCGACCGGGCCGATGCCGAGGCTCGCATGCGCTCGCAGGTCTCGCGCGAGGAGCGCTTGAAGGAGGCCGATTTCGTCGTGGACAACTCGGGTGACCGGGCGCATCTCGAGCACGAGGTCGCACGGCTCTGGGACTGGCTGGTGGCCGCCCGGGACGAACGACGGGCCCACGCCTGACGGACGCCAGGCCCGTCACACCCCCCGGGTAGCCTCCATAGGACAATGCCCGAGTTCCAGGTCGTCTCCCCGTTCCAGCCCTCGGGCGACCAGCCGCAGGCCATCGTCGGCCTGGCCAACGGCGTGGACCGGGGCGACCGCTACCAGACCCTGCAGGGGATCACCGGGTCGGGCAAGACGGCCACGATCGCCTGGATGATCGAGAGGGTCCAGCGTCCCACCCTCATCATCGAGCCGAACAAGTCGCTCGCCGCCCAGCTCTCGTCCGAGCTGCGGGACCTCTTCCCGAGGAACCGGGTCGAGTTCTTCGTCTCCTACTACGACTACTACCAGCCCGAGGCGTACCTGCCGGCGACCGACACCTACATCGAGAAGGACTCCTCCATCAACGACGAGATCGACCGGCTGCGCCACGCCACGACGTCGTCGCTGCTCATGCGCCGTGACGTCATCGTCGTCGCATCGGTGTCGTGCATCTACGGCCTCGGCTCGCCCGCCGAGTACCGGGACCGCATCCTGGGCCTGGCCGTGGGGGACCAGGTCGACCAGCGCGAGATTCTGCGCAAGCTCGTCGACCTCCAGTACGCCCGCAACGACGTCAACCTGGTGCGGGGCACCTTCCGCGCCCGGGGCGACACGGTCGAGATCCACCCTGCCTACGAGGAGGCCGCGCTGAGGGTGGAGATGTTCGGCGACACCGTCGAGCGCATCGTCCCCTTCGACGTGCTGACCGGCGAGATGGGGGAGGAGATGGAGGACGTCGCCGTCTACGCCGCCACCCACTACGTGACCGGCGACGAGATCATCCAGCGCGCCGTCGGCACGATCGAGGTCGAGCTGCGAGAGCGGCTGCAGGAGTTCCAGCAGCAGGGCAAGCTCCTCGAGGCCCAGCGCCTGCGCGTCCGCACCGAGCACGACCTCGAGATGCTGGCCGAGACCGGCGTCTGCTCGGGGGTCGAGAACTACAGCCGCCACCTCGACGGCCGGGCCCCGGGCGAGACGCCGTTCACGCTGCTCGACTTCTTCCCCAAGGACTACCTCTGCGTGATCGACGAGTCCCACGTCGCCGTGCCCCAGCTGCACGGGCA
Organism: uncultured Acidimicrobiaceae bacterium; assembly: GCA_963828505.1. Classification (GTDB taxonomy): domain Bacteria; phylum Actinomycetota; class Acidimicrobiia; order Acidimicrobiales; family RAAP-2; genus Bog-473. The sequence goes on from CAWHFM010000004.1 coordinate 17,334, forward strand.
GTACGCCGGGGACCGCTCCCGCAAGGACGTCCTCGTCGAGCACGGGTTCCGCCTGCCTTCCGCCAGGGACAACCGCCCGCTGCGCTTCGACGAGTTCGTCGAGCGGGTGCCCCAGTGCGTCTTCGTCTCGGCCACTCCGGGCCCGTTCGAGCTCGAGCACTCGGTGCAGGTGGTCGAGCAGGTCATCCGGCCGACCGGGCTGGTCGACCCGGAGGTGACGGTGATGCCCACCAAGGGCCAGGTCGACGACCTCATGGCCCGCATCGCCACGACGGTCGGGGCCGGCGGTCGGGTCCTGGTGACGACGCTGACCAAGAAGATGGCCGAGGACCTGACCGACTACCTGGCCGAGGCCGGGGTGCGGGTGCAGTACCTGCACTCCGACATCGACACGATCACCCGCATCGAGATCCTGCGCGAGCTGCGGCTGGGCACCATCGACGTGCTGGTGGGGATCAACCTGCTCCGCGAGGGCCTCGACCTGCCCGAGGTCGCTCTGGTGGCCATCCTCGACGCCGACAAGGAGGGCTTCCTGCGCTCGGCGTCGTCGCTGATCCAGACCATGGGCCGGGCCGCCCGCAACGTCGACGGGATGGTGGTCCTCTACGCGGACACCGTCACCGACTCCATGCGCGAGGCGGTCTCGGTGACCCAGCGCCGTCGGGAACGGCAGATCGCCTACAACCTCGAGCACGGCATCGACCCGCAGACCATCCGCAAGTCGGTGACCGACATCCTCGAGCGCCTGCGGGGCTCCGGCGGCGTGGCCCGGGCCGGGCGCAGCCGCGCCGAGGTGCGGCGCAACGCGGCCGTCCGGGGCAACCGTCGCCTGGGTGGGGCGGGCGCCACTTCGACCTTGCTCACCGAGGGCGAGGCGTCGACGCCGGCGGCGGTGTTCGAGCTGATGTCGCAGCTCGAGGCCGAAATGAAGGCCGCCGCGGTCGAGCTCCGCTACGAGGAGGCGGCGCTCCTGAGGGACGAGATCGCCGAGCTCCGCAGCTCCATTCCTGGATAGGCGGCCGAGAGCCGGTTCCTCCGCGCCCGATGGGGTGGGCGGGGAGAGTCCGGGTCAACCCCCGGCGTGGGCCGGGCTGCCGACCGGGGTGGGTTCGTCGGCGCTCGACGCCGGCGGCGGGGCGGGGGCGTCCTCGACCTCGCCGACCGCCGCGGCGCGCCGGAGGGTCCGGGCCGAGGGCCAGCGTCCCAGAGCCACGTCGGCGACGGCAACCAGATAGCACCCGGCCGCCACCAGGCCGGCCACGGTGTAGCCCCAGGTGAGAGCAATGAACACGGCCAGCGCTGCCGCCATGACGGAGGCGATGCCGTTGACCCCCCAGGCCCAGGGCACCCCCGTGGGGTGCAGGGCGGAGAATCGCCGGAGACCGATCGGCATGGCCATGCCGGCAGTGAGCCCGAGGGGAGCCAGCAGCGCCACCGCCACCACCACGCGGACCGAGAACGGCAACGGGATCATGGCGCGGACCCATGGTCCCAGCCAGAACGAGCCGATGACGAGCATGACGCAGAGGAGGCTGAGGGCAATGAGGAGCGCCTCCTGCGGGCGTCGCCATCGGGTCGAGAAGAGCGCCCCGACCCCGGTGAAGAGGAGCAGCGAGAAGAGCACCACCGTCAGCGAGTACGTGGGGAACCCCAGGAAGAGCACGAACCACTGGATCATCACGATCTCCATGGTCAGGTACCCGAGCCCGATGGCACCGAAGAAGAGCAGGGAAGCCACCGGCGGACGTGATCGGCTGGGGACGAGGGCCAAAGGCAAGCCGAAGGCCAGGAGGCAGAGCGCGATGAGGATGAGCAGGGTGATGCCGAGCACCATGTAGGGGTCGACCGTGTAGGAGTAGACCGCCGGGAGCGGCTGGAAGATCTGGCTGAGCCGCTTCATGTTGAAGAAGAACGGCTGGTTGTCAGTGGGTGGGCAGACGTTGTAGCGGTAGGTCGTGCAGAAGGCCTCGGGGGTGGACCTCGCCAGCTGGCGCCACTGCAGCCGGTTCGGGCCACCGGGGGCGAACGCCACGAACCGGGCGCGCACGGGGGCCAAGGTGCGGATCAGCGAGAGCTGCGCGGGGGTGAACGGCTTGAGGGACCCGATGACCGTCCCGGGCTCGGCGCCGAAGAAATCCTTCCCGACCACGACCGCCACGTGCTGATCGGGGTCCTTCACCCCGAGGTCCTTCAGCGACTGGAGCATCAGAACCGTCGCCCGCAGGGCCTCGTCACCGGTCAGGTGGTAGAGCCGGCTCACGCTCAACACACCGCCGGGTGCCAGGTGGTGGAAGTACTCCTCGAATGCCTCGGTCGTGTAGAGGTTGTTCTCCGACAGCGCCAGCGCGTTGGAGGAACTGCCGCTCAGCGTGTCGGTGAAGCCGATGTTGATCACGTTGTACTTCGTGGACCAGCCGGCCAGCACCGAGCGGCCGTCGCCGATCGTGGTGTGCACGCCGGGCAGCGTGTACGGCGATCCCGACCATTTGCCGAGCCCTTGGTCGACCACGTCCACGATCGCGCTGTTGAGCTCGATCACGTCCACCCGTTTCGCCCCCGATGAGAGGGCGTCGAAGATATCCCTCCCGCCACCGCCGCCGATGACGAGCACCCGCCGGGGCGTCGTCAGGGTGAAGGAGATGCTCTCCGAGCCGGTGCCGAGCTGCCGCCAGTTGGGATAGGGCTGACCCCGGTGATAGCCGGGGACCGGGGCGTACACCTTGTCGTAGAAGAGGAAGCTCCACGTCGAGTGGTGCTGGGGGGAGTAGCCCACGACCCGGTTCAGCGGGGACCACTTCACGGCCGCCGGGGTGACACCGGGGAACGCGGGGAGCGCGAGGTCGGTCAGCGACGTGCCGGCGGAGACGAGCGCCACCACGCACGCGCCGAGCGTGACGGCGACGGCCGACAGCCGCGGCCCAGTCGAGGCACCCACCGCGAAGAGCAGCGACGCCAATCCGGCGACGGCGCCGAGGGCGATCATGGCGGTCGGCGCCGAGAGCCACCACAGCACCGGGACGCTCACGACCGCCCCTACCGCCGCCCCGGCGAGGTCGGAGGCGTAGACCCGATTGACCGACCGCGTGTAGCCACGGATGGCCAGGGTCACGACGATGCCGCCGGCCAAGAACGGCACGAAGGCGATGACACAGGCCAGAGCGAGGTCGAGGGCGAAATGCAGGGTGACTCCGCCCGTGTCCGAAAAGTTCAGGCGGGCGAGGAGCAAGGGGGCGATGACCAGCAGCACCCCGAAGGCGGCGGAGCACACGGCGAGCGTCGTCTCGAGAGGCCGCCGGTCGAACCGGCGGGGCCAGATGAAGATGATGATCGCACCGGCCCCGGTCCCGAGGAGGGCCAGCGAGATGGCCAGGAACGTGAAGTGGTAGTACACGACGGCCGAGAGCAGCCGTGTGAGCAGGACCTGCTCCGCCAGCCCACACCCCGCCACCAGCCCGATGCCGACAAGGACTCTCAGCGGGGGTCGACGCGACACCGGAGCAGAGTAGCTGGCCGGCGAAATGGCGCAATTGGCAAACATACGTTCGCTACCATGGCAACGAAGGCATTCGGCCCCGCCGGCTGGCCCTCCCGTCGGGCGTCGGGCGACGGGAGACGGGAGACGCCGACGGGAGACGCCGACGGGAGGGGTGGTAGCGCCATTGCCAATCCCGGATCGGCACGCGCCGTTGCCGGTACATTCACGGGCATGCCCACTTCCGCCCAACTCAAAGAGGTGATGGAGCGCTACGCCGCGGCCGTCGGCTTCCGGGACGCCGACGCGTACGCCGCCCTGTTCACAGCGGACGCGGTCCAAGTGGACCCGTACCCGAATCCGGCGAACGAAGGTCGCGACGCCATCCGTGCCTTCATGCAGCGCTCCTTCGACGCGTGCGAGTCGATGCAGTTCGAGATCGGGGAGGTGCACCCGGTCGCCGACAAGGCCGCCATCACGTTCCACATCACGGCCGCCGTCGCGGGCGAGTCGACCATGCACATCCGGGGCGTCGAGATCTTCACGGTGACCGATGAGGGATTGATCTCGGCAGTGGAGGCCTACTGGGGCGAGGAGGACATGACCTTCGAGTAGCTCGGCCCGGGTGGTTCCGCCGGACGGGGCGTGCCCGCAGGTAGACGGGAACAGGTCCCGGGCCGGGGAGACGGCGGAGGCGGCCGCGCGCCGGGGAGCCGGGGGCTCGGGGCGGACGGCGATGTCACACCCCACCGGTATCCTCACCGGATGGCCGACCGATTGGTCATTCGCGGCGCGAGGGAGCACAACCTTCGTGACGTGTCCCTCGATCTGCCCCGGGACCGGCTGATCGTCTTCACGGGGCTCTCGGGCTCGGGCAAGTCGTCCCTGGCCTTCGACACGATCTATGCCGAGGGCCAGCGGCGCTATGTCGAATCGCTGTCTGCCTACGCCCGCCAGTTCCTGGGCCAGATGGACAAACCCGACGTCGACTTCATAGAGGGCCTTTCGCCCGCCATCTCCATCGACCAGAAATCAGCCTCGCGCAACCCGCGTTCGACGGTGGGCACGATCACGGAGGTCTACGACTACCTCCGCCTGCTCTACGCCCGCATCGGCCATCCCCACTGCCCGACGTGCGGGCGGCCGGTGGCGCGCCAGACCCCGCAGCAGATCGTGGACCGGGTGCTCGAGCTCCCCGAGGGCACCCGTTTCCAGGTGATGGCGCCCGTGGTGCGGGGACGCAAGGGGGAGTACAGCTCCTTGCTCGACGACCTGGCCAAACAGGGCTTCGCCCGGGTCCGGGTCGACGGGGTCCCGCTCGAGCTGGCCGACCGGGCCGAGGTCAACCTCGCCCGTTACGAAATGCACACGATCGAGGTCGTGGTCGACCGCCTGATCCGCCGTGACAACATCCGCCAGCGCCTGACCGAGTCCATCGAGACGGCTCTGGAGCTCACGGGAGGCTCGGCCGAAGTGCTGGTGACGAACGCTGCACGGGTTCCCGCCCGTGACGCCGGCGGTGGCGACAGCTCGCCGGCCGACGAGGACGAGGCCATCACGTTCTCCCAGCACCTGGCCTGTACCCACTGCGGCATCAGCTTCGAGGAGCCGGCGCCACGCAACTTCTCGTTCAACTCGCCCTACGGGGCCTGCCCCGGTTGCGCGGGTCTCGGCACCAGGTTCGAGGTGGACCCCGAGCTCGTCGTGCCCGACGACTCGCTGTCCCTGGCCGAAGGCGCGCTGGCACCGTGGGCGGCGGCGCGGAGCGAGTACTTCACCGGACTGCAGGCGGGCGTGGCCGAGCTCGGCGGGTTCTCCTTCGACGCCCCGTGGAAGAAGCTCAAGGCCAAGGACAAGAAGCTGGTCCTCTACGGCACGGGCAACCGGACCGTCCGGGTCACCTACAAGAACCGCTTCAACCGCACCCGCTCCTACGACGCCCACTTCGAGGGGATCGTGCCTTGGCTGCAGAGGCGTCACGGCGAGTCCGAGTCCGACTGGTCCCGCGAGCAGATCGAGCAGTACATGCGCGAGGTCGCCTGCCCCGACTGCGGGGGGGCCCGTCTCAAGCCCGAGTCGCTGGCCGTGACCGTCGGCGGCCGGAACATCTACGAGCTCTGCAGCCTCTCCATCGAGGCCGCCGTGGAGGCGATGGGGACGCTCGAGCTCACCGATCGCGAGCACATGATCGCCGACCGGGTGTTCAAAGAGATTCGGGAGCGGATGCAGTTCCTGCTCGACGTCGGGCTCGACTACCTGTCGCTGGCCCGGTCGGCCGGCACCCTTTCGGGCGGGGAGGCGCAGCGGATCCGGCTGGCCAGCCAGATCGGGAGCGGTCTCGTCGGCGTCCTCTACGTGTTGGACGAGCCCTCCATCGGCTTGCACCAACGGGACAACCAGCGGCTCATCGGCACCCTCGAGCGTCTGCGCAACCTGGGCAACACGGTCATCGTGGTCGAGCACGACGAGGAGACCATCCGCGCCGCCGACTACGTCGTGGACATCGGCCCGGGCGCGGGGGAGCACGGCGGCACCGTCGTGCACGCCGGGCCGGTCAAGGGTCGGGGCGGGCTGGTCTCGAACAAGGCGTCCATCACCGGCCAGTACCTCTCGGGCAAGAGGTCGATCCCCATCCCCGCCCGCCGCCGACCCGGGACGGGCGACGTCGTCACCGTGCGCGGGGCGCGGGAGCACAACCTGCGCGACATCGACGTGTCCTTCCCGTTGGGCTGCATGGTGGCGGTGACGGGGGTCTCAGGATCGGGCAAGTCGACGCTGGTCAACGACATCCTCCTGCGCTCGCTGGCCCAAAGGCTGCACCGCGCCAAGGCTCTACCCGGCCGGCACCGCACGGTCGAGGGGATCGACCATCTCGACAAGGTGGTCGACGTCGACCAGGCTCCGATCGGCCGGACGCCGCGATCGAACCCCGCCACCTACACCGGGGTCTTCGACCACATCAGGCGCCTCTTCGCCCAGACGGCCGAGGCCAAGGTGCGCGGGTACCAGCCCGGCCGGTTCTCGTTCAACGTCCGCGGCGGCCGTTGCGAGGCCTGTGCGGGCGACGGGACCATAAAGATCGAGATGCACTTCCTCCCCGACGTCTACGTCCCGTGCGAGATCTGCCACGGAGCGCGTTACAACCGCGACACGCTCGAGATCACCTTCCGGGGCAAGACCATCGCGGACGTGCTCGACATGTCGTGCGAGGAAGCCCTCGGCTTCTTCTCCCGCCAGCCTCCGATCGCGCGCCACATGCAGACGATGGTGGACGTCGGGCTGGGCTACGTGCGCCTGGGCCAGCCGGCGCCCACTCTCTCGGGCGGCGAGGCGCAGCGGGTCAAGCTCGCCAGCGAGCTGAGCCGACGGCCGACCGGCCACACCTTCTACATCCTCGACGAGCCCACCACGGGCCTGCACTTCGACGACACCCGCCGCCTCCTAGAGGTGCTCGGCCGGCTGGTCGACCAGGGGAACACCGTGGTGGTGATCGAACACAACCTCGACGTGGTCAAGACCGCCGACTGGGTCATCGACCTCGGACCCGAGGGGGGGACAAGGGGGGCACGGTGATCGCCGAGGGAACGCCCGAACAGGTGGCGAAGACGGCGGGAAGCTACACCGGCGAGGTCCTCAAGCCCGTGCTCGGCAGGGCCAAATAGCGCAGCGGCACAGCGGCGCAGCGGTGCCGCGCAGCGCCTCGGATGAGCGGCCGCCGGCCCTCGGATCAGTGCGGCGCCGGGGCGGAACGGCTTTGCGGTCGCTCGAGCTGGACCCCGTCCACGAAGATGTCGACCTTCTCGTTGTAGAAGGCGACCAGGCCGGCGATGGGGAGGAGCTCCCGGGAGGGGAAGTCGTAAGCCCAGGCGATGTCGGGGTGCGTGCGCCCGTTGACCCGCTCCGACCAGTACCCGCTCGTGGTGCCCTTGTAGGGGCACGCCGTCACCGTCTCCGACGGGATGAGGCGGGTGAAGTCGATGTCGGTGCGGTTCAGGTAGTAGCGCGTGGGCAGGCCGGTCTCGAAGCACATGACCGGAGACGACGACTCGGCGAGAACCACCCTGTGGGACTCCACCCGGACGGTGCGGGTGGACCGGATGGCGTCGACCCTCGAATAGGGGCTGCGCGGGTGGACGAAGACCTGTTCGTCCTCCTCGTACCAGGCGTCGAAGGCCGACCACTCGAATCGGACCGTGTCGTCGAGGCCGGCCACCTTGGCCGCGGTGAGGATCCGGGCCGCCCCGGGCCGGTGGACGTCCCCGATCCGCAATCCGGCCAGCTTCGCGTCCCCGCGAGGCGTCTCCTCCGAAGTGCCTTCGTCCACGAGGGCATCGGCCCTCACGTCGGCGAGGGGAACGTAGTACTGCGGGAATGCGGGCCACTCCCACACGTAGCGGGCGTCGGTGGTGTCGACCACGGTGTGGCCGGCCAGCACGGCCCGGATGCGGCGGGGGACGGGCTCGACGTGGTTGGTCGGAACGGGGGGAGCGGGGTAGTCCTGCACCGGTGACCTCCTCGGGTCTCGCTCGGGTCCTCATCAGGGAACCTACCGGCGGCTCGGACGTACGGCCGCACCTGCGTCCGTCGGATGCGCGGCCGATCCCGCCGTTGCTGTTCCCCCGTTGCGACTGCAACACCTGTAGGGGATCCCGATGAGACCTAACCCCCTCGGGGGACTTCCGGCAAGGACTGGAACGGCCCCCGGTGAAGCAGACGGTCCGCCAGTGCGCTCGCCGAACCCTCCTCCTCGATCGCTTCGTGGATCACCCAGATGAGGGCCGGGAGCGCCCAGAAGTCCCCGCAGATCCAGAGGATCGCCGCTCCTATCTGCTGGTCCGCGAACGGTGAGAGCGACACTCCTGCGACTTGGTTGTAGACGGAATACCACGACGAGGAGGAGAAGATGCTCAGCGCCATAGCGAGGACGAGCATGACGACGTCAGTGACAACGAGGGCACCGATCTTCCCAACTGCCGTGAGCTTGGGCCTGAACGGGTACGAGGGGACGATCTGCAGCCAGAAGAGGACGCCGGAGACGAAGAAGCTCGCGTGCATCAACCAGATGTGGATGATCTGATTCGTCTCGGCAGTATCGAATGCCGCGGGCAGGTGCCATGCCACCATGACGGCGTTGAACAGCACGACCGCGAATACTCCACCCGTTACGAAGCGTGCGAACGCCCGCAACGGCCTGGCCCACGAACCGAGAAGGACGGATCGCCCAATGCGACGCCGGATACGGACGGGGAAACCGTGGACGAGCGGGAGCCAGGGCGCCCCGACCACGATCAGAATGGGCGCGAAGAACATGATGAGGATGTGCTCGATCATGTGGACGAAGAAGTAGTCGTCGGCCCAATAGTCGATGGGAGAGACGACCGCGAGCAGGAGGACAGCGAGGCCGCCGTAGAAGAAGAACGAACGGCGGCGGCGCTCGACCGTCCGCGAGTGCCGTGAACGCCGGGCCAGGTGCGCCAAGCCCACTTCGTGCCAGACGATGACAACCGCGACGACGAACACGAAGGGATCGAAGGACCACTGCGTCAGATAGCCGCTCATGAGAACCTGACGACCGATCGGCGTGCCGAACGTGGCCGTTCAGGACCCTGAGGTGGCCATGACCGAAGCCTCGACGATTTGGATGTCCGGGGGTTGAATGGCCAGGGGTCCACCCGCCACGGGGATCAGCCACACCATCGTCTCGTACGGCGTCGGTTTCTGCACCGTTCCCTCGGCGCAGGGCGCCGCACCGGTGATCTCAATGGACGTACCCGTCGTCGAGGTTGAGGGGTCGCACACATCGGTGCGCTGATGCCACTGCAGGAGGGAGCCGTAGGGCATCGGCGGTGACGTCAGGGTGGTTGGCAGGAGGTACGTCGCTGCGGCGAGCACTTCGGTCCCGTCCGGAGTCTGGGCGTAGACCAGCCCGTCGATCGAGTGGGGATCGAGGGTCTTCTTCGCTGCCGCGTTGGCCGCCACGATGGTCGGACTCACGTAGTACACGACGGGATAGCTCGTCGGTGATACGGGAACGTAACCCGCCGCCATCGCCTCGGAGGGGGTCGCATATGCCGCTGCCGCCTCGGTCGTGTTCTGCACGTACTGGGTCGCGTTGATCTGCTGGGAGAACGTGGGTTCCGAGGCGCATCCGGTCGCAGCCATGCGGATGTCGGTCGGCCCGTTGGCGCCCTGGCTCATGAGGTCCTGGGCCAAAGCTGTCGGCAGGGCAGGACCGGTGTAGTGCCAGTCGGCCTTGGTTGTGTTCAATCCGGCCGCCGCACTGGCGTCAGCGCCGTTCATGTTCATGATCACGTGGGCTCCACCCATGGACATGTTGGGGGTGTTCGTCACGTCCAGGCCCGCTCTGGTGGAGCCGTTGTTCCCCCTGGTGCAGGTCGCCGTCGCGGCCGTCTGTCCGCCTGTCCCAGACGCTGACGACCCGGACGCCGACATCCCGGTCATGCCGGCCATGGCTGTGCCCGTCGACTCCTGGGCGGCGACCGGGTAGACGGCGCTGAGGAACAGACCGGCTACCAATGCAACCACGCCCCCGAGCACCGGCACCGGATAGCGAAAGAGCGCCGTCGAGAACGGGGACAACCAGGTCACGGGGTGGGGCTGCACGGCCGGCGCCATGGCGAGAGCCAGGAGCACGACGAGAGGCCCCGAGTTGGGGTCGGTACCCGACCCGGTGAAGATACCGCCGAGACCCTGACCGCTGACCCAGAAGAAGGTGGCCAACAGGGCACCGGCGGCCAGGAACGGAGTCGCTCGGCGGAACACGAGTGGTCCGAACCCGACGATGAGCGAACCGACGGCCAGCAACCACGTGGTCCACACGCCGCCGCTGCCGAAGTGGCTGCCGAAGCTGTTGAGAAAGTGGGAGTACGCGCTCGGTTCCCCCGCTGACATACCGGTGATGGCGCTCGAGACGGACGTCGAGGTCCGGTTGTCCGGGAGCAGGAACAGGATCGTCGCCAGCGACCAGTAGCCGCACCAAACCAGCAGTGGTGTCGTCGCTCCGCCGATACCTTGTCCCGCGGCGGAGGAGGCGATGCCGACCCGCGTTTTGGTCTCCTCGTCTTCCTCCGCCGGAGCTGACCGGGGCCACGCCATGAGGCCGATGAGTCCGTAGAGGAACACTGAGCCCGGAGCGCCGGTCAGGGCGGAGGCCGACCCGATGAAGATCTGGCCGAGACCTTCCCCGAAGAACCAGACGCCGAAGGCCCAGAAGAACGACAGGACCAAAGCCGGCCGCACGGTCCGCCGGAACAACAATCCCAACCCGATGGCCACCTGAATGAGGGCGAAGAGGGTGTTCCAGACCGCGACATGGGGCCCGACGAAGTTGCCGATGTTGGTGATGATCCATCGAACGATGTCCGGCTGACCGTGTGCGTTGTCGAGGAGGTACGTCGTGGTGAAGCCACTGCCGAACATGTACGGCTGGAACTGCAAGCCCGCGTCGAGCAGCCAGAACAATCCCAAGATGACTTGAAGTGCGCGCTGTGTTCGCACAAGCCGGAAGTCCCGGCGTCGGTGTACGACCGTGATGTCCTCCATGACTCGCCTCATCCCTTCGGTCGGTTCCAGGTCGGTCACGCCTTGCCAGTCCTCATGGTTCGGAGCTGTACTCAGTCGCTTTGCGTCCGCGGTCGGCTCCCATTAGGTGCTGGCCCCTCCGGGAATGTTCTGTCCCACCAGCCAGCTGATGGAATTCGAGCGCGTCGGTCAATGTCCAGTTGGGATTGCCCTGGTGGTGGAGATTCCGCAGGCCGCCCTCGTTGAGCAGACTGGTCAGCTTCTGACCCAGCTGCCCGTGCAGATCGGGCGGATTCGAATCGGTGAAGCGTTCATGTCCCGTGGGATCGATGAGGAAGTAGCCGTCGGTGTGGTCGACGTCGTAGGTGAGCGGTTTGCCGGTGAGCCAGTCGATCTTCGCGGGCTGCTCCTCGGGGACGATCTGCACCGAGACCCCGAGGTACTTCCAGAGGGCGTCCAAGTTGACCGGCGTCCCGGTGAGCAGGGTCCAATCCGCACCGAATTCCCTCGAGTAGGCGGTGAGCCGGGCCGGCGTGTCACGTCGAGGGTCCACGGTGATCTCCATGAACACGACCTTCTGGGCGAGTCCGGCCGCGTCGACGTCTCGCTGGAGGGCGATGAATGCGCCGGTGACCAGAGGGCACTCGTCCTGGCACAGAGTCAAGAAAGGTGCCATGACGATGTACTTGCCCCGATACGCCGCCAGCGACGTCGAAGCACCCGAGGACGAGATCAAGGGGATGCTGGGAATCGCACGGTCCTGCACGATGCCCTGGCTGGCCGGAGGTGGGGGTGGAGCACCACCTGCGCTCCCGCACGCCGCCAATACCGGCGAGAGGCAGAGCAGTGCCAACAACAGCGCCAGTGACCTCGTGACGACGTGGGCGCCGACGAATGCTCTCGGCCCGATACTGCGCTTCACCATGCCCTCTCAGCGTCCCCGAGAAGCTGGAAGGTGCCAGAGGCATCGAGCTCGCGGTCGATGCGCACGGCCTTGCGCTCGTCCATGTGCATCCAGCGCAACGCGACCGGGATCATCGGCCAGAGCATGAGGGTGTCGCCGACGACCCACATGATGTCGCCGCCCACGTGGAGGTCGACAACATAGGAGGGGCCCCACGTGCGATGGGTGGCGAAGTAGGCCGGGAACAGTTCGTGGGAGGCTCCGGCCAGCGACAAGCCGGTGAAGGTGTCGATCGGGATGGCCATGAACAGGTAGAAGAACTGCAGGGCCGGGTGCAGGCGGTAGCGGTTGGGGTCCGATCCGAAGATCTGCCGCCAGAACAGGTAGCCCACGACCAAGAAGGCCAGGTGCTCGGCGTTGTGCACGGTCTCGTGCGTGAGCGTGTAGTTGTACCAAACCGTCAAATGCGTGATCGGGATGAGCACGGCGTAGAGCACGAAGGCGACGACCGGGTGGCCCACCAAGGTGGCCACCTTGGTGCGCAGCACCTCGGTCACGGCGATGTGGGCACTGCCCGTAGTGCTGCGCCAGGCCAGGTCGAGGGGGGAGGAGATGGCGAAGAGCGGCGCGGCCACCATGATCAGGAGGATGTGCTGGATCATGTGGTCCCAAAAGAGCTCACCGTCGTAGACGCCAATGAAGCTGAAGATCGCCACGCCCGTGGTGAACAGTGCGCCGAGGAAGGCGACCGTTTTGCCGACCGACCATCGGTGGCGGGGGTGCAGCAGGTTGTTGCGGCGTACCCCCCACAGGTAGAGGGCGAGGGCACTCGAGATCATCGCCACCGGGACGAAATCGAACTGCGAGGAATAGAATTCTGAGCCCCGCAGGGGAGGGAGCGGTGCGTCGTAGAGGACGGCCAGCACGAATTGGACGGTACTACTACGCTGTGTAGAATCCCAGTCGTCCGCCCGGCTCAACGGCCGCGGCAAGGGAGTTGCGTAGAAGGGAGGGTATGGCGGGGCTGGGTGAACTCGAACGCAGGGTGATGGACGTCCTCTGGGGCTCCATGGGAGAGCCGATGACGGGTCGCCAAATCGCCGACGAGCTGCCCGACCGCGCCTACACCACGGTGCTCACCATTCTCGAGCGTCTGCGCCGAAAGAACCTGGTGGAGCGGACTACGGAAGAGAAGGCACACCACTTCGCGGCCACCGCCAGCCGGGAGAGCTACATGGCCGAGCTGATGGTCGAGGCGCTGGGGAGTTCCCAGGATCGGCATGCGGTCCTCGTACGTTTCGCCGAGGTGGTGAGCGCCGAGGAGGCCGTCGTCCTACGCCGGGCGCTCGAAGACCTGCCCGACGGCCGCGGCGAGAAGAAGCCGTGAACCTCTACCTCGACGCCGGGCTGCTCAGCGCATTCGTCGTGCTGCTGGTGTGGCCGTTCAGTACGTGGCTGGCTCGGGCGAGCTGGGTCACCCGCTCTCCCCGTGCCGCCGTGGCGCTCTGGCACTCGACAGGCCTCAGCGCCACTCTGGCGACGATCGGAGCGGGCCTCTGCGTCGCCACCGAGCGCTTCCATGCCGGCTTCGTCGGCGGCCTGGGCGAACTGACGGAGGGTCTCGTCGGTGGACATCCTCTCCAGGGACTCGGCCTGCCCGACGCACTCGGTCTGACTTTGGCGGCCGATGTCGGCGTCGTGCTCGTCAGCGTGATCGGAGTGGTCACGTTGCGCACCGTCCTGGCCCGAGCGCGCCATCGCCGCCTGCTCAATCTGCTGGCCGATCCCTCTCGAAAGCCTTCGGGCACTCTCACGCTCGAACACCCGTCCCCCGTGGCCTACTGTCTGCCCGGCATCCGTCCTCGCATCGTCATCAGCTCGGGCACGGTGCGACTTCTCGACCAGGCGCAGCTGGCCGCGGTCATCGAGCACGAACGTGGACATGCACACGAGCGCCACGGGCTGGTAATGCTGCCGATGACGAGTTTGACCGAACCCTTCCGGTGGGCCCCGTTCGCCCGCCTTGCCCCGCGTGCGGTCGCCGACCTGCTCGAGATGGCTGCCGACGATCATGCCGCCCGGCTGCACGCCCCCTCGTCCTTGGCCTCAGCACTCGTGGCCTTGTCCACGGCGGGCGCTCCCCCCCGCTGTTCCCTCGCGTTCGCCTCCCACGGTGTCAATGCCCGAGTGCACCGGCTCCTTGCTGGCGGACGGATCTCCAAGACGGTGTCCGCAGGGGCGGGGCTGCTCTGCGTGGCGTCTGTTGCCACACCCTTGGCCCTTCTCCTGCTTTCGTAACGAACCCGGACCCCCTCGGGCCCGATCAGGGAGCACTCGGCCGGCACGGCCTGAACCGGCCCTGGGTCACGTCTTCGGGCTCCACGAACTTGACTCGAGATGGGAGATCAGGTGATGGCGAGCATCCGTTCCAACGCCACCTTGGCCCACTCGGCCGTGTCGGCGTCGACGGTGATGCGATTGCGCACCTCGCCCTCGACCAGGCCCTCGAGGACCCAGGCCAGGTGCTGGGGGTCGATGCGCGACATGGTCGAGCAGGGGCACACGAGCGGATCGAGGCACACCACCGTCTTGTCGGGTGACTCGTGGTCGAGGCGGTTGACGAGGTGGATCTCGGTGGCCACGCCGATCACCGAACCGGTGGGAGCCGCGTCGACGGCGCGGATGATGGCGTCGGTCGAGCCCACGACGTCCCCGAGCTCGACCACCTCGTGGGCGCATTCGGGGTGGATCATCACGATGCCGCCGGGATGCTCTTCACGGAAGGCGTCGACATGCTCGGGACGGAAGCGCTGGTGGACGGAGCAGTGCCCCTTCCAGAGCAGCAGGGTCGACTCCTTGACCTCGCGATCGGTGAGACCCCCCACGGCCTGGCGCGGGTTCCACACGTACATGTCGTCGGCGCCGTAGCCGAGCTGGTAGCCGGTGTTGCGGCCCAGGTGCTGATCGGGGAAGAAGAGGACGCGCTCGCCGCGATTCAGCGCCCACGTGAGCACGGCGCGCGCGTTGGACGACGTGCACACGGCCCCGCCGTGACGACCGACGAAGGCCTTGAGCGCAGCGGCGGAGTTCATGTAGGTCACCGGGACCAGTCGGTCGACGTCGACCACGGTGGCCAGATCGTCCCAGGCCTCCTCGACCTGGTCGATGTCGGCCATGTCGGCCATGGAGCAGCCGGCGTTCAGGTCCGGCAGGAGGACCTTCTGCTCGGGTGCGGTGAGGATGTCGGCGGACTCGGCCATGAAGTGCACCCCGCAGAACACGATGAACTCAGCCTCGTGCTGGCTGGCCGCGGTGCGGGACAGACCGAAGGAGTCGCCCCGGGCGTCGGCCCACCGCATCACGTCGTCGCGCTGGTAGTGGTGACCGAGGACGAAGACCCGGGAGCCGAGGGCGGCCCGGGCGGAGCGGATCATCCCGGCCAGCTCGTCGTCGGACGCGGCGCCGTAGCGCTCGGGGAGGGGCTTCTGGAGCCTGAACATCGTGTCTGCCCCCTTCGAGGGAGTGCATCGATCTGGCCGGCGGGGACAGCCTGGTCGCCCATCCGCGGGTATGTCGGCCTCGATGCGAGGTTTTCTGCCGGATACCAGGCCCGGCACCAGCCAGTTTATCGCCGGCTCGGCCTGGTCGCGCTGCCCCGGTCCGTTCTAGGGGGTGCGCCAGGGGTGACCCGGGCCGGGCGGCCCCTCGGTCGCGCTCGAAGCCGGCCCGGCCGCGCCATAGTGGAAGTGATGCAGTATCGGCCCCCCACCGGGTCCATTCCCGACGCCCCGGGCTCGTACCAGTTCTACGACGCCGAGGGCCGCGTGCTGTACGTGGGCAAGGCCAAGTCGCTGCGGCACCGCCTGCCCAATTACTGGCAGGAGTCCGCCAAGCTGGGGCCGCGGACGGCACAGATGGTGGCCCAGGCCGACCACGTCGAGTGGGTGGTCGTCGACAGCGAGGTGGACGCGCTCATCCTCGAGCACTCGCTGATTCAGGCGCACCTGCCCCGGTACAACGTCCGGCTCAAGGACGACAAGAGCTATCCCTGGCTGGCGGTCACGCTCAACGAGGAGTGGCCCCGGCCGGCGGTCGTCCGGGGCCACAAGCGCAAGGGCGTGCGCTACTTCGGGCCCTACGGCAACGCCGGCGCCATCCGCTCCACACTCGACCTGCTCGTGCGCAGCTTCCCGGTGCGGACGTGCTCGGACAACAAGTTCAAGCGGCACGAGCGCCTGGGACGCCCGTGCCTCCTCTACGACATCGACCGTTGCTCGGGCCCGTGCGTCGGCGCGGTCGACCACGAGGCGTACGCGGGCTACGTCGAGGACCTTATGGAATTCCTCTCGGGCGACACCGAGCCCGTGCTGGCCCGGTTGCAGACGGAGATGCTGACCGCGTCGGAGGAGCTCCAGTTCGAGCGCGCGGCGCGTCTGCGTGACCGCATCGCCGCCGTGCACAAGGCGGCCGAGACCCAACAGATGGTCTCGGAGCGGCCCGAGGACTTCGACGTCGTCGGGATCGCCGAGGACCCGCTCGAGGCGTCGATTCAGATCTTCCGGGTGCGCCGGGGACGGGTCGTGGGACACCGCGGCTTCGTGGCCGAGAAGGTGGAGGACCTCTCCGCCGCCGACTTCTTGTCGCTGGTCGTGTCCCAGGTGTACGGGGCGGTGGGTGCAGAGGTGCCGAGGCGGGTCCTGGTGCCCCAGGAGCCGGCCGATCTGGAGCTGTTGCAGAGTTGGCTCGGGACGAACCGGGGCGGCCCCGTCGACATCGCGGTGCCCCGGCGCGGCGCCAAGCGCGCCCTGCAGGAGATGGTGGCCCGGACCGCCGGCGAGGACCTGGCTCGACACCGGCTCCGGAGAGCGAGCGACCACAACGCGCGCTCGAAGGCGCTCACCGAGCTCCAGCTGGCGCTCGGCCTGCAAGAGGCGCCCTTGCGGATTGAGTGCTACGACATGAGCCACCTGCAAGGGACCGACTACGTGGGCTCCATGGTGGTGCTCGAGGACGGCCTGCCCAAGCGATCCGACTACCGGCGTTTCAACGTCAAGAGCGTGGCGGGCAACGACGACTACGCGGCGATGGAAGAGGTGCTGACGAGACGCCTCACCGCGCTGAAGGAGCCCGACAAGCCGACGGCCGGCGGACGGCCCCGCCGTTTCGCCTACCGCCCCAACCTCCTGCTCGTCGACGGGGGCAAGGGTCAGCTCGGGGTGGCCGAGCGGGTGGTGAGCCAACTCGGGCTCGAGGGCGAGGTGGAGCTGGCCGCGCTGGCCAAGCAGTTCGAAGAGGTGTATCGGCCGGGCTCGCCCGACCCGGTACGCATCCGGCGCGGCTCGGACGCCCTGTACCTGCTCCAGCGCGTGCGCGACGAGGCGCACCGCTTCGCCATCACGTTCCATCGTGAGCGCCGGCGCAAGCGCATGACCAGAAGCTTCCTCGACGGCATCCCGGGCCTCGGCCCGACCCGCAAGGCCCGCCTGGTCAAGGAGCTCGGGAGCGTGAACGCGGTGCGGGCGGCAACCCTGGACCAGCTCCAGGCGCTGTCCTGGCTGCCCGACGCGGTGGCCCTGGCCGTCTATGACGGCGTGCGTCAGGCTGGTGGTCGATGAACCGGGACCCGACGAGCCGGGACAGCCGGGACGCACGGGAAGGGTGGGACGCCATGAGCGAGGACGAGCCGGCTGAGCGGGGCGCGTCGGTGAGCGAGCTCCTCGTCGTCACGGGGATGTCCGGCGCGGGCCGTTCGACGGCGGCGGCGACCCTCGAGGACCTGGGTTGGTTCGTCATCGACAACCTCCCGGCCGAGCTCATGATGAAGATGGCCGAGATCGTCGACCGGCCGGGATCCGGACTCGGGCGGGTCGTACTCGTGATCGGCCGCGGCGCTGCCAACACCGGTTCGGAGTACTTCGACGACCTGCCCGACCTGTTGGATCAGCTGCGCAAGAGCCGGTCGCGGGTCCGGGTCGTCTTCCTCGACGCTCCCGACGACGTCCTGGTTCGTCGCTACGAGGGGACCAGGCGCCGCCATCCCCTGGCCGCCCGCGGCGTGGAGGAGTCGATCGCCGACGAGCGCCGGCTGCTGGAGTCCGTGCGCGAACGAGCCGATCTGCTCATCGACACGGGTGAGCTCAACTCGAACCAGCTGCGGTCGAGGATCCTCGAAGCCTTCGGCGACGACGAGATCCCGAACATGCAGACGTCGGTCATCTCCTTCGGGTACAAGCACGGGATCCCGCTCGACGTCGACATCGTCTTCGACTGCCGGTTCCTGCCCAACCCCTTCTGGGTGGAGGAGCTGCGCCCCTACAGCGGGTTGGAAGCGCCCGTACGCGACTACGTGCTGTGCCAACCGGATTCGGTCGCGTTCTTGGAGAAGGTCGACGACCTGCTCACCAGCCTCCTGCCGGCCTTCGTCCGCGAAGGGAAGTCGTACCTGACCATCGCCATCGGTTGTACCGGTGGCCGGCATCGGTCCGTGGCGTTGGCCGAGGCGCTGGCCGAGCGGCTCCACGCCGACGCCCAGGCCGTGTCGGTCTTCCACCGGGACATCGACCGATGACGCCGACCCGGCCGTCCGTCGTCGCCATCGGGGGTGGCCACGGGACGGCGACGACCCTCAAGGCGGCCCGCCGCTACGCCGGGACCCTCACCGGGGTGGTGTCGGTGGCCGACGACGGCGGGAGCAGCGGCCGCCTCCGGGAGCTCTTGAACGTGGTGGCGCTGGGCGACATCCGCAAGTGCCTCGTGGCCCTGGCCGACGAGGACTCGGCTCTCGCCGTCGCGTTCGAGCGCCGCTTCGAAGAGGGCGAGCTCCGGGGGCACGCCCTCGGGAACCTGATCCTGACCGGGCTGATCGACGCCACCGGCGATCTCGTTCTCGGCGTGCGCGAGGCGGCCACGCTCCTCGGGGCCGACGGCGACGTCCTGCCGGCGACGACGGAACCGGTCGTGCTCAACGCCGTGTCAGCCCTCGGCACGGTGGCGGGGCAGGTGGCGGTCATGGGCACCGGCGACATCTCGACCGTGTCCTTGGTGCCCGAGGACGCCCAGGCGCCGCCACTCGCGGTCGAACGCATCATGGAAGCGGACCAGGTCGTGATCGGCCCCGGGTCGCTCTTCACGAGCGTGCTGGCCGCCGTGGCGGTGAGAGACATCGCCGAGGCGGTCGCCGCCACCAAGGGAAAAGTGGTCTACGTGTGCAACCTTCATCCGCAGATCCCCGAGACCGAGGGCTACGACATCGCGTCCCATCTGGGCGCCCTGGCCAGGCACCATGTTCCGGTCGACATGGTGCTCTGTGACACCATCGCGGGCATGGAGGTCGGCACCACGGACGTGCCGGTTCTTAATCTTCCGTTGACGGGTGACAACACTCACGTCCACAGCCCGGCCAAACTGGCGCAGGCGCTGGCCGGTCTGCTGGCATAGGCGCACTGATGACTGGCACCGTTGCCTGGGCGACAGGAGTAGGCGAACCATTGACCGAAGACATGGCATGGCACGCCCTCGGACCGTCGTCGCGGCCCGGGACGGCAGCGAAAATCGGAGCGTCGGCAGCAGCAATCGAACAGTCGATACGGCCAACCGGGCCGGCACACCGCGATCGGTGTCCAAGGGGGGCAAACGAGAGAGGGAGCACGACCACATGACCGTGCGAGTCGGAGTGAACGGGTTCGGGCGCATCGGGCGCAACTTCCTGCGGGCCGTCCTGGTCACCGGGGCTGACGTGAACGTGGTGGGTGTGAACGACCTGACCTCGGCGGAGACCCTGGCGTACCTGCTTCGTTACGACTCCACGCACGGGCGGCTGCCGGTGCCGGTCCAGGTCGAGGGGAGCGACCTGATCGTCGGCGACCAGGTGATCCGGGTCATGGCCGAGCGCGAGCCCGGGCAGGTGCCCTGGGACAAGCTCGGGGCAGACGTCGTGATCGAATCCACCGGCCGCTTCACCAGCCGGGCCGACGCGGCGGCGCACCTCGGCGGCTCGGTGAAGCGGGTCATCATCTCGACCGCGTCGGGCGACGCCGACGCCACCTTCGTCGTAGGCGTCAACGACGGCGACTACGACCCCGACCGGCACGTCGTGGTCTCGAACGCCTCGTGCACGACCAACTGCTTCGTGCCCATGGTCAAAGTGGTGGACGAGGCCTTCGACATCGTGAGCGGCCTCATGACCACGGTGCACGCCTACACCAACGACCAGAACCTGCTCGACCTGACCCACAACGACCTGCGCCGGGCCCGCGCCGGGGCGGCCAACATCGTGCCGACCTCGACCGGTGCCGCACGGGCGACGGGCCTCGTGCTCGAGTCCATGAAGGGACGACTGGACGGCACATCGCTCCGCGTGCCGCTGCCCGACGGCTCCATCACGGACTTCACCGCCGTGGTGCGGGGCGTGCCCTCGGTGGCCGACGTCAACAACGCGTTCGCCGAGGCGGCCGCCAAGCCGCCGCTCGACCGGGTGCTGGAGTACACCGAGGACCCGATCGTCTCGAGTGACATCGTGGGCTCGCCCGCATCGTGCACCTTCGACTCGGGCCTCACGATGGTCATGCCGATCAACGCCGGTGCCGGTGCCGGTGCCGGTGCCGAACTGTCCATGGTGAAGGTGTTCGGCTGGTACGACAACGAGTGGGGCTACTCGAACCGGCTGGTCGATCTGGCCGTGCTCGTCGGTTCGGGCTCGGGTCGCTGAGCACGATGGGTATCTCCGACGGGGCGACGGGGTCAGAGGAGTCACACAAGTCGGACCGGCGGCGGCCGGATGCCCTGGCCGGCATCCCCACGCTGGACGATCTCCCGGAGGAGGCGGTCGACGGGGCGCGGGTGCTCGTGCGCGTCGACTTCAACGTCCCGCTCCACATCGGCGTGCGCGGCCGGGCGACCGTGGCCGACGACTTCCGCATCACGGCTGCGCTCCCCACGCTGCTGTGGCTGCTCGAGCGGGGGGCCGAGGTCACGGCCACGTCCCACCTGGGGCGGCCGGCCGGCGAGCGAGACCCGCGGTGGGAGATGGACCCGGTGCGGGAACGGCTCGAGGCGTTGTGCCCGGGCGTCGCCCTCACCGACAACCTGCGCTTCGACCCGGGCGAGAAGGCGAACGACCCCGGCTTCGTGCAGCGCCTGATGCGGGGCTACGACGCCTACGTGAACGAGGCCTTCGGCGCGGCCCACCGCCGCGACGCCTCCATCGTCGGGCCCCCGCACTTCCTGCCCAGCGCGGCGGGGCTGCGCTTCGCCCGCGAGGTCGAGGTGCTCGGCGGCCTCCTCGACCGACCGGCCCGGCCCTTCGTCGCCGTCGTCGGCGGCGCCAAGGTGGCCGACAAGCTGGCCGTCCTGGAGGTCCTGGCGACCAAGGTCGACACGCTGGTCGTCGGGGGCGGCATGGCCTACACCTTCCTGGCCGCGCAGGGCCACCATGTCGGCAACTCGCTCCTCGACGAGTCGCATCTCGAGGACTGCCGCCGGCTGCTCCGTTCGGGTGTGCGCATCGTGCTGCCGACCGACACCCGCGCCCTCGAGCCCGGAGGCACCTTCGGGCCGCCCCCGGTGGGGATCGGCGGCCCGGCCGACGCCGAGGGCGGGACGGTGTCGCGGGGAAGCGTGAAGGTGATCGAAGGCGACCTGCCCGACGGGTGGACCGGCCTCGATATCGGGCCCGAGACGGCGGAGCGCTTCGCCGAAGTGGTGGTCGAGGCCGGCACGGTCCTGTGGAACGGGCCGCTGGGGGCTTTCGAGGACCGGCGCTTCGCCGCCGGAACGCGGGTGGTGGCCCAGGCGGTGGCCGAGTGCCCGGGCTTCTCGGTGGTGGGCGGAGGCGACAGCGCGTGCGCGCTGGAAGAGCTCGGCCTCTCGGACCGGATCGGCTACCTCTCGACCGGAGGCGGTGCGTCGCTCTCGTTCATCGAGTCGGAGGGGCACCTGCCGGGGATCGAGGCGCTGCGCCAGGCTCCGAACGCGCCACACGGGTGAGCAGCTCGGTCTCTTCACCGAGCCCGAGCCCCAGCCCGAGCCCCAGCCCCAGCCCGAGCGCCAGCCCGAGCCCCAGCCCGAGCGCCGGCGCCGGCCGCGCTCGACGCCGTCCGCTGGTGAGCGGGAACTGGAAGATGCACCACGACCACATCGAGGCGCTGCACACGGTGCGCGACCTGGGTCTGCGCATCAAGCCCGGGGACGTCGCCCGCGTCGACGTCTCGGTCCACCCGCCGTTTACCGACCTGCGCACCGTGCAGACGCTGGTCGAGCAGGAGCGGATCCCCGTGTCCCTCGGTGCCCAGCACTGCTCGCAGGAGGACGCCGGTGCCCGTACCGGCGAGGTGAGCCCTCGCTTCCTGGCTCGCCTCGGCGTGGTCTACGTCATCGTCGGCCATTCCGAACGGCGCACGCTCTTCGGGATGGACGACGCCACCGTGGCCGCCACCCTCCGCGCCGTGCTGCGCCACGAGATGACCCCGATCGTCTGCGTGGGAGAGTCCGAGGAGCAACGCCAGGCGGGACACACCGAGTCGGTCCTCGAGGAGCAGGTGACATCGGCCCTGGCCGGTCTGGCGGCGGAGGTCCTGGCCGGGATGGTGCTGGCCTACGAGCCGATCTGGGCCATCGGCACCGGGAACACGGGCACGCCCGTCGACGCCGAGGACGCGTGCTCCTTCATCCGCTCCCTGGTGGCGAAGCTCGGGGGAGACGAGGCCGCGGCGGGGGTGCGGATCCAGTACGGCGGGTCCGTCAACGGGGAGAACGCGGCGGACCTCATGGCTGAGCCCGACGTCGACGGCCTCCTGGTGGGCGGGGCCAGCCTGCAGGCCGCCGGGTTCCTCGACATCATTCGGGCCACCGCGGCCTGCTACCGTTCCTAGGCCCGTTCGGGCACAAAGCCGCGAGTTGGAGGCTCCGTGGACGCACTTACCTGGGTGTACATCGCGATCGAGGTGTTGGCGGCTGTCGGCCTGATCTTCCTCATCCTCATGCACAGCGGGAAGGGTGGCGGGCTGTCCGACATGTTCGGCGGCAGTGTGGGTGCGGCGGCCCAGGGGTCGACGGTGGTGGAGCGGAACTTGGACCGCATCACGGTGACCGTCGCCATCATCTTCGCTCTGACGACGATCACACTGGACCTCCGGCTGCAGTGACGCGCCGGGGCCCGCGCCCCGGGCGGTGGTGGCGCGGGATCGCCTCGATGGCGGCCGTCCTGGCTCTCGTGTCGTGCCTCGCTGCGTGCGGGAGCAGCGGGACCGGCACCACGGACGTCACCTACGTCGCCGTCGCCGGCGGAAGGATCTCGTTCGGGACCACCGAGAGCCCGACCGGATGCAACCCCAACACCCCGGCAGGCGACACCCCGGGCACGCAGACCATCCTCGGCGCCGTCCTGCCCAGTCCGTACATCGTCTCGGGCGCGGGCACACCGATGGCGAACAACAATCTGATCGTCCAGGCCGAGCCGATCAACCTCCAACCCGAGACGATCGTCTACACCCTCAACCCCAAGGCGGTCTGGTCCGACGGGGTCCCGATCACCGCGGCGGACTTCCGCTACGCGTGGGAACAGCAGCGCGAGGACACGTCTGCGGTGGGACAGGACGTCGCGAGCATTGCCGGTTACCGCGATATCGCCTCGGTCACCGGGACGAACCAGGGCCGCACGGTGACGGTACGCTTCAAGAGGGCCTTCGCCGACTGGGAGAGCCTCTTCGCCAACCTGCTGCCGGCCCACATCATGGAGAAGGTCGGGTGGAACCCGCCGTGCACCACGGTGGACCCGGCCATCGACCTCTCGGGCGGCCCCTTCAAGATCGCCGCGGTGACGCCCGGGTCGATCTCCTTGGTGCAGAACCCGCGATGGTGGGGGACGCCCGCCAACTCACATGAGATCACCGTCCGCATCGCCTCTTCGACCGAGCAACTGGCGCAATGGATGAGCACGGGCGTGGTGCAGGTGGCCCAGCCCGCCACGGTGACACCGAGCTTCCTCTCCGCCATGACGAGCCTCCCCGGCGCGTCGAGCGAGGTGGACCTCTCGGGGACCCAGCTCCAGCTCGACCTGGCCAGCTCGCTCGACACGGACCTGTCCCCGGACATGCGGGCCGCCATCGGGCTCCTGGTGAACCGCCAGAAGCTGGTGGACACGCAGGTGAGCTGGGCCGTGCCCGGGGTCGAGGTGGCGGACAGCCACATCTACGTGCAGGGCCAACAGGGCTACAAGCCGCCGCAGGGAGCGTCGACGACGACCACCATCCCCTCGTCGTCGTCGACGTCGTCCACCCCGACGACCACCATCGACTCCGGTGGAAGCGTGAACTTCCCGACGACGCCGGTCCCGAACCAGGCCGCCGCCTTCGTGACGGCGACGGGTCTCGTGCGCGGGGGCGGCGATCCGATGTACCACTCGGCTTTCGGCGTGCCCTTCACACTGCGCCTGGCCTACGACGCGGCGGACCCATGGGCATCGGCCGCGGCACCGGTGATCCGCGACGAACTGGTCGCCGCCGGCTTGGACACCACGCTCATCGCCGAGCCGGGTGCCACCCCGACGGGGGAGGCGCTGGCCGGCGGCGACGCTGATCTGGCCGTGATGCCGACCGACTTCACGCCGTATCTCAGCCAGACCTTGGCCTGGTACACCATGCTGCTCGGCCCGCCGGGACGCTACGGGTCGCAGGACTGGACGGGGTACGACGACGCCGGTTTCGACCGGACGGTGACGGCCGCCTCACAAGAGCTGAACCCGAACACGGCCGCCGTCACCTACCAGCAGGCGGACACCCAGCTGTGGGACGAGATGGTGTCGCTACCGCTCTATGCGGAGCCCACCGCCCTGGTGTGGAGCCGCCGTATCGGCGGGGTCACCCCCACTCCCCGCAGCGACAGCCTCTTGTGGTACGCCCAGCTGTGGGCCGTGCGGTTGCCCCAGTCGACGAGCAACACCACGCCGTCGTTGCCCGGGCAGTAGGGCGGCGGGCCCGGGCCAGCCGGGCCGATCGACGCGGGGCGACGTCACACGGACCAGGCCCGCTCGCGCTGGTCCGGCTCAACCCCACTCGAAGAACTTGCGGAACCGCTCCTTACCGGCAGGGGAGGGAGGGGCCTCGCCGAGGGAATCGCCCCGGTGCGCCCGTAGCCACGCCTCGAGCCCCTTGGCGTCCTCGAAGAGGAGTTCCTTGTCGTTGTCCATGATGTAGAGGTGGACGCCGTCGCGCTCGGCTGTCACCGAGAGCTCGACCTGCCCGGTGTCCACGTAGCACCACAAGGGACTCGCCCCCGGTGTCGTCCTCGGCTCGAGTCGCCACCCGACCCGGTCGCCCAGCAGGTCGGCGATATGCGTCCTCGACTGGTCGCCGCGCCTGGCCATGATCAGACCAGAGGATACCGGCCGGGGGTCGACGGTTCCTACCCGAGCTTCCCCCAGTGGGTGGCGATGATGAGCAGGACGCCGGCCCCGGCGAGGGCGATCCCGGCCACGATGGACCTCGCCTTCTCGGCCCGCAACGCCGGGATCTCGGACGCGACCAACCAGACCCCGGCGATCAGGATCAGCAGGAAGCCGATCTCGGCCAGGTCGGTGGTCGTGTGATGGCTGAGGCTGGTCGTGCTGATCACGGCTCGCGGTTCCTTCTGCGTTCGTCGGCCCGCGCCATTGGCGGTGCCGTCGGGAGTACGCGGCAGCCGGTTCGCTGCCGCGTACTCCCGGGACGGTCAGTTCCTTTGGTGGGTGTTCAGGATGCCTTGTAGGGCACGGGCAGGTTGAGCCCGATGGAGGTCCCCGTCACCGCGACAACCGGGAAGGCGGGCCCGTAGACCGGTGTGCTCGACGATTGGGCCTCGTAGAAGCCCTTCACGCTCCAGACACCCACTTCGGGTATGAGGTTGGTGAGGACGACGGCGTACTTGCCCTTACCCGTCGCGTTCACGACCTCGCAGGTCGAGGACCCGACCTGGCATGCGCTGGCTCCGGATGTGAACTTGAACCCGGAGGGCGCACCGTTCACGCTGACCGTCCCGTAGACGAGGGCCTGGCCGAACAGGAGGAACGCGGTGCTCAGGTTCAGCGTGGTCGTCTTCCCCTTGGTGAGCGTCGCCGTTTGCTTGTCACCGGTGTGGGTGACGCAGCCCGAGCGGGCACAGAAGCCGGGGTACGCCGTCCAGCTCCCAGCGGTCAGGTTCGTCACAGAGTACGACCCCGAGCCGCTCCCCTTCGGCGAGGGCTTGGTAGACCCGGAGACACAACCGTTCGGGACCGTGCTTCCGTCGTAGGCGACGGATGACGGGCACACGACCACGGTCAGCTTCTTGATCAGGTCGTTCGAGGACGCCCCGGTGACGGTGATCGTCCCGCTCAGCGTGGAGGGTCTGACGTAGGTGACGCCCAGGTTCACATGGTTCGTTCCACCACCCGTCACGCTCTCGTTCGCCGGCGTGCCGAGGAATATCGCTCCGCCCGGCGTGACTTGGTAGTAGCCGTAGAGGGTCCAGCTGCCCGCGGTCAGGGTCAGGCTGTACGTCCCGTTCGACGAAGCAACGGTGGACACCGGATTCGAGCACGTCGCTCCGCTGCCCGGGCAGGCCTCGGCCCCCGTCACGGCCGGGGAGAAGCCCCTCGGGCCGCCGATGACGAGTATGAGACCGGTCACCGTTCCCTTCTCGGGCGGACAGGTCGACGAGCTCCCTGAGCTGCCGCCGGAGCTGCCACATGTCATGGACGCCGTGTCGGCGAGACGGTTCTCGAGCGACCTGAGCCCGAAGGCGGAGGCCACCTCGGGAAGGACGGTCACCAACAGGACGAAGCTCGCAGCGGCGATCACCGCGACGCGTATGCGTTGCTGCCAGGTCCTCATGCCCACCTCACTCTCTCTCGTGCCCGCTCTGGTTCGAGTGGATCTGGGCGAGAAAACTACCCTGTGCGCTCACAGGTTGCTCGTGACGCTGCACTATGGGCGTTGCGTCAGGGTGAGGGTGGCGCAGGCGCTCGCCCGCCCACCGCTGGGGTCGCTTGGTAGCCGGCGAGATAGGCCGAAGAGCCGGCATCCGCAATGGTCGACGGCTTGCTCCCACCTCGGTGCGGTTCCGGCCGCGCCGGCGGCCGAGGCGAGGGCCGAGCGTCGCCACCGAGAGCATGGCCGTTCGGACGACGAGAGCGGTCACTCTTCCGCGTCGTCGCCACGCAGGGTGGAGCCTCCTCTCCACCCGCCACCTTCTCACCCGTATGCAACCAGGGTTGGAGGGATCCGGACCGCACGCGGCGCCCATCCCGAACGCTTTGGTGCGTCGCGAGCAGGAGGGGCACGAGGATCCCAGGTCCTTGACGTGGACTCTCCATGCCACTAGCAATGGCGGTTGGGGATCGTGGCGGACCGTACGGACTTTCGTCAGTGGACGACCTGGCGGGCAAAGCGGCCCCTTTGACTGCTCTTCCAAACGGGGGAGGGCACCATGGCAGAAGGGGAGGACATTATGGCTGAGGCAGCATCTCGGCGATTTGGAAGTGGCGGCAGGAAGTGGTTCGGACACCGTCCGCGTTCGCTCGTCGCGGTGGCGATTTCGGTGACGGTCCTACCGATGCTCTTCTCGGTGATCACCGCATCGAGCGCGGGCGCGGTCACCTACAAGAGCGGGCTCTCGACCTCGCTCTGCGTGAATCCCAGCGGTGTCACGTCGGCGAACTACAACTCCTTGCCCCCGTCGTACTTCACGACGCCACCCACCTGCGCGTCGGGCTATTCGCTGGCCGTCGTGACGAAGGACCAAGTTCCCCCAATTTCCTGCGGAGCACCACCGCGTCCGTGGTGCCCGATCATCGCCAACACCAAATGGGTGAGCATCAACAAGTGCGGCACGGATGACAATGCAGCACCCTGCACCAATGCGGTGACATATCCCCCGAACGCGCCACCCGCGATCTACGAATACGATGCCGTGCTGAAGTGCGCGCCTGGCGCCCTCCTCACGCTGAAAGGCCAGATACTCGACGACAACTACGCCGCCGGCTACCTGAACGGTGCACTCCTTTCCATACCTCAGCTTTCCAACGGGAAGAACTTCGTCACTCCGGCCAACTTCACCGGAACGACGCAGTGCGCTTCGACCACTGGGACGGTCGTGCTGAATTTCATGGTCTACGACGCCAGCCCGCCCTACACCGGTATCGACTACAAGATCCACGCCTAAGGGTGTTGCGAGAGCAGGGTGGGTCTCCCGCCCTGCTCTCGCCGGGAAAGCCCAGTGGAGCACGCCAGGATTGAAGGCGCACTCGAGTCGTCGAGCGGAACGTCGGCGGACAACCAGGCCAGCGTGACTGCCGGACCGTGATGCGTAAGAGCGTCCGCCACCGGTCCTCCCGCTAATGCCTTACGTCGCAGGAGCCAGCCTCGGGCGCTGGGCGGGGCCACGGGACGTCAGAGGATCTTCAGCGCGGCGCCCCGAGCGTTGGTGAGAACGCCGTTCTCACGCGCACAGACCCTTCCGATCACTGGTCCTCCGACCTCGATCGAGCCCGTGCTGTCGGCGATCACGGTACCGCGCAACTTGAACTCTGCCGCCGCAGTCGGTGGACATGGGTGATGTTCTCGCTGATCGATGGGCGTCAGCGCATACGAGACGGTTGTCGTCTTGCGGGACGCCCACGTGATCACGCCCGTCCGGTTGTCGAGTGATCCGGACCCGCCGGTGTCGGCGACGTCGGAACACCCACTCAGCGCGAAGGGACCACCGGGAAATGGTCCCTCGAAGTTCGCACAGGACGTGCCCTGGGCTCGAAGAGTTCCGCCCGCTGCGGGGGGAGCGGCGACCACCATGGATGTGACCACCACGGCCAAGAGTGCCGAGCCCGTACCGACGAGCAAGCCTGTGAACGACGGCCAACGCCTTTGCGCCGGGGAGCCGCGCCCCCCGAAGCGGCGGGTCACTTCAGTAGGGGGAGCGTCCGGGCGGGAGATCGGCACGTCGGTTCTCATGGCCAGGTCCCCTCGGCCAACGTCGCACCCGAGGGCACGCCGGATGATCCGGCCACGGCGTCGCAGGTGGTGGCGGCGGTACAAGGACCCTGAGGCAACCGACGAGGGCGGACCCGACTGGCGGAATGGAGATGAACGCATTGGTCACCCCTCTCGTGTTCCGGTGGACCTCTGTGCCTGACGGCAACGCTACGCCGTGGTCGAAGTTGGAACAACGCCCCGGACCCGATGGCGTGACCGGCCACGATACCGTCGCCGTCGGGGCGGCAGCCAAGCCCGGTCCCCAGGTCTACGTCCGCCGGGCATGACCGTCTCCCGGTTTACGCTCGAGGGTGTTGGCACCGTTCCGGCGTAGGCATAAAGGAGGCGATACCCTCCCCCGAGCCATGAGTCCGCTACGAACTGGGCATCTCGGTGAATGGATGCGCCACGGTTGCCGTTCTCGCCCATGCGAGGGTTGCGCAAGAGTGAATCAACGAGGGCGAGCTCCATCTGGATTCGTGACATGACCGTCACAATCGTCTTCGCTCTGGCCGCCGCACTGGCCAACGCGATCCACCTCATGACGCAACACGCGGCCAGCGTCGGGGTGTCCGAGAAACACCGCGGGTGGGAGCTCGTCCCTGTTCTGATCCGCCAGCCCCTCTGGCTCCTCGGGTGGGCGGCTGCGGCGGGGGGATTTGCCTTCCAAGCCATCGCTCTCCACAGCGGGCAGCTCTCGGTCGTCCAACCCCTCCTCGTGACGGAACTGGTCTTCGCCCTGATCCTGCGACGGTTCTGGGTTCACCAGCACATCGCGAAGATGGCATGGACCGCCGCACTGGTCACCTGTGCAGCTTTAGCGGTGTTCCTGACCGCGGCCCAGCCCCATGGAGGTCTTTCGCAGCCGGACGCGACCGACTGGGCGTCCGCTCTGGCCGTCTTCGGCGGGCTTGTCGTCTTACTGTCGGTCTTGGCGCGATGGGGATCCCCCGTGCGTCGGGCCGCGCTCTATGCCACTGCGGCTTCCATCACGTGGGCCTTGATGGCCGCGTTCATCAAGGCGACAACCGACGTGCTCACCGCATCGGGCCCGGTGGCCACGTTGGAGCATTGGCCCGTCTACGCGTTGATTGCCTCGGGCGTTCTCGGTTCCGTGCTCCAACAAGCTGCCTTGCAAGTCGGCCCCTTGAGCGTGTCCCAACCGCTCATCGTCGTGGTCGACCCAGCCGTCGCCATCGTGTTGAGCGTGTGGATCTTCGACGAGCGATTCACCGTGAGCGTTGCTCAGAAGTCCGTCGCGGGCGTGGCTTTCTGTGTCATGGCGATCGCCGTTACCGTCTTGTCGCGGACAGCGCCCGGTGACCTCGATCGGTCGATGACGGTCAGGCTCTAAAGTCGCGGCCACCCGGGCGACACCGAATCACGCCCTGTCGCTCGCCTTGGTGTGCGCCGCGCTGCGGGCCTAGTAGATGTCGCGTGCTCACCGGTCAGGGGCTGCCCTCGCCGGGCACTTCTGCGGTCACCGAAGCCCGATCGACAACGAACACCGGACGCCATGCGTCGGTGCCGGCCATCGCCATACCTCTCGCCTCGATCTCCGCCTTCGAACAGCCGGAACGTGTGGACGAAGAGATGCTTGTTCGCGTCAACGCCGGGGGGAGAGCCTCTACGAATTAGTCAGGAGACCCGAATAAATGACCGTTGCGAATAAGAACACCCGGCGCGACAATTGTTCAATCTTGCAAGGTGGAGTCGACCCATGGCATCGCATCGAAATATCACCGGACTGCAGCGTTTGTCCTTCGCTGGTTCCATTGTCCTGATCACGTCCATTGCCGCCTTCTCTGCGGGGTCAGCTGTTGCCGCGGCAGATTCCACCCCAACGAGCAGCATGGTCAAGGCCGCAGAAGGTTTGAAAGCACCTTTCACGGTCTCTGCCATGGACAATGTTTTCGGAGCCGGGCTCGCCACGCCCCCGGACCCCGGCGGGAATGGAGGTGGTGTGCTTCCATTCCAGGTCGCCGTGCCGACGGGCACCGTCAACGTGACGTTCTCTCATGTAGCAGGCAACGTGTCGTTCGCCCTCGGAGTATCCAACGGACCCGACGGCTACCGCGGGCTGAACATGAACATCTCGGCCACCGGCGGAATATCCGGGCTGATGGACACGCATCGATATTTCTATCTTGTCGGCGTGTTTCTCGATGGTGGTCAACCCACGAGTCCACCCTCGACGCTCAACTTCACGAAGGATCACTCGTTTCAATCCCTTGCACCAGTACTCGGACAGGTCTTCTTCGTCGGTGACGGCTTGACGGGAAGAGGAAAAGGTGAGAACCAGGACTTCGCGGTTCCGGGCGGCGCTACGACTCTCTATCTCGGGTTTGCCGACGCGCCTGATGGTCAGGGTCCACCCGGCGCCTACCAGGACAACACAGGATCGCTGAGCGGAAACATCCACTTCAAGTCGTAGCCGCGTTCGGCGTCGACAGCAGAGCCCACGAGGAGCCCGTCCAGATCTCGGAGAGGTTGTACGTCGTGTCGCTCGCCTTGCCGGTCGAGAAACCGACTGCGATGCAGTGGGAGGCGGAGGTGCACGACACGCTGGCCAGTACAGGGCCGTAAGTCCCCGTTGGCTTGGCGATGCCGGCCTTGCTCCACGTGCCGTCGATTTCGTCGTCGGCGTACGAACCGACGGCCATGCAGGTCGAGCCGCCTGTGCAATCGATACCCGCCAGCTGGCCATTCCCCCTGACGCCCGCCACCAGGCTCCATTCGGTGTCGTTCCAGAGCTCGACCAGCGGAGGCATTGCCTCGTTGAGCGCCGCATACTGCCCCACCGCGGTGCATTGCGAGGAGCTCACGCAGGACACGGCGTTGAGCACATCCTCAGACCCACTTGCTGCGTTCGGGGTGGTCACGAGGCTCCAAGTGCTGCCATCCCAGATTTCGGCCAGGGTGAAGCTGTTCCCGGTGTTGTCGAAGGACTCACCGACGGCCACGCATGAGTTCGGGCCGGGGCAGGACACACCGATCAATTCGCTTCCCGCGACCCCGGTCGGATTGGGACTCGGAACGATGCGCCAGGTGCTCCCGTCCCATGACTCGGTCAGCGTCAACCATGTGCTTGCCGCGTTGAGGTAATAGCCCGCCGCGACGCAGTCGTTCACCGCGGCGCACGAGATGCTCGACAGGTTCGTGTCGATGGACCCGACCGGGCCGGGACTGACCGTCTTGGTCCACGTCGTCCCGTTCCAGGCTTCCGCCAGGGTCCCGTAGCGTGAGAAGCCCACCGCCGTGCAGTTCGTGGCGGCCGGACATGAAAGCGCATTCAGCCCGCTGTAACGAGGACCGTGGATGGCGACCACGTGCCAGCTTGTTCCGTTCCACAGCTCGCTCAAGGGCCGGCTGGCCCCCGTCGAATCGGCGAAGTCTCCGACTGCGAGGCAACTCGATCTGGAGGTACACACCACCCCGGTCATCGTGAACTCGCTGTCGCCGGCGTGAGCCGAGGCGGTTCCCGAACCGACGAGGAGCACTGAACCGACAACCAACGTGATCACACACACCATTGGCGAAACGCGATGCCGACCCACGAGGCTGCCCTCCCTCGCCAAGGTTGCTACCCGGCTCGAATCATTTTACCACCGGACGGGTCCCGGCCATCCTGCGACGGTGGATCCCAGGCGGGTTCAAGGGGCTCGCACCACGACCCGGCGAGTCAATGACGCTGAGTTGAACCGATCGAGAGGTTCCACGTAGGTGCTCGTCTGTCGTTTCACCAGCGCACAGCGCCTGTCCGCTACCGAGTGACGCCATGAGCGTTGCCGATGTTGCGAGGAAGGTCGGTTGCCCAGTTCGGACGTTGAATGGGTTGACGCCGCCCGGGTCTTCAGCCTCGATACGAGCCGACGTGTCCCGACAGCCACGGTCAGCGGCCGAGAATCGGAACGAACGAACGTCAACATACCCAGACCGCTAGGAGCAGGTACCCCTCACATTGCGTCGTGAAAGGATCAGATGGCCAGGTGTCAGGGTGTCGCACCGAAGTCGAGCTCGTCGGTCTTGACGACCTCCGCCGTCCGTCCCGGTGCCGACTGGTTGGTCCAGTACAGGTTCGTGTGGGCTATGACCCGGTCTGGTGATGGTGCGCCCCAAGCAGTCTGGTCCTCCGTTGTGTGAGCATCGCTGACAAGGATCGTGTCGTATCCCCTCACGAACGCGCCGTGCAGTGTCGACCGGATGCAAGCATCCGTTTGTGCGCCGACGACAAAAAGTCGCCCCACACCAAGCCCTGACAGTACGGATTCCAGGACCGTGTCCTCGAACGAGTCGCCGTACTTCTTATCGACGTGCGGCTCGGTGTCGATCGGAGCCAGTTCGGAAACTACTTTCCAGGGTTCGCTACCTATAGAACGCTCTTCGCCCGAGTCCTGGACCCAGACGACAGGGACCTGTTGCTGCCGTGCCTTCTCAACGATGCGCTTGATATTCGCCACAACTGCCTCGCGCTCGTAGTTGCCACTGACCACGCCGTTCTGCACATCGACGACGAGGAGTGCGCCATTCGGCCGGTTTTCGAGTGTCGTCACAGCTCTCCTCTCCCTCGTCCCGGACTCAATTTAGCCCTGGGTGATATATCGCCCGAGTGCGACAGTGGGTACCGTTTCGGCTACGGCACCCTCGAACGAGATCAAGGATGCTGGCTCACTATATTTCATCATCGGTCTACACAGAACCATCGTCCACAGCCGGGTGCATTTCCATAGGCCAAGCCTCAGAGCCTAGGACCCGCAGCTGTCGGTGTGCGATGCGCCAACCCTCTGAGAGTCGCACGACCGAATCGTGGTAGTAGCCCCACACTCGAGGAGCCACTCCGTCGGAGCGCATGTGCCATGCGTACACGGAAGTGCGAACGGCTGCATGATCGAGATCGTCGAAGGTGACGATCACGTTCGCGTTGTGGTGGCTGGTCGCGGCATATCCAGCTCCGGGATGTGCGAGCATCCGCCGGAGATCAGCCCTCGATTGCGCCGGCGCTATACCCGGTCCGTAGTCGACCACACAGTCCTCGGTGAACAGACCGACGACCTCGTCATAGAGCCTGTGATCGACGCAATACGAATAGCGATGAACGAGATCGATTATCTGGTCCTTGTCAATGAGCTGACGGATCGAAGTGGATATTTCACTCTCCATCAATCCCCCTGACTTCGGCTCGATACACCATCCATGATCCAACTCTTTCCAGATCGCGGATTCGTGGCGCCGTACTTTGGTTGAGTGGTTGGACCGATCGGTACAGACAATTGGTAGATGACACGATGACCGACGGTAGACGAGGCCGGGAGTCATGTCCTAGACCCGGTTCGAGGTGCTGCTACCCGGCAGCGAACTCGCCCCGTCGTGGACCCGATCACGCGAACACCGACTGCGTGAGCACCCAGATGATGGTCGATGATTGCATGTGCCGGACCGGCTGGACTCCGTCGCCTTCTCGAGCCCACTTGACGCTCCAGGAGGTCCGCGTCGCTCGAGCACGATCAGGGAGTGCTCGAGGTGTTACCCACGATCTCTCGCGGCACAACGAGCGGGTCGGAGGCACGGCGCGAAACCGACTGGCGACTGCGGCTTTGGGACCTGCGATAGTAGGCGGCCGGAGTTCGCTTGCGTGCGAGTCCTGCAACACAGCACCGTAATCGGGATCAAAATCCTCAATGAGCGCGTGCCAGAGGTGCGTGCGCCTGGGCGACGAGAGAGGGCAAGCGGTCATGACGTTCGTTCCCTACGACCGGCCGATTCGGGCCGCCTTCATCGGCCTCGGTCGTATCTACGACTTGAATGCCCGAGCGTATATCGACAACCCGGACGTCGAGATTGTTGCGCTCGTCGATCCCGATCCCCAGCGCCGTGCCCATCGCCAAGCCGATTGGCCTCAAGCACGGGTCTTCGCCACAGCAGCTGACCTTGCGTCGAGTGGACTGGCCGTTGATGCTGCCGAGGTTCTACTCCCGATCCCGCTCCACGCCGAGGGAGTGTGTGAGATGCTCGGCTACGGCTGGCATCTGAACCTGCAGAAGCCGATGTGTAGTGACTTGAGCGAAGCTCAACAGATGCTCGAGGCGGCCCGAGTGAACGACCGGGTCCTGCGGGTAATGGAGAACTACATATTCTATGAACCGTTGCAGAGGCTGAAGGAAACGGTCGATTCGGGAGTCCTCGGCGCGGTGAGCGGGTACCACATGAAGATGGTGGGCAGCGGTCGTGGTGGCTGGGACGTGCCCCGGTCAAGTTTCGAATGGCAGTTCGCACAGATGCGCCGCGGCAGGGGCATCTTGGTGTTCGACGACGGTTGGCACAAGCTCTCCACGGCCTTGTGGCTTTTCGGCCCACTTCGGGAGGTGCGGGCGTGGGTGGGTGAGACAGAGGTCTTTCCGAGTATCGCGGTGGACGCGCCAACCACCATCGTCTGGGAACACTTGAACGGCATCCGGGGTGTTTGGGACATCACCTTGGCCCCGGACATGTATTTACGGTCCGACTACTACACCAATGACGAAAGGTGGGAAGTCACGGGTCGTCGAGGCTACTCACGCGTGAACCGGTGCACCGGCCGGGGCATTCAGCAACCGAGCCTCGAGACCTATATCGATGGCGAGATGCGGACCTTCCATGCGCTCGACGACGACTGGGCCAGCAGCTTTCGGAACTCCGGCCGTCACTGGCTGCGATGGCTCCGTACCGGCGACGGCCCATTGCTCTGGAGTGCAGAGGAGGCCGTCGAAGTATTGCGGTTCGCGCTTGCTGCGTATGCGAGCAGTGCGGCGGGCGGCGTGGGCGTCAACCCAGCCTTGATACTCGAAGGTTGACTCGTCAACGAACAAACCGATTATGTTTGCTCAGTTCACACCGGAGCGCACGGCGAAGGTACCTGGGAACTTCATATCGTCGCCGTCCCTGAGAGCACGGCGATTTCCCGAATCTGGTGACGCAGAGTCAGTGTGAGCGAGTCTTCGATTACATTGAAATCGGTGGCGCGTACATCCCGCGAGCGATTGACACCCTTCGATCTCGGCCCTTAACCTGCGCAATGCGAATTCCTCTTGTCATCGTCGGTACCATAACGACCGCGTTGCTATCGCTCTCGATTGGGCTCATGCCGTCCGCTGCGGTTGGCCCGGCTCAGGCAGACGAGGGCGGAGCGATATCTATCGCGAGCGACGCCGGGACGACCTGCGTCTTGCTCAGCGCTAACCAGGTCAAGTGCTGGGGGGCAAATGAAAGCGGCCAACTCGGCAACGGGACCGACCAACAGCAAAGCGCGACTCCGGTTGCGGTTGTCCGGGTGAATAGTACCGGTGTCCTGAACAACATTACAAGCCTGTC
This sequence comes from uncultured Acidimicrobiaceae bacterium, assembly GCA_963828505.1. Lineage (GTDB taxonomy): Bacteria > Actinomycetota > Acidimicrobiia > Acidimicrobiales > RAAP-2 > Bog-473. The sequence continues at coordinate 53,578 of CAWHFM010000004.1, forward strand.
CGGGGACCGTACCTCAACGTTCTGCGGGATCCGGGCCTCCAAGAGTGTCGTCTGCTGGGGTGCGGGCCAGCAAGGTCAACTGGGCAACGGTTCCCTTGACAGCAGCGCCACACCGGTCGCCGTCCAGGGGATTGGCGGATCCGGAACGCTCGGCGGCGTACGTAGCGTGGTGGGCGAGTATGGGATGTTCTGCGCGCTGTTGGTGTCAGGCGGCGTTGATTGCTGGGGACAAGGATCTCAAGGACAGCTCGGAGACGGTTACTACTCGAATCGCTCCACGCCAGTATCAGTGAAAGGTCTGGGGGGCGCGGGAACGCTGGGTGGGGTCGACAGCATCACGACGGATGGCGGCACGGTCTGCGCGACGATGTCCTCGAGCGACGTGGACTGCTGGGGCTACGGAAAGTACGGTCAGATCGGATCTGGCAACGACGTCAGCACCGACTCGCCAAGTGCCGTCAAGGCGGTCGATGGTTCCGGTCAGCTCAGCGGAGTTCTCAGCGTAGCGACGACCGGAAACTTCACGTTTTGCGCGACGCTGAGCTCGGGCGGCGCGGACTGCTGGGGTTATGGCAGCAATGGCCAGCTCGGCGATGGCACCGCGAAGAACGCCGACGTTCCAGTGGCAGTAGAGGGCGTTGGCGGATCGGGCTTACTCCGCAATGTCACGAAGGTCTCCGGACAGTTCCTGTCCTTTTGTGCCCAGCTCGCCTCTGAGGGTCTGGATTGTTGGGGACTCAGCACATTTGGCCAGCTGGGAGACGGTTCCTATTCCGAGAGCGAGACGCCGGTCGTCGTGAAGGGTCTGGCCGGAATTGGCTCACTTAGCGGCGTCTTTGGTGTCAGTGGCGGCAACACCCTGTGTGCCGTTTTGACGTCTGGCAAGGTCGACTGTTGGGGATACGGAAAATTCGGCCAACTCGGGGACGGCAGCACCAAGAAGAGTGCGACGCCCGTGGCGGTGAAGGGCGTCGGCGGGATGGGCGTGCTGAGCGGTGTTTCGAGCGTGGGCGGCACGGGAACCCTTTGTGCGATATTGGCATCTGGCAACGTCGCCTGCTGGGGCGAACCTCTCCTGGGAAATGGCAGCACTTCCCGCAGCTCGACACCCGTAGAGGTGGCCGGCATTGGGGGCTGAAAGTCCGGTGGGTCGCCATCTACGACAATGGGTCTGAATGGCATCAATACGCGGGTTACCGGAGAGCCGGACTAGAGGAACCCGAATGGCCGATCCGACCTCCGGATCTGGGATAGGCCGGACTGAGATCGGCAGGTGCGATTCCGGTGACGGAACAACCTCAAACAGCATTAAGGATTCTTGACGCGGTTGCCAGAGTTGCATGCGCTTCAGTCGCACAACAGTGAGAAAGGCTCCGTTCAGAATCGGAACGGGGCCACCAGGCGCAGCGGGTCGAGTTCGAGCACAAAGTGAAGCAGACGAGGCGCATGTCGAGCTGACGCGCTTCGGCGACGTGGCACGGCATCTCCACGCGGTGGCTCGCAAGCTGTCGGCACTCGACGTCCGCCAGATATGGAACGTCGCGACGGAGGCTGAATGGCGCGTGATGATCGGCCCGTTCCTGGCGGAACCTCTTGGCGTTACCGGATTAGGTCGACGTCCACGGTCCACAGAGGGCCTCCGGTGCACCTTCTCTACCAGGAGGTTGGACCCAAGATCGTGTCGAAGGCGGTCGTGTCGGAGGGCCAAATCAAGTGAACCCGACTGGCGATAGCGGCCCAGGCCAACCGGGGGAAGGGTGCGAACCACCGGTGTCCCGAGCCAGCAGTGTCCGGAATCACGACGTTCGAGATGCTGAACTACAGGCGTGATGGTCAGACGAGTTGGCCAGTGCTGTTCGATAGGCACACGACCACCCCAATGTCACTGGGTCCGGCGTCTCCTTGCCAGCGGTGCGCTCATCGTCGGTGTTCTCTCCATCCCGGTGGCGTGGACAGCCGCCTCCACGGCGCCTCCGGGCGAGAGGCCGTCCTCGCCTCCGGGACCACCGGCGGCGCTCGACTCCGTGGCCTGCCCGACCCCTTCGACCTGCGTCGCAGTCGGCGGCGCCGGGGGAGTCCACGTGAGCCGCACGGCCGGCCGAACATGGTCGACGATCAAGGTTTCTACCGACCACTACCTCTACGGTGTCGCCTGTCCGACCCCGACGCGCTGCGTGGCGGTGGGTGACGCCGGGACCGTCTTGCTCACCCGCGACGGAGGCATGGTGTGGAAGCGGGAGAGGACAGGCGTCACCCGGCCGCTGAGCGCGGTGGCCTGCCCAAGCCAGCAGCGCTGCGAAGCGGTCGGAGACGATGACACGGTTCTTGCCACCACGGATGGCGGTGCCCGCTGGCGCCGAACGTTTTCCCGGTCGGGAGTTCTCGATGGCGTCGGGTGCAGCACCGTTGATGTCTGTACAGCCGTCACCAGCTCCGCGGCACAGGATCTGACTACCGGCAACGGGTCGACGTGGGAGAGCATCTCGGTCACATCCTCCCTCCTCGATGCCCTCGCACCGATGAACGGCATCGATTGTCATGGACCGCGGTGCGTGGCCGTGGGCGGGCACGGTCTCGTCGCCCTGTCCACCGACGGGGGAGCGGAGTGGTCGGTTGGCGCATTGCACACCACGGTCGACCTGTGGGCGGTGACCTGCTCCTCCGTCGATCAGTGCCTCGCCGTGGGCACCGGTGGCAGGGTCTTCTACACCGACGACAGCGGCGCGGCGTGGACGACGGCTGTCACCCCGACTCAAGAGACCCTGCTCGGAGTGGCGTGCGCAACCACCAGCTCCTGCGTTGCCGTGGGCAGCGGCGGGACTGTCCTGACCACATCCGACGGGGGGACGGTCTGGTCGGTGAGGACGGGCCGATCGGCACCGGCACCAACCTTGCGGGTCCTCGTCGTCGGCGACTCGTTCGCCCATACACTTGCCGCGGGGATCGCCCGGAACGCGACGGCATACGGGGTCACCATGTTCGACGAATCGGTGTGGGGGTGTGCACTGGCTCGCGGCAGCCCGGTCCTGATCGGCATGACTCCGAGCCCGATGACCGGTCCCTGCGCCGCGACCGGACCGGGATGGCAGGCTCTGTATGAGGCAGACGTCAATTCGGACCGGCCGGATCTCTCACTCCTGGTGCTCGGGCCCTGGGACCTCACGACGCGGTTCATCGACGGCGGGTGGCAGACGCCGGGCCTGCCGGGCTTCGACGCGTACTTCGCGCAGCAGATCGTCACGGCGGTCCGGATCCTCACCGCCGGCGGTGGACGCGTGGTCATCACCACAATGCCTGAGGTCCAGACCAAGGGCCCTGAACTGTGCGTCCCCCCTCCGGCCAGCGTCCGTGACTGCCCCACCGAGACGCAGCGGGTGGCGGCGCTCAACGACACGGCCAGGACCGTCGCCAGTGAATTCACAGGCCAGGTGATCGTCATCGACCTCAATCAGCGTCTCGCACCCAACGGCGCGTTCGTCAGCACCGTCGACGGCACGGTGGTGCGAGCCTCCGACGGCGTCCACCTGAGCGAACCGGGCGGCGAGTGGCTCACCCCCTGGCTCGTACCCCAGCTGATTGCGGACGCCCGTTGACAGAGCGACTTCCGCGCGAAGAACTGACGACCCTCCGGACACTGCCCACAATTTGAGTGAGCTGCCCGGCCAGCTATCACTCCATGGCCAGCCAAGCGGCAACGAGATGCGCCGGCCGCTCACAGGGGTCGGCGGTCTCACCTGCGCAGCCGGTTGCGGACACCAACGAGCTCAGGGTGTTCTCAAGGCGCGCCTGCCGCAATACCCTTCCGGAGCGCTTCGGTGCCGGCGCGGTGGGAGCGAATCAGGTTACGACAGGGTCGCCACTCGCCAGAGCAGGGCTCGGCGATGCGCTCTCACCGTCGGGAGCGATGACCAACCCCGGCGTCGGACCCGGACCAGGCGGCCCGTCGCCTCGTTGTTTCAACCGAGTCGCTACGGACAAGATGAGGACGCACAAATTCCGCTCCGGCGGATCCATCACCCTGTCGGCGCCTTCACGGCCGAAGAGAAGGAGTTTCGCCGAGATTGAACCTGACTGACCACGCCGGAGTACGCCTCACACGGCAAGCCAAAGGTCAACGGCGTGGAGATCCACTACGCGATCGGCGGCGCCGGCGAGCCGGTGTTCTTGGTGCACGGCGTAGCCAAGACCATGTCGTACTGGCGCCACGTCGTGCCGCTGCTGACCCCGCACTACACCGTCATCGCGCTCGACAACCGAGGCGCCGGGGGCTCCGAGCGCCCCCTTACCGGCTACGACACCGCCACGATGGCCGGGGACGTCGCCGAACTGGCCACCAACCTGGGTTTTAACCAGTTCCACGTCGCCGGCGAGGACTGGGGCGCGGCCATCGCCTACGCGGTCGCCGCCTTCCACCGGCCCCGGGTGCAACAACTGGTGTTCCAAGAAACGCTTCTCCCAGGATTGCCAGTCGGCCCCGGATTGCCAGGCGTCGGGCAGGATCCATCGCTCGCTCCCGACGACCTCCGCACCGGCTGGCATTTCAGCTTCTTCAGCCTGCCGAACCTGCCCGAGATGCTGCTGGCCGGGCGGGAACGACTGTTCTGGACCTGGTACGCCCGACGGGAGATGTGGGACCCCCAGCGCGCTGTCCGAGGAAGAACGTCGACGAAATAGTGCCCTCGGCCGAGCAGCCGGGCGGCACCCGGGCCATCTCGGAGATGTACCGCGCCCGCCAGACCGACGCCGAACAGAACCGCCCGCAGTACGCCGACCCGCTCAGCTGCCCGGTCCTGGCCGTCGGCGAACAGGCCTATCTCGGGGACCAAGTAGCCAAACAGCTCGCGCAAGTAGCCCGCGACGTCCGCGGCACCGTCATCCCCGCGTCCGGTCACAACATCGCTTTGGAGAACCCGGCCGCCCTGGCCCAGGCCTACCTCGACTTCTTTGCAAGCGGCTTTCGACCGTCCCGTATTCCAAGGATGCCAAAGTCAATTCGAAGCATGTCGAGGAGATCCTCGACGCTGAATACTTCAACATCGAGCACCGGCCATTTGCCGCTCTCGTTACTGATTCCGTTCGTCCATAGCCGGGGTCGCCCAGGTACACCCGCCTGGCGACGCAAAAATCTGTGTCCTAGGTCCAGATGCTTGCTCGGGTACGCCTCAATCAGAGCGCTTGAACGCGATCCCCGATCGACGAGATGAGGCATCGAGAGCCACCGTTCGCCGGAGCCTGTGGCCCTCTCCGATACCAAAGGTTTGGACCACCCGGTGCCCAGCTGGAGCACTGGCCATAGATGGCGTCATCCAAGCCCTGTCGCGCATCAACTCAACGAGCAGTCGTCACGTCGTTGTCCTGCAGGACAAGTTGATTCATCGGATCGACCGAAGGATTCGAGCCCGTCTAACGTCTTGGGGGTGCAGGCAGGGGAGCGCAGGCGGTGGTTCTCACTTGCGACCCTGTTGCTGCTCGCGATTGCCGCCTGGAGTCTCTCAAGCCCGCTCTTCTCTTATCCGGACGAGCCCGCCCATGTGATCCGAGCCGAGTCGGTCGTTCGTGGCCAGATCGAGGGGAAGTACGTCGGCTACCACCAAGGCCCGAACGTCTACCCGTACTATGCGGTTGATGTACCCGGGGTCTTGTCTGATGCGTCGGACCACGGCATTTGCCTCGCCTTTCTGGTGGGCGAGCCCGCCAGCGTGTGCTCCTCGTCCCTGACCGGACCGTCCCATCCGGTCGAGCTCACCACGTATGTCGGATCGTACCCACCCCTCTACTACCTGCTCGTCGGAGTGCCGACCCTCGCCTGGCCCGGGGAGTTAGGGATCTTCCTGATGCGCCTACTCGGCGGAGCAATCAGCGCCGCCTTCTTGGCCTCGGCATTCCTGTCGGCCCTAGGTGCGCGACGCGGAAGAGTGGCTGCTCTCGGGGTGCTGGCGGCGATCACGCCCACCGCCCTCTATGTTTCGAGTGGAGTCAGCCCCGCCGGCATGGAGATCAGTTCGGCCGCGTCACTGTGGGCTGCGGGGCTGGTCCTGGTGGTGACCGACGCCAAGGAGCAGACCCCTCGGCTCGTCCGGCGTGCGGGACTGGCGGCCGTGGTCTTGGTTTGGACGCGAGCTCTTTCACCGCTTTGGCTCGCTTGCATTCTCGCAACGTTGCTCGTCCTAAGTGACAGGAACCATCGGCGCTCGCTCCGTGGTAGAACCGACCTCCGGGCATGGTCCGCGGCCATTGGTGCCTCGACCGCAGGCGCATTGGTCTGGGATCTCGCTGCCGGGGGATTCCAGGTCTTGGGTAAGGCGGAATCGCCCCAGAAGTCCAACCTCACTCTCTTGGGCGAAGCGTTCGGCCACACGTGGTTGTGGCTCCAGGGCGCTTTCGGTGACTTTGGTCTGGTAGATCACGACAAGTCTCCGACACTCCTTCTCGTCCTGTGTTTCGCCGTAGTGGGAATCTTGTTGGTGTGTGGTTTGAGGGTAGCAACTCGCCGCCAGGCGGAGGTACTGATCGGCCTCATCGCATTCGCGTTCATTCTGCCCGTCCTGATCACATTCGCAGACGATCGCGAGTACGGCGTGATCTGGCAGGGTCGATATGGATTGCCACTGGCGGCAGGAATCACGCTGCTGGCCGCGCTACTGCTCGCGAACAGCGAGCGGTCGGAGGCCGTATGGTTTGACCGCTATGTCTGGGTCGCCTATGTGGCCCTGTCCCTTGCCAACGTAATCGGGCTCCTCACTACGCTGCACCGGTTCGTCGACGGGAGTAACGGACCGCTCGATTTTGTGGGGGGGCGATGGCAGCCTCCGGTGAACGCGGTGGTGCTGATCGCAGTATTTGTCACTGCCCAAGCCCTCTTGTCGTGGACGTTGTATCGAGAGGGCCGCACAATTTCAGAACCGAGCACGGAAGGCGACCTTCCCGGGGTTAGTGATCGCGGAGGTGTCCTACCTCCTGGCTCGTGATGCCGGCTCCACGGTCGAAGCCGAATTCCTACGCTCGTTCACTACCGGCCTCTTGACTGTGGTCGACCTCACTGCGGCCGACCTGGGCCGCAGGGCCGAACTGGTCGAGCGGTACTTGGACCTGCCTCTCGGCGCGACTGACGCGTGTCTCGTCGCCATGGCGGAACGCCTCGGGATCGTTGAGCTGGCAACTCTGGACCGCCGGCACTTCACCGTCGTGCGCCGCCGCCACGTCGACATGCTGACCCTCATCCCATAGCTTCTGTCCACGTTCAATTGGCTGAACCTTCAGACTCTGCCTTATCTATCGCCGCCCGGAAGCTGCCCAGCTGTCAATGATCAAGTGAGAAGGTGGCGATCTCCGGGTCGCTCGCGGTGGCCGAACTCAATGGGCGGGTGCTCTACGCCCTAGGACAGCGATTTTGACCTACCCCGTGCCGTCGTTTTGGACCGAGTGTGCGCATCAATGCACGCACGATTGGGCGCCGACTGTCACCGGGCGCGTCGGGAGTCGGTCACAATTTGGACGTCGCGAAGCTTGCCTCCCGGAGCCGAGACGACGAGCTTGATGAGCTCCTCTGTGATGAGCGGCTCGAGGCCTTCGGTGTGGCCCTTGCCCAGCCGCACGATATCGGCGATGACTCGGCCGTCCTTAGCGTTGGGGAACACGTAGACCTGGGCCGTTCCTGGCGCCGGCTTCCGGCCCCAGCTCAGCGTCGGGTTCTCGTCGAAGCGCCCGTCGTGGATCTTGCCCGGCTGGTCGTCGACCACGTCCGCCAGGCGGACGCGGGCGTCGGCCCCGTAGCGCTCGGCCCAGGGGGAGGTCTGGGGCAGTGAGGAGATCTCGTGCTCGCCGGTGGCGTAGATAAACGAAAAGTCGGCGGTGGGAGGCGGGGGCGCCTCGAACATCCGACGTTGCGCGAAGGCCCGCTCCATGCGGGCCCGCTCCTCCACGGTGCGGGGCGGACCGAAGTTCTCGACGCGACCCGGCTGCAGGCCCAAGCGGCCGCCGGACAAGCTCAGCCAGCCGTCGACCCGGTCGGCGAAGTACTGATTGGTCGACAACAGCCGGCTTGAGGTCAACCCTCCCTGCGAGTGGCCCACCAGCCAGAGAGCCCGGATGTTGGCCGGGGCCAGCCGACCGACCACCGACTCGGCAAGGTCGACGAGATAGTCGTCGTCCGCCTTCGCCGCCCAGTGTCGCATGGGCTCCTTGGTGGACGCCGAAGGGGTAGCGATGACCAGCCGGTAGGCGTCCAGGTAGTCGTAGGCGGGGAAGTACTCGCGCTGCCATGCCCCCGCCGACCCGCCCCCATGCAGGCTGAGGATGAACATCACCTCCTCGCCCGGTGAGTAGTCGGACGGAAGGTCGAGGTAGCACTTCCGGCCGGTTTTTTGATCGACGATGGTCTCGAGCGCCAAGGCCGCACCTCCCCCGGTAGACCCGAGGTCCGGGTCACGGCACTGAGGGCGGACTATACCTGCGCCGGCAGATTTCTCTGTGAGCGTGGAAAGACCGGGTGCCAATGGACGCGACGGCCATGACTTCGAGCCTCTCGTCTCGTCGCGCCGTCCAAGGCTCGTCCGCGAGAGCCATCATGGCGCTCGTCGCGGGCGCCACGTCCCAGACCCTGTCAGCTGTGCCCCGGCGTTCAGTGACAGGCGGCACGAGTGATGTGTGGTCGAAGTCTTTCGCTTGCGAGGGGTCCAGTGTCGGGACTGGCTAGCCTCGATTGCATGGAGACATGGGACGCGATCAGAGCTCGCCGAAATGTACGTTCCTACGACGATCGATCGATAGCTCCGGAACACCTCGATCGAATACTCGAGGCGGGACGGCGCGCGCCTTCGGCGTCAAATCGTCAGAAGTGGGACTTCATCCTCGTCACAGACCCGGGTCAGCTACATGAGCTTTCGACAGTCTGGGTCGGTGCCAGCCACCTGGCGACGGCGAAGGCTGCCATTGTCCTCGTTCTGCCCGAGCCCGAGGCCGAGCGCTATCGGACGATTGATCAGTATGACCTGGGACAGGCAACCATGGAGATGATGTTGGCCGCTACCGATCTGGGTATCGGCAGTGGGCATTCTGCGATCGGTGACCAAGAGGCGTGCAGACGCATTCTCGACACACCCCAAGACCGTGTTTGCGCCTACATGATTGCTCTCGGCTATCCGGCCGACCGACCCCTGAGGCCGATAGAAAAGCCAGACCGACGTCCCTTTGAGGAGGTAGTGCATCGCGACAAGTGGTGACGAGCCCCGCGCTGTTTGGTGCGGTTCTCATCTTCCCTTTCGATTTGATCCACTATCCGCGGTAGTGAGCGTTGCGGCCACGAGTGGTGCCGAGCCAGCTTCACATGCCACTTGCTTCGAAAATCGTGGCCGCCAGTCGGCAAAGCAGTGGCAGCTCGTAGGGGTGGGGAGTAGCAGATGTCGGCTCTGCCCTGGGCCTTCGGCACCGACTCCAAGCTGGTCATGCTGGATGAGCTGTCCCTCGGGCTCGCCTTCATCGTGGTCCGCCAGCTCTGCGAGCTGGCGACCGAGCCGGCCACGTAGGGGCTCTCGATCCTGGTCGTCGAACAGTTCGCCTGAACCGTTCTGCCCATTGCCGAGTCGGTGACCGTCATGCTCCAGGGCCGGATCGTGCGGGCGGGGCATGCCGGCCGATCTCGAAGATGACCTGTCGTCCTGCTACCTGAGCGCCTGCTGGCCCCTGGGTCTTCGAGTCCGCCTCAGAGTGCCGCGGCAGCCTCGCGCTCGCATGCCGTCCCCTCGAAGAACCGGGGATTCGCTCCGGCATGGAGCCGGACCGGATTGGTGAAGGTGAACCGCTCGAACTCCTCGGGAGTGACCGATCCCCGTTCAAGCAATTCGTAGGCCTCGACCATGACGTTGCTCATCACCGGTGCGTCCCAGTGGGAGACGTCGCTGCCCAGCATCGGTCTCAGCGCGACCTGGCGTCCTCCGAAATTGAGGTGGAAACCGAACGAGATCAAGGGATCGTCGGCCTCGCAGCCGAAGTAGAGGCGGGTCTCGAAGGGCTCGATGATGTCCTCCACCGTTGTGATCGAGGCCGCCGCGAACTCGTCGAGCACCGCGGGCCGGCCGGGACGTCGGGACAGGTGTTCGCCCAGCTCGCTCAAGTTGTTCCTCATGTCCGTGTTTCCGTAGCGCTCCACCAAGGTCAGCACTGCGGCGACATCGAGGTTGGCCGGGTCGAGATCGTTGATGGCGTGCCCGCCCCGTTTGTCCCAGTGGCCGATGAGGTCGGCCAGCAGCGCGCATCCCCAGGTGACCCCCCCTTCCAGGAAACCGATGCGCAGCTCGGCAAACCGCCGGTACACACCGCCGAGGAAGAGGGCCTTGCACAGGACCTCATGGGCCCCGGCGATCCCGTTCACGTGGTTGAACACGTAGTTGGTGATCGATCGGGCCGGATGCACCTGCTGCAAGGAACTGTGGAATGCGGGAGCGACCTTGTTCCGCACGCAAGCCTCCCAGACCCGGTCGTAGTCGTAGGGGCTGTCGAGGCCGAAGACATCGAGACGCGAACCCACCGGAGGTCCCTCCTTCGGTCCCACCGGCCGAAATGCATGACCGGCCAGCACCACCGACTTGAAGCCCAGCTCCTGGACGGCGAAGTCGATCTCGTCCACGGCCTCGTCCGGGTTCTGCATGGGAATGAGCGCACCCGGCTCCAACCGATCGCGGTAGGGGGCGAACAACGTGGCGAAGTACAGGTTGGTGGCCCGGCAGGTGGGGGCGCGGAGCTCGTCGTCGGTGCTCATGAGAAAGCCCAGGGTCCATGAGGGATAGATCAGCATGAAGTCGATGCCCAACTCCTCCAGGCGGTCGTACATCAAGCTGGGGAGATGGGCTGTGGCCCGGTCCCTGGGGTCAGACACCGGGTTCCCCCACCACGAGGGCATGGATCGCCACCCATCCACGACGGCGGGGACCGACCGGTCGGCTTCGAACACCGCAGTGTCCAGTTCCTTCAGGGCGTGAGCCCGAAAGCGGTCCCGGAGTGTGGCGCCACCCACCTCTTCGAGATAGGTCAGCACCTCGTCGTTCAACAGCGGCATGAACTCCATGAAGTGCCCATCGGCGTCAATGATCGGATGCCCGACCTCCGAGCGGACATCGGCGGCCGTCATGTTCCTAGTCGTCGTCATAGGTGAATCCCCGACTCTCTCTTGCTAGTCGATGCGCCCCAGGTCGCGTGCCCAGGCCAGGTTCTTCCGGGCTGACCCCACATGGGCGATATGCACGACGAAGCCCTCGCCCTGATTCGGGTCGCCGTGCTCGATGCGACCGGTGTCGTGTTCTTCGGCCTCGGTAGCCAGATGATCCAGCTCGAGCCAGTAGGCAAGCTCGTCGTCGGTGGGCGAGAAGACCTCGTGCACCAGGGGGATGTGGTCAGGATTGCCGATCATCATCCCGTAGTAGCCAAGGTCGCGAAGCTCGGTGGCCCACTTTCGCAGGCCTTCGAGATCGTCGCTGTCGCCACCCCACATGCCGCTGATGGGGTAGCGGATCCCGGCCGCCCTGGCGTCGAGCAGGACCTTGGATCGGAGGAAGAGGGTCTCTCTGCCCTCCGCCGACCACCGGAAGCCCAGCGCCTGGTGAATGTCGCCGAACCGGGAGATGGCACCCCCCATGTACAGGACCCGTTCGGAGGCCATGGCGATGTCGTAGGCCAGGCGGAGTGCCTGGGCCGTCTCCAGGATGGGGTAGATGATCTTGGACTTCAGTGGCAGGCCTGCTTCGACCTCCATGCAGTTGAGGAGGGCGTTCGCCCCGTGTACGTCCCGTGGCCCCTGCACCTTCGGCAGCAGTATCCCCGCCAGCTTCTCGTGCATGACCGCGCGCAGGTCCTTCAGGGTTTGGCCGGTGTCGACTGCCTGTACCCGGGCGAACCAGAGCGGTGCCGGGTCGTCGGGCAGCCGGGAGAAGAACTCCGAGACGACGAAGCGAGCCCGCTCTCGGTCAGCCTCGGAGCACGGGGTCCGAGGCTCTTCCAGGTCGAGGACCACGGCATCGGCACCGTGGAACGGGGCCCGCTCGACTTGTTCCTCTTCGCTCCCGGGAACGAAGAGAACGGTGCGTAGAGGTCTACTGTGCGCTCGCTCGTCGGTCACGATCCCCCTTGGCCAGGGCGCCAGCCACGATTGGCTGTACTCGTTGGCACAGTAGCAATACATCGATTGCCCGCCGCCGAGGTCGTAGCGGTGGTCAGGACCGATCCGCAACGGCCTCAGGCTGCGTCGACCACCAGCCGACCCTCCGTCCGTCAGGCGTATTGGCCCGTCCACTCACCTCCCACCTGCCTGGTGGTGACGTTCATGCGGTTCCAGACATTGATCATGGCGTTGTGCATGATCAATGAGGCGCTCGCGGTCGGCAAGCGTTCCGGCCCACTCACGCCGGACGTAACGGCCCGCAGCTGGCGGACTGGGCTACCTCCGCTTCCGGCGAGGCACCAAAGAGGATGGCCACGATTGTCGATCCGGCCAAGAGCACTACGCCGCAGGTTACGAAACCGGTAGTCGTCAAACCTCGTTCTGTGAGGACGGAGACGCTTCCGCGAAGAAGCCTCGGATCAATGGCTCGAAGTGGTCGAGAGGCGGTGTCGGGTACTCGTCATCGAAGGCGAGCATGTCGTATTTGCGCACGAACTCTTCGGCCAGATCGTAAAACTCATGACCTTTCAACGCGTCACGGGCATTGCGATCAGCTCCGAGGTGGTGCCAGAAGTAGTAGCCCTGAAACACGCCGTGTTTCTCTACCATCCATTGGTAGGCGGCGGGGACCCATGGTCGTAAGACAGCGGCGGCAAGGTCGGCGTGGTTGAGGGGCGCAAGCACATCGCCAATGTCATGAAGCAAGGCGCAGACGAGGTACGCGTCATCCCACCCGTCGATCTCGGCTCGATGGGCCGTCTGAAGGCTGTGCGTGAGTCGGTCAACTGGGAAGCCGCCAGCATCGGAATCGAGCAGGCGGAGCTGATCGAGAATCCGATCCGGAAGAGCGTCAATGAGGCCATCGTTTTGTGCCTCCATGAGCGCCCATTCCTCCGCGGTGGATTCGTCCATACGGTGGAACCTGGCTCGAAATTGCGTACTCGGCGGATTCATCACGGCGCTCAACATCCCATCTCTCGGCCATCCCGGTTCGGCTGGTCGCGCTCCTCCTCATCTTAGGCCGGAACGAGGCAACTCCTAGCCGCTAAGCAGCCCTGCCCCAAACTTATAGAAGCAGCAGATGCGTGCCTCCAGGGCCATCGTTCGGGTATAAGCAAACGATGGCCGACGCGGCCCAGCCTTTTACTCGACGACCGGTTGTGACAGCTGAGTGGTACTTCTCGTTCCAGCCGTACGCCACCCACTTGTCCCAGGCTCTGTCATCGGTGCGTCCTTAATGGCCGTGGCGCGTTTTTGTGAAACCCATGATCCCAAGGCAGGCAGCCGCCGACCTACTGCCCGACATCATCGATCACGGCTCCAAGCTTTCGGCTCCACCTGAAGTGCGAGCCCTGGCGCGCACTCTGTCGAACTGGTTCGAGTCCATCGTCGCCCGGCACCAGGCCAAGGTGTCCAACGGTCCGGCCGAGGGCACGAACAACCTCTTGAAACCGGCCAAGCGCGTCGCCATCGGCTTCACCAACCTCGAGGACTTCCGCATCCGGGTCCTGCTCTATGCCGGCAAGCCCAACTTCAGAGTCCTCGCCTCGATTGCGTTGGCCTGACGTGGCTCACCGCGCGAAACCGGAAGAGCCCAACTGCGATTCTTGAACCTGGAGCGCGTCGGAGGGGAACTCGAAACAATGCTAAACGCGCTTTTGACGCCTACTCTGCGTGGGATCACCCCATCTCGGAGCGATAATCGATGGCCATCCGGAGCGCGAGCTGGGAACCACAGACCTTTGGCCACTTGCTGCCTAACTGGGCGGGCGCGGGCGCCCGCTCCGGTCCGGCTCCGGATTGCTCGCCAAGATCAGCAGCCGCGACATTGAAACGGATAATTCCGGACCCGAGGCCGGCGACGCGGAGACACCAGTGGAAGCTCCCGACGTTCCAGCGGTCCGCGGTTGGTGACTGCAGCTGTTTGGAGCCTGAGATCTGAGAACCCTCAGACGGTTCCGGGTGCGTCGATCGATCCGAACACAGTGATCTCAGGTGGTCCCGTCATCCCTACAGAGGCCATGACCTCCGCGACCTTGGGGTTGCCGTCGAAGAAGCTCTGAAACTGCTCAGCGGTCTCCCATTCGTCGATGACCACTAATTCGCCGTCTCCGGAGACGAACCGATGACGGAGCATGCCGGCTCCCCTCGTGGATTCAGTGATCTCCTCTAGCTCTGCTCACTCCGCCTCTGCTCACTCCGTGGGACTCTTTACATTGTGACGAGTTTCATGCGGCGATGCCCATGCGAGCGGTCGTGACGAATTCCTCCACCACGTTGTCGACCGCCGTCAGGGCGCGGCGGAGCCCGAGGGTCATGTTCGGAGGTTCTGCATCGATGAGCGGGCCGAGCACGCGTGCTCGCACCTTGGTGTAGAAGACGGCGATGCGGATCCCGTCACTGGTCACGCGGTAGCTGTTGGTGCCCGGGACACGTTCGATGATGCCGTGAAGGCGCAGACGGCGAAGGTCGTAGCTCATCTGGTTGGTGCTGTAGTCCGTGCCGAGGAGTCCGGCCACGAGCCCGCGAAGGCTTCTGTTCGTGATGCCGGTGACGGCGGGGACGAGCGAGCACAGGGCGCCGGCCAGGGCCATGGCGCGCGAAGTCCCCGAAGCGAAACGCTCCGGTTCTACGGCCCTCCCGTACGTAGGGCTGGTGGATGCGCTCGAAGAGCGCAGAGCCGATGGCACAGCCCTGACCGGCACGTTCGATTGTAAGCAGACGATCATTGACCTGCCGAGCCCTTTCGATCAGCTCGGGTAGGTGGCAGATCCGGGACCGGAGCCCCAGGTCAGCCGGCTTGTTGATGACGGACTCGATGCGATACGCCCTCCCTTCCTTCAGATACTGCTTGACCCGGCTGTGCTTGTAGGAGAAGTCGAGCCGGACGTCGGTGCCCGCCGTGAAAATGCGCTCGCGGAACGGCTCCTTGGTCGCCTTGGTGACCCGGCGGGAGAACACCATCGAGACGGCCTCGGGGCGCCCGATGTCCACGTTGTCCTCTACCAGGGCCTCGAAGAAGCGACGGGCCCGCCTCGGATCGTCGAAGACGAGGGTGCGGGAGACCTCGGTTTGGCGCATCGAGAGTTCCCACCAGTAGTCGGCCGCCCGGTCGGCTGCGTCGAGCGGGGTCGGGATGACCGAGATCCAGCGGTCGAAGAACCCCTGGAGATCGTCAGGACCGAGGGAGTCGCAGATGGCCTGGAGGCGCGTCGGGTCCTCACAGGACGCGAACCCGTTGGCCAGGGCGCGATACGAGAGCCCCTCGTGGTCGGCTTGGCGCTTCGCCCATTCATGGCCGTTCAACCAGACTTTGGCCGGGTAGGGGAAGTAGGTCACGATCTTGATGAAGCCGGGACCGAACTCGGGGTCGTGGATGTAGAAGTAGTAGGTACCCACCCGGCGCTGCTCACGCACGAACTCGAACCAGGGTCGCCCGGGGTCGGACGAACGGTCCTTGCCGCTGAAGACGAACTGGAACTCCTGGGTGGAGACGATGGCCACGACCCCGAAGCGGCTCTCGCGTTCGGCCCGGTCGAGATAGGGACGCACGTGGTCAAGCTTGCGGTCGTCCCAACGCGAGTGGTCCGGCTTCTTCAGGTGCAGGATCGGAATACCCCGTTCCTCGGCGAACGCCTTCACATCGCGCCGGAACCGGTTGCCGATCTGGTTCATCACCGCCGGTGAGGGAACGGGCTTCTCCAGGTGGTCCCGCATGAACGCGAACACCTGACCCGAAGACTGCAGCGTCGGGACGTAGGCGTTGAGCAAGAGGCGGTCGACACAGCTGAGGTCGAGGGCTACGTGCCCGTCGAGGACGTCGTTGATGTTGGCGGTCGTCTGCATACCGACATCGTGGTCGCCCGAGGGCCGGCTCTGCCGGCCCGACCAACCCACGGCCGAGCAGATCGCGCCAGGGGGAGGCCGGGAGGGGGGCCTGCCCCCCTCCCGCTAAAAACTTGGCGTTGCTGTGAAGACCCTCGATGGCCTTTGGGACATCCGAAACGGGAAAATGGATGGTGACCGTAACGCTCGTGACTCGAACCCCGCGTTCCTGATAATGCGCCACCCCCATCTGAGATGGCCACGTGAATCTACGAGTAAAACGTGGACAGGTGCCTGCCCGACTGCAGATCCGTGATTGGACTAAACCGTAGACTTCTCTGAACAAACTCGCAAAGCGACCCGCGTTTTGGTTCGGGGACCATGCCTTCCAGCCGGGTGTTCGGGGCAGGTCGTCAGCGCCTCCGCAGGATCGGTCATCGGCGTGTGAAGGTCAGGTGGGTGACCCCGCTCGGTGACGAGACTGCTTCGAGGTTGTAGCGCTCCTCCACGCCTTCGAGGCCGTCCCAGAGACGAGCGCCGCGGCCGAGCAGGATCGGCACCTGCACGACGTGGAGGGTGTCGATGAGGTCGGCGGCGAGGAAGTCGCGGACCACCGTCGGGCCACCACCGATGCGCACGTCGAGGTCACCGGCGGCCTCTCGGGCGAGGTCGAGTGCCTCTTGCGGAGAGGCGTCGACGAAGTGGAACACGGTGCCGCCCTCCATCTCGATCGGCGGGCGCGCGTGGTGCGTCAGAACGAACACCGGCGTGTGGAACGGCGGGTTCGGTCCCCACCAGCCCCGCCACTCGTCGTTTGTGCCGACATCGGTCCACGGGCCCGTCTGCGCACCGAACTTGCCCCGGCCCATGATCTCTGCACCGAACCCGAGCTCAATCCGTTCGGCGAACGAATGGTCGACACCGACGCTGCCACCGGCATCGCCGACCATCGAACGCCAGAAGCGGGTGGCGAAATACCATTCGTGCAGGCGATGGCCGGCGTGGCCGAACGGGGCGTCGAACGTGATGCCCTCGCCCGTCCCGAACCCGTCCAGGGAGATCGAGAAGTTGTGTACACGGACCTGGGACATGGCGGCCTCCGAAGCGTTGGGTGATTGCGATATGCAACTGGTTGACGCTAAACGAGCCGAAGCACTTGCAGAGCTCAGGCACTTTGAGGAGCGTTCATGGATACCGCCCCACGCTCAGAATATGCGATCAACGCGCCTTCGAGGTGCTCGGCGACCCGTGGGCGATGCTCGTGCGTCTCTTCAATCCGACTGGCGGCTCCAGCCCTCGAATCTGGGTACGTGGGAATCGGCGGCCGCCTGGGTGCGGTTCCGGTAAGACAGCAGCCTCAAACGACATGAAACTCAATGCACATTTGCCAAGGTTGCGTGCGCCTCAGGCGATTCGGGGCCTACCCAGCGTTCTACTGGCGGACCATTGCGACGCTGAGCCGGTCCTCGGGAGAAATCAGGTGCGACTGGTCGTCGGTCCCTTGATCGAGCTGCACCCAGTTGACGGTTCCGGTGAACCGGCTCGTGTCAGGGGTGTATTCGTCACTCACCGAGGAGCCGTAGTCCACGCCAACGTCGAGCGTCTCGTCCCCGGAGAACAGCATCGGGATGCTTGCCTCCTGCCGGGATGAGCCGACAGCGTTGCCGTCGACGAACAGAGTCGTGTCCCCGCCTTTGGCGAGGCCGTCGCCGTCATAGACGAACTCCACTCGCACTTGATGGTTCCCCGGAGAAAGAGGATCAGTCCCGAGGGCCTTGACCCGGTTCAGGCCGAGCAGGTTGTAGCAGTGAGCCGGCACCCCGTTGGTCAGGTACAGCGACCAGCCGCCGAACGCGCCGCCCTGGGCCACGATCACCCCGTTCGCGTTCTCGTCACGAATCTCGATGTCGGCGGTGACGGCATAGGACTTGTTCTTGAGGTTCAGGACAGTGTTCTCCGTCAAGCGCCCCATGCCCCCAAAGAGAATCTGGGACGACCCGGTGATGAGGGATGGCCTCCCCGCGAGATCAGAGTTGAATCGCTCCACCCGGCGGTCATCGAGAGGTAGCACCTGGTATTTCACCGCTTCGATGAGGAAGAGGCGCTGAAGCTCGGCCAGCTTCTCGGGCTGTTCAGTGGAGAGATCGTGCGCCTGGGTCCAGTCCGTGGTGGTGTCGTAGAGCTCCCAGACATCGTCATCGAGCGCCGGGAGTTCGGCCCCGAACAGCCATGGGATGCTGTGTCGGGTGACCGCAGTCCATCCCTTGTGATAGATCCCCCGGTTACACAGCATCTCGAAGTACTGCGTCTCTCGGCGGTCCGTTGCGTCAGCGTCATCGAAGAGGTACCTCATTGAGATCCCGTGAAGGGGCTGCTGTTCAAAACCGTTCACCATCGTGGGTTCGGGCAGACCGGTCACGTCCAACACCGTCTTGGCCACGTCGATGACGTGGTGGAACTGGTCCCGAACCTCGCCCTTGGCGCTGAACCCGTTGGGCCAGTGCACGATGGTGCCGTTGCGGGTACCGCCGAAGTGCGACGCCACCTGCTTGGTCCACTGGTACGGGGTGCACATGGCGAGGGCCCAGCCGACGGCATAATGGTTGTACGCCTCCGGTGTGCCGAATTTGTCGATGTTGGCTGCCATGAATTCAGAGGTCTCGAGGGCAGCGGCGCCATTTAGCGAGAAGAGCTCATTGCCCCTTGGGTGAGGCGGTCTTCGGCGTATCGCCCCCTAACTAACTAAGGCAATGAAAAGCCCCCGCCTCTTGGCAGATTTCGCTGCCGAACAGCGAAAGTAACAACTGATTGGACTCCTCCCAGACCGGCCCGATGAGCATCAGGGCGAAGGGGTCATCGAGAACCCAGGGAGGGTCCAATTGGAGGCGCAACTCACCACGCGCAACGGCCGCGAGAATTGCCGTTCTGCTCGGTTCAGCCTCCACGGGTCACCCCATCGGGTGCTGCGATATCACGGAAGTCCGGATGCTGGTCCACGGCAGTCAGTCTGTCGCGAATTGTCGGGAGGTGCCCGGTGAGATTCAGCGTCCGCGAGTGTCCCCGAATGTCCTTCAGATCTGACCTCAGCTGTTGCTCGACAGAGTGTATGCCTGCGGGTCGGCGCCACTCATCAGGACAGGGGTACCTCCACGCGGCTGCTGGGCGCGGATGGAATAATCGGCGCTTGTGAGTAACCCGACCACTAGATACGAGTCCATCTCAACCGGTGACGACCAATTCGATGCCTTCTGCGCTGTGCCCGAATCAGGCAGAGGTCCAGGCATCCTGCTGTTTCAGGAAATCTTTGGGATCAACGACAACATTCGGCGGATTGCCGAACAGCTCGCGGAAGTTGGTTACACGACGCTGGCACCGGATATGTTCTGGCGGATCGAGCGCCGCTTCGAGCGTCAGGACGAGTCCGGGATGGCAGATGCGTTCGCGATCGTCCAGCAATTTGATTTCGTCGGTTCAGTCGGAGACATCACAGCTTGCCATGCTCACCTTCTGGCCATGCCCGAATGTAGTGGCAAACTCGGGGCCGTGGGTTTCTGCCTGGGTGGCGGCCTCGCCTTCGCAGCCGCCACCCAGAGCCGAGTCGATGGTCACGGGATCGATGCGGCCGTTTGCTATTACGGATCCGCGATCAACGGCATGATCGATCAGGTCTCCAGTCTCGACTGCCCAACCGCCTTCCACTACGGAAGTAATGATCCCTTCATCCCGACCGAGAACATCGCAGCCGTTCAGGACGCTGTGGCAGGCAGAACCGGCATTGAGTTCTTCCGCTACGAGGCCGGACACGCCTTCAGCAACTGGGACGCGCCATCAATGTACAACAAGGCCGCGGCCGAGCTTGCTTGGTCGCGCACGCTCGACTTCTTCGCACGTCACCTCACATAAGGATCTTCGTCTACGACAGCCCAAAGGGAACGAAGTGCCCACTCTCCCGGCGTGCTGAGGCAAACGGTTCGCAGGTGAGAGGATTGCCTTCGGCTGTTTGGTGACTGAGCTAAGAGTGCTGGGGTAGATATGCCTGCTTCATATGATGAGATCACTGACTGGTACGAGAATGACTTTCTCGGCGACCGGTCTGAAGACGGGCTGCCGGTCAGCGATCCCATCGGTGTCGATGGATCTCTATGCGAACTCCTCGGCCGCGGTGTCGGCGCTTCTCTAGAGATCGGGTGTGGCACCGGGACACACGCTGGTCGGATTCGCAGTCTGGGCTGGTTGCCCGTTGGCGTTGACCTCTCGACCGGAATGCTGCGGCATGCTCGCGGCCGGCTTCCGATTGTGAGGGCCAATGGTGAGTGCTTGCCGTTCGGTGACGCGTCGTTCGCCAGTGTGGTTGCGGTCATGATCCACACCGATGTAGCCGACTATCCCGCCGTCCTCGAAGAGTCATGGCGAGTTCTCGCACCTGGCGGTCTCTTCGTTCACATCGGGGTTCACCCGTGCTTCTGTGGTGGCTTTGCCGATCGTGCCGATCGGGATGCCGTCATCGTCCATCCCGGCTACCTCGACGGTCACTGGACGAAGGCGTCATGGACGGCCAAGGGCCTCAGGGACAAGGTTGGGGCGACGCACCTACCGTTGCCCACCCTGCTCCACGCCTTTGTTGGCGCCGGATTTGCTCTTCATGGCTTCAAAGAAGGCGGAGCGCCGATTCCGACAGTACTGGCCGTGAGGGCGCTCAAGCCCGCTTGACCGGAGTAGCGCCACCAGTGCGCACTACAGCCTGAACCGGCGCACGGGGCGCGGCTTGTTTTTGCTCATTCGTCAAGCAGCTGATCAATCGGCACGGCTCGCACATGAAAGCCACCGATACGACTTTGCGGGGTGTCAGCACCTGGAGAGTTGGTTTCTTGTCCGTCGAGATCCTGGTCTGCAGCATCAACCTGATCCTCGATAACTCTGATGTGAGCCGAGGCCGTTCTTGGCGTTGTCTCTCTTTCGGATGCCTTGGCCAGCTGTTCAAGCTGACGTTTCTCCCGACGTCGCTGGAAGGGGCCACCCCTTGACGTTGGAACATCGCCCTGCGCCATGAGCTAAGCCTAGGGCCTGATGTGGTCACTACATTGGCATTGTGGTGGCGGCGTGCCAGGTGATCTATGCCAGGTGGTACGGATACCAGAACCGGTGTACGGGGCGCCGTTCCAGGGCTTCGACGGCGCACAGGCCTATCCCTCGGGTACCAGGTTCAGCCGTCCCCTAAGCAGCGCTGGATCTGACCTGAGACGCGCCCGTACCGCCGCGCCGGGCGGGCGACGTGGGGCAAGATGCGGCCCGTGCAAACCACCGACGGGCCGCTGATTCGGGGACCGTGGAGGCCCGGCTGATGGGCCTCGGGAAGGAACTGGGCCGGTTGGCCCACGACCGCCTCGACCGCCGGACCGGACTCCCCGGCACGCTCGAGGATCTCACGGCGCCTGTCGTCGGCGAGATGCTGGGTCGACCGGTCCGGCGGATCGAACGCCTGGCGGAGACGACCGGCACCACGGCGCGGGCGCGCCTCGGGGTCGAAGGTGACGGCACGCCGCCGTCGGTGTTCGTCAAACTGGCCCCCCGGCCCGTCGCCGTCCGGCTCTTCGTCGGCCTGGCCCGCCTCGGGCCGACCGAGGTGTCCTTCTACGAGCGCCTGGCGCCGGCGCTGCCCATCGCCGCGCCGCGTGCCCACGCCGCACGGTACGACGGTCGCACCGGCCGCTTCGCCCTGGTGCTCGAGGACTTGGGTGCCCGGGGCTGCCGGTTCGCCGACGTCCGCCGCGCCCCGTCCCCGGCCGAGGCCGAGGCGGTGGTGCGCGCGCTGGCAACCCTCCACGGCACCTATGCCGCCCCCACCGGGTCCGGTGCGTTGTCATGGGTGATGACCAACGCCGCCGACCCGGCGGCACCGTTGACGGCCCGGCTGCTGCGTCTGGTGGTCGGGCGGTTGCGGCGCACCGACCCCGATCTCCTCCCGCCCGATTCGGCATTGCTCATCGAGCGCCAGCGCCAGTTCGAGGCCCGGCTGCCGCGTGACGGCTTCACCCTGTTGCACGGGGACCCCCACTTCGGCAACATCTACTTCGATGGCGACGTGCCGGGCTTCGTGGACTGGCAGGTGCTGCGGCGCGGCCTCGGACTGCGCGACCTCGCTTACTTCCTCACGGTGAGTCTGCCCACCGAGCGGCGGCGGGTCGAGGAGCACTACCTCTTGGACCTCTACCTCGACGAGCTCCCTCGCCACGGAGGACCCTTGCTCGATCGCGCCGAGAGCTGGCGCCGTTACCGCCTGCTGGTGGCCTACCCCTTCGTGGCCGCCGCCTTCACGAGGGCCGCCGGGGGTTTGCAGGCGGAGGAGATCGCCGGCTCGGGGCTACAGCGCGCCGGTGCCGCCATGGACGACCTAGGCACCATGGACGAGGTGCGGCGGCTGCTCCGGTGAACGAGGTGGGCGGCGGTCAGCCCGCAAATTTCGGTTCTTCGTCTAGCCTCAGCCGGGCGGTCGGTGACACGCCCAATTGTGGCGAACCAGATCGGTCCCCTCAGTCGTGTTCATGAAGATGTTGGTTCGGCGGACCAGCGCTCAGTTCCAGAACGTCCCTGGCGCATCTACTGCGTGGAGTACGGAGATCACTGGGTCGGAAGACAGCCCAGCGCCTGAGAGGAACTCCTGCATCCGAGGCGCCCCGGAGAAGAAGGTGTGGAAGCTCTCCTCGTTCGGCCACTCGTCTGTCACGACGAGCTCCTTCTCACCGAGGAGGATTCGGTGACCGATCTGGCCGAGAGTCTTCCCATGTGCCGTGATCTCCTCTGGGATGTCCGAGTGAGTTCGTGCCCACTCCAATGCCTTGCCGGGATCGTCGGTGGGGAAGCGGGCTATCACGACGACGCTCATGTGATGTCCTCGAATAACTCGATGCCAGGGTCCCCGACGACGCCGGCGCGCGTCATCGCTGAGTGCAATTCGGGGTCCGCAGTGAAGGCTTCTGCCTGATCCAAAGTCGGGAACCGGTGGGTGATGAAGACGAAGTTGTGATCCTTCGGGGAGCGGAGTACTGACTCATCGGTGCAACCGTGGCGGGCACGGATGGTGTCGGCGGCGTCGTACGCCTCTCTCCAGGCCTCGTAGTTCGACACATTCTGACGTGCGATCAGTGTTGCGGACATTGGCTCTCCCTCTGTCTAGGCGTACCGCGACGGCGATACCAGAGTGAGGCAATGCTCCCGCCGGAGCGCTGTCAGGTTCCCTCACAGAAGCATACAGCCGAGAGATACAAGTGTCGGCGAGACCCCTAGACCTTCCGGACCAGGCCGCCAGCCGCTACCGGATGCCTCCGCGAAACACATGCTCGGCGATCGGCGCTGCTCCATGCATCTCGGGCTGAAGCAGAACACCGCCAGAAGGCGGTGCCAGCCGAGAGCGCGGCCATCTACGGCGAGACGTTGGCCTGCGGATCACCCACCAACCCCGACGAGCCCTCCTCGGTCGTCGTTGAGGTCCCTCCCTCATGCACTCAGGAGCATGTCGGAGGGGGGACTCGAAACAATGCCCAACGCGCTTTTGACGCTTACTCGGCGTGGGGATCACCCCATCTCGGAGCGGCAATCGATGGCCGTCCGGTGCGCGAGGTGGGAACCACAGACCTTTGGCTACCTGCTGCCTAACTGGTGGGCGTGGGCGCACGCTCCGGCCGGCTCCGGACTGCTCGCGAAAATGAGCAGCCGCGACATTGAAACCGATAATTCCGGACCCCAGGCCGGTGGTGGGGGACAGTGGCTACGCGCCGTAGTGTCCTCGTTGGGAGGGGCGAGTAATGACCCACCAGAGGCAGATGTTGGCGGTACTGGCAGGTTTTTTCCTCGCGGCTGGATGGGCGTCCGGATCGTCCGCCCACCCAGCAAGCCATGTGGCACAGCACCCGGTCGCCATTGACTCGACCGACTATCAGTCCCAGGAGCAGCTCCTGGCCAACACCCAGGTCATGGTTGTGGCCAGGGTCCAGTCCGTGGGTCGTGACCGCTCAGCCCCTGCACCGCAACCCGCTGTCCTCGTCACCTTGCAGGTGCACGATGTCATCCGCGGGCGAGTCGGCAAGCAGATCGTTGTCGCGCAGCCTCGCGCCGCAAGTTCTGCAACGGGTCAGGTGGAGCAGATGCCGCTGCGAAGTGGGAGGACATACCTGCTCTTGCTGGCCCGGGAGCCGGGTAGCGGACCCTTCTTCCTAGTCGGCGGGGATGCCGGGGAATTCGCCTACAACAGCACGACGCGACGGTTCACCAAGATGGACGCGTCGGCGACCTGGGAGCAATCCGACTTTGCGCTCTCGTTGGCGAAGATTGGAGCCGAGACGTTCCCCGAGTCGACCCAGCCGAGTTGGCTCACGACGCCGGCGCATGCGGGCTCTCAGACCCTGTCGTGGTCCTCCATGGCGAACGACCTCGGGATGAGTCCCACCGACGTGGCGTGCCCGAGTGAGAAGCTCTGCGTCTTCGCGGGCGCGGTCTCACCCCAGAATCCCGGCACGCTGGTGCCGGCAGTGGCCGTCAGCAGCGGTCCCTTTTCCCCGCACGGCAGCGTCGTCGGGACGACGACGACGTTTCCGCCAAGCTCGAATGCCTCGTGGTCCTTCGTTGCATGTCCGGACCCGGATTTCTGCACCTTGTCGTCCGTAGATGGCATCTATGTCACGACGGACCCCACCGCTGCGCATTGGACGCTCGAAGTAGCGCCCTCATGGGCGTACTCCTTCGGGCAGGTTTCGTGTCCCACCGAGTCGTTCTGTGCCGTTGCTGCGAGTTCGGGCGTGCTCGTCTCAGGATCTCCTTCAGGCGGATCCTCGGCATGGAACTACATCCGCGTGGGGTCCGAGGGCCTCCAGGCCGTCTCATGCCCTTCGCCTGATCTCTGTGTTGCCGGTGGCAGCGGAGATGCCACCGTGGGTGGCTGGATCGAGACGTCAACGGACCCCCTTTCCCCTGCGTCGTGGCACGGAGGCCCAACCTCGCATCCGTCGTTCGCTCAGCACAGCGGCCAATACACGGTCAGCGGCATCTCGTGTCCGACCTCGGCCTTCTGCGTGGCGGCGATCGTGGCCGGAGAGCCTCTCATCTCGACAGATCCCGCAGGAGGCGTCGAAAGGTGGACTGAGGCCACCAATGGGAGCATGGACAACCCCGGGTTCGCTGCCTGCACGACAGCAGGCCGGTGCTCTGTGAGCGGAGTCGGATCCTTCGCAGCGCAGGGCGAGGCACCAGGTCCTGGGATAGCCGGCTACCCATTGCCAGGGGTGAGCTGTGTGTCGATCACCTTCTGCGTGACCGTCACTGACGAGGAACTCGCCGTTGGTACCGGTGCGGACTGACTCTGATGCGAAACCAGCGACTGCCGGAGCCGACGTCGCTGGGCGCTGTCCCACCTCCCCGGCGAGCTGGGTCACCGTGCGAAGCGGTGGTCCGATCGGGTCATTGGGCATCGGGTACGCGATACCGGGCGCGTGGCTGAGGCTTCCAACGGAAAGCTCGAGGACCGGCACAACTTTCCCTGTCCTCCTCGATTCGGGAGCTGAAATTTACGAGGCCGCCGCAGTGCCAACCAGCACGTAGAACTGCCCGGCGAACAGGACCACACCACCGACTTCGGCGGCCAACGCGTCCGCATCAAAGTGTCTGCGGAAGACTCTGTAGTGATCTCCTTCGGGCAGGGTCCGCTCTTGCCACTCCTCGGCGCTCACTCCCTGGGGGCGACCGGCGTCAAGGATTACGACCTCGGACGCAACCCGGTGCGCCTCGGCAAGAAAGGATTCACGCTCGCCTGGAAGAAGCAAGCCATAAAGGTGGGCGGAGAAGCAGCGGTCGACGGCGTGGGGTCCTACGGGTAGGGCCGTGGCATCTGCCTGGATCACAGGTACTCCCGGAGCTTCGGTGCGCAGAACGTCGAGCGCCTTTCGACTCTGGTCGATGGCTATGCCATTCCCTGAAAGGTATCGGGTGAAAGTGCCTGGCCCGGCACCTACCTCGACAAAGCGGACAGCAGAGAGTTCACGAAGTAGTCGTTCAAGCTGCGCAGCTTCGGCGGCGATGTCTTCCACTTCGACAGTGACGCCTAGACCCGTCCAGTAGGCGTGGGCGTTGGCCAAGCCACGCAAGCGTCCAGCCACCCGCCGGTCGTAGTATGCCCAGAGTGATCGACGATGCTGCTCTCGTTCGTCGGACGAGTTTTCGATCACCGACGGAGCGCCATCATCCGGATTACCACGCATCCATGCTTGCAGCTGCTCCTCCCGCGGGTCCGCCCTGCCTCCGAGGTGCCGTGAGGGGGCAGGCTAGCCGACGGTTAGCACTAGTGGGTCTGTCGGGACTCATGGCGACAGCTTGGGCCATTCAGCGGTCCAGGTGGCACCATTGTCGTGCGTCACGACGACGGCTGCCAACTCTCTGCGGTCGTTCAAAGGGTCGTCGACATCCCGGCCGGTGCCCACCGCCATACACGTCGTCGTGGATGGACACGCAATGTCGAGGATAGAGAAGACCGATGGGGGAATAGTTCGAGCGGTCCACGTCGTTCCGCCGTTGCCCGATGTGAACAAGCCTAAAGCTTCGATATCAGTGCCACCCGTCACCGCCACGCAATTGGCGGCGCTTTCGCATGTGATCTCGTCCACCGCCTGGGCGCCAGCAGGACTCGCACCGCTCGTCCATGTCCTCCCCCCGTCGATGCTCTCGACGAGGAATCCTGTGTAGCCAACAGCGCCTGGTTCCCCCGAAAAGATCTTGTATATATCTCCGACGATGAAGCAACGGGTGCGGGTCGTGCAAGTCAGACCGCCGATCTCGGGGACAACCTGATCGTACGCATCGCCGGGCAGGGAAGTTTGTGTCCACGTTGATCCGCCGTTGTCCGTACTGATGATGTTCATTTGTGAGGTTCCATCGCCTGTGCCGCCTGCGGCGACACAGGCGCCACGGGTGAAGCAAGTTAGAAGGTCGGGTTCTAGCCTTTTTGGAAGGTTGAGGCGTCTCCAAGAGCGACCCAGGTTCGTCGTAGCCAGGGCAACACCACCGGAGCCGTCCGCTGACGTTCCGACGGTGAGGCAATAGGTCTTCGTTGGGCACGAGATGTTGTCGAGTCCTCCGACATCTTTGGGAAGGGCCGGTTCTCGCGTCCAGGCACGGCCACCGTCAGTCGTCGTGAGCACCACGGCGCGATGGAGAAGCGAGTCATATTGAGGAGTCCCTTCTTCTGGGGAGCCACCGACTGCGACGCATACGTGTGACGTTGGGCATGCCATCGCTCCGACAACTGCGCCGCCGTGGAGAAACCGGTGACTCGTCCAGAAGCGACCGAAATCAGAGGTTGTCGCAGCATATTGGCCTCCGATGGCCACACAGTTCTCAGATGATGAGCAGTAGACCGAGCTGAGGCGAGACTGCAGCGCACCCGAGGGTGTTGAGATGTACCGGACGGTCTCGGGGGTGGACCCAACGCCAGCGGTCTGCTCGGGCGCACCGTCCGCCACCTCCGGGTCGATTGACGTCAGGAGGCCGCCTGCTGCGAGCGCAATGAAGGCCCAATTGATCCAGTTCGTAGGCACGATGTGATCATCCTACGAAGTGCTGCCGACACTCACGGTGCCCCCGAGCCCACAGCGCTCTGGGCACGGGCGGTGCGGTTCCTGTAACACAGCACCCGCGAAATGCATCTTCAATCCCCAAGCTGCTCCAAAAACTCTCGGTGCGACACGACGGTCACTGCATCGGACCTCCAGCGTTGGAGCGCATGATCTCCAGTCACCAGGTAGTCGACCGCTGCCCCCTCTGCGAGGGCCGCCAGATAGTCATCATCGGGGTCTTCCGTGAGACGTTCCATGTTCGGCGGGTCAGCTCGCTGTATCGCCTCTCGATGCATGAGCTTGTTTCGACGGGCTCGGGCCAAGGCGCAACCCAAGGCCTTGGCTCTGAGTCCATAACGCCTGGCGGCCGGAGGGACTGCCATACTCGGGCCAGAGTCAAATTTCTGCGGATCGAAGGGAACCGAGTTGACCTCTCTGCACTGGCTTCCGTGACGGCTCAGTCGCCGAACCCCACCCTGGCGATGAGTCGCCAGGGACACTACGCCGGAGTGGCCAGCAGAGGAGCGGCGTTCGCTGCCGATGTCGGTGCTCTCTGGCTTCTCTACACGCTCGGCGTAATCCTGGTGGCGGCCTTCTGGCAACTGATCACCGGCAAGACGTTCAATCTCGGTCGTCACCAGGCAATCGAGATAGCGGTACTGATCGTGTGGTGGTTCGTGTACTTCTCCTACCAGTGGACGCTTGGTGGACGCACCGTCGGGATGGCCTTGCTGGGATTGCAGGTGGTCCAAAAGGACGGTCGACCTATCACGGGCCGAGAGGCGATCCTGCGGGCACTCTTGCTCTACTTCAGCTTCTTGTTCGCCGTCGTCGCAGCACTCTTCATCGTGTACCAGCGCGAGCGCCGGACGATCCACGACCTGATCGCTGGAACAGCCGTCGTCTACTCCTGGGACGCGAGAGCTGCAAAATGGCGCTGGCTTTCGAATCGCGGAGTCCATTCGGCAGTGGCCCACCAGAACGGTGACGTATCCAACCCCTTGCCGATGTCGAAAGGTCGCGAGCCCAGCCCCTCACCCACGTCCGCAGGGGATAGCCCGAAGTAGTTCCTTCCTTTCCCATTGGCCTGCCCAGGAATTGGCCATTGCGGTAGCCGAGGAGGAGTCGGCGTAGTTATTCCTGTTGCCTCTGGGGCACAGCTTGGAGCGCACCAGATCAGGAGTTCCTTCATCGCTCTGGGGCCGGTAGTGGCCGCTTGCCGCTCCGCCAAGTGAAAGTCGACATCGGTTCAGAGGAGCTTGAGCGTTGGAGGCCACGCAGGATTGTTCATTTGCTGACGTTGTCCCGGCATACAGAATTCTCTCCATGCCTTCACCTTCTTCGAACACGGGGCGGAAGTATCCTCCGAGTCGTGCTGCAGGTCTACTGGGTGGGTCCCGTGAGGGAAGAGAAGGAGGTCGTCTTCGAGGCGATGGACCCACCGTCTCTCACCAACGATCTGGCCGCTGCCTTGGCCCAGCTTGTCAGGGCGGCTCTAGCTCGGCTGCCCGAACGTCCCGAAAAGGCCGCATGACCCCATCAGAACCGCTCATCCCGCTCACCGCCTACTGCCGAACCTCCACCGACGACCAGCAGAACCCCGAGGAGAGCTTGCGCTGGCAGCTCTCTCGCGCCAGTGCCCTGATCGTCGGGCGGGCCCAGATCGTGTCGGTCACCCACGACACCGACGTCTCTCGGTCCGTTCCGTGGCCCCGGCGTCCCGAAGCGGCCC
Organism: uncultured Acidimicrobiaceae bacterium; assembly: GCA_963828505.1. Taxonomy (GTDB): domain Bacteria; phylum Actinomycetota; class Acidimicrobiia; order Acidimicrobiales; family RAAP-2; genus Bog-473. The sequence goes on from CAWHFM010000004.1 coordinate 82,883, forward strand.
GACTCATCGCGCAACTCCCCAACGCGGCGCGCGGTTGGACTGGAATCGTCGTCGGCGAGCCGCAGCGAGCCTTCGGCTCAGCGGGGCAGGTCCAGAACATCCTGCCCGAGCTCGCACACTGGGGCGTGCAGCTCTGGGTGCCCGAAGTCGGCGGTCCTGTCGATCCCGAGTCCGAAGCGCACGATCTCCTCATCTCGTTGTTCGGCGGCCTCAGCAAGGCTGAGCGCAACCGTCTCCGGGTTCGGGTGCGGACCTCTGTGAAGGCCATGGCGCCCGAAGGTCGCTACCTCGGTGGACGACCACTCGGACACCGCAGAACGCCAACGCGTGTACCGCGCCGGCGGTGTGTGTCTTCGCTATCAGCGCAGCGAGGAGGGTGAAAAGGTCATCGCGTCGCTGCACGTGGGGTTGTCGCGTGTCGGAGGACCGACTGGCAACGGAAGTCCACGCACCGTGCTAGTGGAAAGTGGCTGGTCAGAGCTTCGCCGGCCGGCATGATTGAGTCCGGGATTGACCTCGAATTAGATCAGGCGGAGGTCGCCTCGGCGGCGGACGACGCAAACGGGCCCTGATTCGTTAGCAGTTGGATTGGGTGTACCTACGATGAAAGTCATGAGTACGTCCGAGGCCGGCTCCGAATGGGATTTGACCGTCCCAGGTGACGACGCAGAGCTGTTGGCTGAGTTCCGCCGGCACGGCGTCCAGCCGGGCCAGAAGGTCCACGTAGCGATTGCGCCGGGCAGTGGCGAACCGGAGTCGAACGAGACGCTGCCGTCGTTCTTTGACAGCGTCGAGGGGCCATCAGATCTGGCGGAACGATCTGGTGAGATTCTTCGGGCGGAGTTCCCCCAGCGTCGATGATCTTGGTGGCCACTGCCAATCCCTCCAACACAGATCGCGGCATCATCGGCGCGCTCGTCACTGCCACCCGACCTGGGTGTCGAACGCTTTTCCCGTAAAGTTGAGGCGGGATACGTCGTCCTGGGTCGGGTTCGACAAAGCAACCTTGTCAAGATGCTTTGTTGATAGTATCCTAGTCGTATGAGCATCACTGAATTCCGGGTTTCGGATCGTGGCCAAATGGCACTTCCGGCTGAGGCCAGGCGCCGCTGGCACCTAAATGAGGGAGGGTCTGTCGAAGTGGCAGATCTCGGTGATGCGCTGCTCATCGTCCCTGCCGGCCGGGGAGGCTTGCGCTCAATGCTGCGCGAAGCGATCCAAGAGGCCGGCGGATACTCCAAACTGGCCCGCCAAGTGGCGGCAGAAGATCCAGATCTCGCGTAACCGCGACCGTGGAGGTAATCGTCGACGACCACCTCCTGCTGCAGATCCTGCTCGATGAGGAACCGCCCGACTTCCGCATCCCTGGTGCGCGGATCTTCACCACCGGGCTTTGGTATCACCGGCTCTGCAGGGCCGTGAGCCGCCATCAAGTGACGGGTGCCATGTCACGACATTTGGGCAGGGCTGATCCCGTTGTGGCAGCGTCGGCGACCGGTGCCATCATCAGACTTCCCGAAACCATCGGGCTCATGTCATTGCGCGACCTGGGCTGGCCCATGGCCCAACTTCTCCGGGACGGGGTACGCCTGAACCTGATGTCTCTCGAAGCTCTTGCGGCGGCCGAGCACCAACAGGCCGAGCTCTGCCTCGCGGCAGCAGACGAGAATCCTCAACTTCTCGAAGCGGCATCGGCACACGGCACGCCAGCACGGCTCGTTGGCAATTGACGGACGCCAAATCCCAGGAGTCATTGGTTAGCATTGAGCCACTGCCATGAGCCCTACGATGTCCGCTCCGCCGAGCATCTCGGTGGGTACCGCCTCCGGGTGAACTTTGCTGACGGCACGGCACGGCACGGGCGGTCGATCTCGAAGCCACGTTGTCCGGAACAGTCGGTCCGGTCTTCGATCCGCTCTGCGAGGTGGCGTTGTTCGCGCTGGCGGCCGTCGATCCCGAGACCATCACGGTGGTTTGGCCCAACGGGGCGGACCTGGCTCCCGATGTGCTCCACGCCAGCACACTGGACGCCGTGTCAGCAGACTGAACTCAGATGGCCGCGTGCTCCGCGATGCAACTCAAGTAGTCGTCATTTCGCGGTGTCGGAGGGGGGACAGGAGCCGAGTGGCTTCGGTGGCGTACCCCCGGCCCCATCGATCCGATCGGAGATACCAACCGAACTGGCCACTGTCCACGCCTTCGATCCTGTCGATTCCCGCCCACCCGCAGAAGCCTTCATCGTCTTCAACGACCAGGTTGTAACGGAGCCGCGGATCGAGGCCCGGCTCTTCGAGCAGCCATGGCAGCAGAGTCGATTCGGCTGAGTCTCGATCGATCCGAAACTTCATGTACGTGAACATGGTGTTGTCTGATTCGAGCGCTAGCAACGGGTCTCTGTCGTGCGGGAGGAAGTCCCGGAGCAGGATCCGTTCGCCTTGAAGCGTCAGCACCGGAATGACAGTAGACGTTCCTTCAGGTGTGTCTCCCTCCCGGCGTTCTGGGATTTACGCTTTTAGCGGTTACACCGGGGGATCAGCCGGACGCCGCTTCGTGACTGGTCGTTCGGAGAACCGAATGCCCCCGCATTTGGCACACTCCCTGAAAGGCTCCACCTCCTGACCCTGCACAAATGTCTCGCCGGTTTGCAACACGTGTGAGCGTGGGTTCAGCAGACGCACCGTCTTTTGTTTCTGAGCACGGGTCACAGTCCAGTGATAACCGCAGTCCTTGCAAGTCCGTTGGTAGAGCCGGTGGAGAGCGACGAGTGCCACAGTCAGGAATCCTGCCACGAGAGGACGGTCGGAGCAGGTCTGTTGCACCCCGACCCGGCGATAGGGGGCAGGTGCGTCAGGTGGTCCCGGTCAGGCGGCTCGGCGGCGGCCGACGACCGCGACGAGTCCGGCAAGCAGTGTCTCGTTGCCGAAGGCCTGGCGGACGTCCGCGTCGACGCCGAACCGAGCAAGGAACTCTGGGAGTCGGCCGGTGTCGATGAGCACGTTGTCGTGCGTCTCGTCATTACGACGCCAGAGTTCGCCGTCACGAACGAACATCGTCATCTCACGCCGGAAGATCCGATCACCGATGACCGAGCGACGCGTCGTGAGCACCCAGTCCTCTCCGAACCAGACCCCGGGCGGCTGCCCGCGCCGGGCAGATCCCCACTCCAGGTCGCAGATGTCGAACGCGAGTACCCCGGAGTCCTCGAGCGCACCCGCCATGGCGGCCAGCGAACGATCGATTTCTTCCTCGCTGTCGAGGTAGCTCAACGCATGACCGACACTGACGATCGCATCGGCGGTCGGCAGCGGATCCTCGGGAAGCCGAAGGACCTCGACCGGCACCGTGGGAACGAAGTCACGGGCAAGCTCGACCATGGCCGGAGACGCATCGGTCGCGAGTACCCGATGGCCTGCCTCGACGAGGTACTTCGTGAACAACCCGGATCCACAACCGAGCTCCAGGACGAGCCCGGACCGCTCCAGGACGGGCTCGAGGATGGTCAGAATCCCGGGTGCCACCGCATCCGCGTGGAACCCGAACCCTTCGTGATGGATGCGCGCCAGATCCGATCGGTAGTACGGCGAGGCAGGCATACGACGCAATCGTGTCACAGCGCTCCGTCGTGAGACTGCAGCCTCACGTCTTCGGCCCGGCGTACTGGGCGCCCCAATGCGCTGATAGCCCGACAGGGCGATACTTTCCCTTATGAGCAGCTCCGGGCGATCGAGGACGGCTCAGGGAGTACTTGCCGAGCGCGCAGTCCTCACGGACATGGATGTGCTCGCAGACCGCTTCGCCGCAGGGATGCTGACACCGCTCATGGACTTGGTGGTGGCGCTCGTGAGGCGCTTACTGTTGAGCGCCGCGTTGGTTGTTCACGAAGAGGCGGGTTGACGCCACCGAGCACGGCCACGACTTGATGGGCACCGAGGCGGCGCCGCGTTCGGTGAAGACGCACCAGGGCTCGGCCGGACTTGCCCAGGATCGCTGGCGAGCGTCAGCGTGAGCACGATCTGAACGCGCAAGAGCCCCCTCGCCAATCTTTGGACGGATACGCGAGAGGGCCCTTCCTGACGAAGCCGGAGCTCCGCTGTGCTCATCGTAGGGACTGACGGGCCCACCGTCGAGACGGAACTCCGAAGTGGCCGATTGAGCTGTCCCCAATGTGGTGCCGGGCTGCGGCCTTGGGGACACGGGATCGAGCGTGAGGTGCGTCTTTCGGCTCGGACCGAGCGGCGCCGGTTCCGGCGTTCGATCTGTTCGCCCTGTTCGGTCACCCACGTCTTGGTGCCCGAGGACACCCTGATCCGCCGGCGCGATGCAGTCGAGGTCATCGGCAGCGCCCTCACGATGAAGGTCCAGGGCCTGGGTCACCGGAAGATCTCCGTCGTGCTGGGCCGCCCGGTTTCGACCGTGCGCGGCTGGCTGCGCCGGTTCGCACAGATGGCCGTCGAGGTCCGCGAGCACTTCACCCGCTGGGCCCACGCCATCGACCCGGGCCACGACCGGCTCTTTGCGGGCGGATCGGGCTTCTCCGACGCCGTCGAGGCCATCGGGGTGCTCGGGATCGTGGCGGTCCGCCGCTTCGGTCCCCGGCCGGCGTGGTCGCTGGCTTGTGTTGTCACCGGCGGGGGCCTGCTCGCCAACACGAGCTCACCCTGGGCGCAGCCCGTGTGAGCGGCAAGGGTCGCCTCTTCACCGACACCTGAGGAGGTTCGACCCAATGAACGAGGCGCAACGAGACGTCGCGCTCTTCCGCTATTCGCTCATCCGCGAGGCGGCGGACGAGTCGCTCACCATCCGCCAGCGCGGCGCGCTCGTGCGCGAGCTGGCCGGGCGCGAACACGTCGGGCCGAACGGCCGGCGCCTGCGCGTCGGGCGCGGCACCCTCGATCGCTGGATCCGCGCCTATCGCACCGGCGGCTTCGAGGCGCTGGCCCCGGCCTCGCGCACCGGCGAGCCGGTGACCGAGAAGCAATTGTTGGACCTGGCCGAGACGCTCAAACGTGAGGTGCCCCGGCGCACGGCGGCCCAGGTGGCCCAGATCATCCGCACTGCCGAGGGGACTGGACCCTCCGAGCGCACGCTGCAGCGCCACTTCGCCCGTCTCGGGCTCAACACCCGCCCCGACGGGTCGCCGCCGGAGGCCTTCGGTCGCTTCGAGGCCGCCGCCCCCGGGGATCTGTGGACCGGTGACGCCCTGCACGGGCCGGTTATTGCGGGTCGCAAGACCTATCTCTTCTGCTTCATCGACGACCACTCACGGGCCCTGGTCGGCTATCGCTTCGGGCACTCCGAAGACACCGTGCGTCTCGAGGCGGCGTTGCGGGCCGCACTCGCGTCACGAGGCGTGCCCCGCGCCTGCTACCTCGACAACGGCTCGCCCATGGTCTCCGAGCAGCTCCTGCGGGCGTGTGCCAGCCTCGGCGTGCGCTTGGTCCACAGCCGACCAGGAAGGCCCCAAGGCCGCGGGAAAATCGAACGGGTCTTCGAGACCGTGCGCATCCAGTTCCTCGTCGAGATCGAGGCCCGGCCGCCGCCGGACGTGGCCGAGCTCAACCGGCTCTTCAGTGCCTGGGTCGAGACCGTCTACCACCGCCGGATCCACACCGAGACCGGTCAGGCCCCGGTCGAGCGCCTCTTGGCCGGTGCGCCACCGGTGCTGCCCACTCCCGCCGCCCTCCACGAAGCCTTCTTGTGGTCAGAGGTCCGCACGGTGACCAAGAGCGCCACGGTCTCGCTGCACTCGAACACCTTCGAGGTCGACGCCGCGCTGGTGGGCTCGCGCGTCGAGGTGGTCTTCGACCCCTTTGAGCTCACCACCGTCGAGATCCGCTTCCAGGGACGCTCGATGGGCCGCGGCCTCCCGGTCAGCATCGGCCGGCACTCGCACCCACAGGCGCGCCCTGAGGCGGCCCCCGCCCCTGCACCCACCGGCATCGACTACCTGGGCCTGTTGGCCGAGCGCCGGGAGGCCGAGCTGGCCGGGTCCATCAACTACGCCCAGCTGGCACTCGACGGATCCGAGGTTCCCTACCCGAGCGACACCAACGACACCACCACGCGCGACGACAAGGAGATCCAGCCATGACCATTGACCGCCTCCGGGCCCACTGGGGCTTTACTCGCATGCCCTTTTCCAAGGAACTCGCTCCCTCGATGCTGCACAGCCATCGCTCGCACGCCGAGGCGGTGGCCCGGATCACCTGGTGCATCGACGAGCAGGTCGTGGGGGTGGTCACCGGTGAAGTCGGCTCGGGAAAGACCGTGGCGCTGCGCAGCGCCATGGCCGGGATCGACGCCAGTCGTCACAGCGTCATCTATCTCGGCAACCCCACCGTCGGGGCCCGCGGCCTGTACTCGACGATCGTGTCCACCCTCGGAGGGATCCCCCGATTCCACCGAGCCTCGCTCATCCCCTAGGCCCAAGAGGCCCTGGCCCCGAGGAGCATGAGCGGGGACGCCGGGTCGTCCTGGTCCTCGACGAGGGGCACCTCCTCGATGCCGATCAGCTCGAAGGGATCCGTCTCCTGACCAACGCCGAGATGGACAGCCATGCCCCCTTCGCCTGCCTCTTGGTCGGCCAGCCCACACTGCGGCGCAGGATCCGCCTCGGCGCCTTCGCCGCTCTCGACCAACGAGTCGCCCTGCGCTACTCGATGGCCGGGATGGACCACGGCGAGACGGCGGACTACGTCGGCCACCACCTCAAGCTGGCCGGGCGTTCGGACACCTTGTTCTCCGACGACGCGCTCGCTCTCATCCACCAGGTGTCCCGGGGACTGCCACGAGCCGTCAACAACCTGGCCGTCCAGTCCCTGGTCGCAGCGTTCGCCGAATCCAAGGGCATCGTCGACGAATCCTCGACCCGGGCCGCCGTCACCGAGGTGACGGCCGAATAGTCAGTCAGAGCGTCAGCCCAACGATCACGCCATCGAGCATGACCACCACGGCGCCAGCACGTTCACGAACTCATGCTCACGGAACGTGTCGCCTTCATCGTCATCGAACGTGGCGGCCGACAATCAGAGGAGACTGATCGGGCGGCGCCGTTGTGGACCCAGACCGTGACCCCGTGGTTGTCGATTTTGAGAACCGAGCCCGAAACGGCATCCATCAGTGCGGTATGAAACCGCTGCAACACGGTCGGGGTCGTGTGACCGGCCCTTCTCGTCGGAGCCGGTCTTGTGCCGAACACCGAGACCGCGATCGCCGCGACGAGGAGTACCGCGGCGAGCGCGCCGATTTGGACCGTGTGGCGCCACCGCAGCCGAACATGCACTCACGCAACGGGGTCTGCTTCGAGGTGCAGGTCGGCTGTCTCTGTCTGCAAACGATCGTGGATGCTGTCCTGGAACTCTTCCTCAGTTTTCACTGTGCACCTCCGGGATGACGGGCTCTTCTCTGAGTAGCGTCCGCAGACGAGCGGTTGCCTTGGAAGTCGTTGACTTGACAGTTCCCTCGCTGATGCCGAGAACGGCTGCTGTATCGGCAACGGAGAGGTCCACAAGGAAGCGGAGCACAATGACCTCACGTTGAGCCGGGGTCAGCTGCCGGAGCGCGGTGGTCAGGAGCTGTCGGTCCTCGACTATTCGCGTCGGCTCATCACCGGGGTGGGGTAGCCAAAGCCGTTCGAAATCCCAACCAAGGTCTTCGCTCGCCCTCCGTCGTAGGAGACGAGCCCGATCACGCCCGAGGTTGATCAAGACTTGAAAGGCGTAGGCCTTGGGTGAGCCGACAGCAGCCGACCAGCGGCTTGCGGTCCGAAGGAGGGTGGTCTGCACAAGGTCCTCGGCATGTCCTCGGTCACCTGTGATCACCACGGCCGCCCGAAACAGCATTGGTTCGAGCAAAGTCGTCGAACGCGGCGAGCGAATGATCGCCATTGAGCCAGTGTTGATTTCGCCCCACACCCAATGAAAACTCCGATTCGAAGCCTCCCGTTGCCGTGTGGCAGAAATCAGTCTCTGGTCAGGTCTTTGTCAGGAATCGATCCGCTTCTCAGCATTGCGTAAGCCGATTCCGTCTGAGTTCTACGTGTTGGGCATAGCACCGAGAAGAGTGCGGCCCTTGCTCGCCCGGACTGCTTCGCCAAGGGTGTCCCCTACGCTGGGAACGGGCCCGTGAGCCACAATGGGGATAGGCCGATTGGACCACGGAGGGAAAGCTTAAGAAGTGAAGCGCTCAGGCTTCGAGGGATCGCAGACCGAGCTCTACCTGCAACTGACAGACGTAGGAGAGAGCCAGCTCGTTCACCATGCCGTGGCGAGTGGCGCATCCATTCTTGAGCTTGGTTGTGGGACGGGACGGATGACCAAAGGGTTGCTCGAACTGGGCCATCCCGTCACAGCCGTGGACAACGACCAAGAGATGCTGAGTCATCTTCCCGAGAGCGCGGTGGCGGTCTTGGGCGACATCGAGACTCTGGTCCTCAAGACTCCGTTCCCCGTTGTGCTGTTGGCCAGCAATCTCATCAACAATCCCGACCAGGTTGTCCGGTCGAAACTCCTCTCGACTTGTCGTAGCCACGTCTCGCAGGACGGGGTGGTGGTCCTCCAGCGCTATCAGCCGGACCTAGACGGATGGGAGCCTGGAGATTGGGTGGAGCGGGGACCCGTTGCGATCCGAATCTCCCGGTTCGAGCGCCAGGGGGATCACTTCTCTGCCTCGATCCAGTATCGACATGGGGATCAGGCGTGGACTCAGCACTTCAGCGCGCGTAGTACTGGACGACGAAACGCTCCGAGCCGAGCTGGCCCTTTCTGGTCTTCGCATTGAACGGATGTTGGATCCCGGAGGAACCTGGGTACTGGCGACCCCGTAAGGTCCCTAGCCTTGATCATTCGTCCGGCCCCAGTATGACGGCCTCACTGTTGTCGATCGGCATCTCGGAGCGATGACGGCACTGTGAGAGCGCCGGGGGCGTGCAGGGTCCCGAGTTCTTGATTGCTCTGCGTTGTCGCGCCCTGCGGAATCGCTTCGGGGTCGGGCGCCCGGACCCGCTCGGTTACGGGAACGCGGCGCGTAGACGGGCAAAGGCGGTGGCAAGTTCGTCTGGCCCAGGGCCAGGACTCGTCGAGACGCAGGATGAGGTCACGGCCGCGGTGGACGAGGACGGCGGCGACGTGGAGGACCCGGTGACGCATGGTCTTGGGTTCGGCCTTGGCCAGAGCACCGTCGAAACAGGTCATCTGGCTCCAGGCCAACAGTGCGCCGGCGATGAGCGAGACCGCCACCCAGGCCTGATTGGCGCAGAAGCCCTCGAAGGGCAGGTTGGCCAGTCCGCAGGCCTTCCAGCAGCGCACCCGGTCCTCGACGCGGGCGTGGCCGCGGTGGCGCAGTTCGAGGGCGGCGATGTCGTCGCCCACCGTGTTGGTGATGAAGCAGGTGTGGCGCCACCCGGCGTGCGTGTCGAAAAGCGAGAGCTGAGCACCCGGGTGCGGGCGCTCGCGCCGACAGATCACCCGCATGCTCTCGGGCCAGCCCTTGACCTCGTAGAGCTCGGTGAGCTCGATGACCTCGGCGCCCTCTCGGATCCCCCCGTCGAGTTCTCTGGCGCGCACCCAGTCCTCCTCTTGGGCCGAGTAGCAGGGCGTCACGCACAGAACCGCTGATGGGAAAGCCGATCGAGTACTCGAAGTTGGCGTCGGAGAGCGATTGGACGAAGCGATGCGTGGCCCCGGCCGAGTCGGCCCGGACCAAGATGGGGTGGAGCACCAGGGCGGGGTCGTCGCCTTCTTCGTGGCCGAGCGCGTACGCCGCGGGCACGGCGCGGACGGCGCACTCGAGGAGTTCGAGGTGGTCGTCGGTGTCGTTGGGGGCGGCGTTGCCCGGTCGCAACATGGCGGCCAGGGTTTCTTTGGTGTTGTCGCACCACACGGCGATGGGGTTGAACCCGAAGCCGTGTTTGTAGGTGGGCGCGGCGTCCTCCTTTTCCGAGTGCACGTCGAGCAGGGTCGAGTCGAAGTCCCAGATCATCGGGCCGACCGGCGGCCCCGCCGCCCAGACGCGCGCTCGGGCGGCGGCCAAGGCCACGGGGATCGCCCGCAGCTCGGCCGAAGCCGTGGCGTGCAAGGCCCGCCAGGCCGTCGCCACCGAGGCCACCGGGCCGAAGAGCTCCTCTTGTTCTTTGAGCGCCGCGAGGTCGGCCAGGCAGTCCGCCCCGTCCGCGATGGCGACGCCGAGATGAGTGAGCACGACGCCGGGATCGTGGGTGTGCCAGTTGATCCCGCACTCGGCCATGGCCTCCGACATGGCCTCGGTCAACCCGGCTGCGATCGGCCAGTTCGGCCAGCAGTGCAGCGCCGGCATGGCTCACCAAGTTCTTGCCGTCGGGTATCACTTTGGCGCGACGGACCGATCGACTACGGTGCACTTTCAAGGAGCCCTCCGGTTCTGGTTCGAATGTGTGTTGTGGCAACAAACATTCTTCCAGGCGGGAGGGCATTTTACGCGGACGCGTGCACTGCGCGATCAGGGGCCGCGCGAATTATCGAGGCTAGGCTGAATTCGGTAAATCGTGTTTTATCGATAGCGCCCAAAATTGGAGCCGAACCCTGAGGTTTTGGCAACAGAGAAGCGCTGGGTGAGCCTGCCAGTGCAAGCGGATTGTCGATCGGATGGTGTGCACGCCAGCGACCCACCGGGACGATGATGATGATGTAGCTCCTGGTCAGTCAGGCAGACCAGGAGCTACAGGCCCGCTCGAACCGATCTAGCAGCTGCAGCGTCATAGGAGGCACTGTGGTTTCGAGATTGCTGCGACTCGCCGTGGCTCCGATCGTCGTGGCGGCCCTCTTGTCCTCGTGCTCAAGCACCCCAGCGGCGACTCCGAAGCGCACTGTCCCCGCTGGTTGGACGACCCTCACGTTCGATGGTGTGACGATCTCCACTCCCTCGACTTGGAAGGTGTTCCGGCAGCCGCCCGTCTGCCCGGGTTCGGCACGCGTCGGAGCGCTGCTTCTCGGGCCGGTCCAAGGAGCCGGGTGTCCTGCACCGCCAGGCCTGCATCCCCCTTACGTGATTGCACCGAACGTCGTCAACATCACCAACTTCTCCGGCACGTCGTCGTTGGCAGAGGGCTACCACTCAGAGCTCGTCAACGGGATTCACGTACGAGCGCTCAACCACACTTCTCTCGCCTGGTGGATTCCCAGCGTCGGCGTCCTGGTGTCAGGAACCGGACCAATGGCGAGCAGGGTCATGTGCACCGTTCGCGCCGCTGGTCAGTCTGCCATCAGCCGTTCGACAGGGCCGGGTGCTCAAGGTCGGTCTGCGAATCACGTACCGGTCCCCAAGGGCTGGCGGTCATACACCTACAGCGGAGCTGCGATCTCGGTCCCGGAGAGCTGGACGGTTGAGCACAACACCAACTGCCCCCTCACGACAGCGTCCGGAGCCCTTCTGCTTGGCTTTCCGAAGGTGCTCATGAACTGCCCGAGCTACCCGATCTCGTTGGGTCTCGTTGAGCTATACCACCCAACCCAGGTGGACACGCCCAAGAGCAGGCACATCGAACTGAACGGCGTGGCAGTCGCGGTGATTCGAGCGTCGCCTTCTTACACAGTGTGGTCTGTCCCGTATCTTGGCATCGACATCACCGGCGTGGGATCTCAGGCAGTTCGGATCCTGCACACACTGCGGCGGGCCTGACCCAAGGACATGACTGACCCGAAGACGGGGCCGCTGCCACTATCCGAAATCCACAACGGTGACGCCCCGGCGGCCATGGGGCTGAGGGCTAATGCTTCTGCTTCACAGGGAGCAAAGTCCCGGCGTCTGGCGTACCGCCATACACGCGCACGGGACCGCCAGCCGAGGGGATCAGTTTGAGTCGAGGGTGATCAGAGGCGCGAGGAGCCGAACTGGTGCCCTGCGACCCAGCATGGAGCCCACCAGTGTCGGGCACGAGGTGCGGAATAACTGTCCGCTGACCTGCACTGGCAGGTCCCTGGGCGGGGCCGCGCGTCACCAGCAGTGCCGCACAGATGCCTCCCGCCAGCACAATACCGAGTGCCGCCACAAACAGTCGCCGCCTCAAGGTAAATATGGCTCCGCACATCACCAGCCCATTTTCCCACCGCCGGTCGGGGTGTCAACGACCCAGCGATGCACACCGGTGTCACGAATGCGTCTCTCACCACTGGTGTCCCACTTAACGCTGGGACGGGGTGTCACCCCGCGGCACCATGGTGATACCGGACTTCCTTAGGCTGAGGGGATGGCGCTCGCCCATGAGCTTCCCGACACTGAGGCTGTGGTGCCGGACCTCGGTGGATTGGAGTTCCATGACGCCAAGCTCGTGGCCTTGAAACAGGGAGGGTCTACTCTGAGTTTGGTTGATGGTGGTTTTGTTGTCAGGACGCATCCGCGGCGGGGTCGGTGACGGCGAGTTCGAACTCCACAAGAGTCAGTTTGCCGAGGTTCCTCTGACGCCGTCGACGGTTTGAGCTAAATGTGCCGCTGAAAGCGTCCTTCAGCTGTTAGCTGCAACTGAGGCCCCAACCAAGCGATCAAGGCTATTTGCCGTCATCGTTTGGAGGCGCTTCGATGGAATGGCATCAATCCACTGTTTTAGGCTCCCCATGTCAAAATCCTGAGGCAGCTCGATTTCGGGCAGAGTCACCTTTCCTTGTCGGACCGAGAACACGTACACGGTGTCGAAGAGAGCCTTCTCAGGACGGGCGATCCCAGCGCGAATTCCGGTCTCTCCTTCGAATCCACCAAAGAGATCGGGATGCACGCGATGAATCTGGAACTGTCCAAGCTGGGTGTCGACCGTCTTCGGGCGATCGAGCGAAACAGCAAAGACCCCTCGAGGGATCTGTTCGATCATTCCGTGTTTCGACAAAGCGCTCCACCCGGAGACATAGCTCGGATAAGGGTTCGTCAGTACCGGAAGTACGAAAGCGGGATCTACTGGCTCACGCCCAAGCTGCCAGATGCCCTGGCGGATTTTCTCGACCAATCCAGAACTCATAAGCCGAGTAAGCGTCCGCACGGCGGTCGGCAGCGTCGTGCCCCAGGCCACCGCTGCATCACGAGTGGTAAGGACGGGCCGTCCCAAGGCCCGCAGTTGCGCGTAAGCATCGGTCGTCCTCATGAGGTCGCTCCGTCTGTCGTTATGCGATGCTCCACCTCTTCCAACCAAACTGCGACGTTGGTGCGCATCCGGTCCCAGTCACCCTCGCTGTACAACGCCGCGACGTCGGGGTCCAAGAAAGGTGCTACCTCAGACAAGAAGTTGTCGTAAGAAATCTCCAATGCGCGGGTAGCCGCATTGGCCGCGTGTTGGCCCGAAAGTTCAGGTTGGACCGTGTCTCGGGAACGTCGTCTCCGAAGTAGTAGGTCGAGGTCGAAGATATCCCGAGCCTTGGTCTCGCTTCGAAGGGCCAGCGCGGCGATTTTTTGTTCGATCGCCGCCGTCTCTCCGTAGTGGCAGACCAAAGGCGAGTTGAGCCCATAAGGCCTCACGATGCTGTCTGGAACCTGCTCGACGACGACGTCACCGCTCCCCCCGTTTCGATCCGAGAATTCGATCTTGGTTCGGATGGGCTCAGCGTGTCCCTCGGCTCCGATTCCGATTTTCCACCGCCGAGTTGTGTCGGTCTGCTTCGGTGCCGATGTATCGATGATCTCGACCTTGGCTTGAGCGGTAAGCACCTCGAGCGCTCGGCCGGCCAGGATCTTGTCGACGGCTTCCCCAACCTGCCACGCCTCACGGCCGCTGAAATCGAGGTCGATGTCGTTGGAATACCGAGGACTGTCGAAGAAGTAGCGGATGTTGGCCCCCCCCTTCAGAAAGAACCAGTCTGAGCGGTCAGAGGCCAAGACGCGCAGGAAGAGCAGGTGGAACATCTCGATCACCTGGGCCTGCGTACGGACCGGCATGGGATTAATAATACAGAAAGTTGCCTCTGGCAACAACTATCGGTAATGTTAATCGTCCATACCGAGACCCATTGACCCAGGCAGCGGCCGTCCTGTGCTCTCTACCAGGGCGAACACCCTAATCGGGGCGACCACCGCTACTGCCCGTTGGCTGTAGTGAGGATCCGGCTCTGGGCGCACGATGGCTCCTTGTCAGCGATCTGGCGTGAGGGACGTTTCGGAAAGTCGAGTCGCCGATCCACGTTCTGGCGGAGCGCTCGCCAGTACCTTGGATGTTCGTGGGTCTCCGACCTCAGAATACCGCCCGCCGGTCGCCTTCGTGGCCGAGGGCGCACCGGTAATGACACCGGCGGCAGCCGATGTTCTGGCTCGTATCGTGCGGGCTCTCCGTGACCGCCAGAAGCATGAGGCGGCGTGATTCGGTTCGCTCTCAGCGCTCGGACGTCAACCGACGATCTGCAAGATCCCGCCGACAGTCTCCGCTGGCAGACCGACGTCGCGACACGCCTGATCGCTCCTCACGGCGAGATCGTGACCACCTATCACGACATCGACAAGAGCCGAAGCCTGCCCTGGGAGCGTCGTCCGGAGGCCTCTCGAATTCTGATGGATTTGAAGAACCCCAACCGTGGCTGGGATGCCCTCGTCATTGCCGAGCCACAGCGTGCATTCTCCGGCACTCAGTTCGAAGGAATCCTGTTCCAGTTTGCCCACTACGGGGTTTCCCTGTGGGTGCCCGAACTCGGTGGCCCGGTCGATATCGACAACGACGGGCACTACATGGCGCTCTCCAACTACGGCACCATGAGCAGGGCAGAACGAAATCGGACGCGCCTGCGTGTCGCCAACGCGGTGCGGGCCCACACCCAGGCCGGTCGCTGGCTCGGTGGGCGTCCACCCTATGGGTACCGGATTGGCGACCGTGGCCCCCACCCGAACCCGTCCAAGGCGGCGTCTGGAGCCCGGCTTCACCAACTCGAGCCCGACCCCGAGACCTCACCAGTTGTGCAGCGGATTTACGCCATGTATCTCGCTGGCGCGGGCTACAAGCAGATTGCGACGGTCTTGACAAACGAGGGGGTGCCCTCTCCATCCTCACATGACCGTGCCAGGAACCCCCACCGGCCTGGCCGTGCATGGGCGATGTCAGCGGTGCGAAGCATCCTGGCCAATCCCCGGTACCTCGGCTACCACGTCTCGGGCCGCACCAAGAAGGCAGATGTCCTGCTCGACCCCGATACGCCAACGCTTGGTCACATCACCCGACAGCAACCACAGGAACGAGACACATGGGTTACTGCCTCGACACAGACCTACGAGGCCATCGTGGAGAAGAAGATCTGGCACCAGGTGCAAGCGCTCATCGCCGCCAACACCCGCTCGAACGCCAGGACGTCGACTCCACGCAGGAATCGAGCCGGCGTGCGGCGGTCCGAGATCTCGCGGTACCCACTGGCCGGCCTCGTGATCTGTGACGCTTGTGGCAGGAAGCTCCAAGGCAACATGGTCCGCGGCCACGCGTTCTACCGCTGCAAACTGAGCCGGGACTACCCGGTATCGCTGGACAACCACCCGCTGAGCTTGGCGGTCCGTGAAGACCGCTTACTCCCCCACGTGGACCACTGGCTGTGCGAGTTGTTTGCGCCGGACCGTGTCGAGGCAACAGCCGCCGAAGTTGTCCAGGCTGACGCCGATGGGCAACGTGAAGATGCCGATATCGTCCGAGCTCGGCTCGCGTTGGTCGAGTGCGAACGCAAGCTGGCCAAACACCTCGACGGGCTCGAGGCAGGAATCCCCGCAGAGGTCATTGCTCCTCGAATCGCAGCCGCCCAACGAGAGAAGGACACCGCCGAGGCCGTGCTGGCGACAGCGCCGCCAACCCCGAGACCCCTCGCACTCGGTGAGGTGGTCGAAACGCTCTCGGCGCTGCACAACCTTCCAGAGCTGCTTGACAAGATCGAACAGGCCGATCGGGCCGCTCTCTACCAAGCGCTCGGACTGACCGTGCGCTACCGCCGAGTCGGCGCAGCGGAGGAGGTCAAACTCACCTCGACATTGCGAGGCGTGGAGCTGGAGCGTGTCGGTGAATCGACGAAGTCTCAAAAAGCCCAGGCCCCAGGTCCGCGAGGCGTGGACCTCAAGCGTGTCGGAGGGCCAGGTTACGCAAAACCCGAGTGGCGGATACAGCCTCTGGACCTGGAACGATAGGCGGGCCGAAGGCCGGCAGGGTGCGATCCCTGTAACACAGCACCCTCAAACAGCATCCGAGTTTTCGATGAGCGCTTGCCAAAGGTTGCATACGCCACGTACGGCACATTCGGGCGTGTAGAAGCAACGTCGCCCACATAGAGGCTTGCGACGCCCAGTGGGCTAATGAGGATGGACGCGAGTATCTGTCATTAGAAGACCGTGCCAAGATCCTCTACGACTATTTTCGCCATACTGTGCTCCGCGAGTGCGGCAATGGTCATGGACGGGTTGCAAGCGCCCGTGGAGCCGGGGATGCGAGCGCCGTCAAGTACATAGAGCCCTCTGTGGCCCAGGACGCGACCGACTCTGTCGACGGCATCGCCCATTGGCACTCCGCCTAGCGCATGCCACGTCGATGCCCCGTCGGCGTTCGTGTCAATGATCTGACCCCCGCCCGCCTTGGCGAACTCGTCGATCCGAGCCCGAATGACAGGAACCAGCTCCGCGTCAGCGTCGGGTGGCCACGTCAGCTTGGCATCATCGGAAGCCGCATCGTAGGCCCAGGTGCCGACCCCCTTGACGATGCCGAAGGCGACGAGTGTTTCCAGCCAGACGCCCTCGGGCGGCGCCACCGGTGAACCGGCGTGGATCACGGTCACCGGATGGTCCGGGTCGTTGCCGCCGACACAGGCGGGCCCGCCTTGGACGCTTCCCGGATGTTCGTCCATCTGGATCCATGCGTAGATGCGATCGCCGTTGCTACCCCATTGCGTGCCGATGGCGTCGGGGAGATCCGGTATCAGCCCCTTGGCCTTGGCCTTGACCATCAGACGGGTGGTGCCACCTGATCCTGCGTTGAGGAAGACCGAATCGGCAACGATCTCCTTCGTCTCCACCACATCGCCGTCGGTGTCGATCCGATCGATGTGCAGCACCCACCGCTTGTCGTTGTCCATGGAAATATCGGTCACAACGTGCAGCACTTCGACACGCACATGTCCTGTTGCCTCGGCGGCGGCCAGATAGGTGACGTCGATGGAGTTCTTACCCCCATTGTTCACGCCGAACGCGATGTCGCTGTTGGTGAACGCCGGCTTGAACTGACCGTTCAGCTCGGCCCGCACGAAGTTCCAGTCGACTGGTAAAGGAACTCTGAACGTGTTCAGCCCCGCCTTCGGTGCGACATCGAGGAATAGGCGCGAAGACTGGTAAGTCGGGGAGGCGAGGACGTCGTCAGGAACCGTGGAGATCTTCAGCATCTGGGCGACCATTGGGTAGTGCACCCGGTTGAGTTCCTCGTAGTCGTCCGCCGCCATCGGCATCGATCGTCCGAAGTAATCCTCGGTTGGCTGCAGTGTCATGCCGTGGTACATCAACGAGCCACCACCGACTGCAGCACCGCAATGCATTGTCATTCCCGTGCCCTCGATGGTCTCGATGAGGCCGGTGAACGGCTTCCACGTCGTCTCCGGAAGACCCCCGACCACGTCGCTGTGATCGGCAAGCCACGCCGCTCGACGGTCGAAATCGACGAGCGTCGGAAACGTAGTCGCGTTGGGACCGGTCAACCAGCGCAGACCTCGCTCGAGCACCAGCGTCTGCACACCAGCACGAGCCAGACGTAACGCAGTAACTCCACCGCCGAATCCGGAGCCGATCACAACGGCGCGCTCGCGTTGAGGCTCCGCCAATGATCTAGCAGACACCGCAACCTCCATGATCGTGAGTTGCGCCTTGAAGTCCAGGCGTTGGAAACAGTTCCTTTGCTTGCTGGGTACCCTATCGACGCTAATTCACATTGACAAGGTGCTATTCAGCCTGCCCCCAAAAAGTCGCCGGCCTTGGGCAGAGTGAAGACTCTTTCGGCCGCGTGACCTTCGAGTTCGGCCCGGTCTGGCCCTGACTACAAAGGTGGAACTCTTCGCTCCATACCGAGGTACGCTTGATGCGACCTGAAGCCGTGCCGCTGGCTACGGGGTATTGGGGGGTATTGGATGACGCAGTCTTTACGCGGGGCATGCCGAGCCGCCCTGACTGCGTTGGCTATGACACTTGGAGTAACGGGTGCGGGATTGGCCGGACAGATTTCGATCGTGTCGGCGCCAGCCTCTGCGGAGACCTCGACCCAAGGCGACGCACCCAATGGCGGGCAACCAGCTCAGCTCAGCGGTCCCATCGAGCCCGCTGACGCCGCGTACCTCATCGCCGGAGCCTGGGGACCTTCCCTCAAGGCCGCCGGTTATGAGCAGCGCGAGTATTTCGCGTCGGGGACGGCGTACTCCTACCAGGCAACCGGACCCGAGAACAACGCGGGAACGTGGAAGGTCGCTCCCGCTGCGAGCGCGCTTTATCGCACTCGAATCGTGGTGCGCATGCCGACAAATCCATCGCGGTTCAACGGGACAGTGGTCGTGGAGTGGCTAAATGTCAGCGGAGGCGGGGATGGCGCGGTCGACTCGGTGTACTTGTCACCAGAGTTGGAACGAGCGGGGTTTGCCTGGGTAGGCGTCTCAGCGCAGCAGGTGGGAATCGACAACCTGCGCCAAAAGGATCCGGCGCGCTATGGCTCACTGATGGATCCGGGGGACCAGTACTCCTACGACATCTACACCCAGGCCGCCCGAGCCCTGCTCGTCGGTGGCCACGCGAACCCCCTGGCCCCACTGCACCCCAAGCGGCTGTTGGCGGTGGGTGAGTCCCAGTCGGCGCTCTACCTGACCACCTACATCGACGCCATTCAGCCCCTCTACCATGTGTTCGACGGCTTCTTGGTGCACAGTAGGGCCGGGGGAGCACTGGGGATCCCCGGTGCATCACCGAGCGGCAGCTTCGGTGGCGACGTCCACATCCGCACCGACATCGGCGTCCCGGTGCTCACGATGATCACCCAAACAGATGAGACTTTCGGGGGGTACTACCAGGCCCGTCAGCCCGACACGCGCTTCATCAGGCTCTGGGACGTTGCCGGCGCCTCTCACGCAGACTCCTACATCGTCACGGCTCAGGAGCTCAAATCTCTTGGCTGCACCTCGGTCGACGAGGCACCAAGTCATTTCATCTTTGAAGCCGCCCTCTCCGCCATCAATACCTGGATGGTCACCGGTTCGCCGCCGCCGTCGGCGCCTCGTATGAAGATCCAGGTTGTTGACGGCACGCCTACGGTGCAGACCAATACCAGCGAAACGGCGATCGGTGGCATCCAGGGTCCATGGGAACGGGTGCCGATTGCGGCCTATTCGAACACCACACCCCCCGGATCGGCCGGCTTCTGCGGCCTGTTCGGGTCGACTCGTCCCTTCAGCGAAGCGCAGCTCAAATCCCTGTATGGGACCAAGTCGTCTTACCTGAAGGCATACACGACGGCGACGGACGAGGACATCAAGGCGGGATACATCCTTCCGGCCGACAAAGCTCAAGTGCTCGCCTTGGCCAAACAAGTCCAGTTCTAACGGCTGGGCGTTGGCTAACAGCCAGGCCATAACGGTTCCCTAGGCTTTCCGTACGCTGCTGACACTGCCCCCGAACGCCTGGAGACACGAAAACTCTGTGTATCAGGTCCGGATGCTTGCTACAGCACGCACCATCAGATCGCTTGAAGTCGATCCTCGATCCATGATGCGAGGTCATCGAGAGGCACTGTTCGCGTCGAGGTCGCTTCAACCATCTCTGCCGTTTCACTTCCGTCGGGATCATCACCTTCGGGTGGCACCCAGCGATACCCATTCAGAGCGGCGAAGAGGATGGCGCACAGCAACGCCGTCCGCTTGTTGCCGTCCGGCAATGCATGGTTGCTCGCCACGGCCTGCAACAAGACCGCCGTCTTCGTCGCAAACTCGGGATACTTCTCGAAATCACCGAAGCCGGCGCTCGGTGCCGCCAACGCCGAGCCGGCCAGTGTGTCGTTGGTGACTGCTCGGACGGTTGCCAGTTCGGCCCCGAGTGCTTCGGCGGCCGCTCGGTGGAAGTCCTCGATCGTGAGGTAGGCGATGTACGCCTCGTCGCCCTCGGTCACCGGAGTGCGCTACTTGGCGAGACGGTCCAGTGCAGCTTGGTTGGTCTTGCCGGCGAGCTCCAGGAGGGCCTGCACGTCTCGTGTGGTATCCCGTCCCGCCCGCCGATCGGCAGCGATCCGGGCCACGAGGGCTTCCTCGGAGTCGTCGAGAGCGGCCTCCTCGGCCACCACATCCCGCTCGACAGCGCTGTCGGTCACGTCTCCATTGTGCCCGCGACTCTTCCCGAGCCGTGCCATCGGGCCCGACCCCGGAGAGGTCAGGGTCGGTCAAGGCCGGCGCAGCCGCCCGTAGGGGGAGCCTTGACGGGCCCGGGCGAGCTCGGTGGCCACAATGGCCAAGGCCGCCCGATGGGCGGCCTACCTGCGGTTTTGCCTTCGCTGGCAAGGCTTGTCGCAACCATGCGACATACTCCCCGCCCATGAGTGAAGACCTTGATTTCCGCAGCGACAAGAGCGAGAGCGCCGAAGGCAGCCGGGTCGCCGTGAACCGCTGGGCCGGGTATCACCACAACCTCGACGAGGACGTCATCGCCGAAGCCTTCTCGACGCCCGCCCGGAGCATGGAGGACTTCGAGCCGGAGATCCGTGACGCCATTGCGGAGGATGCCCTCGAGCGCTCCGAACTCATCGGCTTCTGGGTGGCCTGGCATCTGGCCGGCGGCTTCGACAGCCTCGAGCGGGGCGGATGGCACCGGGCCACCATCTTCCGCAAAGTCCGCCGCTTCCGGGCCGCCTACGGCGCGCACCCCGACGAGTTCGTCTTTCCCTGGATCCAGCTCGACCTCGACACGGCCTGGTCCGAGCAGATCTCCCGCCAGATCCAGTCCGCCCGCGGTCGAGGGCTCGGCTGACCCAGCGTTGAGTGGCTCCTGCGCAGACGTCCGATCACCTAGTCGCAAATACGCATCTTCCGGAGACGGGGCTGCGGGAGCTGGCGTCTGGGGTCGACGCTCTGTACCTCTCGGGCCGGGCCGAGCTGCCCAAGCGCTTCCTGGCCCGCCTCGAGGGTTGTCGGACCTGGGCGGGCGAGGCCAAGCGGCCGGTCCCCTGCCAGATCGGTGATCTGACGTTCGGGATCGCTCCCCACGGATGGGGGAAGTACCGCTTCTGCCTCGATCACGAGATGGCCCGAATCGGCTTCTCCACCAGCCGCCATCTCCCGACGGTTCGGGTCCAGCCCCGTTCCCAGTTCCTGCACGCCGTCGGACCCGAGGCGGCGGTGCGGGCCGTGCATGAATTGCTCGACAACGAACTGGACCGCCTGCGCTTCTGGGTCAACCGGGTCGACCTCTTTGCCGACTGGCAGGGCTGGCAGGGCTGGCATCTCACACTCGATGACGCCCAACGCTTCGTCTGCCGAGCAGACGCCCGCCGAACCTATGAGATCGCCGGCACCCTGACCGGCTTCGAGTTCGGCAGCCGCAAGACCAACACGTTCATGGCTCGCTTGTACGACAAGACGGCCGACATGGCGGCCAAGGACAACGGCTGGTGGCCCGAGGTATGGGGCGATCGCTACGCCACCGGTACGCCCGTGCATCGCCTCGAATTCGAAATCGGGCGTCAGGGCTTGGTCGAGTTCGACCTCAATACACCCGACCAGGTCCTGGCCGCTACTGGTGACCTGTGGGCCTACGCCACCACGGAGTGGCTGACCTACCGCTCCCTCACCACCGACCAGACCCGTTCTCGCTGGCCCCTCGCCCCAGAATGGCACCAGGTACAGCGGGCCACCCTCGGACACCGGGCCGTGGGCATCGAGCGGCTGCGGCTGACCAGACGGTCGGCGTCCATCGAGAAGCTGCTCCCGGGCCTCACCGGCTACCTCGCCTCGCTGGGTGCCCTCATCGGCACCGAGGGCATCGAGGACACCTTGGGAGCCGTCGGGCATCATCTGCATACCTACGAGATCGTCAGCCACACCGCCTTCGCCGAACGGGTGGCCCGCCGTCGCAGCGAATTGGAATTGCGATGAATGCGGCTGGGCCCGACTACGAGCGGGTGGCGGCGGTGCTCGTGCGGATCGGTCTGCGCATGGTGAGCGAAGAGGGACAGGAGCACACGGATGCTGACGGTGGCGTACTGCCGGGTGTCGACCGAGGAGCAAGCGGCGGAGGGCTTCTCGATCGCCGGGCAAGCTGACAAGCTGCGCGTCTACGCCGAGCTGCACGACCTGGGTGAGGTGACGGTGATCGCCGACCCCGGGCTCTCGGGCAAGAACCTCGAGCGACCCGGACTGCAGCAGCTGCTGCACATGGTCGACGAAGGCCACGTGGCCAACGTACTGACGTGGCGGCTCGACCGGTTGTCTCGGAACCTGAGCGACCTGATCTTGTTGGCCGACCGTTTCGGCCAGGCCGGCGTCGCACTGCACTCGTTCACCGAGAAGATCGACCTCTCGTCGGCGACGGGCCGGATGTTCTACAACATCCTCGGTTCGTTCGCGCAGTTCTACCGCGAGCAACTGGCCGAGAACGTGCGCATGGGCATGCAGCAGGCCGTGCGCCAGGGGAAATGGGTCGACCGCCCCAAGACGGGGTATGCCCTCGTCGACGGCGAGCTCGTCGCCAACGAGATGGCACCTGTCGTCCGGCGCATCTTCACGCTGCGGACCGAGGGGCAGAGCGTCGGCAAGATCGCCGACGCCACCGGAGTCAAGTATTCGACGGTGCTCACCATCCTCAACTCGCGCATCTATCTCGGCGAGGTGCAGATGAACGGCGAGTGGTTCCCGGGGCGACACGAGGCGATCATCACCCCCGAGCAGTTCGCCGCCGCCCACCGGGGCCGGGTCAAGGGAAGGGCCCGGGGTACCGATCTGTTGTCGGGCCGGGTCCGCTGTGGGCTCTGTCAGCGCCTGATGGCCCTCGACCAGAACGGCCAGGGCCAAAGGCTCTACCGCTGCCACCACCGGGGCCAAGGCTGCGCCCAGCCCCGCCGGACCAACGTCGGGCTGCTGCGGGCAGCCGTGTTGGGGCTGCGGCTCATCGGCGACGACATGGAGCTGCAGGCCGCTATCCGGAAGGAACTCGAGAGGGCCCGAACGCCGGCCCCCAAGGCCGGCGGAGGGCCCCGCAGTCGGCGTTCCCGTCACGGTATCGAGGAGCTGGTGTCCCAACGCCGCAAGCTGCTGCGCCTGTACTACGCCGACAAGATCGGAGCCGACCTGTTCGCCGAGGAGGAGGCACGTCTGTCCGTGGCCCTGCACGAGGCACAGCGGGAGGTGGACGATGCACGCGTCGAGGTGGCGCGCTCGGACGATGTCGCTCTGCACTTCGACGCGGTCGCGCAGATGCTCGCCACGCTCGACGTCGACCGAACGTGGAACGCCGCGACAGAGGTCGAGCGACGCGTCCTGATCGACGAGTTCATCGAGGAGATTTCGGTGTTACCGGATTACCTCGACGTGAAAGTGCACGGAGCGCCGCCGCTGCACGTTCACTACCAGGAAGTCGGGATGAAGGACTCGGGTTTTGATCGTGTCGGAGGGGGGACTTGAACCCCCACGCCCTTGCGGGCACCAGCCCCTCAAGCTGGCGCGTCTGCCTATTCCGCCACTCCGACGGGCGATCGGCTGAAATTCAGCGTTCGGAAATCCTAGCCGAGGCTTGGACGCGGTCGCCCCGGAAGCCGAAGGCAGGAAGGAGGTGACCGGAGCGTCACCCGGCGGTCCGATCCTGCTGTGCAGCCAACCGACGCTCCAAATCGTCGAGGACAGCGCCGGAGCGGTCGTAACGGATGTGGTTGTCCTTCCACACCGGACCGGCCCACCCGGGTAGGAGATCGCGCTCGTGGCAGAAGTGCTGCGACTCGACCGTGGTTCCGTTGAGCGCGACGGCTTCATCGGCGGTACAGAGCCAGGTCACCACCTTGGCCACCACCTCGGGAGGCGCTCCGTCCGAAGCGATCCCGAACTTCGCCATGTCCTGCGCGATCCTCTCGGTGGCGATGAGACCCGGTTGCACGTTGAAGCAGCGGATGTCGTACTCGGCCAATTCGATGGCGAGGAAGCCGGCGATCCGGTGGAATGCGCCTTTTGAGATCCCGTATCCCATGCCCCAGCCA
Source organism: uncultured Acidimicrobiaceae bacterium (assembly GCA_963828505.1). GTDB lineage: Bacteria > Actinomycetota > Acidimicrobiia > Acidimicrobiales > RAAP-2 > Bog-473. The sequence goes on from CAWHFM010000004.1 coordinate 107,040, forward strand.
CCTGCCCCCGCCGGCTCCAGCGGATCCGCGTATCCCGCGCCCGAGGTGATGTCGACGATCGTCCCTCCGCCCTGGCGGATCATGGCCGGAAGGACGAGCTTGTTGATTTCCAACGGTGCCAGGACATTGGCCCGGATCTGCTTCTCCAACAGGTCCATCGGGGTGTCGAGGAAGCGGTCCATGTGCCCGGGGCCGATGTAGCGCCCGTTGTGTACCACGACGTTGATGCGACCCCTGCGCTCCAGTGTCGTGGCCACGGCGGCGCCGAGCGACGCCGGGTCGAGGAGATCGGCGACGAGCACCAGAGCGTCCCCGCCGGCATCGTTCACCAGAGCCGCCGTCGTCTCCAGGCTGCCGGGTAGGGGAGAGGTATCGGACTCCCGCAGCGTCGAGGAATGCTCGTGTCTCTCACCTTCCCTCACCGTCCGCGCCGTGAGGGCGAGGTCGAAGCCGGCCCGGGCCAGGTCGACGGCGATCGCCTTGCCGATGCCCCGGCTGCTGCCGGTCACGAATGCCACCGGTCTGCTCATGGACTCCCTCCCCTGGAGTGCCGCTCCGGCTCGGGACCATCGGCGTGCGGTACCTCATCCCGAATCGCCTCGTACGGGCAACCGAGATCTCTCTCGGAGCAGCTCTCATTTGATAAAATATCAGAAGTTGAGCTTCGGGAGGGGTGGACGGTGGCCATCGCAACATCGACCTTCGCGGACGACTTCGTCTTCACCGAAGGTCCCCGCTGGCGCGACGGGCAGCTGTGGTGCGTCGACATGCACGACCATCGTGTGGTCGCCATCAACGAACAAGGGACCGTGCGGACGGTCGCAGAAGTCCTCGGTGACGAGCCGTCGGGGTTGGGATGGCTGGCCGACGGACGGCTCATCGTCGTTTCCATGGAGCGCGGTCAGGTTCTCCGGTTGGAACCGGACGGATCATTGGTTTGCCACGCCGACCTCTCCGCTCATGTCGTCGGCTCGCTGAACGACATGATCGTGGCCGAGGACGGCACCGCCTACGTCGGCGACATGGGAATGCGGATTCACGGCGACGGCGAACGGCGGCCGGGGCAGCTCTTCCGTGTGGGCTGCGATGGTTCGTTCGACGTCGCCGCCGGCGACATGCAGGCACCGAACGGCATGGGCGTCAGCCCTGACCAAAGGACATTGTTGGTGGCGGAGAGCGCCGGTCTTCGCATCACCGCGTTCGACCGGGGCGGGGACGGCACCCTTTCGAATCGCCGTGTCTTCGCATCGCTTACGCCGGGTGACCCCGCGGCGGGTGTCTCCGCCCCCGACGGGATGTGCCTCGACGCCGAAGGAGCGGTCTGGTACGCGGATCCGATCGGACGACGGGTCGTGCGGGTGCTCCAAGGCGGGGCGGTAACCGACGTGGTCTCGTTCGCACCCGAGACGCCGGTGGCGTGCGTCCTGGGCGGCCCCCGGCGACGCACGCTCTATGTGTGCGCCGCCATGGCATGGAAACGAGAGGAGCTCACGGGAACTCGCGCCGGCCGCATCGCCGCTCTCGACGTCAGCGTGCCTGGCGCGGGGCGCCCGTAGGTCGCGTTCTCGGGATCGCCCACCCCAGGGAATCAGCGCAGCATGACCGCTCCTCCGTCGGCCATGATCGTCTGCCCCGTCACGTACCGGCATCCGTCGGACAAGAGGAAGGCGACCACGGGCGCAATGTCCGCCTCGGCGTCGCCGTCGCGAGCGATGGGCTGGTCGGCGAAGGTCGCCGCGAACGCGGCTGCCCGCGCCGGCTCGGTCGGCGGGGACCGGTGCGCGACCGACACCGGGCACACGCAGTTGACCACGATCCCGTGCCGGCCCCATTCCCTGGCCGCGACGCGGGTCAAGGCACGGATGGCCTCCTTGGAGGCGGCGTAGGGTCCGAACCCGGCCGAGCCCAGCAGTGCGCCGTTCGATCCCATCGTGACGATGCGACCCCACCCGCGCCGACGCATGTGCGGGAACACGGCCTGCATGGACCAGAGCGTTCCCTTCGGCCCGGTCTCCACGAGCGTGTCCATGTCCGCCTCGGTGACGTCTTCGAGCGGGGTCACGGGCCGGAAGGTCTGGGCGTTGGCCACCAGCCCGTCGATGCGGCCGAAGCGTGCCACCGTCTCCTCGACGAAGGCGAAGGCGCCGTCCCGATCGGCCGCGTCGACCGTCCGGGCCACCGGCTCCTCGCCGAGCGCGGTGAGCTCGGCCCTGACGTCGTCGAGACGTTGCTGTTTCCGGCCCGTCACGGCCAGACGCACCCCTCGCCGTGCGAGATACAGCGCGATGCCGCGCCCGATGCCGCGGGTCGCCCCGGTGACGACGACCACCCGTCCGCCGAGGTCGTCGTCAGCCATGGCGCCGCTCGCTCACGTACACCGCGGTCGCCTCTGCCGTGGTGGCGCCACCGACCACGATCTCGCCGGAGGCGTAGCTCTTCCGCCCTTCCCGGCCGGTGAGGCGCGCCACGATCTCCACCGGAACCCCGAAGGGGGTGCCGGCGCGCAGGGAGACGGTCATCGACACGGTCATGCCGGAGACGCCGGCGGAGGTGACCGCGGTGCCGAGAACCTCGTCCAAGACGAGGGCCAGCACGCCGCCGTGCACGCGCTTGGGCGACCCGGCATGAGACGCGCTGAACACGCAGCGGGCGCGCACCTGACACGGCACCGGACCGGTCCCCGGCTCCGGCTCCATGGGACGCTCCAGCCACTCCACCGGGGGCGCCTGAGGGTTGAGGCGACCCGACCCCGCCTGCAGGAGGCTCTCGACGCCGCGCTCGCCACGTCGCACCAGCAGGAGGGGCTCGGTCCGACGGCGGGCGTTCAGCGCGTCGGTCACGGCCGCGATGACCCTCGCGGCCTCTGCTCGGGCGTCGGGGTCGACGTCCGTCAGCACGACCGACTCGACCAGCTCACGGGTGCGGCACACCAGCTCGAATGCCTCGTGGGGGACCGACGACAGGTCGGGCAAGCTCGACCCGAGCTGTTCGGCCAGCCTCGCCGCAGACTTGGGCCGCGTGTCGTCCGGGGTCATTCGGTCATCCTTCCACCGGAACGCCGAACCAGCTCTGGTATCGCTCGAAGCGGATTCGCTCTTCGTCGAGATCGAGACGAAGGTCGCTGAACGCGTAGCGATGGCTCCCGAGCGCGTCCTTGGGGCGCTCCGCCAGGTAGCGGCGCATCGCCTCCCCGACCTCCGGGTCGAGCTCGAAGCCGAGCTGGGAGTAGACGCTCTGTACGGCACCGAGGGGCGCGGTCGTGAAGTCCTGATAGCGGAGGTGACACGTCCGGGCCCGGTCGAGCGTCCCGTCCTCGCACGCTGACACCAACCCGTCGAGTTCCCGATGGAGGAGGTCGCGCTGAAACCGGCCGATCTCGGCGAAGTCCACCCGGTCACTGTGGGCCCACCTGAGATTGGCGATCAGGCTCGTCGTCGACGGCAGAACCGTCAACGGATCCCGGTGTGTCACGACGAGCCGGGCGTCGGGATAGACGTCCAGGAGCGTGCGCGGCGCGCGGAGGTGGACCGGTGACTTCAAGAGCCAGCGCTGCCGCGGGAAGCGTCGCTGCAGGATCTGCAGCACCAGACGGTGCACCTCGTACGCCGGTCGCAGCGAGGACAGGTCGTCGAGGTAGGCGGCGTACGAGGGAACCCGGTAACGCGCCGTGAATTCCTCGGAGAGGAAGGCCAGCGACATGGTCGAGACACACTCCTTGGGCATCCGCCCGTGGTAGTGGTGGATGGCGTCCAGACCGGAGACCACCGTCGCCATCTGGCGCAACTCCGTGCCGGCCAACGTCACACGGCCCGAGTCCGGATAGAGATCGGGCCGGGGCGGCGGCACCGGCCGCAGGAGCTCCCACCCTTCCGGCGCGCGAAGCGAGGGATCGCAGTCCAGGACGCCGAAGAGGATCGTGGTACCGCTGCGCGCTGGTCCAGTGACGAACAGGGGAGCCGCCACCTCCTCGTCGACGACTCCTGGGTCCGCTCGCACGTACGAGTCGATCTGCAGACGGACCTGCAGCAACCTGACGAGGAACTGTCGCGTGAGCCACCGTCCGACCAGGGTCAGGTGCGCCTCCTCCTCGAGAGCACGGAGGAGCACGTCGAGCGGCTCGGCCACCTGAGATTCCGTCCCCAGCGAGTCCGCGCCGAGCTCGGCGTCGAACCCCAGACCGGCCCGCGCCTCTGCGATGAGCGCCTCGCGGTCCAAGGGTCGCCGTGCCACCTCGGCGATGAGGGGCACCTCACCCCGGTTCACGGCGGAGACCCACTCGGGCCGTTGGCCCGGATTCCACGCCCCGCGGTCGGACATCGGCCGAACACTACGTCGCGCACCCGTCTACCCTTCCGACGGTGGACGAGGCACGGTCGTGGCGCGACCTGCTGGCGGGGCTCGAGCTCCTCGGCGACAACGTGCGGATCGGCTCGCCGGTCGGCGATCCGGCCGGCGAAGGCGAGGGGTTCCTGCATCTGGCCCAGCAGCTCCTGTGCTGGTTGGAGTGGTCGGTCGGCTACGGGGATCCGGCCGAGCCGGCGTTCCAGCGCCAGAACGACCTGGTGGCCCCGTGGGGCGGCCCGAATGCGGACAACATCTACCGGCACGCGCGGGTGAGCCCGCAGTGCACGTACCTCCTCCGAGGACGCATGAACTCCTGCGACGAGTTCGCGCTGGCGATCCGGCAGGGTTTCCGGCACACGGACCGGCCGGGGACCCTGGCCGAGCTCACCGCCTCGGACATCGGCATCGGGCCGGGCGACGAGTTCACGCTGCTCCTGGGCGGGAGCGGTCCTGAACCCAATCGGGTGCCCCTGCCGCCGGGTTCGGTCATGTGCTCGGTGCGCGAGTACTACTTCGATTGGAGCGAGCGAGAGCCGGCGACATGGACCATCGAACGGGTGGCCGGCCGGCCTGAGACGACCTCGTCGTTCACGGACCACATGGAAGAGGCGTTGAAGCTGACGGAGCAGTCGCTCGCCTATTGGGCCGACTACATGCATTCGGCCCGCGCCCGCCAGGAGGACAACACGTTCGGCTCCAAGGTCGACGTCCCACGCGGCCTGCGCATCTCACAGTTCCTCTTCTGCTTCTACGACCTAAAGCCGAACGAGGCGCTGCTGGTCGAGACCGGAACCCCCGACGCCCGTTATTGGAGCTTCCAGCTCTACGGCCTGCAGTACTTCCGCCCGTTCGACATCGGCCGACCCACGAGCCTCAACCACCGCCAGATGGCGACGGTGGACGACCGGGTGCACGTCGTGGTCGCGCACCGTGACCCGGGGGTTCCGAACTGGCTCGACACGACCGGCCGTCGCGCCGGGCTGCTCAACTACCGTCATTTCTGGGGAGCCCCGCTGCCCAGCCCACGCACCCGCGTCGTGCCCGTCGCGGAGGTGCGCGACGTCCTGCCGCCGGACACGGCGCCCGTCAGCACGCAGCAGCGCCAGGCTCAGATCCTCTCGCGACGACGGCACCTGGCCTGGCGCTTCCGGACCTGAGCATCCGCTGACGGGTCGTCGACGAACCTCTCCCGGCTGCTGTTGCCCGTGCCGGGTCGGGCGCGGTCATCCTCCGCACTCCGAGTCGACCCGGTCCACGAAGGCGGCCAACGCCCTCGGAAAGTACAGCCGGTCGGGACGGAACACGTCGTGCGGCGCGTCGGGTACGACCACGATCTCGGCATCCGGCCTGACCGCGAGGTAGCGGAGCACCGCCTCGTCGTCGAGGATCGACCCGGGACCTCCGGCTCGCGCCACCAGGAGTGGTCCGCCCACCGTCGCCAGCACATCCCAGAGGTCGCGCCGTACGGACGAGGCGGCAATCTGCTCGAGCACGTGCCTCGGGAGCCGCTCGCTCATCGGTCGCCCCCGAAAGCGCGTCTCCCATTGCGAGTCGGCGAACGTCGCCGGCAGGGCCACCTCTACGGCCCGGTAGTCGGCGATGGCCAGCGATGCGATGCGAGCGGGGTTCGCCCGGACCAGGTCGAGTCCCCACGTCGTGCCTCTCGAGAACGTGACCAGGTGGACCCGCCCGATCCCTTCCTCGTCGAGGACCGCTTCGAGATCCGAGGCGTGGTCAGCGGCCGTGTAGCCCCCGGGCGGCGCCTCACTCGCACCCCGACCACGCACGTCCACGACGAGGAGACGGCGAGGCGCCATCGACTCGAGCATCTCGGTGTACTCCGAGGCCGCGTCCGACAGCCCCGGCGCGAAGAGAACCGGCAGGCCTCGTGGCCGAGCTGGGGCGTTGTCCAGGTAATGGACGAGCGGACCGCTGCGCCGCGTCCAACTCTCGACGAGACCTCGGGACATCTCGCCAGTTTGCCCGCGGCACGCCAGACGACGATTGGGTCAGGCCGGGGACCGTCGAACGGCGAGGAGCTCGAAGGCACGGCCGGGTGGTCCGCCGTGGAGGCGGGCGAGGATGCGGTCCGCGCCCTGCGCCGCGGTCAGCGTCGCCGTGTCGACTTCCATGTCGTAGGTCAGGTGCGCATGCACGGCGTCCTGCCATCGCGTCACGGCCCGCACCAGCACGTCGTCCGCCGTCGCCCGGTTCTGTCCCCAGGTGCGCTCACGGCGCTCCCATACGACGTCGAGCGGGCAGCGCACGCCCACGAAGAGGACGGCGAGGCCCTCGAGTCGACGCGCGCACCGGCCGAGCATGTCGTGCGCCGTCGAGTACTCGTCGTGATGGCCCACGTCGACGACGACGTCGAAGCCGAGGCGGGCGTGCGCGGCGACGGACTCGTACAGCGCCGCGTAGAGGGAGATGACCAGCTCCTCGAGGTCGGGCCGTTCGCCTCCCGGACGGAGTCCGATGCCCGGGCGGTACCGCTCCGGCAGCGAACGCTCGGAGGAATCCACGCCGAGGTTTATCCAGCCCCCCGGGGCGTGCTCCTGGAGAGCCCGGCAGATGGAGGTCTTGCCGGATCGCGGTGCACCGTTGAGCACCACGATCCGGCCGACCCCGTTCACGGCCGACGGCCCCTCACGACGACGGGATCTCGAGCCGCGGCACGGTGGTGGAGGGGACCGTCACGGGGCCCCCGCCGGGACTCCCTCCAGCGCTTCCCGCCGACACGGACGCCGGGTTGCCGGCGCCCTGGGTCAGGCGGAGCAGCACTTCGAGCGTCCCCTTGTCCGCCGTGTTCACGAAGCCGCCGATGCTCGGGTTGGCGATGTTCCAATCGGAGAAGAGGATGGGGATGTCCGCCAGGACGGCGATCTCGTCGCCGAGGCGCTCGGCCGACACGGAGAAATTCACGGCCTTCGTGACCCCGTGCATGTCGAGCGTGCCCGCCGCCGGATAGCTCCGAACGGCGCCGTCGCCCGGGACAGCCCCCAGGTCGATGGGCTCGGTGAGGGTGAGCGTGGCGGTCGGATACATGGCGACGTCCATGATCTGGTTCCGGAAGGAGTGGTTGCGCTCGGTCTGGTCACTCACGACATCGGCCATGTTCGCCGTGAACGTGCCCTTCACCACCGATGTCCCGGCGATGGTCACCGAACCCCAGACCTCGGTGGTGCGCCCGACGGCGGTGGTGCTCTGCCCGAGCAGGACCTCCTGCACCCGGTAACCGGCCTGCGAGCCCGGCCCGACGTTCCAGACGCCGCTCACCGAAGCGGGAGGGGACGAGTTCGACCCGGCATCGGACCCTGCCGTCGTCGAGGGTGCCGACGGGAGGGTCAGCTGCGCCGGAGGGGGGCCCTCTATGAAGTGGATGTAGATGAACGGACCCGCCACGGCCGCGACGACCAGGACCGCCGCCGCGCCGATCACCCACCAGAGCAGCTTCCGGCGATTCGGGCTCGTCGCTGCCATCACCCCCTCAGAGCGTCCGCCGCGTGCGGCGGAACCCGCCCGGACGACCGCGCCATGATGGCGGATCCTCGGGGTCGAGGAGAACGCGGCTCAGGCGCCCAGGGCGGTCTCAGGTTGGGGCAGGGCGGCGATCACCCGCCGCGCCAACTCCGAGGGGCTGCAGCCGGCGGCGTAGGCCGCCCGGCGGACGAGGTCGCCGAGGTAGCCCGCCAGCATCACCAGATCGAGCCTGGTCGAGCGGCCGATCAGGGGAAACGGTTCGCTGGCGCGCTCCAACCCACAAGAAGACAGGATCTGCTCGCGGAGCGCGAGCAGGGTGGTGCGGGCCTCGTCGTGCGAGCTGCCACTCCACTGCAACCAGACGGAAAGGCCCAGTTCGACCGACAGGTCCCCGGTGCCGCTGTCCACCCGTCCGAGCTCGGCCAGTCCTCGCAGGGCGGTGGGCCCGAACTCCGTGCGGGGGGCGGCTGCCATGCGCTCAGTGTGCCCAAGCGGTGTATCACGGTGGTGGATCGCCTCTGGACTGGTAGTTTGTCACCCGTGCCTCGCACGATATGGAAGGGCGCGCTCAGCTTCGGGCTGGTGAACATTCCTGTGGGCGTGTACCCGGCCACGTCCGACAAGAGCGTGCACTTCAACCAGTTCGAGGAAGGGACCTCGGACCGCATCCGCTACAAGAAGGTGAACGAGCGGACCGGCGAAGAGGTGCCCGCCGAGCGCATCGTCCGAGGGTTCGACCTCGGCGGCGGCGAGTACGTCATCCTCAGCGAAGAGGAGCTCGAGTCAGCCGAGCCGAAGAAATCCCGCCAGATCGAGATCTCCGACTTCGTTCCTCTGCCCGAGATCGACCCCGTCTTCTTCCGGTCGAGCTACTACCTCGCTCCCGAAGGCGCCGGCGCCGACAAGGCCTACGCGCTGCTGCGACGAGCCATGGTGGAGTCGGGCCGGATCGGCATCGCCACCATGGTCATGCGCAACAAGGAGTACCTGGTGGCGATCAGGCCCGAGGAAGAAGCGCTCGCGCTCCACACCATGTACTTCTCCGACGAGGTCCGCGCTCCCGGGAGGGAGCTCCCCGAGCTCTCGGACGCCGAGGACGTCACCGATCGGGAGATGTCGATGGCGCAGCTGCTGATTGAGTCGATGGAGAGCGAATGGGACCCCGAGCGCTTCCACGACACTCACCGCGAGAAGGTCGAGGCCCTGATCGAGGAGAAGCGCGCCGGTCACGAGATCGTGCTCCAGGACGACTACGAGGCCCCGGCCAATGTGGTCGACCTCATGGAAGCCCTCAATGCGAGCATCGCCGCCGCGGCTCGGGGCGGCGCCAGGGAGACGACGTCGCGTGTCGGCGAGCAAGGCGCTCGCACCAGTCGGGCGCGCAAGACCGCGACGAGGGCAACGGCGTCGAAGCCGAAAGCAGGCGCCAAGCCGGCGGCGAGCAGCCGCGCTGCGGCGTCCAAGAAGGCGTCCAAAGCCGCCAAGTCGGCCAAGGTGGCCAAGGATCCGGCTGTCGCCAAGGCTGCGCCGGCCCGCCGCAAGGCTTCCTGAGCCCCACCGCCGCACTCGGGTAGCGCCGGATCGTCCCCCCCGGGCCCCGGCCGGCCACGGCCATTCCTTGCAACGTTTTTGCATCTGTTCTCTCCTGAACGCAGGAAAGACGACTCCAATCGCAGATTCGTTTCGTTCCGTCGCTACGATCCACCCATCGTGATGTGATGCGAATGTCGGGACGGGCCCGGGGGTAGCCGGGAGAAGAAGGAGTCCAGATGGCGACAGCGGAGGTGCAGGTACCGCAGGGACGGATCCCCGAGTGGATCCCTTTCGACGGTCTCGTCCAGCTGATCTCCGTGGACGGGCAGCGGACCGTGGGATGCCCGTACCGTGACCTGGTCGCCGACGTAGGCCCCGAGGAGCTGAAGCGCCTCTACACCGACCTGGCCGTCGTCCGCCGCCTCGACGCCGAGGCGATGGCGCTGCAGCGCCAGGGCGAGCTGGCGCTGTGGGCTCCATTGCTCGGGCAGGAGGCGGCGCAGGTCGGATCGGCCCGCGCCATGCGTCCTGACGACTTCGTGTTCGGGAGCTACCGCGAGCACGGCGTGGCCTACTGCCGCGGCGTCGACCCGGCCAGCATGCTCCGGCTGTGGCGCGGCTCCGCCCTCTCGGGATGGGATCCCTCGGCGTACAACATGGCGACGCCGGCGATCATCGTGGGGGCCCAGGTGCTCCACGCCACGGGCTACGCCCTCGGGATCAAGCTGGACGGAGCTTCGTCTGCCGCGCTGGCCTATTTCGGCGACGGCGCCACCAGCGAGGGCGACGTGGCCGAGGCCTTCGGCTTCGCCGCCAGCTTCGTCGTCCCGGTGGTCTTCTTCTGCCAGAACAACCAGTGGGCCATCTCCGAACCGGTCCAGGTCCAGGCCCACACCTCCATCGCCCAACGCGGCCAGGGCTACGGCATCCCCGGGATCCAGGTCGACGGCAACGACGTCCTGGCCGTCCTCGCCGCAACCAGGTTCGCCCTCGCCCGCGCCTCGTCGGGTCAGGGACCGACCCTCATCGAGGCGGTGACCTACCGCATGGGCCCCCACACCACGTCGGACGACCCCACCCGCTACCGCTCCCGCGAGGAAGAGGCGGAGTGGCGGACGAAGGATCCCCTCGCTCGCCTGCATGCGCTCCTGTCCGCTGAAGGCCTCTTCGACGAGGCGTTCGAGGCCACGGTCACCGCGGCGGTCGACACCCAGGCGGCCGCCATGCGGGCGGGGTGCCTGGCCACGGCCGAACCCGACCCGGGCACGTTGTTCGATCACGTCTACGCCGCGCCGCACCCACTTCTCGAGGAGGAGCGCCGGGCTTTCGCCGCGTACCAGGCCTCCTTCGACGAGGAGTGACGTCGACCGTGACCGTCACGGCGTCGACCGCGCCTCCCGCGACGAGAACGATGTCGCTCGGCCAGGCGATCAACGCCGGTCTGCGCCGCGCCATGGAGCGCGACCCCAGGGTCGTCCTGCTGGGAGAGGACATCGGGAAGCTGGGCGGTGTGTTCCGCGTCACCGAGGGGCTCCAGCACGACTTCGGGACCGAACGTGTCATCGACACTCCGCTGGCCGAGTCCGGAGTGATCGGGACCGCGGTCGGTCTGGCCACCCGCGGTTTCCGGCCCGTGTGCGAAATCCAATTCGACGGTTTCGTCTACCCGGCCTTCGACCAGATCGTCTCGCAGGTGGCCAAGTTGCGGCACCGCAACGAAGGCCGGGTGGCGATGCCCCTGACCATCCGCATCCCCTTCGGCGGTGGCATAGGCGCCGTCGAGCACCACTCTGAGTCACCCGAGGCGTACTTCGCCCACACCGCGGGGCTGCGCGTCGTCACCTGCAGCAACCCTGCGGACGCCCACCTCATGATCCAACAGGCGGTGGCCGCCGACGACCCGGTGGTGTTCTTCGAGCCCAAGCGCCGGTACTGGGACAAGGGCGACGTCGACCTCGGCCAATCGCTGACCGCCGTCCCGCTGCACCAAGCCCGCGTCGTGACCGAGGGGACCGACGTGACCGTCGCCACCTATGGGTCTTTGGTCCCGACGGCGCTCGACGCGGCCAGATTCGCGGCCGACGAGGGCACCTCGGTCGAGGTGGTCGACCTGCGCTCGCTGTCGCCGGTCGACTTCGCCACCCTCGAGTCGTCGGTGCGCAAGACGGGAAGGTTGGTGGTCGCCCACGAGGCACCGGTGTTCTGCGGGTTGGGTGCCGAGCTGGCCGCTCGGGTGAGCGAGCGCTGCTTCTACCACCTCGAAGCGCCGGTGATGAGGGTCGGCGGCTACGACACCCCGTACCCGCCCTCCAAGCTCGAGGGCTTCTACCTCCCCGACGCCGATCGCATCCTCGACGCGATCGATCGAACGCTCGAGCCGCTCTGACCGATGAGCGCGGTCAAGTCGTTCCGACTGCCCGATCTCGGCGAAGGCCTGGCCGATGCGGAGATCGTGGCGTGGCGCGTCGCCGCCGGGGACGTCGTCGCCCTCAACCAGATCCTGGCCGAGGTGGAGACGGAGAAAGCCGTGGTCGAGCTGCCGAGCCCCTTCGCCGGCACGGTCGTCGAGCTGCTGGCCGAGCCCGGTGAGACGGTGGCGGTGGGGGCTCCGATCGTGACGATCGAGACCGTCGGCCAGGCGGCGGACGATCCGGCAGCCGAACGAACCGGCGACCCGTCCCCGTCCGGACGCGTGCCCACCCTCGTCGGCTACGGCCCCGCCGAGGCCGCTCCGAGCCGTCGCCGTCGCCGTCGAGCCCCGGCGGCCGGGGCCGGCCACGGCCACGGTCCCGAGAGCGGCACGACCATCGATCCGAGCGTGCCGCCCATTCCGGCCGCGACGACCCCGGCGGCCGCCGACGTGTCCGAGCCCGGCGGCCGAACGGCACGACCGCTCGCCGCACCCCCCGTCCGCTTCATGGCGCGACAGGAGGGCGTGGACCTGGCCGAGGTCGCCGGGAACGGGCCCGACGGGATCGTCACGCGCGACGACCTGGCGGCGTACCTCGGAGGCCGGGCCGGCACGTCACCGGCCGCTCAGCCTGTAGCGACCGCGGCGTCTGCCGGCACGCGTACCCCGGTGCGCGGCGTCCAGAAGCGGATGGCCGAGGCCATGGTGCGCAGCGTCGCCGAGGCTCCACAGGCGTGCGTCTTCCTGTCGGTCGACGTGAGCGAGACCACGGCACTCGTCGAGCGTCTGCGGGCCAGCCGCCACTTCGAGGGCGTCCGCATGACCGTGCTCGGTGTCGTGGCCAAGGCCGTCCTGCGCGCGCTCGAGGAGCATCCCGAGCTCAACTCGTCGTGGGACGAGGACCGTCGCGAGATCCTCTTCGAGCCCCACGTCAATCTCGGTATCGCGGTGGCGGCTCCGACCGGCCTGTTGGTCCCCAACGTCGTCGCGGCGGAGCGCCTCGCCCTCAAGGACCTGGCGCGCGCCCTGGCCGACCTCACCGAGCGCGCCCGTGGAGGCAAGTGCACTCCGGCGGAGCTCCGGGGCGGCACCTTCACCATCACCAACGTCGGCGTGTTCGGAGTGGACGGGGGAGTGGCCATCCTCAACCCGGGTGAAGCCGGGATCCTCGCCGTCGGGGCGGTCCGGAGGACGCCATGGGCGCACGACGGCGAGGTGGCGTTGCGCGACGTGGTCAGCCTGAGCCTCACCTTCGACCACCGCCTGGTCGACGGACGGCAGGCCTCGGGCTTCCTCACCGCGGTCGGACACGTCCTCACCGACCCGCTCGAGCTCCTCGCCTTCGCCTGAGGGAGCGGCCGGGGCCGACCGGAACCCCAGCCGGACCGAACACGGTGTCGGCCCTCAGGCCGTCTGCTCCAGCAGCCGGACGAGTCCCTGGCGCATCGTCCGCACCTGCCGCTCGAGCGCCTGGAGCTCGCGGACGAGCCGCATCGCCTCCTCCCGGTCGAGAGCGGGGGCACCCGGGCGCAACATGGCCAGGGAGCGCCGCAACGACTCGAGCTCGAATTGGCGCTCCATGCGGTTACGAACATACGTTCGCCCGGGCACCCGGGGCAAGGCCGAGCCCCCGGGGCGAAGCGATGCCAAGAACTCGGACCCGGTCAGCTCCAGCACCGAGGCCGGACCTTTCCCCTGCACCGCGGCGAAGTCCGTGCCGAACCCGCCGCGCCGATGCCGACGGCGATCAGGTTGGGCACCCCGGTCCCGGGCGCACGCATGCCGCACCGCTCCGGCCCGGCGTCGTCGACCACCCGCACCGACGTCACGGCGCGCCGGGGGACCCGGATGTCGCGGTGCAAGCCCTCCGCCTTCTCGAGCGCGCTCATCTGGAGCACGAGCTCCGACCCCTCCACCTGCAGCTCGGCCATGGGCCCGAGAGCCGAGGGAGCGCCGGCGAGGGTCCGGTAGCCTCGGCGGCCAGTGTCAGGGATGCCCGCATGGCCCCCTCCGCCCGGCGGAACGTGGGTCCTCGATCTCGACGGGGTGGTCTGGCTGACCGGACGCCCCATCCCTGGAGCCGACGAGGCCGTCGCCACGCTGCGGGGTGCCGGCGTCCGGGTCCTCTTCGCCACCAACAACTCGGCGCCGACCAAGGCCGAGCTGCACCGCCGCCTTCGGGCTTGCGGCATCACCGCTCCGGACCATGACGTCCTCAGCTCGGCCGACGTCGCCGCGTCCATGCTCGCTCCAGGCTCGACGGCTCTCGTCGTCGGCGAGGACGGCGTCGTCGAGGCGCTGACGGGCCGCGGTGTCGCCGTGGTGCACGAGGGACCGGTCGACGCCGTCGTCGTGGGCCTCGACCAGGAGCTGACCTACCGCGACCTCGCCCGGGCTGCAGGCGCGGTGCGCGGCGGTGCGAGGCTCGTCGGGACCAACGACGACGCCACACTCCCGACGCCTCACGGACCCGTGCCCGGAGCGGGGTCCATCGTGGCGGCGGTCTCGGTGGCGTCGGGTTCTAAGGCCGAGATCGCAGGCAAACCGCACACCCCGACCGCTGATGCCATCAAGGCTCTGGTCCCAGCGGGTGAGGTGCGCACGGTCGTGGGTGACCGCCCCTCCACCGACGGCGCGCTGGCGGCGCAGCTCGGCGTCCCGTACGCCCTCGTCCTCTCCGGGGTCACCTCACGCGCCGACGCCGGGGATCTCCCCGAGGACATCCGGCCGGCCGCGGTCGAGCCGGACCTGGTCACGCTCGTCCGCGCCGCCCTGGCGGATCGGGACCACGGGTCCCCCCACCGAGCCACCCACGACGACGCCGGGACCGGCCGCCGAGGCACGAACTGACCACGCCGCCGGGCGAACTGACCAGGCGCCGGGCGAACTGACCACGCCGCCTCGCCACGCCCGAGGCGAGGCCGGGAGATCGAAAGTGCTTGCTGCTGGCTAGCACTTCGGATACTCTGGTTCTATGGCAAGCAACGAACGAATCCGCAAGTACCTCGATGCGGGGAACGTCCTCGGCCGGGTCCAGAGAGGCAAAGCCGAAGAGATCGTGCGAGAGTTGGTGAACGCCGGGGACATCCGGCGTGACCAGGCACAAGAGTGGGTGGACGCGATGGTCGACCGAAGCCGCAACAGCAGCGAGCAACTCCTCGAGATGGTGCGCAGGGAGGTGGCGGCCCAGCTGAAGAAGATCGACACCCCGTCCCTCGAGCACATCGCCGACCAGGTGGCAGAGATCATGAAGCGCTCGGCCGAAACCGGGCGCAGCGCGACCAAATCCGTCTCCACCCGGGCCGAGAAGACGGCGACCGACGTGCGCAAGAAGACCGAGAAGGCCGCCAAGGACGTCCGCACGCAGACCGAGAAGACGGTGAAGGGTGTGCGCACCCAGGCCGGGAAGGCGGCGACCGACGTCCGCCAGCAGGCGGGCAAGACGGTCAGCCAGGCTCGTGAGGCGGCCAAGAAGGTGACGCCCGAGGGCCGTCACCGCCAATCCGGCGACGCCTCGGCCCAGAAGGCCGCAGCCAAGAAGGAGACGGCCAAGAAGGAGACGGCCGCCAAGAGCGCCGCCCGGAAGACCTCGGACGCGGCGAAGAAGGACACGGCCAAGAAGACCGACGCCAAGAAGGCCGCCAGCTGACCCCGGGCGCCGGCGCGCGCCGCCGGCTCGATGCGGAGCTGGTCCGGCGGGGCCTCTCCCCTTCACGCCAGGACGCGCGCCACGCCGTCGAAGCGGGGTCGGTCCTCGTCGCCGGTGCGCCGGCCGACAAGCCGGCCCGCCTCGTTGCGCCGGACGAGCCCATCACGCTCGTCGGCCCTCCGGCGCCGTTCGTCAGCCGCGGCGGGCAGAAGCTCGAGGCGGCACTCGAACGCTTCGCCGTCATCGTCGAGGGCCGCCGCGCCATCGACGCCGGCGCGTCGACCGGCGGCTTCACCGATTGTCTGCTCCAGCGGGGCGCGGCCCACGTCTACGCGGTGGACGTCGGCCACGGCCAGCTGCACCCCCGCCTGCGCGCCGATCCGCGCCTGAGCGTGCTCGAGCGCGTGCACGCGCGCGACATGACGATCGACACCCTGCGCGCCGTCGATCCCACGTTCGTTCCGTGCGCGGTCGTCACGGCCGACCTGTCCTTCATTTCGCTGCGCGCCGTGGTGCCCGCGCTGTGCGGCCCGGTGGCCGCCGAGGGGGCCGACCTCGTCCTGCTCGTGAAGCCGCAATTCGAGGCGGGCCGGGTCACCGTCTCCCGGGGCCGCGGCGTGGTGCGCGATCCCGAGTCCTGGCTCGGCGCGCTGTCCGGCGTCACGTCCGCCCTTGGCGACGCCGGAACCGGCATCATGGGGGCGATGGCCTCCCCGCTGACCGGCCCCGCCGGCAACGTCGAATTCCTGGTGCACGCGCGCAAGGGCGTCGCCGGAGCGGAAGACGTGGAGGTGGCCGCCCTCCTCTCCGCCGCCGTGGCGGAGGCGGCGCCCGATGCCTCCCCGCCGGCCCAGCCGCCGGTACCTGTGACCCCCTCCCAGGTCACCGCCGGGGCACCGGGCACTGCGGGTCCACCGGGCACTGCGGGTCCACCGGGACCTCCGCGCCCACCGGGGACCACGGGCGCAGCGGGCTGATCGCCGGCCCGACATGGCGACCGTCACCTTCCTGGTCCACCCGGAGCGACCGGACGCGCTCGCGCTGGCCGACGACACCGCCAGCTGGCTCCATACTCTGGGCCACCGGGCGCGGATCCTGCGTTTCAGCGGGCCCGACCGCGTGGCTGAGGCGGGCGTCGACGTCGACCTCGGGTCGGTCGACCTCGCCGGCAGCACCGTCGCCGTGAGCCTGGGCGGCGACGGGACGTTCCTGCGCGTCGTCCGCTTGGCCGCAACCGAGGACGTGCCGGTGCTCGGGGTCAACTTCGGCCGGCTCGGCTACCTGCCCGACCTCGGGCCGGACCAGGTGCGCCAGGCGCTCACGACCGTCTTCGAGGGCAAGGCCACCATCGAGGCGCGCTGCGCCCTGGAGATCGACATCTCGGACGGCTCCGCCGAGAGTCCCGACCGTTCGGTGAGCGGTGGTCGCACTGCGCTGCTCGCGCTCAACGAGGTCGTGATTCAGAAGATCGCCTTCGGGCACACCGTCCGCCTCGCCACCACGATCGACGGCGAGACGGCCCTGACCTACTCGGCCGACGGGCTCATCGTCGCCACGCCCACCGGGTCCACGGCGTACAACCTCTCCGCCGGCGGCCCGATCCTGGCGCCCACCCTTCGGGCCATGGTGCTGACGCCCGTCGCCCCGCACTTCTCGCTCGACCGCAGTCTCGTCCTCACCGATCAGCAGGAAGTCGAGATCGCGGTGGCACCCGACCGGGCCGCGGCGCTCGTCATCGACGGGACCGACGTCGGCCGCCTGCAGCCCGGCGCCACCGTGCGCTGCGCCGTGGCCGAGCGCCCGGTACGCGTGGTGCGCAACGAGCCGCAGACCTTCGGCGGCATCCTCCGCTTCCGGCTGCTCGCCGACCGGTCGCGCCGGGACTGAGCCGTGCGCCACGGGTGCGGCCCCGGAGCCGCCTGATGCTGACCGAGCTCCGGGTACGAGACCTCGGGGTGATAGAGGACCTGACCCTCGAGTTCGGCCCGGGCATGACCGTCCTCACCGGGGAGACCGGAGCCGGCAAGACGCTGGTCGTCGAGGCGCTGCAGCTGGTGCTGGGCGGGCGGGCCAACGCGGGCATGGTCCGCGCCGGCGCGGCCGAGGCGCTGGTCGAGGCGCGCTTCGTCGTGGGGGAGGGGGAGCGCCGTGAGGCCGGGGACGACGCGGACACCGGTGGCGGCGGGGACGTGGCCGGGCGCGAGGTCATCGTGGCCCGATCGGTGCCCGCCTCGGGACGTTCCAAGGCCTGGCTCGACGGGCGCATGACCCCGGTGAGCGTCCTGGTCGAGTCGGCGGCCGAGCTCGTCGAGTTGCACGGCCAGCACGAGCACCAGTCGCTCACGAGCCCCGCCTCGCAGCGCGGGGTCCTCGACGCGTTCGCCGGCACCGACCTCGGGCCCGTGCAGGAGTTGCGCGCCCGGCGGCGCGAGCTCGACCGCGCCCTGGCCGAATTGGGCGGGGACGAGCAGCAGCGCGCCCGCGAGGCCGACGTGTTGCGCTACCAGGTCGACGAGATCGCCGCCGCCGGCCTGGACGATCTCGACGAGGAGGCGGCGCTGCGCCTGGAGGAGGAGCGCCTTGCCGACGCCGGCGCGCTGCGGGAGGCGGCGGCGCTCGCCGCCGAGCTGATCGACCCCGCCTCGGGGGAGGGTGGCGCCCTCGACCTGCTCGGAGGGGCGGCCGACGCGCTGGCTGGCCACCAGCTCCTCGACGAGCACCGGGTCCGCCTCTCGGCGACCGCCGTCGAGCTCTCGGACCTGGCCCGCACCCTGCGCGACGAGCTCGAGACCTGGGAGGACGACCCGGGACGCCTGGCCGAGGTGCAGGAGCGGCGGCGCCTGCTGGCGGGGCTGCGGCGCAAGTACGGCGAGGACCTCCGCGCCGTCGTGTCGTTCGCCGAGGAGGCGGCCCTCCGGCTGGCGTCGCTCCAGGACGCGGACGGCGTTTCGGCGCGCCTGGGCGCGGAGCGCGACGAGGTGCGGGCCGAGCTGGACGAGGCCGAGGCCGTCGTGCGGTCGGTGCGGGCCCGGGCCGCCGGCGAGCTCGGCCGGCGGGTGCAAGAGCGGCTGGGTGAGCTGGCCATGGAGGGAGCGCGCCTCGAGGTCCGCGTCGCCGGCGAGGGCACAGGCGAACCGGTCGAGCTGGCGCTCGGGGCCAACGTCGGCGAACCGGTCCAGCCCCTGGCACGCGTCGCCTCCGGGGGGGAGCTCGCTCGGGCCATGCTGGCCATCCGCCTGGTCGGGCCGGGCGGTCCGGGCACCATGGTCTTCGACGAGGTCGACGCCGGCGTGGGCGGGGCCGCCGCCGTGGCCCTGGCGCACGCGCTCGGGGAGGTGGCGAGGAGCCGGCAGGTGATCGTGGTCACGCATCTGGCCCAGGTCGCATCCCGCGCCGACGTGCAGATCCGAGTCGTCAAGCACGAGCGCGCCGGGCGCACCGTCACCTCGGCGAGCGCCGTGACCGGCGAGGAGCGGGTGACCGAGTTGTCGCGCATGCTCTCGGGCCATCCGCGCAGCGACGCCGCCCGCGCCCACGCGCGC
Organism: uncultured Acidimicrobiaceae bacterium; assembly: GCA_963828505.1. Lineage (GTDB taxonomy): Bacteria > Actinomycetota > Acidimicrobiia > Acidimicrobiales > RAAP-2 > Bog-473. The sequence continues at coordinate 125,998 of CAWHFM010000004.1, forward strand.
GAACTTCTCGACGCGCCTGGTGAGCAGGCCTCCACCACCGCGCCGGCCTCCGTCGATTAACGTGTGGTGGTGCACAGTCGAATGCACGCGCCACGGGGCGCGTTGAAGGCGCGGGGCGCCACCAAGGTGGCGTGAGCAAGTTCGTCTTCGTCACGGGCGGCGTCTCGAGCTCGCTCGGGAAGGGTCTCACCGCCTCCTCGCTCGGCCGGCTTCTCAAGTGCCGGGGCCTCCGGGTGACGATGTGCAAGCTCGATCCCTACATCAACGTCGACCCGGGGACGATGAACCCGGGCGAGCACGGCGAGGTCTTCGTCACCGAGGACGGTGGCGAGACCGACCTCGACCTCGGGCACTACGAGCGCTTCATCGACGAGAACCTCTCCAAGCGCTCGAACACGACCACCGGCGGCATCTACCGGTCCGTGATCGAGAAGGAGCGCCGGGGCGATTTCCTCGGCCGCACGGTCCAGGTGATCCCGCACGTCACCGACGAGATCAAGGACCGGATCCGCCGGTTGGCCGACGAGGACGTCGACGTGGTCATCGTCGAGATCGGCGGCACGGTGGGCGACATCGAGATCGTGCCCTTCGTCGAGGCCATCCGCCAGTTCCGCCGCGACATCGGCCGGGACAACGTCTGCTACGTGCACCTCACCCTCGTCCCGTTCCTCGTGTCGGGCGAGCAGAAGACGAAGCCGACCCAGCACTCGGTGACCGAGTTGCGGAGCCGGGGTATCCAGCCCGACATCATCGTCTGCCGCAGCGACAAGCCCATCCCCGACGCGCTGAAGCGCAAGATCTCCCTCCAGTGCGACGTGGCCATCGACGCCGTCATCTCCGCCGTCGACGCGCCGAGCATCTACGAGATCCCGCTCGTCCTCCACGAGCAGGGACTCGACGCCTACGTCTGCCGCACCCTCGGCCTCGACGACGCCGCGCACCGGATCGACCTCACCGAGTGGGAGGCGCTCGTCGGCCGGGTCGAGTCGGTCTCGCGCCGCGTCAGGGTCGGCATCGTCGGCAAGTACGTGAACATGCCCGACGCGTATCTCTCCGTCGTCGAGGCCCTGCGCCACGCCGGCTTCCACCACGGTGCGCACGTCGAGCTCGACTGGGTCGACGCCGAGCTGGTGCCGGGGCAGCTCTCGTCGGACCGCCTGCGCGGGCTGGACGCCATCGTCATCCCCGGCGGCTTCGGCGAGCGCGGCATCGAGGGCATGGTGGCGGCGGCCGGTTACGCCCGCGACCACGCCATCCCGTGCCTCGGCCTGTGCCTCGGGCTCCACGTCATGGTGATCGCGCTGGCGCGCGACCGCGCCGGGCTCGAGCGCGCCAACTCGCGCGAGTTCGACGCCCTCTCCCCGCACATGGTGATCGACCTGATGCCCGACCAGGCCGAGGTGACCGAGAAGGGCGGCACCATGCGCCTCGGCTCCTACCAGGCCGTCCTGATGCCCGACTCCAAGGTCGCCCGGGCCTACGGCACCTTGGCCGTCACCGAACGCCACCGCCACCGCTTCGAGTTCAACAACCGCTACAAGTCGCGGCTCGAGGCGTGCGGGCTGATCTGCTCGGGCATGTCGCCCGACGGGCGCCTGGTCGAGTTCGTCGAGCTGGCCGACCACCCCTACTGGGTGGCGACCCAGGCTCACCCGGAGTTCAAGAGCCGTCCCGACCGGCCCCACCCCCTCTTCCGCGACCTGGTGGCGGCGGCCCTCGAGCGCGCCGAAGGGCGCGAACCGCACCTGCTCGACCTCGACGCCGTCTCGTAGCGTGTGCCGGGTTTCCGCCGCGTCTCGGAGGAGGAGCTCCTCCGGGCCACGGTGTTCCGCGTCGACCGTCTCCACTTGCAAGACCCCGACGGCGCGCCCTTCGACCGCTTCATCGTGCGGCATCCCGGCGCGGTGACCGTGGTGCCGTTGCACGACGACGGTTCGGTCACGCTCGTGCGCCAGTACCGGGCCTCGGTCGACGCCTCGGTGCTCGAGATCCCCGCCGGCACCTTGGACCGCGAAGGCGAAGGCCACGAGGCGGCGGCCCGGCGCGAACTGGCCGAGGAGGCGGGCCTGGAGGCGGCGTCGTGGGAACGGCTGATCGGCACGTGGAACAGCCCGGGGATCAGCGACCAGCACACGACGATCTTCCTGGCCACCGGCCTCACCGCCTGCGCACCGCGTCCGGACGGGATCGAAGAGAGGTTCATGAGCATCGAGCGCGTGCAGCTGGCCGACCTCGACGCGCTGGTGGCCGACGGAACCCTCAAGGACGAGACCACGGTGCTCGGGCTCTGCCTGGCCCGCGCTCGCCTCGCAGCCACCGAGCGCCCGGCGTGACGGCGGCCGTGCTGCCGCGCCCGGCCGAGGAGTACCTCTCCTGGCTCCAGGTGGAGCGCGGGCGGTCGCCGCGAACGCTCGACGCCTACCGGCGCGACCTGGCCGCCTACGGGTCGACGCTGCACGCCCGCGGCGGCACCGCGCTGGAGGACGCGACGGCGGCCGACGTGGCGGCGCACCTGGCCGCGCTCAGAGCCACCCACAATTCGTCGTCGGTCGCCCGCGCCCTCTCGAGCATCCGCGGCTTCCACCGCTTCTGTGTGGAAGAAGGTCTCCGGGCCGACGACCCCACGGTGGACCTGCCGTCCATCTCGGTCACGGAGCTGCTGCCGAAGGCGCTGAGCGAGGAGGAGACGGAGCGACTGCTCGGGACGGTCGTGGGGACGGGACCGTCCGTGCTGCGCGACCGCGCCCTGCTCGAGGTGCTCTACGGAACGGGCGCCCGGGTGAGCGAGGTGGTCGGCCTCAACCTCGGCGACGTCGCGGGCGCGCTCGACGATGTCGCCGACGGGCGGCATGACGGCGGCCCCCCGGCCTTCGTCCGCGTGCTCGGCAAGGGCGGGAAGGAGCGCGTCGTGCCCCTCGGGCGCCTCGCCCGCCAGGCGTTGGTGGAATGGCTCTCGGGTCCGGGGCGCCCGCTCCTCGAGCCCCGCCGGTGGCGCCGTCGCAGCGACGCGGAGGCGGTCTTCCTCAACACGCGTGGCAGCCGCCTGACCCGGGTGGGCGCCTACGGGGTCGTGAAGAAGTACGCGACGCGGGCCGGCCTGGCCGACCGCGTCAGCCCGCACGTGCTCCGTCACTCGTGCGCCACGCACATGCTCGGGCGCGGCGCCGACGTCCGGGTGGTCCAAGAGCTGCTGGGCCACGCCTCCATCGCGACGACCCAGCGCTACACCAAGGTCTCGCCCGAACACCTGCGACGGGCCTACGAGGCCGCCCACCCGAGGGCGGGGACACATGGGGCCACGACCGCGTAGCATGAACCCATGCCGAACGAGGCCCCTCTGGCCGAGACCGCCGATCACGTCGACTTCACCGCCTTGCTGCGTGACGAGCAGGCCGGTTTGCGCGCCCAGCTGAAAGAGCTGGGGTTCGACGACCAGGGCAGCGGCCTCAACTACGACTCGAACTTCGCCGATTCGAGCCAGGTGACGGCCGAACGCGGCGAGGCCGAGCGGCTGGCCAGCGAGTTGCGAGAGACCCTCGAAGAGGTCGAAGGCGCGCTGGCGCGGCTCGAGGCGGGGACCTACGGACTCTGCCAGGTCTGCGGCAAGCCGATCGGCGAGGCCCGCCTCGAGGCCATGCCCGCCGCTCGCCTCTGCATCGCCGACGCCGCCAAGCACTAACCCGGTGCGCCCACCGGGAGCAGCCTCGGGCCGGCGCCGTCCGATGGACCCGCGGACCAAGCGCAACCTGTGGATGGCGGCGGTCGTCGTCTTCGTGGTGGCGCTCGTCGTGCACCACAACATCACGACGACGGAGATCGTCATCTTCTGCGTCATGGTGCCGTCGATCGTCCTGCACGAGGTGGCTCACGGCTACGTGGCCAACGCCTTCGGCGACGACACGGCCAAGCGGGCGGGACGCCTCACGCTCAATCCCGTCCCGCACGTGGACCCGGTCGGGACCCTGCTCGTCCCCGCCCTTCTCTCGCTCGGAGGGGTCGGCTTCTTCGGCTGGGCCAAGCCGGTGCCCGTGAACGTCGGCCGGCTGCGCAGCCCGCGGAACCAGGGCGTGCTGGTCTCCCTCGCCGGCCCGGCCGTCAACGCCGCCCTCGCCGCCCTCTTCGGGGTTCTCTTCGTACAGTTCGTCCGGCCCGGCGTGCTCTCGTCGGGTTCGATCTCGACCGGAGCACAGGTCGTCTTCTACGCCAGCCTGGTCAACGTCGGGTTGTGCGCCTTCAACCTGATCCCGGTGCCGCCGCTCGACGGCTCGGTGCTCTTGGAGCGGCTGCTCCCGGCGCGGTACTGGCCGACCTACCTGAGGTACCGCCAGTACACGATGCCGATCCTGCTCGGCCTGGTGATGCTCAACTTCTTCTTGTACCCGCACGGACCGCTGACGTGGCTCTTCAACCGCCTCTACAGCTGGTGGGAGAGCGTGCTCGGCATCTGACGATCGGGCGGCGTCACGCCCGGCCGGGGCCGCCCGACGACGGCGGCACCCAACCGACGCTTCCGACCCGTTGGCGGAGAAGGACGGGGACAGAGGCGCGGCCCCGGTCCTTCAGCGCCCAGAGGTACAGGCCGCCGGCGCCGCGTCCCGGTCCGACGTAGGCCAGGTAGCGACCGGTCGGGTCGACCTGAAATCCACCTCCCGGCCCGTCGCCGATGAGCGCGTGAATGGCGGGAAGCCTCGCCACCACGCGACCGGTCCGGACGTCGACCACGACGGGCCGGGTCAATTCCTCCGTGTCGGTGATGTCGGCGTATCGGCAGATGCCGATGCCGCGGTTTTCGTCGATGAACCCCGCCCAGGCCATGGTGTGGTCGGTCCCGTACGCCCAAGCTTGTCCGGCCGGGCACTTCGGAAGCGGGAGCGTCCGTGCGTCCTCGAGCCGCCGGTCGCCGCCCGCCACGTCGATGACACCGGTCGAGAGGTGCCACACCCGGTCCACGAGGTTCTCGGTCGAGAAAGCCAGGTGCCGGGAGTCGGGCAGCCAGTCCAGTCGGCGTATGTCGGGACCGTTCGTGGCGAAGCTCCACGTGGCGGACGTGCCGGTGCGGAGGTCACGCACGACGATCGCCTCCGGGGCGTCGCTGATCTGTGTGAAGGTGAGATAGGCCAGGTCCTGTCCGTCGGGGCTCACGACCGGGTCGTGGCCCAGCGCGACGAACGTCACCGGCCCGCCGGTGAGGGGCACGGCCATCACCCGCTCGACCGGGGGAGGCGCCCCGGGACCCGGCGTCGAGGATCCGGCCACGGAGTCGTCGAAGAAGACCGTGCCGTCGGTGGAGACCGTGGGTTGGGGCGTGCTGTTGAAGAGCCCGTCGTCGGTCGCCAACGTCCGCACCACTCGTCCGGTCCTCGACGAGACGACCTGAATCGCCAAGGTGCTGGGCGAGACCTGGGCCCAGACGACGATGGCTGGAGGCAATCCTTCGTAGGCCGTCCCAACCGGTTGCGGACTTCGGGTGCCATGGGGCGGCGAACCGGGCACCGTGCCGTCCCGGAAACTCCAGACGGTGGCGGCCACCATGAGGACAGCCAGCAGGACGGCGGACAAGCCCCACCGGTACCGACGCCGTCTGCGCCGCCGCGCCTCTTCGAACAGGGCCTGGGCCGACGAACCCTGGCTGCGGTCGGACGTCACGGCGTCGTCGAGTCGATTTGCCGCGACGACCTTCACGGGGCCTCTTTCGATTTGCTCAAGATAGTACTACTATCTATAGGACTATGTTGGATGTCAACATCGACCGCAACGAACCGGTGGCGTTGCACGACCAAGTCGCCGCCGAGATCCGTCGTGCCATCGCCGAGGGCGAGGCTGGTCCGGGTGAGCGCCTGCCCCTGGCCAAGGACATGGCGGCCGTACTCGGCGTCAACAAGAACACGGTGCTGCGGGCGCTCCACATCCTGAGGGACGAAGGACTGCTCGAGTTCACGCGCGGTCGGGGCATCACCGTGTCGGGCACACCGCAGAAGGGGGCGGTCCTCGCCCGCGTCCGCGACGTCGTCGAATTCGCGCGGCGCCAGGGCTATCGGCGCGAGGACGTGATCGACATGATCGCCGCGCTGCCATGAGCACGACGGCGCGACGAGGCGCGGAGGGGACGTCGTGACGACGGTCCTCGAGGAGAAACACGTCGATCACGACGCTGCCCTCGGACGTCGAGGCGCTCTTCCCCCAGGCGAGGCGGCGCCGGCGCCGGCGCTGGATCGTCGGGTGCTGCTTGGTCGTGCTCGCAGCGGCGCTCGGGCTCTCGGCCGGCCTCTCGCTGACGGCGCAGCAGCGTACGGGCCGCATCATCACGCCGCGAACGGCACCGCCCGCTCCCGCCTCCACCGGCGCAGCCGTGCCCGGCGGTGCGACGAACCTCGACATCCTCACGGGCTCACTGCAGATGCGGGTGCGCGTCGACACTCGCCGCGGTACGGGTTCGAAGGTCCCCGCCGCCCCCGGCGTGGCTCCGCCGATCGCGCTGGCGCGGCAGGGATACGTGATCGGCGCGGCGATGGGGCCGATAGGTACGTACGCGTCGGTCTCGAACGATCTGCAGAAGGTTGTGTACTCGTGGCCGTCGAAGGACGGCTCCTATCCGGCGCCGGCGACTGACCGCGCCGACGTCTGGCTCACTGGCCCCGGTGGGAACCAGGGCCAGGCCCAGGAGTACGACGGCCGCGGCCGCGCCGTGGGTCCGCCGGTGACGATTCCTTCGGGCCTGGTCGTGCTGGGCCAGGTCGGGACGACCCTGGTGCTCCTCGGACCGTCTCCGGATCAGGACCTCGTGCTGTGGGATCCCCGGGGGCAGAGGGTGCTCTCGACGCCGACCCCGTGGGACCAAGAGGCCGTCTCGGGGTCGACGCTGGCCTGGACCAGCGACGCCGTGCTCCGGGTGGCGACCGCCACGGGTTCGGTCGTGCGCACGCTCGATGGGCCGCCGGGAGACTGGGCGACGGCGCTTGTCTTCTCACCGACGGGCAGCAGGTTCGCGGTCCTCTGGGCGCCGCACCCGGGGTCCGCCCTGGCGACCACCCACGCATCGGTGGACGAGCACAGCGAACTGGACGTGGTGGACACGACGTCTGGCGCGGTGCAAGCGGTCCCAGGCAGTCGGGGTGCCACCGGACCGGTGGCGTGGGCCCCGGGCGGAGACCACGTCTTCTTCGGCCAGGCGGTCGGCCGGGGGTCGTCGGTCGGCCGGGGGTCGTCGGTCGCCGTCGCCTCCTACGCGCTCGGCGGGCGGCGTACCGCCATCCTCCGCCTGCCAGGAGTCAACCTGCCGCAGGACTTCGACCCGGCGACGTCGGCCGTCGTGGCCTGGAACGCCCCCTGAACGACGCTCCCGCCGGCCCGCCGGATCGACCGGCCGGTCCGGATCGACCGGATCAGGTGGGCGGGGCCAAGAGGCCGATGGCGGCGGCCGCTCGGGCGTAGGTACCAGCGGCGACCTGGTGCGCCCGGGCGGTGCCGCGTTCGAGCACGGCGCCCACGTAGGCCGGGTCGCCCTCGAGCGCGGCGCGGCGTTCGCGCACCGGGCGCAGGAGGTCACAGAGCGCCGCCGCGACGTCGTTCTTCAAGTCGCCGTAGCGGCTGTAGCCCAGAGCCACGTCTTCGGGGGCGCGCCCGGTCGCCGCGGCCAGGAGGTCGAGCAGGTTGGCCAGGCCGGGCTTGGCCCCACGGTCGTAGCGCATTTCGCCGTCGGTGTCGGTGACAGCGCGGCGGATCTTCTTCGTGATCTCCTCGTCGGAGTCGAGCAGGCCGATGGTGCCCAGCGGCGACTCGATGGACTTCGACATCTTGCGTTCGGGATGCTGGAGGTCCATGACCCGGGCGCCTGTGCCCGCGATGGCGGCGTCGGGGACGACGAAGGTCTCCCCGTAGCGGTTGTTGAACCGGATGGCGAGCTCGCGGGCCAGCTCCAGGTGTTGGCGCTGGTCGTCACCGACCGGGACGAAAGACGCGTCGTAGAGGAGGATGTCCGCCGCCATGAGCACGGGGTAGGTGAACAAACTGACGCGGACCGCCTCCTGGGCCCGGCCCTTGTCCTTGAACTGCGTCATGCGCCGCAACTCGCCCATGCTGGCGGTGCACTCGAGGAGCCACGTCAGACGCGCGTGTTCGGGGACGTGGCTCTGGACGAAGAGTGAGCAGCGGTCCGGATTCAGGCCCACGGCGAGGAGGTTCAGCACGGCGTCGATCGTGTTGGCGCGGAGCGCCTCGGGTGCGATCTCGGTGGTCAGGGCGTGCAGGTCCACCACGCAGTAGAAGGCGTCGTAGCCGTCCTGGAAGCTCACCCAGTGCCGCAGCGCGCCCAGGTAATTGCCGAGCGTGAAGTTGCCGGAGGGCGCGATGCCCGAGAGGACCCGGTTCATCAGGCCGATTCCTGTGCTCGCGGTGGCGATCCGGCGCGGCCGCTCATGGGCGGAGATGCCTGGTCATGGGCCGACATGGTAGGGCGCAGCCGGAGGTGTCCTTGGCACCGCCGGGGGGTCGCCGGGGATGCACGGACGCGCCGCGCCGTTTCGGTATCGTCGGCGGGTGACCTACGCCGTCTCGACACCCATCTTCGAGGGCCCCGTCGATCTGCTGCTGCACCTCGTCTCCTCGCACGAGGTCGACATCCTCGACATCCCGTTGCTGCCGGTGGTCGACGGCTTCGTGCAGGCCCTCACCGAGCAGCGCGAGCTGATCGACTTCAACCAGCTCTCGGAGTTCCTCCTCGTCGCCGCCATCCTCGTCGAGCTGAAGTCCCAGCGTCTGCTCCCGGGTCGGGAGGCGGCCGACGAGGACGAGGACTTTGCCGGCTGGGAAGAGCGCGACCTGCTGCTGGCGCGCCTCCTCGAGTGCCGCGCCTACGCCGCGGCCGCCGACGTGTTCGTGGCCCTGGCCGAGCACGCCTCGCGCTCGGTACCCCGGGAGGCCGGGCTCGACGAGGACTTCGTCGTCCACGCGCCGGACCTCCTCGCCGGCATCACCCCCGAGGACCTGGCCCAGGCCTACCTGCGCGGCGCAGCGGAGCGGCCCGTGCCGCGGGTCGACCTGTCCCACGTCACCGTGGACACGGTGTCGGTGTCAGAAGCGGTGGCGGAGCTGCTGGCCGCGCCCGAAGAAGCCCGGGCGCAGTCGTTCCGGGTGCTGGTGGCCGAGTGCCGGACCCGCATGGACGTCATCGTCCGCTTCCTGGCCGTGCTCGAGCTGTGCAAGATGGGCCGCGTCTCGCTCGGGCAGGGGACGACCTTCGGGGACCTGCAGATCACCTGGCTCGCCGGAGCCGAGCCCGCGTCGGTCGGTGGCCGAGGGTTGCTCGAGCTGGCCGGCTACGAAATCGACGACTACCAGGGCTGAGAGGGCGGACCGTGGAGGACGTGGAGCTACGCCGGGCGGCCGAGGCCATCCTGCTGGTGGCGGTCGAGCCCGTCCCGCCGCGGCTGATGGCGGAGCTCGTCGAGGAGCCGGTGGAGCGGGTGGAAGCAGCGCTGGCCGAGCTGGGGCGCCAGTACGAGGAGCAACGACGGGGGTTCGTCCTCGCCCGCATCGCAGGCGGCGCCCGCCTGCAGACGCATCCGGACCTGGCCGCCTACGTCGAACGCTTCGCCAACCGGGAGGTGTCGCACCGCCTGTCGACGGCCGCGCTCGAGACGCTGGCGATCGTCGCCTACCGCCAACCGGTGTCGCGCGGGCAGATCTCGTCCCTGCGCGGCGTCAACGTCGACGGCGTCACCCGGCTGCTCGAGCAGCGCGGCTATATCGCCGTGGTGGGCCACGCCGAGGGTCCCGGCCAACCCGCGCTGTTCGGGACGACCGACCTGTTCTTGGAGCGGCTCGGCCTCGACTCGCTGGACCAGCTCCCCGCGGTCGAGGACTTCCTCCCCGGTCCCGAGGTGGCCGGAGACCTCGAGCGCGACCTGCAATCGGCACTCGGCCTGGGGACGGAGTCGACCTCAGACGACGGCTGAGGACACGGCGGGGGAGCGGCTCCAGAAGGTCCTCGCCCGGGCGGGGCTCGGCTCCCGGCGGGTCTGCGAACAGCTGATCGGCGCGGGTCGGGTCACCGTGGACGGCGCCGTGGCCGTCCTCGGGCTCAGAGTGGACCCGGCCACGGCCCGCATCGAGGTCGACGGCGCCCTCGTCCCGGTCTCGCCCGACCTCGTCTACTACTTGTTGAACAAGCCCGACGGCGTCGTCACGACGGCCGACGACCCCCAGGGCCGGCCGACGGTGCTCGAGCTGGTCCCCTCCGAGCCGCGTGTGTTCCCGGTGGGCCGGCTCGACCTGCACACCGAGGGGCTGCTCGTGCTCACGAACGACGGCATGCTGGCGCAGCACCTGGCCCACCCGTCACACGGCGTGCCCAAGGAGTACGTGGCCGAGGTGGACGGCGGCACCCCGGCGCCCGGGGCGCTGCGCTCCCTGCGTCGCGGGGTGGAGCTCGAGGACGGGGTGACGGCGCCGGCCGAGGTCGGGGTGCTCGCCCCGGGGGTGCTGCGCCTGGTGGTCCACGAGGGGCGCAACCGCCTGGTCCGCCGCATGTGCAGCGCCGTCGGGCACCCGGTGCGCCGGCTCGTGCGCACCCGCATCGGCCCGCTGCGCGACACCACGCTCGCTCCGGGGCGCTGGCGTGAGCTGACCCAGGCCGAGGTGCGTGCGCTGGCGGCGGCCGCCCGGGGCCCGGGGTCCGTGCCGGTAGAGTGACCGGCCATGCCACCCGCTCCCATGGTCAGGGGTCTGCGCGGCGCGACGACGGTCGACGCCGACACCGTGGACCAGGTGACGGAGCGCTCGCAGGAGATGATGCGCGAGATCATGGAGCGCAACGAACTGGTCGAGGACGACATCGTCAGCGCCGTGTTCACCACGACGGCTGACGTCACCAGCGTCTTTCCCGCCACGGCGATCCGTGAGATCGGTTTCGGCGCCGTGCCGCTGCTGTGCGCGGCGGAGATCCCCGTGCACGGGTCGATGCCGCGCTGCATCCGCGTCCTCCTCCACGTGTACACCGCGAGGCCGAGGGACGAGATCCACCACGTCTACCTGCACGGCGCCCAAGGGCTCCGCGATGACCTCCCCGCCTGAGGGGAGCACCGTCGAGCGAAGCCCGGGTGAGGGAACGGGGCGCCGGCGTGCGGTCGTCGTCGGGACGGGCCTGATCGGCGGATCGATCGCCCTGGCCCTGCGCCGCCGGGGTTGGCACGTCTCCGGGCTCGACGCGGACCCGGAACGACAGCGCCAAGCGCTCCAGTCGGGGGTGGTCGACGCGGTGGGCGACGACCTCGACGCCGAGGTGGTCTTCGTCGCCACACCGGCGGCCGCCGTCGCGGCGGTGGTACGCCGCGTGCTCGAGACGGAGGGCCGGGCGGCCGACGTGGTGGTGACGGACGTCAGCGGGGTGAAGACGGCCATCGTCGAGACGGCGGACCACCCCCGCTTCATCGGCGGTCACCCGATGGCCGGCTCGGAGCAGATCGGGCTGCACGGTGCCGACCCGGACCTCTTCGAGGGCGCGGTCTGGGTGTTGACGCCGACGCCGACCACCGACCTCGGGGCGTTCGACCGGCTCCAAGGAGTAGTGGTCGCCCTCGGCGCCGACGCCCTGGTGCTCTCGCCTCAGGATCACGACCGCCTCGTCGCCGTCGTGTCGCACGTGCCCCATCTGGTGGCCGCCACCCTCATGAACGCCGCCAGCGACGGCGCCCAGCCGGACGGAACCCTGCTGCGCCTCGCCGCGGGCGGCTTCCGCGACATGACCAGGGTGGCGGCCGGCCATCCGGGGATCTGGCCGGACATCTGCACCGAGAACGCGTCGCCGATCGTCGGCGCGCTCGACACGCTCGTGCGCGACCTCACGGCGGTGCGAGACCGGGTGGCCGCCCAGGACCGGGCGGCGTTGCTCGACCTCCTCAAGAAAGCGAGCACGGCCCGGCGGAGCCTCCCGGCTCGCGTGGCCCGGCCCGACAACCTGGCCGAGCTGCGCATCCCGGTGCCCGACCGCGACGGTGTCCTCGCCGAGATCACCTCGCTCGCCGCCGGGGCGGGCATCGGTATTTACGACATCGAGATCGCGCACTCGACCGAGGGACCGCGCGGGGTGCTGATCCTCGTGGTCGACGCGTCAGTCGCCGGGCGCTTGGGCGCGGCGGTCGAGGAGCAGGGCTACCGCTGCCGGGTCCAGCAGCTCTCGTGAGACCGGTGGCGGACCGTTGAGCGTCCCTCGCATCTTGGTCCTCGAGGGCGGTGTCGCCTGCGTCGGCGCCGTCCGCACGCCCGGCGAGAAGTCGATCTCGCACCGCGCTGTGCTGTTCGGCGCGCTAGCCGAGGGGACGTCGCGGATCACCGGGCTCTCGGACGGCGCGGACGTGACGGCATCGCTCGCCGCCGTCGAGGCCATGGGCGCCCGCGTGGAGCGTCCCGGCGACGGCAGCGTCGTCGTGCACGGCGGCCGCGGCCGGCTGCACGCCCCCTCGTCCGCCCTCGACTGCGGCAATTCGGGGACGTCGATGCGGCTGTTGGCCGGTCTGGTCGCCGGCTTGGACTGGGAGACCGAGCTGGTGGGGGACGAGTCACTCTCGTCGCGCCCCATGGATCGTGTGGCCGAACCCCTCTCTGCCATGGGCGCGCGGGTGGAGGGCCGCGGTGGGCGGCGGCTGCCCCCACTGCGCGTGCAGGGCGGGAACCTCCAGGGGATCGACTGGACGCCGCCGGTGGCGAGCGCCCAGGTGAAATCCGCCATCCTCCTCGCCGGTCTCTCCGCCCGCGGCACCACCGTCGTGCGCGAGCCCGTGACCACGCGCACCCACACCGAGGAGATGCTCGCCGAGGCCGGTGCCGACGTCACGGTCGAGCCCTGGGGAGAAGGACGGGTGGTGTCGGTGACGCGCTCGAGCCTGCGGCCGGTCGACCGCGCCGTGCCGGGCGACCCGTCCGCCGCCGCCTTCTTCGTCGTCGCCGGATGCGTCGTGCCGGGCAGCCGGGTCACGGTGGAGCACGTGTACGGCGGGCCCGCCCGTCTCGGGTTCGTGTCCGTTCTTCAGCGCATGGGCGCGGCGGTCGCGGTCGTGCCGGACGAGGACGGGACGGTCTCCATCACGGCTTCGTTCGGGCCCCTGCGCGGCACCGAGGTGCCCGCCAGCGAGATCCCGTCCCTCGACGAGGTTCCCGCGCTCGCCGTCGCCGCGGCTGTGGCGGAAGGCACCACGGTGTTCACCGACGTGGGCGAGCTCCGGGTCAAAGAGGTGGACCGGCTCGCCGCGGTGGCGGCGATGGTGGAGGCCTTCGGCGCCATCGCGTCCGTCGACGAGGACACGCTGGCCGTGACCGGGACCGGTGGAGCGCTCCGCGGGGCGCGCGTCGACAGCCGGGGGGACCACCGGATGGCCATGGCCTCCGCCGTCGCCGCGCTGGCCGCGCCGCCAGGCGAGCGGAGCCTCGTCGCCGGATTCGGCGCGGTCGAGACGAGCTACCCCGGCTTCGCCGAGGACCTGGCGTCGCTGGCGGCCGGGCCGCGGCGCCCTCGTGCGCTGCTCGTGGCCATCGACGGACCGGCTGGTGCCGGCAAATCCACCGTCTCGAGCGAAGTGGCCGAGCACCTCGGGCTGGCCCGGCTCGACACCGGCGCCATGTACCGGGCCGTCGCCGCTGCCGCCCTGGCCCGGGGGGTCGCCGTCGATGACATGGACGCGGTGGCGGCGCTGGCCGAGGCCGCCACCATCGAGGTCGGCGAGCGCGTGGTCATCGACGGGGCGGACGTCACCGGGGAGATCCGTTCGCCCGGAGTCGGCGCGGCCGTCTCGGTGGTGGCCGCCAACCCCGCCGTGCGCCGGTCGTTGGTGCAGCGACAACGGGCCTGGGCCGAGTCCCACGGCGGCGGCGTCGTGGAGGGCCGCGACATCGGCTCGGTCGTCTTCCCGGGCGCCGCCCTGAAGGTCTACCTCACGGCCACCGCCGATGAGCGCGCCCGGCGCCGTGACGACGAAGCGCCCGAGGGCGTGGCGCGCCGTGACCGCATCGACTCGACCCGGGATGCCTCCCCGCTGCGCGAGGCCGAGGACGCCCACCGTCTCGATACGACTGGCCGCACGGTGCAGGATGTGGTGGAGGAGGTGTTGTCGTGGCTGTGAGCACGCCGGGCCCCGAGGTGGCAGGCGAGGACGGAGCCGAGGTGACCGCGCCGGGGCGGCACCAGCAATTCGAGATCGATCCGCGCCGGACCGCCCTCTACCGAGCCGAGCGCGCCATCTTCGTGTCCACCCTCTGGGCGTGGTTCCGGCCCCGGGTGGTGGGCAAGGAGAACGTCCCGAGCACAGGGCCCGCCATCCTCGCGCCGGTGCACCGCTCCTTCGCCGACTTCGGCTTCGCTGCCTTCTGCACCACACGCAAGCTCTTCTTCATGACCAAGGACGAGATGTGGAAGAACAAGGCCTTGGGACGACTGCTGCTCACCGTCGGCGCGTTCCCGGTGCACCGCGAATCGGCCGACCGCGAGGCACTCCAACGGGCCGAGCAGGTCCTGGTGCGCGGCGAGCTGCTCGTCATGTTCCCCGAAGGCACCCGACGCGAGGGACCTGAGATCCGGGACCTGATGGAGGGCGCATCGTTCCTGTCGGCCCGAACCGGCGCCCCCATCGTCCCGATCGGCATCGCCGGGTCAGACCTGGCCATGCCCAAAGGGAGCAAGGTGCCCAAGCCCTACACGATCGACGTGGTCGTCGGCCCCGCCATGGCGCCTCCGCCCCGTACCGGCGGCGGCCGGGTCTCACGCTCGGCCGTGCGCGCCACGACCGCCGACCTCGTCGGGCGGCTCCAGTCCGTCTACGACGAGGCCCGGGCGCGCAGCAGCCGCTACTGAGGACGGGTGGCCGCCGGGGGCAACCCTCCGGCGGGCCACTCGCCGGGCTCGCCGTCGCCGTCCTCGGCCATGAGCGCCCGGTAGCGGGCCGAGCGTGACAAGTGCGCGTCCGCCACGCGCTGGTCGAATTCGGCGGCACGGCTGAGGGCCCGCCGTAGGTCGTCCTCGTCACGCAAGACGTGGACGGACGACGGGCGGGCCCCGTTGCCGAGCGGGGTGTCGTGGCTCCGACGATGCAATCGCAGCTTCATGGCAGCCTCACAGTCGTGACGTGGTTAGCTCGCCCCATCCATTGTCTACCCGGACGGGACGCGATCGCGCGCGCGGCGCTGCACCCCGGTCCGACACCCGCCTCCGTCCATCGCCGCCGGGCTCCGCGGGACCCCGGGAAGGGACGCGCCTAGCGGCGCTGGTCGTGCGTTCCGGCCTTGCGGACCCGCCACCACGTGCCGAAGACGACCCGGCCGTAGCGGAAGCCGAAGAGCCAGTTCTTCCCCTTCTTGGTCGTGCCCGAAGCGCGGGGCAACCAGACCGTGGGGCGCTCGGTGACGCGCCAGCCACGCCGCATGGCCACGATCAGCAGCTCGGCCGTCTGGTACTGGGACTGGATCAGCCGGTAGGCGACGTCCTCGAGCATGCTCACCCGCAGGGCGCGGTAGCCGTTGGAGGTGTCGGTGAGCTTCGTGCGCCCCATGGCGCTCATGATGGAGGAGAACACCCGCACGCCGGCCTTGCGGGTGCGGTCGGTCGTGGTGTCCCGGCCGAGCACCCGCGAGGCGACCACGAAGTCGGCCTCGTCGTCCACCAGGGGCTGCAGCATGACCGGGATCTCGCCGGGGTCGTTCTGGCCGTCGGCATCGAGCGTGACGACGAACTGGGCGCCGAGCTCGATGCAGAGGGCGTAGCCGACGCGGAGCGCATAGCCGTGACCCAGGTTCTCGGTGAGGACGAAGGTCACCGCGCCGGCGTCGAGTGCCACCCGGTCGGTCCGGTCGCTCCCGCCGTCCACGACGACCAGGGTCGTGACCGGGAGCCCGCACGCCTCCGCCGGCATGGCGGCCAGCACCGCGCCGATGTTGTCCTCCTCCTCGAAGGCACAGATCAAGCCCACGGTGGGGGAGACCTTGAGGTCCGGGTAGCGGCGGTCGAACTCCAGGCGCGACGCCTCGATGACGCGGCGGGCGCGATCGGGGTCGGTGTGGACAGCGGCGCCGGAGGCCGCGCCGCTCTCGGGGCTCAAAGTGACTTCGGCGTCGCGAAGATCTGGCGCACCAACGGTTCGAAGTGCGAGAGCGGCTTCGTGGGGTAGTCAGGGTCGAAGCTCGTCTGGTCCCACTCGTCGGCGAACTGCTCGGCCAGGGCGTACCAGGCCTCGCCCTCGTACTTCTCCCGTGCGTTCGGGTCCAGGCCGAGATACTCGTAGTAGTGGCGGCCCTGGAAGTCCTGATGGGCCAGGATCATGTGGTAGGTGTCAGCGTCGACGTAGGGACGCAGGATCTCGGCCGCGATCCTGGGGTGGTTCATGACCGACACCGCCTTGCCGATGTCGTGACAGAGGGAGGCGACGACGACCTCGTCGGCGGCTCCCGCCTCCTCGGCCCGGGTCGCCGTCTGCAGCGAGTGGACCAGCTGGTCGACCTCGAACCCGTCGACGATCTCTTCGAGGGAGGCCAGCATGGCCAGCACTCGATCGGCCACGCGGGGTTGGTGCTCCATCGACTCGGTGACGATGTGCTGCCACTGCGCCGAGGTCGACTCGTCCATACGGGTGAACGTCATGACCCAATCATCGCGCCGGGCTGCCGGAGAGGGCCAGCACGTCGAGGACGTCGGCCGCGGAGACCGCCCGGTCCTCGGCCGCCGGGTCGGCCCGGGTGGAAGCCGGGCGGCCGGCCAGCAGCCCGAGGGTCGACCCCACGGCGCGCAGCAGCTCGCGGAGCTCGGGGGGCGGGGGGAAGTACTCGTCCTCGGTCGTCACGGCGACCTCGGTGACCCCCTCGGCCGGAGCGAGACGGGCGATGACCTCGGCCACCAGGGCCTCGGGGGCCGAGGCGCCGGCCGTCACCCCGACGATGCCGCTGAGGTCGTCAGGAAGCTCCTCGGCCTCGTTGACGCGCAGCACGCGGGGGCAGCCGGCGGCTCGGGCCACCTTCTCGAGCGCCACCGTGTTGGAGGAGTTGGCCGACCCGATCACGACGATCGCGTCGGCCTCGGACGCGATCTCCTTCAGCGCGGCCTGACGGTTGGTGGTGGCGAAGCACAGGTCGCTGCGGTTCGGCATCCACAGGTCGTCGAAGCGCCGGCGTGCCGACTCCATGAGGCCGCGCCACTCGTCGTGGCTGAGCGTGGTCTGGGCCAGGAGCGCCACCGGCGTCCCGTCCGCGGCGAGATCGCCCAGCGCGTCGAGGTCCTCCTCGCGCTCGACCAGCCGGACGGACTCGGGGGCGACGGCCATGGTGCCCACCGCCTCCTCGTGACCGGCGTGACCGACGTAGAGGACGGTGTAGCCCTTGCGGCTGCGCACTTTGAGCTCGTGGTGCACCTTGGTCACGAGCGGGCACACCGCGTCGACGACCACACCGCCGCGCCGGCGGGCCTGGCCTACCACCTCGGGTGCGGAGCCGTGTGCGCTCAACATGAGCGGTGCTCCCTGGGGGACCTCAGCCACGTCGTCGACGAAGACCACCCCCTGCTGGCGGAAGCGGTCCACCACGTGCCGGTTGTGGACGATCTCGTGGTAGCAGTACACCGGAGGCTCGAAGACCCGCACCATCCACGCCAGAGCCTTGATGGCCTTCTCGACACCGGCGCAGAAGCCCCGGGGCTGGGCGAGCAGCACGCGTTTGACGCCGGGCACAAAGTCCAGGTTATCGGCACTATCCTGGTCAGCATGTCAGCTCCCACGGTGACTTCGGTCACCGCGGCGTCGCCGGCAGCCCGGGCCGGCCTGGCCGTGGGCGACGAGCTCGTCAGCCTCAACGGGTGTGAGCCGCGCGACGTGATCGAATTCCAGCAACTCGCCGATGCCGACGACCTCAGCGTCCTCGTGCGACGCGCCGGCGCGCCGCTCCCGCGCCTGGTACGGGTCTCGAAGGGGGCGGGGGAGCCCCTCGGGGTCGAGGTGTCGTCAGCCGTGTTCGACCGTGTCCGCACCTGTGACAACCACTGTGCCTTCTGCTTCATCTACCAGCTGCCCAAGGGCATGCGCCGCAGCCTCTACCTCAAGGACGACGACTACCGGCTCTCGTTCCTCTACGGCAACTTCACCACCCTGACGCGCTTCACCGAGCTCGATGCCGAGCGCATCCTGACCGAACGCCTCGGGCCCCTGTTCGTCTCCATCCACAGCACCGACCCGGACCTGAGAGCCAGCATGCTGCGCAACCCGAGGGGAGCGACGAGCCTGCGCTGGCTGAGCGTGCTGCTCGACGGGGGCATCGAGGTGCACGGCCAGGTGGTGGTGTGCCCCGGCGTCAACGACGGGGACGCCCTGGAGGACACGATGGCCGGGATCATGGACCGCTACCCGGCGCTGGCCAGCGTGGGCGTCGTGCCGCTGGGCCTCAGCCGGTTCTCCACGGAGCCCGAGATGAGACCACACACGGCGGACGAGGCACGCCACGTCGTCGAGACCGTCCACGCCTGGCAGGGTCTCTTCCGGAAGGCCCTCGGCCGCCGGACGGTCTTCGCCGCCGACGAGTACTACCTGATGGCCGGCCTCCCGCTGCCGCCCGACCGCCACTACGAGGGGTACCCGCAGCACGAGAACGGCATCGGCATGGCCCGGGCCTTCACCGAAGGCTTTCGCCGGCCGTCGGCCGAGGGCCCCGGAGGCGTTCGCCACGGGTTCTTCGCCGCCGTCGACGCTGCCCCGGCCGCCGGGTACCGAGCCCCGCGACTGCCCACCGTGCCGGGTGGCCGGGACGACCGGCCCGTCGTCGTGCTGACCGGGACCTACGGGGCGACCGTGCTCGCCCCACTGGTCGCCGGCCACGAACGGACCGACATCTCGGTGCGGGCGGTCCCCAACGACTTCTTCGGGGGGAACATCGGCGTCGCCGGCCTGCTCACCGCCGAGGACGTGGCGCGCTCGCTGGGCGACATCCCGGACGGCACGCGCGTCCTGCTGCCCGATGCCTGTCTCAACGAGGGCCGTTTTCTGGACGGGCTGACGTTGGCCGACCTGCCGCGGCCGGTCGAAATCGTGCCGTGCGACGGCCCGTCCCTCCACGCCGCCCTCGACGGCCGCTCGTTCGTGCCGGCGTGCGCGGCATGACGCTGCCCCTGGTCGTCGTCGCCGGCCGGCCCAACGTCGGGAAGTCCTCGCTCGTCAACCGCATCGTCGGGGCGCGCGCCGCCGTCGTGGAAGAAGAGCCGGGCGTGACCCGGGACCGCAAAGTGCTGACGGCCGAGTGGGCCGGTGTGCCCTTCGACGTCGTCGACACCGGAGGGTGGCTGGCCGCCGGCGACACGCTGGAGGCCAAGGTGAGCGAGCAGGCCGAGCGCGCCCTGGCCGAAGCCGACGTCGTGCTGATGATCGTCGACGTGACCACCGGGGTGACCGAGGAGGACCTGGCCGCCGCCAAGGTGATCCGGCGGGCCGGCCCACCGGTGCACCTCGTCGTGAACAAGGTCGACGACGCCAACCGGGAGGCTGCCGCGTGGGAGTTCGTATCGCTCGGCCTCGGCGACCCGTACCCGGTGAGCGCGCTGCACGGACGCGGGACAGGGGACCTGCTCGACGCCGTCGTCGCCGAGTTCTCGGAGCCGGCGACCGACAGCGCGGGGGAGGAGCGCCCCACGCCCGCGGAGGGCGAGGTGTCCATGCCGCGTGTGGCCATCATCGGCCGACCGAACGTCGGCAAGTCCACGCTGTTCAACCGGTTGTTGGGAGAGGAGCGCTCCATCGTGCACGACCTCCCCGGCACGACGCGTGACGCCATCGACACTGTCGTCGACACGCCCGACGGCCCGGTCTGCTTCGTCGACACGGCTGGCCTGCGCCGCCCGGCGCGGACCGATCGCGGCACCGAGCAGCACGCCACGATGCGCGCCCTGCGCCGTGCTCGAACGGGCCGACATCGCCATCCTCGTCATCGACGCGACCGTCGGTGCGTCGCACCAGGACCAACGACTGGCGGAGCGCATCGGGGTCTCGGGCTGCCCGGCCATCGTCGCGTTGAACAAGTGGGACCTGGTGGCGACGGACGACCGCGAGGACGTCCTGGCCGGCGTCGGGGATCGGCTGGCCTTTCTCGGTGCGGCACCGGTGCTCCGGATGTCGGCCAGCTCCGGACGGGGGGTACACCGGGTCCTGCCCGCCCTGCGCGACTCGGAGGAGGCGTACCACCGACGCGTGCCGACCGGCGCGTTGAACCGGGCGGTCCAAGAGCTCCAGGACCGCCAGCCCGCTCCCCGGGCGCGCATCCGCTACATCGTCCAGGGCGCCATCGACCCCCCGACCTTCACCATCTTCAGCAGCGGGCGGCTGCCGCAGACCTGGCTGCGCTACATCGAGCGAGGGCTGCGCGAGAAGTTCGAGCTCGGCCAGACGCCGATGAAGCTGCGCGTCCGGATCGGCGGGCGCTGAGCGGGCGGAGACGGACGTGGCCTGGTGCGAGGAATGCGACACCTTGGTCGAGGACGAGGACCTCGGCGAGGAGGGGGAGTGCCCGACCTGCGGGACGATCCTGGCCGAGCAGGAGCGGGGGCCGATCCCCTGGTACTTCAAGGCCATGATCGTGGCCAGCA
Organism: uncultured Acidimicrobiaceae bacterium; assembly: GCA_963828505.1. Classification (GTDB taxonomy): domain Bacteria; phylum Actinomycetota; class Acidimicrobiia; order Acidimicrobiales; family RAAP-2; genus Bog-473. Next base: position 146,588 of record CAWHFM010000004.1, read on the forward strand.
TCATCTACCTCGGCTACCGCGGCTATCAGGGTGTCTCCTGGGTCGTGGCGCACGTGTAGGGTCCGGCTCCGTGGCCTTGTACGAGTTGGGCGGCGTGGCGCCGAAGATCGACCCCGAGGCGTATGTGCACCCCGACGCCGTGGTCATCGGCGACGTCACCGTCGGCGCGGCCTCGAGCGTGTGGCCGGGAGCCGTGCTGCGCGGCGACTACGGCACCATCACGGTCGGCGAACGGACCTCCATCCAGGACGGGACCGTCGTCCACGCCGGGCCGGGGTTCCCCACGGTCATCGGGAACGGGTGCGTAATCGGCCACCTCACCCACCTCGAGGGGTGCACCCTCGAGGACGACTCGCTCGCCGGCTCCGGCAGCGTCGTGCTGCACTGGGCGGTGATCGGACCGGGCGCCACGGTCGCGGCCAACGCCGTCGTCCCCAACCGCATGGCCATCCCGGCCGGCGCCCTGGCCGTGGGTGTCCCGGCCCGCATCCTCGAGGGCAGGTCGGACCAGGCCATGATCCAGTTCTCCGCCGCGCAGTACGTGGCCAACGCCGCTCGCTACAAGGACTCGCTCCGGCGCCTCGATTAGGAACCGCGCTCAGGCGTCGGCGTCGCGCTCCTTCGTCACGTCACAACATGGTCGCAAGACGTTCACCTGTCATTCGCTTGGGCGGTCCTGAAGACAGAGCCATCCCCCCCAGGCGTGACGCATTAGATCCCGTACTCGCCACAGGGACGCCTCGTTCGCTGGCATCTTCTGATACAAGTACGACTTCGCGGGACATGAAGGAGGACTGAAAGTGGCAGATGTACGAAGGGCGAGCATCAAGAGCCTTGGCCTGGTCGCAGTTGGGGCCATGGTCTTCGGTGTCGTCGTGGCCACCGGTGTGAGCTGGGCTTCGACTCCTGACTCGATTCCTGACTCGTCGGGAGTGGTTCACGGTTGCTACAAGACGACCGGCACCGCTCATGCGTTGAAAGTGATCGACAGCTCGGTCACCGCGTCCTGCCCGTCGGGCTTCACCTCGCTGAACTGGGACCAGAGCCCGCCGGGCATCGGGGTGAACACCGGGACGGCAAGCGCGGGCATGTCGGCTGGCGCTCAATGCACCTTGGGGCAGATCGAGCTCTTCGCTCAACAAGGGGACGGACTTCCAACCAACTACACGATCGCCGCCGGACAGCTATTGCCGATCTCTGGCAACAACGCCATGTTCGCCTTGCTCGGAATTACGTACGGCGGGAATGGCACCTCGAACTTCGCGTTGCCGAACATCCAATCGCTGGCACCCGACCACATGACCTATGGGATCTGCGTCTCGGGCGTCTTCCCCTGAGCAGACTCGAAAGCCGAGGGCATTCCGCCTGACGCTCCCAATCTCGTCATCAGAGGTGCTCGTTCGCGGGAGCCGGGTGTCCTTCCAGATCAGAGACACCCTGTCACGTTGAAATTGGACATCGTCCGCCGCTGGGAAACGTCGCAACACACCTTCAAAAGGTCAGGCGTCGACTCGTCCATCTCCCGCGCGCCGACGCACCGACGCACTCGATCAGTCGCGGGCAAAGGCGGCCATGTCGCGCGCCGTGTCCCGGCTGATGTCCGGACAGGCGATCACGAAGATCTCCGTGCCGTGCATGGTCCCCATGACCTGGCGGCACCGCGCCGGAACGCCGGCGGAGAGAAGGAGCCGGTAGAAATTGATGCCTTCGTCGCGCAGCGGATCACACTCGTTGACGCTCACGACCGTTGGCGGAAAGCCGATCACGTCGTCGATCCCGGCAAAGGAAGGCCAGGCGAGCGGGTTCCGTTCCTCGAAGGCCTCGATGCCGTAGCCCATGGCGCCACGGTTGTTGTGCAGATGGAGAAGGATCCCTTCGTTCTCGACGGACGACGGGCACTCCGGAGTCGGCCACTGACCCGCGATGTAGGGGCAGAGGGCGTAGAGACCCTTGATCAACGCGAGGTCGCCCTCGCGCTGGAGGCGCAGACCCGTGGCGAGGGTGAGGTTGCCGCCGCCGCTCTCGCCCGCCACCACGATACGGGCGGGGTCGATCCGCAGCTGCTCCGCATGATCGACGACCCAGTGCAATCCGGACACGCAATCGTTCAGGCCGGCTGGGAAGGGCGCCACTTCGGGAGCTGACGACGCGGTGACGCTGTTGCGGAAGTCGACCATCACCACGGCGACGCCGTTCGCCGCGATGAACTTCGCCCACCCGCGGTACATGCCGTCGAAACACGAGAGGGAGGTCATGCCGCCCCCGTGGATGTAGTAGACGCACGGTACGACGTCCTGGCTGTCGGGCCTCGTGATGCGGAGCTTCACGGTGTTCCCATCCGGCTGAGAGGTGAACTCCTCGACGCTGACGACGAGACCGGCCGAGGGGGCGACCTCGTCGGTGTCGCACGCGTCCATCATCGCCGTGAACACCTCACGCCCCGCGATGGACTCAGGGCTGTTCGCCTCGGCCAGGAGCTCCTCCCGGCTGGACGCGTCGGAGAGCGGCTCCATCGGCGGCATCGCACCGAGCAGCGCGCGCAATCGTGGGTCGAGGCGGAGGTCTGTTGAGACGTCGACGGTCATGCCGTCATTGGATCACATAGGGCCAGGTCGCCGCCGTGTTCAGCCTGCCGTGCGGCCATTTGCCCTCTTCCCCGTTCCGACATGAATGGGCATTCGGCGGCGGCTGCAGCGGGCGTGACACACTTACCCCGTCGTTCCGTTGGGGGCGGCGAGCGGCGGACCCGGGAGGAAAGCCTCGATGCGACAGACTCGGAAGTGCTCCCACGTCGCTGGCGTGCTCCTGCTCGGAACCACCGTGACCTCGCTCATCGGCCTGCTCGGCACATTCACCTCGGCGTCCCCGGCCGGCGCGGTGGCCACAGGGAACCTGATCAAGAACGGGAGCTTCGAGAAGCCTGTTGTTGGTCCGAGTTCCTATGCGCTGTTCACAACCGGGCAGACTTTCAACCACTGGACCGTTATCGGCGCCAACGGCAACGTCGGCGTCGTGAGCGGGACGTTCACGCAGAACGGGTTCTCGTTTCCGGCCGAGAAGGGCAAGCAGTGGTTGGACCTTACGGGCGTCTCGAACACGCCGACCGGTGTCCAGCAAACGGTCGGGACCACCTCGGGGGCCTCGTACAAACTCACGTTCTGGATCGGCAACGTGTACGACCCAGGCGGGATCTTCGGAACGACGAGCACTGTGGACGTGCTTATCGACGGGAGCAGCGTCGCCAGCGACACGAACTCACAACAGGGGACGGCTCAGGTGTGGCAGAAGTTCACCGTGCACTTCAAAGCCGCGTCCACGACCACGCAGGTCGGCTTGCTCAACGGTGACCCGTCCAACGACACCAACAACGGTCTCGACGCCGTATCTCTCACTCGCAGCTGAGCCATCGGGCACGGGCAACCCGCTGCTGTGCCGGCCGATCGGCTGTCGGCTGTCGGCTGTCGGCTGTCGGCTTGTGGCGAATGTAGGCTTGGCTTTCCTTCGGAAGCCGAGGTCGGGTCCGATGGCGACGGACGACCCGGCCGACGTTTTTGCCGGGATCTGCCGGCGGTTGAAATATGACCGTTGAGCAGGAGAAGAAGAGCAACACGCGGGCTGTGGCGCAGCTTGGTTAGCGCGCTTGACTGGGGGTCAAGAGGTCCCGGGTTCAAATCCCGGCAGCCCGACTCGAAAGTCCAGGTAAGAGGCATGGCATTCGGCCTGCTTCCGACGGCGTCTCGCCGTCCCCGAGAAATCCACGCCCGCCACTGAGCCTGCCCGCGGGCTCGGGGCGCTCTCAGGGTTGTGGCGTGCAGCATCCACCACTGCTGAACGGGCGGCGTCAATGGCGTCAGCCACGGCTGCGAGGCGACCGCTTTACCATCGTGACCGCCATGGCAGCCACAAGCGACAACCTGATGGACAAGGTCGGCGAAATACTTCAGGAGGTCTCCAAGGAAGCCATTGAACCGCGATTCGAAGCCCTCCGAGAGGCCGAAGTGCGATTCAAATCGCCAGGAGAAGTGGTGACAGTGGCTGATGAAGAGGCCGAGCACCGATTGAAGACGCGGTTGGGTGAGCTGATCCCCGAGGCCCTGTTCGTTGGCGAGGAGGAATTCTCGGGTGGTGCTGGACTATCAGAGGCACTGCGCAACGAACGGATATGGCTCGTGGATCCCCTCGATGGCACAGCCAACTTCGTCTCGGGATCTCCGCTGTGGGCCGTGATGGTCGCACTCGTGCGGGGAGCCGAGACAACCGCAGCGTGGATCTGGCAGCCCGCCGCCAAGCTCATGTATCAAGCGGAACTTGGTGCCGGAACGACACGAAACGGTATTCCGATCGTTCGGCCTTTGGCTTCCATGACGGCCGGAGATCTCCGTGGGTCCGTCCTCACCAAATTCCTCGATGCACCGACGATGGAGCGAGTGGACATGAATCGCCACCGCTTCGAATCTGTCGGCCAGGGGACCGGATCAGCGGGCATTGATTATCCGAGGTTGATCGAGGGTGAGCAAGACTTTGTAATGTTCTGGCGGACATTGCCTTGGGATCATGCTCCGGGTGCTTTTCTCGTCAATGAGTCCGGAGGTTGTGTCCGGAGACTGAACGGTGACGTTTACTCGCCCAGCCAGATGGGAGCGGGGCTCCTCGCTGCTGCGGACTGGGGTACGTGGAAGGTGGTGAGAGACACTCTGCTTGGAGACCTGAGTCCCGGCGATGGAGAGCCACAGCCACCTCGGAGAGGCCGCTGAAAGAGTGCCCGTTCGATGTTCGCTGCCGGTTATCGACCTAGTCGTTGAGTCCGTACGGGCGGCACCCTCTGATCGGACCGCCATGTTCGACGATGAGGGACTCCGGTCCGGTCGGCGTGGATGACAGTCGCCGGTACGCTGCGTTCGCCGCCGAGCACCCAGACAACGGCTGTTCGGAAACAAGAGGAGATCAACAGATGTCGGCAACGCTGAAGTTGACGCATAAGGCAATCGGGGCGGAGGTCCGTCGTGATCCGTACGATGTCGCGGTCGACGGTGAGCGTGTCGGGTCGGTCGCCATGAACGACACGATCGAGATAGCGGTCGAGCCTGGACGTCACACCCTGGAGGTCCGCAGTGGTCGGAAGTCGAGCAGCACTGAAACCTTCGACGCCGCCGAGGGAGCGATCGTCGCCTTCCGATGCACGGGAAAGAGGTTCTTGCCGATCTTTCTGGCATCTTTCATTGTTCCCAAGCTGGCGCTGAAACTCGTCCGCGATTGAGTCGGCGTCTCGGTCGTGGCACTCACCAGCACGTCGTCATCGCCGCCCGGCTCGCCTGGAGTGCGCGCCACCTAACGTCGGAATAATGGATGCCGTCCTGTCGGTACTCGCCTTTACTGACGCACGGGCGGGACGAAGGTCTTTCTGAAGAATGTTGCCGAGTCTTCGTAGCCGGTCTTGAGATAGAAGTCATTCGCCCTGCGGCTGGCAAGAGCGACATACGCAGTGGGAACCGCCTCAGCCCACGCCTCAGCGGCAGAGATAAGGCTGCTTCCAACGCCCTGGCGGCGAGCGGACTCTCTGACCATGACTTCTTCAATCCAAGCGACCGGGCCATTTGCGAGAAATGTCCAGTGGTAGCTGGCCAGCAAATAGCCGACGATTGTGGTCCTGCCTTGTTCAGCAACCAGGAGCAGCGTGTCCGGTCGATCCAAGAGCTCTAACAAGGAACGCTCGAAAGGAGCCGGCTCCGGTACATAGGAGAAGGCAAAGTCCTGTACCAGCGGCCAGATCTGATCAGAGTCCTTTGACTCAGCTCGACGAATCTCGATGTCCGGTAGAACCATGCCGGGAATTCTGTCAGGGAATTTCGGCCGTTCGGAATCGCCTCGAAGCGTCGGTGAATCCCAACCAACAGTTGAATGTTGCCACCTATACTCACCACCTGTGAGTTATTCCGTTGATTTCGTCAACGTATCTACCGTCGGCCTGGAGTCCTCGCCAGTGGTGGCCGCGTTGGCCGGCCTGCGGGCGAACGAGGCTCGCTACTTCAAGAACAAGTACGACCACGTCTTCACGGTTGAACCTGCCGCCAAGGCCAAGAAGGACATCGCCATGGTGCACCGCATCCTCAAGGAGGAGCGTGACATCGTCATGTCGTCGCCCGCGCTCGAGGCAACTACGTTCCAGGTCGAGAACATCCGCTGGACCTACGTGTTCTACGAGAGCGGGCTGTCGATCAACGTCCTGTACACGCTCGACGGACCGAATCCGAAGCGTGCGGTCGGGCTCAAGCTCTCCGAAGGGATGGACGTCCCCGCCGAGTTGGGCTCGTTCAAATTCGCACGCCAGAAATCGAAGCTTGCAGGGACTATCCGAGGCTCGTACTTCGTGATCAAGGGCGAGTACTGAACCCATAGGGCGTCGGATCCGTCAACGACTCTGCTCCGCGTCGCAGGAGAACCTCATACAACGTGAACCGAGATGGCCAAGCCCTCGGCAGCCGCAGCTGGCACTCGCGGCTTGCTCGGTTCGCACACCGCGCCGGCCTGGGAGGTATGCCAGACCGAGGCGTTCCGGTGGGCCGCTGCAGTGGGTACCGGTGCCGTGGGGCGCGCCAGAGCCGCGAACCAGGGCTCCATGGTGCGACGTCCTCGGGCTAGCAAGCCGTATCGCTACCCTCTCGGCTCGTACCGCATCGTCACCGCCCCCGAGCTGAACTCCAGCCGGCTCACGAGCTTCAAGTCGACATGCTTCGATAGTCCCGCGAACAACGTCGGCCCGTGGCCCGCGAGCCTGGGATGTACCACGAATTCGTACTCATCGATCAATCCCAGCTCCGTCAACGCCAGTGGGAGCTGCACACCTCCTACCAACAGCCCCTTGCCCGGCTCCCGCTTGAGTTGCTGAATGGCGTTGCCCAGATCCCCGCGCACGAGCTCCGCGTTCCAATCGACCTGCTCCAGAGTGCTCGACACGACGTACTTCTTTGCCGCGTTGATCGTCTGGGCGAAGGGCTCCATCCAATCAGGTCTCGCCTGCGTTGACGCCGGCGGCCGCCACGCTGATTCCATCATTTCGTACGTCACCCGGCCAAAGAGGAGGGCATCGGCCTGATTAAGGCTGTCGGCGGCGTGACGATGCAAGTCTTCGTCCGCGGGGATGGCACGATGATCGCAGCACCCGTCCAACGTGACGTTGATGGAGTACCGAAGGGGTCGCATTTCGGAAGAGTACCGCCGATGGACAAGCCACCCTCGAGCGGATCACCAGATCCACGGCATACCACCATCAGACGCCAACAAGTGTGCGTGCAACAGGGTGCAACCGCTACCGGTTATTGATGAGAACTCGGTGCTCTCACAGTCGTGGCGCCGACATCGACGCCGCAGCGTCCCGGCGTCGCTGCCAGCGAAGAGCAATCCTCGCTGGATCATTACCTTTCACGCCTCGGTGAAACGCACCTAGTCCTCGGGGAATTTACGACGAAGCATCTCAATCTCTTGGACCACTTGTTGCCGCCGCTCGACTGTCACCGAATCGACTCTCAGGTCCAACACACTAGTGGCCTGGTTTGTGACAACTCGCGAGGAAGTGCCATGAGGACGTCACGAGCTGCTGCTCGATCCGCAGATCCCCTCACTAGCTCAACCACTTCACCGAGATGATCGATATCCCACAATACGCCTTCGAGCACTTCGAGCTTCTGGCCTCAGTCACGGCCGAGCGTCGCTCGGCGGTGAAGCGAGGGCTGGGTCCACGAACTGAGTGCGTGCGGCCAACAAAGCGTCAACCCGCTGCAGCACTTCTTCCGGAGTCATATCCAGCCGGGCCAAGACAGCCTCGGTCCTCTCCTCTTCTTGTTCGAGAAGTGCGACGAGCAAATGTTCCGTATCGATAGCACCGTCCGCTTGAGCCCATGAGATTTGCAGAGACCTCTCCATGACTCTCATGGTGGCTTTCGACAGCGCTTCCGGGCTGGTCCGTCTTCCAGTCTCTTGATGCTTGTCTTCTTCAACGACCGCACGCGCTCCGGAGTAATCGGCGCCGGCGTCCGAAAGGGCCTGGGCGGCAATACCCTCACCTTCTCGCAACATGCCCAAGAGCAGGTGTTCGGGGCCGATGGAGCTGTCGTGGAGGTCCCGGGCCTCTACTTGCGCCAGAACAAGGACCCGGCGAGCACCATCAGTGAAATACTCGAACATTCCCTCCAGGGTGCCAGAATCCATCGCAAGAATCACGCCGTTTGGCAGAGCACCGGGGTGGGGTGTCGGCGAAGGTTCAGTGTGTTCCTAAAGGGGTCCCGGCATCTGAGTACAACAACACGCTGTCCCGTTGGCGATTGATTTGGGAGGGAAGGTAGTAAGTAGGCCCTTCTTCCGGCCCACTTCCGATTCCCTCACCGGATCCCGCACCTCAGTAGTTCTTTGCGTGCTCGATTGTGGCCGCGGTCGAGGGGTAGCGCCACCCTCTGGGTTACTTGCCGCGGTAAGCCAGTGATGCCCGTGCCCTACCTGACATACGTCCTGCAAGTTTCATACCCCTGTGTGACCGCGAAGAAGAACCTGCCGATAGTCCGTTAGGTTCTCGTCGTTTGAGATTTCTTTCACAATCAAAGGACCTGTACGAACATGCGACCCGTGCTCGCACACTCGCCGCGTCAGCAGATCGGAGGCGAAAGTGCATTCTTTTGCCCGTAACCCCAAAGAAGTTGCACACCCGCGTTAACCGATTGGTTGACTCGCCGGCCGAGAAGTTCTCCGCGATTTGGCCTAGCCAAGCCCCGCCTGTTCACCGAGCGACGAGGGTGGCGAGTGCCGCCGCTACTCGCTATATTTCGCCGCACTTGGGACAGGTTCCCGGGGGATTCACCCGACGAGTATCGCGAGGCGGAACATGAAATTCAGGGACCTGGTGCACCGCTGGGCGGTGACGGGATGTGCGGTGGTCATGGTCAGCGCGGCGTCCCTCGCTTTAGCCGTTGGCGGGCCCACACCCGATGCAGGCGCGTCAGGGGGTACACCCGAGGCGAGTGCGTCAGGGGGACTGGTCGCGTCGACGACCGATCTCGACTTCGGCGAGGCCACCCTCGGAACTTACGTCGGTCCCTTGGCCGTGACCTTGACGAACACCAGTGACGGCTACGACCAGGTGACCGGCTACGACGTCAACAGTGGGAACGGTGCCTATGACTATCTCTTCGACAACTCGCAGGACCAGTGCGGCCAGGACCTGGCGCCCGGCGCCTCGTGTTTGTTGGAGTTCGATTTCCTCCCTGGAGCCCTCGGCACGCGCACCCTCACCCTGGGCGTGTTGGACACCGCCGACTCTGGGCTTGCCATCTCGATGACGGGGGTCGGCGGCATCGGCTATTACCAGGTCACCGACCAAGGCGCTGTCGGCTACAAGGGAGACGCCGCGTTCTATGGGGACGCGTCAAACATCCCGCTGAATTATCCCATCGTCGGGATGGCGCAAACTGGCGACGGCGGCGGGTATTGGCTCGTCGGCTCCGACGGGGGCGTGTTCAGCTACGGTGACGCCCCCTTCTGGGGCTCGACCGGCGGCCTCAGGCTCAATAAGCCGATCGTGGGCATGGCGCGGACGCCCGACGGTGGTGGCTACTGGCTCGTCGCCTCCGACGGGGGCGTCTTCGCATTTGGCGACGCCGGGTTCTACGGCTCGACGGGGAGCCTGCACCTCAACCAGCCGATCGTCGGTATGGCGGCCACCCCCGACGGCGGTGGCTACTGGCTGGTCGCCTCCGACGGGGGTATCTTCGCCTTCGGCGACGCCGGGTTCTACGGCTCGACGGGGAGCCTCCACCTCAACCGACCCGTGGTGGGCATGGCGTCGACACCCGACGGGGGCGGCTACTGGCTCGTCGCTTCCGATGGGGGCATCTTCACCTTCGGCGACGCCCTCTTCGACGGCTCGACGGGCAGCCTGCACCTGAACCAGCCCATTGTGGGCATGGCGGCCATGCCCGACGGCGGTGGCTACTGGTTCAGCGCGGCTGACGGTGGCCTCTTCAACTTCGGGACGGCGCCGTTCGACGGCAGCGGGCTCGGCCTCGGACAGGTGGTCGGCATGGCCACTGACGGCGGGCCGACGCTCCAGGCGCTAGCCCACCTGCCGGCCGTGCCGGCGATCCGGCCCGACCTCCGGCGGGGAGAGCTGCAGACCGGCGTCCCTCTCGGCACGCCGCGGTTCGCCGGCCGGTGACGTCCAGCGATTCCACCGCGGGGCACCCTGGGCAAGCAGGTTCACTCGTCCGCCTTTCCTATCGGTAACGAGCGAAGCGCCCTTTCGCGACGTCGGTTTCGGTGGGTGCTGACGCCTTCGGCTACCGAACCTTTGCCGCGGGTTCGATCGAGTACGCAGTGGGCGAAACAGCCGAGGGGGTCGGACTTGCCCCTGCCACGCCAAGTTCGGACCTGCCGGCCGCACCACGAACGCCCGCGACACCGTCCTCGATCCTCAGCGACGCGCCTGGTCCGACCCCAGATGGTCGACATGGCGCATCCCGGAACGAACGGCGACCCTTGGTATGGGGAAACCAGTTCGTATTGGAAACAAGTTGGCCTTTGGCCATCCCCGGTCGCGTTTTCGGGCCGATGTACCGTCAGCGTTGTCCCGACATGGTGACACCAAGGTGAGACGCGCTGGCTGAGCCATCCGCGAGGCTTGCCTCCCACGTACCCGTCGTGCCCTGCGGCAGGCAGCCCGGGACGGAATTTTCGATCACCATTGTTCCGGAGAATCCAGCAGACTTGGTTCCGGTTCCCGTGTAGACGGCCCCACAATCGGGGTCGCTGACGGTGTTCAGCGTCAAGACGTGATGTTTGTAGCTGTACGTACCGGCCGGTACATGTCCGATGACGATCTGGTACTTCTTCGTCAGTTTGACCGCCGTCATCCCACCGCCAAAGCCGGTCCAGTAGAACGACACGTTGTAGGTGCCATTGACAGCAGCAGCAGCGCCAGCCGAGCTGACGCCGATTACCGCTGTGCTGACCCCTGCCGTAACCGTCAACAGGCCGACCAGAGCCGCCGCCCGAAGCATCACTCCGCGCTTCATGTCTTCTCCTCTCGAGTCACCACCGGCGTCGCCGAGCTGTGCTCGGACCATGTCGCGACGGAACGAGGACACGACGCATAGCGACCCGCCGAACACCTGGGTCCGCCAGCATCTTCGCTAACACGCGGGCAAGAATTCCGGGGTCCGATCCGTGTCCGGTCACGAGACTGGCGGGTACGAGCGACGAGGTGTCCGTCAAATGTTTGCGACCTCGGCGTCTCCGCCCGTTGCGCCGAGCACTACCGAAGTCACTCCGTCGCTGCAGTTGCCGTTCTGGCTCGATTCGCCGATCACGATCTCAGGATCGGAGAAGGGAGGCACGGCCTGGCTATTGGGAAAGGAGCCCGTGACTTTGTTACCGCCGAATTCGCTCCACAGATAGGGGAACGAGGGTCCAGGATCTGGCGCGATGAAGCCGTGGAATTTGCTCGGCGCGATGCCCTGGCCGTACGTCAGCTTGAGGGTACCCTTCGCCCCGGTCTCCTCCGCCTCGGAACATTGGCCTACGCCGGGGGTGAAGGTGACCGTCCCGGAGCCCTTGATCTGGGTCGGTGCGGGTGAGCCGCCGGTACACGCTCCCGTCACCTTGAACTTTATTTTGGCCGTGACTGGACCGATCGTCGCGTCACTCCAAGCAGGGGAGTACTTGATCGACCCGGTCGCAACGCCTGCCTCTCCGAAACAATCGACAACTCCGGTGCCGGTCGTCGTCGCCCCAGCGGATTCCACCCCAATGGGGACGAGGTTGGCCAAAATCGGCAAGCTCAACAGGGCAACACCGACAACCATCTTCCGCGGTCTCATGTCCGCCGCCTTTCTCGCGGGCTACGTGTCGCCAGCGGGGTCAGATGGTCGCATGGTTCCGGCGGTGCGGCAACTGCTTCCCGGAGCGACGGAGCAGGAGGGCGTTCGCAAAGAGAGCGGACGGCGAGGTCAAGGGGTCCCGGCTGCAAATACCGGCAGTGTGGATCAATGGTCGGCTCAACCCAGGAAGAACGGGACTCGAAGCAAGTCGAGTACTACACCGGGTGAAGCAGTTCACCTGTGCTCGTCGGTGTTGTCGGCCAGCATCGCGGCGTCCGAAACGAGCTCCGTCAGTCGCCGCCACGCCAGATCTCAGCCCCGCCTCTCGTTCGGGTTCATCCATGGGCGCCACCGGCTTCACTCATCAGTCGACCCACTCGAACGACCCTCAGCACTTCTTCTCCACAGGGTGGCGTTGATCCCCGCAGAACCGACCATCACGCGGCCCAGGATGTACACCCAGAGCAAAACGGCCAACGCGATTCCGACCGCCCCGTATGTGTCGGACTTCCTCGATACCAATGGACCGAACCAGAAGCTCGTCAAGGCGTCGAGCACCTCGACGCCGATCGCCATGAAGATGGCTCCGGGGACGAGGGCGTTCAACGATGTGGGGCCATGAGGCAATTGGTACGAGACCCACCACCAGACGAGGAAGGCAGCTCCGAAGATCACGACCAGTGCCGCGACGCTACCGACGAATCCCGTTCGTCGCAGATTGTCGGCGATGAGGGCCATCGCCGCGAGTGCGAGAGCGATGCCCACCACGACAACTACCGGAAAGTAACCGCGGGGCTTCACCCGAGGAATCCGCCAGATCAGCCAGTGCACGACGAAGAACGTCTTGACGAGATTGTTCGCAGTGAGCACGAGCGCGACGGTTGCGCCGAGTGCGAGAACGAGATGGCTCCACGGGCTTATGTCCGATGTGCTGACCACAGCCGTGGCCAGCACGCCCGTGATGCCGACGGCTTTTGCGGCTTCGTTCGGATTGTCCGCCACCGCGCTGGCCACGGCATCAAAAACCGTGAAGACGATGTAGACGAAGGGGACGAAGAAGAGGAACATCCGAAAGGCGACTGCTCCAGCCATGATTCCGCCGCCCACGTGTACGTCGAGCTCTTGGATCTCGAAGCCGGCGTCAATGATCGCTGAGCGCTGACGACGAGACCGCAACGCTTCCTCAGCTCGTTCCCTTTCGGATTTGGCCCATACGATTCCACCCCCGATCCGCCGTCGGACGCCCCGGTTCCTGTACTCGGTGGTGGGAGCCCGAGCCGACCCAGCAGTCCCTTCCACGTCAGGCGCGCTCGGCGGGAGGCGCGAATCCGGAGTGCCGGTGAACTCATCGCGCGCGGCCATGCGGTCAGGCTAAGTCACGATTCCAGCGGCGTCCTGGACACGAAGCATTCGGCGAGCCCAAGACCGCCTCCATGTCTCGAAGAAGGCTGAGAGACGATCAGGAGGTGCCGGGTCGGAGCTCGAGCCAACCGCGGTCAGATTCCGGACCACGACGCACAATCGGCACGTGACCAGATCACGTCGTGTAACCCGAGACGCCCGCGCCGCTGCCACGCCGACTCTGCCTCAGGCAGGGCGGAGGCCCACCGCCTGGAGAAGCGCGTGCGTGAACGTGCTCATCTGTTCGAGTGGGAGCGCATCTGGCGCCCACCATTGGACCGCCACGGTCTCGTCGCCGTCCGGAGTGGGCGATCCCGAGACCACCCGGGCATCGAACACGATGGTCACGTAGGAGGTCTGGTCGCCATTCGGGTAGACCATCCGATATTCGGGACCGCCGAGGACGCCCAGCAGCGGACCCAGCTTCAGCAAGACTCCCGCCTCCTCCTCGGCTTCGCGCAATGCGGCTTCTACCGGTGACTCGTCCGGCTCGATCGCCCCACCGATCGTCGCCCATTGACCGGTATCGGCGATCTGGACGAGCAGGACGCGGCGGGCGTCGTCGCGGGGGAGGACGGCCACCGAAGGAAGGACGAGCAGTTCGTGGCCGACCTTTTCCCGGAGTCGGGCGACGAAGGGGGAGATCGCCATAGCTCGAACGGAGAACGTACAGCGCTCACCGTGGACGATGCGAAATGATTCAACCGTTTGCGCGAAGAGTGCACGTTTGACACCGCGCCGACGTCGCCAAGGACGCGGTTGCTTCCTCGACTAAAATTGCTGCTTCGCGACCGTCGCGAATCTGTTGACAGGGAGTTTTGCCCGGCCACTGCTGGCCTCCGGGCAGAGTTGACCCGGGGAGGAGACAGACGATGGGGAAGCTGCGGGCCTCGCTTCTCGCTGGGAGTGTGGGCATGATCGCCCTGGCCGGGACCACGGTCCTGGCCACACCGGCCTCCGCGGGCGTCGTCGGTACATACCAATTCGGACAGAACGGGCAGTACCCCCTCGGAACGATGACGTTCGCCAAGCCGAACCTGTACTCGGACGCCTTCACCCAAGGAACGACCGATAGCGGCGTGTGGCACCAGAACGGGGAAGACATCAAGGTCAAGATCACCACCAGCTCGCAACCGCTCGACGTCGGCTGCATCCTGAAGGGAACCTTGACGTCCACGGGCATCGGCTCGGCCTCGGCGCCCGGTTCCATTCGGTGCCCGAATGGAACGAAGGGCAACTGGTACGCGGTCAAGAACCCCGGAACGAGCTCGAGCGCGGCCGGAACGTCGGGTATCCACAGCTGGTTCCAAGGCTGAGACCCGACGACGCACCGCAGCATGGAGCGACCACTTCGAAGGCACCGCTACTCCGTGTGACTCGACCATCCTGAGGGTGGCGCGCAACCGTCCACGGTCTTCGGCGGCGACAGATTCGGAGTAATAGGTAGGTGACTATCCGAACGAACAGTTGCTCGGGCCGCCGTCTTGGCCACGAACTGTTTCACCCGTTGCAGGGTGGGTAGATTGCTCTGAGAAGTCGGAAGGGGCTGCACCACCAATGGCGGAGAGGCTGGGTCTGGAGCAAACCGAGGTGCGCCTTGCGCGGCACAACCCGGAGTGGGAAGCGCTCGGTGTCGCGGAGTGCGCCGTCGTCGGGGACCTGCTGGGCGAGCTGGCTCTGGCCGTCGCCCACGTGGGGAGCACTTCAGTCCCGGGACTCGACGCCAAGCCCATTCTCGACATTGCGGTGGCCGTGGACGATCGCACCCAGATCGACGACGTCATCGAACGTCTCCGGGCCGGAGGCGACTACAGCTACGAAGGCGACAAACGGAACGAGGGCGGGCTTCTCTTCGTGCGGGGCAACCCGCTGCGCACCGCCCACGTCCACGTGGTGGGAATCGGGAGTCAGGCGTGGCTCGACTACAACCGCTTTCGGGCCATCCTGTGTAACGACGTCGATGCCCGCGGGCGTTACCAATCCGCGAAGCGGGAGCTCGCCCTGGCCTACCCGCACGACCGGGCCGGGTACACCAAGGCCAAGAGCGGCATCGTCGAGGAGCTGCTCGGCGCGGACGGGCGCCGGGAGACTCCGCACCACGAGTGATTCGCATCTATCGTGGGGTGAGCGACCCAGGGAGGTAGGCATGGGCATCTTCCAGCGTGCACACGACATCGTT
>CAWHFM010000005.1:0-286689 GCA_963828505.1 uncultured Acidimicrobiaceae bacterium
CGCAGGCTGCGCCAGGCCGGCTCCGGAATTACCGGCTCTCAACGGTCGTTCACAACCTATTGATACGGAGACTCTTCTATTCATGTCCTGTTGACGGGACGTCCATTTGAGTAACAGCTCATGGCCGACTTTCTCGCCGTGCTCGGCATCGTGGGCTTCGTTGCCGCGTTCCTGGGTCTCATATGGGCTCTGGACCGGGTATGACCTGGACCCAGGGACTCCTTCTCGCGTTGTCCGCGGTGATGTTCCTCTACCTGGGCGTCGCCATGTTCAAGCCCGAGAAGTTCTGACGTGGGCTTCGCATTCACGATCATCGCCCTGGTCGTCTGCTTGGCGCTGGCCTGGCGCTACCTCGGTTCCTACATGGCCGCGGTCTTTGACGGCCGCGTGCACTTCCTGGAGTGGGCCGAGCGGCCGGTCTACCGGCTGCTCGGGACCAGTCCCGAGCGGGAGCAGAACTGGAAGCGCTACGCCGCCTCCATGGTCATCTTCTCCGGGGTCTGCGTAGGCGTCACCTACCTGATCATCAGGATCCAGGGGTCGCTTCCCCTCAACCCGCAGCACATGGGGGGCGCTGGACCGGCCTTGAGTTTCAACACCGCCGCCTCGTTCATGACCAACACCAACTGGCAGAACTACGGCGGCGAGACGACGATGTCGTACTTCTCGCAGATCGGCGCGCTGACCTTCGAGCAGTTCGTGAGCCCGGCCATCGGCCTCGCCGTGGCCATCGGCATGGTCCGGGGCTTCTCCCGGCGCAACTCGCCCACCATCGGCAACTTCTGGGTCGACATGACCCGCGCCCTGCTCTACATCTTCTTCCCCGTCGCGTTCATCTTCGGGATCATCATCGTCGGCCAGGGCGCGGTCCAGACGCTGGCCGGGACGGTGACCATCCACGACTACCTGAACGGCGTCACCCAGGTCATCGCCCGGGGACCGATCGGCTTCATGCAGTCGATCATGCAGCTGGGCAACAACGGGGGCGGGTTCCTCAACGCCAACCAGGCCACGGCCTTCGAGGACCCGACGGGCTTCACCAGCTTCTTGGACATGTTCCTGCTGCTGGCCATCCCATTCTCGCTGACCTACACCTTCGGCAAGATGGTCGGCAGCGTCCGCCACGGTGCCGCCCTCCTGGCGGCCATGGTGATCATCTTCGGGGTCTGGGTGGGCGGAGCCTCCTACTACGAGCACCAGAACAACCCGGCGGTGGCCGCCGCCGGCGTGCACTACACGGTGGGCAACACCGAGGGCAAGGAAGTGCGCTTCGGCGACACGACGAGTGCCTTGTTCGGGGTCTCCTCGACGCAGACTTCCACCGGTTCGGCCAGTTCCTCCTACGACCAGTTCACCCCGATGGGCGGGTTCTTTCTCATGAGCGGGATGATGCTGGGCGAGGTGACCCCGGGAGGCACTGGCAGCGGCCTCTACACCATCCTCATCTACGCCATCATCGCCGTGTTCATCGGCGGCCTCATGATCGGTCGAACACCGGAGTACCTGGGCAAGAAGATCCAGTCCAAGGAGGTCAAACTCGCGGGTCTCGGGGCCCTCGTCATGCCGTTGATCGTGCTGATCTTCACGGCCATCGCGGTGTCGATCCATGCCGGTCGTGCCGGACCCCTCAACGCCGGTCCTCACGGGTTCAGCGAGATCCTCTACGGGCTCACTTCACAGGGGAACAACAACGGGTCCGCCTTCGACGGCCTCACCGGCAACACCACCTTCTACAACGTCATCGGCGCCATCGACATGCTGATCGGCCGCATCGGCATCATGATCCCAGCTCTGGCCCTCGGCGGCGTGCTGGCCGCCAAGCCAGTCGTGGCCGAAGGGCTCGGCACCTTCCGGACCGACAACTCCATGTTCGTGGGTCTCACCATCGGCGTCATCATCATCATCGGTGGCCTGACCTTCTTCCCTGCCCTCGCTCTCGGCCCGATCGTCGAGCAGCTCAGCCACGGGTTCTTCTAATGACCAGTCACGGAAAGCTCTCCTCATGACGATGACCACCACCCAACCGGGCCAGCCGGCGCCCGGGAGCACGCCGCACGGTGTGGCCGAGGCGCGGAGCCTCTTCGACGGCCCGATCCTCCGTAAGGCGCTGGTCGACTCACTCACCAAGCTCAACCCGGCCGTGCAGATCCACAACCCGGTGATGTTCGTCGTGCTGGTCGGAACTGTCGTCACCTTCGTCGAGGCGATCGCCCATCCTTCGAAATTCGCCTGGTCCATCACGATCTGGCTGTTCCTGACCGTGATCTTCGCCAACTTCGCCGAGGGCATGGCCGAGGGACGGGGCAAGGCGCAAGCCGACACGCTTCGCAGGATGCGCTCGGAGACCGGGGCGCGGCGGCTCAGGGCCGACGGAACGGAAGAACTGGTCGCGGCCGCCGAGCTCAACAAGGGGGACATCGTCGTCTGCGAGGCCAATGACCTCATCCCCTCAGACGGAGAGATCATCGAGGGCATCGCCTCGGTCGACGAATCGGCCATCACCGGCGAGTCCGCCCCGGTGATCCGCGAATCGGGGGCGACCGCTCGGCGGTCACCGGCGGCACGAGGGTCCTGTCCGACCGCATCGTGGTCCGCATCACGGCCGAACGCGGAGACACCTTCCTGGACCGCATGATCACGCTGGTCGAGGGGGCCAACCGTCAGAAGACCCCCAATGAGATCGCCCTGACCATCCTGCTGGCGGTCCTCACCATCATCTTCATCCCCGTCGTCGTCTCGCTCGAGGCGTTCGGCATCTATGCCGGCACCGCCATCTCGGTGGTCGTCCTGATCGCCCTGCTGGTTTGCCTCATCCCGACGACCATCGGCGCCTTGCTGTCCGCCATCGGGATCGCGGGCATGGACCGGCTCGTCCAGAAGAACGTCCTCGCCATGAGCGGACGGGCCGTGGAGGCCGCGGGTGACGTCCAGACGTTGCTGCTGGACAAGACGGGCACCATCACCATGGGCAACCGGATGGCATCAGGCTTCTACCCCGTCGGCGAGCACAGCGAGCGTGACCTCGCCGATGCCGCCCAGCTGGCATCGCTGGCCGACGAGACGCCCGAGGGGCGCTCCATCGTGGTCCTGGCCAAGGAGCGCTTCGACATCCGGGAGCGCCACCTCGAAGCCGGCCACGTCTTCGTCCCCTTCTCGGCCACGACCCGGATGTCCGGGCTGGACTTCGACGGGCGCCAGATTCGCAAGGGGGCCGCCGACTCGGTCAAGCAGTGGTCAGGCGAGCAGGGTGGCGCGGTACCTGCCGATCTCGATCCCATCGTGGAGCGCGTCTCGCGCGCCGGATCCACGCCACTGGTCGTGGCCGATGGCGCCGTGATCCTCGGGGTCATCGAGCTCAAAGACGTGGTGAAGGAGGGAATCCAGGAGAAGTTCGCCGAGATGCGCTCCATGGGCATCCGCACGGTGATGATCACCGGCGACAACCCCCTGACCGCGGCGACCATCGCCCAGGAGGCCGGGGTCGACGACTTCCTGGCCGAGGCCACGCCCGAGGCGAAGCTGGCTCTCATCAAGCACGAACAGGAGGGCGGCAAGCTCGTCGCCATGACGGGCGACGGGACCAACGACGCACCCGCCCTGGCCCAGGCGGACGTGGGCGTCGCCATGAACACCGGGACCACCGCGGCCAAGGAAGCCGGCAACATGGTCGACCTCGACTCCAACCCGACCAAGCTCATTGACGTGGTCGAGATCGGCAAGCAGCTCCTCATCACCCGAGGCTCGCTCACCACTTTCTCCATCGCCAACGATGTAGCCAAGTATTTCGCCATCATCCCGGCGCTGTTCATCGCCACCTACCCGCAGCTGAACGCACTGAACATCATGAAGTTGCACAGCCCCGAGAGCGCGGTGCTCTCGGCGGTCATCTTCAACGCACTGGTCATCGTGGCGCTGATCCCGCTGGCACTGCGAGGGGTCAAGTTCCGCGCGGCCGGCTCCGCGGCCATTCTGCGACGGAACGTGTGGATCTACGGCGTGGGCGGCATCATCGTCCCCTTCATCGTCATCAAGCTCATCGACATCATCCTCGTTGCGCTGCACGCCTACTGATGGAGTCCTTCTGATGCTCGTCCACATCCGCCGTGCGGTCGTTCTCGCCGTTGTCGTGCTCGTCCTGACCTTCGCCTACGCCTTCATCGGTACCGGTGTCGCCCAGGTGCTCTTCAAGCACCAGGCCGACGGATCGATCACCGCCAACGGGTCGACCCTGATCGGGCAGAACTGGTCCATCGCAAAATGCCCAGGACATCCCCTGGGGAGCTGCGTGTTCCAGGGCCGCCCCGACGCGCTCGGGCCCTACGCCACCGCTACCTTCAACCCCGCCGAAAAGCCTGGGGACGACCCGCTCTACGCCAACGGCCTCACACAGAACACCAAGGTGGCCTGTTCCTTTCCCACGGCGTCTTCCAAGCCGATCGACGACATCCCAGGTGAATCGGGCGGGACCAGCCTTGGTCCACGGTCAGCCGAGTTGAAGTCTTACACGGAGTGTCTGGCGGGCTACTGGAAGGCCCGGGGTGTCAACCCGACCCCCGACCTCGTCACGACCTCGGGCAGCGGCTACGACCCCGACATAAGCCAGCAGGACGCCCTGGTCCAGATCCCGATGGTGTCGAAGGCCACCGGGCTGTCCCCCTCCATGCTCAAGAGCCTCGTCATGAGCCAGACCCAGGGCGCGCAGCTGGGCTTCCTGGGCACGTCGTACATCAATGTGCTCCAGCTCAACGAGGCGCTCGCAAAGCTGAAGTGAGTCCCGCCGCCATCTCGGCGGTCACGCCCCGCATGCGTACCACGCTGGGCGGCGAGATCATCTCTGTGGTGTCGCACACGCGACCAGCGGTGCGGGTGGACGCACAGCTCTGCGACGGCACGGGGACCATCGTCCTGCGCTTCATGGGTCGCGACGAAGTTCCCGGTCTCGTTACCGGAGCCCGACTGGTCGTCGAGGGCACCCCGGCCCGCGAAGGCGATCGGCTGATCATGCGCAACCCGCTCTACCAGTTCGAAGACAACGGGAAGCCGCCGCGGTGAGGCGCTGATGATGTCGAACTCGCTCTACTCGTTCCTTGGTTCCGGGTGAACGTCCGCCGCCAGCTGGTACCCGATGCCGGGGACGGTGCGCAACATCCGCCCGTCGTCGTCCCCGAGCTTCTTGCGGATGCGGTGGGCGTAGACACGGACGTAATTCGACTCCTCGCCGTAACCGGGGCCCCACACGTCCTTGAGGATCATGTGGTGTGTGCAGACCTTTCCGGCGTGCCGAGCCAGGTACGCCAGCAGCTCGAACTCGCGCGCGGTCAACGGCACCGTCCGGCCGCCGAGCGTCGCCATGCGGTGCACCAGGTCGATGTCGAGATCGCCTACCTGCAGCTGCGTGGCCGATCCGGCATCATCCCCTTTGGCGGCGACGCCGTGACGCAGCGCTACGCGCAAGCGCGCCTCGAGCTCGGCCATCCCGAACGGCTTGGTGACGAAGTCGTCGGCCCCGCCGTCGAGCGCCTCCACCTTGCGCCGCTCGTCGCCGTAGGCCGAGAGCACCACGATCGGGACCTCGGAGAACTCCCGGATGCGCCGGCAGACGTCGAGCCCGTCGAGGTCGGGCAGGCCCAGGTCCAAGATCACCAGATCGGGCGCGGCGAGGGCCACCTGGGCCAGGGCCTCGGACCCGGAGCGGGCGACGAGGACCTCGTCGCCCCGAGCGGTGAGCCCGATGCGAAGCGCCTTGAGCAGAGAGGGATCGTCGTCGACGACCAGGATCCTCGTCATGGCGCGGTCTCAGGCCGGGGCAGGCGCCACGGCCTCCACCGGCACCGTGAACACCACGCGCGCGCCCGGCGTGCGGGCGGGATCGACCCAGATGCTCCCACCGTGCGCCTCGACGAATGCCTTGGCGATGGCGAGCCCGAGCCCGGCTCTCCCCCCACCCCCGTTCTGGCTGAACATCTCGAACACACGCTCCCGTTCGGCCGGCCCGATACCCGGTCCATCGTCCGCCACCGCGATCTCCACCTGGCCCTGCTCGGGCATCTCCCGCGCGGCGATGCGCACCACCCCGTCTGGTGGCGAGTGCCTCGCCGCGTTCTCGACGAGGTTGGCGAGCACCTGGCTCATGAGCACGTGGTCGATGCGCAGCAACGGTAGATCCGGCGCGGCGTCGGTCGCGACTCGAGCCCGCGGCACCATGGCGCCGACGGAG
This sequence comes from uncultured Acidimicrobiaceae bacterium, assembly GCA_963828505.1. Taxonomy (GTDB): domain Bacteria; phylum Actinomycetota; class Acidimicrobiia; order Acidimicrobiales; family RAAP-2; genus Bog-473. Next base: position 6,218 of record CAWHFM010000005.1, read on the forward strand.
TCGAGCGCCTCGTCGACCAGCTCGTCAAAGGCGATGGAGACAGGGCGGAGCTCGAGCGAACCCGAGTCGATCCTGGTCATGTCCAGCAGATTGGTCACGAGCCGCGACAACCGGTCGGTCTGGTCCTCTATGAGCTCCAAGAGCTCGGCCCGGTCCTCCGGTGCGAGCCGGGCCTCAGGGAGGCGGAGGCTCGACACGGCCGTCTTGATGGAGGCGAGCGGTGTCCGCAGGTCGTGGGACACCGCGCCCATCAGCGCACGGTGCCAGGCGTCGATCTCCTCGAGCAGCCGGGCCCGCATGGCCTGGTCGCGCAGCCGGGCCCGGTCGAGGGCGAGTGCGGCTTGATTGGCAAACGTTCCGAGGAGGCTACGGTCCGTCCCGGCGAGCCTCGCGTCCTGGAGCACCATCATTCCGACCGGCCGATGTCCCACCACGAGTGCCACCGAGACTCGGCGGGGAGCCTCACTGCCCGAGAGCCCGAGCGAGCGGGTCTGCCCGCCGCCCGCGGTCAGGGACGACACCTCGTCCGCGGCCAAGGGGTGGCCCGCCGTGGCGGCCACTCGCAGCGGCCCGAGCCCGGTGCCGTCGTCGCTCTCGGGCAGGACGAGCGCCGTCCACCGCGGGGAGAAGGCCTCCTGAACGGCCGCGACGATGTGCGAGAGCATCTCGGGCTGGGTGAGGTCACCGATGAGCGCCTGAGAGAGGTCGAAGAGGCGCCGGGCCTCTTCCGTCCGCCGGAGCGCTTCCTCCCGGGCGTCGCGGAGCCGGGCGACCACCTGCGACACGACGAGCACGACGACGACGTAGACGACCAGAGCGACCCAGTTCTGCGGCGACCTCACAGTGAGCGTGCTGTAGGGCGGCAGGAAGTAGAAGTCGTAGGCGACGAACCCGGCCAGGGCTCCCACCGCACCGGGAACGAAACCGCCGACCGCGACGCCCACGAGAGCGGGCAACACGAAGACCAGTGCAGGAATGGTGGGGCTCAGGTGGGCCCGGAACGGCAGCATCACCGCCAGCAACGCGACCAGGGTTACCAGCATGGCGCCGATGCCGAGAACGGTGCGCTGGTACGTTGCCCTCGGAACCAAACTGCCTCGCATCACATGTGTCACGGCCCTTCGTCGCCGACGCGGGGCCGGCATCCGAGTGTACCGAGGTCCTTAGTGTGTTGAACGAGGACGAGGTGGAGATGGGCCGCATGACGGGCGAAGACGAAGGGGTCCGGCCGACCGGACGCTTCCGTGTCTACCTCGGTGCTGCGGCCGGCGTCGGGAAGACCTGCGCCATGCTGGACGAGGGGTGGCGCCGCTTCCAGCGCGGTGCCGACGTCGTGGTGGGCTTCGTCGAGACGCACAAGCGGCCCTACACGATTGAGCAGATACGAGACTTGCCCATGGTGCCCCGAACGCAGGTGGAGTACCGCGGCTCGACGTGGGAGGAGATGGATCTCGACGCCGTCCTGGAACGCCACCCGGAGGTTGTGCTCATCGACGAGTTGGCGCACACCAACGTGCCCGGCTCGGGGCGGCACGCCAAGCGATGGGAGGACGTACTCGAGATCCTCGACGCCGGCATCGCCGTCATCACAACGGTCAACATTCAGCACGTGGAGTCGCTGGCCGACTCGGTCGAGCGGATCACCGCCGTCGCCGTGCGCGAGCGCGTGCCCGACTGGGTAGTGCGCCGCGCCGACCAGCTCGAGCTCATCGACTCCTCGGCCGACCAGCTCCGGCGGCGCATGCTCCACGGCAACATCTACCCCGAGCAGAAGGTGCCGGCTGCTCTCAGCGGGTTCTTCCGTGCCGAAAACCTGGTGGCGCTGCGCGAGCTCTCGCTGCGCTTCGTGGCGGACGAGACCGAGGAGGAGCTGCTGGAGTATCTGCGCTCGAAAGGAACCGGCGGTGAGCTGTGGGAGACGACCGAGCGGATCATGGTCGCAGTGACGGGCGCACCGGGGAACGCGTCGGTCATCCGCCGTGCGGCGAGGATGGCGTCGAGGATCAAGGCACCGCTCGTCGTCATCCATATCGTCTCGGGTGACGCCGACGTGAGGAAGTCGGACACGGACGAGCTCGAGGAGCTGGTCCGGGCGGTCGGCGGAAAATGGCAGACCCTCGAGGGTGACGACGTGGCCAAGACCATCTTCGCCGCGGCGGTGGACCAGCAGATCACGCAGATCGTGCTCGGCACGTCCCGCCTCACCCGCTGGCAGTCCATGACGAGAGGCTCGGTGATCCAGGCCGTCCTGCGCATGGCGTCCGAGAACGACATCGACGTCCACGTGATCGCCCGGCGAGACCATATGGAGCGGCCGGACGCGAGCGACGACGGCTGAGATGCCGGCGACCCGCCGCCGCCGCCGCTCGGGACCGCAACTCAGCCGCGCAGGTCGGAGAACGCCGCCTCGGCTGCGTCACGGGCCGACACCTGCATGCAGCGGTTGAGGTGCGCCAGGGCCTTGGCCCGGCGGGGGTCCCGAGCGAGGTACTTGGCGACCGCAACGGGGTCGGCGCTGCCGTCAGGCTTGCTCAATCCGAACACGGCCTGGTCGACGATGTGCTCGTCGGGCCGGTCGCTGATGCCGCGGTAGACCGACCAGTCGACGCCGGCGTCCTCGCAGACCTCGGCCACACCGGCCGCCTCCATGTCGACCGCGCCGAAGCCTCGCTCGAGGATCGGCCGCCAGACCTCCTCGTCGTCGAACAGGCCGTCGGTGGTCATCAACCCGCCAGTCCCCTCACGCGGCGGAATGGGGTGGCTGTGGTACTCGGGGCCGTCGGGGTAGAGCTGTACCCGGGCCGGGACGAGGAGCGAACCGACCGGCAGCGCCGGGTCGAGGCCTCCGGCGATCCCCACGACCATGACGTGATCGGCTCCTCCCGCGTCGAGCGCACTCCGGGTGGCCCGGCGGGCGAGCTCTGGGCCCATCCCGATGACGAACGCGCCGACCGACCAGTCCCCGACCAAGCCCGAGTGGGAGAAGACGGCGTCGTCGTGCGTCTCCCACAACCCGCCGGCCTTGACCACCGCCTTGAGCTCAGGGCGCATCGGAGCGAGGATCACGACCCGCTGTGTCACCTCATCATCATGCCCGGGCGACGGGTAGCGTGGGCGGCCCGCCGTCGAAAGTGAGTGCCATGCCGAGCGCCGAGCAGGTCGTCCGTGACTTCTGTGCCGCCGCCAGCACGAGGGATCCCGCCGTGCTCAGGACGTACCTATCCGATGACGTCGTGTACCACAACATCCCCATGGACCCGGCCGAGGGGATCGAGGCGGCGATGGCCGTGATCGACATGTTCGTGAACATGTGCGAAGCACTCGAGTTCGAGGTGCACCACCTCGCCAGCGACGGCTCGACCGTCTTGACCGAGCGCACGGACCGCTTCACCATCAAGGGCAAAACGGCCCCCCTGCCCGTCATGGGCGCCTTCCAAGTCTCGGACGGGAAGATCACCGCATGGCGGGACTACTTCGACATGGCGCAAGTGACGGCCATGTTCGAAGCGGGGTAGCCGCCGCCCTCCGAAGAGCTGCCTAAAGGCCGCAGACGTACCGGGTCGTCCAGGGCTCCCAGCCTCGCTGGGCGTAGAGCCGGAGCGCGGCCGCGTCCTGCACGGCCGCGGGGTAGTCCTCAGCCGGCGAGGGCAGGCCGGTGATGCTCTGCCAGGTGGGGAGCTCGAACTGGTACGCACCGCCGCCGGGCTCGCCATAGTTGTCGCCGGACTCGTGCTCACGGATGCACGCCCAGTCAGCCGTGTCCGTGCTCGTGGCGTCCGATCCACCCGCAGTGGGTGCTGGTGCTGGTGCGGGGGCGGCGGGCGCCGGTGCCGCGACTGCGGCGGCACGGGCAGCAGCCGCGGCCGCAGCGGCCTGCGCCGCGGCTTGAGCCTGCGCCGCGGCTTGAGCCTGTGCCGCGGCCTGCGCGCGTTGCGCGGCGATGGCGGCGAGGAACGTGTGCTCGGCCGCCATCTCCTGGAGGTAGGTCTCCTCCGAGTGCTTCTCGACCGCCTCGTAGAAGGCGAGGAGCTTCGCTTGCTTGGCCGCTTGTGAGTACGACGTCGGTTCCATGGGGACCGTGGTCGTCCGTTCGGCGTTGGCCTTGATGACTTTGCTGGTCACCTCGCGCCGGGCGCCGGCGACGTGCCGGCTGTTTCTGGCCGAGGCGGCCGGGGTACCACTGAACAACGTAACAAGAATGACAGGTACAGAAATGACGGCCACCGCCGTCGTGAGTGCAATGCGGATCCGCACGGCACCTCCCTTCGTCGGGCGCCCGTGGGCGCCAGGCTCTGCTCGGTGTGGGCGGGCTCCGGCCATTGCATTCGCGCCCCGATCGGAGAGCGGGAAGGCATCGTCCGATCTGGCTCAACGCCGCAGGGTGTGCGGCCGGTTGTGTACAGCCCCTTGGGTAGTCCTGGGTCTGGTCCTCGCTTCCCGGCCGGCCTCGACGAAGGCGCGCCGGAGTATTGGTCGATGTCGGAACGCACTACCGGCTCGTTCCTTCCCGAATGCAGCGGAGATCTCCTCCTGGGCATGCATCCGATTGGCCGGTGCGCTTTGGCGGGCGTCAATGTAGCAGCGGGTTGACCTCGGGGCGACGTCGTGGTCGAAAATGGCCTCTGACCTGGTATGTGATCTGGTTCACTTGTAGAACAGATTGCAAAGGCCCTGGTGGAACGGTCGATTTCTTCTCAATGAATGTCATAAGAATGCCTTCAATTTTCTGAAAAAAGCGTCTGACCAGTACCTCTGACTGGTTCTCCAAGCGCTCCATTGGGCTTTGGGCGGACAGCACCAAGGGCGCGACTGTGCGTAGGGTCCCGACCCGGCTGACCATGGCCGAGACGGTGAGGAGGATTCCGTGACGACGAGGGCACCGGTCGCGACCGCGGAAGACCGCTACACCGTGGCGGGGTTGATCAGGCACCTCGCCCGCAGCCGGCCGGACCACGAGATGCTCGTGTGCGGCGACGAGCGTCGTACGTGGAGCGAGGAGTACGGCCAGGCGTGTCGTGTCGCCAACGCATGCCTGAGGGACGGCCTGATCGCGGGGGACCGGATCGCCTTCCTCGACCGCAACGGCGTGGCGTACTTCGACGTGCTCTTCGGCGGCTCGCTGATCGGCGCCGTCAACGTCGCCGTCAACTGGCGCCTGTCGCCCGAGGAGATGGTGGCGATCATCGACGACTCGACGGCGACCGTGCTCGTGGTCCACGTCGACTATGTGTCCGCGCTGCGCGAGTCCGGAAGCGCGCTCCCGTGCGTTCGTCGCATCGTCGTTCTCGGAGAAGGCTCGTCGACGGACGTGCGAGCGGTGTCCTTCGAAGGATGGATCTCCGGGAGCGACTCGACCGACCCTGGACACGTCGGAACGCCGCGCGAGGTGAGCATGCAGCTGTACACCTCAGGCACCACGGGGCTGCCCAAGGGGGTCATGCTGACGAACGCCAACCTCGCCACCGCGATCGGCGAAGCGGGGCAGACCTTCGTCATCGGGGACGACACGGTGAGTCTGGTGGCGATGCCGCTGTTCCACATCGGTGGTTCGGGGTGGGCGCTGTGCGCCATGTCCCGAGGCGGACGCTCGGTCATCGTGCGTGATGTCGATCCATCGCTCCTCCTCGAGCTCGTCGCACGGGAGGGGATCACCGAGATGTTCCTGGTGCCGGCGGTCCTGATGTTCCTGCTGGCCACCCCGACGCTGGCGACCACGGATCTGTCCAGCCTGCGACTGATCTTCTACGGGGCTTCTCCCATATCCGAGGACGTCCTCGTCAAGTGCATGGCGGCGTTCGGCTGCGCCTTCTGCCAGGTCTACGGGATGACCGAGACGACGGGAGCAGTCACCTCACTGCGCTTCGAGGACCACGACCCTGACGGCGACCGGCGCGGGCTGCTGCGCTCGGCCGGCAAGCCGCACGACTCGGTGGAGATCCGGATCGTCGACCCCGATTCGGGACGCGACGTCGGACCGGGCCGGGTCGGCGAGGTGTGGACGCGATCGGCCTACAACATGGCGGGCTACTGGGCGAAGCCGCAGGAGACGGCGGCCACCGTCGACGACGAGGGCTGGCTGCGGACGGGGGACGCCGGGTACTTCGACGACGACGGCTACCTGTACCTGCACGACAGGATCAAGGACATGATCGTGAGCGGAGGAGAGAACGTCTATCCGGCCGAAGTCGAGAATGTGCTCCTGTCCCACCCCGACGTCGCCGACGCCGCGGTGATCGGCGTGCCCGACGAGCGATGGGGTGAGACGGTCAAGGCCGTCGTGGTGCTGGCACCTGGCGCGAAGCTCGACGAAGGAGCCGTCATGTCGTACTGCCGCCAGCACCTGGCCCACTACAAGTGCCCGACGTCGATCGACGTCGCCGACCTCCTGCCTCGCAACCCGTCGGGCAAGCTGCTCAAGCGCGAGCTGCGCCCGCCCTACTGGGAGGGCCGGGCCAGGAGCATCAATTGAGCCAGCGTGGGCGAGCCGGCTAGCCGAAGGTGAAGTCGTAGGCCTCGAGGCCAGGCGAGAAGCTCAGTGTGAGTACGCCGGACTGGGCCGTGCCGCCGGAGAAGAGCGTGTAGAGCGTCGGGATACCGGTCACGGTCACGGTCTTGAGGCGGTGGCCGTTGTAGGAGACGTCGACGCGGCCCCGCCCGCTCATGACGAGGTACACGTCGTCGGCCGTGAACTGCAAGCCGATGGTGGCGTTGCGGCCGGCCGTCGCCTCCTCGCTGTGCACGTTCCACATACCACCGAAGGCGAGGCTGTTGGCCGGAATGGTGGACGGCGGGTGATAGGTGATGGTGCGATCGTCGGCCACAGGGGTCCCGATCGAGTCGGACAGGCGCTCGTAGCCGACGTAGCTCTCGGGTGTGATGTCTGGGTTCGTGGGGGTCCTGTCGGGAACATCGGTGCGGGCGGGCAGGTCTGCGACCCCGTTTGCCGAGAGAAGCATCCGGATGTTGCTCTCCATCTGCCCGTACCCGCCTTCGCCGAAGTTGTAGGCGCGGACGATGCCGGTCGGGTCGATCAGGTAGTCCGCCGGCCAGTACTCGTTGTTGTAGGCGTTCCACGTATCGAGGTTGTCGTCGACGGCGACCGGATAGTCGATGCCCAGGTGCCCCGCCGCGCTCTCCACGTTGGAGACCATGTGCTCGAACGCGAAATTCGGGAGCGGAGACCCCCACGACCACCAAACCGTCCTTGCGGTAGTCGTTGTACCAGCCCTCGACGTGGGGCAGCGCACGCTGGCAGTTGATGCACGAGTACGTCCAGAAGTCGACGAGGACGACCTTGCCCCGAAGCTGGCTCAGGCTCAGCGGCTGGTCACCGGGCGTGTTGAACCACGCCGTGATGCCCGTGAAATTGGGCGCCCGCCCGAGGTTCGGGAGGTCCGTCTTGCTGGCCATGAACACCGGCGTCTTGGTGCCCGGGGTTCTAGGAGTGGCGGTGGTCGTGGTGGTGGTCGCCCCGGCCGCGAGCTGACCGCTGTGTGAATCACCGGAGTCGGTCGCGGCACAGGTCGCCTTCTTCCCCTCGAGCTTGGCGTTGGCCACCGCGAACTGGTTCTGATGTTCGCCGCTCAGCTGGCGCAACTGCGTGCAGGCGGAGCCGATCGATTCGACGTGGTCCTCGAGCGCCGTGGTGTAGCCGGGCACGTCGCGCTGGAGGGTGCCGAGCCAGTTGAAGGCGATGGCGAGCGTCGTGACGGCGAGCACGACGCCGGCCACGCGGCGCACCGTGGGCAGGTGGGCGCGCACAGTTTTCCAATGCTCGGCGGCCCGTTCGGAGAACACGGCGAGCACGAGCAGCGGCACGGTGACCCCGGCGGCGTACACGAGCGTCACGAGGATGGACGTGAACCCGACATGGTGGCGGGCGGCCGCCACGGAGATCGCGGTCAGGACCGGGCCGGCGCAGGGCACGAAGACGAGGCCCAGGCTCAGCCCGAGGACGAAGCCTCCCCCCTCGCTGGCGTAGCGCGAGCTGCCCAGCCGGGTGAACGGCCGCTCAATGACGTCGCCGACCGCAGGAACCATGAGGCCGACGGCGAGGAGCCCCAGCATGGCCACCCCCAGCCAGAACAGCAGGTCCTGCGGGAGGTGCAGGAAGCTCAGTACCGAGCTGGCGAAGAGGACGGACAAGCTGAAGCTGGTCACGAGCCCCGCGATGATCAGGTACGGCCTGGCCCGGCTGGTGGAGGACGAGCCCCCGGCCATGACCACGGGGATGACCGGCACGATGCACGGGGAAAGGCCCGTGATGAGGCCGCCGAGGAAGGCGACGACGAACAGCTCACCCACGGGCGTCGCTCGTCTGCACGCAACCGTTCACAGGCGCTCCTCTTCGGCCTTGACGCGACGAAGCTAGTGGCTCGTCCCGGGCGATCGTCGTCGGCCCCGCCGCCCGGAGCAGACTGTCATACGGTGATCAGCGTCGACTGGATCTTCCTGGGAGTGGCCGTCGGCGCCCTGGGGACGGCGGTGTACCTCCGTGACACGCTGCGCGGGACCACCAAGCCCAATCGGGTCACCTGGCTCCTCTGGGCCGTGGCGCCGTTGCTGGCCGCCGCGGTCGAGCTCAGCGACGGGGTGGGGCTGCGTGTTCTCCCGACGTTCATGGTGGGATTCATGCCCCTGCTCGTCTTCGCGGCGTCGTTCCGGAGTCAGGGCGCAGTCTGGCGGGTGCGGCGCCTCGACTACGCCTGTGGGCTGATGTCGGTCGTGGGCACCGCGGTCTGGTTGGCCACTCGCAACGGCGTCCTGGCCATCTGCGCCGCCATCGCCGCCGACTTCCTGGCGGGAGTGCCGACGCTCATGAAGAGCTGGTCCCATCCGCAGACCGAGACGGTGCACACCTACGTCGGCGCAGTGGCGAGCATGGGCATCCTGCTGCTCACCATTCAGCATTGGACGTTCGAGGTCGCGGCGTTCCCCGCGTTCATCCTCTGCGTGGCCTCGGTCGAGTGCGTCCTGGTCGGTCTCGAGCCCGGTCCGCGCCTCCACCTGGCCCGCCACGAGGGCGCGGCGACGGCCGGTCCCGCGTCGACCCGGTGAAGGAAGCGGGCCGGCCTGCTAGGAAGGTACGACCGCAGCTCGAAGGGGGACCCGCATGCCCACTGCCCACGTCAACGGGATCGACGTCGAGTACCTGACCGAAGGCGCGCCGGACGACCCCGTGCTCTTTCTTGTCATGGGGCTGGGCGCCCAGCTCACGGCATGGCCCCAGGGGTTCGTCGACATGATTCGCGAACGCGGGTTCTCCGTGATCCGCTACGACAACCGCGACTGCGGGCTCTCCACGAAATTCGACGGCACGCCCGACTTCGCCGCGCTCTTCGACGGGGACGGATCGTCAGCCCCGTACCGCGTGGAGGACATGGCCGACGACGCCGCCGCGCTGCTCCGTGACCTCGGCGTCACGCGAACCCATGTGGTGGGCGCGTCCATGGGCGGCATGATCACCCAGGCGCTGGTGATCAACCACCCGGAGCTCTTCGCCTCCGCCTGCTCCGTCATGTCGACGACGGGCGACCGTTCGGTGGGCGCCCCGACGGGAGAAGCGATGGGGGCGCTCCTGCGCCCGCCGGCCACGAGTCGCGAGGAGTACATCGACACCAGCGTCGAGGGCAGCAAGGTCATCGGGTCGCCCGGCTACCCGACGGATGACTCGGTGCTGCGCGAGCGCGCCGGGGCCGCCTACGACCGGTCGTACTGCCCCGAGGGCACGGCGAGGCAGCTGGGGGCGATCCTCGCCTCGCCTGACCGAACCGAGGGCCTGCGCAGCGTGCGCATGCCCTTCCTCGTGATCCACGGCGAAGACGACCCCCTGGTCACGGTGAGCGGGGGTCGGGCGACGGCGGCTGCCGTGGCCGGTTCACGGCTCATGACGATCCCGGGCATGGGGCACGATCTCCCCGAAGCGCTCTGGGGCCCGGTCGGCGACGCCATCGTGGCCAACACCGAGCTGGCCGCTGTCTGAGGTCTCATTCGTCCAGCGCGTTGGCCGCCGCCACCGAGGCGAGCCAAGCCGCGCTCGGTTTGGGCGTGCGGGCGAAGGTCGTCCGGTCGACGCTCACCAGGCCGAACCGGGGCCGGTATCCGAACGCCCATTCGAAGTTGTCGAGCAGGGACCAGTAGGTGTAACCGCGCACGTCGACACCCTCGTCGATCGCGTCGAGGAGGCCGGAGAGCGCCTGGCGCACGTAGTCGACGCGCTGGGAGTCGTCGGTTGTGCCGATGCCGTTCTCGGTCACCAGCAAGGGCACGGTCCCACCGGTGTACTCCCACGCCCGGCGCAGGCAATTTCCGAGGGAGGCCGGGAAGAACTCGTAGCCCATGTCGAGCACGGGCACCCCCTCCTCGTTGCCGGCCCATCCCTCCGGCCCGACGAGCATTCGCGTGTAGACCTGCACGCCCAGGAAGTCGTCGCCGGTGACGGCGTCGAGGAAGACGTCTTCGGCGTGGTGCCGGATCCTCGCCAGTTGGCGCTCACCGCCGGGGGCGAGCTGGTAATCGGTCATCGACAACGTGAGCCCCACCGGAACGCCGGGGGCGGCCGACCGGATGGATTCGACCGCCAGCCGGTGAGCGTCGACGAAATGGGCGGCGACACGGCGCGAGAGCTCGACCTCGCGTTTGCCCGGGGGGAACATCCCGGCGTGCCAACCCATGGTGGCGACGATGTTGGGCTCGTTCACCGTGCAGGCACGCGCCATCGCGTCCCCCAGCGATTCGGCGACCACCGAGCAGAACCGCCCGAAGCGCTCGACCGCCACCCCGGACTCCCACCCGCCCTTGGACGTCAGCCACGTCGGCGTCGTGAAGTGGTGGAACGTGACCACCGGGTCCACGCCCCGTTCACGCAGGCCGGCACACTGCCGCCGGTAGTGGTCGAGGGTGGCGCGTGAGATCTCGCCCTCGGCCGGCTCCACCCTGCTCCACTCGACGGAGAACCGGTAGTTGTCCAGCCCGAGACCCGCCACCAGATCGGCGTCATCCGGCCAGCGATGGAACGAATCGCACGCGTCCCCTGACGGCTCGGCGCAGCCCGAACCCGGCGTGTGTTCGAAGGCCCACCAGTCGTTGTTCACATTGCCGCCCTCAATCTGGTGCGCCGCCGTGGCGGTGCCCCAGGAGAACCCCTCGGGGAACGCGCGGCCCCCTCCCAACGTCGGCATGGTGCGCCTCCCGCTTGCCCGTCGCTCGCGGGCTGCACGGTAGCGTTGGCCGACGATGGCGTCACATTCCTCGCCGGTGGCACGCGTCCCCGATTCGCGACCCGACGACCCGGGCGACCCGAGCCGCCCCGCCGACGGGCCGGGCGAGCCCATGGTCGAGGCCCACGGCCTGGTCAAGCGCTTCGATGACTTCGTCGCGGTCGACGGGGTCGACTTCACCATCGCCCGAGGCGAGTCGTTCGGGTTCCTCGGTCCGAACGGCGCCGGGAAGACCTCGACCATGCGCATGATCGCATGCATCAGCCCGCTGAGCGGGGGCACCCTCCGCGTCCTGGGGCTCGATCCTGTGCGGGACGGTTCCCGCATTCGGGCCCGGATGGGCGTGGTGCCCCAGGAAGACTCGCTCGACCTGGAGCTCACCGTGCTCGACAACCTCATGATCTACGGGCGCTACTTCGACATGCCGCGTAAGGTCGTCCGGGCCCGGGCGGAGCAGTTGCTCGACTTTGCGCAGCTCACGGAACGTGCCAACGACCGCGTCGACCCGCTCTCGGGCGGAATGAAGCGCCGCCTCACCATCGCCCGGGCGCTCATCTCGGACCCCGACCTGTTGATCCTGGACGAGCCCACCACCGGCCTCGATCCCCAGGCCCGCCATCTGCTGTGGGACCGGCTCTACCGGTTGAAGCAGGACGGCGTCACCCTGATCATCACCACCCATTACATGGACGAGGCCGAACAGCTCTGCGACCGCCTCGTGGTGATGGACAAGGGTCGATTCGCCGCCGAAGGCACGCCGCGGCAGCTCATTGAGCAGTACTCGACGAGGGAGGTCGTGGAGCTGCGCTTCGCGCCCGGCCAACACGAAGAGGTGGCACCATCGTTGGCCACCCTGGCCGAACGCTGGGAGGTGCTCCCGGACCGCATCCTGCTCTACACCGACGACGGCGACGCCGCGCTCGCCGATGTGATCCGCATGGGCCACGTGGCCCGGAGCACGCTGGTGCGTCGTTCGACCCTCGAGGACGTCTTCCTCCGCCTGACCGGGCGCACCCTGGTCGACTGACGGTGACGAGCACCGCGCCCGGCACGCCCGTGTCGGCCGAACAGCGCTTCCCCTCCGGCGAGGTCGTGGCGTCGCGGCGCATCAGCACGCCGATGTGGCTGCGCGCCTCGAGCTATTGGGCCTACCAGTACAAGCGGACCTGGCGCAGCTCCATCGTGACCAGCTTCCTGATCCCGGTGCTGTACCTGGCCGCCATGGGCGTGGCCCTCGGCTCGCTGATCGATCAGCACTCACACGGCGTGGACGGCGTCAGCTACGTCGCGTTCCTCGCGCCCGGCCTGCTGGCCGGCACGGCGATGCAGATCGGCACGAACGACTCCACGTACCCGGTCATGGGCGGCATCAAGTGGATGCGCACCTACTTCGCGCAGTTGGCCAGCCCGCTCTCCGTCTACGACGTCCTGCTGGGCCATCTGGCGTGGATCGCGGCCCGCCTCGCCATCGTGGTCACCATCTACCTCGCAGTGATGGCAGCCTTCGGCGTCGTCTACTCCCCTTGGGCCGTGTTCGCCCTTCCCGCGGCCGTGCTGACCGGAATGGCGTTCTCCGCTCCGATCAGCGCCTATGCGGCGACGCTGGACACCGACGCCCCCTTCACGACGCTCTATCGCTTCGCCATCATCCCCCTGTTCTTGTTCTCGGGGACCTTCTTCCCCGTCTCCCAGCTCCCGACTTGGCTCCAGCCGGTGGCCTATCTCACGCCCCTGTACCACGGCGTCGCACTGTGCCGCGACCTCACGCTGGGCCTGGTGACGCTATGGCCGGACCTCGGTCATGCGGCGTACCTGGCGCTGTGGGCAGGTGGCGGCTACGCGCTCGGACGCCGCACCTTCGCGGCCCGGCTGGTGGTGTGATGGCGGCGATCGAAACGCTCTCGGACCAGCGACCTCCGGGGATCGCTGCCCGGATCACCCCGCTGGCCCTCCTCGGGGGACGCCACGCCGGCCGGGTGCTCGAGCGCAACGTCCTCGTCTACCGACGCTCCTGGATCTTCCTCGTCTCGGGGTTCTTCGAGCCGCTCTTCTACCTGCTCTCCATCGGGATCGGCCTGTCGCACCTGGTCGGGCCCATAGAAGTCGACGGCCACCTCGTGCCCTACACGGCCTTCGTCGCCCCCGGGCTCCTGGCGTCCTCGGCCATGAACGGCGCCATGATCGACTCGACCTTCCTCGTGTTCTTCAAGCTGAAGATCGCCAAGACCTACGACGCCATGCTCGCCACACCCCTCGGCGTCGGGGACGTGGCCCTCGGCGAGCTGGGCTGGTGCGTCATCAGGGGCGCTCTCTACTCGGCGGCCTTCCTGGCGGTGATGGCCATCCTCGGCTACGTGGTCTCGCCCTGGGCGGTGCTCTGCTGGCCGGCGGCCATCCTCATTTCGCTGGCGTTCGCCTCGGCCGGCATGGCGGGTACCACCTACATGCGGACGTGGCAGGACTTCGACATGGTCTCGCTGGCCTTCATTCCCCTGTTCTTGTTCTCGGCGACCTTCTACCCGCTGACGGTGTACCCGGGCTGGCTCCAAGCTGTCGTGCGGTGCACGCCGCTGTACCAGGGCGTCGTCCTCGTCCGGGCCGCGGACCTGGGGATCTTCGGCTGGTTCCTCGTGCCCCACCTGATCTATCTGGTCGTCATGGCGGTCGTGGGCATGGCGGTGACGCGACGTCGGCTGGGCCGGCTCCTCCTGCCGTAGTCACCCGCTCGTCCGGATGGGTACCGTAGGGCCGAATCCGAACAGGCTGACGAGGAAGGACACAAGGGCCCGGCGATGAACATCGTGGTGAGCAACGTCAAGGGTGGGGTGGGCAAGACGACCACCGCGGTGTACCTGGCCGCGGCCGCGGCCCAGCGTGGACGCCAACTGATCGTGTTGGTCGACGCCGATCCCCAGGGGTCTACGGCCGAGTGGTACGACGCCGAACCCCTCGAAGGGGTCGAGCTGATTGAGGGCCCGTCGGTCCGCACCGTCACCAAGGCGATGAACCAGGAGGACGGCCTGGTTGTCGTCGACACCCCACCCGGGGAGGGAGCGGTGGTCCAGGCGGCGCTGGCCCGGGCGGACGCCGTCGTGATCCCCACCCGGGCCGGGGGCGTGGAGCCGAACCGGGTCGTCTCCACCCTGGAGATGACACCCAGCAACATCCCCGCCGGCGTCGTCATCTGCTCGGCCCGGCTGGGCACCAACGATCTCGACGCCACCGTGGCGTGGTGGCGCGAGCTCCAGATCCCGGTGTGGGGCATCGTCCCCGAGCGCGTGTCCATCGCCAGCGGCCCGGCAGCCGCCCTGTCGAGCGAAGGGATGGAGCACTACTCCAAAGTCCTCAAGAAGGCGACCGCCGCCGCGCGCTGAACACCGTGCCCGCACGGGCGGCGGGAATGGACGCTCGGCGGGTTGGGCTCTGAGCGACGGTTTCGGTCGGACTGAGTCGGCTCCCTCCCGAAAAGAGCCTCGAGACCCTTTCCCCCGCCGGGATCCGTTGAGTGAGGGAGTAAAAGCAGAGCAAATCTGCCGCGCGTTCGCTAGGGTTCCAGCCACATCCTTGCGAAAGGGGGGGGACGTGGTACATCTCGATGCGACCGTCGCTCGCAAGCAAGCCGGCGACAAGGGGCTGAAGGGAGGGGCGCTCGGGCTGATCTCCTCGATCGTGGTGGGCGTGGCCTCGACGGCGCCGGCTTACAGCCTGGCGGCGACGCTCGGCTTCGTTGTCATCGCCATCAACGGCCTGCAGGCCCCGATCATCACGATCCTTGCCTTCATCCCGATGCTGTTCATCTCCTACGCCTACAAGGAGCTGAACTACGCCGACCCCGATTGTGGCACCACCTTCACCTGGGGGACGCGCGCCTTCGGGCCTAAGACGGGCTGGTTCGGCGGGTGGGGCATCGTGGCGGCGGACATCCTCGTGATGGCGAGCCTGGCCCAGATCGCCGGGCAGTACGTCTTCTTGCTCTTCGGTGCCGGCGGCATCGGGTCCAACGCCTCCAGCGGCTGGGTGCTGCTCGTCGGGATCATCTGGATCGTCGTCATGACGACGATCTGCTACATCGGGATCGAGATCTCGGCCAACATGCAGAAGGTCCTGCTGGGGATCGAGCTGACGATCCTCATCCTGTTCTCGGTCGTCGCGTTGGTGAAGGTCGGCGATGGCCACGCGCCCCCCGGCCACCTGACACCGAGCGCCGAGTGGTTCAACCCCTTCCACCATCTCTCGTTCACCAGCTTCATGGTTGGGTTCACCCTGATGCTTTTCATCTATTGGGGCTGGGACACCGCGGTCTCCGTCAACGAGGAAACCAAGGATTCGCGCCGGACGCCCGGCCGGGCGGCCGTGCTCTCGACGCTGATCCTGTTGGTGACCTATGCACTGGTGGTCATGGCATCGCAGTCCTACGCGGGCGTCGGAACCCACGGCATCGGCCTCGGCAACAGCGCCAACGAGAACGACGTGATCAATGTGCTCGGGACGTCCGTCTTCGGGACGTCCGGCATCGGGTGGTTCATGACGAAGCTGCTGCTCCTCATGGTCCTTTCTTCCGCGGCGGCCTCGACACAGACGACGATCCTGCCGACGGCGCGGACGACCTTGTCGATGGCGACCTACAAGGCGATCCCCGAGGCGTTCGGGCGGGTGCACAGGCGCTTCCTCACGCCGACCGTGTCCACCGTGGTGATGGGCCTCGTCTCCATCGTGTTGTACGTGGTGCTCAACTATCAGTCGAACGGCAGCGGCGTCATCAGCGACTCGGTCACCGCGCTCGGCGCGATGATCGCGTTCTACTACGGCCTGACCGGGTTCGCCTGCGTCTGGTACTGGCGCGACACGCTGACTACGAGCAGCCGCAATCTGTGGATTCGCGGCATCCTTCCACTTGCCGGCGCGGTGATCCTGTGGTTCGCGATGTTCTGGTTCCTCTGGTACAACTGGGTCACCCCGTCGAACAGTTACACGACGTGGACCATTCCGGGCACGCATCGGGTCGTGGGCGGCGTGATCATCCTCGACATCGCGGCGATCGTGCTCGGCGTCGTGTTGTTACTCGTCTACTGGGCCGTGAGGCCCGCCTTCTTCCGGGGCGAGGTGCTCAATCGCGACACGCCCACGATGGTGCCCGACGACCTCGGCACGCCGGTCGGGCTCTTCGGGATCGAAGAGCCGGACGCCGCGGCGGCCGCAGCCACCCAGGAGGGGACCCAGGGGCCCACGGAGGCCGGGTAGCGTTCACTGCGTGACGCGGGCGCTCGCCTTTGGGCGGGTGCCGCCCGTGCCGGGCGAACGACTCGACCACTGCTTCGGGTAGAACCTCGGGAAGCGGGCGAACCCGCCCGCGACGCGACGAACGGTGGAGGCTTCCATGAGTCAGCGGTTGGACGGCACGGTCGCGCTGGTGACCGGAGCCAGCAGCGGCATCGGCGAGGCGACCGCGCTGGCGTTGGCCGAGGAGGGCGCCGCCGTCGCCCTCGTGGCTCGCCGGCGCGACCGGCTCGAGGCACTGGCGGAGCGGATCTCTGGTCGCGCGCTGGTGGTCGAGGCGGACGTCACCGATTTGTCCCAGGCCCAGGGTGCCGTCGCCGCGGCGGTGGGTGAGCTGGGCCGGCTGGACATCCTGGTCAACAACGCCGGGGTCATGTTGCTGGGCCCGATCGTGGGCGCGCCGGTCGAGGAGTGGCAGCGCATGGTCAACCTCAACGTTCTCGGACTTCTCTACTGCACCCACGCTGCGCTGCCGCACCTCCTGGCTGCGGCCGAGGCAGAGCCGAGGTCGGTGGCCGACGTCGTCAACGTGAGCTCGGTCGCCGGCCGCGTCGCTCGCCTCAACAGCGGCGTCTACAACGCCACCAAGCACGGTGTCGGCGCGTTCAGCGAGTCACTGCGACAGGAGGTGACGACCCGCCACGTCCGGGTCACGGTGATTGAGCCGGGGGCGACGGCCACGGAGCTGGCCTTCCACAACCGGCCCGAGATCCTGGAGGGGATGGCCCAGACGTTCGGCGGCATGGAGATCATGCACGCCGAGGACATCGCCGAGAGCATCCGCTACGCGGTCACCCAGCCGCGTCGGGTCGCCGTCAACGAAGTCCTCATCCGGCCCACCGAACAGGAGCGCTGAGCGATCCGGCGGGTCGCGGTCGTCGGATGCACGGGGTCGGGCAAAACGACCCTGGCCCGCGCGCTGGCACAGGGACTGGGCTCGCCGTACGTGGAGCTCGACGCGATCTTCCACCAACCCGGATGGACCGAGCTGTCCGCGAGCGCATTCCAGGAGCGGGTCGACGAGGCGACCACCCCTGGCACCTGGGTCGTCGACGGCAACTACTCGGTGGTGCGCGACGTCGTCTGGGACAAGGCCGACACCGTCGTGTGGTTCGACCTGCCCTACGCCACTGTCCTCGCCCGCACCGTCCGCCGCACCCTGCGCCGGGTGCTCACCCGCGAGGAGCTGTGGAACGGGAACAAGGAGCCCTACTCCAATTTGTGGTCGTGGAACCCCCAGCGGTCGATCATCGCCTGGGCCGCGACCCAGCACGGCAAGTACCGGCGGCGGTACCTCGAGGCGGAGAAGGATCCCCGCTGGGCTCGGCTCCGCTTCGTGCGGTTGCGATCGCAGCACGAGGCCGACGCGCTCGTCGCGACGGTCTTGGCCGAGACGCCGGCATCCGACAAGGAGGCATGAGATGGACTTGAATCTGGCCGAGAAGGTCTTCGTGGTCACCGGCGGCACCGACGGCCTCGGACTCGCCCTCGCCGAGGGCCTGGTGGAGGAGGGTGCGGCCGTGGCCGTCTGCGGCCGCCACGAGGAGCGCCTGCGCTCGGCGGTGGCCAAGCTCGAAGACTCGGGGGGCGACGTGCTGGCCCAGCGGGCCGATGCGACGAGAGCCGAGGACCTCGATGGTTTCGTCGACGCCGCGGTGGCACGCTGGGGCCGGATCGACGGTGTCGTCCACAACGCCGGCCGCGCCTCAGCCGGGCGGCTCGATTCGGTCGACGACACCGAGTGGGACGCGGACCTGCAGCTCAAGCTGATGGGAGCCGTGCGGCTGACCCGGAAGGCCTTGCCCCTGCTTCGGGCCAGCCGGGGAGCCGTACTGTTCACCCTGGCCATGGCGGCCAAAGCACCTGGGGGCGGGAGCGAGCCGAGCTCCGTCTCGCGGGCAGCGGGCATGGCGCTCATGAAGGTGCTCTCGAAGGAGCTCGGTCCGGACGGAGTCCGGGTGAACGCGGTGCTGGTGGGACTCGTGGAGAGCGGCCAGTGGGTGCGCGCGGCCGGGGCGGCCGGGCAGGAGCAGCGGGAGTTCTACCGCCGTTCCGCCGAGAACGCCGGCATCCCCCTCGGGCGCTTCGGTCGGAGCCAGGAGTTCGCCGACGTGGGTTGCTTCCTCCTCTCGGCCCGCTCCTCCTACGTCACGGGCTGCGCCGTCAACCTCGACGGCGGCCTGTCGCCGGCGGTCTGAGCCGGCGGGGCGCTATTCGTTGTAGCCCTCGGTCTCCAGGGCGTCTCCCCGGCCTTGCCGGGTCAGGTTGATGGCGTAACCGTCGACCATTCCCAGGCGGGTCAGCGCGTCGACGTGCGGCCGGCCCCCACCTCCCCACTTGGCCTTGGCCGCCCGCCGGGCCGACACGGCGTCCTCGGCCACCACGAACACGACTTCGTGGTCCTCGCCCATACGTCCGGCTTCGAGATCCCCGCCGAGGAAAGCGGTGTAGAGATGCACGCGGGGCAGCGTAGCGAGTAGCAAAGGAACCATGAGCCTGAATTCCTTGTCCGGCAGCACCATCGTGGTCACGGGCGTCACCGGTCAGGTGGCCCGACCCCTGGCGGTCGCCCTGGCCCGCGACAATCGCGTCGTCGGCGCGGCGCGTTTCAAGGACGACGCGGTCCGCACCGAGCTCGAGGCGTCGGGCATCGAGTGTGTTCCGGTCGACTTCGTTTCGGGTGACGTCGGCGGGTTGCCGGCAGACGCCGAATACGTCCTGAACTTCGCCGTGGCCAAGACGAACGACTGGGAAGCCGACCTGGCGGCCAACCTCGGTGGCCTGGCCTCCCTCATGGAACACCACCGCGCTGCCCGCGCCTTCCTCCACTGCTCCTCTGCCGCGGTCTACGCGGCCGCCGGCCACCGCGTGCTGAACGAGGGCAGCCCGCTCGGCGACAACCACGGCGTGTGGCCGTTCCTCCGCACGTACAGCATCTGCAAAATCGGGGCTGAGGGCACGGCGCGCTGGGCGGCGGAGCGCCACGGGTTACCGACGACGATCGCTCGCCTGTCCGTCCCGTACGGCGACAACGGCGGCTGGCCCGCCATCCACCTGCACATGATGCTCTCGGGAAACGCGGTCCCGGTCCACCGCGACGCGCCGAGCGTCTACCACCCGCTGCACGCCGACGACATCGCCGCCATGGTGCCCCGTCTGCTCGCCGCCGCCTCGGTGCCGGCCACCACGGTGAACTGGGGCGGGTGCGACCCGGTGAGCATCCAGGACTGGTGCACGTACCTGGCCGGTCTGGCCGGCGTCGAGGCGCGGTTCGAACCAACCGAGCACACCATCGACAGCGGGGTGATGGACCTCACGAACATGCACGAGCTGGCCGGGCGGACGTCCGTCCCCTGGCGCGACGGAATGGCGCGCATGGCCCGGGCCCTGCACCCCGATCGGGTCCGGTGAGCCTCCGGGCGGCACCGGGCGTGTTGCGCTTCGAGCGGTGCGATCCCGAGCAGCCGCCGGGTGTGGACCTGCTGGCCGAGATGCGCGACGAGCTCAACGGTCTCTACGAGACCTACGACCGCCTCGACCACCCCACCCTCTCCCCGTCGGAGCTGCAGCCGCCGGCCGGCGCCTATCTCGTCGGCTTCGAGGGTGCCCAAGCCGTGGCGGGCGGGGGCGTGCGGCAGCTGGCGGACGGCGTGGGAGAGATAAAGCGGATGTTCGTCCGTCCGGCCGCCCGATCACGGGGCGTGGCCGGATCGCTCCTGGCCGCACTCGAGGACGCCGCGCTCTCGTTGGGCTACACCACGGCGCGGCTCGACACGGGGCCGAAGCAGGGCCACGCGCTCCGTCTGTACCGCCAGGCGGGCTACGTCGAGGTGGAGCCCTACAACGACAACCCGTTCGCATGCTTCTGGGGGGAGAAGACTCTGCGGTGAGCACGAGCCCGCCGGACCCGGTCCGGCCTGGGTTCGAAGTTCGTCACGGGTGGGGAGCCGACGGGATCGCGTCCTTGGGTGGGGACGTCGGGGCGATCGTCGTGGTCGACGTCCTGCGCTTCACCACCGCCGTGGACGTGGCCGCCGCGGCCGGAGCCGCCGTGCACCCGTCGCCGTGGCCACCCGAGCCCGCGGCGGTCCGCATGCTGATCGGCGGTGAGCCGGCCGAAGTGGCCGACGGGACGGGGCCCCGACGCCTTTCGCTCTCCCCGTCTTCCCTGCGAGGCCTCCGGTCCGGCGACCGCATCGTCCTGCCGTCGGCCAACGGTTCTCGCTGCGCGCTGGCTGCCGTCGCGTACGGGGTTCCTGTCATCGCCGCCTGCCTGCGCAACGCCGAAGCGGTGGCCGAGTGGGTCCGGGATTCGTGTGGGGGAGGACCGGTCGCGGTGATCGCGTGCGGCGAGATCCGCTCCGACGGGAGCCTCCGCCCCGCGGTCGAGGACCAGATCGGTGCCGGCGCGGTGGTGGCCGCACTGTCCGGAGTCCGCTCGCCCGGGGCCCGCGTCGCCGCGGCGGTCTACCGCCGCTCCACGGACAGGCTCGGGGCCGTCCTCGCCGGATCGGCTTCGGGCCGGGAGTTGCGCGAGAAGGGCCTGGCTCGGGACGTCGAGTGGGCGGCGGCGGAGAACGCCAGCCGGTGCGTCCCGATCATCGGCGAGGACGGGGCATTCCGAGGGACGTAGGTCCGCCATCGGGGACCGAGCGACCATCCGCGAGCGCGGAGCCGGAGGCGTTTCGCGGGCGGCACTGTACTGTGGCGGCCGTGGGCACCCAGGTGACGATCGTCGGCGGCGGCAGCTACCAGTGGGGACCCGAGCTCATGGCCGACCTCTTCGGCACGCCGTCGCTCGCCGGCATGCACCTCGTGCTCCAGGACATCGACCCCGCTCCTCTTCCCAAGATGGAGGCGCTGGCCCACAAGCTCAGCGACGCGCTCGAGGCGAAGGCGACCGTGGCTACCACCACCGATCTCGGTACCGCCCTCGACGGCGCCGACTTCGTCATCGTCTGCATCTCGACCGGCGGCTTCCGTTCCATGGCGGTCGACCTGGACGTGCCGGCTACCCACGGCATCACCCAGACCGTCGGCGACACGGTGGGTCCGGGCGGGATCAACCGGTCGCTGCGCAACGTGCCGGTCCTGGTCGGGATCGGCCGGGCCATGGAGGAGCACTGTCCGCACGCGTGGCTCTTCAACATCACCAACCCCATGTCCTGCCTGACCCGCGCCGTGTGCCGGGAGACCTCCATCAAGACGGTGGGCCTCTGTCACGAGGTGGGGAACTTCTGCATGGACCTGGCGATCGCCTGCGGCCGGCCCTTCGAGGCCGTCTCGGCATCGGTGACCGGTGTCAACCACTTCCCCGTGCTCACATCGCTGGAGGTTGACGGGCGGGACGGCTTCGACCTCCTGCGCGGCCTGGTCGAGGAGGTCGGCGGGCTGGAGTCGCTGCGCCCCGTGGCCGGACGTCCGGAGGCGGAGAAGTTCTCCAAGCGCGATTTCGCCGAGCGCCACCTCTTCAAGCTCACGTTGCTCGACCGCTGGGGAACCTTCCCCGCCGCCGGGGACCGCCACATCGCTGAGTTCGTGTCCTTCGCGCTCACACCCGAGTCCGAGTGGGGCGGGCGGTACAACATCGGGCTCAGCCCGATCTCCAGGCGCGAGCAGCACCAGGCCGAATACGTCGCCGACGTCGATGCGTGGCTGGCCGGATCCAAGGACCTGCAGACGTGGCAATCGGGGGAGCTCCCCTCGCCCATGATTCAGGCCATGCTGACCGGCGAGCCGTTCGAGGCCCCGGTGAACATCCCCAACACCGGCCAGGCTCCGGGACTGCCCCGCGACGTCGTCCTCGAGTCGATCTGCGTGATCGACGGCGACGGCATCCGCGGCCGCGACGTCACGCTGCTGCCGGCTCCTTACGACGAGATCGTGCGCCGGCACGTGGCTACCCAGGAGCTCACCGTCGAAGCGGCGCTCGCCGGGGACCGTCGCCTGGCCGCCGAGGCCTTCGCGCTCGACCCTCTGGCCGGACGCGGGGACCTGCGCGACATGGAGGCCATGGTCGACGAGCTCCTCGCCGGCACGGCGGAGTGGCTGCCGCAGTTCGCGTAACGCCGTCGGTCGGGAGGACTCGCATGCGAATCGGATTCGTCGGGCTCGGAGCCATGGGCCTGCCGATGGCGGGGCATCTCGTCGCTGCCGGCCACGACGTCGCCGTCGCGTCGCGCAGCCGGGGGCCGATCGACGCCGCGGTCGCGTTCGGTGCGACCGACGGTCGCTCGCCCTGCGGCGTGGCCGAGGCCTCCGACGTCGTGGTCCTCTGCGTGCCCAATTCCCCCGAGGTGGTCGAGGTGGTCGACGAGATGCTGCCGGCTCTGGAGCCGGGTATGACCGTGGTCGACTGCTCGACCATCGACCCCGAGGTGGAACGGGCCCAGCACGCACGCGTCGGCGACGCCGGCGCGCGTTACCTCGACGCCCCGCTCTCGGGTGGGACCGCCGGCGCGCACAAGGGCACGCTCACCTTGATGGTCGGGGGCGACGCCGCCGTGCTGGCCGAGACCGAGCCTGCCCTCGACCCCTTCGCCGGCCTCGTCGTCCACGTCGGAGGTCCTGGGATGGGCCAGGTCGTCAAGCTCTGCAACAACCTCATCTACGCCGCCCAGATGACGGCCACGGCCGAGGCCACGGCCATGGCGGTGACGTCGGGAGTCGACATGGACAAGCTGCTCCAGGTCCTCACGCATGCCACGGGCGACTGCGTCGCCGTGCGGACGCGCCTGCCCGTGCCCGGAGTGGTCCCCGACAGCCCGGCGTCGAACGGCTGGCAACCCGGCTTCATGACCGACCTCATGGCGAAGGACCTCGACCTGGCCATGGCCTACGCGGCGCGGCGCGGCGTGCCCGTCCCCACCACGGCAGCCGCCCGCCAGCTGTTCACGGCGGCGAGCTCGGCCGGCTATGGGCGCGAGGACTTCTCGGCCGTGGCCAAGGTGGTCCTCGCCCTCTCCGGAGCAGGATGAGCCGCGCCGTCCCCCTCCCGACGCCGACGCTGATCCTGGCGGCCGACCACCGGGCCCGGGCCGTGGTCACGGTGGAGCCCTGGGCGGACTACTTCGGCGCACTGGCCGCGGCGCTCCCGGCGTGCGACGGCATCCTGGCCACGGCCCAGCCGCTCGAGGGGCTTGCTGCCTCCGGCCACATCCGCGCCGGGCATCGCACGTACCTGTCCATCAACCGCACGGGCTTGGCCGGCTCCGCCTTCGAGCTGGATGACCGCCTGGTGGCGGGCGTGCCCCGGGCCGCTTCGGACGGTTGGACCGGGGTCAAGCACATGACTCGCATCGATCTGGCCGACTCGCTCACGTCCGCCGCGCTCGAGCTGCTCGGCCAGGTGCTGGAGGGGGCGCGCGAGGCCGGGCTCGAAGCGCTCGTCGAGCCGTTGCTGTGGCGCGACGGTCGGGTGTGCCGCGATGTCGATTCCATCGTGCTGGCGGCGGTGATCGCGCACGACATGGGCGCACCCGTGATCAAGGTCCCGGTGCCCGCGGTCGCGCCCGGAGAGGAGCGTCGCCGCGCCGTGGCGAGAATCGTGGCCAGCGTGAGCGTGCCCGTCCTCTTCCTCGGCGGACCAGTGGGCGAGGGAGGCCGCGATCCCGTCCTCGACGAGGTGCGCGATGTCATGGCGGGCGGCGGCAGCGGCATGGCCATGGGGCGCACGGTGTACCAGGATCCCGATCCGGCCGACATGGCCGGCCTCGTCCGCGGGCTGGTGCACGGATGAGGATCCTCACGGTCGACTTCGGGACGACGGTCACCAAGGTCGCGCTCTGGGGTGACGAAGGTCTGGTCACGTTGGCCCGGTCGGAGATCGCCACTACGCACCCGAAGGTCGGCTGGACCGAACAGGACCCGGTGCGCTGGTGGACGACCATGGTGATCGCCTGCGCCGAGGCCAGGGCACAGGCCCCGGGAGCCTTCGGTGCCGTCGACGTGGTGGCGTGCTCTGGGGCGCGGCAGACCTTCGTACCGGTGACGAGGCAGGGCGACCCCATCGGCAAGGGGATCCTGTGGTCGGACCGCCGGGGGGCGGCCGAGGCCCGCCGATTGGCCGAGCGCATGGGTGGGGACGACGTGAACCGGGCTCGCACCGGGATCCCGCTCGATGCCGGCGCGGTCGCGGCCAAGCTGGCGTGGCTGGCCGAGAACGAGCCGGCACGGCTCGAGTCGGCCGACGTGATCCTCTCCCCGCGGGACCTCATCGTCTTCCGCCTGACCGACCAGCTCGTCACCGACGCGACGTTTGCTTCCCGCAGCGGTCTCTACGACTTCGACGGCAACACGCTGCGCGAGCTGGCCGGGCCGGTACTGGGCAAGCTGCCGAGCGTGGTGGCCTCTGACACGGTGGTCGGGCAGCTGAAGGCGGTGCCTGGCGCCGAGCTCGGGCTGCGGCCCGGCATCCCCGTGGTCATCGGAGCGGGCGACCGCCAATGTGAGGTGTTGGGCTCGGGCGCGTCGGAGGGGTGCCCGATGGTCAGTTGGGGCACGACGGCGAACGTGTCCGTCCCGGTGGCGGAGCGTCCGGTTCCCTCCCCGGCGGGCGCCGTCGTGACCCGTGCCGCCGACGGGGGGTGGCTGCTCGAGGGCGGCCTCTCGGCTGCCGGCTCGTTCCTGGCCTGGCTCGGGCGCCTGCTCGGTCGGACCCCCGACGAGCTCGCCGCTCTGGCCGCGGTCAGCCCGCCCGGGGCCAACGGTGTGGTGGCGGTGCCATGGCTCGACGGGGCGCGCGCCCCGTGGTGGCGAGATGACGCCCGGGCGGGGTTCATGGGCCTCGGCTCGGCGCACGGCGCGGGCGACCTGTCGCGGGCCGTCGTGGAGGCGGTGGCCTGGGACGTGCTCCGTTGCATGGAGGTCGTGACGGTTGGCCGCCTCGGGGGGAGCACGGCCGCCGGGGTCACCCTGGGCGGGGCGGGCACCGGGCTGCCCCTGTGGGTCGAGGTCCTGACCTCGATCCTCGGCGTGCCGGCCACCCGCCACCGCTCCGGCGAGGCCGCGTCCGCCGGCGCGGCGTTGCTGGCGGGCAAGGCCCTGGGTCTCGGACTCACGCTGGAGCAACTGGACCCGGTGGCGGCCGAGATCCGTCCCGACCCGGACGCGGTCGGCGTCTACCGGGCCATGCGTCCCATGGTCGACCACGTGGCCGAAGCGGTGCTGGCCGCCACGGAGTCGTTGCCCTCGACCGACCCGGTTCCGGCCGTCTGATCGCCGTCTCCACGGCGCGGCGAGCGACGGCCTCGACGCCCGATCCCTGACGCGAGTGTCAGGTTAGAGTCCCTCCCCAGTGCCGAGCGAGCCGCTGTTCGACTTCGCTGTTCCCGACGACCTGCTGCGCGACGCGGTGACGAACGTGAAGGACCAGGACGTGGTGGCCGACCTGGCGGTCATGCCCGGCACCGGGGAGGGCAAGCCGCCGCCGCTCGTGGGCATCCTCCGTACGTCGGGTTACGCCCCGCTCGTCCTCCTGACGGCTGCCGCCATGGTTCCCGGCACCTTCGGCAACGGCATCGCCATCATCGGGCGCAACCTCGAGACGTCGTTCCATATGTCGAACGCCTCGCTCGGTGCCGTGGCCTTCGTGGCGCAGGTGTCGCAGCTGTTGTGGGCGGTTCCCCTGGCGCTGTGGGCCGACCGGGGCAGCCGCAAGGTGGTGGCCGGCGTGGCGCTGCTGATCTTCGCCGGCTTCGGCGCCCTGATGGCGCTCTCCCCCAATGTCTGGTGGTTCGCGTTCTTGTACCTGGCGGCCTCGGTCGGCACCGGTGTGAACAACACGGTCCACAACTCGTACCTGGCCGACGCCTACCCGACGGAGGGACGCGGCCGGATCTTCAGCTGGCACAACCTCTCGGACCCGCTGTCGCAGACGGTCGGCATCCTCATCTTCGTCTACGTGGTGACCGTGGCCCACAACTGGCGCTACGGCCTCCTCGTCGCCCTGGTGGGCATACCGCTCGGGCTGGCGCTCTTCACTCTGCACGAGCCCGAGAAGGGCGCCAACGAGAGCAGCCACATCCTCAAGGCGTCCGGCATGGATCTGCACACCCAACAGGAGGGCGCCCCCCGCGTCCTCCTCGGCTCGGCCGTGACGAGGCTGCTCCGCGTGCGGTCCCTCTACTACGAGCTCGTGGCCGTCGCCATCCTGGGCTTCGCCGGCACGGGAGCCCCGTTGTTCGGCAATCTCTTCTTCATCGACAAGTTCCACCTCGACACGGCGAGCCGGGGCGAGGTGTACGCCATCATCGGGCTGGCGGCGTTCCTGGGCCTACCCGTCGCCTACGTGTTCGGCGACCGCTACTTCCGCCGCGCCCCGCAGCGGCCCCTGGTGATCGCCGGGATCTGCATCACGCTCTACGGCGGCCTCTTCGTCCTCTCGCTCTACGTGCCGCAGCTCTGGCTGTGCGTCTTGCTCCAGTTCCTGGCTCAAGCAGCGGTCTCGCCGCTGGCCATCTGCATCTTCCTCACCCTGGCGGCCACCGCACCGCCCGAGATGCGGACCATCTGCTTCGCCATGTTCGGCGTGTACTCGCTCGTCTTCGGGGGCTTCGCCGGGTCGGTCGTGCTGGGCGCCGTCTCGGACGCCATCGGCGGCCTGCACGGCATCGTGGTCTCGCTGACTCTGATCGCGCCGGTCTGCGCCGTCGGTGGCTTCCTGCTGGTGCTCGGTTCGCGCAGCGTCCGGCGCGACATCACGTTGGTGATCGAGGACGTGATCGAGCGCTACTCCGAAGGCAGGCGCCGTCAGTCCGGTGGTGCCATCCCCGCCCTCCAGGTGCACAACCTCGACTTCTACTACGACACCAACCAGGTCCTCTTCGACGTGAACCTCGAAGTGGCCGAGGGCGAAATGGTGGCGCTGCTGGGTACGAACGGGGCGGGCAAGTCGACCCTGTTGCGAGCGGTCTCGGGTCTGGGGCACCCACACCGGGGCGTGATCCGGCTCTTCGGGATGAACAGCACCTACCTGGAACCCGAGCAGATCATCGACCAGGGGGTGGCCCTGCTCGTCGGGGGCAAGATGACGTTCCCCGGACTCAGCGTGCGCGACAACCTGCGGATCGGCGGCCACACCCTGCGGCGCGACCGGGCGCGGTCCGCCCGCGCCCTGGAGGAAGCCCTGGAGCACTTTCCCGAGCTGCGCGACCGGCTCGACCAGCCGGCGGGGACGCTCTCGGGCGGGGTGCAGCAGATGCTGGCGCTGTCCCGGGTCATGATGACCGAGCCGCGGCTGCTCATGATCGACGAGCTCTCGCTCGGTCTGGCGCCTATGGCCGTCGAGCGCCTCATGGCGATGGTGCGCCGCATCAACGAGGGCGGGACGACGGTGATCCTGGTCGAGCAGAGCCTCAATCGCGCCCTCAGCCTGGCGGACCGGTGCTTCTTCATGGAGCGCGGCGCCATCCGCTTCGAGGGACCCACGGCGGAGCTCATGGGGCGCGACGACCTGTTGCGCCCCGTGTTCCTGGGCACGGCGGCGTCCGGGTTGGGCGGCTGATGCTCGCATTCTCCGCCCCCGACTTCGTTCTCGTCCAAGGGGTCTTCTACGGGCTCGGCTACGGCCTGCTGGCCATCGGTCTCGTGCTCGTGTACCGCACCAACCGGGTGCTGAACTTCGCCCAGGGCCAAATCGGGGTGATCGCCGCCGTGTTCCTGGTCAAGCTCACGGCAGACTTCAAGTTCAACTACTGGTTCGCTCTGGCGCTCTCCATCGGGTTGGCCGCGTTCACCGGCGCCCTCTCCGAGCTCGTGCTGCGCCGGCTGTTCAACCGGCCGCGCGTCCTGGTCATGGTGGCCACCATCGGGCTGAGCTACGTGCTGCTCGCACTGACGGCGCTGCCGTTCATCCGGCCGTCGAACCTCTACAAGCCGGTGCCCGTTCCCTTCGACCTGTCGTTCTCCCTCGGTCCCTTCATCATCACGCCCACTGAGGTGCTCACCCTGATCGTGGCTCCGATCGTGACCCTGGCGTTGGTGCTCGCCGTCCGCTTCACCTCCTGGGGACTGTCCATGCGGGCCATGTCGGAGAACGCCGACTCGGCCCGCCTGTCCGGGGTCTGGATCCGGCGCACCTCGACCTTGACCTGGACGGTGGCCGGTGCACTCTCGGCCTTCACCGCCATCTTGAACGCACCCAACCAGACCAGCGCCCTCACTCAGGCGCTCTCGCCGGACCTGCTCCTCTACGCCCTCACCGCCGCTCTCATCGGCGCCATGATCAACCTGACCGTGGCCTTCGTGGCCGGGGTCGGGATGGGGATCTTCCTCGAGCTGCTCCAGTGGAACGTCGCGTCACCGGCCAAGCAGCAATTCATCATCTTCCTGGTCGTCATGGCGGTGCTGCTGATCCGGGTGCGCGCCCTGCGCACCGGGGCGCGGGGAGAACGCAGTAGCTGGGGGCACGGCGCGGTGACGACCATGCGGGCCAGCGCGGACGTGCTGCGACGCCGGGTCTCGTCGTCGGGGATCTGGTTCTGCGCCATTGCGGCCGCGGCGGCGCCGCTCGTCCTGTCGGTCGGGAACGACGTGCTTTTCAGCCAGATCTGCATCTACGCCGTCATCGCGCTGTCCCTCACGTTGCTCACCGGGTGGGCCGGCCAGGTGTCTCTCGGTCAGTTCGGCCTCGTCGCCGTGGGCGCGCTCGTCGCTGTGCATCTCGGCAGCTCGCTGCCACTCCCCGTGGTGATGCTCTACGGCGGGGCGGTCACCGCGCTCGTCGCCATCATCGTCGGCCTCCCGGCCCTCCGCATGCCCGGGCTGTTCCTCGCCGTCACGACGCTGGCCTTCGCCCTCTTCATGCAGAACGCGGTGCTCGCGACACCGTGCTTCACGGTGCCCGGCATCGGCAAGACGCTCTGCACCGGCCTGCCGAACCCGTCGTACACGTTCGTCGCCCGCCCGTCGTTCCTCGGCCTCAGCCTGGCCTCGCAGCGTTCGTTCGCCTGGTTCTCGCTCGGCGTCCTGCTCGTGTCCATCTTCGTCATCCGGACGTGGCGCGACCGTGGCATCGCCCGGCGTTTCGTCGCCGTGCGCGACAACGAGCTCACGGCGGCGGCCATGGGCATCCCCATCCTGCGCACCAAGCTTCTGGCCTTCGCGCTCTCGGGCTTCGTGGCCGGCTACGCCGGTGTCTGCTTCGCCTTCGCCACCCAGCAGCTCAACAACACCGACATCACCTTCGACCCGACCACGTCGTTCGTCATCATCTCCATGGTGGTGATCGGAGGCTTGGGCTCCATCTCGGGGGCGATCCTGGGCGCCCTGTACCTCGAGGGTCTGCCCGCCATCTTCGGGTCCAACCAGACGATCCAGTTCATCACGAGCGGCCTCGGCCTGCTCGCTTTCATCCTCTACCTGCCGGGCGGCCTGGCCGAGGTGCTGCACCGCTTCGGCGATCTCGTGACCGTCGGGGTGCGTGCCGTTCTGGACCGGGTTGCGCCTCGGCGCTCCGAGCCCCCAGCGGCGACGCCGGGCGGGCATGAGCTCGACCGGGCGCCGGCGTTGGCCGCCGAGGGCGCGGAGCAGTGACGACCGCCCCCACCGGACCGGCACGGTTGAGCGTGCAGGACATGAGCGTGCACTTCGGCGGCGTGGTCGCGCTCGACGAGGTGACCTTTGGCGCGGAGCCGGGGTCGATCGTCGGCCTGATCGGGGCCAACGGCTCGGGGAAGACGACGACCCTCGACGTGATCTCGGGCCTGGTCAGCCCGCGGACCGGGTCCGTCCGGATCGACGGCGTTGACCTGGGGGAGTACCTGCCCGAGGAGCGCCTGAGCGTGGGTGTGGTGCGCTCGTTCCAGGACTGCCGCCTCTACCCGGAGCTCACCGTGCTCGACGTCCTCCTGCTCTGCGAGGACGCCCGCTCGG
This sequence comes from uncultured Acidimicrobiaceae bacterium, assembly GCA_963828505.1. Lineage (GTDB taxonomy): Bacteria > Actinomycetota > Acidimicrobiia > Acidimicrobiales > RAAP-2 > Bog-473. Next base: position 36,586 of record CAWHFM010000005.1, read on the forward strand.
AGGTGGCGGTATTGGCGACCACGCTGCGGCTGCCCTGGGCGCGGCACGCCGAACGCCGCAAGCTCGAAGCGGTGGACCAGGTGATCACCGCTTTCGGCCTCGAGCGCTTCCGGAACCACCGGACCGCTGAGCTCTCGACGGGGACGCGCCGGGTGGTGGACCTGGCCTCCATCGTGCTGGCCCGCCCCCGGCTCCTCCTGCTCGACGAGCCCACGGCGGGGATCGCCCAGCGGGAAGCCGAAGCCTTCGTCCCCCTGCTGCGCCGGCTGCACCAGGTCTCGGACACGACCATCGTCCTGGTCGAGCACGACGTCCCGTTGGTCTTCGAGCTGTGCTCGCAGGTCGTCGTCATGGAGCTGGGCCGCGTGGTCGCGTCCGGAACGCCGGAGCAGGTCCGCGCTGACCCGAAGGCCCTCGCCGCGTACCTTGGTGCCAGCGACGAGGCCCTCATGGCGTCGGGCCCGGTCGCCGGGGGTCGGGGGGACGCCGGGTACGGCAGCAAAGGAGCGAGTTGATGGAGTCGAAGACTCGGACCCGGTCGTCCACAGCGCGCGTTCGCCGGGCCGCGGCGCCCAACCCGGTGGCAGTGCTGGGCCGTTCCTGGCGCCGCTTGCGCCGCCGTCCCCGTGCCATGCAGGTGCGCACCATCGTCGTCGTGGTCGGCATCGTGGTCTTTCTGGTGGCGTGGCTCCTTCTTGCGCCTTCGGGCGGGGGTGGGGGCGTGGCCGGTGCGGCGGAGACCGCGACGTCGGCTGTGACGCCGGTCAGCCAGGCCAGCACGAGCTCGCGCGGGGTCTCGGCCACGTCCATCAACGTGGTGTTCCCGGTGGTCGCCATAAACAGCCTGGCCGGCAAGGAGGGCTTCGCCCAGGACAAGGAGTACAACCAGCAGATCAACGCCATCAACCTCTACGTCAACCAGATCAACCACAGCGGCGGCATCAACGGCCGCAAGATCAACGCCATGATTGAGCAGTTCGACCCGACGAACGACGCCAACATGCAGGCGTTGTGCTCGCAGTGGACGCAGGGCAGCCCGCCCGTGTTCGCCGTGCTCGACGGTATCGGGACGTGGGAACAGGACGAGCAGCTCTGCGTGACCCAACAGGGGCACACGCCCCTCATCAGCGCGTGGTCGACCGTGACCGACTGGACGAACCTCGGCTCGCCCTACCTGTGGTGGACGGGGGCCGACATGGCGCCGGTGCTCGACGCCACGGTCAAGTGGGGCCTCAGCTCGGGACGCCTTCAAAAAGGCAGGACGGTCGGCGTGGTGGCGTCGGACGAGGCGGCGGACCAGGAGGCCCTGAACACCGTCCTGTTGCCGGAGCTCAAGAAGGCGGGCGTCCCGTCGATGGTCGAGACGGTGGCCGGGAACCCTGACGAGACGGCGACGACGAATTCCGACGCGCAGCTCGCCGTGGAGCGTTTCGAAGCGGCCGGCGTGAAGTCGGTCTTCCCGTTGCTCCCGGAGAACGCGTTCTTCCCCTACATCGGCGCCGAGAACTCGCAGAAGTACTTTCCCCAGCTCCTCCTGAGCGATTACGAGTCGACGGTGGAGGTGGCGCTCGGGCTCATCCCGGTCCCTTACGAGGACGCGCTCAACGGCCAGGAGGGCGTGACGACCGAGACCCTGGGTGGTTTCGACGACAACCGTCCCGAGGCCCAGGGCGGCTACGACCCCGGTGTGCGCTCGTGCTACGACGCCTGGCATGCCAAGTACCCGAGGAACATCCCCGGTGCGACGAGCCACTTCATTGAGGAGCAGGGTCCGATTCAGGCCTGGTGCGGCGTCATCCGCCTCTTCGCCACGGCGGCCAAGGCGGCCGGTCCGAACCTGAACCGCCGGACCTTCGTCGAAGCCATGTCGAAGATCACGGATTTCCCCGGCACGCTCTCTCCGGTGTGGAGCTTCGGCCCGGACAAGTTCTACGGTCCGACGCAGTACCAGGTCGTCAAGGTGCACAACAACGTGCCGCCGTCCTCGCTGTGCAAACTCAAGACGAACCACAAGCCACAGGGCACATGCTGGGTGACGGTACAGGGGTTCCAGCCGCTGCCCTCTGGTTGACAGACGTCGGGCACGCTGGACCCGCTGCCGACACAAGCGACGGCGTGGTCACCCAGAACGGGTCTCGACTGAACCCGAAGCCGTCCTGGCCACCGAGCAGTGCGTGATCGTCGGTCGAATGGCGCGAGAGGTGGCGTCTTCCTCGATGAGCAAGCGGCGGCCGCCAACCCGGGTGTACGGTTCGTGCGGCATGAGAGTTGGTGTCAATCGGTGGCACTGTGGGGGAGACGAGAAGTTGGCGGGTACGTGGAACCAGGTTCCTCTTTGAAGTTTGCGAACCTGCCGATGCCCTTTGCGAGTCCGATCCCGTCTCACGAGCAAGGAGCGTCCAATGATTCGGAGAACCATTCTGGTGATGGCGGCAACCGTAGTGCCGCTTGTCGCCATTCCGGCCGCCGGGGCCGGTGCTCAGAGCAACACCCGACCTTTCGTCATCGGTACCGGGAACCCGACGTGCAACAACTGGTCGGGAGAATTCAAGTTCGTTCCTCCCTTGACCAACGGTGGCGTCGCAACAAGTGAGACGGTCATTTTCAAGGCCAAAGCCGCCGGGTGCAGCAGCGGAGTTCCTGCCCCACACCGTGGGGTCGTGAGCAGCACCACCGTCGTCAGCGGACCCGGAGCAAACAACTGCGCGAATTTCATCCCTCCGCTCACCAGCACCATCAATATCCCGATCGCCTTCACCGACAACGTCGTTTGGCACCCGACGAACCTGGCCCTGGCGAATTCCACGATCAGTTTTCCGGGACCTCTTACGGTTACATCACCAACCCTCGGCGGATCGCCCATCACCATCGGTGCGGTCAACGGCGTGGTGACCGGCTCATTTGCGACGCCTACGGCTTCGATCTCGGTCACGACCGTGCCGTCGTGGAACACCATCAGCAGCCGCTGCGCGAGTGCACTGAAAACCCTGAATATCGGTGCAGGCTCTACCGGGACCTTCTAGCCGGGCGGCCGCGGTTGTCTCTGCCCTTGACGGTTTGGGAGGTCGTAGTCACCTGAACAGGGCGTGACGGGCGCGGTCGTTCGGCGGCGCCCGATGCACTGGACAGGCGCTCCATGAGAGCTGGGCCGTTTCGTCAACGTGTTCGGATCGGAACAGCCTGGAGAGCGCTGGGGCGGTGGCATCGGAGGTGCGCCTCGCCCGCTGGCGACAGCGAGATGAGGACCTCGCTTCCCCCCGACTCGCGGCGCCGGACGACGTAGCCGCGCTCGTTCGCCGCCTCCCAGACGGGAAGGCGCGGGCACGACGTCCGCCAAGCGTCGAGCACCTCGTCGTAGGGACGGCATCTCGGGCCGATCCACTCCAGCAGGTCGAGCACGAGGGAGTCGACGGCATCGGGCAAACGAGAACCTCAACGCGGGTGGCACGAAGCGAACCTCATGACGATAGCCGTCGTTGGACGGGGCAGGCTTCTCTGGGGCGACGCAGACCCGTCCGAAGCCCGGATGGTGGCGGACTACGCGGTCGAGGCGTCGGCTGGAAGTCGTGCCAGGTCGCGCGAAACGAGATCGCGCACGTCGCAGCTCACGAGCTGCGCGTGGGCACGACGAGCTGCGGCGACATATGCCGCGTCGTACACCGAGATCCCCTGTTCGTGTGCCAACATCGACGCGTTCTCGAGGAGCCGGGCGTCGGCCCGCACGATCCCTCCGTCGTCGCCCACGGCCGCCAGCCGATCGCGGAGCCGCTGCGCTGCATCGAGGTCGCGCCAGGCACGTACTGCGACGTTGTTCACTTCGTAGAAGGCGAGGTCGAGCGTCGCCAGAGGTTCGACGCCCCCGAGCAGCCGTCGAGCGTCCCGGTGATGCTCGTCGTCCACGTCCTCGCTCGCCAACAGCACGCTGGCATCGAGCAGCCAGAGGTTCAACGCTCGGGCCGTGTCGACTTGACGAGCTTGGCCACCTGGCCTCCGTGCCCGGGGGCGAGCCGGTCGACCTCGTCGATCTCGGCCATGCGCTCCGCCCGCCGGAAACTGCGCCGCCGCAATGAGTCCTCGGCCAGCTCGCGCAGGAGCCCGCTCCGGGTGGTGCCGCGGCGGTCCGCCTCGACATCGACGGCGCGCAGGAGGTCGTCCGGAAGCGACACCATCACCTTGGCCATGTGGTAAGTATACCCGGTATTGCCCGGCACGGCAGAAGGTCCGGCTCACCCCTCAGGGTCCGCCCGCCAGGAAGCTGAGCCGCACCCGGCGCCGAGGGTTGTCGGCGTTGAGGTCGACCAGGACGAGGGACTGCCACGTGCCCAGTACCACCCTCCCTCCGAGCACCGGCAGCGTCATCGACGGGCTGACGAAGGCGGGGAGCACGTGGTCGGCTCCGTGTCCGGCCGAACCGTGGGCGTGGCGGTAGCGGTCGTCCCGGGGGAGGAGCCGCCCCAGCGAGTCGATCAGGTCGGCCTCCGAGCCCGAGCGCGTCTCCATGAGCGCCAGCCCCGCCGTGGCATGCGGAGCCAGCACGTTGACGAGGCCGTCACCACGCCCTCCGCAGAATCGTTCGAGCGCTGACGTCAGGTCGACGACCTGCTCGTGTGACGTGTCGATCTCGAGCTCCATCGAGTCCATCGACCGATCATTGTGCCCTGCCGCCCGTCACAGCGCGGAGAACGTCCCGGCCTGCAACATGACCAGGACACCGATGCAGCACAGCAGGACCGGGACCGCGACCGTGCCGAGCCTGGTCATGACCCCCCGGGCCCGAGGGTGACGGCCACCGGCCAGGATCAACCAGGTGACCAGCACCTCGCCGACCGCGAACACGACCACGATGGCGGCGACGTCCCCCGCTCCGGCGGCTCGGAACAGCGGGATGTAGGCGGCCAGGTTGTCGCCGCTCGCCGCCATGGTCACCAGCGCTGCCGCGGTGAACGATCGTCCCACCGCCCGACGCGCCACGGCGTCGGATCGTCCCGCCCGCCCGGAACGCCGTCCCGATATGGCGTCGACCAGTCCCTTGAGCCCGATGCAGAGGGGGACGAGCCCGAGCAACCCCACCGTGGCGGGCGAGAACTCGAAGAGCACGGCCGCGGCTCCGGCCGCGACGCCCACCATGACCCAGAACCCCACGACCTGCCCCACGGCGATGCGGCGGGCCCGTTCCATGGGCGCGCCCGCCACCATCGCCATGGTGACCAGGGTGTTGTCGATGTTGGTGCCGACGAAGGCGACCGCCGCGATGCCGATCTCGCCCGCCAGCCCGGCTGCGGCGATCAAGCCGGTGCTCAGCTGGCCGGCACCGCGGGCGGCGACGCCTGGGCCGGGAGCGGCATGGCGGGACCGAAGGGCTTGTCGCCGCGCAGCGTCACGCGGTGGGCGAAGCGGGCCGCGTCGCCGTAGTCGTCGAGTGCGTAGTGCATCGTGGCCCGGTTGTCCCAGAAGGCGACCGAACCGGCGCGCCAGTGGAAGCGGCAGGTGTACTCGGGCTGCGTGCAGTGGTGGTACAGCATCTCGAGGACGGCGTTGCTCTCGTTGTCCGACAGCCCGAAGATGCTGCGCGTGAACTGGCGATTGACGAACAGCCCGTTGCGGCCCGTCTCGGGATGAGTGCGCACGACCGGATGCAGGGCGGGGAGGAGCTTTTCCTGCCATACGCCGTCCCACTCGTAGCCGCCGCGCTCGGCCACGTCGGCCGCGAACCACGGGTCGTGGTGGATGGCGATCAGCTCGTCGCACATGTCGCGCACCGGCGCGGCCAGCCCGTCGTACGCGTCCTGCAGGCTGGCCCACATGGTGTCCCCGCCCACATCGGGCGCCTCGAGCATGTAGAGGATCGACCCCATCGCCGGCGTCTGCAGGAACGTGACGTCGGTGTGCCACCAGTTGGCCCGGTCCACCTTGCCGTCGATGGCCAGCACCTCCCGGCTCTCGGAGATCGACGGGAGCACGGGGTGGGCCTCGGTCACGGTGCCGAACTGGCGGGCGAAGTCGGCCTGTTGCTCGGCCGTGAGCGACTGGTCGCGGAAGAAGATGACGTGATGCGCGTTCAGCGCTTGGCGCAGCACCGCCACCACCTCTCCCGCCAGCGGCTGCCCGATGTCGATCCCGGAGATCTCCGCGCCGATCGTGGGCGAGAGCGGGTGTACGGCGAGAAGGGCGGTGGCGACGGTCACCACCCAATTGTGCCCGACGCCACGTTCCCCGGCACGCGGCCGGCCGTAGTGTGGCCGACCATGGCCACGGTCGACGACTCCGGACTCCTCTTTACGCCCCCGGCCCGCAATTACTCACCGTGGTACCAGTGGATGGCGCGACTGGGCGCCACCGTCCACGAGGATCCGCTCCCCGAACGGGTCCATGACGACACGGGTGCCCAAGACGCCGATCCCATCCCCGCCTGGCGCGAGCGCCGCCGCCGGGCGCTGCGCGAGCTCCTCGGCCCCGAGCCCGACCCCGTCCCCCTGGACTTCGAGATCCTCGAGTCGACCGATTGCGACGGTTACCGGCGCGACAAAGTGGTCTTCGACAGCGAGGACACCATGTCGGTGCCGGCCTACCTCCTCGTGCCTGACGCCCGCGTCCAGGCGGCCCGCCCGGGTCCGGCCGTGTTGGCCTGCCACGGCCACGGCCCGGGCAAGTCCCAGGCGGTCGGCCTCGAGCACACCGACATGCCCAACGCCGACTACGCCCACCAGCTGGCCCGGCGCGGCTACGTCGTCCTCGCACCGGACCTCCGCTGCTTCGGAGAGCGCCAGGACTGGAATCCGGACGACCACTACGCCTGTGACACCAACCTCGTCCACGCCGTGATGGCCGGGTGGAACCCGCTGGCCCAGAACGTGTGGGACCTCCGCCGGGCCCTCGACGTCCTGCAGGATCACGCCCTCGTCGACCCGGACCGCATCGGCATGTGCGGCGTCTCGTACGGGGGCACGGTCACCCTGTTCACCGCCGCGGTCGACGAGCGGATCTCGGCGGCCGTCGTGAGCGGGTACTTCTCGTCATGGGCCGAGAGCCACCGGATGCCGTGGAACATGTGCGGCTCCCAGGTCATGTTCGGCATGCTGGGCCGGATCGAGCACGAGGACCTGGGTGCCATGGTCGCGCCCCGTCCCCTGCTGGTCGAGACGGGAACCGAGGACCTGCTGTTCCCCGTGGCGGCGGCGACGGAATCGGTACGTCGAACCCGGCTCGTCTACGACCGCTTCGCCCCGGACGAGCCGGACCGGCTGGTCCACGACGTCTTCGAGGGCGAACACCAGTGGCACGGGACCGAGGCTCTCCCGTTCCTCGACCGCTGGCTGGCCCCGTAGCGGCCGCCAGGAGCTACAGGAAGCCCCGGAGCACCGCGGCGAAGGATGACCCGAGCACCACGTTTCCTCCCACGGTGCGGTCCACCGGGACCGAGACGGGATTGGTCGTCGGCACGTTCGCCAACGAGAGCACCGCCGAGACCGGGGTCCCGGGCCCGAGATACATGTGCGACGCCACCTGGGCGAGCAGCGAGCCCGCCCCGGCCGGGTCCGAGATGAGCGAGGTCACCGAAAGCTTCCCGGTCGCCAGGCGGCCGAGGCTCGATGAGGGGCTCACTGTGTGCAGGTCGACCCCGACGTAGTGGCTGACCGGGATGCCCAGCCGGTCGAGGCCGGCGATGATGGCCGACGGCGAGTGCACGTTGAGGCTCGAGAGCGGCACCGTCCGGCCTCCGGACACCGGTAGCGCCAGGGCACTCGGGATGGTCAAGACGCGGGAGCGCCCGTCGACCGAGTGGAAGACGTAGGCCTCCTCGCTGTGGTCCGGGCCTTTCACGATGGCCAGGAGGTCGTTCTTGCCCCGGGCGAGAAGGCTCGCGGAGACACCGACGTGGTGCACGGCGTGGTCGATGCGGTAGAGCTCGTATCCGATAAAGGCGCCGACGACGAGGACCAGGCACGCCAGAGAGGTGCCCGCCACGAGCAGGATGCGCTTGACGCGGCGCCTCAGACGGCGCCGGCCGCCGACCTCCCGCGTCCCCGCCTCCGTTCCGGTCCCCGTCAGCTCGGCGCCCCTCGATTCGGCCACGAGAGGCGCCAGCTCAGGGCGTCTCGTGGCGATGGCGATCGTCATTCCCCTCCAGTGGGTGGTCGGCTTCGTATGTGGCCACCCGCCGGCGTGGAGAACGGTCCGTACGCCAGCGCGCGCGGCCGTCGCCCACGGGTTTGATGTAGTTGCCGTCGCCGTCCGGCAAGCTGAGTGGATGGAGGAGACGATGCCGGGAGCCGACCCCCTGGGTCGCCGGACCCGGCGCAGGGGGTGTCGCCCCCGTTCGCCTCAACCTTGTTCCGCTACACCTCGAACGATGAAGACAGCGCCCGATGGTGGCGCTTCCCGCTTCGCGACGGGGACATTATCGTCAGTAGCCGCTCGAAAAGCGGCACCACCTGGGTGCAGATGATCTCCCTGCTCCTGGTGTTGCAGACCCCCTCCTTGCCGGACACTCTCGGCCAGCTGTCGCCCTGGTTGGACTGGCTGGTCCGTCCTGAGGCCGAGGTCCGCGAGCTCCTCGGGTCACAGCACCACCGGCGTGTGATCAAGACCCACACCCCACTGGACGGGGTGCCCCAGGACCCACGGGCCATCTACGTCGTGGTGGCCCGACACCCGCTCGACGCCGCAGTCTCGCTGTATCACCACAGCAAGAACCTCGACCGCGAGCGCCTCCGCGCCCTGATGGGCCGCCAGGACGCCACCCCTTCTTCCGACGCCACCCCTTCTCCCGACGCCACCCCTTCTTCCGACGCCACCGTTGCCGCCGCAGGCCCTCCGGCGTCGAGTCTGCCCATCAGGGAGTGGCTGCTCGAATACGTCGAATGGGACCCGGACCCGCGCCAGTGGCTTGACTCCATCCCAGGCACGATGCTGCACCTGGCCGACGCTTGGGCCCGGCGCGACGACGGCAACGTCCTCCTCGTCCACTACGACGACCTTCGACAAGACCTCGACGGCTCCATGAGCCGCCTCTCGCGCCGGCTCGGGATCGCGGTCGACGAAGAGCGCGTCCACGCGCTCGTGCGAGCAGCCGGGTTCGAGGTGATGCGCGCCAACGCTCAGCGGTCGGTCCCCGACACGTTGGGCGTGTTCAAGGACAACGTTGCGTTCTTCCGCCGTGGTGCGTCCGGTGAGGGTCCGGCTTTGGTTGGCGAGGAAGGCATGGCCCGCTACCGCTCGCGTGTCGAGGGTCTCGCTCCCCCCGACCTGCTGGCTTGGCTCCATCGCGACGAGGCCCGCGCCAGCCGCACGTCGACAGGAGCAGATCGTGGTCGATGACCGACGGGAACCGATCGGGCCCGACGACGACATCGGGCCCGACGACAAGGACTGGACTTGGGTGCTCGAGCGCACGTGCCCAGAGTGCGGGTTCGACGCGTCGACGTTTCCTGCCGCCGAGGTGGCGCCCCTCGTCCGTGCCAACGCTCAGGCGTGGTCTCGCCTGCTCGCGGCCGTTCCTGCGTCCGACGCCGCCCAGTTGCGGCGTCGCCCACGCCCCGATCGCTGGGCCTCCATCGAATACGCGTGCCACGTTCGCGACGTGTTCGTGCTCTATCTCGAGCGGCTCCGGCTGATGCTCGAGGAGGACAATCCGCTCTATCCCAACTGGGACCAGGACGCCACAGCGGTGCAGGGGCGCTACGCCGATCAGGACATAGGGCTGGTCTCGGCACAGCTTCTTCGTGCGGCCTCCTCCCTCGCCACGGCTTTCGAGTCGGTGCGAGGCGACCAGTGGCAACGTCAGGGCCGTCGTAGCGACGGCGCATCGTTCACCGTCGATAGCTTCAGCCGGTACATGGTGCACGATCCGGTCCACCATCTCTTCGATGTCACCGGGGAACGCGTGGAGCGGCCCTCGCCAACCTCCAAATTGCCTGTGCCCGGTACCTGACGGGCGGATAATCAGCGGAGTAAGAGACGGGCCCGGCCCGTGCCGGGCGTCATTCAGATTGCGATATCCCTCTACGTCGCACGGGCGGCAACCGGGTGACGAGTTCCCAAGAACCCTGCTACGAAGTTGCTTTAGATGTGCCGGACCAGCCGGCGAAGGCGTTGCCGGTTCCGATGCCTCCCGGTGACAGAGTTCCAGGCCGCGAGCATTCAAAGCCATCAACCGGAGCGGGGATGCTTCCGGCGAAGAAATAAAGCCGCACTACATGAGGCTGTACACGTCCACAAGACCCCTCCCACCAGGTTGAGAGACAAACGCCGTGGAGCCTGCGATAGCCACCGCTGTGCCGAAGGTATCGTAGCGGTTTCCTTTTGGTGCATTGATGGCAGCGGTTTGCACCCACCCAGCTTGTTCGTCGCTATAGACGTATGCGTTCCCGTGCTTCTTTTGGTCCGTAGCCCCGACGACTATGTTGCTGCCGGATATTGCGACTGATGTGCCGAAACCTGCGACCGGCGCGCCCAGATAGCCTTCCTCGGCCCAACCGCTCGCCGAATTGTCATAGATGACGACCGACCACCCGTTAAAGCCTCCCAGCACAGCGGTGGAGCCGGTGAGTGCGAGCGACACGACGTAACAGACCTCGCCGCAGGACAGGTTGGCGGACTCAGTCCATCCGCCTGCCCCGTCAGTGAAGACGTATGCGCCTTCGCCTTCTCCGGCGCCCACAATCGCCGTCGTACCGTCGAGAGCGACCGTGTACCCGAATGAGTTGGTGCCGGGAACACTGAGTCCGGCAGACTCGGTCCAGCCACCAGCCCCATCAGTAAACACGTATGCCGCACCGGCGGCAGCTCCAATCAGAACAGCCGAACCCGAAATGGCGACCGAAATACCGAACCCGTCATATTTTGCGCCATCTACTGCGGAGAGTTCGGCCGTCTGCGTCCAGGTACTTGGGCCGGTCTCGCTGAAGATATAAGCAGCGCCTACGTGTTTCTGGTACGGCGCTCCGACGACAGCCGTCGTCCCCTCCAAAGCGACCGCATGGCCGAATTGGGCTCCTTTGTGGGCGTCCAAGGCTTTCAGTTGCTTGCTTCTGGTCCATCCACCCGCGCCTTCTGTATCGATGTATGCGCGTCCCTCGGAGTTATATGCCCGCGGCGCTCCCACGAGGACCGTGTCGCCTGAAGTCGACAACGTGGCGCCAAAGGACTCGGCCGCCGATGGCCCTGTCAGGGTAGCCGTCTGGGTGGCGGTGGCGTTTGCCGGAGAGGCCAAGCCCAAGGCCGCGAGTACGACCACGGTAGTTATCCCGAGCACGCCCTTGGCACCTCCGAGCCTTGGCGTCCTGCCCGTATCAGTGCGAAGACCTCCCAGCGAGAATCGAGTCCCAGTTTCCACAGTCCTCCCCTGCTCGGTGCGCGCCACATCTGACCAAGGCCACCATGGCGAAAATGCTCACCCGCCCATAACGGTACCCCTTGTCGAGTACGAGTGGCTTGGCTCTACGAGTTCCAAGGGCCCGGCGTTGTCACCACGAGCCAGATAGCGGCGAGGGCTAGCAGCAGACCGCTGGGATCAGGACGCCGCGGCGGTGCAGGGACGCTACGCCGATCAGGACATCGGGCTCGTCTCGGCGCAGCTTCTTTCTGCGGCGGCCTCCCTCGCCGCGGCTTTCGAATCGGTGCGAGAAGACGAGTGGCAACGTCCGGGCCGTCGTAGCGACGGCGCATCGTTCACCGTCGACAGTTTCAGCCGGTACATGGTGCACGACCCGGTCCACCATCTCTTCGATGTCACCGGGGAGCAAGTGGAGCGGTCCTCGCCAACTTCCCACTTGGACCCGCACCGTACTTGACGAGTCACCTGGACCGGGAGCCCGTCGACCTCTAGATGGGCCGTCTGGGCGGATCGAAGCGAATCTGTTCGGAACCTTCGGTGGTGAATCAGTACGGGACTGCCGTATTATTTGCACCATGTTGCGTGCAGCCCGGGGCAGCGTCACGGCGGTGATCGCGATTGTGGCCTTCACCCTTCAATTGGCCGCAACATCCTTTGGAGCGGGGCCCGCAGCCGCCGTGGGGTCCGCACCAGATACGTGCGGGCTTTTGTCGGCTACCGAGGCGAGCCAGCTCCTGAGGTCGTCTTCTTCGAGCCAGGCGTTCACCGATCTGGGCTTTCCTGTTTCTCGGGACTGCGGCACGGAATCCCACCTACTCGCAGTGTCGGTTTACCGCGAAGTCATCACAGAGCCAGATCAGGCTGATCATCAATGCGGACCTCGCCAAGGCGCCGTCCTTGAGGATAGAAGCGATCACAGCCAAGACTCAACCGGGTGCACGGATACTCACGATTGACCGGGCACTCACAGTGTGGCGGCCTTGGACGCAACAAAATCTTCGCGGACAGGGCGGTGTCCTTAGTTCAACCGAGGATGGCGACTACATCACAGTAGTGCTGATCTACGCTCACCCTGACCCGCTCCGCGCCGTCGAAGATGCGATGCGCATCGTGCTCCCGAGGATCTCGAGCTCGCGTTGAGCCTCGGCCTCTGATCAGATCCGCAGTGACCAAAGGCGCCTCGGATCGCAGACTCGCTGCGGCAACCCCTGTAGACCTTCGATCCCTTCGATCACAAAGATTTCGCTTGTGCACCGTGTCGTTCCGGCGCGAGCGTTTCCTCGAGGGGTGGTGAAGCGGATCGTAAATCTGTGGGGGAGCGTCGGCCCCTCAACGTGACTCCCACTGGTATCGATTGGAGAGCCATGTCACGATTGATCAACCTGGCTTTGGCCATGTCCGCCGCCGGCATCGCAGTGACGGGCTTGCAAGCCGCTCCAGCCCACGCAGCCACGACAACCAGCACGCAGGCCCTGCTCGTCGGTGAACTCGGCTACGAGGGCGGTGCCTACCCAGGTGGGTTCCACCCGACTGCTGGAACGGTCTACGTGGAGTTCCACTCCGCGCCACTCACGCTCGACCAAGCCGTCGGCCCGTCCGGTCATTTCACGATTCCCCTCGCTGCGGGCAAGTACACCGTCATCGGCTGCGCTCCTTCTTCGTCCAGCGGCGCGGCCAACGGTCAGTGCAGCATGCCGAAGAACCTCACCCTTACCTCAGGCGAGGTCGATCACATCAGACTCATCTGGGCACGCGTGCCCTGAACAGCGCGCGTGCCGGGACGGCGGGCCACGTCAGTCCAGGAGCAGTCGCGCCGACTCGGGTTCGAGGTGGATACTGGCATGCCCGATCGTGCGTAGGGACGAAGCAGGACAGGTGGTGCCGATCGGACCTGTGAGGGCGTCGCGTACCGGCACCGCCTTGCGCGATTCGGGCACGACGGCGAGTACGCGACCGGCGCGCAGCAACGCCGGAATAGTCACGGTGACGGCGTGCGTCGGCACGGAGTCCAGGCTCGGGAAGTGACCTTCGTTGACCTGCTGGCGCCGGCACGCAGCGTCGAGCTCGACCACCTTCACGTCGAGCGGGTCGTTGAAGTCGGCCACCGGGGGGTCGTTGAAGGCCAGATGCCCGTTCTCGCCGATGCCCAGGCAGCACAGATCGAGGGGTAGCTCGGCCAGCAGTGCGGCGTAGCGGCTGCACTCGGCCGCCGGGTCGGTCTTCCCCTCGAGGTAGTGAGCCGCCTTCGGGCGCGTCGGGACCACGATGCGCTCACGGATCCAGCGCTGGAAGCCGGCAGGATGGTCCGGGCCCACCTCCACGTACTCGTCCATGTGGAACACGACCGTGTCGGCCCATGGGACGTCGGCGGTTTCCTCAACCAGGACCCGCACGAATTCGAGTTGCGAGTTCCCCGTCGCGAACATGGCGTGGGCTTCGCCCCGCTGCGCCACCGCGTCGCGCAGGGCGGCGGCTGCCTCCTCTGCTGCGTCTCTCGCCATGGAGGCCAGGTCGGAGTGGACGTACACGGTCGCGCGGTCGAACCTTCGCCAGCCGGGGTCCACCACATCGCCAGCATGCCAGCTGCGCCTCGGCCAAAATGTCGGTGCATGTCGAGTGAACCCATCCGCCAGGTCGCCGTTCCTGGTCCTCAGCACCTGGAGGCGGCGTGGAACGAGGTGCGGCGGCACCTGCCGGTGACGCCGGTCGTCGACACGCCCCAACTCGGTGCGTCGGTCTCCGCCAAGCTCGAAACGCTCCAGCCCACGGGTTCGTTCAAGGTGCGAGGCGGATTGGCGGCGGTGGCAGCCACGCTGGCGCAGGACCCCGGACGAGCGGTCGTCGCCTCGTCGGCCGGAAACCACGGCCTCGGCCTGGCCTACGCCGCGAGCCGGTTGGGAGCAGAGGTCACGGTGGTCGTGCCCACCGGGGCGTCAGCGGCGAAGGTGTCGGCGCTGCGTCAGTTCGGCGTCCGCCTCGTCCTGCATGGAGAGGGCTACCGAGAGGCAGAGACCCATGCCCTCGACCTCGCAGAGCGCGAGGGCATGCGCTACGTGTCGCCCTACAACGACCCCGACGTCATCGCAGGTCAGTCGACCGTCGGGCGCGAGCTGGCGAGTCAGGTGCCCGAACTCGGGACCGTGATCGTCCCCTGCGGCGGGGGTGGCCTGCTCTCGGGGGTGATCCTCGCTCTCGCCGACACCGGGGTGCGCATCGTCGGCGTCGAGTCGGAAGCCTCGCCCTCCATGAGTGCGGCGGCGGCCGCCGGTGCGATCGTGCCTATCCACGTCGAGCCGACGGTGGCCGACGGCCTGGCCGGCAACCTCGAACCAGGCGCGGTGACGGTCGGGATCGTGGCCTCGCACCACGTCGACGTGCTGACGGTGAGCGAAGCCGATGTCCGCTCGGCCATGGCGTTCTCGGCCCTCAAGATGGGACTCGTCCTGGAGGGTGCGGGAGCGGTGGGGGTGGCCGCGCTGCGGGCCGGGGTGGTGGCGCCCGACTTCGGGGCCAAGCGGACCGTGGTGTTGTTGACCGGCCGAAACGTCGCGCCGAAGTTGCTCTCGGAGGTGCTCCATTCCTGAGGTCGCGGTCCGTGGCGCCACGTTGAGCTACGAGGTGGCGGGTGAGGGAGATCCGTTGTTGCTCGTCGCCGGTTGCGGACAACCGGCTGTGGCGTGGCACCTGTCGCTCGTTCCCGCTCTCGTCGGCGGGGGCCACACCGTGGCCACCTTCGACAACCGCGGGGTCGCCCCTTCGTCCTCACCGCCTGCCCCCTACAGCGTCGAGGCGATGGCCGACGATGCGCTGGCGTTGCTGGACCATCTGGGGTGGGACGGGCCGGTCCTCGTCGCCGGCCACTCCATGGGCGGCTGGATCGCCGAGACGCTGGCGCTCGACCATCCCGAGCGGGTCCGCGCCGCCGCGCTCATGGGCAGCGCCAATCAGCCCACCGCCTGGGAGATCGCCATCACCACGGTGGAGCGCGACCTGGCCCGGCTGGACTACGACCTGCCGCCGCTCTTCTACGCCACCGAGACGATGCGCTACCTGCCGACGTCGGATCTCCAGGATTCCGAGGTGGCGAGCACCTGGCTCTCGCTCATCGGGGAGCTCCCGGTGTGGCCGAACCCGGGCCGCCTGGGCCAGTACGAAGCGGCGCTCGCGTGGTCGACCGATCCCGTTCGAACAACGAGATGGCCCGAGTTGCGCGTGCCTTGCCTCGTGCTCGCCTTCGAGCATGATGTCGACTCACCGCCGCGTTATGCCCGCGCCGCGGCGGAGGCCATTCCCGGCTGCGTCTACCGGGAGGTGCAGGATGCCGGACATTTAGGGATCATCACGCACACGGGAGAGGTGGCCCGGCACCTGCTCGAGTTCTTCGCCGGCTGCTGAATCCCGCCGACGTCTGGTCGTGACGCCGTCAGCGCGCCGGCCGTACCGACGTCCAGTCCACCTTCACCCGGGCTGCCCAGTCATCGTGATGTTCCAGCCAATACCGTGCGTATGGACACCAGGGCACGACGGTCAAGTGCTCGCGCTCAGCTCGCTCGAGCGCAGCCTCGACCAGACGACCGGCGATGCCGTGTCCGGCGAGCTCGTCGGGCACGCCGGTGTGCACGAGGACGAGCCGGTCCCCATTGAGCTTGTACACGAGCTCACCTTCCGCGTCGCCGGTGCCGGCCGTGGCGACGAAGCGGCTCTCGGCCGCGTTGTCGACGATCACCACGTCGGCGTTGTCGTCGGCCATAGGCACCCCAGTCCCGACCACTGCTCCCGCGAGGAGCGTGGTACGCCGCAGCCTAGGCATCGCACGAAAGGCCGAACGCCGGCACCTCGACACGGCAAGGTGTAGGAAGACGAGAGTGAGTGGTCCGATCGCGACGGACGATGCCCCCCTGGCGGAGGAGCAACCGATGCCGTCGGGCGGGCTGGAGCTGCTGGCCGGGCGCGAGGCCACGGTCGGGTCGATGCGGGTGCGCCGGGTCCTGCCACAGCGGGCCCGCCGGACTGTCGGCGCGTGGTGTTTTGCCGACCACATGGGCCCCGCCCGAACGGGCGACGGCGTCGAGGTTGGTATCGGCCCTCATCCGCACAGCGGTCTCCAGACCGTGACCTGGCTGCTCTCGGGGGAGCTCCTCCACCTCGACAGCCTCGGCTCCGAGCAACTGATCCGTCCCGGCCAGCTCAACCTGATGACGGCCGGCGCCGGGGTGGCGCACGCCGAGGAGGGCACGAAACTCAGAGGCGACGACCTGCAGGGAGTGCAACTGTGGGTGGCGCAGCCTGAGGCGACCCGGCACGGCCCGCCGGCATTCGAACACCATCCCGAGCTGCCGCGACTCGAGTTCGCGGGGGCGCGGGCCGTCGTCCTCGTCGGCGACCTCGCCGGTCACACGTCTCCGGCGCGCCGGGACACGGACCACGTTGGTGCGGATCTCGTCGTGGAGCCTCCCGGGACGACGCTCCCGCTCCGGCCCGATTACGAGCATGCGTTGATCGTCCTGGAAGGCGCCGTATCGCTCGGAGGCGGACTGGTGGCGGAGCCCGGCGTGCTCGCCTCTCTCGGCTCCGGGGGCGACGAGTGCCGGCTCGAGGTGAGGGCGCAGTCTCGCGCCCTGCTGCTCGGCGGCGTGCCGTTTCCCGAGCCCCTCGTCATGTGGTGGAACTTCGTCGGCCGCAGCCACGACGAGCTGAGCGAGGCGCGACGGCAGTGGTCGGTGGGGGGCGAGCGCTTCGGCCGGGTCCGATCCCACCTCCGTCGGATGGAAGTCGGTCCGCCGCCGTGGGAGTCTCCGGCCGGGTCCTCTTGAGCGAGTCCGAATTCACCGAGGACAATCGCTCCTCCCGCGGACCGCTGCTGCTCGAGCGCCGTGGTTCGTCCGTCGTCGTGGAGCAGGGGGTCAGTGCTCGTGGCGTCGCTGAGCCGCCGACGCGGCTGTGCGGCTCAAGGTCACCACCGGATGATCACCAATCTCCCCAGCCGGACGGGCTGACGAATCCCGTCACGGTTCGGGGATCCACCGGGGCGCGCTGCTCAGCCGCCTGGTAAACGGCGAAGCAGAGCTGAAGGACCTTCACCGCCTCTTCGGCGCTCATCGCCGCGGGCGTCCCGTGTATCAGGGCGTCCACGAAGTGCTCGGAAGATCGCACGAAGCCGGTGCCCCAGTCGGCGTCGATTTCGGTGAACTCCGTCGTCGTGCGTTCCGCCGTGGTCCCGGTGAACAGCATCACCGGCGCCAGGTCGAGCATCTCGCCCGTGGCCCGGGTGACCCAGATCTGCCCCTCGTCCCCGGTGATCTCGAAGAACTCGTCGGCGCCGTAGTACTTGGAGCGCATGTAGAAGTTCGGTGCATACTGCACCTCCATCATGCCGAGCACGGCCGGGTCCTCGTACTCGAAGACGACCGCGCAGGGCTCGAAGAAGAAGTCGCGTCGCCGCACCACGGCCTGCACCGAGACGATGTCGAGGTCGAGCAGCCAGAGCGCCATGGCGTACTTGTGCACCATGTCGTCGAAGAGGTGGCCGCCCGGGCTGCGCTTGTCGAGACGCCAGCCGTAGCCCTCCGGGCGCAGGCCGGCCTGGAAGGCGGAGTCGGTCTGCCCGACCAGGGTGCGGATGCGCAAAGAGGTGGGGCGGCCGATGGCGCCGTCGGCCACGAGCTTCTTGGCCAGTTCGAGCGGCGGGTAGTGAACGAAGCACTCGCTGATCCGGAGCGTGCGGCCCGCCGCCGCCGCGGCCTCGCCCATGGCAACGCCGTCGTCGACGGAGTTGGCCAGCGGTTTCTGCACCGAGACATGCTTGCCCGCCCTCAGCGCCGCCACGACGTGCTCCCGATGCAGGTGGGTCGGAGTGAGGATCTCGACGGCGTCGACGGAATCGTCGGCGAGCAGGTCGTCCACGTCGCGATAGAAGGACTCGGCACCCCACTCCTTTACCGCCTGCCGGCCCACCACTTCGTCGGTGTCGCAGACGGCGACCACGTCACAACGTGGGTCCTCGACGTACCCCCGCACGTTCATGGCCGCGATGTTCCCGGCCCCCAGCACCCCCAGCCTCACCCTTTCCATCAAGAACCTCCCCCGCCGGCGGCCACGCCAGCCCTCGTGGGTGACCTCGAACCTGGTCTTGTTCCGGGCGATCCCGGCCGCTACGCCTCGGCGCCGAAGGCACCGGCGGCCCGAGCCTCGGCGATCCGTTCGTCGTCGTAGCCGAGCACGGAGCGCATCACCTCGTCGGTGTGCTGGCCCACGGTCGGTGCTTTGGCCGGGTGGGGCAGCTCCTCGCCGACGAAGTGCAGCGGCGTGAAGAGCTGGTCGTTCCCTACCTCGGCCGCCGGGAGCAGGTCGAAGCGGTCGGCGAACTGGGGGTCGGCGAGCAACGTCTTCGGCGTGTTGACCGGCGCGATCGGGGTGTTGACCTGCCCGCCGAACTCCATCCACTCCGCGGCTGTCTTGGTGTGGAAGATGTCGCGCAGCTCCCGCTGGAGCTCACGGTTGCCGCGGGCGTGGTCGGCGTACTTGGAGCCGGGCCAACGCTCGAAGAGGTCGGGGCGTCCCACCCCCTCGCAGAAGTTCTTCCAGAACGCCTGCTCCGACGCCATGAAGAGCACGTGCCGCGCGTCGGATGTCTCGTAGACCTGGTAGCGCACGCCTTCCACCATCCCGGCGGTGCCCGGGGCGCGACGTTCGTAGCCGTCGGCCTTGTTGCCGGTCACCTCGGACTCGGGCCGCTCGTAGGAACGCCAGGTCTCCGAGCGCAGCCAGTCCATCGCCGCGGCGGCGTCGGACTGGGCAATGTCGATGTACGCGCCCTCGCCCGTCGAGCGCGCCCGGAGCACCGCGGCCAGGATGCCGAGTGCGCCGAAGAGCGGGCCGGCGTGGATCCCGATGGACGCGTGCTCGGGGATGTAGGTGAATCCCTCCTCGTCAGTGGCCACGTTGACGATGCCCGCCCAGGTGTCGTAGGCGATCCCATGGCTGGGGTAGTCGCGGTACGGGCCCGTCATTCCGTAGCCCGAGATGGTGCAGAAGACGATCCTGGGGTTGATGGCCAGCAGGTCCTCGTACCCCACACCGCGGCGGGCGAGCGAACCGGGCCGCATGGCCTCGATCACGGCGTCGGCCGTCGCGGCCAGCTCCTTCATGACGGCCACCCCGGCGTCGGTGCGCAGGTCGAGCACGAGCGAGCGCTTGCCGCGGTTGAGGTGCAGGTGCATGAGGGAGACGCCCTCCACAATGGGCCAGGTCATCTCCCGGACGTAGTCGCCGGCGGGCGGCTCGACCTTGATCACCTCGGCTCCCAGGTCGATCAGGGGTGTCGTGATCTGCGCTGGCCCGAGTGCCGAGCACTCGATGATCCTCATGCCGTGCAGGGGCGGCGTCGTCGCCATCGGTCCTCCCGTCGTCGAAGGCCGGATCGTAGCGGCCCGGGACCCCGGCGCCGGGTCCGTGACGTGGCCATACTGGTGGCCATGGGGACCGAAGCGCCGGCCACGGGCGTGCTCGACGACGCCCTGACCGTGTTCGCGGCCACGGCCCCCCAGTACGGGTCGCTCGGCTTGTCGAACCACGGCCCGATGGCGGCCGAGGCGCTGGCCAGCATGGGGCGGGCGGACGACATCCCCCGGTGGGTGGCGCGGTACCGCGAACGCCTCGACGATGCGCCGCCGCCAGGCCACCCCCTGGCCGAGCAGGAGTGGCCGGGCGCCCTCGGTCGGCTGGATCGTTTCGCGGACTGGCAGGCCCTCTTCGAGCGCGAGCTGGCCGACCGACCGGCCTCGGCCGTCGTGGGTGAGTGGGTGCCCCGATTGCTGCCCGGCACGGTCGGTGCCGCCACCCATGGCCTCATCCGCACCGGTCACGGCCTGCGTGGCCTCTCCGCCGCCGAGACGCCACCCCGGCGCCTGGAGGTGGCGACCGGGCTCGCCTACTGGGCCGCCGTCTACACGGAGCTGCCGGGCCCACCCCTGCTCATCGGCCATCAGGGCGTGGCCGAGGCCCTGGCCGACCTGCCCTACCTCCCGGAGGACGCGCCACGCGAGGTGATGATCAGCGACATGGTGAGCCACGTGGCGGAAATCGCCGACGAGTTCGAACAGGCGGTGGCCTCCCTCGGGGAGGCCGGAGAGACCGTCGAACTCCTCGACGAGCTGGCGGCGGGCGGCGCCCTGGCCTACCTGCGCAACGCGGACGGCGGTGGGGCGATCGGCCTCCTCCATTCGGTGACTTCGCCGCTGGCCTGCCAGCTGCTGCTGCCGTGGTTGGCGGACGAGGACCGCGACGCGGCGCTCGGCTACGTCTGGCAGGCGGTGGCGGCCCTGCACGTGGGCTACGACGTGGACCGGCATACTCCAGTGCCAGCCGGCAACGAACACTCGAACGAGGAGCTCATCGATCTGGCCGTCGCCTCCGGCGACGAGCACGCCATCAAGCTGACCGAGGCGGCGCTGCGCTCCTTCGCGCGCTCGGGAGAGCCCTCACTCTTGTGGGCGGCGGCCGACGCCAGCGCCCGCCTCGGAGGCTGAGCGGGAAGAGCGGGGCGCGCCGCCAGGCTGCTCGCTAGTGTCGGCACCATGGAGTACCGCACACTTGGACGGACCGGGCTCAAGGTCAGCCCCCTGTGCCTGGGGGCGATGATGTTCGGGTCCTTCGGCAACACGGACCACGACGACTGCGTCCGCATCATCCAAGCCGCGCTCGACGCCGGCATCAATTTCGTCGACACCGCCGACGTCTACTCGCTCGGAGAATCCGAGGAGATCGTCGGCAAGGCGCTGGCGGGGAGCAAGCGGCACAAGATGGTGCTGGCCACCAAGGTGCACGGCCAGATGGGCCGCGATCCGAACGCGCAGGGGAACTCGCGCCGCTGGATCATGAACGAGTGTGAGAACAGCTTGCGCCGCCTCGGCGTCGACTACATCGACCTGTACCAGATCCACCGGCCCTCGCCCGAGACCGACATCGACGAGACGCTCGGCGCGCTCACCGACCTCGTCCGCATGGGCAAGATCCGCTCGTTCGGCAGCTCGACCTTTCCCGCCCACGAGATCGTCGAGGCGCAGTGGGTGGCCGAGCGCCGGGCTCGCGAGCGCTTCGTCACCGAGCAGCCCCCGTACTCGATCCTCGTGCGCGGCATCGAGAAGGACGTGCTGCCGACGTGCCAGAAGTACGGCATGGGCGTGCTGTCGTGGAGCCCGCTCGCCGGCGGGTGGCTCTCGGGGGCCTTCGGTCCGGGCAAGGAGAACACGTCCCGGCGGGCGGCCGCGCTGCCGCACCACTACGACATGTCGATCCCGGGCAACGAGGCCAAGTTGGAGGCGGTCGGCAAGCTGGGGGCGCTGGCGGACGAGGCGGGACTGTCCCTGATTCAGCTCGCGCTCGGCTTCGTGCTCGAGCATCCCGGGGTCACGTGCCCGATCATCGGGCCGCGCACCATGGAGCATCTCGAGTCACAGCTGCCGGCGCTGGAGCTCCGCCTGAGCCCGGACGTGCTCGACCGCATCGACGAGATCGTGCCGCCCGCCATCGACCTGAACGAGACCGACATCGGGTGGGTCCCGGCCGCCGTCGCCGACAAGAGCCTGAGGCGCCGGCCGGGCTGAGGGGTGCGAAGCAGTGCACCGCGGTGCGCTGCGCTACAGGCGCTCACGCTGGTTCAGCGTGATGTGCCTGCCGTCTGGGTCGATGAGGCAGACAAGATCGATGAGCGAGTGCTGCAAAGCGACGAGCCGTTCGTCATGGCTGTCGAGTTCGTCCTTCAGCTTCGTCATGTCGTCCTTCAGAAGTGCGAACCACTTGCCCACTTCAGGGAGGGGGATACGTTCGACGAACGTGGAGTACCCCATGCAGTCCCACCCTCTGGCCTTTCCCGGCTTCGCACGGGTCTTGGTGAGCATGACCTCGCCGATGGCGCGCTGCTCGCCCCGGAACACGCACAGGGTCAGGTCGATGTCGCTGCGGGAGAACGTATCGCGGGTCTGTTCGAGTTGTTCGATGAGCTCGCGCTGCCGCTCGCGGTCGACCGCATCGAGGAAGAGCGCTCCCCGGCGGATGATCTCGGCGTAGCAGAAGTACTGGGCGATCAGGTACAGGGTGTGGACGACCGGGTACTCCGGGCGCGCCCGGCTGGCTCCGGGGTCGGCGAAGCGCACCAGGAAGTCTTGCCGCCGGATGTTGAAGAGCCGGGCCTGCAGATCGGACGCCGCGGCGAGCAGCGGCATGCGGAAGTCCATCGCCACCTCGTCGGCGGCCGTCAGCCGGTCTTTGATCACCTGGCGCCTGGTCAGCATCAACGACCCCAGCGCGAAGAGACCCGACACGACGGCGGCGATCACCGCGATCCACGCCGCCATCAGGCGTCCCGACGCGGGAATGGATCGGTGCGCGTGTTCTCGCCGGGACCGCTCATGGGCAAAAGGATCGGTCGATCCGCCTTCGTCTGTCAACGACCTCCAGCGACGACCTCCTCCGACCACGGACGCGCACGGGTCCGTCCGACAGGCCCGGAGGCCACTTCCCGTTCTCCATTCCTCCCCGCATGCCGCGTCCCCTGTAGCATTCGGCCCGGCAGTAGGTGGGTGGGAGGTGGCGGTGGCTCAGGACCTTGACGAGAGCAACTGGGACGCGTTCCTGAGAAGGATGGCCGACGGACGGATCACCCCGTTCATCGGTGCAGGAGTCAGCCCCAACCCCAAGGGTGCGGACATTGCGGAAGCGTGGGCGAAGCAAGACGGCTACCCGCTCAAGGACAGCGACGACCTGGCCCGGGTGGCCCAGTACGTGGCACTCAAGATCGACCCGCTGGAACCGCGCCGCAGGGTGCGCGAGATGCTCAAGGCCACCGCAGCGCCGGACTTCACGGACCCGCACGAGTGCCATCGGGTACTGGCGGATCTCCCACTTCCGCTGTACGTCACGACCAACTACGACTCGTTCATGGCGGACGCTCTCACTGCGGTCGGGCGGCCCCCGAAGAGGCTCATCTGCGACTGGAACGACTCTGCCGAGGACTGGAACACCAAACAGATGGGCGCCAAGTCCATCAAGAGGTGGGAAAGCCCGTCGCCGGAGCAACCGTGGCTCTACCACCTTCACGGGGCGGACGAGGTCGAGAACTCCATGGTCATCACCGAGGACGACTATCTCGACTTCCTGGCTGCCCTCAGGTCGCACACGACGACGATGTTGCCTCCCCCCGTCTACCTGGCTCTTTCGAGCACTTGCCTCTTCGTCGGGTACAGCCTCGCGGATTGGACCTTCCGGGTGCTCTTCCGGATGATCAAGCTGTCGTTGCCCGCGGCCGCCCGGAGCTCGCATTTCGCCCTTCAGCTCCCGCGCCGCGAAGATGAGCAGAGGTATCTGGCCGCGTACTTCGCGGATATGGCCGTCAAGGTCTACTGGGGCGACAAGGACGAGTTCTTCTCCGAGCTTCGGAACCGCTGGGATGCGTACCGCACCGTCGCCGTCTGACGCCCCGCCAGAGCGCGCGCAACCCTTCGTCGGGCCGCGGCCGTTCGGCGAGACGGACGCCGAACGGTTCTTCGGTCGCGGCGCGGTCAGCGAGGAGATTTTCGCTCTCGTGTCCGCCTTCCAGACCTGTGTCGTCTACGGGCAGTCGGGCACGGGCAAGTCGTCGCTGATTTACGCGGGTCTCCTCCCCGCGGCGCGTGCAGCAGGCATGCAGGTCCTGCCGGTGGCCCGGGTCCAGGCTGTGGGTGTGGGGGGTTGGACAGAAGAGGGCAATCCCTTCGACTTCTACACCTTGGCCAGTTGGGGGTTGGAGTTGAAAACCTGGCGGGAGAAGCAGCAGCGGGGCGGGCAGCCGACGGTGAGCGCGTTCTTGGGTGACATGGACCACGGCACGGACCCCTATGGCGACGAGGCCATTCGACTCGCCGTCTTCGACCAGTTCGAGGAGCTGTTCACAGCCTTCCCCGGGCACTGGGAGAACCGCGTCCGGTTCCTCGACGACCTGACCAAGGCCCTCCGTGAGGACCGGCAACTGCGTCTGGTCTTCGTCGTCCGCGAGGACTATCTGGCTGACATGCTCGATGCGGCCACGCCGCTACCCGACGGCCTTAAGGCGAACCTACGGCTGCCGCGCCTGGACCGCGACGAGGCGATAGAGGCAATTAAGGGGCCGGTGCACCGCCTGACCAGCATCGGCTTCGCCGACGATGTCGTAGAGGATTTGGTGACAGACCTCATGACGATCAAGGTGCGGCGCGGAACCGGGACTGTCGGCGAGACCACCGGCGAGTTCGTCGAGCCTGTGCAGCTTCAGGTCGTCTGCAGCGAGCTCTGGCGATCCTTGCCCGACGGCACGAAGATCATCACGGCGGACCAGGTCGCGAATATCGGCGATCCCACCTCTGCGCTGGCGCGGTTCTACGACAACTGCGTCGCCGAGACCGCGCGCCAGGCCGGGGTGAGCGCGGCCTACATCCGCCGCTGGTTCGAGCGGGTCCTCATCACACCCGCCGGCACCCGAGCCAGCGCCTACCAGGGGGACCACGCCACGGCCGGGATGCCCAACGCGGCCGTGGCCGAGCTCGAGAGCAAGCACATGCTCAGAGCCGAAGACCGCGCCGGCTTGCGCTGGTACGAGATCACCCACGACCGATTCATCGCGGCGATCAAGAAGGCCGACGCCGCGGCGCGGGCGCGGTCGCTTGCCGCATGGTGGGGCATCGCCGCCGTGTCGGTCGTCGTTGGTGGACTCGTCGTGGCCTACTCCTGGCAGCACGGGGGGCTGGCGCGGGTCACCTTGATGGGGGTCGGCCTCCTCGTCCCAGCGGTGGGCGTCACCGCCGCCATGGTCAAAACCCTCGACGGCCGGATGCCGCCGCTCGGCATTCGGAGGCGGTGGTGGTGGCTCTGGGGCAGTATCGCCGCCTTGGCCGCGTTCACCATCATCGGCGGCATTGCCATTGTCTTCGGCTCAGGCCCGGGCAACGAACCGGTCGGCTGCACGGGCTCCGCGTTCAGCGCCTACGAGGAGAGCGCGCACGGCGTGTGCTTTGCCGGGGCCCGGGCCGAGATCTTCGGGTGGGGTCTGGGAGCAGGAATCTGCATCGGAATCTTGCTGGGTATCCTTTGGCGGATGGCGAGCACTCGACGCCGCAACCGTCGACGCCGGAAGATGAGCGGGCAGCCCGCCGGCTCTGCACCGTCAGTTCCCACCGTGTCCGAACCTGGGGACGTTGAGGTCGAATCGGTCCCGGTAGGCAGATAGCCGCGCTCGAGGATCGCCGGGCCGAACGTACGAGGACGCGTCCAGACCGTCACCCGGAGGGCTCGAGGGGCGCGACGGGCACCGTGATCGCCGGCGCCTCGGTTCCCCCGTCGATCTCGAACACCTTGCCCGTCACCCATGAGCTCGCGTCGGAAGCCAGGTAGACCACGGCACAGGCGACGTCCTCGGGCTCACCCGGACGGCCCATGGGCGTGCCCTCGAGGAACTGCCGCCGCAGTCCCTCGTCCGTGAGGACGACGTCGAGTGACCGCGTCGCGACACCTCCGACGTCGATCGCGTTGAGGCGCACGCGGGGCGCCAGTTCGGGTGCCATGTTGCGGGTGAGGCGGTCGAGTGCCGCCTTGACCGCACCGTAGGCGGCGAAGCTCGTCTGGGTCATGGAGGCGGAGCGCGACGAGATGTTGACGATGGCGCCTGTCCCCGCGGTGTCGACGATGCGCTGCGCCGCCAATTTGGTCAGGGTGAACGGCGCGGTCACGTTGAAGTGGAACGCCCGCTCCAGGAAACCGGCGCTCGTGTCCATGGCAGCCCGGGGCATGGCACCGCCCGCGTTGTTGACCGCGATGTCGAGACGCCCGAACGTGCCGACCGTGGTGTCCACCAGGTACTCGAGCTGTCCGAGGTCGGTGACGTCGGTGGTGACGGCGAGTGAGCGCCGCCCGGTTGCCTCCACCAGGGCCGCAACCTCCTCGAGATCGTCCCGGGTGCGTGCCGCCAGGACCACGTCGGCACCCGCCTCCGCCAGGCCGACCGAGATGCCGCGTCCGATACCCAGCCCGGCGCCCGTGACGATCGCGACCCGGCCGTCGAGGCGGAACCGCTCGAGGATCACCTGCCGGACCGGGTCCGGGAGCTGGAGCTGGCTCGGCCGCGAGCGAGCCCGCCCGCGGCCCGGCCCGCGACCAGCGGCATCTCGAGGTACGTGAGCAGCCCTGGTTCGGCGTCGCACACGTACGGCACGGCGTTCACGCAGTGCATCGCCGTCGCGACGACGCCGGGGTTGCGTACCAGACCCGCCTGAATCGATTCGGGATGGAGCTTGCGGAACGTGACCAGACAGCTCGGGTCCCCGGTGACCTCCACCTCGAAGTGTTCTCCCCCCTCACCGAAGTTCCACGGCGGATCGAGATGCTCCTCGCCCATCAACCAGTTGACGGCCGCGGTGACCACGGGCTCACCGTCGACCAGACCCTCCCAACGGAACCGTTGGGCGGCGACGAGCCCCGACCCGATCGGTCCGATCGGCGATTCGATCGGTGCGGTGGCGACCGCCATCTCGTGCGTGGTGCGGAGGTTCGGATCGAGCTCGAAGCCGAGCTCGTCGGCCACCATGTGGACCGACTGGCGAAAGCCGGCGCCGAGCGCCTCGGCCATGATGCTCTGCCGCGACTCCTCGGGAGTCTTGCCGAAGAGCATCCAGTCACGGATGACGTCGGGTGCGCCGTAGGTGCGGATGTCGGAGAACTCCTCGGCGCGCACCCGAGTGATGGAGCCCGAGAGCGCCGAGACCATGAGAGGGAACCGCTCCGTGATGCCCCCGGGATGGATACCGGTTCCGTGCAAGGTCACGCCCGCATCGCGGCACACCGCGTCGAGCTCCGCCCGCTCTCCCTCGGGCGGATAGAACCAACCGAGCGGCGTTACCACGTTCTTGCCCGACCGGAGGAGCTGTTCCACCACGGACCGGTCGGCGAAGATCGGGCTGTAGACCACGCAGTCCGCATCGAGCGCGAGCAGCGCGTCGGCGTCGGCGCTCGCCGCCACGCCGATCGGATCGCCCCCGGCGAGGACCCCGGCGTCCTGACCGTCCTTGCCCTCGGAGTGCACCCAGCATCCGACAAGTTCCAGGTCCGGATGCGCCTGCACGCCCTCCATGGCCGCCCGGCCGACGTTGCCCGTCGCCCACTGAATCACCCGGTACGCCATGCTCACCCCCACGATGTATGAGCGGCCCACGATAGGTGATCGTGCTGTCGCCGGGCCGTGCCGGATGCGCCGTCACTATGGTGGGCGCGGTGATCGGAACTGCTCGCGTCGATGACAGGGCGCACCCAGGCCGTGCCTAGGCTCATTCTCCGCGGCGGCACCGTGATCGACGCCGACGGCATCCGGCCGCGGACGACGGTCGTCGTCGACGAACGGCGCATCGAGCGCGGTGCGGCCCGATACCGGTGTCGGCAGCGAGCCCGGGTCGAGCGAAGCCGCCGAAGTCGACGCGCCTAGGGACGGCGACCGGGTGGTCGACCTGGGCGGGCGCACCCTGATGCCGGCCATGGTCAGCAGCCACTTCCACGCCACCTACCACGAGCTCGGGTCCAAGCCCGCGCCCTTCGGGCTGGAGGAGCCGCCGGCCCTCCAGGCTGTGCGAGCGGCCCACCACCTGGAGCTGTTGCTGAGGTGTGGCTTCACCGGGGCGGTGAGCGCAGGTGCCCCCTTCGCCATCGACGCTTCCATGAAGGCGGCCATCGCGGAGGGGTTGTTCCCGGGTCCGCGGCTCATGGCAGGGAGTCGCGACGTGAGCACGACCGGACATGCGGGCGACAAGAGCTTCGCGTGGTACTGGGACGTCGGCGCCCGTGGCGCCATCAACCGGTCTGACGGCCCGGCCGAGTTCCGGCGGGCGGTTCGCGAAGAGGTCAAGGAGGGGGCGGAGATCATCAAGATGTTCGTCACCGGGGGCCATGGCACGGTGGCGCCGGCCGAGCAGACGGAGATGACGAGGGAGGAGATCACGGCGGGCATCGAGGCGGCGCACCAGCGCGGCGCCCTGGTGCGCGGCCACATCGCCAACCGCGAGGCGCTGCACATGGCGCTCGACGCCGGGATCGACGTCGTCGACCACGGGGACGGCATGGACGAGGCCGCGATGGAGCGGATGGTCGCAGCCGGTACGTACCTCGTGCCGAGTCAGCTGTTCCCGGCCCGGTTCGCCGAGCTGATGGGCGGGGCCGGGAGCGGGCTCGGGTTCACCGCGTCCATGACGGCGGAGATGGAGCGGGCGCTCGCCGTTCTGCCTGTCGCCAACGCGGCCGGCGTCAAGCTGCTCGTCGGAGACGACTACGGGGCGATAGGGCTTCCGCACGGCCGCTATGCCGAAGAGCTCGAATTCTACGTGAAGGAGGCGGGCATCGCACCGCTCGACGTCCTCCGCTGGGCCACCCGCAACGGCTTCGAGCTCATGGGGAGGGGACACGAGCTCGGGTCCGTGCGTGAGGGGTACCTCGCTGACCTGCTGGTGGTCGACGGCGACCCCTTGTCGGACATCGCGGTGCTACAGGACCGGGACCGTCTGCTGGCCATCATGAAGGGCGGCGCGTTGGTCAAGGATGAGCTCGGCCCTCTCGAGACCACCGGCTGAGCCATACCGGCCTGCCGCCGAGCGGCCTTCGCCCATCCCCGGTACGTTCCAGGGATGGTCATCATCGTCGGTTCGCTCAGCTTCGACCCATCCGACCGTGCCGACGTGCTCGCCGCCCTGGCCGACGTTACCGCGGCCAGCCGACGCGACGCCGGGTGCGTGGAGTACTCGTGGGCCGAGGACCTCGAGGCGGCCAACACATTCCGATTCTTCGAGTGCTGGGAGTCGCAGGAGCTTCTCGATGCGCACCTCGCCGCCCCGCACGAGGTCGTGTTCGGGGAGCGGACGTTGAGCCGCATCACCGGGGCGACCGCCCGCACCTTCGTGGCAGAGCCGGCGCCCTGATCCCGCGACTGCCGCCGTAGCCGGATCATGCGGAAAGTCCTCACTCAAGATCGGCTGATCTCATCCCTTCAACGCTTCGGCGATGGCTGCGCCGGTCGCCATCGCGTTGAGGTAGGGCTCCGGGGCATGCGCCCGGTGGCCGTTGTCGACGAGGACCTCCTCGACCCTGGGTCCGAACTTCTCGACGAGCGAGGCGCCGGCCGCCTTGTCGTTGATCGCGCGCACATTGACCCAGCGTTGGATTGAGCCGGGCCAAGCTCCTTTGCCGTCGACAGGAGCGGGCTCGAGGGACCCGAACACCATGGGCGACGCGAGCGGTGATCCCAGCGTGACGAACGTGTGGACGGGCCAGTGCGGGTGGTTCGACAGAGCCGTGTACGAGAGCACGGTCCCGAGCGAGTGCGCTACCAGGACCCTGGTGTCGTCCCCGATCAGTGGCTCAATGCGCCGACGCAGCCGGTCGCGCAGGTCGGGCTCCGTCGTCATCGTCGTGACCATGTCGACGGTACGGTCGAAGGTCGCCTCGCCGGCCGCCTGGCTGAGAGCGGCGATAGCGTCCGCGCCCTCGAGCTCGGACAGCGCCTCGGCGATACCGGCCCGCGACACCTCGAACTGGCGGTCCTCGTCCGTGCCGGGGTGGCGGCGGAAGAGGTCGCCGTAGAAGCACACCTCCACGTCGTCCTCGTGGAGCTCGATCCCGTGGTGCCACAGGCCGTCGCGGACGGCCGGCATCCAGCGTGCCTTGAGCTCATTAGGCCCCCACAGCTCGTTGAAGGCCCCGTGGACGAGGACGATGCGCGCCATGACCGACATCATCGCGGAAACGCGGGTTCCTCATCGCTTTCACCTCCTCGGTGGTGCGGTTCCCTCCCGGGGCAGATCCGCTCCCACGGACGGCGCGCGAAGTTACGACGACGGGAGCGTCGCCAGCTGCTCCTCAATCACGACACGCTCCTCTCACGCAGATCGTTGGTGACGCGCAGCTGGCGGCGAGCCGGGCCTACCCGGCAGCGACGTGGGCTGCAGCGCTCACCATGCCGGTAGCGGCCGCGGCGGTCGTCGGTGGCAGCGCCATCGTGTTCGTTCGCCGCGGCGGGTGAGCGGCGCTCTGGTCTCGGGTGTCCCAGTACCCAGCGCTGGCTGTGCGCGCTCAGAGGTTCCCGACTACCCGTCGCGTGCTTCAGGTGCCCTCGTGCTGGTCAGGGTGTGGGACGGGCTTCAGGTCGAGACCGTCAATGTGCGCAAAGTCGCCGGGGTTGCAGGTGAAGAGAGGAAGCTCGTTTGACATGGCAATGGCTGCGATCATCGCGTCGTAGGACCGAGCCCCGGTCTTTCGCCCCGCACGGTGCAGCGACGCCGCGACGCGCCCGAACGCTCGCGCCGCAGCGGCATCGAACGGAAGCGGATCGAAGTCAGCCTCAGCCTGTTGGAGGCGAAGCTGGCGCGTGGCCTGCTCGCCGGGGGTGGACGCGACCAAGGGGCCGACGGAGAGCTCGGCGAGGGTGACCGCGGTGATGAATGGTTCTGGTGGGAGCGATTGGGGATCATCGATCCGCTCGAGCAGCACCACCGTGCTCGTGTCGAGGATCCCACGAACCGTTGTGCTCACAGCGATTGGTCGATCACAGCGTCGATGTCACGACGAAGCGAGTCCGGATCCATCGCCGGCAGCTGGGACCACCGCTGGAGGAGCACTCTGGCCGAGAGGGGCTCACGCCCAAGAGGCACCAGAAGCGCCACCGGCTTGCCGTCTCGGGTCACGGTCATCCGTTCACCGTGGGCCACCCGGTCGACCATGTCACCTCCGTGGTTGCGCAGGTCACGAATCGAGATCTCGGTCACGAGCGCACTGTATCACCCGTGAGACCGTACTCCGCCCCTGCCCTTCACCGCAGCCTGCGGCCGCGACCCGACACCGTGACGACGCCGACTGGGTTGCAAGGCTACGGCGGGGGGAGCGACGCCAGCTGCTCATCGACGACGACGCGCTCCTCCGGGTCGGGCTCTCGTTCGAGAGCCGAGCGGGCGGCCTCGACATGGAGCGAACGACCCTCGGCATCGCCTCGGGTGGCGCAGGCGCGGGCCATCCCCTCGTGCGCGGAAGCGAGCCGCCATCCGTCCCACCCCTCGGCGTCGGCGGCGGCGAGGTTCCGGGCGGCGAAGAGGGCGGCCAGTTCGCCCAGGCCGAGCAGGCAGGCGACGTGCGCCACCTGCCAATCCCCGGTCGCTATCTGTTCGGTGCCACCGACCTGGCCCCAGTGCCAGCGCGACGTTGCGGCCGCCAGCACCATGGCTGCATCGTCCTCGACGGTCCGGTCGGCCTTGTCGATCAGGTCCCAGGCCGCGTTGAACTGACCGACCGCGACCTCGCGGTGCCAGGCCCGACGCTCGTCGGCTTCCACGTGGCGCAACGTAACGCACCGGCTGGCGGACGGCACTCCCTCGTCGCGGCGTCCTTCGAGTGACCTCCGACAGCCGCTCGCCTTGACATCACTATCACTAATAGGTATTCTGCCTATCGATGATAGACGAACAAGCGAGCGGCACTTCTCGGCGAACGCCGGGCAAGGTGGCGCAGCGACGAGAGGCCAAGGTGGCCGCCATCGTCGATTCGGCGTGGAAGCTCGCCCGGGAGCACGGGATCGTGGGGGTGTCGTTGCACGCCCTGGCCCGTGAGATCGGGATGCGCGAACCGTCGCTCTACGCCTACTTCGATTCGAAGCTTGCGCTCTATGACTCCATGTTCGCCGACGGCAACCGGCGACTGCTTCAGCAGCTCGACCTGGTCAAACTCCCTCGGGAGCCGCGGGCGGCTCTGAAGAGGTTCTTGGCCGAGTTCGTGGCGTTCGCGCTCGAAGACCCGGCGCGATATGAGCTGCTGTTCCAGCGTCACGTGCCGGGATTCACGCCTTCCCCGACGTCCTATGTCCCCGCCGAGGAAGTGCTGGGACGCGTCTACAAGTTGATCAACGAGGCCGGCGTCACCAAACAGGGCGACATCGACTGCATCGTGGCCATGGTCGCCGGCCTCATGGAGGCGCAGCTGAGCAACGACCCTGGCGGCAACCGTTGGATCCGTCACCTCAACCGTCTCGTCGATCTGTATGTCGACGACGTGCTCGAAAGGAGCAGACACTCATGATGGCAAACCGAATCACCCGACCCGAGGCTCGGGTGCTGGCCGAGGAGGAGTTCACCCGCTTCTCGGACCTGGTGGCGTCGCTCACGCCGGAGGAATGGGCCGCGCCCACCGATTGCACCGGTTGGGACGTCCGCAAAATGGTGCTGCACGTGCTCGGTTCAGGCGACGCCCAAGCGTCAGTCCGAGAGTTCTTCCACCAGCTGAGGCGGGGCATACCGCTCAACAAGGAGATCGATTCGCACCATTGGGTCGACGGCATGAACGAGCTGCAGATTCGCGAGCGGAATCGACACTCGAACGATGAGCTGGTCGTGCTGGTCGCTGCGGTGGGCCCGAAGGCAGTCAAGGGCCGGTGGGGTACGCCGCCTCCGGCCCGTTACCTCCCCCTTCCGTTCGGCCCGCCGATCGGATGGGCGCCCCTCAAGTACCTGCTCGACGTCGGTTTCACGCGCGACGTCTGGGCTCACCGGATCGACGTCCACCAGGCCATCGGCCGCCCGATGCAGCTCACCGCCGATCACGACGGCCGTCTTGTCGCCGACATCGTGGCTGAGTGGGCCGATATCCACGGCCAACCCTTCGAGCTCGTGCTCGACGGCCCCGCCGGCGGGAAGTTCACGCAGGGCGTCGCCGGCGAGCGCGTCGAGATCGACACGCTGGACTTCATCCGCACCCTCTCCGGCCGACTGCCTGGCGTGGGGGTCCTCAGCCATCCCCTCCCTCTGTAGGCCCAGGCATCACGCCTCCCGCTCACCCCCGAAAACCCACCCCGAAAGGACCAAATCCATGGAAACCCGAGTCGACGAGATCGCCGAGCGCATCTACCGGCTGTCCACGTTCGTGC
The DNA here is from genome assembly GCA_963828505.1 of uncultured Acidimicrobiaceae bacterium. Lineage (GTDB taxonomy): Bacteria > Actinomycetota > Acidimicrobiia > Acidimicrobiales > RAAP-2 > Bog-473. The sequence goes on from CAWHFM010000005.1 coordinate 69,867, forward strand.
CCGACATCGGCCCGACTGGCTTCACGTTCAACCAGTTCCTCATCGACGCCGATGAGCCGACCATCTTCCACACCGGCCCGCGCGCCATGTTCCCGGCCGTGTCCGCGGCCATCGCCTCGCTGATTCCGCTCGACCGCATCCGTTACATCATGTTCGGGCATCTCGAGGCGGACGAGTGCGGCGCCATGAACCTCTTCCTCGAAGCTGCGCCGAACGCGCAGGTGGCCCACACTGCCATTGGCTGCATGGTGTCCATCGACGACCTCGCCGACCGACAGCCGGTACCGATCGGCCCCGACGGTTCTTTCGACCTCGGCGGTCGTCGCATCCGCAGCATCGATACCCCCCACGTGCCCCACGGATGGGATGCCCATGTCCTCTACGAGGAGACGACCGGCACCCTCTTCTGTGGTGACCTGCTTTCCCAAGTGGGAGACGGGCCCGCGTTGACCGCGGACGACATCGTCGCGGCGGCAATCGAGACCGAGGACATGTTCGGCGCGAGCTGTTTCACACCGCAGTCGGCGCCCACCATCCGCCGGCTCGCTGCGCTCAATCCGGCCACGCTCGCGATCATGCACGGTTCCTCGTACAGCGGTCAGGCCAACGACGCCCTCCTCGCCCTCGCCGACGACTTCGAGCATCGATTGGCTCCGGTGACCTGATTGCCGGCGATCACCGGAACGAGGGCAGATCACCCTGGACCTGAGTTTTGCGCTGGGTGCGACGAACGTCCACGCTTCAGGACTCAGATAGGTCTCGGGCTCGAATGTGCCTTACGAAGTCCCTGGCGCGAACGACGCCCCGTCGAGCGAGGTGAAGCACTGGGCGTCGGAGAAGTCGCCGCTGAGTGTCTCTACCGTGACCTCCCCATTGGGTTTTATGAGGAGGTCCCCGGTGTTGGCATCGCACAGATCGACGGGGATGTAGACGTCGCTCGCCGGTGACACGCTCGGGGGCAGTGTAAAGGGCACCGCGTTCGTACCGGTCGTAGCGATGGCGCCCTTCAAGTGCACGATTCCCGTCACGTAGGTGGCGGCGGCGTCGCTGGTGCTGTACGGAGCGTTGGTCCAGCCGTTCTCGAGCGTGAGGGGCGTGGACCCTGAGAGCGCGAACGACGCTCCGTCGAGCGAGGTGAAGCACTGGGCATCGGAGAAGTCGCCGCTGAGTGTCTCTACCGTTACCTCCCCACTGGGTTGTATGAACAGGCGCCCGGTGATCGCATCGCACAGATCGACGGGGAGGTAGACGTCGGTCGCGGGTGACAGGTTCGGGGGCAGCGTAAAGGGGACCGCGTTCGTACCGGTCGTGGCGATGGCGCCCTTGAGGTAGACGATCCCCGCCACCGATGTGGCGGCGGCGTCACTGGTGCTGTACGGGGCGTTGGTCCAGCCGTTCTCGAGCGTGAGGGCAGTAGACCCCGTGAGCGCGAACGACGCCCCGTCGAGCGAGGTGAGGCACTGGGCCTCGGAGAAGTCGCCGCTGAGTGTCTCTACCGTCACCTCCCCATCGGGTTGTATGAACAGGCGCCCGGTGCTGGCGCCGCAAAGATCGACGGGGAGGTAGACGTCGGTCGTGGGTGACAGGTTCGGGGGCAGCGTGAAGGGGACCGCGTTCGTACCAGTCGTGGCGATGGCGCCCTTGAGGTAGACGATCCCCGCCACCGATGTGGCCGCGGCGTTACCGGTGCTGTACGGGGCGTTGGTCCAGCCGTTCTCGAGCGTCAAGGGAGTGAACGTGGGCGAGGAGGCGTAGGCGAAGTTGTTTACCTGGAGGGTGAACTGGTCCCCGGAGTCCACGAACCAGCCGTTCGAGCCGTAAGCATCACCGAACTGGAAAACGATCTTCGTATTCGACCACGAATCGATGATGATCCCGACGCAGTTGGCGTTGCTCGCGGCCGTCCCTTGCCCCGCTTGCCAGAACTCCGAAATGTCATCGAAGGCCAGATTGTTGGCATACCAATCTCCGTTATCGGAATAATCCCCGCAGGCTGTATCGTTGGCCGAATAGCCGGTCGGAGGATTGCTGCCAAAACCCAAACCCTTTACGGTCACCTGCGGATCGTCGGGAATTCCTTTCAACGTGACGGCCGTGATGCCTCCTGCGACCATGACGACGGACACCGTGCCGGAGTTCTCATTGGCCGTGTAGACATTGTCGTTCGAGGGGTCTACGGCGACTCCAACCGGCTCACTGCCGACAGAGATGTTTGCTATAACCGTTCCGGAACCGGTGTGTCCAGACTCATCGATCACCGATAGCGTCCTACCGGGTATGGGAGCATCCTCGCCTTCCTTGTATTTGTCGGTGACGTACACGTTGTGCGAGGTTGGGTCTACCGCCACCCCATCGTCTTCCTCGCTCCTCCTCGTGCCTTGGCCGAGGGTGGCGGTGACGGTGTTGTCGGCGGCCTGGATCACCGAAACCGTAAAGTCTTGGCTGTTCGTGACATAGACGTCTTGATTGGACGGATCGACAGCCAGCGCATTGGGAACGGATCCGACTCCGATCGTTGCGGTCACTTTGCCGGTGTTCGCGTCCCCCGATTCATCGATCATCGAAACGGTATCGGCGTTGCCATCGGCCACATACACATTGTGGGTAGTGGGATCTACCGCGACGGCGTCCGGTACAGGGTTGGGTCCACCGGTGGGGGGGATGCCGATGGTGTCAACCACCTGGCCAGAACCCGAATCTCCGGACTCGTCGATCACCGACACCGAGTCGGATGCGCTCGAGATGTACACGTTGTGGTTGACCGGGTCGACCGCGATCCCATTCGGGTAGCCCGGGACCGAGATGGTGGCGGTCACCTTTCCGGTGTTGGCCTCACCCGACTCGTCGATCACCGACACGCTGTCACCGTTGCCGTTGGCGACATAGACGTTGTGGTTGGAGGAGTCGACAGCGACCGCGTCCGGCCCCGACCCGACGGCGATGGTCGCGGTCACCTTTCCGGTTTTGGCGTCACCGGACTCGTTGATCACCGACACGGTGTTGCTGTCGAAGTTGGCGACGTACACGGTGGCCAGATGGATCGACCGCGACCGCGTCAGGGCCTGACCCGACGGCGACGGTGGCGGACCGGGTATAGCTCCCCCCCTCCCCTCCCCGCCCTGCCAAAAAACACCCCTCCCGAGCCCGAAGACGGTGGCCAGCCGGACGAGGTTTTCTCCTTTCTCCATGGCGTTATGACCTGGGAGCATGGCTCCACCCTACAGATATCCTCAGGTGGAACTCAGCTTCTGTTCCCTCCGGGTGGAGCTCGGATCCTGGCGGAGGCTTCCTGGGACCATAGCTGCCCATAACTGTCGAGTGTGAACCCAAAGCGGCACCCGGACAATTCCCGCCAGTAGCGCGTGAGCCGCCGTCATCGTGCGGACCTCTCGGTCACCGTCGAGAAGAATCAGGCTCGTTCCTGTGTCGGCATCGACTGGTGTTCGGGGACCGGGTAGATCGGCATGTTCTGCTGCAGATTGAGGATCTCCAGCTCGGTGCAGCCCAGGGCCTTCATGTTGGCCATCTGGTCGTCGGCCGTGCTGGGCAACGTGGGCACCGCCGTGTTGGTCTGGCCCATGTGGAGTGTCGATGTGAGGTCGCCCGAGGTCTGGCGGCGCCAGGCCGAGATGTTGGGTGCCTTCACGCCGAAACGCTCCTCCAAGAAGCGCAGCTGCGAGGTGTGATCGAACACGTCGGACGCGACGTGGCCGCCCCGGCTGAAAGGTGAGACCACGAGCATCGGTACCCGGAAGCCCATACCGACCGGCCCTCGGATGCCCTTGGCGTCGGCGGGCAGTGTCCGCTGGGTGAGGTACTCGCCGGCGGTGCCCTTCGAGGGGACCGGTGGCGGGACGTGGTCGAAGAACCCGTCGTTCTCGTCGTACATGTGGAACAGGACCGTCTTGGACCACACGTCGGGCTGCGCCACCAGGGCGGCCACCACCTGGCTGGTGAACCACTCGCCCAGCGCCGGCGGTGCGGAGGGGTGCTCGTCGTAGCCAAGAGGCGGGATGAGCCAACTGACCGCCGGCAGCTGGCCCGACGCCAGATCGCTCATGAAGTCGTCCGGGTATTCGGAAAGGAACGCCTTCTGGTACAGCGCCGAGCTCGGGCTCTTGTACTGGGAGAAGTAGGGGAGGATGGCGTCGCTGAGGATCCCGTGCTTTTCGAAGATCCCCGGCGAGGAGATCCCGCCGGCGGGGTTGTACACCTTCCAGCTCACCCCGGCGTCCTCGAGCACTTCGGGAACGGTGTCCCAGCTGGCGCTGTAGACGACGTCGGGGGACGAGCTGGTCTCGAGCACCGGGCCGCCGGCGTGTCCCGACGGGTCGACCGTCCCCGAGAGCGACATGAGGCGGTTGGGATGTGTCGGTCCGAGCACCGAGCAGTGGTAGTTGTCGCAGATGGTGAAGGCGTCGGCCAGCGCGTAGTAGAAGGGCAGGTCCTTTCGCTCGTAGTAGCCCATCGTGAGGACGCCGTGCTCGGGGCCTTCGAATTCGGGCTGGACGTGTGTGCTCACGAAGGCGTCGTTGTTCCCTCCGCCCCGGCTCAGGTGTTCGCCGTGCCAGCTGTGGTCGAGGTCCTGGGTGCACAATCCGAGTGACGTCGAGGAGTCGAGGTGGAAGGGCAGCAGGGTGTGGTCGCGCCCGCCGGGCCACTTCTGGGCGAACGCCCCCAGGCTGTTGTGCGGGTGGTCGTCGAAGCCGCGCACGCCCCGATAGGTGCCGTAGTAGTGGTCGAACGACCGGTTCTCCTGCATCAAGAACACGACGTGCTCAATCGCACCGAGATCCGACCCCGCCGGCTTCGTCGACGCCGCCGCCCGTGCGATGGCCGCCCCGGCCCTGGCGGTGTCGCCGCGGCCTGCCGCCGCAAGTATCGACGCGCCGCCCGCGGCCAGCGCGGCCTGCAGCAGGGTGCGGCGGTCGAAGCGGCCGGTCACGCCGACTCGATGAGTGTCGGATCGTTGTTCCGCACATTCCCGATGCGCGGCCCGACGGGGTGGTGCACGACGGTCCCGGCCGGCAGCGGTCGCAGGAGCGCGCGCAGCCCTTCGCCGTCCTCGTTCACCGGATCGAGCCAGAGGTCGAAGGTGGCGGGGTCGAGGATCACCGGCATGCGGTCGTGGATCCCGTTCATGTCGGCCCCGCCGGGTGCGGTGATGACGGTGCAGCTGCGGACGGGCGCGGTGTCGGCCGGTCCGTTCTTGTCGCGCCAGCGCTCGGCCAGCCCGGCGAAGGCCATGGGCGCGCCGTCGGCACGGGTGAAGAAGTGGGGCTGTCTCGCCCCGGTCTTCGTCTTGTGCCACTCGTAGAAGCCGTCGGCCGGCACGATGATGCGGCGCTCGCGGAAGGCCTCACGGAACGAGGCCCTGGTCGTCACCGTCTCGCTGCGGGCGTTGAAGAGCCGGCTGGCCGACTTGGCGTCCTTGGACCACCAGGGGATGAGGCCCCAGCGGTACGAGGACAGCGTCCGCACCGGTTCGCCGCCGGCCTCGGGTAACCGGGCCCGCACCCCCATGACCTGGTCGGTCGGGGCCACGTTCCAGCTCGGCGGTGTCTCGGGGTCGACGTCCTCGGCGAGGGCGGCCTCGAAGTAGCGGGCCATCCGGGCCGGAGGGGTATAGAGAGCGAAGCGTCCGCACACATGCTGCATTGTGACGTCGCTGCGCACCGGATGCGGTGCATAGAGCCCTTCGACGGCCCTTCACCGTTGTGAACTGGGATTTTACCCTTTTGAGCAGAGGGCACACACCCTCGCTAGGGTACGAACATATGTTCGCTTCCCACCTGAGCGCCGCACCCGCCACCACCGCCGCCGCACCCTCACGCCCGTCCCGGCAACTCCCTGAGGGGCTGGCCGCCCGGGTCCGGCCCACGACTCCGGTGGCGGGGCGCACCCTGCCGGTGCCCCCACCTCTGATCCCTCTCTTTCCCGGTGGCTCCCTCCGGCGGGGCACGATCGTCACGGTGAGCGGGGCGCCCGGCCACGGGGCGACCACGCTGGCGCTGGCGTTGCTGGCGGCGGCCTCGTGCTCCGGGAGCTGGTGCGCCGCCGTCGGCCTGTCCGACCCCGGGGTGGTCGCGGCCGCGGGCCTCGGCATCGACCTGCGCCGGGTCGTCTTCGTCCCGCATCCCGGTGCCGGGTGGGCGGAGGCGGCCGGTGACCTGCTCTCGGGCGTCGACGCCGTCCTGGTGCGCCCGCCCGGTCGGGCCCGCCTCACCGCGGCGCGCCACCTGAGCGCCCGGGCCCGCGAGCGCCAAGCCGCGCTGGTGGTGCTGCTCGAGGGTGCCGGGACCTGGCCCGAGGGCGGGGACCTGGCCCTGTCGGTGGGTGCGGTCGAGTGGCAGGGGGTGGGTCGAGGGCACGGACATCTCCAGGGGCGACGGGCCGAGGTGCGGGTGAGCGGTCGCCGGGCCGCGGGACGAGCCACCGAATGTTCGCTGTGGCTTCCCGCCGGCTCGGGCGCGGTATCCGGCGTGGACGACGACGGGCCGGAGGCGGCCTGAGCGACCCCTCACGAGTGACGCAGAAAGCGACGTAGTGGAGGGGGACTCAGAAAGCGACGCAGTGGAGAAGGTGGAGAAGAAGACGTGTTGGAACGACTGGTCGTCATCTGGTGTCCGGGGCTTCTCGAAGAGGGGCCGCGTGGGGAAGAGGCCCGGCGCTTTGCCCGGGTGGTCGACCGGGCCTCCGAGCTGTGCCCCTGGGCCCATCCCGTCCGCCTCGGGGTGTGCGCTCTGCCCGCCCGTGGCCCGGCGCGTTTCTTCGGCGGGGAGGAAGCGGTCGCGTCCCGTCTGGCCGCCGCGGTCGAGGAGCTAGAGGCACAGGCGTCCCAGGCGGCAGGGGGCGCACCAGCGGCACCGGCGGCGGGAGCGCCGGCGCTCGTCGGGGTGGCCGACGGGCTCTTCGCCGCCGTGCTGGCGGCGCGCTCGGGGCTGATCGTTCCGGTGGGAGGGACCGCGGCTTTCTTGGCTCCCTCCTCGGTGGCCACGCTGGGCCGGCCCGACCTGGCCGTCACTCTGCAGCGGCTGGGGGTCACGAGCCTGGGCCAGCTGGCCGCGCTCCCGGCTGCCAGCATCTCGGACCGTTTCGGCGCGGATGCAGCGGCCTGCCATGCGGTGTCCCGGGGCGAGAGCGGGGAGCTGCCCGGTCTGCGCGACCGCGCCGTCACCCGGCGACTGCGAGTGGCCCGGGGCGAGGATCCGGACCGGGATGTCGGCACCGGTGCCGGCATCCAACCACCGCCGGTCCAGCCCGGCTTCTTCGGTGGTGCGTCCGAGGCCGACGTCCGGGCGGCCCGTTCCTTCGTCCGGGTGCAGGAGCGCCTGGGGATCGAGGCCGTGCTGGTGGGGCGGCTCCAGGGTGGGCGTGACCCGGCCGGCCAGTCGGTGCTGCTGCCCTGGGGCAGCGCCGAAGTGGAGCGGAGTATCAGCGCGAGCAGAGCGGCCGGTTCGGTCGACACGGGCGGAGCGGGTGCAAGCGGCGGAGCGGTCGGAGGCGCGCCCTGGCCCGGGAGGCTCCCGTCCCCCGCCCCGAGCGACGTGCTGCGCGAGCCGCCCCGGGCCGAGCTCGTCGACGCGGCAGGCAACGCCATGGTGGTGAGCGGTCGGGGCCTGCTCCAGGCGCCGGTCGACCGCCTCTCGGTGAACGGCGGACCATGGCAAGAGGTGGTGGGCTGGGCCGGACCCTGGCCGGTGACCGAGCGTTGGTGGGAAGTGCGGCGGCGCCGGGCTCGTCTCCAGGTCGTCACCGCCGACGGGGTAGCCCGTCTCCTGTGCAACGAGCGCGGGCGCTGGTGGGTGGAGGCGGTCTATGACTGACGGTCTCAGCTCGGGAGGCAGGCTCGGCTCGGGCGACTGCAGCTCACGAGCACGCGGCTGCGACGGGGATGGGTGAGGGCCGCCCTGTCTACGCCGAGTTGCACGCGCACTCGGACTTCAGCTTCCTCGATGGCAGCAGCGACCCCGAGGAGCTGGTGGCCGAGGCGCACCGGCTCGGCCTCGATGCGCTGGCGCTGACCGACCACCACGGCTTCTACGGGGTGGTTCGGTTCGCCGAGGCGGCGCGGGCGTGCGGGCTGCCGACGGTGTTCGGGTCCGAGGTGACGCTCGCGCCGGCGAGCCTGCGCACGGGCGAACCCGACCCGACCGGCGCGCACCTCGTCGTGCTGGCGCGCGATCCCGACGGGTACGCCCGCCTCTCGACCGTGCTGGCCGACGCCCACCTCGAAGGCGGGGAGAAGGGGAAGCCGGTCTTCACCCTCGATGCGCTGGCCCGCGCCGCCGGGGGCCACTGGCTGGTGCTGAGCGGCTGCCGGAAGGGGGCGGTCCCCGCGGCGCTGATGGACGCCGGGCCGCGGGCGGCCTCCCGGGAGCTGGGCCGGCTGGTGGAGGCGTTCGGTCGCGGCAACGTCGCGCTGGAGCTGTGGGACCACGGGGAACCGGTCGACACGGCCCGCAACGACGCGCTGGCCCGTCTCGCGGTCGAGTGGGGGGTGGACGCCGTGGCGACCAACAACGTGCACTACGCCACGCCGGCCGGGTTCCGGCTGGCCACCACCTTGGCGGCGGTACGGGCGCGCCGCCCCCTCGCCGAGTTGGAGGGCTGGCTGCCCCCGGCTCCGGTGGCCTGTCTGCGCTCGGCGGCCGAGCAGTCCCGGCGTTTCGCCCGCTGGCCCGGCGTGGTCGAGCGCGCGGCGGAGCTCGGGCGCGCCTGCGCCTTCGACCTGCGACTGGTCGCCCCGAAGCTGCCCGACTTCCCCGTCCCGGCCGGGATGGACGAGCAGGGCTACCTGTGCCAGCTGGTGACCGAGGGCGCGACGGCGCGCTACGGGCCACCGGAGGCCGAGCGGGTCTCCGGGGCGTGGAAGCAGATCCGCCACGAGCTCGACGTAATCGGCCGGCTCGGCTTCGCCGGCTACTTCCTCATCGTGTGGGACATCGCGCAGGTGTGCAAACGCCTCGACATCTATTGCCAGGGGCGTGGCTCTGCCGCCAACTCCGCCGTCTGCTACGCGCTCGGCGTGACCAACGTCGACGCGGTCGACCTCGGACTGCTCTTCGAGCGCTTCCTCTCCCCGGCGCGTGACGGACCGCCGGACATCGACGTGGATATCGAGTCGGGGCGCCGTGAAGAGGTGATCCAGTATGTGTACGACCGCTACGGGCGGCGTCACGCGGCGCAGGTGGCCAACGTCATCACCTACCGGCCGCGCTCGGCCGTGCGCGACGTGGGCAAGGCGTTCGGTTTCACGCCCGAACAGGTGGACGCGTGGGCGTCGGGGATCGACGCCGGGCACGGACGGGGGCCCTCGTCGGCCGGCGCAGTGCGTGATGCGGTGGACGCGGGCGGCGGCGACAGTGGCGGGGGAGAGACGGTCGGGATGCCGGCGCTCGTGGCCGAGCTGGCGACCGAGGTGCTCAATCGGCCCCGGCACCTCGGCATCCACTCGGCCGGCATGGTGCTGTGCGACCGGCCGGTGGTCGAGGTGTGCCCGGTCGAATGGGGCCGCATGCCGGGCCGCTCGGTGCTGCAGTGGGACAAGGACGACTGCGCCGCCATCGGGCTGGTGAAGTTCGACCTGCTCGGGTTGGGCATGCTCGAGGCGCTGCACCGCATGGTCGACCTGGTGCGCGACTTCCACGGTGTCCCGGTCGACCTCGGGCAGCTGCCCCAGGAGAGCGAGGTCTACGACCTGTTGTGCCGGGCGGACACGGTCGGGGTCTTCCAGGTCGAGAGTCGGGCTCAGATGGGGACGTTGCCCCGGGTGGCGCCGCGCAACTTCTACGACATCGCGATCGAGGTGGCGCTCATCCGGCCCGGGCCGATTCAGGGGCACGCGGTCAACCCCTACATCCGGCGGCGGCGCGGCGAGGAGCCGGTCACCTACCTGCACCCGCTGCTCGAGCCCATCCTCGAGCGCACGCTCGGGGTGCCCCTGTTCCAGGAGCAGCTCATGGAGATGGCCGTCGCCATCGCCGGGTTCAGTGCCGCTGACGCCGACGAGCTGCGCCAGGCCATGGCGGCCAAGCGGTCGGCGGCCCGTATGGAGCGGATGCGGGCCCGCCTCTACGACGGGATGGCGGCCCGGGGGGTGAGCGGCCCGGTCGCCGACCAGGTCTTCGAGGCCCTGGCGGCGTTCGCCAACTTCGGGTTCCCCGAGTCGCACTCGGTGTCGTTCGCCCACCTGGTGTACTCGTCCGCCTGGATGAAGCTGCGCTATCCAGCGGCGTTCACCGCCGGGTTGCTGAACTCACAGCCCATGGGGTTCTGGTCCCCCCAGTCGCTGGTGGCCGACGCGCGGCGACACGGCGTCGGCGTGCGCCGGCCCCATGTGAACCGCTCCGAGGTGGGGGCCTCGCTGGAGGCCGACGACGCCGGCGGCGGCGGCGGGCGGGACGACCCGGTGCTGCGGCTGGGGCTGGGGTCGGTGCGCGGGGTGGGCGAGGCCACGGCAGAGCGCATCGTGGCTCGGCGCCCCTGGCGCGGGAGCGAGGACCTGGTGCGGCGGGCGGTGGTGACCCAGGCCCAGCTCGAGACGCTCGCGGCGGCCGGCGCGTTGGACCCCGACGCTTTCGGCGACCGGGCCGGGACCCGGGGCGGGGGGCGGGGGTCCGAGGCGAGGTCCGAGGCGGAGGGCGACGCGGGGAGCCAGTCGAGGACCGCTGTGCGCCGCCGGCTGCTGTGGGCGGCGGGTGCGGCGGCCCAGGGCACGCCCGACCGCTTGCCCGGCGTGGTGGTCGGGGCGGAGGCGCCGCCGCTGCCCGAGCCGAGTCCCCTCGATTCGGTGGGCGACGACCTGTGGGCGCTCGGCCTGGCCCCGGAACGCACGGCCATGCATCTCGCCCGGGAGCGGCTCGAGGCGATGGAGGTGGTGACCGCGTCGGAGCTCGAGTGGTACGCGGACGGGGACCGGGTGACGGTGGCCGGCGTGGTGACGCACCGCCAGCACCCCGAGACGGCGGCCGGCGCGGTGTTCGTGAACCTCGAGGACGAGACGGGGCACGTGAACGTCGTCTTCTCCCGAGGTGCGTGGGCACGCTGGAAGCACGTGGCCCGCCACTCCCCGGTCCTGCTGATCCGTGGACGCGTGCGCAAGGGACAAGGAGCGGTCAGCTTCGACGCCGAGCGGGTGGAGTCGCTCGTGGTCGGTGCCGCGGTGCCGGCGAGCCGAGACTTCCGCTAGAGCATCGTGTCGACCAACAATGATGTTCGCGACGTTTTACCCCGCACGTCGAGAGATTGCCGTTCGGGATACGTAGCGGAGCGACTGACTACAGTCCGGAGCGTGCACGCTCCGTCGCCCCATGAGAGAGCCTTCTCCGTGGTGCCGCAGATTCAGCACCACTATTCGACCACCGACGAAGCGGGTCGACTAGGCAGACCCCGTGGCACCGTGGAGTTCCTTCGCACGATGGAGATCCTTGGCCGGTTCCTGCCACCACCACCGGCCCGCGTGCTCGACGTGGGAGGTGGTCCTGGACGCTACGCACTGGAACTGCAAGAAGCCGGCTACGTCGTCGATCTGATCGATCCCCTTGAGGCGCACGTCGCCCAAGCACGAGCCGCTGGCGTGAAGATCGCCTCGGTCGGGGACGCCCGGAAGCTCCGAATCGCCGATTCGTCGGTCGACGCCGTTTTGCTACTCGGCCCGCTTTATCACCTGATCGATCGGAGAGATCGCATCTTGGCGTGGAGCGAAGCAGCGCGTGTCGTCCGGCCTAACGGAGTTGTCGCCGGAGCAGCCATTTCGCGCTTCGCCTCCCTGATCGACGGGCTCTCTCTTGGCTTGATGGCCGATCCGGGATTTGTGGCAATCGTCGAGGAGGACCTCCGGTCGGGCCAGCATCGCAACCCCGATCATCGTGAGAAGTGGTTCACGACGGCGTATTTCCACCGCCCGGACGAGCTCGCTCCCGAGATGACAGAGAGCGGACTTGTTCCCGAGCTGGTTGCCGCTGTCGAGGGTCCTGCTCAGACCATCGGCACCGCTGTCGACGAGTGGCTGTCCGATTCCCGTCGGCGTGAGGTCCTGCTCACGTTTCTTGCGCAGGTCGAGACCGAGCCGTCGATCATCGGTGCAACGGGCCACATCCTGGCGGTCGGGCGACGTCCGTCCGGAACGCGGAACCCCGCTGAGCAGTAGCCACCTTCGGCGGCGCGACTACTGAAATGGGGTATTGGCGAGGACAGGCCGCTCGCTGGTGAGTGTCCTCCCCGACTCCTCAAGAGTGCAACATTTCAGAGAGTCGATCGCTGAAGAGTTCTGCTTAACCGCCACCCTCTGTCCCGAGTAGGCGTCGGGTGCGATTCTCGGGGCCCGTCGCTCTCCGCCAGTAAGTCCGACAGCGGCACGAGAGAACGTTGCTCCTGAACGTAATGATCGAGTTGTCGAGGCTGTCCTACATTGGCGGATTACGGTCAAGAAATGACATACGTCGATATTCTCGGTCACCCGACGTGGGTATCCGTCGGGATCGGGAACGATTCGGCGGTGTTGCTGCTGCACGGCGGTATTGTGGACAGCCGATCTCTTCTCGATTCGATTGGTCCGGCGCTCGGTGAGTGCTACCGCGTGGCGGCCTTCGATCGGCGTGGCCACGGGCGCACAGCCGACACGGCGGAGGCGTTTCACTACGACACAATGGCGGACGAGACGATCGCTGTCCTTGAGCATCTGGGTCGTCCGGCACACCTGGTCGGTCACAGCGATGGGGGCGATGTCGGGCTCTTGGTCGCAATGCGGCGACCTGATCTGGTCCAGCGGCTCGTCATGATTGGTTCGAACTTCCACCACGCAGGACTGATACCGATCGGCGAGCTAACCCCAGACGACCCTTCGGGTGTCTACGACATGTTCGCCACGATGTACGGCGAGTGTTCACCTGATGGACGGGAGCACTTTGATGAGTTTCTGGCCAAGACCTATGCCATGTGGGCGATTGAGCCCGAACTGTCTCCGACGGACCTTGCCAGGGTCACGGTGCCAGTCTTGGTCTTGGTGGCCGATGACGACGCCGTAGCACTGTCTCATACCTGCTTGCTGTACGAGTCGATTCCAGGCGCGCAGCTCGCGGTCGTCCCAGGTGCATCGCATTTGCTGCCGATTGAGCAGCCTGAAGAGACGGTACACATCGTCCGCAAATTCCTCGAAGCGAGCATCCCACCCACAACCTTGATGCCGATCCGACGGACTTGAGTCTGGGTCGAGGGCATCGCGCGAACTGCTGCGGCTCGTCGCCGCGAAATGCTGAGCCTCCACCAGGGGTAGCGCCGTTGAGCGGTTACATCAATCAGGGTTCGCGACGTTCTGCCTGGAATGTCGGGACAAACCCACGACGCGACTCGGACATTCAGCGTTGCTTGCACGACCTTGCCACTACCGCTTCCTTGCGATTTGAGGACGACGCGGGCTGAATGAGACTCTTCCGATGCCTCGGCCACCGGCTTCATGCGCTCGGGCTGTCCTGCATACCGCGTTTCAGATCGGCCGCGCGATCGCCGATACCCGTCATACTGCGGTCAGGCTGAGGCGCATCTGGGAGAGGACTGGGAACGCGAGAGAAGTATTGCCTTTGGCGCGCTTCGGATGCACACTCAGAAAGGCTTGCACGAGACTGAGAAGGAGTAGTCCATGTCTGAATATCAACGATTCCTGCGACCTCGGTTCGGTACCCGTCTCGTTCGCTTCATGATCCTTGGGGCGGTGGTCCTCGCAGCCGCGTCTGCCACCGCTGTCTCGGCGACCGCCACCGCCACCGCAACGTCGCCGTCGTACACGGTCACCGTTCAAGGTAACGACGCCGGCTTGACCAACACTGGAATCGCAGTTGCGACCGGGGCGAAGGTCGAGATCACCGCAACGGGCAAGATCAAGTACAACTCCAGAGGAGAGAAGGTGACACCCGCTGGACATCCCGTACCCAGCGAGATCTGCGCCAGCGGAGTTTCGACCGGATGGTACAACGCAAACCTCAACTGCCTGTCGCTCATCGGCCGGTTCGGCAGCGGCGAAGTCTTCCAAGTCGGCGACTCGACGAAGATCGACGATGTCGAAGGGGGCGAGCTCTATCTCATCTTCAACGACAACGATTACCTGGACAACTCGGGTCACTTCACCGTAACGGTCACCGTCACTTGACGTCGGTCGGCCGATTGAACTTGCAAGGCGTGCCCGGCTCGGGCCGGGCGATATTGAACGCTGCCGGTCCGTCATTCAGGTAGATCGGGAGCGTCCATCCAGAGATTCGTGGCCTTTGAGGTTGGCAGCTCGTGAGATCTCCTCGATGGCCTTGATCGCCATCTCCGCCTCGCTCGAGCGGGTGAAGCGGGTGGCACAGCTCGTGGCAGATTCCGACCACGCGCCGGCCACGCGGCGGCCTCTGCGTGCCAGCCTCGGCGTTCGGGAGGGCAACGAGCAGGCCCTGACGGCGTACCTCAGCATGGGGATGCGTCTTTTCGGTGAGTCGATGCCAGAGGTGGATCGGCCGACGAACGTGATCCTCGTCATGGAGTGTGACCTCGGACCGGCGAGAAAATCGGTGTAGCCCCGAACACCAGGGACGGTCCCGGCGCCCCCGGTGCGGGCGAGAGGGTGCCTCAGGACACGATTGGGCCAAATCAAATTTGGGACCACGCTGCTGTGGCTAAGCCTGGTAACCCTCCGGCCACTCCTGCAAGGCCCACATGTTCCCGTCGGGATCGCTGAAATATGAGTAAAGGACTCCACCCATGTCATCGACGTCGCTGAGCTCGATGCCACGCGCGATCAGAGCGGCCCGGGTCGCACTCATGTCCTCTACGACAAGGTGTATGCCCTTGAGCGAGCCTGGGGTCATGTCGGTGATGGGGCCCATTCCCATGCCGAAGACAATGGCGCAGCTCGAGCCCGGCGGCGTGAGCTGAACTACCCGCATCGTGTCCGTGACTTGGGTATCGTGCAGATTCTCGAATCCAACCTGCTCGTAGAATGCCTTTGCTCGGTCGACATCGGATACAGGGATCGGTACGAGTTCAAGCCGCATGTCCGGCACCGCTGGTTCATCTGCCATCGATTCAACCTCCATCAAAATGAGCTTCGGTTGTGGCTCCACCCGGTGTCACCGAGTTCAATACGCCTGCCCCCATGCCGCAGTATCCCACGGCCGGCTGGGTTCGACGTTGCCGCTTTCTGACGCGTTACTGAGGTTGCAGCGCCGCCGACGCAAGGGACACGACAGACGCGAAATCCACCAGGTCGACAGTTCGCGGGAGGGGCGGGTGCCCTATTCAGTGACGACCAGGCCCTTCCCGGTCACGAGCGGGAGGTCCAGGGCGGTCACGAGGCCCGGCGGAGCGGCGATGACCGCCGGGACGGCGTTGACCAGACGCATCGCGGTCGCCTTCAAACCGGCGGTGTTGTGATCGCCGTCGGTGCCCATGAGTTGCAGGTCGAGGGTGTACATCGGCTCGCCCTTGATCTCGACCCGGTAGCACCCGTGCCCGGTCGGTTGGGGCCAGCTCGCCCCGAGGTCGTCACGCAGGCGGGTCACGTGCTCGAGCACGACGACGGCGCGGTCGCCCACCATGCCGCGCACCTCGAAGTGCAGCGCGGCCGCGGTCCCCGCCTTGACCGTCCCGGCGGGGATGTCGAAGTCCTCGGGTGCGGCCTCGCGCTCGAACCACTCGGTGATGTCGGTGAGGCTCACACCCAGTCCCGCCGCGATCTGGCGCACCGTGCCCCCCCAGGCGGACGTGAGCACGCCGGGCGAGAGGAGCAAGGGGATGTCCTCCATGGAGCGCCCGAAGCCCATGATGTCGAAGAGCACCATGGGCTGGTTGTAGGTGTTGTAATTCAGCACCTCGGAGCAACGAACCTCCTCGATGCGCTCACAGATGCCCGAGAGCACCAGGGGCAGGGCGTCGTTGGCGAAGCCGGGGTCGACGCCGTTCACGAAGAGCGAGACACCGGCCTTCTTCGCGGCGGCGACGAGCGGTGCCGCCATCGGGTCGTCGGCGTCGGGGTACTGGAACATGACCGGGCTCGAGGAGACCACGTTGCAGCCGGCTCGCAGGAACCCTTCGAGATCGGCCACGGCATCGAAGAGGCGGTCGTCCGCCATGCCGGTGTGCACGATGCAGTCGGGCTTCAGAGCGAGGAGAGCCTCCGTGTCGTTGGTCGCGGCCACCCGGAGCGTGCGCCCGAGGCCGGCGAGGTCACCGGCGTCGCGGCCGACCTTGTCGGGATTGGACACGAAGACCCCGACAAGGTCGAGCTCGGGGTGGACGTCGATTCCGGCCAGGCTGTGACGCCCGACGTTGCCGGTGCTCCATTGGACGACTCGGTAGGTCATGACGGCATCTCCTCGATTTTTGGGCTCTTGGGTGGCGGGACTGTCGCCGGCTGCGGGCTGCGGGCTGCGGGCAGCGGGCAGCGGGCTGCGCGTGGCGGGGGCGGGTCAGAGATCCGGGATGGGCATCTCGAGGTTGGGCGACTGCAGGCCGCCGTCGACCCCGAGCACCTTGCCGGTCACGTACGACCCGGCCGGCGAGACCAGGTACAGGATCGCCGCCGCGATGTCGTCGACGTGGCCGATCCGACCGAGCGGCGTCGCCTCTTCCATGGCGGTGCGCAGCTCGTCGCTCGACATGACGATGTCCAGGGCGGTGGTCGCGGTCGATCCGACCCCGATCGCGTTGACCCGGATGCGCGGGGCCAGGTCGCGCGCGGCCAGCCGGGTGTACTGCTCGAGGGCACCCTTCACGGTCCCATAGCCCAGGTAGCCCCGGCCCCCGACGTGGCCCATGACAGAGGAGATGCTCACGATGGCGCCGCCCGGGTGGTCCCCTTGGAGCATGATCGGGACCGCGGCGCGGATGAGGGCGTGGCCGGCCGAGACGTTGAAGCGGAAGGCCTCCTCCAGGAAGCGCGGCGACGTGTCGAGCAGGGGCCGCGGCATGGTGCCGCCCATGTTGTTCACGACGATGTCCAGCCGCCCCAACTCACTATGGGCCCGCTCGGCCAGGGAAGCCATGAGATCGAAGTCGGTCAGGTCGCCGGGCACGACGATGGCACGGCGGCCCGTCGCCTCCACCCTCTTCGCCACCTCGCGCAGCTGCTCCTCGGTGCGAGCGGCCAGCACGACGTCGGCGCCGGCTTCGGCCAGGGCAACCGCGGCGGCGGCGCCGATGCCGCGCCCGCTGGCGGTGACAACGGCGACCTGGTCCGTCACGAGGAACTTGTCGAGGATCATCCGGGCGAATGTAGTGGCCGTAGCCCGGGGGCGCCCTCTTCTCCGTTCGGTGACTGGCGTGCCGGGGTGCCGGGGTGCCGGGATGCCGGGGTGCTTGGCGCTCTGGCCTTGTGATACCGGGTGCTCAGTCCTCGTGCTGCTTGTCGGTTATTTCGGACTTCTTAATGTGGGCGAAGAGGTCGTCCCACGCACCTGGGTTCTCGAAGAGCGGGAAGGGCTTGGGCATGACCTTGGCCTTCACGTCGTCGGGCAGGCTCAGGTCCCCGCCGGTGTGCCCAACGCTGAAGACGCGCTCGGGGCGGGCCCGGCCGACCATGGAACGCAGCCAACGCATCATCGTTGCGGCGCGGTGTCCGAAGCCGTTGAGGAAAGCCAGATGGACGAACATCCAGACAATCCAGCCGGGGAAGCCGCTGAGCCGCAGCCCGCGCACGCTCACGATGGCCTTGAATCGGCCGACGGCTGCCGCGCTGCCGAGGTCGCGGTACTTGAATGCGACGGCCTCCTTGCCGTCGAGGCGCCGCTTGATGGTGTTGGCCGCGTGGAGGCCGCCCTGCATGGCCACCTCACAGACGCCCGGGAGGTCGTGGAGCGTTGCCATGTCCCCGACGGCGAACACCTCGGGATGGCCCGGCAGCGTCAGGTCGTCCGCCACGGCGATCCGACCGGCACGGTCCGTCTCGGCGCCGGTTGCCTTCGCCAGCAGGCCGGCGAGTGGAGACGCCTGCACACCGGCCGCCCAGATGACGGTGGCGCATTCGATCCGGGCCTTCTCGCCGTCGGAGGCTTCGGTGTCGACGCCGAGAGGATCGACCCCCACGACCCGGCACTCCATGCGCAGTTCGACCCCCATCTTCTCCAACTGGCTGCTGGCGCGCGCCGAGAGTCGATCGCCGAAGTTCGCCAGCGGCTCCTTGCCGCCGTCGACCAGGATGACGCGGACGGCCTTCGGGTCGATGGTGCGGAAGTCGTGGGTCAAGCTGCGCGCCGCCAGCTCGCGGATCTGGCCGGCGAGCTCCACGCCGGTCGGTCCCGCCCCTGCGATCACGAACGTCGTGAAGAAGCGCTGGAGGGCGGGGTCCGGCATGGTCTCGGCGAGCTCGAGTGCGCCATAGACACGTCGGCGGAGCTCCATGGCGTCGTCGATGGTCTTCATCCCCGGAGCGATCAAGGCGAATTCGTCGTGCCCGAAGTACGACTGCCCCGCCCCGGCCGCGACGATGAGGCTGTCGTAGGCGTATTCGTTGGTGCGACCGGGCAGCGACATGGCATGGACGACGCGCCGCTCCAGGTCGAAGGCGGTCACCGTCGAGAGGACGACCCGCACGTTCTCTTGTTTGCGCAACATGTGGCGTAGGACAGGGGAGATCTGGCCCGCTGAGAGGATGCCTGTGGCGACCTGGAAGAGGAGTGGCTGGAAGAGGTGGTGGTTGCGCCGGTCGATCAGCGTGATGTCGAAGCGGGAGGAGCGGGCGAGGAGCCTGGTCGCCGGCAGCCCGCCGAAGCCACCTCCGACGACCACGACGCGATGACGTTCTGCTGCGTTCACCTAACCTTCTTTCGTCGTCGTCGAAGGTAACAGGTGGGCCACACATCGCCTCTGGAAAGGACCGGGCCTGATCAGGTTCAGGCCAGCCGTTCCGTCAGGTGCTCGCCGACCCGGATGGCGTTGGCCATGGCGGTCAGCGCGGGGTTCACCGCACCGATGCTGGGGAAGAAGCTGGTGTCGACGACGTAGAGGTTGTCCAGCTCGTGGGCTTTGCAGTTCACGTCGAGAACCGAGGTTTGCGGATCGTGGCCGAACCGGCAGGTGCCGGCCTGATGCGCCACGCCGGCCACCGGGATATCCATCGACATGTAGAAATTCTTGTGCAGGACATGGTGCTGAGCCATGCCGACGTGGTTCAAGATCTTCTTGAGCTCGCCGTAGAGGCGCTCGGCCTCCTTGTCGTTGGTCGACGTGTAGGCCAGCCGTACGTCGCCATCGTCCTCGAGCGTGACACGGTTCTCGGGCACCGGGAGGTCCTCGGTGGTCAGCCAGAAGTCGACGGCGTGCGAGGCGACGTCGGCCAGGCTCCAGTGGGGCGCCAGCAGGGTGAGGTGAGGTTCCTCCCCTTTCATGGCCTCGGCGTTGGACTTCCCGACCATCTGGATATTGCCCAACGGGGAGTCGAAGTCGGGGCCGCTGAAGTAGAAGTCGTTCAGCCCGAGCGTCTTCTGGAAGGCGGTGTCGTTGGGCTCTTTGCCCAGCGCCACTACCGCCTTGGAGTTGTGGTACATGTAGTTGCGCCCGACTTGGTCCGATCCGTTGGCCAGCCCGTTGGGATGGGCGTCACTGGTCGACGACAGCAGCAACCGGGCGCTGTTGGTCGCCCCGGCCGAGACCACCACGATGTCGGCCTCGAAGACCTCTTCGGCACTCCCGTGCTGGGTGATCACGCCCGTGACCGTGCGGCCTGCGGCGTCGGTCTGCAGACGTGTCACCTCGGTGTTGACCCGCAGCGTCACGTTCGGGTGCTGCAGGGCCGGGAGGACCGCAATGGTCTCCGCATCGGCCTTGGCCTGTACCAGGCACGGGTAGCCGTCGCACCAGGTGCAGCGGATGCAGGTGCTGGTCGGGGGGTTCGCCTCGTCGAGGAGGATGCCGCAGGGCGCGTTGAAGGGGTGGTATCCGGCCTTCTCCAGGTCGTCGTGGATCTGCTGGATGCGAGGCTCGTGGCTGACGGGCGGCCACGGATACTGGCGGCTCCAGGCGCCCTCGGTGGGGTCGGAGCCATGGTTGCCGTGGACCTGGTAGAGCCACTCGGCCTTCGTGTACCAGGGCTCGAAGTCCTCGTAGCTGAGCGGCCAGGCGGGAGAGACGCCGTCGGCGTGCTTGAGCTCGCCGAAGTCGCCCGGGCGCAAGCGGTAGAGGGCGGCGCCGTAGAGCTTCGTGGCGCCCCCGACGTAGTAGTGGACTCCGGGCTGGAACGCCGTGCCGTCCTTGTCCTGCCACGAGTCCGTCGAGGTGTAGCGGCCCTTGACGAAGACCTCCTCGGGCTCCCAGTTCTCCTTCTCCCGGGGGAGAAAGTCGCCCCGCTCCAACAGCAGGATCCGCTTGCCCGAGGCGGCCAGTGTGTGGGCGAGCGTGCCGCCACCGGCTCCGGTGCCGATGATGATCACGTCGTAGTGCTCGGCCATGCCGATCCTCCTCTAGCGTGGGACCGCACTGAGGTCAGGTCGGTCGGTGTACCCCGTGCCCGCCACCACCCGGAGCGCCCAACGTTACGCGGCGCTGTCGCTGCTCTCGGCCTCGATGAGCCGTCCCACGGCGTCGATCAGGGCGAGGTGGGTGAAGGCCTGGGGGAAGTTGCCGAGGTGCTCGCCCGTCGTGGCGTCGATCTCCTCGGCGTAGAGCAGCAGCGGTCCGGCGAAGTTGAGCAGTTTCGTGCACAGGCTCTTCGCCCGTTCGCGCTCGCCGATCATCGCCAGCGCGGTCACGAGCCAGAAGGAGCAGATGGTAAAGGTACCCTCCTTGCCTTCGAAGCCCGTGTCCGTGCTGTCCACCTTGTACCGCAGGACGAGACCATCCTCGGTGAGCTCGTCGGCGATGGCGAGCACCGTGGCGCGGACCCGCTCGTCCTCTGGCGGCAGAAACCCGAGTATCGGGATCAGGAGGAGCGACGCGTCGAGCTCCTCGTTGCCGTAGTGCTGGCGGAAGCGACCATTCGGGGTGACTCCCTGGTCGAGGATCTCCGCCTTGAGTTCGTCGGCCGCCTTTTGCCACTGTTCACCGCGTTGGTCGTCGCCGCGGGACCTCGCCAGGTCCGCGCCCCGGTCCATTGCCACCCAGCACAAGACCTTGGAGGCGGTGAAGTGCTGCGGGTCGCCGCGGATCTCCCAGATGCCCTGGTCCGGGTCGCCCGAGTGGGCCACGGCGGACTCGACCAGCTTGGAGAGCCCTTCCCACATGGGTTTGAGGATCTGCGACGCTCCCTGCTTCAGGTGGATATCTACGGCGTCGAGGATCATCCCCCACACGTCGTTCTGATGCTGGTCCCATGCACCGTTGCCCACCCGCACCGGCCGCGAATTCCTCCAGCCTGAGAGGTGGTCGAGCGTCCGCTCGCTCAGGTCCTTGCGTCCGTCGATCCCGTACATGATCTGAAGATTGATGTCGGATCCGGAACCCAACGACACCGCCTCGATGATGAAGGCGAAATACTCGAGCGCTTCCCACTCGAACCCGAGCCGGTACAGCGAACGCAGCATGAAGGACGTGTCTCGGATCCAGGTGTAGCGATAGTCCCAGTTGCGGGCACCACCCGGAGTCTCGGGAAGCGACGTCGTCGAGGCGGCCATGATGGCTCCGGTGGGGGCGTAGCTCAGGCCCTTGAGGGTGAGTGCGCTCCTCTCCAGGAATTGCCGCCACGGGTGGTCGGGAAAAGTGCCGTTGGAAAGCCAGTCGCGCCAGTAAGCGACGGTGTCCCCTAGCTCCGCTTCGGCCTCTTCGACGTTCGAGGGCTGGTGGCCCGACCACGAGAGCGAGACGAACGCGGACTCACCCTTGGCCAGGGTGGTGCGGCCGTAACAACGGGCGCCCGCGCCCCCAAGCCGCATCGTCGACGTCACCGAGAGGGCGGGGTCGCCCGACGGCGGCTTCGCGGTCATGGCGCCATAACCCTCGCCGTCGTACTCCCAGCTGCCGACGACGGATCCGTACTCGTAGACGGGCACGATGTTCGCCAACACCTCGACCCGACCGTCGATGCAGCTCGCTAACCGCAGCAGGGTGCCGGTGGCGGCGGCGTCGCCGGGGCGCGCCGGTAGCCCGCCCTCCGACTATTGGTTTCCGTCGCCTGGACGACCAGAAAATCCTGCACCACGAGCCAGCCCGTGGGGGTGTGCCATGTCGTCTCGAGCACCATGGTGCCCGGGACGTACCGTCGTTGGTGGGGCACGAGTGTGTTCGTCGGCCCGAAACGGAAGCCGCCGGCCGTCCGGTCGAGCAGCGCACCGAAGACGCTGGGCGCGTCCGGGCGGGGTAGGCAGAGCCATTCCACCGAGCCGTCAGGCGCGATCAAACAGCTGTTCTCGCAGTCCGACAGGAACGCGTACTCGGCGATCGGAGGAAAGCTCGCTGGGTTCGAGGACCCCGCAGAGCCGTCTGAGGGCGCGAAGACGTCAGTCATGGTGAAAATGGTACTTCGCGGCCCTCCTACGGGATAGAGGCAAAGGTCATACGACGCCGAGAGTGCGGGTTATACGACGCAGAGTGCAGTCTCCATGGAGAGTGCGTTGGTCCTCATCGGTCGATTCCAGGTCGTCGAGCGTCGATCGTCCCGATAGCCTTCCCACGTCGTCGGAGACTGCGCCCGGACGTGGCGTCGTCAGACTGCGCCCGGACGTGGCGTCGTGAGGAGGTCGGATCATGGCAGATGAGCTCAGCGGCAAGGTCGCCATCGTGACCGGTGGCAACACCGGGATCGGCGCCGCGGTGGTGCTGGCGCTGGCCGAGAAGGGGGCCAAGGTCGTCATCGACTACGTCTCCAACCCGCAGGCCGAGGCGGAGCTTGAGCGAAAAATCGCCAGCCTGGGAGAGACGGCCGTGGGTATCGAGGCCGACGTGTCCAAGGTCGAGGACATCCAGCGCATGATCGACACCGCGGTCTCCAACTACGGACGGCTCGACGTCATGGTCAACAACGCCGGTATCGAGACCCGCAGCTCCATCCTCGACACCACCGAAGCGCAGTACGAGAGGGTGCTGGCGGTGAACCTCAAGAGTGCGTTCTTCGGGACCCAGCTCGCGGCCAAGCAGATGATCGCCCAGGGCGGCGGTGGGCGCATCATCAACATGACGTCGGTGCACGAGGACTGGCCTATGCCGGGCAACACGCCCTACTGCCTCTCGAAGGGCGGGATGCGGATGCTCACTCGGACAGCCGGTGTCGAGCTGGCTCCACACAACGTCCTTGTCGTCGGCGTCGGCCCGGGTGCCGTGAACACGCCGATAAACGCCCAGACGATGAATGACCCCGACGCGCTGGCCAAGCTGAACAGCGCCATCCCGATCGGCCGGATGGCCGAGCCCGAGGAGATCGCCTCGGTAGTCGCCTTCCTGGCTTCGGACGGAGCGAGCTACCTGGCCGCGACGACGATCTTCGCGGACGGCGGGATCATGCAGAGCAGCCCGGGGCTCTGAGCAGCCAGGGGTTTCGAATCGGCGCGCCTCACTGGAAGCTCTCAGGATCTAGGAAGTCTCGGCGGGGGTTGACGCCCCGGGCGGTGGTGCGACGGCCCCGGCATCTCCTTCGCTGCCCACGCGCGGCATGGAGAGGCGCTTCTTGAAGATGTGATAGCTCCACGCCTGGTAAATGACCACGATCGGGAAGACCACAACCGCCACCACCGTCATCACCTTCAACGTGTACGGGGGGCTCACCGTGTTCTTGACCGTGAGGTCGTACGCGGCGTTGGTGCTCGAGATCATCACCCGGGGATAGAGCTCGCTGAACAGTGATCCCACCGCCCCGGCGATGGCGATGGCGGCCGCGGTGAAGGCCCACCCTTCGGCCTTGGCCTCGGCGGCCCAGGCGGCCCCGATCACCGCCATGAAGCCGAATGCTTCTATCGGCTTGGGCACGAATCCGGTACTCAGGCCGACGTGGATCCACGTCATGAAGCCGAAGGTGACCACTACCGCGACCGCGCCGATGACAGCCGATGCCTTCTGCGCCCGGTCGTGGAGCTCGCCCGTCGTCTTGAGCGTCAGGTAGGTCGCACCCATGAGGAGCGAGAGCACCAGCAGGGTCAGCCCCGACCACAGAGCGAACGGCGTCAGCAGGTCGAAGAAGTTGCCCGTGAACTCGTGCGAGCTGTTGATGGGCAGGCCGTGGAGCAGATCACCGAGGCCCACCCCGATGAGGAAGGGGATGAGTGCGCTGCCGATGGTGAGAGCCCACCGCCACGACGTGCGCCAGCGGGCGTTGTCGAACTTGCGCTGGTACTCGAACGAGACCCCGCGTGCCATCAGGGCGGCCAACAGGACGACCAGGGCCAGGTAGAGGGACGAGAACATCGTGGCGTACCAGCCGGGGAAGGCGGCGAACAATATGGCTCCCGCCACGATCAGCCACACCTCGTTGCCGTCCCAGACAGGACCGATCGTATTGACCAGCACCCGGCGTTCGAGGTCGTTGCGCCCGATGAACGAATGCAGCATGCCGACCCCGAAGTCGAAACCGTCGAGGACGAAGAAGCCGGCCCAGAAGATGGCGGCGATGACGAACCACAGATCTCCGAGTGATATGCCTCCCATGTCGGTCTCCTAGTACACGAGGGCCAAGTCGTCTTCGTCCTCGTGGGACGAGCCGATCTCGGCGTCGGGGGATGTGGTGTCGGTGCTTCCGGGACCGCTGTCGCCCCCGGAGGTGATCTTGGCCAGCGGATCGTCGCCGATGGAGCGGCGGCCGTAGCGGATCATCAGCCACGCCGCGGACACCCCGAGCACGGCGTAAATCAAGTAGAAGACGACGAGGGAGATCCAGATGTCCGTCGCCGAGACCGAGGAGGACACACCGTTCTTGGTCAGCATGAGGCCCTGGACGATCCACGGTTGACGTCCGTTCTCCGTCAGCAACCAGCCGGCCGTGTTGATGAGGAAGGGCAGTATCACCATCCAGGGCGCGATGCGCAGGAACCACCTGCCTCGGTCGAGCTTGTGCCGGTAGAGGAGCCAGGCCCCCCACAGCGCGAACAGAAAGACCACCGTGGCCAGGTAGGCCATCACCCGCATGGACCAGTACTGGATGAAGACGTTGGGGATGTAGTCGCCCGGTCCGTACTCCTTCTGGTACTGCGCGTTCAGGTTGTTGAGCCCCTGCACCTCGCCGTCGACGTGGTTGGTGGCCAGGATCGACAACAGGTCGGGGATCTCGAGGATCTGGGTCGGGGTCTCGTCGTTCGGTCCACCGCCGATCTGGAAGAGCGAGAAGGCGCAGTGGCTGGGGCAGGTGTTCCACAGCGCCTCGGCCGCGGCGATCTTCATCGGTTGGTACTTCCCCTCCACCACGCCGAGCTCGCTCCCGATGAACATATTGACGGCCACTGTCGGCAGCAGGACCACCAGCGCGATGACAGCAGTGCGGCGGAACGCGTCGACTTGGTTCTTCCGGTAGAGGTGCCAGGCGGACACCGCGAGCATGATCACGGCCCCGGTGACGAGCGAGGCCAAGACGACGTGGGTGTAGCCCCACAGAAAGACGGGATTGGTGAACAGCGCCCAGATGTTGTTGAGCTGAGGCTGGTGGGTGCTGTCGTTCGTCGTGTAACCGACCGGGTGCTGCATCCACGAGTTGGCCGCCATGATGAAGGCGGCGGAGAGCATGGAGCCAGCCGCCACGAGCCAGATGCAGGCCAGGTGCGCCTTCTTCGAGAGGCGGTTCCAACCGAAGATCCAGAGGCCCAGGAACGTCGACTCCAAGAAGAAGGCGACGAGCCCCTCCATGGCCAGTGGTCCGCCGAAGACGTTGCCCACGAGGCGCGAGTAGGCGGACCAGTTCATGCCGAACTCGAACTCTTGAATCAGCCCCGTCACCACGCCCACGGCGACGTTGATCAGGAGCAGCGACCCGAAGAACCGGGCCAGGCGGCGATAGGTCTCGTCGCCGTTGCGGTACCAGGCGGTCTGCAGCAAGGCGACCAGGAAGGCCAGCCCGATGGTGACCGGAACGAAGAGGAAGTGGTAGATGCTGGTGCTGGCGAACTGCCAGCGTGCGAGGTCCAGGCTCACGGGCTGTCGTTCCCTTCGTTGAGGACTGAGGCGTCGAGCAGGGTCGCCCGACGCTGCGGCGGGGCGGGCGCGGCGAGCGTGGCGGACGTCGCGGGCGTCGCGGGCGAAGCCAGTGGAGGTTCGAGGACGGATCCGTCGTTCATCAACTCGTCCCACCACAGGCCGGCATAGCTTCCACCGGCGCTCACGAGATCGCGATGGGTACCGCGTTCGACGACCCGCCCCTCGTGGAGGACGAGGATCTCGTCGACCTGGTCCAGGCCGGCCAGGCGGTGCGTGATCAGGAGGGTCGAGCGGCCCTCGGTGAGCGCCAGCAGGTCGGCGGTCAGGGCGTCGGCCGCGGCCGGGTCGAGGTGCTCCACCGGCTCGTCGAGGATGAGGATGGAGAAGTCGGCCAGGAGGGCCCGGGCGACCGCCACGCGTTGGCGCTGCCCGCCCGAAAGCCGGCGGCCGGCCGGCCCGACCCGGGTGGCCAGGCCGGCGGGCAGCCCGGCCAGCCAGTCGCCCAGACCGACCCGTGCCAGCACCTCGACCAGTTCGTCGTCACCCGCCGAACGGCGGCCCACGCGTAGGTTCTCGGCCAAGCTCGTGGAGAAGAGATGTGGGCTCTGCTCGACCAGCCCGACGACCCGGCGCACGTCGTCGGACGACAGGCGGTCCAGCGGGACACCGCTCAGCGTGGCTTCGCCACCGTCGACGGGCAGGAAGCGCACCAGGACGTCGGCCAAGGTCGACTTGCCGGACCCGCTCGCCCCGACCAGCGCCACCCGACGTCCGGGGGCGAGGTCGAGATCAACGCCGCAGAGGACCGATCGCTCGGTCCCGGGATAGCCCGCCCACACCGAACGCAGGCTGAGCGTGTGCGGCCCGTTCGTCGCACCGGGAAGCGGTCGTGGGGTCTCCGGCTCTTCGACTGGCGCCGGGGCGTCCGCGGCGGCGAACACGCGGCCAGCCGCCAGGCGCGAGCGCTGCAGCGCCTGCGTGGCGGCCGGCAGCGGAGCGACCAGCTCGAAGGCGGCAAGCGGGACGAGCGCCAGCACGGCCAGCAGGGCCCCGTCGAGATGGCCGGTGTGGGTGGCGTGCACCCCGAGGGTCAGGGCGCCCCAACTCGCCAGCCCGGCCAGTGCGGTGGTCAGGCCGAGCCCGATACCGGTCGTGTTTGCTCCTTGGCGAGCCGTCGCACGGAGGCGGTGATCCGCCGCGGCGATCCGCTCCACCTGTTCGCCGGCGCCACCCATCACCGTCAGCTCGGGCGCGCCCTGAATGAGGTCGACCACAGCCGCGCCCAACTCGCCCCGGGCCGACGCCTGCTTGGACTCTTCCCGACCGGCCAGGCGACTCGTGAGCCAGGGCACCATCGTGGCCGAGACCACGAGGGCCACCAGCAGGACGGCGCCGGCGCCGGGGAGCAGCATCCACATGACGGCGACGGTGCCCGCCCCGACCAGGCAGGCCACGGCGAAGGGCTGGATGACGCGTAACACGACGTCCTGGAGGGAGTCGACGTCGTCGACCACCCGGGACACGAGGTCGCCGCGGCGGAAGAGTGGAAGGCCGGCCGGCGCGATCGCCTCGAGCCGACCGTAGACACGCACGCGCAGGTCCGCCAGCACCCGCAGGGCGGCGTCGTGGCCGACGAGCCGTTCGCCGTAACGGAGGAAGCCGCGCGACAGGCCGAAGACCTGCACGCCCACGATGGCCAGGGTCAGTGAGGCCTCGGAGGGGTGCAGGGCGGCACGCGAGATGAGCCAGGCCGAGGTGCCCATCAACGCGATCGACGCCCCGATGGTGCCAGCCCCGAGCAGGGAGGCCTGCGCCAGCCGGGCGCGGGCGACGCGGGCGACGCCGAGCGTGCGCCCGACCGTGGCCGGGCGGTCGGGCCCTGGTTGGTAGACGGTTCCGCTCACGTGGTCACCACCGGGAGCGGCAGGTGCACGACGCGGTCAGCCAGGGCGGCGAGCGCGGGGCGGTGGGCGACGACCAGAGCGGTGCGGCCCTCGGTCAGCCGGCGCACGGCGTCGAGCACGTCCGCCTCGGTCTGGCCGTCCAGGCTGGCGGTCGGCTCGTCGAGGACGAGGAGCGGCGCGTCGCGCACGAAGGCGCGGGCCAGGGCGAGGCGCTGGCGCTGGCCCAGCGACAGGCCCGCACCGCCCTCACCGAGCCGGGTGTCGACGCCGTGGGGCAGGCGCCGGACGACGGCTGCCAGCCCGGCTGACTCGAGCGCCGCCGCGACCTGCGCGTCGGTGGCGTCGCGCCGCCCGACGCGGACGTTGTCGGCCACGGAACGGGCGAACAGGTGCGGCCGCTGGGGCACCCAGCCGACGCCGGCCCGCCAGGTGTTCAGGTCGAGTTGGCGCAGGTCCACCCCGCCGAGCAGGACTTGGCCCGAACCGGGGCGGCGCAGCCCGAGGACCACCTCGAGGAGGGTGGACTTGCCGCAGCCGCTCGGGCCGACGAGCGCCACCATCTCGCCCGGCTCGACCACGAGGTCGGCGCGATGCAGCGCGGGGATGCGCCGGCCCGGGTAGTTGACGTCGAGCTCGGTGATGCGGATGCTGGCGTCCCGCGGCCGGACGGAGCCGCCCACGCCCTCGGTGATCGGAGTCTCGAGCAACTCGAAGACCTGCTCGGCCGCTTTCATCCCGTCTGCGCTGGCGTGGAAGTTCGCACCGAGGGCACGCAAGGGCAGGTAGGCCTCGGGCGCCAGCACGAGTACGAAGAGGGCGGCGTGGAAGTTCATGTCCGCATCGAGCAGCCGGAGGCCGACGGCCACCGCCACGAGGGCCACCGAGATGGTCGCCAACAGCTCGAGGATGAGGGAGGAGAGGAAGGTCAGCTTGAGGGTGGCCAGCGTCGAAGTCCGGTAGCGGTCGGTGACCGCTGCGATGGCCCGGCCCTGGGCCTTGGCGCGGCCGAAGACCTTCAACGTGGGCAGTCCCTCCACCAGGTCGAGGAACTGCCCGGCCAGGCGCTGGAGCGTCTGCATCCGCGCCGTCGTGCGGTCCCTGGTGGTCAGGCCCACCAGGGCCATGAACACGGGGATCAGGGGCACGGTCACCGCGATGAGAGCGGCCGAGATCCAGTCGGCACCGGCCACCACGGCGATGATGGTCACCGGGACGATGACGGCCAGGAAGAGCTGTGGCAGGTAGCGGGAGAAGTAGCCGTCGAGGGCGTCGATGCCGGTCGTGACGAGCACGCTGAGGCGCCCGCGGTCCTGGCGGTCCAACCCGTCCGTGCCCAGAGCGGCGACGTGCTCGGCGGCAGCGTGGCGTAGCTCCGACTTGGCCGAGGCGGAGGCCCGGTGGGCGGCCCGCTCGGTCGCCCAGGCCAGCAGGGCGCGCCCGATGATGATCGCCAGGAGGAGGCCGAGCGGGCCGCGCAGGGAGGAGATCGACCCGCGGTGGAAAAAGGCCTCGTTGACCACGGTGGCGATGAGCCAGGCCTGCGCGACGACCAGGAGCGCCGTCATGCCGCCGATGGCGATGGCCATGACGACGAATCGCTTCGTGGTGCGCGCGTAGCGCAAGAGACGGGGGTCCAACGCCCCGCCCCGCCGCCCCGACGCTGGTGCCGACTCCGCTGGCGCTGTCGCCTCCGGTCGTGCTCGGGCCACCCGTCTCCTTCTGTGTCCGTCGCCCGGCGGGGCGCGCGTCCGCTCTAGCCGGGGCTGCACCTAGACGCGGTCATTTTGGCCGGGAACCGGTGGCCGCGCCAGGGCCGAAGGGCTCTAGACCTTCGGTCTCTCGCCCGGAGGGCTGAGTACCGCATGGGCGGTCGCGGCCAACGCGAACGGCGACGTGATCACCGCGCCGGCGATGCACCGTCCGTGGGCTGCACGCGATCCCAGATCCGCCTTTGCACGAGCAGCATGATCATCCCGACGACGATCAGGATCGACACGTTGAGGAGCAGCTGGAGGAACGATCCCCACGCTTCGCTCCAGGAGGCATAGCTGATCGACCGGCCGATGTCGGCGGCGGCGGGAATCGTCGTCACCGAGATGAACACGCCGATGCGGGTGCTGCTCTCGATTCGGTCAGGGACAGTATTCCGACGATACCGGCGAGCACGGCAACGATGACGGAAAACACGTTCGGGGTGTTGATGAGGCCGGACACGGGTCGAATGCCGAGCTCGAAGGCGTGTGGAGTGAGCCCGGCCGCCCGAATGACCGCTCCCAAGGCGATACAGGCGACGATGGCGCCGGCGAACCCGAAGAGAAGAGCGAGCAGTCCGCGGGCTGCCGTCGAGCCATCGAGACCGGTTCCTGCTCGTGCGATGCTGGTGATGGCTCCGTGCTCCGGTCCGACGACCATGGCGGCGACGATCAGGATCTGGGAGTTGATCAGGATGCCGATGGCCGCGATGAGCCCAGCGATCAGCGGGAGCACGAACCATGCCGGCGGATAGATACCGTCGTTTCGGATTCGTGCGTCCACGACCTCCCAGACCGGTGCGAACGCGTCGAATCGCGACTGTCGTCGCTCGGCGGCGACCGCGGTCTCGGAAAGCCACGTGTCGACCGTCTCGGCGATGATGGGGACGGGCGAAGAGGGGCCCGGTAGGACGCCCGGTTGGAGTGGCGCCGCCTCGGGCATCAGGTTCGCGTCAGCCTCGTTGGTACGGGACCTAAGCTCCGAAGAGAGTCATGTCGACGACGGCCGATCGTACCTACACGACCACGGTGGGGAGCCAGACCGTCGAGCTCCCGCTCGTCCGCCTCAACGACGAGCTGACCATCGCGCTCCTCATCTGCGTCGACATGGGCCTCGCCTTCGCGGAGACTGCGGGGCGCGAGCTGGCGGAGATGATGGCGCCCGCCAGGCCGGAGATCGTCGTATCGGTGGCGACCATGGGCATTCCGCTGGCGATCGAGGCCAGCCGGGCCCTCGGCCTCGACGACTACGTGATCCTCCACAAGACGCCGAAGATCCATCTCGGTGAGACGTGGTCGGAGCCGGTGTACTCCATCACGACCGACAAGCCGCAGCGCCTCCGCATGGATCCGGCACGGGTGGACGCGGTCCGGGGCCGCCGGGTCGCCGTGGTGGACGACGTGATCTCGACCGGGGCCTCGCTTTCGTCGGCGCTCCGTCTCGTGCGCCGCATGGACGCGGAGCCGGTCGTCATCGGGACGCTCATGACCGAGGGCGGTGGGTGGAAGCAGGCGCTCGGCGAGGAGGCGGCCCTCGTGCGCGCGCTCGGCGCCATGCCCCTGTTCCATCCCGACGGATCCGGGGGTCTGGTCGAGGACTGGAGCTGAACCTTCGCGGCGGGGCGGGTCCGCCGGTCCGGGGCCGGGCGGGTCGTCCCGGGCCGGCTCAGTTTCGCAGCAGGCCCTCCTCCTGGAGCAACGCCTCCTGCGCAGCTGCCTGCGCCCGTACCGAGCGGATGGCGAGCAGCAGGTATACGGCTCCGCCCACGCCCATGCCCATGAAGATGCTGAAGTCGCCGCCGTAGTGGAAGGCGTCCTGCGTGTGGTCGGTCACCTCGTTCATCCAGCGCGGGACGCGGAAGTAGTAGGTCGGGTTCACGTAGAGCGCCGAGATGGCGGCGTACATGCCGACGACCTGGGCCACCACTGCTGCCCAGTGGATACCGCCCTTGCGCCAGTACAGCGAGCCGCGGCCCGTCTTCTGCAATTCGCTCGGCACGTACTTGTACCGCCGGAGTGCCCAGTCGACCAGGAAGATGGCGCTCCAGGGCGCGATCCACACGATCACCAGGTCGACGAAGTCCGAGAGGTACTCGGTGAACGAGCCGCTGAAGATGGCCCACATGGTGATACCGAGGGCGACGACACAGTCGATGAGCACGGCCTGGTAACGCTTGACCGGGACCCCGATGGCCTGGAGCGTGACGCCCGAGGAGTACATGTCGAGGCTGTTGACGCCGAAGATCTGCACCGCCGCGAAGAGGAGGAAGACCACGACGAACCAGGACGGGATGGCGTGCTGGTGGGCGAAGGGCAGGAAGCCGCCCGCCCCCGTCCCGACGTCGAGGACGAAGGTGCCCACCACTGCGCCGAGCGTCATGATCAGGATCTCGGGCACGGCCGTGCCCAGGAAGACCCAGCCGACGATGCCCTTCTTGGACGTGCTCGTCGGGCAGTAGCGGGTGTAGTCGTTGCCGTTCTCGGTCCATCCCAGACCGCTCAGGGCGATGGTGAAGGCGAGCGCCTCGGTGAAGGCCTGCCAATCCCCGCTGCTCTTGACGACGTTCAGGTTGGCGTGCGGGATGGCGAAGCCCAACATGATGGCGAAGAGGACCACGAAGGGGATCACGAGCAGCCGCAGCGTCTTCACGATGGCGGCGTGGCCCAGGAAGGGCAGGATGCCTTGGATCAGCACGGCCACGATGACGAGGATCACCTTCGCCGGGTCGCCGGGCCCGTACCCCGCCTTGATCATCAGGACGAGACCGGCCCCGACGATGAGGATGAGCCCTTCGACCTCGAAGCCGATCTGGGTGAGCCAGTTGAAGACAGAGATCGGGCGCGAGCCGTTGGGCCCGAACGGGGCCCGGTTGATGGCGAAGACGGTCGTGCCGGCGTTCGGCCCCTGCAGCGAGCACAGCCCGAGCAGGAAGTAGGACAGGTTCCCCAGAACGATGATGATCAGCACCTGGGCGAACGTCAGCCCGAACGTCATCAGGATGGCCCCGTAAATGAAGTACTCGACCTGGACGCTCGCGCCCGCCCACATGCCGAAGACGTCTCTCGGGGTCGCCCAGCGTTCGCTCTCGGGAATGAAGTCGATTCCGTGCTGTTCGACGTGGAAAGGCTGCTGGACCTCCGGGTCGTGGATGGTCGCCAGCTCCTCGGCGAAGTCTTCCGTGACGGCCAACGCCCTACCTCCTTGTCGCCTCTGCAGTGGGCGTGAACGCGTCGTGGTGCACCGAGGGCCGGGCCGACCGACGCCCTGGCCGCCCCCGACGGCCACTCGCGGCTTCTCGCCCGCGCTCACCACACTGTCGTTCGGTGCGCCTCCCTGGCGAGCGACCGAAGGTCTGAGCCAAACACTGGCGTCCCGCTGGCCTCCTGGTCAAGTATTTCGTGTGAACACTCCGTGAAGGGCGCCGCCCGCCTCGAACGATCGACGAGAGGTCGGCTCAGCCCTCGAGGGCGGTTCGCATGAAGGCAACCGACTTCTCTTGGGTCTCCCGGGCCTGCCGCTCGATGAAGCGCTCGACGACAGGTCCGGCGCCGAAGATCTTGACCCTGGCGTCGAGGTCGAACGTCTCGATCGTCCGCCCGCTCTCGGCCGAGAGGTGGATGGATCCCTCCACGCTCGTCTTGTCGGCCATGGTCCCCGGGGTGACGGTGAACGTCGCCGTCGACGCTTTCGGGTCGAAGCGTGTCAGCTCCGTCGTCGTGATCTCGTCCCCGAACATCTTCTTCACCGGCCCGGGCGCGTTGGGCCGCTGGCTGTAGCGCAGGGTCCGCACGATGCCCGTACCGAGGTCGCCCTCTTGGGACAGCACCTCGGCCGAGGTGGAGCCGAGACCCTCCAGGTGGAGACGGACGATGAACGCGGGATCGAAGTACAGCGCCCAGAACTGCTCCGGGTCGCAGGACCACTCGTAAGACAGTGCGAGCTTCATGGTGACCGCTCCAGGTCGAAGAGCATGTGGTGCCCGAGTTCGCCGAGCAGCTCGATGACGATGTGCATCGACGAGAACCTCCAGCTTCCGCCGGACTTCTCGAAACCGTGGCGGTACCGGCCGGCGATGACGGGCTGCAGGGCCAGCTGGCCCGGCACGGCCTGGAAGACGGTGAAGTACGAGCGGCTCGTGGCCGTCGCCGCGTCCGCGCCCACCTCCACCATGACGTTGGTGACGACGTGCTTGGTGCGGGGCGTCCCGTCCTCGTAGCGACGAGTGGTCCGGTCGTAGAGGGCCTCGGTCGCCTCCTTCCCGCGCACGGCGTCCTCGTACCCCTCGAAGGTCAGGGTCGCGTGTTCGAAGAGCTGGCCCACCCCGGAGAAGTCTCCGGCGTCGATCCGCTCCGCGTAGGTGTAGATGAGGTTCGCGATGGAGAGCTCGTCCATGGACCCGATTGTGGCAGACGTCAGTGGCCCAGCACCCGGCCCATGACACCGGCCATCCGGCTGGGTCGCCCCCGGCGGGCCTCGCTGCGGTCGGCCAGTTTCATCGTCCAGAGGCCGGCGTTGACGCCCAGCCAGCGCAGCGGTTCGGGTTCCCAGCGCGGCGAACGGTGTCCGACCCAGGGCAGGCGGGTCAGGTCCGTGTCGGCCCCGGTGATCAGGTCGGCCAGCGTGCGTCCCGCCAGGTTGGTCGTGGCCACGCCGTCGCCCACGTAGCCGCCGGCCCAGGCCAGCCCGGTGGCGCGATCGAAGCCGACCGAGGAATGCCAATCCCTCGGGATGCCGAGTGGTCCGCCCCAGGCGTGGGTGAAGCGAACCTCCGAGAGAGCGGGGAACAGTTCCGTCACCGTTCGGCGCAGCAGCGCGTGCACCGCCGGATCGGCGTCGAAGGCGGGGCGCACGGCCGAGCCGTAGTGATAGGGCGCACCCCTCCCACCGAAGGCGATGCGTCCGTCCGCCGTGCGCTGCCCGTAGATGATCATGTGGCGGTGATCGGCGAACGTGGGGCGGGTGCGCAGGCCGGCGGAGTCCCAGAAGTGGTCGCCGAGCGGCTCGGTCGCCACCATCAGCGAGTACACCGGGACGAGGTCGCGCCGGGAGCCGGGCAGCGTCGCCGTCCACCCTTCCGTCGCACGCACCACGACGGCGGCGCGCACCGTGCCGCCGGGAGCGGTGACCCGGCCCGGCCCGATATCCGACACCTCGGTGTGCTCGTAGATCGGGACGCCCCGCTGCTCGACGGCGTCGGCCAGCCCGCGGGCCAGGAGTGCCGGCTGGAGCGCGGCGCAGTGGGGCGTGTAGGTCGATCCGAGAACCCCGTCGGCGTTGACGAGCGCGGCCGTCTCGCTTGCATCGAGCCAACGCAGGTCGTCTTGGCCGAAGCCGAGCGACCGGGCTTCGGCCACCTCGTCCCGCGCCCGCGCCTCCTGCGCTGCGCTGCGCACCAGGCTGACCGAGCCCCCCTTGGCGAAGTGGCAGTCGATGCCGTCGGCCGCCGCGGCGCCGCCGACCTCGTCGACGCTGTTCTGCATGGCACGGCGCATCGCTCGCATGGCATCGGGCCCGTGGAGACGGGCCAGCGCGGCATCGGACGTCGCGAACAACGCCGAGCACCAGCCGCCGTTCCGCCCCGAAGCCCCGTACCCCGCCACCTCACGCTCGAGTACCGCCACCCGCAGGGAGGGATCGGCCAGCGCCAGTGAGCGAGCCGTCCACAGCCCGGTGAAGCCGCCTCCCACGATGCAGACGTCGACGTCGATGTCCCGCGTGAGCGCCGGGCGCGGGGGCAGCGGCGCCGGGACGGCATCCCACCACAGGGACAGCCGCCGATATCCCGAACCCGCCCCCGAACCGGACGTCGGGGACGGGGTTACATCCTCCGCCACGCTTCGGTGAGCACCTCGCGCAGCGTCGAAGCGATGAAGTCGATCTCCTCCTGCCCGCAGATGAGAGGCGGGGAGAGCTGCACCACGGGGTCGCCTCGGTCGTCGGCCCGGCAGATCAACCCGGCGTCGAAGAGCGCGCCGGAGAGGAACCCGCGCAGCAGCCGCTCGGACTCCTCGTCGTTGAACGAGAGGCGGGTCTCCTTGTCCTTCACGAGCTCAATCCCGTAGAAGAACCCGGCACCCCGTACGTTCCCCACGATCGGCAGGTCGTAGAGACCCTCGAGCGCGGCGAGGAACGCAGGCTCGGTTGCCAGCACGTGCTGAAGGATGTGCTCGCCTTCGAAGACGTCGAGGTTCGCCAGGGCTACGGCACAGCTCACCGGGTGGCCGGCGAAGGTGAATCCGTGCAAGAAGGAGGCGCCGGGACCCAGGAAGGGCTCCATGATGCGGTCGGAAGCGATCATCGCCCCCAGCGGGGCGTAGCCCGAGGTCAGGCCCTTCGCCACGGTGATGATGTCGGGCTGATAGCCGTAGCGCAGGGAACCGAACCAGTACCCGAGTCGGCCGAAGGCGCAGATGACCTCGTCGGAGACGAGCAGCACGCCGTGGCGGTCGCAGATCTCGCGCACGCGCTCGAAGTATCCCGGCGGCGGCGGGAAGCATCCTCCCGCGTTCTGGACGGGTTCGAGGAAGACGGCCGCCACCGAGTCCGGACCTTCCTGGAGGATGGCGCGTTCGATCTCGTCGGCTGCCCACCGCCCGAAGGCCACCTCGTCGTCGGCATAGACGTCCGCCCGGTAGAAGTTGGTGTTCGGCACCTTGATGGCGCCCGGCACCAGGGGCTCGAACGGGATGCGCAGCTCGGGGATGCCGGTGATGGACA
Organism: uncultured Acidimicrobiaceae bacterium; assembly: GCA_963828505.1. Taxonomy (GTDB): domain Bacteria; phylum Actinomycetota; class Acidimicrobiia; order Acidimicrobiales; family RAAP-2; genus Bog-473. The sequence continues at coordinate 106,253 of CAWHFM010000005.1, forward strand.
GTGCGCCCATGGAGGTCCCGTGGTAGGCGATGTAGCGGCTGATCACCTTGGTCCGCTGCGGCTGGCCGGTCATGCGGAAGTACTGGCGCGCCAGCTTCCATGCGGACTCGACCGCCTCGGAGCCGCCCGTGGTGAAGAAGACGCGGTTGAGGTCGCCGGGTGCGTAGCTCGCCACCCGATCGGCCAGTTCAATCGCCCTGGGGTGGGCATACGTCCAGAGAGGGAAGTAGGCCAGCGTCTCCGCCTGCTTGGCCCCTGCTTGGGCCAGCTCGGTCCGGCCGTGGCCGATCTGGGACGTGAACAGCCCGGCCAGCCCGTCGAGGTAGCGCTTTCCGTGTTGGTCCCACACGTAGGCGCCCTCACCTCGGACGATCACCGGCACCTCGTGCTCCTCGTAGGAGCCCATCCGGCTGAAGTGCATCCACAGATGCCGTCGCGCGTCCTCGCTGAGCGCGGAGTTCTCAGGGTTCGTACTCATGCCGTCCTCCATTCGGGCCGCGTCATCGCGTCCCCCACGAATAGGTCTGCTTGACCAGCTTCAGGTACAGGAATGTCTCCGTCGCCCGCACCCCCGGGATCGACCGCACCGAGTCGTTGAGGACGTGGAGGAGCCGCTCGTCGTCCTCGCAGACGATCTCGGCCAGGATGTCGAACGAGCCCGCGCACATCACGACGTAGTCGACCTCGGGCAGGGCGATCAGCTTCTCGGCCACGCGCCTGACGTCACCCTCCACCGAGAGTCCGACCATCGCCTGGCGGGTGAAGCCGAGTTGGAGCGGGTCGGTGACGGCGACGATCTGCATGATCCCCGATTCCCGGAGGCGCTGGACCCGGCGGCGCACCGCCGCCTCCGAGAGCCCGACCTCCTCGGCGATGGCCCCGTAGGGCTGTCGCCCGTCTCGCTGCAGGGCCTCGATGATCGCCCGGTTGGGCGCGTCGAGGAATGCCGTTGTCTCCTGCTGACCGCCCGCCTCGACCGACCCGTCGGCGTCGGCCATCTCACACCTCGCATTTCAGCTCCACCGGGCAGGCCTAGCCCTGGGATGTGCAGAATTTTGTCACATTCGCCACGTTAGTCAAGCAGAACCGTCGTTTGAGGAGCTCAACATTGCGATATCGCTTGCTGGCGCCGAAATCTTCTGTGATCGTGTACCAGAGGAAGGGAGCCGCATGCGCAGACTGCAGAACTTCATCGGAGGAGCGTCGTGCGACGCCGAGGACGGCCCGCTCGAGACGCTCGTCGACCCCAGTTCGGGGGTGCCGTTCGCCGAGGCACCGGTCTCGGGTCCCGGCGATGTCGATCGGGCGCTTCGTGTCGCGGCGGACGCCTTCGCCTCGTGGCGACGCACCACGCCGTCCGAACGGAGCCTGGCGCTGTTCCGGATCGCCGATGCGCTCGAGGACCGGGCCGAGGACCTCGTGCGGGCCGAGAGCGAGAACACCGGCAAGCCGTTCCAGCTCACCATGGACGAGGAGATCCCGCCCATGGTCGACCAGATCCGGTTCTTCGCCGGAGCGGCGCGCCACCTCCAGGGGCTGGCCGCGTCCGAGTACATGGCGGGGCACACCTCGTTCATCCGTCGTGAGCCGCTCGGTGTCTGCGGTGCCGTGACCCCGTGGAACTACCCGATGATGATGGCCGTCTGGAAGTTCGCCCCCGCCCTGGCCGCCGGGAACACGCTCGTCCTCAAGCCGTCCGACACGACCCCGGTGACCTCGCTCCTCATGGCGGAGATCATGGCCGAGCACCTTCCGCCCGGCGTGTTCAACGTGGTCTGCGGCGACCGGGGCACCGGTCGGGCGCTCGTCGAGAACGAGATCCCGGCCCTGGTCTCGGTCACCGGCTCGGTCCGGGCCGGGATGGAGGTCGCCGCCGCGGCGGCACCGAGCCTCAAGCGCGTCCACCTGGAACTGGGCGGGAAGGCGCCGGTCATCGTCTTCGACGACGCCGACGCCGGTGCCGCCGCCGAGGGAATCGCGGGCGCCGGCTACTTCAACGCCGGGCAGGACTGCACCGCGGCCACGCGGGTGCTCGCCGGACCTCGGGTGCACCAGGATCTGCTCGCGGCCCTGGTCGAGCAGGCCGAGGGGACCACCGTGGGAGGCACGGACAACGCTGACGCCGACTACGGCCCCCTCAACAACGCCACCCAGCTCGAGCGAGTGCGCGGGTTCCTCGAGCGCACGCCGTCCCACGCGTCCGTGGTGACCGGCGGCGCCCAGGTGGGGGAGCGCGGTTATTGCTTCGCACCGACGGTGGTCGCCGGCCTCCGCCAGGACGACGAGATGGTCCAGTCCGAAGTGTTCGGCCCGGTGATCACGGTGCAGGAGTTCGTCGACGAGGCCGAGGCGCTCGCGTGGGCCAACGGCGTGCAGTACGGCCTGGCGTCGTCCGTGTGGACCAGGGACCACGGACGGGCCATGCGCATGGCGCGCGACCTCGACTTCGGCTGCGTGTGGATCAACACGCACATCCCGCTGGTGGCGGAGATGCCCCACGGCGGGTTCAAGCGCTCGGGCTACGGCAAGGATCTGTCGATGTACGGCTTCGAGGACTACACGCGCGTCAAGCACGTGATGAGCAACATCGAGGACTGATCATGATCGTCGGGATCCCCACCGAGGTGAAAACGGACGAGTACCGGGTGGCGCTCACGCCCGCCGGTGTGCGCGAGCTCACCTCGGCCGGCCACACCGTCTACGTCCAGAAGGGCGCCGGCGACGGCTCGTCCCTGCCCGACGCCGATTTCGTCCGGACGGGGGCCAGGATCGTCGACGACCCGGACGAGGTGTGGGCTGCCTCCGACCTGGTGTGCAAGGTCAAAGAGCCCGTGGAGCAGGAGTACCACCGGCTGTCGCTGCACTCCGGACAGACGTTGTTCACCTACCTCCACTTGGCTGCGTCGCGTGAGTGCACCGACGCGCTCGTGGCCGCGGGCAACGTCGCCATCGCGTACGAGACCGTGCGCAACGAGGACGGCACGCTGCCGCTGCTGGCACCGATGAGCGAAGTGGCCGGCCGTATGGCGCCCCTCATGGGTGCACACCACCTGATGCGACCGGGCGGCGGGCGGGGCGTCCTCGTCTGCGGTGTGCCCGGGGTCCGCAGCGCGCGCGTGGTCATCCTCGGCGCCGGGGTGGCGGGCTTCGCCGCGGCCACCTTGGCCGTCGGCATGCACTCGGAAGTCTTCATCCTCGACCGGAACCTGGACCGCCTCCGCGACGTCGACCACCATTTCCGCGGGGCGCTCGAGACGGTTGCTTCCTCCCAGCACGCCATTGAGGAGGTGTGCGTGGAGGCCGACATCGTCATCGGGGCCGTGCTCGTCGTGGGCGCACTGGCGCCGCACCTGGTGTCGGACGCGCTGGTCGAGCAGATGCGTCCTGGCTCGGTCCTCGTCGACATCTCGGTGGACCAGGGTGGCTGCTTCGAGTCGACCCGGCCGACGACCCACTCGAACCCGACCTTCGAGGTGCACGGGACCGTCTTCTACTGCGTAGCCAACATGCCCGGAGCCGTTCCCCACTCCTCCACCCATGCGCTCGCCAATGCCACCCTCCCCTACACGCTGAGCATCGCCAACCAGGGTTGGAAGCGGGCGGTGCGGGCCAACGCCGCTCTGGCCGAGGGCGTCAACGTGGTCGGCGGAAAGATCGTCTACAAGCCGGTCGCCGACGCCCATGGCCTCGACTACACGCCGTTGGCCGAATTCGTGGACTGATCCGAAGTTCCCCGCCCGCGCCGCGATTCGGAGCAGACTTCTCGTCATGGCAGACGGCCGCGGACCCCTTCCCGATCGCCGTCCCGTACCGGCAACGCCGCCTAGTCCGCCCGGGCCGCCGATATCGGCAACCCCGACCGGCCCGCCCGGCCCGCTGGCCGAACGGGTGGCCGACGCCGACCGGGACCGCACCGTTACGGTGTTGCGGGAGCACGTGGTCGAAGGGCGCCTGACGCTCGACGAGTTCTCCGAGCGGGTGGGGGCCGCGCTCGAAGCTCGGACCAGGAGCGACCTCGAGTCCGTGACGGCGGACCTTCCCGTCATCGCCACGCCTCAGGCATCGGCCGAGGTCGACCTTGCGACAGGCCAGAGCAGCCGGCGTGGCCGGCGGTGGCACGTCGCCGTCATGAGCGGCCACGACACGAAGGGTCGTTGGCGCGTCGGCGGGAAGACCAACGCGGTCGCCGTCATGGGGGCCTGCGACCTCGACCTGCGCCGGGCCGAGATCGAAGGTCCCGAGGTCACCATCTCGGCCCTGGCCTTCTGGGGCGAGGTGAAGATCACCGTGCCAGAGGGCTTCGACGTCGAGCTCCGGGGCATGTCGATCATGGGTGGCCGGAAGCTCCGGCTCAAGGACATGCCCCGCATCCCCGGATCTCCCGTCATCGTCGTCCGGGGTTACTCGGTCATGGGCAGCATCGACGTGCGCAGCCGTCCGAGCCGCTCCAGCCGCCCGAGCTTCGCCGCGGCCCGCGCCCTCTCCGAGAGCGTGCTGGCAAGCCGCCGACGCCCTCACCGCTCGGGAGGACGTGTCGCCGGCCTGGCCGGAACGGGTACCGGTGGGGGCACCGTCACCATCCTGTTCTGCGACATGGTCGACTACGCCGGCATCACCGAGCGCCTCGGAGACCAGGCGTCACGCGAGCTTCTCCACGAGCACCACCGCATCGTCCGTGACGCGATCTTGCGCCACGGCGGCCGCGAGATCAGCGTCCAGGGCGACGGGTTCATGGTCGCCTTCGGAGGAGCGGCACGAGCCCTGCGGTGCGCCGTGGATATCCAGCAAGCGTTCCAGTCGTATGTCCCCCCGCCGGGTCAGGAGCGCATCGCCGTCCACATCGGCGTCCACACCGGCGACGCGGTCTCCGAGGGCGACGACGTCCTCGGGCACACGGTCATCGTCGCCAGCCGGCTGGCCGACGTGGCCGCGCCCGGCGAGATACTCGTCTCGTCCCTCTCCGAGCAACTCGTCGTCGGCTCCGGCGAGTTCGAGTTCACCGCCCATCGGGATATCACCCTCAAGGGCATGGTCCGCCAGCAGCCCGGCGCCACGCTGGCGTGGACGCGCTGACCGAGGGACCCGGCGGTGGCGCCGGGTCCGGGTCCGGGTCCGGGTCCGGGTCCGGTGCTGGTCGCGTCACCGCCGACGGCGCCGTCCCCGTCCGCACCGTCGCGTCCGATTGGGAGCGGGCCGGGCTGTACGACCCCACGGACCCGCGGGCTGAGGAGCGCCGAGCGCTCCTCGAGCTCCTCACCCGGCTGGGCGCCACGATCGAACAGATGGTCGCGGCGCACGACGCAGGGGCCCTTCCAGGTCTGGCCGGCAACCTGGTCACGCAGAGGAGTGCCGTCATGGTCCCCGTCGAGGAGATCGCGAAGCGTCACGGCGTCCCCGTGGCGCGGGTGCTCCGGGTGCTCCAGGCCGCCGGCATCCCCGCCACCGAGGACGACGAGATCTCCGATGACCTGGCGGAGCTCATGACCGCCTTCGAGCAGGGTGCGGCCCTCATGGGAGAGGAGGCGGTGCTGGCCTTCACCCGCGTGCTCGGCTCCTCGGCCATCAGCATCGCCGAGGCCGCCGTCGCGCTCTTCTTCGCCGAGTTCGGGCCGGGCATGTCCCGTGAAGGGACGGACGAGCTGGCGCGGGCCCGCGTCGCTGAGGCCGCCACGACCGCCTTCGGCCAGGTGCCCGCCGTCCTGGGAGAGATCGTCATGCACCACTTCGAACGGGCGCAGGGCCGAGCCGAGGCTGTCCGCGGCTGGGCCAACTCGCCGCACGACCCCAGCGTCGACGGCCCCGTCGAGGTGGTCGCGCTCGGTTTCGTCGACCTCGTGGGCTCAACCGGGTGGGCCCAGACGATCGGCCTGCGCGAGCAGAACCTGGCGCTCACCAGGTTCGAGTCGGCCGCCTGGGCCAGCGCCGTCCAGACCGGAGGGCGCGTCGTCAAGACGATCGGCGACGAGGTGTTCTTCGTCGCGCCCACCGCCGACGCGGCGTGCCGCATCGGCACGGAGGTCGTCCGCGCCGCGCACGAGGACGCGGTGCTTCCGTCGGCCCGGGGCGCCGTGGGCGCCGGCCCGGTCACCCCGCGCGAAGGCGACTACTACGGGCCGCTGGTCAACCTTCTCTCGCGGCTGGTCAAGGTGGGGCAGCCCGGAGATCTCGTGGTCACGGCCGACGCCGCGGCTCAGCTCCCTGGCGGCGCGTGGTCGGTGGAGGCCCTGGAGCCCGCCGTCCTGCGCGGCGTCGAGGGCCCGGTCCAAGCGTTCCGCGCCGTCCCGACCTCGCACGAGCCGGGTCCCGCCGCAGCCACCCGCCGCGGAGCGGTGTCGGAAGCAGGCGGCGGCCCGGGCGTGGACTAATCTGACGCCCCGTCAGATCGCCGCCGCCCTCCCGGAGGTCACCGTCACCATGGACTTCGAGTTCTCCGATGAGCAGCTCGCGTTCGTCAAGGAGGTCGAGACGTTCCTCGACGCCAACGACGACCCCGAGGTCTTCGACCCGACGCGGGAGAACATGGCCCAGATCGTCGACACGCCCAAGCGCCGCGCCTTCATGGCCTCACTCGGGGAGAAGGGCTGGCTCGGCATCACCTGGCCCGAAGCGCAAGGCGGCAAGGATGGCGAGGGCGTCTACGAGTACCTGCTGAACGAGCAGCTGGCCGGCCGCGGCGGTCCCCAGATCGGCAAGGGCGTCGGCATCATCGGCAAGACGTTGATCCGGCACGGCAACGAACGGCTGAAGGCGGAGTTCCTGCCCAAGATCCTCCGCAACGAGGTCGAGTTCGCCGTGGGCTACTCGGAGCCCAACGCAGGCTCCGACGCCGCCTCCATGCAGCTCAAGGCGACCAAGGTCGAGGGCGGCTGGATACTCGACGGCCAGAAGACATGGACCACCTCCGCCCACTTCGCCGAGTGGTACTGGGTCGGCGCCCGCACCGACCCCGATGCCAAGCACGCCGGCATCACCCTTTTCCTCGTGCCCCTCGACCAGCCAAACATCACCATCAACGCGATCTGGACCATGGGCGACGAGCGCACGAACGAGGTCTTCCTCAACGAGGTCTTCGTGCCCGACGACTACGTCGTGGGTGAGGTCAACCGGGGCTTCCAGTACATCTCCGAGGCCCTCGACCTCGAGCGCTTCACCATGTTCACCTTCGCCCCGATCGCCCAGCGCTTCGACCTGCTCGTCGAGTACGTCAAGACCACGGTGCGCGACGGCGCCCGGCTCAAGGACGACGCGGTGGTCCGACAGCGCCTGGCCCGACTGGCCACCGAACTCCAAGTCGCCCGCGTCATGGGGCTCAAGTTCGTCTTCGAGTCGTCGAAGGGCGGCGCGGCGCCGACGGCATGGGCCTCCGAGTACAAGCTCTTCGCCACCGAGCTGTCCAAGCGGCTGGCCGACGCGTCGATGGACATCGCCGGCCCCGGCAGCCAGCTCCGCGTGAAGACGCCCGAGGCGCCGATGGCGGGCCGGGCCGAGTCGACCTACCGCTACACCGTGATCGACACCATCGGCGGCGGCGCCTCCGAGATACAGAAGAACATCATCGCCCGCCGCAAGCTCGGCCTCCCCAAGAACTTCTGACGCACCGTGCCCGCTCCCCATCGCACTGTGCCCACCATGGCCACCGTCCCGAACGCGACCCTTCGGTGACCGCCGGCCTCCTGCCTCCGACCCTCGGTGCGGCGGGGTCACCTCTGCCCCCGGCCCACCTGCCTCCGACCCTTCTCGAAGCGGCGTCACTCCTGGCCTCTGCGCCGACTGTGTCGTACCTGAGCCATACCGCGTCGGTGTCGTGACCGGGTTTCTCGATGGGGTCACCGTTCTCGACCTCTCGACCGTCGGCCCAGCGGCACGCTGCACCCGGCTCCTCGCCGACTACGGCGCGCAGGTGGTGAAGGTGGGGCCCGTGCCCTCGGCCGACGCAGCACCCATTGAGCCGCCCTATTTCGCCTACAGCGGTCATCGCGGCATGCGTCGCGCCCTGTTCGACCTCAAGGACGAGCACGGGCGGGAGGCGTTCCTCGCGCTGGCGGGCGCTTCCGACGTGGTGGTCGAGAGTTTCCGTCCCGGGGTGGTGAACCGTCTGGGAATCGGGTACGAAGCGGTGTCGGCCCGGAACCCGCGCGTCGTCTACTGCTCGACGAGCGGGTACGGCCAGGACGGGCCGCGTGCACAGTGGGCCGGCCACGACGTCGACTACCTCGCCATCAGCGGCTACCTGGCGATGAGCACACCGGGAGAAGGTGGAGCTCCCCCCTTGCCCGGAGCCACGGTCGCCGACGCTGCTGCTGGAGGCATGCAGGCTGCCCTCGCCGTCACAGCGGCGCTGGCAGGTCGTGCGAGCACGGGCCGGGGTGCCTACCTCGATGTCTCGGTCGCGGACGGAGTGCTGTGGCTGATGTCACTGGCCATCGATGAGCAGCTCGCCCTCGGTGGCGAGGTCGGGCCGGGCCATGACGTGCTCTCGGGCCGGTTCGCGTGCTACTGCACGTATGGGACCGGGGACGGCCGATGGCTCGCCGTGGGGGCGATCGAGGCCAAGTTCTTCGCCAACCTGTGCCGCGCCCTCGGATGCCCGGAGCTCGCCGCGTCGCAGTACGACGACGCCGCCCAGCCGGCCATCCGCCAGGCGTTCACCGCCGCCTTCGCCGCGCGCTCGCGCGACGAGTGGGTCGAGGTCCTGGCCGGGGCGGACACGTGCGTCGCTCCCGTGCTCGCGGTGGCCGAGGTCGCCTCTCATGAGCGTCTCGCCGCACCTGGCGCGGTGGCAACGGTCGCGCACCCCGCTCAGGGAGAGTTCGCACAGCTCGGTCCGTTGCTGGCCGGCATGGACCGCAGAGTGCCGCCCACGGTGCCCGACATGTCGGACACGGATACCGAGCGCCTGCTCAAAGAGGCCGGGGTCGACGCCGATGCCGTGACGCGCTGGCTCGATACGGGGGTCATCGCATGACGGCCGAGCCCATCGCGGTCGCGCTCGACCTGGTCGGCCAGGAGCAGTACCAGGAGGTGGGTGAGTTCCCGGTGGAGCAGGGCTATGTCTGGACGTCCTGCGCGTCGGTGCAGAACGGGAACCCCTTGTTCTGGGACGCCGAGGTGGCCGAGGTGCTCACCGGCGGACCTGTCGCCCCGCCCACCATGGTCTCGGTCTGGTTCAGGCCCCACCACTGGGCGCCTGGTCGCAGCGAGCAGGCGCTGCCGCTCCAGGTGCACTTCGATCTCAAGGAGCTGTTCGGGCTGCCCGAGGCGGTCATGACCGACAACACGATCGAATTCCACTCCCCCGTGCGCGTGGGGGACGTGCTGCGGACCCATCAAGTGCTGCGATCGGTGAGCGAGGAGAAGACGACCAAGCTCGGAACGGGCCGGTTCTGGGTGATCGACGTCGTGTACTCCAACCAGGGGGGCGAGCTGGTGGCGGTCGAGTCCTACACCGGATTCGGCTACGTGAGGGATGGTTCGTGACGACGCCGATCCTGCCCCGGCTTGCCGTCGGAGATGTCTCGGTGGGGGACGAGCTCCCCCGCTCGACTACGAGGTCAGCGCGACGACGGTGGTCTTGGGCGCGCTCGCCACCCGGGACTGGCGGCCGATGCACCACGACAAGGACTTTGCGGTCAACCGCAACGGGACACAGGACATCTTCTTGAACACGCCCAACCAGGCCGCCTGGTTCGAGCGCTACCTGACCGACTGGACCGGGCCTCACGGGAGGCTGGCCAAGGTCACCTTCCGGATGCGGGGGTCGGTGTTCCCCGGCGACACCATGGCGCTGCGGGGACTGGTCGAGTCCACCGAGGTGGACGACACGGGCTGTGGGTTCGTGACGGTGGCGGTGACCCTCTCGGTCGACGGCGACGTCAAGACCACCTGCACCGCCCGCATCGCCCTGCCGATGTCGGCGGACGACAACCCCTGGCTTCGCCGCGGCGACCAGTGGCGTCCGTCACCTGCGAGACCGTGATCACCGTCCACTCCCTGCTGGCCCAAGCGTCGGCGGCTCGTACGCCCGCAGGCCCTGATGCGGCCGGTCGGCATGTCTGGTCCGCAGCCCGGCCGGTCACGGCAAGTCCTCGTCGTTTTTTCATCCCACGGAGGTGGTCCTGAGTGCTCGATCTCGAATTCGACACGGAACAAGAGCTGCTGCGCCAGACCGTGCGCGACGTTTTGGAGCGTCAATGCAGCCTCGACGTGGTGCGCGCCGTGGAGGATGATCCCTTCGGATACCCGGCGCCGCTCTGGGCGCAGCTGGCCGAGCTCGATCTGGTCGGCCTCCTCCTCCCCGAGCAATACGGCGGGTCGGGGATGTCGCTCGTGGAGGGGGTCGCGCTCTACGAAGAGCTCGGCCGTGCCTTGGCGCCAGTCCCTCACTTCGTGAGCGCCGTCTTGAGCGGTGGCGCACTCGTCGCTGCTGGGGACGACGCCCAGAAGGACAGGTGGCTGCGGCGGATTGCCTCCGGTGAGTCGGTGCTCACACCCGCCTGGCTCGAGCCGGACAACGGGTTCAGCGCAAGCGGCGTCGAGATGCTCGCCGAGCCCGACGGTGGCGCGTTCCGACTGAGCGGCGTGAAGCGCCACGTGGCCTTCGCCGCCGCCGCCGAGCGCCTTGTTGTCCTCGCCCGAACGGCAGACGGAATCGACTTGTTCCTGGTTGATCCCGCTGCCGCGGGGGTCACGTTGCGGCAGCAGTTCTCGCTTGCCTCGGACACGCAGTACGAGGTGACATTCGACGGAGTCGTCGTGACGCCCGAAGATCGCATCGGTCAGTCGGGAACAGGGTGGATCACGTGGCAGGACGTGTTGCAGGGCGGTTTGGTCTTGCTCGGGGCCCAGGCTGTTGGCGGTGCTCGCTACGCGCTCGAGATCACGACTCAGTACTCGTTGGACCGTTGGCAGTTCGACAAGCCGCTCGGCGCGTTCCAGGCCTTGGCCCACTACCTGGCCGACGCCGTCACCAACCTCGACGGGGCGGAACAGCTGGTGCACGAAGCGGCATGGGCGGGCGCAAGCGGGCGTTCGCTGAACTCGCTGGCGCCGATGGCCAAGCTCTTTGCTTGCTCGACGTTCCGCGACATCACGGCTACCGCTCAGCAGATCTTCGGGGGTATCGGCTTCACGCTCGACTTCGATATCCAGCTGTACTTTCGCCGGGCCAAGGTGCAGCAGCTGATGTGGGCGAACGACCGGACGCTGGAGGATGACGTCGCAGCGGCCTTGCTGGACTGAGCCGTTCACCATTCGGGGCTGCGTCGAGAGTCGTCGTGACGCGCTCCACGTCAGGCGGCGGAGGGGACAGCCTGAGTGCCGAGGAGGCTCGGCGCGTCGCGCTGTCCGCCCAGGGACTGCGCGGCGCGCGGGTCCGAGGCGGGGTGGCGGGGATGTTGCGTCACCTCGGGGCAGTCCAGCTCGACACGATCTCGGTCCTGGCCCGATCGCACGAGCTCGTGGCGTACGCGCGCCTCGGTCCGATCGGCCGCGAGCACGTCGAGCGGGCGTACTGGGGGAGGGGCAGCGCGACCTTCGAGTACTGGTCCCACGCCGCCTGCGTACTTCCGCTGGAGGAGTGGCCTGCGTTTGAGATCAAGCGGCGGATCCGCCTCGCCAAGGGAAGGCGCTGGCACGTGCTTCAGGACCGGGACCGAAGCTGCGCCGAGGTGGTCGCCCGGCTGCGTGACCAGGGTCCGCTCACCGCCAATCAGCTCGGGGGAGCCAAGAAAGGAGGCGTGTGGTTCGACTGGACCGAGACCAAGATCGCCGCCGAGTGGCTGCTCGACGTCGGGACGTTGGTGTGCCGAGAGCGTCGCGGTTTCCAGCGCGTCTACGACTTGGCCGAGCGGGCCATTCCGGCGGATCTGCGTGCGCAGGATTGGAGTGACGACGAGTGTGCCCGACGCCTTGTGGCCACGGCCGCATCCGCCCTTGGCGTCGCCACGGTCGCCGATTTGGCCGCCTATCGCGGTCTGCCGCAGCGCGTCGTGCGCGCCGCGCTGAGCGACGCCGGCCTGCGATCCGTCACCGTCGAGGGGTGGCGATCCGCTGCGTACCTTGCTCCTTCCGCACTTGATTCGCTCGGGACCAGAGCTCGAGGGAGGAGCCTCCTGCTCTCTCCGTTCGACAGCCTCGTTTGGTTCCGCGACCGCCTCGAACGGCTCTTCGGTCTGCGCCACCGCTTGGAGGCGTACACGCCGCCGGCGAAGCGTCAGTACGGCTACTTCGCCATGCCGGTCCTCGGCGGAACCAGCATCGTCGGTCTGGTCGACCCGGCGCGCCGCGACGGTGCCCTGGTGGCCAAGCAGGTAACGGTGCTCAACCAGGACGGGATCCACCACATCGCATCAGCGCTGCACGAAGCGGCGACCTGGGTTGGGGCAAGTGATGTCCGCGTGGAGCGGGTGGAGCCCGAATCACACCGGGCCGCGCTCACCGCCGCCTTGTCGACGGCATGAGCCACTCAGGAGTGCCGGGCCGCGATTTGCGCGAAGGCTCTGATGTCGCCTCCGTAGGGACCGGTCTGGTCGGGATGGTGGAGCACGACCTCGTCGAACCCGAGCTCGGCGTAGGGTCCGGCCAGATCGTCGAACTGATCGGCCGACTCCACGACAGGATCCGTCGGGGTCCACAGGAGCACCTTGGCAGGCATGTCGCGCCGCAGCGTCGTGCAGAGCTCTTCGAGAATCCCGACCTGCCGACGAACCGCTTCGAGGATGCTGGTCGGCGTGCGCGCACCGGTGCCGGTCGGCCCGATCGTCACCCAGCGACGACCGTGATGTGCCGCGACCGCGAGCCCAGTCCGACCGCCGGCGGCGATCGTCAGCGGGACCGGACGCTGTTGCGTTCCGGGGGTGCTCGGCGCTTCCTCCGCCGCATAGTGCTCGGTTCGCATCGACGTCCGCTCGAAGGACCCACCGTTGAGGACTGTGCTGAGCACGTCGACGAATTCTTTGAATCGAGCCAACCGCTCGCGCGGTGACCAGGGCGTCTGCCCGAGTATGGAGGCGTCGTGGCCCTCGGTCCCCGGTCCGAGTCCGAGTTCCAGCCGCCCGCCGCTGAGGTCGTCGAGGGTGATCGCCTCGCGGGCGAGCGTCACGGGGTGACGGAAGTTCGGCGTCGCGACGAGCGTCCCCAGGCGTAGCCGGCTCGTGACGACAGCGGCGGCGGAGAGGACGGGAACCGCGGCGTGCCACGGACCATCGGGCATGCCACCCCAGCGGATGTGGTCGTAGGTCCACCCGGTGGCGAATCCGGCCTCGTCGGCCCATTCCCACTGGCGCCTGGCCTCGCTCCATCGGTCGGTGGGCAGGATGACGAGTCCGACGTGCATGAAGTCGACCGTATACCGTGACCGGTGTGGCCAACGAGGGGGAGGCGCGGCGTTGGAACCATCCCGATTGGGTCACGGCCTGGCCCAATCGGGAGCGACTGACGAACGCCGCCTCGCCGTTCCTGCTCGACGCGGTCCGAGCACGAGCCGGCCGGGCGGTCTGTGACGTCGGCTGCGGTGGCGGTTCACTCAGCCTGTCCCTGGCTGAAGCGGTCGCACCAGAAGGCGAAGTGGTCGGCATCGACATCTCGGGACCTTTGCTTGAGTTGGCACGCCGACGGGCGGCGGAGACGGAGCACCAGAACGTGCGGTTCGTCGAGATGGACATGCAGACCGGGGGTGGTGAGCCGGGGCCCTTCGACCTGGCCGTGAGCCAGTTCGGTGTGATGTTCTTCGACGAACCACGTGCCGCCCTCGCCGCGGTACGGCGTCGTCTAAAGGCCGGCGGCCGCCTCGTCTTCGCCTGCTGGACGGACGTCGAGCGCAATCCCTGGCACGTCGGGACGACGCTGCGGTCGTTGCTGCCGACGCCGAAGCTCCCAGTTCCGGGAAAGAGCCCCGTCGGCCCGTTCACCTTTGGAGACGAGGAGTACGTGCGCGATCTACTCGGGGGTGCGGGGTTCGGACGCGTCAGCACCAGAGTGCACGAGATCGTGGCCCGCGGTCCCGCCAGCGCTGTCGTGGACCGTTCACTCCTTTCCTTCATGGGGGTGCCGCCCGAGCGCGAAGACGAGGCGGCCCGCCTGGTCGAGAGCCATCTGGCCCAGTTCGAGGTGGGCCCGGACGACTACGAGTACCCACTCAGCTTCCGCATCTTCGATGCCGACCAGAGCTGACAACGGCTACGAGCGTCGGGCTGGTGCCCCATCGCATCGACGGGCAGCGAAGGCGTCGGAGCAAGGGTAGGACCACCCGGTGGTCGGATATAGCGGAACACCGCTCCTGAAGAAGCTCGGCATCGGCGAGGGATCGAACGTGGCCCTGCTCGGAGCGCCGCCCGGCGTCATGGACGAGTTGCCGGCCGGCGTCACCGTCAAGCGGCAGGCGCGAGGCAGCGCGGACGTCGTGGTGGGCTTCTTCACCGAACGGCGCAAGCTGGAGCAACGCATCGAGGTGTTGGCGCGGATGATCTACCCCGATGGCGGGTTGTGGATCGCGTGGCCGAAGCGTGCGTCCGGTGTGGCGACGACCGTGAACGAGAACGTGGTGAGGGAGGTTTCCCTGCCTTTGGGCCTCGTGGACAACAAGGTTTGTGCCATCGACGAGACCTGGAGCGGGCTGCGGGTTGTCTGGCGTCTCAACCGTCGTCGCTGATGACGGGCCTAGAAGAATCCGATCCGAGAGAGCGGCCAGATGCGCACGTCGACTTTGCCGACGATGCTCGATTCGCGAATCGGGCCCCAATAGCGGCTGTCGCACGATTCCGGCCGGTTGTCGCCCATGACGTACACGTCGCCGCTTGGCACGCGGTAGGGGTGGTGAAGCGAATAAGGGGCAAGTGACGGGCCGGGATACGTCTCGGTGCGGACGGCGAGGGGCAGCCACGGTTGGGGCAGTAGTGCACCGTTGACATAGACCCTGCCCTCGGAGAGGGAGACGGTCTGGCCCGGCAACCCGATCACCCGCTTGACGAGGTCCGAGACCGGCGGTCCGGCGCAGTCCTCGTTGGGCGGGGTCGAGAACACCACGATGTCGCCGGTGCCGACGCCGTGCAGGTGATAGCTGAGCTTGTCGACGACGATACGGTCACCGATCTGCAGTGTCGGTTCCATCGATCCTGAAGGGATGGAGTACGTGGCGACGACGAACGTTCGCAAGAGGACAGCGATGAGGACCGCACCAACGACCACGACGAGAAGCTCGACCCACCAACGGGTTTGCTTCGTCACTCCGGTTTCTGGGCTCCCCTTCTGGTCGAGGGCCTCGTCACGGTCGGCCACGCCCCCGTCCGCCTCGTCGCGGTCGGCCCCGCCCCTGTCCGCCTCGTCGCGGTCGGCCTCGCCCCCGTCGGCCCCGCCCCCGTCGGATTGTTCGTGCTCGTCTGGGGCCATTGCGCCGTGCAGTATTACCCGAGTCGCCGGATCGTCACGACCGCGAGGGACACTGGCTGCATGGTGACCGCGGTGATTTTCGATTTCTACGGGACGCTCGCCCACTGGGCCGACCGGGGGACCGCCGGATACGCCGCTGTGTTCTCCGCGCACGGTTACGCCCTTTCTTCGGAGGTTCTGAACGACCACTTCAGGCGCTTCGACGGGGTCGAACATCGGGAGCACTCGGCGAATGAGGAGGCCTACGAGGCATGGGTCCGGAGCCGGTTGCGGGACCTGACTCGGGCGAGCGGGGTGGACCCGGAGGGTGAGGATGGGCTCATCGATGCGTTGCGAGCATCGGACCGTGGAGCGATGGTTGCGTACCCCGAGGCCGCGAGGACACTCAGGTCGCTTCGCCAGGGCGGGATTTCAGTCGGCGTCTGCTCGAATTGGGGCTGGGAGCTGGACGGCTTCCTGGAACAGGTCGGGCTGTTGGACCTGGTCGATTCGACCGTGACGTCGGCGCGTGCGGGTGCACGCAAGCCTCATCCCTCGATTTACGCGGTGGCGGCCGAGTCGCTGGGGGTTCACCCAGGTGACGCCCTCTTCGTCGGAGACTCATGGGAGCCCGACGTCCGTGGTCCGAGGAGAGCCGGCATGGCCGCCGTCCACGTGTGGCGTGACGAAGAGGGCAATGGCTGGCCGGCGCCACCGCTCCAGCCCGGCGACTCGCGGGTGGCGGAGCTGTCGGGTGTGCTCGAGCTACTCGGGCTCCCCGTCGAGTGACCGATCAACGACCGACGGCAGGACGGCCGTTGGCGACCAAGCCGGCGTCCAGCTCGGCACGGTCGTCGTCCCCGAGGGGTTCGAATCTGAGGCCTGAGCTGCCGAGTGGTCGCCACCACACGGGCTCGTCCGTTGCCCAGGCTTCCGCGCGCAAGCCGACCTTGGTGACCTTGCCTGTGGCGGTCTGCGGAAGCGACTCCGAGACTCGGACGTACCGGGGCACCCATTTCGGTCCGAGGTCTGGCTGCGCCTCGAGCCACTCGGCGAAGACCATGGGATCGAAGGTCCTGCCCGGGACCATCTCGATCGCGACCATGACCTGGTCTCCGGCGCCCGATGCGGTGTCGGGCACGGGGTAGACCGCCGCGACGGAGAGGTCGGGATGGCGAGACAGCACGCCTTCGACCGGGCCGGCGGCAAAGTTCTCCGAGTCGACCCGGAGCCAGTCCCCGCTCCGGCCCGCGAAGTAGAAGAAGCCTTCGGAGTCGACGTAGCCCAGGTCGCCCGTCCAGTACCACCCGTCACGCAGCCGGTCCTGCTCGGCGTCTTTTCGGCGGTAATAGCCCTCGAACTTGCCTCGCCCACTGCGGTTGACGATCTCGCCGATGGCCGAGCCGGCGTTGAGCAGCCTCCCGCCCTGGTCGAACTCGGCCGGAGGGCACTCCCGCCCGGTCGCGGAGTCGACCACCGCCAGGTCGACGCCCCCGACCGGTTTACCGAGCGCTCCTCTCGGCATCCCCGGCACCGGGTTGATGGCTGCGCCACCCTCGCTCTGGCCGTATCCCTCGATGAGAAAGCAGCCGAACCTGGTTCGGAAGCGACCGCGGTCGCGTACGGAGGCCTCGGTGCCGAACGCGCTTATAAGGGTGTTATCGGCGTCGTCGGGACTCTCGGGAGTGGCGAGGATGTACGCGATGGCCTTTCCGACATAGCTGAACTTCGTCGCCTTGAACAGGCGGACGTCAGTGAGGAAGGCCGATGCGCTAAAGCGCGGGCGAGCGGCGATCGTCGCCCCGACCATGACCGCCGGTCCCCACAGGGCCATGAGCGCGTTCCCGTGGAACAGCGGCATCGGGCAGTAGCAAACGTCGTCCTGGCCGTAGCCGTACCCGGGTGCGGCGACCTCTGCGATGCCGGCCAGCCTGCCCTGCGTGCAGCGGACGGCTTTGGGTGTGCCGGTCGTACCGGACGTGAAGATCAGCAGGAAGAGGCTTTCCCCGTCCACATCTTCGGCGTGCTCGACCAACGCCCGCGCTTCGGCGCCGCCGGCAAAACCCGAGAGCAGAGACGCGTAGCGTGGTGTGTCGCAGACGAGGATACGGTCCTCGTCGAGATCGAGCGACAGATCCTCGAGAAGTTCACGTCCGTCTGCGTCGGTCACGATCAGGGCGCAGTCAGTCGCCCGGATGTCCGCCGCCAGGGCCTCGCCCCGTCGCGTCGGATTGATCCCCACGATGGCGGCTCCGGCCAAGGCGCCGGCGTTGAGCCAGAAGAGGTACTCAGGTCCGTTCGGCAGAAGCACGCCGATATGTGGAAGCTCGCGTCCGAAGATCGATCGGGCGAGTGCGCCGCGGGCGGCGCCCTCGGCCACGCACTGTCGCCAGGTCCACGACGCCCCATTCAGGTCCACGACGCCGATGTGGTCGTCATCGGCCCTCGCGGCCAACATGGCTGCGACCGTTTTCATCGTCGATCGGGGCTGAGCACCCCGCCGGGCGTCGGACGAACGAGACTCTGGTCGATGGCCTGGACGGAGCCCGCGCCGCAGAGGGCCATCGCCCGCTTGAGCTCTGTTTCGAACCACCGGAGGAGCGCCGCTACGCCGGACGCTCCTCCGGTGGCCACCGCCCACAGCGAAGGTCGGCCGACGAAGACGGCCTGTGCCCCGAGGGCCAACGCCTTGACGACATCAGGGGAGCGCCGGATTCCGCCGTCCACGTAGACCTCGACCCGTCCATCCACGGCAGCCGCGATCTCGGGAAGGATGTCCGCCGTCGCAGGAGCGTCGGTCAGTTGGCGCGCGCCATGGTTCGACACCACGATCGCCGCGGCGCCCGCCTCGACGCATCGCACCGCATCGTCCGCTCGCTGGACGCCCTTCACGACGACGGGCAATGAGCTCAAACCGGCGAGCCAGCCGATGTCGTCGGGCGTGAGTGCCGGTTCGAACTCTTGGGTGACCACGGCCATGAAGCCCCCGACGCGAGCGCTGTCCGTGCTCCCACCGGCAAGGTTCGGGAGGGCGAGATCGTCGGGAAGCCGCACCCCGGCGCGCCACTCCCGAAGCCGGAGTCCCGAGACCGGCGCGTCCACCGTCAGGACGAGCGCGCCGAAGTCGTGGGCGGCCGCCCGGTCGACGAGGTCGATGGTGCGGGCGCGGTCCTTGAGGATGTACACCTGCATCCAGCGCACGGCGTCGGGCACCGCGGCGGCGACCTCTTCGAGGGAACAGGTAGCCAACGACGAGAGGATCATCAATGCGCCGGCGTCGGCTGCACCCCGCGCCGTCGCTATCTCTCCTTCGGGGTGCGCGAGGCCCTGAATGGCCGTCGGGGCGACCGCGACCGGCGAGCTCACCGGGTAGCCCAACACGCTGGTCGAACAGGAGACGTCCGCCAGGCCGGCAAGGACGCGGGGGTGGAGCTGCCAGCGGGCCCAGGCGTCGACGTTGTCCCGGAGAAGCCGCTCGTCGTCCGAGCCGCCGGCGTAATAGGCGTAGGCCATCTCTCCGATGGCATGCCGGGCGTTACGTTCGAGCTCATCGAGCGACAGGTCGGTCACCAGCGGCCCCTCGGGGTTGTGCTCTTCGGCCCGAGTGCTGGCAGGATGAGCGGTCACGTGGCGCATGGTAGGCGCCTGAACACGCTGGAGGTGGAGTGCGTTTCTCGTATGCCGAGTCGATGACCGACCCCACCTTCTACCTCCCACTGGCCCGGGCGGCTGAGGAGGCGGGCTACGACTCCATGGTGGTGCCCGACAGCATCTGCTACCCGGAGGTATCCGACACCACGTACCCGTTCAACCCGGATGGCTCCCGGGAATTCCTCGAGGACAAGCCGTTCTTGGAGCCGTTCTCACTGATACCGGCCATGGGGGCCGTGACGGAGCGGCTGCGCTTCGTCACCTTCGTGATCAAGCTCCCGATCCGCCACCCGGTCCTGATCGCGAAGCAGGTCAGTTCGACTGCGGTGTTGACCCGGAACCGCCTGGTGCTGGGGGTCGGGACGAGCCCGTGGCCAGAGGACTACGAGATCTGCGGAGTGCCCTGGGAGCGGCGAGGCACCCGGATGGACGAGGAGATCGCCATCATGCGTGGATTGATGGCGGGCGGGTTCTACGAGTTTCACGGGAAGGTATTCGACATCCCGTCGATCAAGATTTCGCCCACGCCCGCGGTACCCGTTCCGGTGCTCATCGGAGGGCATCACGAAGCTGCCCTCCGACGTGCTGCGCGTGACGGGGACGGATGGTTGCACGGTGGAGGAGACCCCGAGCTGCTGCCCGGATTGCTCGACCGACTGGCCGTGCTGCGCCGGGAACACGGCACGGAAAATCGACCGTTCGAGGTCCACGTGATCTCCGCGGACGCGTACACGCCGGACGGCGTGCGCCGCCTGGAGGAACTGGGGGTCACTGACGTCATCGTCGGGTTCCGGTGGCCCTACACCACCGAGCACGACACGGAGCCCCTGCAGACCAAGGTGGACAATTTGAGCCGGTTCGCGGACGACGTGATCGCCAAGCTGCATTGAAGACGATGCGACAGTAGGAGGAGAAGACGATGAGCGAAACTGTCTTGAACGCACGCGAACTCGGAATTCGCTCCCGAGCTGCCGTGACTGCCGGCGATCGGGACGCCTGGCTGAATCTGTTCGACCCCGACGCGGTGGTGCAGGACCCCATCGGGCCGTCACCCTTCGACCCCGACGGCACCGGACACCGGGGGCGCGACGCCATCGCTGCCTTCTACGACACCGTCATCGCGCCGAGCGAGAAGATCACGTTCGAGATCACCGGTTCGTATCTCTGCGGCGACGAGGTGGCGGACGTCGGCGTGATCCGAACGACCCTGGCCGGAGGCACGCACCAGGCCGTGGTCCGCGGCGTCTACACCTACCGGAGCAACGGCGCGGGACAGCTGGCGGCTCTCCGGGCTTTCTGGGAGTTCGACGCCCTCGAAATGATCGAACTCGGAGCCTGACGCGTGCTGGTCCGAGAGGGACTCTTCACCGACGCCGAACCCCCGGCATTGCTCGGTAGCAGGTGCACCCACTGCGGATCGGTGCTCTTCCCGCGCTCCGATACCTGCCCGTACTGCGCGAGCGAGGACCCAGAGCCGATAGAGCTCTCACGCCGGGGCACCCTCTGGGCGTGGACTGCCGTCACGGCTTCACCCCCAGGGTATCTCGGTGACGTGCCCTACGGGATGGGCGTGGTGGAGCTACCGGAAGGCGTGCGAGTCATCGGCCGTCTCACCGAGCCCGATCCCTCCGCACTCGTCTCCGGCCAGCAGATG
The DNA here is from genome assembly GCA_963828505.1 of uncultured Acidimicrobiaceae bacterium. GTDB lineage: Bacteria > Actinomycetota > Acidimicrobiia > Acidimicrobiales > RAAP-2 > Bog-473. Next base: position 126,921 of record CAWHFM010000005.1, read on the forward strand.
GAGCTGCGCACGGTCCGGCTCAGCGGTAGCGGCACCCCGGACGACGAGGAGGTCGTGACCTACGCCTTCGCACCGGTGGGCGCCGTATGACGGAGGTCGCGGTCACCGGGGTGGGGCTGCATCCCTTCGGGCGATTCGACGGGGTCTCGACGACCGATATGGGTGTCACGGCCGTCCGGGCGGCACTGGCCGAAGCCGGTGTCGGCAAGGGCGGCTTCGAAGCCGCCTTCTGCGGCACTGCCTACGGAGGGGTGGCCACGGGGCACAGAGTTCTGAGCCGGCTGGGCATGACGGGGATGCCGATCGTCGACGTCGAAGCCGGTTGCGCCAGCGGGGGCGCGGCCTTGATGCTGGCCGCGGCAGCCATCCGGGCGGGCCAGTACGACACGGTGCTCGTCTTCGGCACCGAGAAGATGCCCAAGGGCATCATCCGTTCGTCGTTCTTCGAGCCGTGGCAGGAGGAGGCGGGACTGGCCGCGACGCCGGCCTTCTTCGGACTTCGCGCACAACGACTCTGCGCCAACTCCGGGGTGACCAAGGATCATCTCGCCCGCGTCGTGGTGAAGAACCGCCGGCACGGAGCGGATAATCCCGACGCGATGTTCAGGAAGGAGACGACCGTCGAAGACGTACTCGCCTCGCGGGTCGTGTGCGAGCCCCTCCACCTTCACATGCTCTGCTCGCCCAACGAGGGAGCGGCCGCCGTCGTTCTCCGGCGAAGCGACCTTCCCTCAGCGACCGGCACCGGCAGCGGCAGCGTGACCCTCGCGGCAGCGGTGTTGCGCTCGCACGTGCCGGGAGCCGTGTTGAGCGAGTCCACGCCCCTGTCGGGCTTGGTCGACGACACCATTCCCGCTCCGACGGCGCTCGCGGCGCACGACGCCTTCGAGGAAGCGGGGCTCGGACCCGGTGACCTCGACGTCGTGGAGTGTCAGGACACGGACGCAGCACGAGAGCTGCTCTCGTACGAGGAGCTCGGCCTCTGCGAGCCGGGGGGATCGTCCGAGCTTCTCGACTCGGGCGCCACCGAGCTCGGGGGACGCCTCCCGGTCAATCCCAGCGGGGGACTGCTTTCGAAGGGGGAGCCGCTGGGAGCTTCGGCGCTCGGCCAAGTCGTCGAACTGGTGCGCCAGCTCAGGTCGGCGTGCGGGCCGCGACAGGTCGAGGGGGCACGGACGGCCCTTTCGCATACGGTCGGCCGTGGAGCCAACGCGAGCGTGGTGATCCTGACGGTGTAGCGATTCGGGACGACGAGACCCTTCGCATCCGGATCGTCATCCGGCTGGTCATCCGGCGAGAAGCACCACCTTGCCGAACTTGGCCCCGGCGGCGAAGCGGTCGTAGGCGCCCGCCGCATCGGCCAGGGGGTGGGTGGCGCACACCGGGACGCGGAGACGCCCGGCGGCGAATGCCGGCACCACGTGGCGCGCCACACTCGACGTGACATCCGCCTTCTCCCGGAAGCTCCTGGTCCGCAGGGTCGACCCTCCGATGCGGGCGCGTTTGGTCATGAGCTGCATCAGGTCGATCTCCATCCGGCCGCCGGACCCGACACCGATCACCACCACCCGGGACCAGGTCGCAAGATGCGGCAGGACATCGGTCAGGCTGGCTTGACCGATGAGTTCCAGCACGACGTCGTAGGGGCCGGCGGAGCCCTCCCCCCTGGGGCGATCACCATGTCGGCGCCGAGCGCCGCAACCTCGTCTCGGCGCGCCGGGTCGCGCACGGTGGCGACGACCGTCGCCCCGGCCTCGGCGGCGAGTTGGACCCCGGCCGTGCCGACCCCACCCGCTGCGCCGGTGACCAGGACGCGCTCGCCCATGCGGAGATCGGCCTGGGTGAAGAGCGCGTCGTACGCGGTCGAGAACACCTCGGGGAACCCCCCGGCCTCCGGCCAGGGCTGAGAGGCGGGGACGGCCATCGCGTGCTGCTCGTCGACGCGGGCAAGTGTGGCCTGTGCGCCCCCTCCGACCACGGCCATGACGCGGTCGCCGGGACCGAACAGCGTGACCTGCCGTCCGATCGCCACCACGTCTCCGGCCAGCTCCATGCCCGGTATGTCGGGTGGCCAGCCGGCGGGCGCCGGGTAGAAGCCGGCTCGCTGCATGAGGTCGGCGCTGTTGAGCCCGGCCGCCTGCACCGCTACGAGGAGCTCGGTGTCGCCGGGAACCGGGTCCTCACGTTCCTCCCAGTGAAGCCGGCTCTCGCGAATGACGACTGCGTGCACGCTGGGTCAGGCTACGCCTCCGGCCGGAGCCCGGTAGGGTCCGGGACATGGCTCTCTACGACATCCCCATCCACAACCTCCAGGGGAGCGACGGCTCGCTCGGCGACTACGCCGGCAAGACGCTGCTCCTCGTCAACGTCGCGTCGAAGTGCGGCCTCACCCCGCAGTACGAGGGCCTCGAGCGCCTGCAGAAGACGTACGGCGACCGGGGCTTCTCGGTGATCGGGTTTCCCTGCAACCAGTTCCTCGGCCAGGAGCCCGGCACGGCGGAGGAGATCGCACAGTTCTGCTCGACCACGTACGGGGTCACATTCCCGCTCATGGAGAAGATCGACGTCAACGGGGAGGACCGGCATCCGATCTTCGTCGAGCTGACCGAGAAGGCCGACGCGGAAGGGAACGCCGGCGACATCACCTGGAACTTCGAGAAGTTCCTCGTATCGCCCAAGGGCGATGTCGTCGCCCGCTACCGGCCGCAGGTGGAGCCGGAGGACGCGACGATCGTGGGCGACATCGAGGCGCAGCTCACCGCTTGAGCCCCGACCCTCAGGCGCCGGCGGGGTTCGGCGCGTCCATCTTCGACATGGACGGGCTGCTCATCGACTCCGAGGTGCTTTGGCACGAAGCCGAGCTCGAGATCCTGGGCGGGCTCGGTGTGCCTTTGTCCGCAGACGGCTGCCGGACGACCAAGGGAATGTTCGTGGGCGAGGTCACGCGGCACTGGTACGCGCAGTACCCCTGGCCAGGCCCGGATCCCGCCGAGGTCGCCGTGACCATCGTCGACCGCGTCATCGCCCTGGTGCGGTCCGAGGGGCGCCTCAAGCCGGGAGCCTTCGAGGCCGTCGACCTGTGCGCCCGACGGGGACTCCTGCTCGCGGTGGCCTCGTCGTCGGAGTACCGGCTGATCGACGCCGCTCTCGACCACTTCGGGCTGCGGGACCGGTTTGCCCTCGTTCATTCGGCTGAGGACGAGGACTACGGGAAGCCGCATCCCGCTGTCTTCATCACGGCTGCGTCCAAACTTGCGGTGGCGCCCCGGCACTGCCTGGTCTGGGAGGACGCGCCGGCCGGGGTCCTGGCGGCGAAAGCGGCGTCGATGGCATGTATCGCCGTCCCCGAACACGGCGAGGGGCACGCCCCGGCGTTCGCGCTCGCCGACCTGGTCGTCGACTCGTTGGTCGACGTGGATGAGGACACGCTCGACTTCATCGCACGACGACGGTTCGAGGGCGCTTCGGCCGGACCGGCACGCCGGCCTTAGATCCGTTGTCTCGAGGGCGGTCGGCGGGGCGGGAAGCGGGGTCAGAGGAGCTTCTCGAGTCGTGCCGCCACTTCGCGATAGCGGGCGACGGGGACGAGGTGGACCCCGTCATAGGCGCCGGAGTCCCGTAAGGCCGTGACGAGCTCGCAGGCGGCGTCGACGCCGGCGTTGCGATCACGCTCCAGCCTCTCGACGAGGTCGTCGGGGACGCTGAAGCCGGGGATCGTGACTTTTCGGGCCATCGCCGGGCTGGCGATGACGATGACGCCCGCATAGACGGGACAGGTCACCTCGACCGTCGAGCGCCAGGCGAGGAGCGCCTCGACGTCGAAGCCGACCTGTACGAAAAGAAAGTCAGCATTTCGTTTCCACTCGGGCAGGCCACCACCGAGACGTGTCGCGGCGCCGAAGCGCATCGGCGTCGTCCCGCCCATGGCCGCCGCGTACTGGCGTCCCTCGGAGAGCATCGTCCTCACCGTGAGCTCGCTGGTCCGCTTGCCCACGAGAGGTTCGTCGCCATAGATGCAGAGGAACTGGTCGACCCCGTAGGCGGCCGCGGTGAGGAGGTCGCGTCGGTAACCGAGGAGGTTGCGGTCGCGCGCGTTGAGGCACGCGATCGACCGCCCGCCCATGGCCTCCACCTCGCGTGCCACGGCCACGCTGGACACGGTGGCGCGGCCGATGTGATTGTCGGGGATGAGGAAGCTCGTGGCGACGGAGCTGAGCACCCCGATCTGGTGACGGACTCGTTTCAGGTCGGGCGTGGTCGCGGGCTCGATCTCAAGGATCAGTTCGAAGCCGTTGGTCGTCATGGTCCGCTCAGGATATGAGCTCGGTGAAGCGGATGACGCCCGGCGGGAGCGGCGAGGCGTCGGCATCCACCCGATGGCGCTCCCAACCGTCGCACCGAGATGCCGTCAGGCGCACGGGGGGTGGGTGCGTCCACAGCCTCTATCCTCTCCGAGATACGGTCCGGGTCCCTACCCGACCAGACCCCCTGACTCCCGTGTTCTCGCCCGTCCCCCCCGACATCGATTTCGTCGCCCTCGAGGAGTCCCAACTCGCCCATTGGTCCGAGCACCGCGTCTTCGAGCGCTCCGTGGAACAGCGTCGGGGCGCACCGCCGTGGGTCTTCTACGAGGGCCCGCCCACGGCAAACGGCAAGCCGGGCCTGCACCACGTCTGGGCCCGGGTCTACAAGGACCTCTTCTGCCGCTTCCGCACGATGAGCGGGTCGTATGTCGCTCGCCGAGCCGGTTGGGACACGCACGGCCTCCCGGTCGAGGTCGAGGTGGAGAAGAAGCTCGGCATCACCGGGAAGCAGCAGATCGAAGATCAGGTCGGCATCGCCGAGTTCATCCGCCTGTGCCGGGAGTCCGTCTACTCGTACGTCGACGAGTTCACCCGGCTCACCACCCGGATCGGCTACTGGGTCGACATGGACAGCGCGTACTGGACTCTCAGCCCGGACTACATCGAGTCGGTGTGGTGGCACCTCCAGCAGATGTTCGACCAGGGACTTCTTTACGAGGATCTCAAGGTCGTGCCGTACTGCCCACGCTGCGGGACCGCGCTGTCGAGCCACGAGCTGGGCCAGCCCGACGTGTACCGGGACGAGGAAGACGAGTCGGCGTACGTGCAACTGGTCCTGGTCGACCCGGACCCGGCCCAGGTCGGGCGGGCCACGTCGCTTGCCGTGTGGACGACGACACCGTGGACCTTGTTGTCGAACACAGGCGTCGCCGTGAACCCCGACCTCACCTACGCCGTCGTCGACGGGCTCGTCATCGCCGAGGAGCTGGTCGAAGCCGTCCTGGGGCAAGGCGCCTCGGAACGCATCACAGGGCGCCTGCCCGGTACGGCGCTCGTCGGCCTCCACTACGTCCGCCCCTTCGACGACCTCGACCCGCCCCCGGGCGCCGACGGTTGGCGCGTCGTGGCGGCTCGATACGTGACCACCGACGAGGGCACCGGCTTGGTCCACCTGGCCCCGGCCTTCGGCGAGGTCGACCGCCAGATCGGACGTGAGAACGGTCTGCCGTCCCTCAATCCCGTCGGACCCGACGGCCGGTTCACCGACGCCGTCCCATGGTTGGCCGGCCGAGATGTGCGAGAAGCGAACCACGACATCAACGATCGCCTCGAGAGCAACGGCGCGCTGATCCGGCGCGTACCGTACGTCCACTCCTACCCGCACTGCTGGCGTTGTCGCACCCCGCTCATCTATTGGGGCAAGCCGAGTTGGTACATCGCCACCTCGACCCGTAAGGACGACCTCCTCGCGGCCAACGCCCTCGTCGACTGGCACCCCGCCCACATCCGCGACGGCCGCTTCGGCGAGTGGCTCGCCAACAACGTCGACTGGGCGCTCTCGCGCGACCGCTACTGGGGCACGCCGCTCCCCGTCTGGCATTGCGGCCGTGGACACCTGCGCTGTGTCGGTTCGCTCGCCGAGCTCTCCGACCTGTGCGGTCGCGACGTGTCGGACATCGACCCGCACCGGCCGACGATCGACGAGGTGACGTTCCCCTGCTCGACCTGCGGCGCCGACGGCTTCCAGGACGAGCTCTCCATATGTCGCCGAGTGGAGCCGGTAATCGACGCCTGGTTCGATTCGGGATCGATGCCCGCGGCCCAGGTGGGCTATCCGCATGCGCCCGCCTCGGCCGAGGCCTTCACCTTCCCGGCGGATTTCATCTCCGAGGCCATCGACCAGACGCGCGGGTGGTTCTACTCGCTCCTCGCCGTCAACGTGCTCGTGTTCGGAGAGAGCCCGTACCGGCACGTCGTCTGCCTCGGGCACATCGTCGACGCCGAGGGCCGCAAAATGTCCAAGTCGCTCGGCAACATCATCGATCCCTGGAGCATTCTCGACACGCGAGGCGCCGATGCCATGCGGTGGTGGATGTTCAGCCAGGGATCGCCATGGACGCCCACGCGGGCGACGCTGGCGGCGATCGACACCGCCATGCGGGACACGCTGCTGACGTTGTGGAACACCTTCAGCTTCTTCACCACGTACGCGTCGCTGAACGATTTCGATCCGGAGGACTCTTCGATCCCGGCGCCGGCCGATCGCAGCCCTCTCGACCGATGGATCTTGTCGCGCCTGGCGAGCACGGTCGCCGAAGTGACGTCGGCGCTGACGGAGTACGAACCGTTGAACGCGGCGACGGCCATGGCCAACCTGGTCGACGACGTTTCGAACTGGTACGTGCGACGGAGCCGGAGGCGCTTCTGGCGCACCGATCCCGACGCACCACCGGGTGACACCTTGGCGGCCCAGGCGACGCTGCACACGGTCTTGACGGTGCTGTCGACGCTGCTCGCTCCCTTCTGTCCGTTCGTCTCCGACACGATGTGGCACCACCTGACCGCGGCGGGTCCCGACCAGTCGGTCCACCTGGCGGATTGGCCCGTCGCCGAGACCGATCACGTCGATCGCACGCTCGAAGCGGAGATGGCGCTGGCGCGGCGTCTCACGTCCCTCGGGCGGGCCGCTCGCAGCGAGGCCGGCATGAAGGTCCGCCAGCCTCTCCGCCGCGCGCTCGTGTTCCTGCCCGCGGGTTCCCCCGAGATCCTGCGCGACATCGTTGCGGATGAGCTCAACGTCGACGAGGTGGACACCGCCGACGAGTTGAGCGAGGTGATCCAGTTCGAGCTGGCCGCGAATTTCCGTACGTTGGGCCCGCGACTGGGCGAACGGGGCAAGGGCCTGAAGTCGGCACTTGCTGCATCCGACGGCACGGCGGCGGCGGAAGCCCTCGAGTCGGGTCGTTCGATCTCGGTGGTGCTCGAGGGCGAAGTCGTCGAGTTGGGACCCGAAGACGTCACCCTTCGTGTGCGGCCACAGCAGGGATTCGCCGTCTCACGCGAGGGCGGAGAGGTGGTGGCGCTCGATCTCTCGGTCGACGACGACCTGCGCAAGCGCGGGTGGGCGCGCGACGTCGTGCGCCAGATCCAAGATCTTCGCAAGACGAGTGGCCTCGAGGTATCGGATCGCATCATCCTGCGCGTGGTCGGACTCGACGCCGTGGCCGATCACTTCGACTGGATCGCGCGGGAGGTTCTGGCGACGGCCATCCTGAGGGAGGCCGGCAGCGGTGCCGGCACCGTCATTGAGCTCGAGGAGTTCGGTGACGGGCCTCAGCCCCTGGTCTGGCTCGAAAAGGACCGCGGTCAGGGCTGAGCGGAACCCGGTCTCGCCCTCGCTCTGGCTCTTCCGTTCGCATTAACCTCGTCGGCGGTCTTTGCCGTTCCCGTTCCCGGTCCCGCAGTCGGTACCCCGCCGATCGTGTGCCACAACGGCGAAGGGCGAGAGGTCATGACCCGACCGCCGGGGCCGACGAAGGAGAGCTCGACGTTGGCGTCGCCGCTGACGCTCCAGCGTTTCGAGTGCAGCTCGTGATGGTGATAAGCGCACAGGGTCGCAAGGTTGTCGGTGTCCGTCCGCCCCTCCATGCTCCAGGGCACGAGGTGGTGGACGTGGGTGAACCAGGCGTTGGTGCAACCGGGAAAACGGCAGTGCCGGTCGCGGCGCCACAGCTCCCGGCGCTGGGTCTCGCTCGGGAAGCGATGGGCTCGGCCCTCATACATCGTGCGGCCGGCCTCGTCGTCGAGGCCCACAATGAAGATCGCGTCACAGGCCAAACGCTCGAGCACCTCTGCGCTGATGAGTCCGGCCCGCTCGAGCTCGGCCACGAGCGACGAGGCGGGGCGCCCCGGGAGGGCAACGAGCTCTTTCAAGGCCACGTGGGCCACGAGGGTCGGCGGAGCGGCCTGTGCCGAGGCGTCCGCCGCCCCGGACCCGGAGCCGGCCAGCATCGAGACCAAGGCGTCGGCTGACCGCACGTCGAGGGGGGTCGTCCCGTCTGAACCCATGGCGGCGACCCGGGCTTCGACGGCGCGGCGAACGGCGGCATAGTCGTTTCGCCGCAGCCGGGCCGTCATGGTGCAGGCCTGGTCATTGGAGCGCACCGAGCCCTGGGCGGGACCCCCACCCTTGTTGCCCCCGCCGCGTGGCGGCAGGTCACGGTGTCGTTCGGCCAGAGCGGCCAGGTCGCGCACCGGGAGATCCCGCGCCGCTTCGACCCACTCCGGATCCGTCTCGGGATCAGCCACTTCCACCAGGACGCGGACCTGGTCCAAGCTGAGCTCTCCCGTCGAGAGGGCCTGTTGGAGATGGGGCAGGTCGAAGAGCCGCTCACCCACCCGCGCCAGCGTCCGCGCCGCCGCGGCGCCGAGCCCGTGATGGCCGATCAGGAGCGCCTCGAGCGAGGTCGCGCCCACGCCTCGAAAGGCCTGGCGGCGTCCTACCTCGGCGCCCAGCTGTGCCACATGGCCGTCGAGTGCGGCGCGCAAACGGGTGGCCTCACGGAGCTCCGCCAGAGCATCGTCGTTCGAGAGCGCCGCGAGCTCGGCGTTGGACCATGCGCCGAGACGCACGGTCGCAGTGGTCTTGGTCGCAGTGGTCTTGGTCGCAGTGGTCTTGGTCGCAGTGGTCTTGGTCGCAGTGGTCTTGGTCGCAGTGGTCGGACCCGCGGTCTTCGTGCCCATCGCCGTACGAACGGTCGGGAATCAGGAAGTACGCGCGCCGTATCGTCAGTTCTTCGGAAAGCACGGCGACGAATCCCGACCGAGCGGGTGCCACTGGGGAAGAGCGGGTCCCGCCGGGAAAGAGTGGGTGCCACCGGGAAAGAGCGGGTGCCACTGGGAAACGGACCGGTCGGCCAGGAGACCGCAATAAACAGACGGGGTGCCGCCGGGAAGAGGCGATCGGGATCGGGCGGTCGTTAAGCCAGGGATCCTCGGTCAGCAGCCGGCGTCGATGATCTTGGCGAGTGCGACCGCGAGCGCCGTGCGGTCCGCGGCGTCGAGAGGCGCCATCAGATGTCGGTCGATGCCTTCGACGTGCGCGGCGACCGCACGTTCGAGCGTGCCGCGACCTTCGGGCGTGAGGACGACACGGACGCTGCGGCGGTCGTTGGGGCAGTGCTGGCGCGCCACCAGCCCGGCGTCGACCATCCGGTCGACGAGGCGGGTCACGCCGCCGGTGGTCAAGGCGACGTCGGTGCTGAGCCTGCTCATGGTCAGCCAGCCGTCGGGTGCCGCGCCGACGTGGATCAACACGTCGAAGAAGACGAGCGGAATGCCCACCGCCTGCTCGAGCTCGCGCCCAAGGCAGTCCGTCAGCCGTCGGTGCGAGCGCACGATCAGCCCCATGAGTCGTATCCGCTCGTCGTCGGTCTGGTCGAGGACTCCGCAACTGCCCGTGCCGCTCTCGGAGCCGCCCGCAGATTCGGGAGGATTGAGGGACCGTTCTTCGTCGTCGCCGCCTTGTCTCGGGAGTATCGCCGTTCCCATATCTCTGTCCAAAGTCTCCCCCGTCGCCCGGAGGTCCGCTGGTCAAGTCTCCCCCGTCCTCCGGGGGTCCGCTGACCTACTGATTGACAAGAATCTGTATAGTCAGATACTATCACATCAGGTAAATATCTCGGACAACGAGGAGGAACAAAAATGACCAGCACAGCCAACCAGACGGCTTCCGTCACCGTGCCCAAGACGGGCAAATACGTCATCGACCCGGCGCACACGGAAGTCGGTTTCATCGCCCGCCACCTCATCGGAACCAAGGTGCGGGGTCGCTTCACCGAGGTCTCGGGCACCTTCAACGTGGCCGAGAACATCGAGGACTCCAGCCTGGACGCCGTGGTGCAAGCGGCGAGCATCCACACCAACCAGGCCCAGCGGGACGACCACCTGCGGACCAACGACTTCCTCGACGTACCGAACCACCCGACCCTGACCTTCCGGAGCACCGGGCTCAAGCACCTGGGAGGGTCCCAGTGGACCTTGTCCGGTGACCTGACCATCCGGGGCGTCACCAAGAACGTCGACCTGGAGCTGGAGTTCCTCGGCGAGGGCCCTTCCATGCAGGAAGGCAAGACCGTCGTCGCCTTCTCGGCCAGCGGTGAGATCGACCGCCGCGACTTCGGCGTCAGCTTCAACCACTCGCTCCTCGACGGCAGCGTGGTGGTCGGCAACAAGGTCGTGATCGAGCTGGAGGTCGAGGCCAGCCAGGCCGACTGACCCCCTCGGACGTGTGCACGGCCCGGACCTCATAAGGGTCGGGCCGTGCACACGTGATAACGGTCGGGCCGTGCACGCGTACGCTTTCCCGCCATGTCAGCCCAGGGCCTCCGGGCCGCAGTGGCCGTGCCACTCCGAGTCCGCGACGCCTCGGTCCACGATCGTGATCGCACGTTCGTGCTCGCGGTCGACCTCGGAACGGGCGGCCCCAAGGCGGCGCTGCTGACGCTCGGCGGCAGGGTGGTCTCACATGCGTTCGAGCCCGTGTCGGTGCAGCTCACCGACGACGGCGGCGCCGAGCAGTCGCCGGTTGAGTGGTGGGACGCCGTCGTCGCTGCCTCGCGCCGGGCGCTGGCCGACAGCGGGGCGAGTCCCGAAGCAGTCGTCGGCGTCGGTTGCACCTCGCAGTGGTCGGGGACCGTCGCCGTGGACGACGGCGGTGAGCCGATCGGCAACGCCATCATCTGGATGGACTCCCGGGGTGCCCGCGCCGTCCGTGAGACCGTCCGTGGTGCCCTCAACGTCCAGGGTTATTCGGCGCCCAAGCTGGCGCGCTGGGTGCGGCGTACCGGCGGGATCCCCAGCCTCTCGGGGAAAGACCCGGTCGGCCACATCCACTTCCTGCGCGAGGAACGCCCTGATGTGTATCGAGCCGCCGGGGTCTTCCTCGAACCGGTGGACTACCTCGACCTCCGCCTGACCGGTCTCGCCCGTGCTTCCTACGACTCCATCACCGTCCACTGGGTCACGGACAACCGTGACATCCGGGCCGTCGCCTACGACGACGGGCTGGTGGACTGGGCCGGCCTCGAACGGGCGAAGCTGCCCGACCTCGTGCCGACGGGAAGCGTGCTCGGCGGGCTGACCCCGGCCGCCGCGGACGAGCTCGGACTGCTGGCCGGGACGCCCGTCGTGGCCGGCACCGGCGACCTGCACTCCGCTGCCGTCGGATCCGGGGCCGTGGGGGATTTCGCGGGCCACCTCTACATCGGGACATCGAGCTGGGTCAGCTGCCACGTGCCGTTCAAGAAGACCGACGCACTCACCAACATCGCCTCCATCCCCTCGGGGCTCCCCGGCCGCTACCTCGTCGCCGACGAGCATGAGACGGGCGGCGCCTGTCTCACCTGGCTTCGGGACAATCTCCTGTTCCCCGACGACGGGCTCAGCCGGTCTCCCGACGAGGGCGAGGGCGGGACCGGGACCGGGACCGGGGCGACGACCGGCGCCGAGAGCAGCGGGCGGGGTCCTTCGGCGCCCTCGGACTTCTTCGCCGTCCTCAACGAGGTGGCCGCATCGGTCCCGGTCGGGTCCCACGGCGTCATGTTCACCCCGTGGTTGAACGGTGAGCGCTCGCCGGTGGACGACCACACCATCCGGGGGGGTTTCCACAACCTCTCACTGTCTTCGACGAGGGCGGACATGGTGCGCGCCGTCTTGGAGGGTGTGGCCCTCAACTCGGCCTGGCTCAACAACGCAGTGGAGAAATTCTGCAAACGACGCTTCGAGTCATTGGCCTTCGTGGGGGGCGGCGCCAACTCGGACCTGTGGTCGCAGATGCACGCCGACGCGATGGGGCGCACCATCCGACAGGTCGAAGAACCGGTGCTGGCCAACGTCCGAGGTGCCGGTCTGCTCACCCTTCTCGCCCTCGGGTACCTCGAGGTTGGCGCCATCCCGGCCACGGTCGAGATCAAGGCGACCTATACCCCCGACCCGGCTTCGGCCGAGGTGTACGCGGAACGGCTCAAGGAATTCGTCAACCTCTACGAGAAGACGAAGGGGATCCACAAACGTCTGAACGGGCGTCGCCTCCACGGCGCGTAATGGTCCCGGGTTGCGGTCCGACGCCACACGTGGGCACATGTCGTCACACGTGTTCAGATCCGCTCGAAGTTCCTCGCCAGCTCCCAGTCCGACACGTGGCGGTTGCTGGCCTCCCACTCCTGCTCGGCCGTGTTGAGCAGATGGTGGTGCACCTCGGGGCCGAAGGCCTCGGCCGCGACGGTCGAGGCGCGCAATTCCGAGATCGCCTCGACCAACGTCGAGGGGATGCGGGGCACGTCCGTGGCCTCGTACGCGTTCCGCGGGTAGGCGTCTCCCGGCTCCAGCTCGTGGTCGATGCCGTAAAGCCCGGCGGCGATGGAGCCCGCCAGGGCGAGGTACGGGTTCACATCCGCCCCCGGCACCCGTGACTCCACCCGGCGCCCGGCGCCGCGCCCCACCACCCTGAACCCACACGTCCGGTTGTCCTCGCCCCACACCACCGCGGTGGGGGCCCAGCTCCCGGGCACGTAGCGCCGGTACGAGTTCACGGTCGGCGCGAACAGCCAGGCCAGCTCGCGGGCGGCGTGGAGCTGGCCGGCCAGGAAGCGGCGACCGAGGGTCGACAGGCCGGTCGGGTGCGCCTCGTCGGCCATGGCGGGCTCGCCGGTCGAGAGGTCCCAGAGGCTCGTGTGCACGTGGCACGACGAACCCACGTCGTCCATCGTCCACTTGGCCATGAAGGTCGCCGCCCGCCCCTCCTGCGCCGCGATCTCCTTGATCCCGTTCTTGAACACCAGGTGCCGATCGGCCGTCTCGAGTGAGCCGGCATAGGTGACGTTGACCTCGTGCTGGCCCCGGCCGGCCTCCCCCTTGGAGAACTCCACCGGGATGTCGGCCCGGATCATCTCGTTGCGGATCCGCCGCAAGATGTACTCCTCACGCGCCGTCTGCAACAGCTGGTAGTCCTCGATCGTCGACGTGTGCGGGGTCAACCCGCGCCAGCCGAGCTCCGCCGCGTCCTCGTAGGAATCGCGGAACAAGAAGAACTCCAGCTCGGTCGCGCTGCAGACCCGAAGGCCCCGTTCGGCGGCCCGCGCCAGCTGGTCGCGGAGGACCTGACGCGGCGACACCTCGATCGCCCCGCCATCTTCGTCGGTGAGGTCAGCCAGCACGAAGGCTGTGCCCGGGAGCCACGGCACCAGCCGAACCGTGTCGAAGTCCGGGCGGCACACGACGTCCCCGTAACCCGTATCCCAGTTGGCGAACTTGTAGCCGGGGAGCGGGTTCATGTCGACGTCGACCGCCAACAGGTACTCGCACGCCTCAATGCCGTGGTCCGCGACGTGTGCCCCCCAGAAGTCGGCGGTGACCCGCTTCCCGACCGGCCGTCCGTGCATGTCGGGGAAGGCGACGACCACCGTGTCGATGGAGCCGTCGGCGATCCCTTGATCGATCATTTCGCGACCTGGCATGCGACATGTTTGCCCCTCGCCGGGGCGAGCGTCCAGCATCGCGGCACGGTCGGTACTCTGGGCCGGTGGCTCCCGCACGGCATTCGCCCTCGGCGGACGGCTCGCCGGTGACCCCACTGGTCGGCGTTACGACCTACGTGGCCGACGCCCGTTGGGGTGGCTGGGAGCGGAGGGCCGCGGTCCTCCCGGACAATTACTTCGAGCTCGTGGCGGCGGCCGGGGGGCGCCCGCTGTTGCTGCCCCCGCCGAAGGATGCCCCCGGGGGACCCGGCGCGGGAGCTGAGGAGGTCGTCGCCGTCCTCGACGGCCTCGTGCTGACCGGCGGCGGCGACGTGTCGCCGGACGCGTACGGGGAGGAGGCGGCGCCCGAGGTCGCCGGGGTCGACCCGGTGCGAGATGAGAGCGAGCGTGCCCTGCTCGCCGCCGCCCTCCGCGTGGACCTCCCGGTCCTCGCCATCTGCCGCGGCTGCCAGGTCCTCAACGTCCACCTCGGCGGGACCCTCCACCAACATCTGCCTGACGAGGTGGGGCACACCGCGCACCGCTCCGCCCCCTACGTGTTCGGTGACGTGGACGTCGAGGCGGTCGCCGGCACCCGCACCGCCGACGTCTTCGGCCGCGTCGCCACCGTCCGCTGCTCGCACCACCAGTCGATCAAGGAGCCGGGCCGTGGCCTCGAGGTCACCGCCACGACGTCGGACGGGGTCACTGAGGCGGTCGAGCTGCCCGGGTCCCGTTTCGTCCTGGCGGTGCAGTGGCATCCGGAGGAGGACTGGGACCGTCGGCCGTTCGACGCGCTAGTCGAGGCGGCCCGGAAGTACGCCGTCGACCGCTCCGTGCGCCGAACCGCATGACCCGATGTCCGGTGCGTCCGTCTCCCGCGCCGGCAAGGAAGCCGTAACCGTGCCCGGGCCGGGCCCAGGGCCAGGGCCGGGGCACATGCCCGGGGCCGTGCCCATGCCCGAGGCCGTGCCCGTGGCCGGCAAGGTGGCCGTCGTCACTGGAGCCAGCCGGGGCCTCGGTGCCGGGCTGGCTGCTCATTTCGCCGCTTCGGGCATGCACCTCGGCTTGTGCGCGCTGCACCGGCCCAGGTTGGTGGCCCGAACCCGGCCGACCGCGCACGACGGCCGGGTCGAGTCCGCTGAGGCACCCGTCTGCGCGGCCGTCGACGTCGCCGACGGGGACGCGGTTGCTGCATTCGCCGACGCCGTGATCGCCCGTTTCGGTCGCATCGACCTATGGGTGAACAACGCCGGAGTACTTGGACCCATCGGTCCGCTCGCCGACGCGGATCCCGCTCAGCTCGCGCGGGTGGTCGAGGTCAACGTCATCGGCGTGATCAACGGCTCCGCCGCCTTCGCCGACCACGTCCGGCGCAGGAGCGGAACGGGCGTGCTGATGAACCTCTCGTCGGGAGCCGCCACCAAGCCGTATTGGGGGTGGGCCACGTACTGCGCGTCCAAGGCGGCCGTCGACCAGCTCACCCGCGTCATCGCGCTCGAGGAGGCGGGGCACGGGCTGGAGGCCTTCTCCGTGGCCCCCGGCCTGGTCGATACCGACATGCAGGCCGCCATCAGGGCCACCAGCGAGTCCGACTTCCCGGAAGGCCCCCGCTTCCGCCTCGCGGCTGAGGAGAACCGGTTCAATGCGCCGGCGTGGGTGGCGGAGCAGATCCTCCATCTGGCGTTCGGTCCGGGACGAGAGGGGCATGAGCCGATCGTGCGCCTGCCGGATCAGGCCGCCGCTCCCGCCGCCCGGTAGTCTGCCCGCATGGCGAAAAGCGGCGCACGTAAAGTGGTCAAGCCGGTGGCCGCGGCCGCGGTCACACTGGGGACCATCGCCAGCATCTGGTGGTTTGCGCTCAAGCCCCGGCGCAAGGCGAAGGACAAGCCCGCCGGGCCGACGACCACGACCTAGCGCCGTCCCGACACCGGGCGCCGTCCCAAACAGTCCCGGCCGGGGCGAGGTCAGCCCGCGTCGAGCCCGCGCACCAGCCCCGGCAGCAGCTCACTGATGGAGCCGTGCACGACCACGTCGGCGAGATCGTCCATGTCGGTCGGCCCTCCGTTCACGATCACCACAACTGCGCCGTGCCGAACGGCGACCGGAACCAGACCGGCGGCGGGGAAGACGCCGAGCGTCGAGCCCACGGCCAGGAGGAGGTCGCACCGTGACGCCGCGTTGTCCGCACGCGAGAGGTCCTCGGGGATCAGGGATTGACCGAAGCTGATCGTGGCCGACTTGAGGATCCCGCCGCAGACGGAAGGCTCGTCGACGCCGCCCAGCGGCATGGGGCGCAGGCATGTCGGGTCGTCCTCCCCGGCGCGCACCCGATCGTGGACGGGCTCGCATGGCTGGCGGTCCCCACAACGCAGGCAGGCGACCTCGAGGGAGGTCCCGTGGATCTCGATGACGAGCGACGGATCGTTACCGGCCTTCTGGTGCAGACCGTCGATGTTCTGGGTCACCAGCGTGTCGAGCCGGCCGCTCCGCTCGAGGTCGACCAGCGCCCGATGGCCGGCGTTGGGTTCGGAGGCCCACATCGGCGACGTCAGACGGTTCTGCCAGGAGCGGCGCCGCACCTCCGGGTCACCGACGTAGACCTCGATGTTGGCCGCCTTCTCCGCCGCGGGGTTCTTTGTCCAGAGCCCTTCGGGACCCCGGAAGTCCGGGATGCCCGAGTCCGTCGAGATGCCGGCTCCCGTCAGCACGACGACGCGCCGCGCCCGTCCCAGGAGGCGGGCGGCGTTCTCTATCGGATCCGTAGGCATCGCACGGTCATGGTGGCACCGACCGCCGCACCGTGACCACCTCGGTGGGCTGCCGTCTGGTCCGCCCCGGTGGGCTGCCGTCTGGTCCGCCCCGGTGGGCTGCCGTCTGATCCGCCTTGTCCCGTACATGCGGCCCACGTCGACCCGGCACGGGCGGGATCCCCGGCGGGTAAGAATCGACCCATGCCTTTCGCGACTGTCAACCCCGCCACCGGCGAGACCGAGAAGGAGTTCCCCGCCCACACGCCCGAGGAGGTCGAGGCGCTCGTCCAGCGAGCGGCCGAGGCCTTCTCGGCCTACCGGACGACCACGTTCGCCGAGCGGGCCCGGCACCTGATCACCGCAGCGGAGCTGCTCGAGGCCGAGGTGCCGGACGTGGCCCGGATCCTGACCACCGAGATGGGCAAGACCTTCGCCGCCGCCAAGGCCGAGGTCTCCAAATGCGCGGCGGGGCTGCGCTGGTTCGCCGGGAACGCCGAGGAGCTTCTGGCCGACCAGCCCGTGACCACGTCGGCGGCGAAGTCCTACGTGCGTTATGAGCCGTTGGGCGTGGTGCTGGCGGTCATGCCGTGGAACTTCCCGCTGTGGCAGGTCATCCGCTTCGCCGCGCCCGCCCTGATGCTCGGCAACTGTGGGCTCCTCAAGCATGCTTCGAACGTCCCGCAGACCGGCGCGGCAATTGAGGACCTCTTCCGACGCGCCGGCCTGCCCGACGGTGTGTTCACCAACCTCTACATCCAATCGAAGGACGTTGCGGCGCTCATAGAGGACCCGCGCATCGCCGCGGTCACGCTCACGGGGTCGGAACAGGCCGGCATGTCGGTGGCTGCGGTTGCGGGCCACACGCTGAAGAAGAGCGTGCTCGAGCTCGGAGGATCCGATCCCTTCATCGTCTTGCCCTCTGCCGACCTCGACGCGTGCGTGCGCACCGCCGTCACGGCGCGCGTGCAGAACAACGGGCAGTCGTGTATCGCAGCCAAGCGGTTCATCGTGGCCGATGCAGTCGCGGACGAGTTCCTGACGCGATTCACCGCGGCCATGGACGCCCTCGTCGTCGGAGACCCGTTCGACCCCGCCACCGACGTCGGGCCGATCGTGACCAAGGCCCAGCGCGACGAGCTCATCGGCCAGGTGGAAGCGGCCCGGGCTCAGGGGGCGACGGTGCACGCCGGAGCGCGCGTTCCCGACGGCGCCGGTTGGTACTTCCCCCCGACGGTGCTCTCGGGCGTGACGACGGACATGCCTTTCACACAGGACGAGATCTTCGGACCGGTCGCCATGGTCATCCGGGTGCCAGACCTCGAGGCCGCGCTCGCCGCGGCGAACGCCACCTCCTTCGGTCTCGGGTCGAGCGTGTGGACGACAGACGACGAGGAGGTGCAGCGTTGCGTCGAAGGCATCGAGGCCGGTGCCGTCTTCGTCAACGCCATGGTGGCGTCCATGCCCGAGATGCCGTTCGGGGGCATCAAGCGGTCGGGCTTCGGACGCGAGCTGGCCGAGCTCGGCCTCAAGGAGTTCGCGAACGCCAAGACGGTGTACGTCGCATGATCGCCCTGGTCGTGCCCGCGACGAGGCCCAAGCACCGATACCGTGGCGCCCAAGCGGCGATGACGTGGCGCCCCAAGTGCCGGTGAGGTGGCGCCCCACGGGTGGCCCGGCGGCGCGACGCCCGGTGTGACGGTCGCCTATCTGGACCATGCGGCGACGGCGCCGCTGCGTCCCGAGGTCGCCGCGGCGATGGCGGAGGTGCTCTCCGGGCCGCTCGGCAACCCGAGCGGGAGCCATCCTCCGGCGCAGCGGGCGAAGCGGCTGCTCGAGGAGGCACGGGACGAGGTCGCGGCTTTCGTGGGCCGGGACCCGGGCGAAGTCGTCTTCACTTCCGGTGGCACCGAGTCCGCCGACCTGGCGGTACTCGGAACGGTGGAGGCCGCTTTGGCCCAGCATGGTGACGCGGTCGTCCTGGCGTCCGCCGTGGAGCACCCAGCAGTCCGGGAATCCTGCCGCGCCGCTGAGCAGCTCGGCGCCGACGCACGGGAGCTTCCGGTCGATCGCTCCGGGGTGGTGGACCTCGACGCGCTGGCACGTTCGCTCTTTTCTCGCGTCGTGTTGGTCGCGGTGATGACGGCGAACAACGAGACGGGGGTCGTGCAACCCGTGGGAACGGTCATCGATGCCGTTCGACGGCGAGCGCCCAACGCCTTCGTCTTTACCGACGCGGTCCAGGCGGCACCACACCTCGAGATTGCGGAGTCTTGTGCCGGCGCCGACCTGATCTCGCTCAGCGCGCACAAGGTCGGTGGTCCGGTCGGCGTGGGGGCACTCGTCGTCGGCCCGGCGGTCGCGCTCTCGCCGCGGCAGCACGGTGGGGGCCAAGAACGCGACCGGCGGAGCGGCACGCAAGACGTGGTCGGCGCCGTGGGCATGGCCACGGCACTGCGGGCGGCCGCGGGGAGCGCGTCGCGGCGGCGGCCAGAGTGTCGGCGCTGCGGGACCGTCTCGCGGCCGGCCTGCTCGCGGCGATACCTTGGGCGCAGCAGACGGTCTCGCCCGGAGTGCCCGTGCTCCCCGGGCACCTCCATCTGTGCCTGCCCGGGATCGAACGCGAGGAGCTGCTCGTCGCCCTGGGCGCGGCGGGAGTGTGCGCGTCGGGTGGTTCGTCCTGTGCCAGCGGCGCACTGGAGCCGAGCCACGTGCTGGCCGCCATGGGGGTGTCCCGGCGCCTGGCCGACGGCGCGGTTCGGTTCACGCTTGGCTCCACCACGACCGACGCCGACATCGACCACGCGCTCGCCGTGGTGCCCGACATCGCGGCGTCGTTGCGCGGCTGTTCCTGAAAACGGGTGGCACACTTGTGAAGATGCGTGTTCTTGTGGCCATGTCCGGTGGGGTCGACTCGTCCGTCGCGGCCGCGCTCCTGGTCGAACGGGGCCACGACGTCGTCGGCGCCACGCTCAAGCTCTGGGGCGGAGCCTCGGACTCCGGCTGCTGTTCGGTGGCCGACGTCGAGGATGCGCGCCGGGTCGCCCAGCAGCTGGGTATCGAGCACCACGTCTTCAACCTCACCGAGGACTTCGAGCGCCACGTGGTGACGCCCTACGTCGAGGAGCACGCCAGAGGCCGGACACCGAACCCGTGTATCGAGTGCAACCGTTCCATGAAGTTCGACCGACTCCTGCGCCGGGCTGATCGCCTCGGTTTCGACCGGCTCGCCACCGGGCATCACGCCCGCGTCACCGTCGACGAGGCGGGAGGTGGGACCGGAAGTCTGGTTGGCGGGAGTGAGTTTGGCGGGAGTCAGGCCGACGGGACTTGTCCGGCGGACCGTGTGCTGCGGCTGCGTCGGGGCGCCGATCCGGCGAAGGACCAGTCGTACGTCTTGTCGATGCTGGGCCAGGAGGAATTGGCCCGCCTGGTGCTGCCGGTTGGCGAGATGACGAAGGACGAGGTGCGAGCCCACGCCCGCCGGCTCGGACTTCGTACCGCGGCCAAGCCTGACAGCCAGGACGTGTGCTTCATCGGTCGCACCGAAGGTCGGCACGAGTTCCTCGGCCGGCGGATGGATCTGCACCCCGGTGCCGTCGTCGACGGAGCCGGCCTCCCCGCCGGAGAGGTGGAGGCCGTCGAGTTGGTCACCGTTGGTCAGCGCCGCGGCATGGGTCACGGGACGGATGGCCGGCGCCGCTATGTGACCTCGGTCGACATCGCGGCGCGCCGCGTCACCGTGGGCGCGGCGGAAGAGGTGATGTGCGGAGCGGTCGTGCTGGCCACGCCGACGCTCACCTGGGTCGACCGGCCGCTGGGCGTGGGTGACCGCGCCATAGCCCAGGTCAGCGCACACGGTCGGGCCTTGCCGTGCACGATCGTGCACCACGACGCCGGGCTCGCGGTGCACTTCGACGTCCGGCAGCGGCTGGTGGCGCCCGGACAGACCGTGGCGCTCTACGACGCCCTCCATCCGGACGCCCTCGTCGGCGGCGGCATCGCCGCCTGAGCGTGGCCGCTTCTGAGGACGCGAGCGTGGCTGCCGGCGGCGACGACAGCGTGCCGGCGGACGCGTCGGAGCGGGCGGAGGAGCTCCGGTCGCTGATCCAGCACCACAACACGCTGTACCACACCCTCGACGCACCTGAGATCCCCGACGCCGAATACGACCTCCTGGTCCTGGAGCTGCGCCGGCTCGAGTCTGAGTACCCGGTCCTGGCCACGCCCGACTCGCCGACCAACTCCGTCGGGGCCGCCCCGTCGGGCCTCTTCCAGGAAGTCCGTCACCGGGCACCGATGATGAGCCTCGACAACGCCTTCAGCGACGACGAGGTGCGCGGCGTGGGGCGACCGCCTCCGGCGGCAGGACCCCTCGCTCGAACTCGAGTCCCTCGAGTTCACCTGCGAGCCGAAGGTCGACGGCGTGGCCATGTCGCTCACCTTCGAGCGGGGCCGCTTGGTCCAGGCCGCCACGCGCGGCGATGGCGTCGTGGGCGAGGACGTCACGGCGAACGTCGCCACGGTGAAGGACGTGCCGCACGAGCTGGCCCGAGCGGGCGGGCCCTACCCCGACGTGCTCGAAGTGCGCGGCGAGATCTACATGCCGGTCGCCGAGTTCGATGCGATGAACAAGCGTCAAGCGGACGCCGGGGAGCGACTCTTCGTCAACCCTCGCAATTCGGCGGCCGGCGCGCTGCGCCAGAAGGACCCGGGCATCACCGCCCAGCGGCCGCTGCACTTCTGGGCCTACCAGGTCGGCGTCGTCGAGGGCGCGCCGCCCAAGAGCTCCTGGCCGGCCGCGACGCAGGCCGCGACCCTGGCTCAATTGAAGAAGGCGGGGTTCCCGGTGAGCCCCGACGCAAAGTTGGTCAAAGGCATCTCGGCGGTCGTCGGCGCGCTGCCGACAGCTCGAAGAAGCGCGCCACGCAATGGCCTACGAAATCGACGGCGTCGTCACGAAGGTGGACGACCTGGCGCTTCACGCCGTGCTCGGCGCCACCTCCCGCGCGCCGCGGTGGGCCATCGCCTTCAAGTTCCCGCCGGAGGAACGTACGACCAGGCTGCTCGACATCATGGTGTCGATCGGGCGCACCGGCCGGGCCACGCCGTTCGCCCGGCTCGAGCCGGTCTTCGTCGGCGGCTCGACCGTCGGCGTGGCCACGCTTCACAACGAGGACCAGGTAGCCGCGAAGGACGTGCGGCCGGGCGACCTGGTCATCGTGCGCAAGGCCGGCGACGTGATCCCCGAGGTGGTCGGCCCGGTTCGTGACGGACCCGGGGTCCGAGCGAGGCGCAAGCCCAAGTGGAAGTTTCCCAGCTCCTGCCCGTCGTGTGGAGAGCCGCTGGTCAGGCTGCCGGGCGAGAGCGACACGTACTGCACCAACATCGACTGCCCGGCTCAGCGTGTGCAGCGCATCGCGCACTACGCGTCGCGCTCCGCCATGGACATTGAGGGACTGGGCGAAGAGCGCGTCGTCCAGCTGGTGAGCGCGGGCCTCATCGCGGACCCGGCCGACCTCTACCTGCTGACTGCGCCGCCGCTCGTCGCGCTCGAACGCTTCGGCGAGGTGTCTGCGGCGAACCTGGTGGCCGCCATCGACGCCTCCCGATCGCGGCCGCTGAGCCGCCTGCTCGTCGCCCTGGGGATCCGCCACGTCGGTCCGACCGGCGCCCGTGCCGTGGCCCGCGCCTTCGGCACCCTCGACGCGATCGCTCGGGCTGGTGCCGACGAGCTGGCCGCCGTCGAGGGCGTGGGCGCCGTCATCGCCGCCAGCCTGGCCGAGTTCCTGGCGGCGGAGACCAACGTGGCGGTGGTCGAACGCCTCAGTGCGGCCGGGGTCAACACGGAGGAGCCGGGAGCCGCGGCGCGGCCGGGTCGGGGAGCCGGGGCGGCGGGAACCGGAGCGGCGGCGGGCGGTACGGCGTCAGCAGGCGCTACGGCGCCGGGCGACCTGCCCCAGACGCTGGCGGGCAAGACAGTCGTGGTCACCGGAGCGGTCCCGGGCTACACGCGGGAGGGGGCCGAAGAGGCGATCATGGCGCGGGGCGGGAAGTCGCCGGGCAGCGTGTCGAAGAAGACCTTCGTTCTCGTGGTGGGCGACGCGCCCGGAGCGAGCAAGCTGAAGAAGGCCGATGAGCTCCAGGTCCCGACGATCGGCGCGGAGTCGTTCGGGTCCTTGCTCGAGACGGGGGAGCGGCCGGGATGACGGGTGGCGCGGGACGGCGGGACGGCGCGGCGCTGGACCGCAGGTCGAGGGACCGCAGGTCGAGGGATCGCAGGTCGAGGGACCGCAGGGACACACGGGCGTTGGGAAGCACGGAATGCTGGTCGCGAGGCGTCCACCGGTGGCCGTGGCGGGGTCGGTAGCGTAGGGGTCGCCCGATGCCCCTGATCTCTGATTCCATTGGCCGGGTCCTTGGGAAGCGGTACCGGCTGGTCTCCGCACTGGGCACCGGCGCTTCTGCTCACGTGTACCTCGCCGAGGACGTGTCGCTGCAGCGCCACGTCGCGGTCAAGGTCCTCCAACCCGGGCTGGCCGCCGACGAATCGTTCCTCAAGCGCTTCCGGGCCGAAGCGCGCTCGGTGGCCTCGCTCAACCACCCGCACGTGCTGCGCGTGTTCGACTGGGGTGAGGACACGGACGGCCCGTATCTGGTGCTCGAGTATCTCGGCGGGGGCTCGCTGCGCGATCTGCTCGACCGTGGCGTACGGCTCTCGCACTCGCAGGCGGCCGTGATCGGGACCGAGGTGGCCCAGGGGCTCGCCTACGCGCATGCCCGGGGGCTGGTGCACCGGGACATCAAGCCGGCGAACCTGCTCTTCGACGAGGAGGGACGGGTCCGGGTGGCCGACTTCGGCGTCGCCCGCGCGCTGGCCGAGGCGGCGTGGACGGAGCCGGCCGGCGCCATGGTCGGGACGGCACGCTACATGTCGCCCGAGGCGGCCGAGGGCCGTCCGGTGGACGGCCGGGCCGACGTGTACTCCCTCGCCATCGTCCTCTACGAGGCGGTGACCGGCACCGTCCCCTTCGTCACAGACACCACGATGGGGACGCTGGCCGCCCGGATCGGCCAACCGCTGCCGCACCATCCCGACCTCGGCCCTCTCGACGACGTGCTGGCCCGGGCGGCCGCGCCGGACGTGGCGTCCCGGCTCGACGCGGCCGGGTTGGCGGCGAGGCTGGGCGCGCTGTCCAGCGCCCTGCCCACGGCGGCGCCCTTGCCTCTCGTGATTGAGCACGGTGGGAGCGCGGCGCCGATCAACGGGTTCCGGGCCCCCGGCGTGGCCGAGCTGACCGAGGTGGCGGCCGGGACGGCGACCGCGGCGACGGCGACGGCGACGGCGGCGGCTGGGACGGCTGCCACGGCTGGGACCGCCGGGGCGACGACCGTGGCGGCGGCCGCGCCCGTCGGGACCAGGGCGGGCCCGGGCGAGATCTTCGACGCCGAGCCCCATGCGGGTGCGGGCGGTGCCAAGGCGCCACGGGCGCCGCGGCGGACGGCGAAGCGTTCGCACCGCACGGCCTGGATCGTGGCCGCCATCGCCGCGGCGGTGCTGGTCATCGCGGGCGGACTGGCGGCGGCGTTCGAGGCCAAGGTGTTCACCCCGTCGCACCCGGTGCCGGCGATGAGCGGCCTCAGCCTCACCGCAGCCGAGTCCGCAGCGTCCAAGGTCCACATGAACGTGCGCGCTTCGGACACCAAGGTGCAGTCCATCAGCATCGCGACCGGCGACATCGTGGCGCAGAGCCCCGCCGCCGGGTCCTCCCAGAAACAGGGGACAACGGTCACCGTCGTGCTCTCGGACGGCCCACCCAACGTCACCGTCCCCTCGCTCACCGGCATGACCTGCGCCGTCGCCACCACGACGTTGGAGGCGGCGCACTTCAAGGCCGTGTGCGCGCCGCCCCGCTACGACAACACGACGCCGGCCGGGGAGCTCGTGCTGTGGTCGATCGGCGCCACCGCCAACCCGACGATGGCACCGTATGGATCCACCATCACCCTGGTGCCCTCCCAGGGCCACCCGCCGGTGCCGGTTCCCATCATCCCCTCGAACTACACCTATGCCCAGGCGCAGGCAGCGCTGCAGGCGGTCGGACTGGTGGCAGCGCAGAACCCGCAGGCGAGCTCGAGCGTGACCTCCGGCGACGTCATCGGGACGTCGCCGGCGGGAGGGGCATCCGCCCCCTACGGGTCGACGGTGACGGTCAACGTATCGAGCGGCCCGCCGATGACGACGGTGCCCAACGTGCTGCAGGACACGGTGGCGCAGGCGACCGCCGCGATGGAGCAGGCCGGCCTCACCGTCTCGGGCGTGTCGGGCAGCCCGAAGAACAAGGTGGTGGGTACGCAACCATCCATCAACACCTCGGTCCCGACTGGGTCTGCGGTCGTGCTGTTCACGCAGTGACGGCCCGTCCCGGCTGCGACCTCTGCGAGGCGGCGCATCTCTCGGAGTGGCACCACGAAGACGACGTCTGTTGGGTCGCCGACTGCGAGGTGTGCGGCGTGCCCATGGTGGTGTGGAAGCAGCACGGCGCCGTTCCGCCCGACCCCGAGGTCGAGCACATGCTGGACCAGCTGACCGCGCGTCTCCGACGCCCGCTTCGGCGCGGGCGAGTGGTCGGTCGACCGGGTCATGCGTCAGATCCCCGACCACTTCCACGCCCACGGACGCGACCCGAATTGGTGGTTCCGCCGCTTCCGCTGACGGCGGTGACGGCCATGACGGCCATGACGGCTATGACGGCTATGACCTGAACGCGCCGGCGGGTGTGAGCACCCGGGCCAAGGAAAGTGCCGACGTGTCGGCGGCTGGCGCCACTAGTACGGGGCGACGATGGCGATGATCCCGCCACCCAGGGCTCCGATCAGCATGGCCACGACGATCCCCGACGTCGGTTCGGGCCATCCCATCATGGCGTCGGTGACGACGGTCGTCACGAAAATGACGACGACGACCGGCATGAAGGCCATGAAGGCCTTCCACGGGTGCGCACGGCGGAACGGTCTCCAAGAGCGAAACCCGGTCTGAGAGCCGTGCGACAGATACGTCCGGCTCGATCCGCCTGATCGATCCGCCACGGACGGAACAAAACCCGCGACCGCCTCGATTCACGAGGCGCGAGCGTCCGTCACGACCCGAGCCCCCGAATTGGGCACCGGTAGGGTGTCCCGGGTGGAGGGCCCGACCACCGAGCGCGCCGACGCGCTGCTCGACCCGCGCTACGACCCCGGCGGGGGCGCCATGGGGACCATGGGAGCGGACGGGTCCGTCGAGCTCAACTGGTTCTCCCTGCTGCACCGGCGCGTCTCGGCGCGGGCCGAGCGGAGCCCGCGCTACCAGTGGTGGGCCCTGGTGGCGCTGCTGGCCGGGCTGCTGTCGCTCAACATCACGTTCACCGTCTTCGTGGTCGCTCTGCCGACGGTAAAGGCCGACTTCCACACCAATCTCTCCGTGCTGGCCTGGGCCTCGACCGGGCCTCTGCTCGCCTTCGGCGTGGCGGCGCCCTTCTTCGGGAAGGTCGGCGACCTGTTCGGGCACCGCCGCCTGTACCAGTTCGGGCTCGTGGGCGCCATGGTCAGCGCGGTCCTCACGGCGACCGCGCCCGACGTCGGGATGCTCCTGTTCGCCCGGTGCCTGGACGGCGTGCAGGGCGCCGCGACCGGGACGGCGTCGATGGCGCTCATCCTCGAGCTGTTCGCTCCGGCGGACCGCGTCAAAGCGCTCGGTTGGTGGTCGCTGGTCGGCGCGGGCGGACCGGTGCTCGGCGTGACGTTGGGCTCTCCGGTGATCCAGTACTTCGGCTGGAGGACCTTGTTCTGGGGCCAGCTCGTGCTCCTGGTCGTCGCGTCAGCCGTCGTCGCGGTCCTGCTGCCGTCGCGGCGCCGTAGGCGCGAGCGGGGCCGGAGGCCGACATGGGACGGTATGGACTGGATCGGGAGCTGGACCCTGGCGGGCGCGGTCACCTCGGGGATGCTGGTGCTCAGCATCGGGCCGATCGTCGGGTGGAGCTCGACCGCGGTCGTAGTGGCGGGGTTACTCGCCGTTGTGCTCGGCGCCACCTTCGTGTGGCGCGAGCTGACGTTCGCGACACCGCTCGTCCCGACCAGGTACTTCTCCCGGCGCAACTTCGTGTTCCCCATGGCCACGAAGGGGTTCTCGAGCTTCGCCTACTTCGGCGGGTTCTTCTTGTTCCCCCTCCTCATGGAGCAGGTCTTCGGCTACAGCGTCTCGCAGGTGGGGTTCCTGTCGGTGGCGCGCCCGCTCGTGTTCGCGGTGAGCGCGCCCATCGCGGGGTACATGACGGTGCGCACGGGCGAGCGCGCCACCACGCTGTTCGGAACATGCGTGCTTTTCGCGTCGATGGTCCTCTTCGCCACGCTCACGCTCTCGTCGGGCCTCGTCGTCGTGCTGTTGGCGCTGGCCCTGTCGGGACTCGGGATGGGCGTGTCGATGCCAGCGACGTCGGCCGCCATGTCGAACGAGTTGTCCGCGTCCGAGTACGGCGTGATGAGCGCAGCCTCGTTACTGGCGGCTCAGGTCGGCGAGGTGGCCGGGATCCAGGCCGTGCTCACCATTCAGGAGTCGATCGGGCGACGGGCTCTCCACCCGTCCGGCCTCTTGCACAGCTTCAGCGTCCCGTTCTGGGTCGGTGCCGGCGCGGCGGGGCTCTCGGTCGTGTGTGCCTTCTTCATGCGGCCGTTGCCCCGGGGTGCTCGGTCCCGGGAGCTGGCGGCCGAACCGGCCTGATCGCTCGACTACTCGACTACTCGACTACTCGGTGATGTCGCGCAGCCGGGCAGCCATCTCGGCCGCGTTCGGGTCGCTCGCCGCGGGCTGGGTCTGGAGCGCCATCAGCTTGGCCATGTCGCCCTCGACGCGCACCTTGCCTTGCATGAAGGCCTGCATGCCGGCCTGGGGGTTCCCCTCAATGAGGATGGCCTTGGCGGTGTCGTAGTCGACGGTGACCGTCAGGTCGGGGCCCTCGAGGTGGCCGGTGTCGAGCACCAGGTCGCCGCTCGACGTGTCCATGTGGGCGTCGACGTCGGCGTCCCCGAAGGGGACCGCCGTCACGACAAGGTTCATGCGGACGGAGTGCGCGATCGGGGGGACCTTGCCGTCGTACTCGGCCCGAATCTTGCGCGCCTCGTCGAACCAGTCGTCGCTCAAGAACGGGTAGGGCATGCGTGCTCCTCTGCTCCTTGTCGGGTATCGGCCGCCGGAACCCTACCCGGCCCGCCGGTAGGCTGCCCTTCCGTGATTCCCGGCGCAGAGCCCTACTCCGCCACCGGCGACGGTCGCGGCGCGCTCGTGCTGCACGGGTTCACGGGGAATCCGCAGTCGATGCGCGGCCTGGCCCTGGCGCTGGCCGACGCCGGCCTCACCGTCGAGATGCCGCTGCTGCCGGGGCACGGCACCGAGATGGCGGACATGCTCCCGACGCGCTGGGAGGACTGGTCGGGAGCGGCCGAGACGGCCTACACGGACCTCGCGGCGCGCAGCGACTCCGTGGCCGTCGTCGGGCTCTCCATGGGCGGCACCCTTAGCGTCTGGTTGGCCCAGCGCCACCCGGAGATCGCTGGTCTGGCCCTGGTCAACCCGCTCCTGATGCCGCCCGACGAAGCCACGGTGTCGTTCGTCCAGTCGATGGTGGACGGCGGCGACGAGGTGGCGCCCGGCATCGGCTCGGACATCGCCATGGAGGGCGTCGTCGAGTCCGCGTACGACGGGCTTCCCTTGCGCGCCGCGCTGTCCCTCTTCGCCGCGGCGGGCGAAGTGGAGGCCGCGCTCGAGTCGGTGACCTGCCCGGTCCTCGTGTTCACGAGCCGCCAGGACCACGTGGTCGACCCGAAGTCGAGCGAGCTGCTGGTGGCGCAGGCCAAGGGACCGGTCGAGCAGGTCATGCTGGAGCGGAGCTACCACGTGGCGACACTGGACTACGACAAGGACGAGATCGAGGCGCGCACGGTGGAGTTCGTGACCTCCGTCCTGGCCCCGTCGCCCGGTCCATGAGCGCCGGGGACGGGCTCACCCGTGACGACGTCGTCCACGTGGCGCGGCTGGCCCGCCTGGAGCTGAGCGACGAGGAGGTCGAGCGCTTCACCACGCAGCTGCGCACGGTGCTCGAGCACGCGGCTGACGTGGCCTCGCTCGACCTGTCGCACCTGCCCCCGTCGTCGCACCCGATCGCGCTGGAGAACGTCCTCCGGCCCGACGAGCCTCGGCCTTGTCTCGACCGCGAAGAGGTCCTGGCGGAGGCACCCGCGGTGGAGGACCACCGGTTCCGCGTGCCCCGAATCGGCGGAGACGCCCCGTGACGAGTGCCCTGGCCCTGGCCGCGACGGTGCGGTCGGGGGAGCGGACGGCCCGCGAGGTCACCGAGGAGGCGCTGGACGCGGTCGCGGCCGGCGATGGCGCGTTGCATTGCTTCTTGTCCGTCCTTCACGACAGCGCCCGGGCGCAGGCCGACGCCGTCGACGCCATGGTGGCCGAGGGGCGCGACCCGGGACCGCTGGCGGGCGTGCCGGTCGCCCTCAAGGACAACCTGTGCACGCGGGGTGTCACGACGACCTGCGGGTCGCTCATCCTCGAGGGGTGGCGGCCACCCTTCGACGCCACCGTCGTGACGTCCCTGGCCGGCGCCGGGGCGGTCACACTGGGCAAGACGAACCTCGACGAGTTCGCCATGGGGAGCTCGACCGAGAACTCCGCCTTCGGTCCGACGCGCAACCCGCACGACCCGAGCAAGGTGCCGGGCGGCAGTAGCGGCGGTTCGGCCGCGGCGGTGGCGGCCGGTTTCGTCCCGCTGAGCCTGGGTTCGGACACGGGGGGCTCCATCCGCCAGCCGGCCGCGTTGTGCGGCGTCGTGGGCATGAAGCCGACCTACGGACGCGTCTCGAGGTACGGGCTCATCGCCTTCGCCAGTTCCCTCGACCAGATCGGGCCCTTCGCGGCCACGGTCGAGGACGCGGCGCTCCTCTACGACGTGATCGCCGGGCACGACCCGCTCGACAGCACGTCGCTCCCGTCGCCGGTGGAACCGGCGCTGGCGCGACTGCACGAAGGGGCAGAGGGCGTTCGCGTCGGGGTCTGTCGTGATCTGGTCGAGGGATGCGCGTCCGACGTGGTCACCCGTGTCCAGGAGGCGGCCGACGTGCTTTCCGCCGCCGGCGCCAAGGTGGAAGACGTGTCGGTGCCCGAGTTCTCCTACGGGCTGTCCGCCTACTACCTCATCGCCCCGGCGGAGGCGTCGTCCAACCTCGCCCGCTACGACGGCGTGCGCTACGGCCTCCGGGTCGACGGTGAGGACGCGGCCGCCATGAACACGGCGACGCGCACGGCCGGCTTCGGCCCCGAGGTCAAACGCCGCATCATGCTCGGCACCTACGCCTTCTCCGCCGGCTACTACGACGCCTACTACGCCCAGGCGCAGCGGGTCCGCACGCTGGTGATGCAGGCCTTCGAGCGGGCCTACGAGTCGTTCGACGTCCTGCTCGGGGCAACGGCACCGACCACAGCCTTCGCGCTCGGGGAGAAGGTCGACGACCCGATGGCGATGTACATGAACGACGTCTGCACCATTCCCTCCAACCTCTCGGGGCATCCGGCCCTCTCCGTGCCCTTCGGCCGGGGTGACGACGGGCTGCCGGTCGGCGTGCAGGTGCTGGCGCCGGCGCTCGGTGAGGCGTTGCTGTTCCGGGTGGCCCGCGTGATGGAGGCAGGGGCGCCGTGACCGACGACGGCAACTGGGAGACCGTGATCGGGCTCGAGGTCCACAGCGAGCTGGCCACGACGACCAAACTGTTCTGCGGGTGCCCGAACGCGTTCGGCGACGAACCGAACACGAACGTGTGCCCGACCTGCCTCGGACTTCCCGGGTCCTTGCCGGTGCTCAACCAGCGCGCGGTGGAGCTCGCCATGCGGATCGGGACGGCCCTGCACTGCGACGTCCGGCCCTCGGAGTTCGCCCGGAAGAACTACTTCTACCCGGACCAGGCCAAGGACTACCAGATCAGCCAGTACGACCTACCACTGAATACGGGAGGGTGGCTCGAGCTACCCGACGGGTCCCGGGTCGGGGTGACTCGGGCCCACATGGAGGAAGACACGGGCAAGCTCACGCATGTCGGCGCGAGCGGCCGGATCAACGCGGCGGACCACGCGCTGGTGGACTACAACCGATCGGGGATCCCGCTCGTCGAGATCGTGAGCGAGCCCGACATCCGCTCGGCTGCCCAGGCCCGCGCCTACGCCGCCGAACTCCGGGGCATCCTGGTGGCGACGGGCACGTCCGACGGCCGCATGGAGGAGGGCTCCATGCGAGTCGACGCCAACGTCTCGGTCCGGCCCACGGGGTCAAGCTGCGTTCGGTACCCGATGCGAGGTGAAGAACCTCAACTCGCTGCGCTCGTTGGGTCGAGCGATCGAATACGAGGCTGCCCGGCAGGTCGCGGTCCTCGAGTCGGGGGGCACGGTCAAGCAGGAGACTCGCCACTGGGACGAGTCGGCGGGGCGCACCGAGCCGCTGCGCTCCAAGGAGGAAGCCAACGACTACCGCTACTTCCCCGAGCCAGACCTGGTGCCGCTTGCGCCCGACGACGCGTGGCGGGCGCGGGTGCAGGCCTCGCTCGGGCCCATGCCCGCCGATCGACGGGCCGGACTGGCGGTCGCCCTCGGGGGCGGACCGAGCGCGGCGGAAACCGACCAGATCCGCGCCGTGGTCGACCTGGGACTGGACCGGCTGGTCACGGCGGCGACCGAGGCCGGGGCACCGGCCGCACTGGCACTGGCCCGGGCGGCCAACGAGGTGGCGGCGCAGAGCGACCGAGCGGAGGGACTGGATCCGCCCGCCTTCGCCACCCTGCTCGCCATGGAGTCGGCGGGCCAGCTCTCGGCGACCCAGTCGAAGGCCGTCCTCGGCGTGCTGCTCGAGCGGGGCGGCGACCCAGCGGTGCTGGCGACGGAGATGGGGTTCGAGGCCCTCGGCTCGGACTCGCTCGCCGCCGCGCTCGACGACGTCGTCGCGGCCCATCCCGGCGAGTGGGCCCGGTTCGTCGGCGGAGACCCGGCCGCGGCCAAGAAGCTGCAGGGCTTCTTCACCGGCGAGGTCATGAAGGCGACCAAGGGCAAAGCGAACGGCAAGGACGTCGCGGCGGAACTGGTTCGCCGACGGGACGCCGGTCAGGAACCGAGCGGCTCCTCGGTGTAGCGCCGCAGGGTCGGTCCGACCCAACGGGCGATCTGGCGAGGGGAGGCGGTCGAGATCGGCGGCACCCGCAGGATGTAGCGGGTGAACGCCAATCCCATCAGCTGAGCCGAAACCAGGGCGCGGCGCTGGGCCGTCACGGCTTCGCTCTCGCCGGGGTTGGGGATCAGGACGCTCCAGACCCGTTCGGCCACGAACTCGCGGATCGCGTCGGCCACGGCCGGCGAAGCGGCCATCGCGGCGGCGCACGAAGCGAAATCGGACCCGGTGCCCTCGGCCTGATCCCACATGGCGAGAAAGCTCTCGACGTCGGGTCCTCCTACCTTGGGGCCTGTCCCTGCGTCGTCCTTGACGGTCCGGGGGTCGAAGGGCAGCGCCATGGCGGCGACGAAGAGGCTCGCCTTGCCGTCGAAGTAGTGGTGGACCAGGGCCGGGTCCACGCCGGCTTGGCGAGCGATGGCCCGCAGGCTCGCGCCGTCATAGCCCTTGATGGCGAACACGCGCCGCGCCGCCTCGATGATGTCGCCCTTAGTGTCGACTTTTCCGGGGCGACGGCCGACAGCGTTCATATTCGGGCCGAATACGACGACGGGTATTCACCAGCGGGGAATTCTGTGTTACAACTCATCAGTGATGAATCCTACGACACGAGGGTCAACCGGGGTGGGTGACAGCAACGGCAGCCCCGGTGCGCCGGAAGGGAGGGTGACCGCACTGGGCCGGCTCGCCGGGCACTGCTACGACCGGAGGCGGCGGGTGCTCGTGCTCTGGCTGGTGGCCATCGTGGGGTTCACGGTCGTCGCCCAGCTCGTGGGCACGCACTTCGAGAACAAGTTCACCTCGGGCAACACCGAGTCGCAGCAGGCCGCCAATCTGCTCAGCGCCAAGTTCCCGTCCCAGGCGGGCGACTTCGCCGACGTCGTCTTCCACACGTCCACACCCATCGCGGACAATCGCGCCGCCATCTCCGGCGTGGTGGATTCCCTGCGACCTCTGGCGCACGTGGCCGGGGTGGTCAGCCCCTTCTCACCCGAAGGCGCCCACCAGATCTCGACCCACGCCAACGTCGCCTACGCCGTCGTCCAGTTCGATCAACAGACGTCGGACCTGCCACCGGGCGCCATCAACGCCGTCATCAACACGGCGAGAGCGGGCCGCACGTCCGGGGTTCCAGGTCGAGCTCGGTGGCCAGCCGATCTCGTCGGTCCAGAAGATCTCGCCGGGGGCGAGTGAAGGAATCGGCATCACCGCCGCCATGATCATCA
Source organism: uncultured Acidimicrobiaceae bacterium (assembly GCA_963828505.1). Classification (GTDB taxonomy): domain Bacteria; phylum Actinomycetota; class Acidimicrobiia; order Acidimicrobiales; family RAAP-2; genus Bog-473. Next base: position 159,970 of record CAWHFM010000005.1, read on the forward strand.
TGCTGCTGGCGTTCGGCTCCGTCGTCGCCATGGGCCTCCCCATCATCACGGCGCTCTTCGGTCTGGGCATCGGCGTCGCGCTGCTCGAACTGATCACCCACCTCCTGGTCGTACCGAACTTCTCCCCCGAGATGGCGGCGATGATCGGGATCGGGGTCGGCATCGACTACGCCCTGTTCATCGTGACCCGCTACCGGCAGGGAATCTTCGAGGGACGTGATCCTCGCGATGCGGTCGTGACCTCGTTGATGACGGCGGGCCGGTCGGTGATGTTCGCCGGTGGCACCGTCGTGATCTCGCTCTTCGGCCTCTTCCTCATCGGGCAGCCGTACATGATCGGGCTGGCGTCGGCGTGTATCGCCGCCGTGCTCATGGTCCTCATCGCCGCCTTGACGCTGCTGCCCGCCATGCTGGGCTTCGCCGGCGGGGCCATCGACAAGCTCCATATCCCCGGGCTGCTCCAGAGCGGCGGACCACCTCCGGAGCACAGCTTCTGGTACCGGTGGAGCCGGCTGGTCCAACGGCGAGCCTGGATCACCGGGACTCTGGCCTTGGTGATTCTGCTGGTGCTGGCCATCCCGGTCTTCAGCATGCGCTTGGCTTTCACCGACGCCAGCAACGATCCGGCGAGCGCCACGACGAAGCAGGCCTACGACCTACTGGCGGAAGGTTTCGGCGTCGGCTTCAACGGCCCCCTCATCGTCGCCGTCGACATGCACGGTCCCGCCGACGAGCAGACCGTGGCCCGGCTCGACGCGGCCATGCGCTCGGGCGTGCCCGACGTGGCGTTCGTGGCACCACCGCAGTTCAACGCGGCCAAGACGGGAGCGGTCATCACGGTCGTCCCGAAGACGTCACCGCAGTCGGCCCAGACCACAACGCTGGTCCAGACCCTCCGTTCGGACGTGATCCCGCCGGTGGTGCGCGGGACGGACGTGCAGGCCCTGGTCGGCGGCCAGACGGCCGGCGGCATCGACGCCGCCAACTTCTTGGGCAGCCGCCTCTTCCTCGTCATCGGCGCCGTGCTGATCCTGTCGTTCCTGTTGCTCATGACTCTCTTCCGCAGCGTCGTGCTGCCGCTCAAGGCGGTGATCATGAACCTGCTGAGCGTCGGGGCCGCCTACGGGGTGATGGTCGCCGTGTTCCAGTGGGGCTGGGCGGGCCGCGTGATCGGCATCGGCGAGACCGGTCCGATCGACCCCTGGATCCCGGTGACGATGTTCACCATCCTCTTCGGGCTGTCGATGGACTACGAGGTCTTCCTCCTGTCGCGCATCCGGGAGGAGTGGCTGCGCACGCAGGAGAACGCGACGGCGGTCGCCGACGGGCTGGCCGTGACGGGCCGCATCATCACCGCCGCTGCGGCGATCATGTTCTGTGTCTTCGGGTCGTTCGTGATCAACGACCCCTTGCACATACTCAGAGTGTTCGGGCTCGGCCTCGCCGTGGCCGTCCTGCTCGACGCAACCTTGGTCCGCATGGTCCTCGTGCCTTCGATCATGGAGTTGCTCGGTCCCGTCAACTGGTGGATGCCGCGCTTCTTGGACCGGACCGTGCCCAAGATCGGCGTGGAGGTGACGCCGGAGCCGCCCAGACGGGTGCTCCCCGTTCCGGCCTGACGGTTTCGGCCGGGGCGGTCGTGGGACGGCCCGTATGCTGGCGGCCATGAACAAGGAGCACGACGCGCGTGCGGCCGCAGCGAACGACGCGGCGCCGGTGTCCACGTTCGTGTCCCTCAACCCCGGGCGCGACGTGCAGCGGGTGGGCACTGCCGAATTCCTGGGCGAGGACGTCGGCAAGGTCCACGATCCGGTGTGGGCGGTGATCGGCAATCTCGGAGACAGTCAGTGCTATCTCGGCGTCCCGGAGAAGGTGCAAGTCGTCCAGAGCGCCCTCTCCCGCCGCGTTGCCGCCGAGGACCTCCCGGTCCGGTTGATTCCGCCCGCGTTCACCCTCGGGGTGTCCGACGGCCAGCTGAACGGCACGCCGCAGATGCGCTTCTCGTTGGTGGGCCGAGAGCTGGTCCACGACGTCGTCGACGTGCATCTCGCGGCGAACAGCGTCGCTGCCCTCATCGCCGTGGTGGCCTGCGACAAGCCCCCGGTCGGGACACTCGCCGCAGTGCTCGAGAACGACACACCGGCGGTGATCCTCTCAGACGGCCCGATCAAGCCGGGGATAGATCCCGAGACCGGTGAGCGGATCGACCTGGTGACGGCCTTTCAGGCGGTCGACCAGGACGCCGAGGTGCGCGCCCGGCTCGCGCTCAACGCCTGCCCCGGCCAGGGCAGCTGCGGGGGCATGTTCACCTACAACACGATGCAGACTTTCATCGCCGTGCTCGGGCTCGAGCCGCTGCACATGGTGTCCCCGCCGTCGGACGACCCGCGCCGGATGACCCGGTTCCCCGACGAGCTCGTCGACTGCCTGCTCGCCATGACGAGCCGGGGCATCAGACCGCGCGACATCGTGACGCCCTCTTCGCTCAAGAACGCCCTCACGGTCACCATCGCTATGGGCGGTTCCACCAACGTGGTGCTCCACAGCGTCGAGATCGCCCGCGCCGCCGGCATCGACCTGTGGGCCGACGTGCTCAGCCAGGACGACTTCAACCGGCTGGCGCGCCGCCTGCCGGTGCTGGTCAACATGCGTCCCTTCGGTGACTACTCCATGGTGGACGTCGACGCGAAGGGTGGGCTCCAGGTCGTCGTGAAGGAGCTCCTCGAGGCCGACTTCCTCGACGGCGACGCTATGACCTGTACGGGCGAGACTTTGGCCGAGCAGCTGGTGCGGCTGGACCCACCGCATCCGGACCAGGACGTGATCTTCGCGTTCGACAAGCCCTTCAAGGACACCGGCGGGCTCCGTCTGCTGCGAGGGAACCTCGCTCCCGACGGTGGTGCGATCCTCAAGGTCGCCGGCCTCGAGGGTGGAGTGCGCGACGGCGTCTTCACCGGCCGCGCCAAGGTGTTCAGAGGCGAGCGCCCTCTGATCGAGGCCCTCGATCGGCACCCGGACAGCTTCAATGACCTCGACATGGTGGTCATCCGCTACGAGGGCCCCCGGGGCGCGCCGGGCATGCCGGAGTTGCTCGATCCGACTTCGCGGATCACGGCGCTCTGCCGAGAGCGGCACATCACCATCGCGTTGATGACGGACGCGCGGTTCTCTGGTGGATCGGTCGGTCTGGTCATCGGCCACGTCGGGCCCGAAGCGATCCTCGGAGGACCGATCGCGCTGGTGGAGGACGGCGACTCCATCGTGGTCGACTTGAACAACGACCGGATCGACTGCACGCAACTCGACGAGCCCGGTGTGTCGGAACGACGGGCGGCCGAGTGGCGAGCCCGGTCCGAGCGAAACGGCGGCATCCACCCGGACGCCGCGCCGGTGACGGACCGGGTCCTGGCGCGGATGCGGGCGACCGCACTGCCCGCTCTCCTCGGCGCCGGGATGGCGACGCCATCGCCTACCTGACGAGTGCCGCCCGGCGCTCCCGCGTCCATGGGATATCCATGCCGGTGAGGTGCCGAAGCGATCGAGGATTGACAGGTCTGGCCGGACGGCGGGAGGCCGCCGGCAGGCCGCCGGCAGGAGGCGGGGTTGTCGACGGCCGTCGACCGTGCCACAATGACCTTCTCATGCAGGCACGTACGACCCGCCCGACGATTCTGGTACTCGTAACGTAGGCGCGCGCCCGCATCGCAGCGCGCGCCTACCGACCTCCCGCACCGGGGGGTCTTTTCAATTCCGGACCCATTCTCAATATTCAAGACCCGTTCAACGGACACGACAGCGCAACAGGGAGCACGAGATGCAGCTGACAGGGGCGCAGGCCCTCATCAAGAGCCTCGAGATGCAAGGGGTCGACGTGATGTTCGGCCTGCCGGGTGGCGCCATCCTCCCGGTCTACGACCCGATCATCGACTCCTCCATCCGCCACATCCTGGTACGCCACGAGCAGGGGGCGGGTCACATGGCGGAGGGATACGCCATGGTCACGGGCCGGCCCGGTGTCGCCATGGTGACGAGCGGTCCGGGAGCGACCAACATCGTCACGCCGCTGGCGAACGCCTACATGGACTCGACGCCGCTCATCGTGGTCTCGGGCCAGGTGGCGACGCCGGCCATCGGGACGGACGCCTTCCAGGAGTGCGACATCACCGGCGTCACCATGGGTATCACCAAGCACAACTGGCTGATCAAGGACGTGCGGGAAATCCCTCGGGTGGTCGCCGCCGCCTTCCACGTGGCGACGACCGGCCGCCCCGGGCCCGTGCTCATCGACCTGCCGAAGGACATCTCCAACGCGACGATGGAGTGGTACTGGCCGCAGTCGGTCGACCAGCTGGACTTGCCGGGATACCACCCGGTGACCTTCGGCGACCCCGTTCTGGTAGGCCAGGCCGCCGAGTTGATCGCCGAGGCTCGTCGCCCGGTGCTCTACGTGGGCGGAGGTGTGCTCAAGGCGAGGGCGTCCGAAGTGCTCCGGGTCCTGGCCGAACGGACCGGGATTCCCGTGGTGACCACTCTGATGGCGCGCGGCGCCTTCCCTGACTCCCACCGGCTGGCGCTGGGCATGCCCGGAATGCACGGCCACTACACCGCCGTGACGGCGATGCAGCGCAGCGACCTGCTCATCAACCTCGGAGCTCGCTTCGACGACCGGGTCACGGGCAGGATCAGCGCCTTCGCCCCCGAGGCCAAGGTGATCCACGTGGACATCGACCCGGCCGAGCTCGGCAAGGTCCGCGTGCCCGACGTGGGCATCGCCGGCGACTGCCGCTTGGTGGTCGAAGAGCTGCTTCTCGCCATGGACGCCCGGGCCGACCGTCCGGTGGTGCAGGATCTCGATGCGTGGTGGCGCCAGATCCACGAGTGGCAGGCGAATTTCCCCTTGTACTACTCGGACGCGGACGGCCGGACCATCAAGCCGCAGAACGTGGTCGAGCAGCTCCGCGGCGCCGCCTCAGAAGACACCATCGTGGTGGCGGGCGTCGGGCAGCACCAGATGTGGGCCTCGCAGTACTGGACGTTCGAGCATCCCTACACGTGGGTCAACTCCGGCGGTGCGGGCACCATGGGGTTCGCCGTGCCGGCCGCCATCGGCGCCAAGGTCGGTCGGCCCGACCGCACCGTGTGGGCCATCGACGGGGACGGTTGCTTCCAAATGACGGCCCAGGAACTCGTGACGGCGAGCTCGGAGCAGATCCCGGTCAAGATCGCCATCCTGAACAACGCCTACCTGGGCATGGTGCGCCAGTGGCAGGAGATGTTCTACGGGGAGCGGTACTCCGAGGTCTACCTGTCGCCCGACCTACCCGACTACGTCAAGTGGGCCGAGGCGATGGGGTGCGTCGGCATCCGGGCCGAGTCGCCCGAGGACGTCGGCCCGGCCATTGACAAGGCCAACGCCATCGACGACCGGCCGGTGGTGGTCGATTTTCGCATCGATGCCTTCGAGAAGGTCTTCCCCATGGTGGCAGCCGGTGCTTCCAACGACGACATCGTCGTGCACCCCGACCAACTCGCGGCGCGATGACGGCGCACCTGACTTCAATTGCGGGCGGCAAGGCGCCCGCACCGCGCCACCACATCCTCTCGGTGCTGGTGGAGAACAAGGCCGGCGTGCTCGCCCGGGTGGCGGGTCTGTTCAGCCGCCGGGGCTTCAACATCTACTCGCTCGCCGTGGCACCGACGGACGAGGACGAGCACTTCAGCCGGATCACCATCGTGGTGGACGTCGAGTCGGCTCCGCTGGAGCAGGTGATGATGCAGCTCGACAAATTGATCAACGTCGTCTCCATCGGAGAGCTGTCCCCGGCCCAGGCCGTGGAGCGGGAGCTGCTGCTCGTGACGGTGGCGGCCGGGCCGGCCGAGCGCTCGCAAGTGATTGAGCTCGTCGGGGTGTTCGGCGGCGAGGTGGTCAGCGTGGGCGCCGACCGGCTGACCGTGATGCTGGCCGGCCGGCCGGAGAAGATCGACGACTTCGAGGGACTTCTCGAGCAGTACACGGTGGTGGAGCTCCAGCGGACGGGCCGGGTGGCCCTGCCTAAGCTGGGTCGCCATTGAATTCGAGGACTGGGCAGACCGACCGAGCACGATAAAGAAGGAAGAACTGACGCCATGGCCACGCTGTACTACGAATCCGACGCCGATCCCATCCTGATCGCGGGGCGCAAGGTCGCCATCCTCGGCTACGGCTCCCAGGGACACGCGCACGCGCTCAACCTGTTGGAGTCGGGCGTGGACGTCCGGGTGGCGCTACGCGACGGCAGCACCAGCCGGCGCAAGGCGGAAGACGCCGGGCTGCGCGTCACGTCCCTGGCCGAAGCCGCGGCCGAGGCAGACGTCATCATGATCCTGCTGCCCGACACCGACCAGAAGGCCGCGTACGACGAGTTCGTCGCGCCGAACCTCAGCGACGGTGACATGCTCATGTTCGCCCACGGCTTCAACATCCGCTTCAAGCAGATCGTGCCTCCGCCTGGCGTCGACGTGACGATGGTGGCGCCGAAGGGCCCCGGTCATTTGGTGCGCCGCACGTACACGGAGGGCGGGGGGGTCCCGTCCTTGGTCGCGGTGCACCAGGACGCGACCGGCAAGGCCCGCGACGTCGCGCTGTCCTACGCCAACGCCATCGGCGCGACCCGGGCGGGTGTCCTCGACACCACCTTCGACGAGGAGACCGAGACCGACCTCTTCGGCGAGCAGGTGGTGCTGTGCGGCGGTCTCACCGCGCTCGTCACCGCCGGGTTCGAGACCTTGGTGAACGCGGGCTACCAGCCCGAGTCGGCCTACTTCGAGTGCCTGCACGAGCTGAAGCTGATCGTGGACCTCATGTACGAGCAGGGGATCGCGGGTATGCGTTACTCCATCTCGGACACCGCCGAGTACGGGGACCTCACCCGGGGCCCCCGCGTCATCGACGACACCGTGCGCGCCGAGATGCAGACCATCCTCGACGACATCCGCAGCGGAGCATTCGCCGAGGAGTGGATCGCCGAGAACAAGGCGGGTCGGCCCCGATTCCAGGCGTTGCGCGCCGCCGGCCAGGCCCACCAGATCGAAACCGTGGGGCAGGAGCTCCGGGCGATGATGCCCTTCATCTCGGCCGGCAAGACGAGGGTCCAGGATGCCTCAGGCGGCTGAGCTGCGATGTCGTTTCGACATCGACCCTGGGTTGACATGACATTGCGGTGATGTCATAGTGACATCGTGAAGATGTCACTGGTGGTGGACAGCCTGCGCGCCGACGTCCAAGCCGTCGGGGAGCTCGGCGACGAGGTGGTGGCCGAGGTGGCCGAGCGGATCGCGAGCCTGCTCGCCCGCTCGGTTCCGGGTGTGGTCCTCGACCTCCTCTCCCAGGCCGTCGCCGAGCTGTCGCCGCAGTTGCCCGACGGCACGGTAGAAATCCGTGTCTCGGGCGACGACGTGGACCTTTCCTACGTGGCCGTGGCCGAGGAGCCCGACCCCGTCGTGGCTCCGGCCGGCGATGCGGACGGCGACCTCTCGGCGCGAATCACCCTGCGCCTGAGCGAAGGGCTGAAGCTCCGGGTCGAGCAGAAAGCGGCCGCGGAGAGCCTCTCCGTGAACAGCTTCATCGTGCGGGCGCTCGATCGCGGGACGACCCAGGGAGCCCGCACCAGTCCCGGCGGGACACGCCTGCGTGGGTACGCCGTCACCTGAGAGGAGAAGAGAGCATGGAACGCACATTCGGTACGCCGCACCCGGTGCGGCTTTACGTCCAGAACGAGGTCGGGTTCGTCACCGTCGTCGCCAGCACCCGGGACACGACCGAGGTGGTGGTCAGCGCCGACTCGCCCGCCGCCGACGAGCTCGTCGAGCGGACCGTCGTCGAGTGCCGTCACGACCACGTTGTGGTCAAGGTCCCGCGCCAGGGCAAGGGATTCTTCCGTCGCGCCAGCGTCACCGTCGTCGTCAACCTGCCTGAGCGCAGCGATGTCACCGTCGTCACGGCTGGGGCGGAGGTCGACGTGACCGGGCTCATCGGGTCGGCCGACTTCACGACGGCCAGCGGCGACGTCACCACGGACGACGTCGCGTCGGATGTCCGGGCCAAGACGGCCAGCGGCGATGTCACCGTGGGCAGCGTGGGCGCGGAGCTCAGGGTGGCGACCGCATCGGGGAATCTGCGCTGCTCGCGCGTCCGCGGACGGGCCACCTTCACCACGGCATCGGGCGACGTCGAGATCGGTTTGACCGAGGACCGGGTGGAGGTGAAGGCGACCTCGGGCGAAGTGCGCTTGGGTGAGCTCCACCTTGGCGCCGACGTCGTGAACGTGTCGGGGGACGTGAGAGTGCTCTCCCTCTCCGCGGGAACCCTGCACCTGCGATCCGTCTCGGGGAACGTCGCCGTCGGCGTGAGCGAAGGGGTGGAGCTCCGCGTCGACGTCCAGACCATGTCGGGTCGAGTCCACTCCGAGATCCCGCTCGACGACCTGCCGGCCGGAGGAGACACAAGAAACAAGGCCGAGGTCACCGTGCGTACCGTCTCCGGCGACGTTGCCCTGGAGCGGGCACTCGTGCCGGTGGCCTGATCGGCCCGTCCAGCCGGAAAGACCGTGCCGCTACATTCGGTCGAGCGAAGGAGGTGCTGGTGAGACAGACCAGGCTGAACGAGCCGGCCGAGTATGCGCAACGACGCGAGCAGCTCCGCCAGGCCGAAGTCGCGCTCATGCGCCAGCGCGAAGAGGTGGCCGCTTTGCGGCGCCGGCTCCCTCCGGGAGCACTCGTGCAGGACTACGAGTTCGTCGAGGGTCCGAGGAGCCTGGACGACGGCGACGACCCGGTGACGACCGTGCACCTGAGCGAGCTGTTCAGTGCTCCGGACCGGCCGCTGGTGGTCCAGCACGTCATGTACGGGAAGCGCCAGACCTCGCCGTGCCCGATGTGCACCATGTGGGTCGACGGCCTCGACGCGGTGCTCCCGCACATTCAGCAACGGGCCGACTACGTCGTCGCTTCGGCCGCCGATCCGGCGCCGCTGCGGGCGCACGCACGCGGCCGGGGTTGGCACAACGTGCGTTTGCTCAGCTGCGGTGGTTCCACCTTTCAGTACGACTTCTGCGCGGAGGACGAGGAGGGCAACCAGAACTCGGCGATCTCGGTGTTCACGCTCGAGGCCGATGGCAGCCCCCGCCACGCGTACTCGAGCCACCCCCAGATGGCGGACGACGTCTACGAGCGGGGGGTCGACCTCTTGTCGCCGGTGTGGAACCTGCTCGACCTGACTCCCCATGGACGAGGCGACTGGTACGCCAGCCTCGAGTACTGAATCTGAACGAGACGGACGTCGCCGTTGTAAGCGAGAGCGCCTTTCCCGTGCGGATCCTTCGCTCAGAAGAAAACGACGATTGTCTATCCCGGCCTGGCGGATCGGGAGAGCCGCCGGCACGATGGACACGCTCCACGCAGACGTCAGGTTCACCTCGCTGCGCTTCGACCATCAGTCGAGCGGTTCCGCGTACCGGACGCGTCAGCGCGACGTGTTGATCCGCTCGGCACCATGGCTGGTGATGCCCGGGCTCACCCGTTTGTCGATATCGGCTTGTTTGATCCGGGCCCGCAGCGATTCCGAAGCTCGGGCCAGGCCTACGGGTGACCTGGGACAGGGCGTTGTCAAGGTGAGGGCCTCCGAGTGACCCAGGGCGAATCGGTCTCGGTAGGGTGGCAGCATGTGCCGGAACATCACCACGCTCCGCGGCCTGAGCCCGACGGCGACGCCGGAGGAGATTCAGGCGGCGGCCCGCCAGTACGTGCGAAAGGTCAGCGGCGTGCAATCCACGTCGGCGCAGACCGAGGAGGCGTTCGAGCTCGCGGTCGACGTGATCGCCGCGGCGACCACGGAGTTGCTCGACGCCCTACCGCCGCGGAAGCAACCGCCACCGACCCTTCCGCCGTTGCGGCGGCGCGCGGCACAGGCCGCCGCAACGGGCTGAACATGCCTTGACAGTTATATTACTGTAGAGGCATGCTTATGGGGTGACGAGCACGTTCGAGGTCCTGGCCGAGGAGAGCCGGCGGCGGATACTCGACCTCCTCGTCGAGCACGAGCGGTCGGTGGGCGACCTCGTTGGGTCGCTGTCGCTCAGCCAGCCGGCGGTCTCCAAACACCTGAAGGTTCTGCGAGACGCAGGCCTCGTGGACTCTCGCCCCGACGCGCAGCGTCGCATCTACCGCGTCCGGCTCGAGCCGCTCCGCGACCTGGACGAGTGGCTGGACCCCTATCGGCGGGCCTGGGAGCGACACCTCGACGCCCTCGAACGGCATGTCGCCGCCATGGAAGTGGAGGAGCCAGAGTTCGACCCCGAGCCCCTCTCGTGAGCGGCGACGAGAGCTTCGAGCGCACCGACACGGTCTCCGTCCTGCGCTTCCGGCGCGACCTGGACCATCCTCCGCTCAGGGTGTGGGCCGCGCTGACCGAGGACCGGCACCTGGCGGGGTGGTTCCCCACGACGGTGGAGGGTGACCGCCTCTCCGGCGCGCCGCTTCGCTTCACGTTCCGGGCGTCCGAGGGCGCACCCTTCGACGGGGAGATGATCCGCTACGACCCGACGACCGTCTTGGAGCTGCGCTGGGGCGACGACCTACTCCGATTCGACCTGGAGCCGGCGCGAGGCGGCGAGGGCTGCGTCCTGACCTTGACGGTGACTTTCCCCGACTACGGCAAGGCAGCGCGTGACGCCACCGGGTGGCACGTGTGCCTCGAACAACTCGCCTACGTGTGCGACGGGACCGAACCACCATGGGATCCGGCGGACCGTTGGCGAGAGGTCCATCCCCGCTACGTCGAGCAGCTCGGACCCGAAGCGTCGGCGATCGGTCCACCCCAGGAGTAGGAACGGGTGCACGGCGATGCCGGCGGCCCCGACGGCGGCTCCGGCTCCGGCGGCCTCCCGCTCAGTGACCTGAAACCCGTAACGGCAGATCCACCAGGCCGCGCAGGGTGAAGCTCGGCCGCCAGTGCGGCTCGGCGTCGAGGAGCCGAAATGAGGGAAACCGGGCCAAGAGGGCGTTGAACGCGATCTCACCCTCCATGCGGGCCAGCGGCGCCCCGATGCAATGGTGGACGCCCCACCCGAAGCTCAGCGGCACGTTGTCCCCGCGACGCAGGTCGAGCGCGTCGGGGTCCTCGTAGCGCCTCGGGTCACGGTTCGCTGCCCCCTGGAGGACCACGACGCGGTCTCCCCGAGCGAGGGGCTCGCCCACCAGGTCCGCCGGTTCGAGCGCGGTTCGCAGGTTGAACTGCACGGGGCTGTCGAAACGCAGCAACTCCTCCACGGCGGTCGGTCCGATTTCGGGATGTGTGCGCCAGTCCTGCATCTGGTCGGGGTGGGTCAGCAGCGCCAGCAGGCCGTTGCCGAGAAGGTTCGTCGTCGTCTCGAAGCCGGCGGCGAAGAGGAGGATGGCGGTCGATGCGATCTCCTCGTCGGTCAGCCGGTCGTCGCTGTCCCGGGTCTCGACGAGCGAGGTCAGCAGGTCGTCGCTCGGCCGGCGCCGGCGCTCGTCGAGCAGCGCCAAGAAGTACTCGCCGAGAGTGGCGAGGGCCTCGATCGCCGCATCGGTCTCCTCGCTACTGAGCATCGGCTCAATCCCCTTGGCCGCCGCGCGTACGTGAGGCTGCAGGCCAACCCGGTCGCCTCCGGGCACACCGACGAGCTCGCCGATGACCGCCATCGGCAGCGGAAGCGCAAAGGCAGACATGAAGTCCACGTCGCCGTCCTCGGCCAGGGTGTCGACGAGCTCGGCGACGAGGTCGTGCACGGCCGGGCGGAGACGCTCGATCTGTCGCTGTGTGAACGAGCGCGAGACGAGGCGGCGCAGGCGGGTGTGATCGGGCGGGTCCGCCATCAACATGTTGTGCTGGGACATCTCGAGGAATTCCCCGCGTCGGGTCCCGGTGCCGCCGAAGATGTCGGCCGAGGCGTCCTCGACCCCGATGCCGCGGCCGAGGCGCGGGTCGCGCAGGACGGTTTGGCACTCGTCGTAGCCGTTGACGACATAGGGGCCGAACGACGTCCGGCTCACCCGCGCCTCTTCCCGCATCCGCGCGTAGCGCGGGTACGGATCGGCCTGGCCCTCGGGTGTGGCCAACACCTCCAGCAGCAGTGCGTCCAGCGTCGGGCTCGAGACGACGGCCATTGGACGGGTCCTAGGAGGCTGGCACGAGGTCGTAAGCCAGAGTGCCCGCACCGGCAGTGAACGTGAGCGTGAGGTCGTTCCCACTGCACTGGTAGGACCCGGACTCCGCCTCGGGTGTGATGGGCCGGGTGACGCCGCCGACCGAGATTGTGGCGCTGGAGGAGACGGGCGTCGCCGTCAAGGGTCCCGACCGTGCGGTGGTTGTCGGCGAGAAGCTGTAGTGATCGGTCTGGACGCCGCTGAACTTCACCGCGCCACCCTCTCCCTCGAGCGGCGCGCCCGGCGTGAAGTCGCCGACCGCGTCGCCGTCGTCCGCAATGTCGACCGTAGTGCCCGCACCGCCGGAATGGGTGCCCCCCGGGCTGGTGGTGAGCGAGACGCTCGTCGCCGTCCAGTTCCCCACCAGGCAGGGTTGGCACACCGCCTTGGCGCCGGCGACCGTCCACGCCGCGCCGGACGAGTCCCCGCCCACGGCCAGCCAGTTCGTGCCGCCCGACTCCAGCTTGGGTAGGGCCTGGACCTGCGGGCACATGTCGCAGTCTCGGATGCAGAAGGCGGCAGGGCCCTTGGCCAGGTCGTCGTACTCGGTCCCGCCCGCGGTGTGCAGCCGGCTGTACGGCGAGCTCACCGTGAGGTCGACCACATCGGCGGAGGAGACGCCGAAGCGGATGACCGCGTTGGCGTAGGGCGGGACGGCGGCGGTGAACTTCGAGCCCTGGGCCACCTCATAGGTCGGCGGGTGGTAGGTGGCCGAGGTGATGCCCGGCCCCGTCGTCTGCCACCCCTTGCCGAGGCCCGGGTCGCGGGCGAGGGACGAGGCCCAGGTGAGACGGACCTCTTTGTCCGCCGCCACGTTGTAGGCGGCGGCACTGGAGCCGGCCTTGAGCATGGGGTCGAGGAGGTGCCAGGTGTTCTCGCCGCTGTTCGTCATGTGCGCGTAGAAGCCGATGGCGTCGTAGCTGCGGGCGAACAGGCTGGTGGCGATCCCGGTCAGGTACGGGTTCCACTCCTCGAGCTCGGTGGGGGCGAGCGTGGCACCCACCCACTCCGCCTCACCTTCTATCAGCCACTTCGGCGCGGCGTAGTAGGCCGAGAGGGACGAGAAGTCCATGGCCTGGAAGCAGTGGAACACCTCGTGGAGGAGGGCCAGCGTCTGGTACTCGGCGTCCTGGTGGGTGAAGCTCGGATTGATGTGCGTGACGCATGAGCTGGGGTTCCCGGTCGTCCCGCCGCTGCTGTTGTAGACGAAGGTGTACGCCGCGGCGTCGTCGTACTCTTGGTGTGGGTTGACCACCACCTTCTCGGGGAACTTGAGACCGTGTCCGAGATGGGAAGCGATCTCGCCGGCGTCCTTGTGTATCTCCTCGAGGTACTGGGCCGCCGTCGTCCGGACGGGCGCCTCCCGGGCTGAGGCCGGCGCGGACGACGTGAGTCCGAGGGCCAGGGAGGCGAGGGTGGCGAGCACGAGTCCGAAGGGGCGCCGCAAGGCCACGCCGGCGTACCTGACCTGCCCCGCAGTCATCGGCGGTGAAGCTAGCAAGGAATGAGCCGGGTCGGTTGGAGCACGGGCTCGCTCGTGTGCTCAAGTGGGAGCGGCTATGAGCATGAAGGGAAAGGTCGTCGTCGTCACCGGGTCCAACGTCGGCGTCGGGCTCGAGACGGCGGTCGGGGTGGCCGCCCTCGAGGCCACGACCGTGCTCGCCTGCCGGAACGAGGCGAAGGCGCGTGCCGCGGCCGCGGAAGTGACCCGGAGGACGTGGAACGACGACGTCCACGTCGTGCGGTTGGACCTGGCCGACCTCGAATCCGTCCGTGCCGCCGCCGAGGAGATCCTCACGCGCTGGGACCGACTCGACGTCCTGGTGAACAACGCCGGCGGGACGTGGTCGTACCGCCTTCTGACCGCCCAGGGATTTGAGCAGACGTTCGGCGTCAACCACCTGGGCCACTTCTACCTGACGAACCTCCTGCTGGACCGCCTGCGCGCCGGAGCGCCGTCGCGGATCGTCAGCCTGACCTCGGTCGGCCACCACGCGGCCCGGCGAGGCATGCGCTTCGACGACCTCCAGAGCGAGCGGGGATTCGAGGGGTTCGAGGCCTACTGCCGCTCCAAGCTGGCCAACCTGCTGTTCACGCGAGAGCTGGTGCGGCGGATGCAGGGCAGCGGGGTGACGGCGAACGCCGCCCACCCGGGTGGGGTGCGCAGCAGCTTCGGCATGGACGGCGACCTGGCCGGCGTGAGCGCGTGGGGCCTTCGCCTCGCCCGACCCTTCCAGATCAGCCCGCGCCGTGGCGCCAGGACATCGATCTTCCTGGCCAGCTCGCCGGACGTCGCCGCCAAGACGGGCATGTACTGGGTGCGCTCGAAGCCGGGCCACATGAGCCGGCGGGCCCGCGACGACGCGGCGGCGGCCAGGCTCTGGGACGAGAGCGAGAAGCTCTGCGCGTCAGCCGGCTTCGCGCTGGCCTGAACGACGGGGTCTTGGGGCGAACGCCGCCGAAAGCGGCCGAAAGCGGCCGAACGCCCTCCGGGCGTCAGTCGGCCAAAGCTCCGACCACGTAGTTGATGCACCCGCACAGCGAGGCCACGTCGTCCGGCTCAATGGCCGGGAACATGGCGATGCGGAGTTGGTTGCGGCCCAGCTTGCGATAGGGCTCGGTGTCGACGATCCCGTTGGCCCGCAGCACCTTCGCCACATTGGAGGCGTCGATGGCGTCGACGAAGTCGATGGTTCCGACCACGTGGCTGCGGTCGGCCTCCTTCTCGACGAAGGGGCGGGCGAAGCCGGACTGCTCGGCCCAGGTGTAGAGGATCTCGGCCGAGCGGTCGCAGCGCGAGGCGGTCCACTCCAGCCCACCGTTGGTGTTCATCCAGTCGAGCTGCTCGGCCAGCAGGAAGATGGTGGCCAGTGCGGGCGTGTTGTACGTCTGGTCGAGCACGGAGTTGTCCACCGCGGTCTTGAGGTCGAGGAACGTCGGGATGTAGCGGCCCGACGCCGCGATCCGCTCCACGCGTTCGAGCGCGGCCGGGGACATGAGGGCGATGTAGAGGCCTCCGTCCGAGGCGAAGCATTTCTGCGGGGCCAGGTAGTAGGCGTCGAACTGTGACGGGTCGACGCGAAGCCCGCCCGCGCCCGAGGTCCCGTCGACCGCGACGAGGCCGCCGCCGTCCGAGGGGAGTGGCGCGCCGTCCGGTCGGGCGATCGTCATGGCGACCCCGGTCGAGGTCTCGTTGTGCGTCAGCGCGTACAGGTCGACTGCGCCGTCGGCCTGCGGCAGCGGGTGCGTCCCTACCTCGGACTCAATGATCTGGGGATCCTTGAGGTGCGGGGCTGCCTTCACGCACGCCGCGAACTTGGAGGAGAACTCGCCGAAGCTCAGGTGCTGGCTCTGCTCCTCGACGAGGCCGAAGGTCGCCGCGTCCCAGAAACACGTCGTCCCGCCGTTGCCGAGCACGACCTCGTAGCCGTCGGGCAGCGAGAAGAGCTGGCGCATCCCCGAGCGCACCCGGCCCACCTGCGACTTGACCGTCTTCTGGCGGTGGCTGGTTCCGAGATAGTCGCGGGCAGCGGCGGCGAGCGCGTCGACCTGAGCGGGGCGCACCTTGGAGGGCCCAGACCCGAAACGGCCGTCGGATGGGAGGAGTTCGGCGGGGATCTTTATGTCTGGCACGTATGAGATCATGGCACCCGTGACGACGCATTCCTCCTCGACCGAGCTCCGCCGCATCTCGCGCCGCGCCGCCGCGGTGGCGCCCTCCGCCACGCTGGCCGTCGACGCCAAGGCGAAGGCGCTCAAGGCGGCGGGGGACCACGTCGTGGGCTTCGGCACCGGTGAGCCGGACTTCCCCACGCCGGCGCACATCGTGGAAGCTGCCGTCGTGGCGTGCCGGGACCCGGCCAACCACCACTACACCGCGACCAGCGGTATTCCCGCCCTGCGCGAGGCCATCGCGGCCAAGACCAAGCGCGACTCGGGCTTCGAGGTCACGGCCTCGCAGGTACTGGTGACCAACGGCGGCAAGCAGGCGGTGGCCAACGCCTTCTCGGTGCTGTGCGACCCCGGGGACGAGGTGCTCGTTCTCGCCCCCTACTGGACGACCTACCCCGAGTCGATCGCCCTGGCCGGCGGGACACCGGTGGTCGTCTCGTCCGACGAGACGACGGGGTTCCGCTCCTCGGTCGAGGACCTGAATGCGGCGTGGACGCCCAACACCAAGGCGCTCCTCTTCGTCTCGCCGTCGAACCCCACCGGCGCGGTCTACCCCCGCGACGAGATCGAGGCCATCGGCCGCTGGGCGCTCGAGAAGGGCATCTGGGTCCTGACCGACGAGATCTACGAGCACCTGGTCTACGGCGAGGCCGAGCACCATTCCATGCCGGTGCTCGTGCCCGAGCTGGCCGAGCGCTGCCTGGTCGCCAACGGCGTGGCCAAGACCTACGCCATGACCGGGTGGCGGGTCGGATGGCTGATCGGTCCCGGCGACGCCATTGCGGCGGCGACGAACATCCAGAGCCACGAGACGTCCAACGTCTCGAACGTGGCGCAGCGGGCCGCGCTCGCCGCCGTCTCGGGCGGTCTGGAGGACGTTGCCATGATGCGGGCCGCGTTCGACCGGAGGCGCCGGACCATCGTGCGGATGCTCAACGAGATCGAAGGCATCGTCTGCGTCGAGCCCGAGGGCGCCTTCTACGCCTATCCCTCGGTCAAGGGGCTGCTCGGGCGGTCCCTCCGGGGAAGCCGTCCGGCGACGAGCGCGGAGCTGGCCGAGATCTGCATCAACGAGGCCAAGGTGGCGGTCGTCCCCGGGGAGGCGTTCGGCGCGCCGGGCTACTTCCGCATGTCCTACGCACTGGGCGACGACGATCTGGTCGAAGGCGTGTCCCGCCTGGCATCCCTGTTCGCGGAGGCGCAAGACTGACCGGTCCCGATCGGGACGTAGAGCGGGGGGACTGGACGGGGGGAGTGAGGAGACCACCGCAGTGGCACGGGTACTAGTCACCGAGAAGATCGCGCAGAGCGGTCTCGACCTGCTGGCCGAGGCGGGCCACGAGGTCGACGTGCGCGAGGGGCTGAGCCCCGACGAGCTGCTCTCCGCCGTCGCCGGCGCGCACGCGCTGATCATCCGCTCGGCCACCAAGGTCACGGCCGAGGTCCTGGCGGCCGGGACGGCACTCCAGGTGGTCGGTCGCGCCGGCGTCGGGCTCGACAACGTCGACGTCGCTGCCGCCACCGAGCGCGGCGTCATGGTCGTCAACGCACCGACGTCGAACATCCTCTCCGTGGCCGAGCAGGCCATGGCGCTGCTGCTGGCCCAGGCCCGCAACATCCCCCAGGCCCACTCGGCCCTGGTGGCGGGACGCTGGGAGCGCTCCAAGTGGGAGGGCGTCGAACTGCACGGCAAAGTGCTCGGTGTCGTCGGCCTCGGGCGCGCCGGTTCACTCGTGGCCCAGCGCGCCCACGCCTTCGGGATGGAGCTCATCGGCTACGACCCCTTCGTGACGCAGGATCGGGCGAAGGCCATGGGGGTACGGCTCGTCGGAATCGAGGAGCTGGTGGCCGAGGCCGACTTCGTCTCCATCCACACCCCCAAGACGCCCGAGACCCTCGGCCTGTTCGGGCGCGACCTGCTGGCCAAGGCCAAGCCGGGCATCCGCATCGTCAACACGGCCCGAGGCGGCATCGTCGACGAGGAGGCGCTGGCCGACGCGATCCGCGATGGCATCGTGGCTGGCGCCGGCCTCGATGTGTTCTCCACCGAGCCCTGCACCGAGTCCCCCCTCTTCGAGCTGCCCGGGGTCGTGGTCTCCCCGCATCTCGGCGCGTCCACCGAAGAGGCGCAGGACAAAGCCGGGGTGACGATCGCCGAGCAGCTCCTGCTGGCGCTGGCGGGTGATTTCGTGCCCTACGCCGTCAACGTCGCCGCCAGCGACGTGTCCGACGCCGCCCGCGCCTTCATGGGCCTGGCCGAGCAGCTCGGCCGGTTCTTCGTCGGGTTGCACGACGGGCTGCCCGACGCGCTCGACATCGAGTACCAGGGCGACCTGGCGCGGGAGGGGACGGGCATCCTCACCCTGTCCGCGCTGAAGGGGATCTTCGGCGGGTCGACCGAGGAGCCGGTGTCCTACGTGAACGCGCCGCAGCTGGCGGCGCAGCGCGGTCTGCAGGTGCGCGAGTCGTCGACCGCCACCTCGCTCGACTACCGCTCCCTGATCACGTTGCGCTCGGGTTCCCACGCCGTCGCCGGCACCCTCAGCACAGCGGGGCTCCACACCGAGCCCAGGATCGTGATGGTCGATGACCACCTGGTCGAGGTGGCCCCGTCCTCGCACATGCTGGTGGTGCGCAACGACGACCGACCCGGCATGATCGGCATCGTCGGGACGGCGCTGGGCGCGGCCGGCGTCTCCATCTCGTCCATGTCGGTCGGCCCGAGCCCCGAGGCCGCGACGGCGATGATGGTGATCTCGACGACCACCTCGGCTCCCGACGCCGTCGTCGAGCAGCTCCGGGGCGACGAGGGCATCCTCGACATGCACCGCGTCGGCCTCTGAGTCGAGCCGCCCCCGCTCCGGGCCGCCTGGTTCCGGCGGCTGACGCGGCGCGACGTCGCCCCGTCGCCCCGTCGCCCCCGCACACCGCCCGGTTCCTGATGCCTCAGCCCTGGGGCTTGCGCGGGACGGCCGGCCAGGTGTCGAGGCTGCCGATCACCGGGTCGTCGCCGTGCAGCTCCTGCCGTGGGCCGCGGTCGAGCAGGACCTGGCGCAGCACGGCCATGGCCCCGACCACCAACGCGATGCGGGCAAGAGTCCACACGAGGCGACGCACGCGCCGCAGCGTACCGCCTTGACGCCGGCCCGGCCCGATGCGGACAATTGCGGGGTCATGAAGGCGACTACCTCCGACCTGCTGCTTACCTGACGGCGAACGCCACATCGCGTTCGCTCGCAACCTCCTGCGCCGATCGGCCAGGAGGTTTTTTGTTGGGCCGGCAGCAGTGGAGGCCGAGAGAGGAATCAGTGAGAGAGATGGGGATGCCAGGAGACGCGAGGGGGAACGGCGACGTCGCGGAGCGGGCTCGCCTGGCCCTGCCCTGCGACCCTGCGCCGATGCCCTTCGACAGGTACCGCTCGCATGTGCCGCTCGTGCTGCACGACCGCACCTGGCCGGACCGCCAGTTCGTCCGCGCCCCGCGCTGGGCCAGCGTCGACCTGCGCGACGGCAACCAGGCCCTGATCGACCCCATGGACCCGGAGCGCAAGCTGGCGCTGTTCCAGACGCTGGTCGACGTGGGCTTCAAGGAGATCGAGGTCGGGTTCCCCTCCGCCTCACAGACCGACTACGACTTCCAGCGGCTGATCATCGACGAGCACCTCGTCCCCGACGACGTCGAGATCCAGGTGCTGGTGCAGTGCCGCCAGGAGCTGATTGAGCGGACGTTCGAGTCGCTCGTCGGGGCACCGCGGGCGGTGGTCCACTTCTACAACTCGGTCTCCGAGCTGCAGCGGCGCGTCGTCTTCGGTCTCGACAAGCCGGGCATCGTCGACATCGCGGTCAAGGCGGCGGAGCTCTGCAAGCGCTACGAGGCCTCGCTCGACGGGACCGCGGTCCGCTACGAGTACTCGCCCGAAAGCTTCACGGGGACCGAGCCCGAGTTCGCCGTGGAGATCTGCGAGGCGGTCATGGACGTCATTGAGCCGACGCCCGAGCGGCCGATGATCCTCAACCTGCCGGCGACCGTCGAGATGTACACGCCCAACGTGTACGCGGACGTGATCGAGTGGTTCGGGCGCACGGTCAAGAACCGAGACGCCGTCGTGCTCAGCCTGCACCCGCACAACGACCGGGGCACTGCGGTCGCGGCAGCGGAGCTGGCCGTGCTGGCCGGCGCCGATCGGGTCGAGGGCACCCTCTTCGGCAACGGCGAGCGCACGGGCAACGTGGACATCGTGACGTTGGCCATGAACCTGTTCTCCCAGGGGATCGACCCGGCGCTGGACCTCTCCGACATCGAGAAGGTGCGCCGCGTGGCCGAGTACGCCACGCGCCTCCCCGTGCACCCGCGTCACCCCTATGCGGGGGACCTGGTGTACACGGCCTTCTCGGGCTCGCACCAAGACGCCATCAAGAAGGGGATGGCCGCCATCGGCGGGGACTACGAGGAGTGGGAGGTGCCCTACCTGCCCATCGACCCCAAGCACACGGGGCGGACCTACGAGGCGATCATTCAGGTCAACAGCCAATCCGGCAAGGGCGGCGTGGCCTACCTGATGGACACCGAACACGGGCTCGACCTGCCGCGACGGCTGCAGATCGAGTTCTCCAAGCGCGTGCAGGCCGTCACCGAGGCGAGCGGAACCGTGATTCGCTCGGGCGAGATGCGCGATGTCTTCGAGGAGATGTACCTGCCCGAGGACGCCGGGCTGCGTCTGGTCACGAGCGAGGTCTCGACGTCGTCGGGCCACTCCACCACGGTCACGGCCCAGCTGCTCGTCGACGGCGAGCACCACACCGTGATGGGGAAGGGCAACGGGCCGATCGATGCTTTGGTCGCCGCCCTGAAGGCGGACCTCGGTATCGTGTTGGAGGTGAAGGACTACTCGGAGCACACGCTGACCGAGGGGTCGGGCGCGTCCGCGGTGGCCTACGTCGAGTGCGCCGCTCCCGACGGATCGACGTGGTGGGGCGTGGGCCGCGACTCGTCCATCCTCGACGCATCCCTGGCCGCCCTCGTCTCGGCGGCGAACCGGGCCCGTACCGGGTGACGGGCTGACACGGTGATCGGATGATCGGATGATCGGGTGATCCGCCCGGCGACCGAGGCGGACGTCCCCGAACTGGTGGCCATGATCCGGGAGCTGGCCGAGTACGAGCACCTCTCGGAGCTGGTCGTGTGCACCGAGGACGACCTGCACCGCTCGCTCTTCGGGCCTGACGCGGTCGTCCACGACACCGTCGTCGACGACGGCACGGGCGCCCTGGCCGGCCACGCGCTGTGGTACCGCACCTTCTCGACGTTCCTGGGCCGGACCGGGATCTGGCTCGAGGATCTCTACGTACGCCCCGAGCACCGCCGCCACGGCTACGCCACCGCCCTGCTGCAGCACCTGCGCTCCTCGACCGACGGCCGCCTCGAGTGGGAGGTGCTCGAGTGGAACTCGCCCGCCATCGACTTCTACCAGCGGCTCGGGGCCAGGCCCATGGCCGGCTGGACGCGGTACCGCTGGTTCGACGGGTCTTGACGGCGCCCTCCGAGTAAGTACAAACTTACCGTAAGTGAAAGCTTACGGACCTGTCCTCGACGCATTGGGTGACCCGACCCGGCGCGCCATCTTCGAACAGCTGGCCGAGCGGCCGGCCGCGGTGGTGGAGCTGGCCGCCGTGGTGCCGGTCAGCCGGCCGGCCGTGTCACAGCACCTCAAGGTCCTGAAGGACGCGGGCCTGGTCCGGGCGTCGGCCGAGGGAACGCGGCGCGTCTACTGCGTCGATCCCGACGGCCTGCGCGGCCTGCGCGACTACCTCGACCGGTTCTGGAACAGCGCCCTCACCTCGTTCAAGAGGCGGGTCGAACAGGAAGGAGCACAGCGATGATTGAGAGCCCGACGACGGTGAGCACGTCGATCGTGGTGGAGGCGCCCCCGGAGCAGGCGTTCAGCGTCTTCACCGAAGACATGGCGAGCTGGTGGCCACCGGAGCACCACATTCTGCAGGCGCCGCTGGCGCGCATGGTCTTCGAACCACGAGCGGGCGCCGACGTCTATGACGTCGGCGAGGACGGTTCCCAGTGTCGCTGGGCGCGCGTCCTCGCGTACGAGCCGCCGCGACGAGTCGTCTTCAGCTGGGACGTCAGCCCGCAGTGGCAGATCGAGACCGACCCGGCCCGGACGAGCGAGGTCGAGGTCCGCTTCGTCCCCGAGGGAGAGCACCGGACCCGGGTCGAGCTCGAGCACCGCCACCTCGACCGCCACGGCCAGGGTTGGGAAAGCGTCCGCGACGCGGTGCGCTCGCCCGGAGGCTGGGACCTCGGGTTGGGGCGGTTCTCGGACCGGCTGGCGCACGCGCTGGCGCCGGTTCAGGCGGCAGCGCGTGCCGGGGAGGGGTAGCGCCCTACCCGTTGGTCACGACCACTTGAGCGGTGAAGTGACAGGTGTCCGACCCGGAGTCGTACCTTTCGGTCGCCGTGAACGTGCTGATGCTCGTGACGTTGTCGACCTGGACCGTGACGACATAGGCCGACGTCGACCCGTTGCCCGGGGTTATGTATCCTCCGGAACCCAAGGGGGCGTCGTCGCCGACCCCGTCCTTGTTCCACCAGAAGGCCGACGCACTTGGAGCCGTGCCACCATTGTTGTAGATCGCCAACGACGCTCCTGAGCCGGTGCCTGCGTTGTCGCAGAAGGCGACAAGGTTGGCTCCAGGGCTCGTCAAGAGATTGCTGTTGTGTTGGCCCGTTAGAGCCAAGCGGGTGCCAGTCGTGTCGCCGCCGCCCTGCATGTACCCGCTCGCCGGCGTTCCCCCGAGCTCGTTCGAGTTCGCCGCCGTGCCGCTCGCAGGAAGGAACGCCGACGACGTCTTGCCGTCGAGCTCGCTTGCGTTCAGGTTCGGGACCTGGACGCTGTTGCCGACGGTGAGCGGCGGAGCCGACGAACTCGACGACAGGCTCAGAGCCGTGCCCTTCTTGTTCGACAGCGAAGTCACTGCACTCGCCTTGTTCGCCTTGCCGAGCAGGAAGTCGCCCCCGGTCGCCGCGTACGCGGTTCCGGACAGCGATATGAACAGGGCTACGAGCGCAACCGCAGTTGCAGGCGATGGACGACGCATGATGTATCCCCTTTCCGCTGGTCCACGCGGAACCACCGCGGCTCCAGGAACACGCGGACCGCCAAGCGTCGAAAATTAACCGCCGCTTCACCACGCTGCTCGGCTGAGGGTGGGTCGCCGTCACGCAGGTGGCGGACGGACCTGGGCCGCTCAGGCGTCGCGGGAAGCCATCCGCCAGGCCCCCAGAGCGGTCCAGAACACGATCCAGCCCACGATCACCAGCGACGCCACCAGGGTCGACTCAGGTATCAGCGCCAGCCCGCCACCACCCCCGCCGCCCGGGCCGCCGCCGTTGAACGGCGTCGGCAGGTTGCCCGGCTCGATGTGGAGCATGGCGACGCCCACGATCCCTCGCTCGACATTGAGCAGGTGCGAGATGATGTGGCGGCTGAAGATCGGCGTGAAGATCAACTCCAGCACGACGAGGAGGATCACCGGAACCGTTCGCTGTCCCATCAGAGAGCCCAGCCCGAGGCCGACGATGAACCCGATGGTGGCCTCGAGGGCGATCCACAGGCCGACGTCGACCATCAGCGAGGTCGACGGGACGGTGAAGTTGGCGCTGTAGTCCTTGTAGTCCTGGTTGGCGACCGTGACCGCGAACGCCCGAATCTGGGCTGGCGATTCACTGGCGGGGACGGTGAACGTTCCGCCGCCCTTCGTCGGGATCACCGTCCCCGGCGGGGGACCGATCGATTGGCCTCCGCAGGTCACGTTCGGCGGCGGGCTGTTCAGACCTGGGCCCCCGTGGAAATTGAAATCGCAGATCACCTCATCGGCATGGGCGGCGGCCCAGGTGTCGAGGGCGGGGCGCGAGAGCCCCTGCGGCACGTTGACCCCGTCGTAGTTGAGCTGGGTGGGAGCGGCGAACACGCACACCGCGCACACGATCGTGTAGCCGACCGCCACCATGGCGATGACGATGGCCAACCCGGCGGGGATGCGCGCGAAGTACAGCGCCAGGCGGGAACGGCCCGTGATCACCAAGTGGCGGAACATTCCCTCGGTCAGGTCGACCGAGCCCGCCGTGCAGCCGACGACCGCCGCCACGATGAAGCCGAAGATGTACATGAACCCGAGCACGAGTGTGGTGAACACCGTGTAGCCGCCCGCCGGCCCGTAGGACTTGGGGTCCACGGCGTGGGAGATGAGACGAACAGCGAGGAAGACGACCGGGATGCCGATGTTGACGGCGATGAGTGCGATCATGAGTCCCCGCCGGCGGCGCAGCTCCATGAAGCGCGTGGTGACCATGCCCCAGGTCGGGATCCACGAGCCGCGATGATCGCCCCGCAGCGCCGCCGGAACCGTCGCCGGGGCGGGTCCCGGTGCCGGCGTGCCGATGTCGGAGATCGTCGTCATTCCGGGTCCCCCAATCGGCTGGTCACGGACAAGAACCACTGTTCGAGCGAGGCCTGGATGTGCTGGAGCCGGTAGACCGAGATCCCCCCCTCGACCAGGAGGCGGTTGATCTCTGCGATGGCATCGCGCTCCGTGCCCTCCGGCAGGGAGATCGCCAGTCCGTCCGGACCGGCTTGGATCGCCGCGCCGAACGGCGTCGACTGGAGCAAGCGGTCGGCGCCGTCGGGGTCCGAGCACTCGACCTGGACCTCGAAGGAGGACCCGGCCAGAAGCTGGGAGATGGGACCCTGGCGGATGACTGTGCCGTGGTCGACGATGGCCACCGCATCACAGGTGCGCTCCACCTCGTCGAGGAGATGCGACGAGAGCACCACGGTGCGACCCTCG
The DNA here is from genome assembly GCA_963828505.1 of uncultured Acidimicrobiaceae bacterium. GTDB lineage: Bacteria > Actinomycetota > Acidimicrobiia > Acidimicrobiales > RAAP-2 > Bog-473. The sequence goes on from CAWHFM010000005.1 coordinate 184,705, forward strand.
GCCACGAGCGCCTTGATCATGTCGCGCATGTCGAGCATGCCTCCCGGGTCGAGCCCGTTCATCGGCTCGTCGAGGATCAGCAGCTGCGGATCGCCGAGAAGACACGCGGCGACGCCCAGGCGTTGGCGCATGCCCATGGAGTACTTCGACACCTTGTCGTTCGCCCGGTGCAGGATGCCGACGCGCTCGAGCGCCGGCTCGATGCGGCCCTTGGCCGCCGGCTCACGTGCTGCGGCGAGGATCTGCAGGTTCTGGCGACCGGTCAGGTGGCCGTGGAAGCGGGGCTCGTCCACGATGGCGCCGACCCGGGCCAGCGCCCGGTCGCGGTGGCGGGGGACGGGGTAGCCGAGGAGCGACATCGTTCCGGCATTGGCGTGGGTCAGCCCCAGCAGCACTCTGATCAGCGTGGTCTTGCCGGCACCGTTCGGCCCGAGGTAGCCGAAGGCGCAGCCGCGGGGAACGAGCAGCTCGACGTCGTTGACGGCGATGTTCTCGCCGAATTGCTTGGTCAGGCCGTGCGTCTCGACGGCCCATTCGGTCCCGACCTGCTTTTGGGGCGGGATCGCCGTGGCGGTGGTCATGCGGTCTTGCACCTCGCCTTGCCGTACATACCCAGTATACTAGCAGGTCAAAAGCCCATCGGGCAATGGTGCCTTCACCCGGGAGGCGGGTGGTGCTACCACCAGCACGTCTTTGGCGACGCGCTGGGCGACGAGGGTCAGGCCGACGGGAGGAAGGCGGGCCGACGCCTTTCGTAGGCCGTGATGTCGTCGGCGTGGCGCAGCGTCAGGCCGATGTCGTCCCAACCGTTGAGCAGACGCTGGCGCGTGAACTCGTCGAGAGGGAAGCTGCCGGCGAGCCCGGCCGCGGGCGCCTCGATTGTGCCCCGGGCCACGTCGATGGTGATCTCGAGCGATGGGTCGGCGGCGACGGCCTCGAGCAGGGCGCGGTCGAGTTCCTCGGTGACCTGCACCGGCAAAAGCCCCTGCTTCGTGCAGTTGTTGCGGAAGATGTCGGCGAAGCGCGACGACACGACGGCCCGGAAGCCGTAGTCCATCAAGGCCCAGACCGCGTGCTCGCGCGACGAGCCCGTGCCGAAGTTGTGGCCGGCCACCAAGATGGTGGCGCCGACGAACTCGGGGTCGTTCAGCACGAAGTCGCGGTCGTCGCGCCATTCCGAGAACAGGCCGGCCCCGAATCCGGTGCGCTCCACCCGCTTGAGCCAATCCGACGGGATGATCTGGTCGGTGTCGACGTCCGTGCGGTCCAGTGGCACGGCGCGGCCGGTGACGACGACGACGCGCTCCATCAGTCGAGATCCTCGGGTGTGGCGAACGTGCCGGCCACCGCGGTAGCGGCGGCCACGGCGGGGGAGACCAGGTGGGTGCGACCTCCGCGGCCCTGTCGGCCCTCGAAGTTGCGGTTGGACGTCGACGCGCAGCGCTCGCCGACCGCCAACTTGTCGGGGTTCATGGCGAGGCACATGGAGCACCCGGGCTCGCGCCATTCGAACCCCGCCGCCGTCAGCACCGCGTCGAGGCCCTCGGCCTCCGCCTGGGCTTTGACCCGATGCGAGCCCGGGACGGCGAGCGCCCGCAGGCCCGGACGCACCCGGCGTCCCTCGAGCACGGCGGCGGCGGCCCGGAAGTCCTCGATACGAGCGTTCGTGCAGCTGCCGAGGAAGACGGTGTCGACCGCGATCTGGCGTAGGGGCGTCCCGGCCGTCAGACCCATGTAGGCCAGGGCGCGCTCGGCGGCCTCACGATCTCCGGGGTCGTCCATGGCCGCTGGGTCCGGGACGCTCCCGGCGATGGGGGCGACCTGGGCCGGGTTGGTGCCCCAGGTCACGTGCGGCGTGATGCCCGTGCCGTCTATCACGACCTCCTGGTCGAACTCGGCCCCCTCGTCGGTGACGAGGGTGCGCCAGTGGCCCACGGCGTCCTCCCAGGCCTGGCCCACCGGAGCGCGGTCCCGGCCGCGCACGTATTCGAAGGTGGTCTCGTCGGGCGCCACCAGGCCGGCGCGCGCCCCGCCCTCGATCGACATGTTGCACAGCGTCATCCGGCCTTCCATGGACAGGCTGCGAATGGCCGAGCCGCGGTACTCGATGACGTGGCCCATGCCGCCGCCGGTTCCGATCGCACCGATGACCGTCAGCGCGACGTCCTTGGCGGTCACTCCCGGGGGGAGCGCTCCCTCGACGGTGACGGCCATCGTCTTCGGCCGCACCTGGGGCAGCGTCTGCGTCGCCAGCACGTGCTCGACCTCGCTCGTCCCGATGCCGAAGGCCAGGGCGCCGAAGGCGCCGTGGGTCGAGGTGTGGCTGTCGCCGCAGACAATGGTCATACCGGGCTGGGTCCACCCCTGTTCGGGACCGATGATGTGGACGATCCCCTGGTTGGCGTCACCCATCGGGTAGCAGGTGATGCCGAACTCGGCCGTGTTGGCGTCGAGCACCTTGAGCTGCTGGGCCGAGACCGGGTCGGCCAACGGCTTGTCGATGTCGGTGGTGGGCACGTTGTGGTCCGCCGTGGCCACCGTCAGGTCGGGACGCCGCACCGTTCGGCCCGCCAGCCGCAGCCCGTCGAAGGCCTGGGGCGAGGTCACCTCGTGCACGAGATGGAGATCGATGAAGAGGAGATCGGGCTCGCCCTCGGACGAGTGGACGACGTGGTCGTCCCAGATCTTCTCGCTGAGCGTGCGCGGCGCCATCAGGTCTCCACCGCCACGATGTGCACCGTGAGCATGCCCCCGGGCGCCCGGTACTCGACCTTGTCCCCGGCACCGTGCCCGACGAGCACCTGTCCGAGCGGCGAGCTGGGTGAGATCACGGGCAGGTCGGCCTGCCGCTCCTCGATGGAGCCGACGAAGAACCGCTGGGTGTCGTCCTCGTCGTCCCCCTCGTAGCGCAGCGTCACGGTGCTCCCGAGCGCCGCGGTGCCGTCACCAGCTCCCGCCACGTTGACCAGCTCGACGCGCTTGAGCATGGCCTGCAGCTGACGGACGCGTGACTCCATTTTCCCCTGGGCGTCTTTGGCCGCGTGGTAGTCGCCGTTCTCCGACAGGTCGCCCAGGGCGCGGGCCGCTTCGATCTGCTGCGCGATCTCGACCCGGCCCCGGGTGGTCAGGTCCTCGAGCTCGGCCACCAGCCGGTCATAGGTGGCTTGGGTCAGCTTGGTCGTCCCGGTCTCGTTCGTCGGTGCGTTGGTCACGGCCTGTCCTTCAGGAGGTGGGGGTCGCCGGGCGGACGGCGCCACGGGCAGGTTCAAGGCTAACTCGCCCGCCGCGGCCTCTCGGCCGCAGCGGGTACCGATGTTGACGCAGCGCCTACGCCGCGAGAGACTGGGGAGGTCATGCGCCCCTCCGAGCATTCCGTAGGCATTATCGACTAGGCGCGCACGACACCTGCGCGCCGTCAAACCGTCCACTGCGTGGGCGGTTTTTCAATTCCCGCCACTTCCGGATTCCAGCCACTTCCGGCCGCGGCGGAAGCTGCCACCGGAGGGGTGGGGCACCGGTCGAGGGCACCGGGTCGAGGGCACGGGGTCGGGGGCACGGACAGGCACGCAAGCGACAGGACACACAGGACACACAGGACACACAGGACACGGAGAAGACGGAGCAGTGGGAACTAGGGGGCAGCATCGGGTCGCCGTCATCGGCGGGGACGGCATCGGGCCGGAGGTCTGTTCCGAGGCCCTCAAGGTGGTCGCCGCCGCCGGGGTGGACCTCGACACCACGGACTTCGACCTTGGCGCCGCCCGCTACCTGCGGGACGGTGTCGTCCTGCCCGACGAGACGCTGGACGAGCTCCGGGGCTTCGACGCCATCCTGCTCGGCGCCGTCGGCCCCCCCGTGGGCGACACCACCGTTCCTCCGGGCACCCTCGAGCGCGGCCTGCTGCTGCGGTTGCGCTTCGAGCTCGATCTCTACATCAACCTCCGCCCCTTTTCCGGCGTGCCGGGTTCGATCGCCGAGGGCGCTGACTTCGTGGTCGTGCGCGAGAACACCGAGGGCGCGTACGCCGGCGAAGGCGGCTTCCTGCGCAAGGGGACGCCATACGAGGTCGCCACTCAGGGCTCGGTCAACACTCGTCACGGCGTGGAGCGCTGCGTGCGCTTCGCCTTCGAACTGGCCGGTCGGCGCCCGGCGCAGCGGTTGACCCTGGTGCACAAGACCAACGTCCTCACCTTCGCCGGCGACCTCTGGCAGCGCACCGTCACCGAGGTGTCGCGCCAGCACCCCGAGGTCGTCGTCGACTACAACCATGTCGATGCGGCTTGCATCTACCTGGTGGAGCAGCCGGCGCGCTATGACGTGATCGTCACGGACAACCTGTTCGGGGACATCCTCACCGACCTGGCCGGAGCGGTGGCGGGCGGCATCGGCTTCGCCGCTTCGGCCAACCTCAACCCCGCCCGCACCGGCCCGTCGCTCTTCGAACCCGTCCACGGTGCTGCGCACGACATCGCGGGCCAGGGTGTCGCGAATCCGCTGGCCGCCATCCACTCGGCGGCTCTGATGCTCGAGCACCTGGGCGAGGTGGATGCCGCCGCCCGCGTGCTCAAGGCCCTGTCCTCCCAGTCCGATTCCATGTCACGGTCGCCCGACGACGCGAGGATGTCCACCTCCGCCGTCGGCGATGCCATCGCAGAAAGGCTGTAGTCGAAATGCCCATCACCCCCACCGAGAAGATCTGGATGGACGGCGAGCTCGTCGACTGGGCCGACGCCACCGTGCACGTGCTGACCCACACCATGCACTACGGCTCCGGCGTCTTCGAGGGCATCCGGGCCTATAAGACGGACCGCGGCGTGGCCGTGTTCCGTCTCGGCGACCACATCCGCCGCCTTTTCACGTCGGCCAAGATCTTCATGATCGACGTGCCCTTCTCCGTCGAGGAGATCATTCAGGCCTCGCGCCAAGTGGTGCGCGTGAACGACATGACCGAGGGCTGCTACCTGCGTCCGCTGGTGTACCTCGGCTACGGCGAGATGGGCCTCAACCCGCTGCCCTGCCCGGTCAACGTCGCCATCGCTGCCTGGCCGTGGGGGACCTACCTCGGCGACGAGGGCATTGCCAACGGCGTGTCCGTCAAGGTCAGCTCGTGGCGGCGCCACGACCCCAACGCGGTGCCGACCGCAGCGAAGGGGACCGGCATGTACGCCAACTCGTCCCTGGCCAAGGTCGAGGCGCTCAACGCCGGCTACGACGAAGCCATCCTCCTCGCACCCAGCGGCGCCGTGAGCGAGTGCACGGGGGAGAACATCTTCATTGTGCGCGACGGCGCCCTTGTCACCCCGCCCACTTCCGACGTCGGTGCGTTGGCGGGCATCACGCAGAGCTCCGTCGAGACGATCGCCCGGGACCTGGGGTACGAGGTGCGCCACGAGTCCGTGATCCGGACGGACCTCTACCTGGCCGACGAGGCGTTCCTCACCGGCACCGCGGCCGAGGTGGTGCCGATCCGCGCCGTCGACGACCGGACGGTCGGCACCGGCCGTCCCGGGCCTATCACCCAGGAGATCCAGCAGATGTACTTCGCCACGGTGCGCGGCGAGGTCGACCGCTACAAGGACTGGCTCGACCATGTCGACTGACGACTCGACCGTGTCGAACGGCGAGACGTCGAGCACGGGCGAGCAGAGCGGCGGCACCGGCGATGCCGCCGGCGCGCACAGTCACGACGGGGTCCGCCACGCCCACGCCCACGGTCACCGTGCGCACTCGCACGATTTCGTCGTCCCCGAGCTCCCAGAATCCGTCGACATCTTCGACACCATCCTGCGCGACGGCAGCCAGCAGGAGGGCCTCTCTCTGACCGTGAACGACAAGCTCCGGGTGGCCGAGCAGCTCGACCACCTCGGGGTGACGTTCATCGAGGGGGGCTGGCCCGGAGCGAACCCCAAGGACATCGAATTCTTCGAGCGGGCCAAGACCGAACTGACGCTCGGCACGGCCACCTTGGTGGCGTTCGGCTCTACCCGGAGGGCGGGGGCCAAGGCGGAGGAGGACGCCGTCCTGGCCAACCTCGTCGAAGCGGGCGCTCCCGTCGCCTGCATCGTGGCCAAGGCGTGGGACCGCCACGTCGCCGAGGCCCTCCGCACGTCCCTCGACGAGGCCGTGGCCATGGTGAGGGACTCCGTGCGGTTCCTGCGCCAGCACGACCTGCGCGTCTTCCTCGACGCCGAGCACTTCTTCGACGGCTACGCCCGCAACCCCGAGTTCGCCTTGTCGGTCCTGGCCGCCGCCGAGGAGGCCGGAGCCGACGCTCTCGTGCTGTGCGACACGAACGGCGGCTCGCTGCCCGACGACGTGGGCCGCGCCGTCGCCGACGTCCGGGCCCGCACGAGTGCGCAACTGGGTATCCACTGCCACAACGACGCAGGCTGCGCCGTCGCCAACTCCCTGGTCGCGGTGCAAGCCGGTGCCACCCAGGTCCAGGGCTGCATCAACGGCTACGGCGAGCGAGCGGGCAACACGGACCTCTCGGCCGCCATCCCCAACCTCTCGCTCAAGCTGAAGATCCGCACCATCCCGCACGACCGCCTGGAGCGCCTGACGCCGGTGGCCCACCACATCGCCGAGCTCGTCAACATCGCGCCCGACCCCCAACAGCCCTACGTCGGCAACTCCGTGTTCGCGCACAAGGGCGGGTTGCACGCCAGCGCCGTCGCCCGCAGCGCCGACCTCTACGAGCACGTCGAGCCCAACGCAGTGGGCAACGGGACCCGGGTCGTCGTCTCGGAGATGGCGGGCCGTTCGACGCTGGTCATGAAGGCGGCCGAGCTCGGCCTCGAACTCGACGGCGAGGTTCTCGGCCGCGTCCTCGACGAGCTCAAGCACCTGGAGCACGAGGGATACCACTTCGAGGTGGCCGACGGTTCGCTCGAGCTGCTGCTGCGCCGCGCTGCGGGCTGGACCTCGGACTACTTCACCGTCGAGTCCTTCCGCGTCATCACCGACCACGGCGACCGGGCCGCCGGAAGACCTGGCGACGGCACCCTCTTCGGCGTCATGACGGAGGCGACGGTCAAGGTCCATGTCGGGTCGGAGCGCATCGTCGCCGTGGCCGAGGGCAACGGTCCGGTCAACGCGCTGGACGGCGCGCTCCGCGGAGCGATCGGGTCCAAGTACCCCGCACTCTCGACGATCCATCTGACTGACTACCGGGTGCGGGTGCTCGACACCGGACGCGGTACCGGCGCCGTCACCCGCGTCCTGGTCGACTCGACGGACGGGGAGCGCACCTGGACGACGATCGGGGTGTCCGAGAACATCATCGAGGCCAGCTGGCAGGCGCTGTACGACTCCGTCGTCTTCGGGCTGCTCCACGCCGCGTGATCGGCCTCGGACTACTCTTCCCGCCGTGACGCAGCCGACGTTCGTCCCCATCGCCGAAGCCGACCAGGTCCGTCCGGCGCTGCATCTCCAAGTGCCCGGGTCGTGGACGGCCTCCCGCCCGGCCGAGCTGAAGGTTCCGTCGGTGCCTCGGGGCGCGAACTTCGGCACCCCGGGACCCGACTCGGGCTTCGCGTTGCGCCTGGCCCACCGGCACGAGCACGATCTGCGCCTCGGCGAAGGAGAGGTCGCCCACGACGTGCTCCTGGGTGTGGCGCTGGTGGCCTCCAAGCGTGCGGCGGTCTTCGGGCGGGCGCCCTGTGTGTACGACGTCGTGTTCGCCCTCGGGCTCTGGGGGTTCTTGGGGGAGGTCTCCGCAGGACAGCAGGCCGCTCGCCGGGAGGCCTTCTCGTCGCTGTCGCACGACTACGTGGCCCAGCGAGCCCTGGTCGACGGCGTGGCGGAGGAGACGCTTCGCCTCGCGCCAGACCAGGTCCGGGGCCAGGCCCTGGCCGCAGCCACGGCCTGACTCAGCCGCTCCCGGCCTTCCCCGCCAGCTCGTCGCGTAGCACCCGGCGGAGCAGCTTGCCCGTGGCCGAGTACGGCAGCTCGTCGCGGAATTCGACGACGACGGGCGTTTTCGTCGAGCGCAGGCGGTCGCGCACCCAGTGCTTGAGCTCACCCTCGGCCGCCGACGCGCCCGGGCGCAACACGACGACCGCCGCCACGGCCTCGCCCCATTCGGTGTCGGGTATCCCGAAGACCGCCGCTTCGGCTACCGCGCCGTGCTCGGAGAGCACCAGCTCGACCTCGCCGGGCGAGATGTTCTCGGCGCCTCGCACGATCACGTCGTCGAGGCGTCCGTCGACGTAGAGGAAGCCGGCGTCGTCGAACCAGCCGGCATCACGCGTCGGGAACCAGCCGTCGTCGCGCAGTGCGGTGCGCCCGACGTATTCGCCCGCAACCTGTTCCCCGCGTACCCAGATCTCTCCCTTCCGACCACCCGGGAGGACGGCTTCGTCCTCGTCGCGCACCTCGACCTCGAGCGACGGGAGCGGTCGCCCGACGGAGCCCAGGCGCGCTCGCACGGCGGGGTCGGTGCTGGCGAAGGCGTCGCGGTGGTCCTCGGGGGTGAGCATGGCGATGGTGGAGCTCGTCTCGGTCAGGCCGTACGCGTTGACCAGGTCGACGTGGGGCAGGTCGCTCAATGTGCGCTCGACCAGCTCCAACGGCATCCGGCCGCCGCCGTAGGAGAGGTGCTGTAGCGCCGACGGCGCGGCACCAACCGCCTCGACGGCGTCGAGGATCCGTCCCAGCATGGTGGGGACGACCATGGCGTGGGTGATGCGCTCCTCCGTCGCGACGCGGACCCATTCCGCCGCGTCGAAGGTGGGGAGGTAGACGATGCGGCGTCCGGCGTAGAGCGAGCTCAGGACGGCGGAGACGCCGGCGATGTGATACGGGGGCACGCAGATCAGCTGGGCCTCGTCCGGCGTGGAGCCCAGGAATTCGACGCTACCGATGATGTAGGACACGAGGTGACGGTGGCGCAGCACGGCCGCTTTCGGCTCCGAGGTCGTGCCACTCGTGAAAAGCAGGACGGCGACCTCCTCGGGGTCGACGAAGGGGTGGTCGTCCGATGTCGGCTCGGCCGTGGCCGCGGCCAGCTCGCCCTTGGTCACGATGTGCCTGGCGCCGCAGGCGCCGAGGCGATCGACTTCGTCGTCGTCGGCGACCATGACCCCGCCGGCGATGCGCGCCACGATGCCGCGCAGCTGCTCGTCCGGGGCGCGGTAGTTGAGGGGGCTGAACGGGATGCCGGCCAACGCCGCCCCGAACAACGAGACAGGGAGGACATCCGAGTTCAGCCCGAACCAGCCGACGACCTCGGCCCCGCACTTGCCGTAGAAGGTGGCGGCCCGTCGGGCTCGCTCCAGCAGCGTGGCCGCACTCGTGCCGCTCCCGACGCGGCCGACGACGATCCGCTCCGGGTCTCCCTCGGCGACCATCTCGGCCAGCATGGCGATGTTCATGCGCGGTCCCCGGTCAGTCCGAGCCGGCGACCGGCTCGGTTCTCTTGATCTCGAGCATGGCCTCGCCCACCGAGACACCCGCCTCCGCCGGCCTTGGTGCAGCGCGCCTCGAGCCCGATGCCCTCGGCGTCATAGCGCGGGCCGACCTGAGTGCCCACCCCGAAACCGGCTACGACGGTTGCGGCCGCCGCCGCTTCGTCGACCTCACGGAACGGGCGGCCGTCGCAGCGCGGGTCGAACTGCTCGCCGGGCGCGGCGCACGACCATGACCTCGCCCGCGTCGACGGCGCGGCGCAGCCTCGCGCCTGCTTTCAGTGGCATCGGTGGAGAAATGGCATGGGTGGATCTGCTGGTGGCCTGGAGAAGGTATCCGACCGGTCCTCGACAGCTTGCCGCGTCGGTCGCGATCGCTCATTCTTCCCTATCGAACGATCTCGGTGCATTTCCGCTGCCCCGCAGGTCACGGGCTCCGGCTCCCGCCGGGCATGGCTCGCGGGGACGCCTCCGGGCTCTGCGACAATGGGCGGCGTGGACATGGCGACTTTCGACCTGACCGACGTCCAGCGGGACTTCCGCCGGACCCTGCGTGCCTTCTGCGAGGAGAGGGTGGCGCCCCACGCGGCCGAGGTCGACCGGAAGGCGGAGTTCCCGTGGGCGTCCTACGAGGCCATCAAGGAGATGGAGCTACCCGCCCTCGGCATACCCGAGACCTACGGCGGCGCAGGGGCCGACATGGTCACCCAGGCCGTTGCGGTGGAGGAGCTGTCCCGGGTGTGCGCCTCGACGTCGCTCACCTTCCTCATCTCCAAGCTGGGCATGACGCCCGTCATGAACTGGGGCACCGAGGATCTCAAGCGGACCTACTTGCCCAGAGTGGCCGCTGGCGAGATCCAGGCCAGCTATTGCCTCTCGGAGGCCGACGCGGGCAGCGACGTCGCGTCCATGCGCTGCCGCGCCGTGCGCGACGGCGACGGCTACGTGCTGGTCGGCTCGAAGTACTGGATCACGAACGCAGGCATCTCCGACGTCTACATCGTCTTCGCCAAGACCGACGCCGGCGCCGGCAGCCGCGGCATCAGCTGCTTCCTGGTCGAGAAGGAGTGGGGCGTCACCGTGGCCAAGCACGAGGACAAGCTCGGCATGCGGGGAAGCCCGACCGGAGAAGTGATGCTCCAGGAGGTGCGCGTGCCGGCATCGCACCGGATCGGGGAGGAGGGGCAGGGTTTCACCATCGCCATGCACACGCTCGACCGCAGCAGGCCGACCATCGGCGCACAGGCAGTGGGGATCGCCCAAGGAGCCATCGACTACGCCGCGGCCTACATGAAGCAGCGCCATGCCTTCGGTGCCCCGATCGCCGACCTGCAAGGCCTGCGCTTCATGCTGGCCGACATGGCCACGCGCACCGAGGCGGCCCGGGCCCTCGTCTACCGGGCCTGCGCCATGGTCGACCACGACCCCGACGGCGAGTTGACGAGGTTCGGCGCGATGGCGAAGGCGTTCGCCTCCGACGCCGCCATGTCCGTGACGGTCGACGCCGTCCAGCTCCTGGGCGGCTACGGCTACACCAAGGACTTCCCCGTCGAGCGCTTCCTGCGCGACGCCAAGGTCACCCAGATTTACGAGGGGACCAACCAGGTGCAGCGAGTGGTGATCGCCCGGGAGATCCTCAAGGGCGCGTGAGCCGTCTCGACCTGGCGCGGCGCGGTCCGCCACGGACAGACTGCGGCAGGGCCGCCCGGAAGGGCGGGTGTTAAACTTAGAACAGGTTCCAGTTTCGAGCCCCGCCGACCGCCGGCGGACCGTAGGGGGATCTGCAGCAGGAGGGAAGTCGCCCATGCCTCAGCCGGTCATCATCGAAGCCGTCCGCACGCCGATCGGGAAGCGCAACGGCTGGCTCTCGGGCGTCCGGGCTCCTGATCTGCTCGGCGCCGTCCAGGTCGAGGTCGTGAAGAGGGCGGGTATCGACCCGGCCCTGGTAGAGCAGGTGGTCGGGGGGTGCGTCACCCAAGCGGGAGAGCAGGGTTTCAACGTGACCCGCACCGCATGGCTGTTGAGCGGCCTGCCCTACGAGGTGGCCGCCACCACACTGGACTGCCAGTGCGGGTCGGGACAGCAGGCGAACCACTTCGCCGCCAACCTCATCGCCGCCGGCGCGGTCGACGCCGCCGTCGGCTGCGGCGTCGAGGCGATGAGCCGGGTGCCACTGGGCGCCAACTCCAAGGCCGGCGTGGGCCGGGCCCTCCCCGAGGACCTGCCCTACGACATGCCCGACCAGTTCACCGCGGCCGAGCGCATTGCGAAGAAGTACGGCATCACGCGCGCCGACGTCGACTGGCTCGGACTCGAGTCGCAGACCAAGGCGGCGACGGCGGTCGCCGAGGACCGTTTCGCACGTGAGATCGTCCCGGTCGAGGCGCCCATCGTCGGCGAGGAGGGCCCGTGGGGAGAGCATGCCGGCGACAAGACGGTGGTGACCAAGGACCAGGGCCCGCGGGACACCACGGCGGAGGGCCTGGCGAGGTTGAAGCCGGTGCTGCCCGACGGGATGCACACCGCCGGGACCTCGTCGCAGATCTCCGACGGTGCCGCCGCCATCTTGTGGATGTCCGAGGAGCGGGCCAAGGCCGAGGGACTCCGTCCCCGGGCCCGCGTCGTGGCCCAGGTCCTCGTGGGCTCGGACCCCTACTACCACCTCGACGGGCCGATCGCCGCGACGGCCAAGGTGTTGGCCAAGGCCGGCATGACCATGAAGGACATCGACCTCTTCGAGGTGAACGAAGCATTCGCCTCCGTGGTGATGAGCTGGGCCAAGGTGCACGAGGCCGACATGGACAAGGTCAACGTGAACGGAGGGGCGATCGCGCTGGGCCACCCCGTGGGCGCCACCGGCAGCCGGCTCTTCACGACGATCCTGCACGAGCTCGAGCGGCGCGGCGCGACCTACGGGCTCGTGTCGATGTGCTGTGGCGGCGCACTCGCCACCGGCACCATCATCGAGCGTCTCTGAGGCTCACACTCCCGCTTCCATCCGATATCGCCGACGGCGCCTACCACTGGAGGGGACCGTGATTTCGACTGAGCACCTGACGTTCGAGCGCGACGGCGCGACGGCCATCGTCACCATGAACCGTCCTGAGGCGAAGAACGCCTTGAGCCTGCCCATGCTCGTAGGGATGAAGGACGCGTGGGAGGAGATCGACCGCGACGACGGGATCCGCTGCGCCATCCTGACCGGTGCGGGCGGCACGTTCTGTTCCGGCATGGATCTCAAGGCGATGGGCGACAGCAACGCCGAAAAATACCGGCCGCGCATGGACGAGGACCCGGACCTGCACTGGAAGGCGTTGTTGCGCCACTACGAGCTGCGCAAGCCGCTGATCGCGGCCGTGGAGGGTTGGGCGGTTGCCGGTGGCACCGAGATCCTCCAGGCCACCGACATCAGGGTCGCCGGGCAGAGCGCGATCTTCGGGGTGTTCGAGGCCAAACGCGGTCTCTTTCCGCTGGGGGGATCCACGGTCAGGCTGCGACGACAGATCCCCTACACGGTCGCCATGGATCTCCTCCTGACCGCACGCGAGGTGCCGGCGGAGGAGGCGCTGCGCATCGGGCTCGTCGGCCACGTCGTGCCCGACGGCACCGCTCTCGACAAGGCGCTCCGGATCGCGGCCGTCATCGCCGCCAACGGTCCTCTCGCCGTGGAGGCGATCAAGCGCAGCGTGCGCGAGACCGAGGGTATGTCCGAGGTGGACGGGTTGGCCCGGGAGCTCGAGATCGGATGGCCGGTGTTCGCGTCCAAGGACGCCGCGGAGGGCCAGAAGGCCTTCGCGGAGAAGCGGCCGCCCCACTACACCCGCGAATGACCGCCGGCACGCCGGGTCTCCATGACGCGCCGGAGTCCGGGTTCCCCGGCATCGATGGCGCGCCCGCCTCCACTTCCGACTCGCCCCTGAACCGCTTCGCGGCCGCCGTGCGCCGTCTCAGCGCCGTCACCGTGGGCCAGCCACTGAGCGACGACGAGGTTGCAACGGCCGCCGACCAGCTTTCGGCGCTCGCCACCCGGCTCGAGTCGGCGGCCTTCCCGGCACGCCGCGCCCGCGCCCAGATGCCCGACCCCGACGGGCACCCGCAGGACTTCTTCCCTGCCAGTCCGGTCATCGGCTGGTCCAATCCCATCTCGCCGCCCGTCGAAGTCTGGTCCGTGTGGGGTGAGGGGGGCCAACGTGAGATCAGGGGTCGGGCCTCTTTCGGTTACCCCTACGAGGGACCGCCGACCTGCGTGCACGGGGGGGTCATCGCCGAGGTGTTCGACGAGCTGCTGGGCCTGGCCAACCTCGTCGTGGGCCAGGCCGCGATGACGGGCACGTTGAAGGTTCGCTATCACCGGCCGACACCGCTCCTCGCCGCGCTCGACCTTGTCTCGCGCTTCACCGGTAAGGAGGGTCGCAAGGTCTTCACGTGGGGGTCGATCATCCACCAGGGAGAGATGACAGCGGAGGCTGAGGGCATCTTCATTCAGGTTGCACCGGGTCGCATGCTCGACATCGTCACGGGCAACGCCAGGTCGGCAGAAGCACCGCTGCTCGACCCCGACTGGCAGCGCATGGTGGGCGAGTCGGCCCAGCCGGTCGCCGAGACGGAGGACTGAACCGGCGTCGCCGGCCATCCTGGTTTGCACCGAATTCGAGAGCGCTCCAGGGCGCGGTTACGAAGCAGGGCCGCAGCAGCAGGAGCCGCAGCAGCAACAGGAGCAGCTGCAGTTCCGAGCCGGAGTCAGGAGTTTCCGGAGTTCCCAGAGTTGCCCGAATTCCCGGAGTTGCCGAAGAGGCCTGGGATCGACGTGGTCGTAGGCGTTGTGTTCGACGTGTTGCCAGTGTCGCCGGTGGCGCCGAAGTTCCCCGAGTTCCCCGAATTGCCCGAGTTCCCCGAGTTCCCCGAGTTCCCCGAGCTCCCCGAGCTCGAGCTGTTGCCCCCGCTGTTCCCCGTGCTCTTCGTGTTCGAGGGCGCCGTGACGAGGGCGACGACGACGATGAGAACCGCGGCGCCGATGAAGATTCCCGCGACAGCGAACCACTTGCCACGCAGCGTCCCGTATGACCTGTCGATACGCGAGATGGCGATCGGTCCGAGGATCAAGGCGCCGATCGGGATGACGAAAGCGAGGACGAAGGTCCAGATGGCGAGTGCGCTGAACCTGGGCTTCGGGGGCGGCGTGGACCTCTGACCGAGTATCCCGAAGTTCAACGGAGGGCTGAGCGGCACCAACGACGCCGGTGCTTGTGGCGCGCGAGACCAGACGGGGAGGATGGAGGCGCCCCGGCGGACGGCACCGAGTCCCCTTCGGCCGGTGGATTCGTCACCTGCTCGCGCGCGTGTCGGTCCGGGCGGCTCAGCGGGAGACGGCGCGGCCGAGGCAGTAGAAGCAGAGGTGTCTGGCTGATCCTGCGTCTGATCGTCGGTCGGGGGTGCGGACCTGCTCTGACCCGAGTCGTCACCAGTACCGGTTTCACCAGTGCCGCTCATGTCGTCTCCCTCGGACCAGCGTCTATGCCTCCCACCCTGTGACGGCTCCGGCGAAACTAGGGCGCAGTCCTTTCCCCGTCAAGGATCGGACACGCTGCACGACTTCACGAACTTTAGGATCCCGTCTGATGTCGACCTTGGTGGCGGTGACCACGCCTGACGGGTGGTGGGAGTACATCCTGCTGTTCCTCGCGGTGACCGCGTCATGGGCCGGGGTCCCCTTCATCGGCGCCGCGGCGACCGGAGCGGCAGGCGTGGCGGCCAGTCAGGGCCATCTCGCCCTGGCCTGGGTCATCGTCGTCACGCTGGTGGCCGGCGAAGTCGGCGGTCTGATCGGCTACGGCGTCGGGGACCGCTGGGGCCGCCAGCTGCTCCAGCGTCCGGGAAAGCATCAGGAGGGCAGGGTCAAGCTGGTCGAAAAGGGAGAGGCCGCCTACGCCAGATGGGGTCGCGTCGCCGTGTTCGTCACGCCCTCCATCGTCTCAGGCACGGCCAAGATGCAATTCCGCCAGTTCGCCCTCTGGAATTTCCTCGACTCCCTCTGCTTCGCCGT
This sequence comes from uncultured Acidimicrobiaceae bacterium, assembly GCA_963828505.1. Taxonomy (GTDB): domain Bacteria; phylum Actinomycetota; class Acidimicrobiia; order Acidimicrobiales; family RAAP-2; genus Bog-473. Next base: position 200,155 of record CAWHFM010000005.1, read on the forward strand.
CTCCGTCGCCTTCAGCGCCTACGGAGTCGGGCGGGTCGCCACCGGGCACGCCTCGGTCCACGACGTTGCCATCCTGGTGATCGGGATCGCCGCCGGGGCGGTCCTCCTCTTCGTGTTGTCCAGGCTCCACCGCCGGCGCAAGCAGCGCGAGACGGCGGCTGGTGTGTCGGGCGGCGAGGACGCCTGAGCCGGTCGGGCGCCGCGGACGCCTGAGCCGGTCGGGCGCCGCGGACGCCTGAGCCGGTCGGGCGCCGCGCCCGGGCAACGGTCAGGCCTCCGAGGCGTCGGCCGTACTCGTAGCGTCCTCGCCGCGGAGCCGTTCGTCGAAGTCGCGGCGCCACCCGATCGGCCCGCGGTACAGGGACACGAGGCGGGCCAGCAGCACGACGAGGAAGACCTGTCCCGTCAAGGCCTCGAGGACCGAGCTCGTCCTCGGCAGCCCCGGTGCGGGCGAGAGGTCCCCGTAGCCGACGGTGGCCATGGTGATGTAGCTGAAGTACGCAAAGTCGGGTAAGGCGTGATGGCCGGACTGGGCGAAGAAGGGGGATCCCGACGCCAGCTGCAGCCCGTAGTCGAAGATGGCGAAGACCATGCCGATGAGGACATAGATGCAGACGCCCCCGAGGATCGTCTCGGGCGTCACCTGGGGGTGGTGGAGGATGCGCCAGCCCACCACGATGGGGCTGGCCAGCACGAGGACGGACGTGAAGAGGATGACGCCGCCGGCGACCGTGGTGCCACCGTGCGCCGCCGCAACGACGGCAGCGATCACGACCACGGTGACACCCGCTCTCACCACCACCTGCACCCGGTGCGGAGCGCGCGAGGCGTGGAAGGCCAGCAGCACCGTCAGTCCGAAGAGGACGGACCGCACCACGAGCGGCACCGACCCCGACCAGGTCACGGTCAGCGCGGTGTAGTCGATGATCAGCAGGAAGAGGAGCAGCCCGTAAGAGTCAGGGGCTCGGGCGACGAGACGGAGCAGCTTTCGCCGAGACGTCCGCGGCGCTTCGGTCTCGAGGGGCGCGTCCACGGGCCTAACATTGGCGCGGCCGGGAGCCGTGAGGGCGGACCCCGGTCCAGGACTGGCGCTGGACGGATCCGACCTGGAGCCGTCCGGATCAGAGCTGGCGCTGGACCCCCTCCCAGTACGGGTCGCGCAGCTTCCGCTTGTAGAGCTTGCCGTTGGGATCGCGCGGCATCTCGGTGGTGAAGTCGATCGACTTGGGCGTCTTGAACCGGGCCAGGCGACCGGCGCAGAAGGCCAGGATCTCCTCGGCCAGCTCGTCGTTCGGCTCGACGCCTTCGGCCGGCTCTATGACGGCCTTGACCTCCTCCCCCCAGTCCTCGTGAGGGATGCCGAAGACGGCGGCATCGCCCACCTTCGGGTACGAGAGCAGGACGCCCTCGATCTCGGCCGGGTAGATGTTGGCTCCGCCGGAGATGATCATGTCGATCTTGCGATCGCGCAGGAACAGGTAGCCGTCCTCGTCGATCAATCCGACGTCGCCCACCGTGAAGAACGCACCGATGCGGTTCTTGCGCGTCTTCTCCTTGTCGTGGTGGTACTCGAAGTCGCCCGCCCCCATTTTCATGTAGACGGTGCCGATCACGTTCGGCTCGGTGATCCGGTTGTCCTCGTCGTCGAAGACGGCGATCTCGCTGATGGGCCAGGCCTTGCCCACCGTGCCCGGCTTCGCCAGCCACTCCTCTGCCGTGACCAGCGTGCCGCCCCCCTCACTTGCCGCGTAGTACTCGTCCACTGCGTTACCCCACCAGTCGATCATCTTGAGCTTGACGTCGACCGGGCACGGTGCCGCGGCGTGGATCATGTGGCGGAGCGAGGACATGTCGTACCGGGTTCGGACGTCGTCGGGCAGCGCCAGGAGGCGGTGGAACTGTGTCGGCACCATGTGTGAAGTCGTGACGCGACGCTCTTCGATCAGCCTGAGCATGTCTTCGGGCAGCCACTTGTCCATGAGGACCACGGTGTGGCCCAGGTGAAGCGACGCGCTGCCGAAGCGCAGCACGGCGGTGTGGTACAGCGGCGAGCCCACGATGTGCACGTTGTCGTCCTGGGGTTGGACCCCGAACAAGAAGAGCAGCCCCGACAGCCCGAGCGCGGCCTCCTCGGGCGTCACCCCGGAGAGCTTGCGGTGGATCCCCTTTGGGTTGCCCGTCGTCCCCGACGTGTAGTTCATGACGTCGCCGATCGTCCGGTCCTCGGGCATCGTCGTCGGGCACCCGTCGAGAAGGTCCTCGTAGGAGGCGACTCCCTGGATCGCACCGATTGCGAACCGGCCGTCGGATCCGATCCCCGCTTCGTCCGCTGCCGCGACAGCGGCGTCGGCGAAGCGCTGGTGCGACACGAAGACCTTTGCCCCTGAGTCCTTCAGGATGTAGGCCACCTCGGGCGCGACCAGGTGGTGGTTGATGGGGACGAGATACCAGCCGGCCTGCAGCGCGGCCAGGTAGATCTCAATCATCTCGGCACCGTTCGGCAGGAGGGTGGCCACCACGTCCCCGGTCTCGAACCCGATCCCTCGCAGCGCCTGCACCAGCTGGTTGGCGCGGCCGAGGAGCTCGCCGGCGGTGACGTCTCGGCCCTCGGGCGTGACGAGGGCAAGGTGGTCGGGATCTTCCTGGGCCAGCGCCCAAAAGCCGAGGTCACCCACTGTGGTCTCCTTGTCGAACATGTCAGGCGGGACGGGCGCGGACTGGCGACGTCCTCGTGCCGCAGACTAGAACGTGTTCCAAATTACGGCAAGCAGGCGACGCGTGGACCCCGAGTCCGGTCGCGAGCAGGGCGCACCGCGGCATCGCCGCCCGCCGAGACCCAGGAGAAGCGGCGGCCGAGAGCAGGAGCACAGGACGGATGGCAGGGTTCCTCCAAGACAAGGTGGTCGCGGTCACGGGCGGTGGCGGCGGCATCGGGCGCGCGGTCTCATTGGCCGCAGCGGCGGCCGGGGCTCGGGTGCTGGTCGCCGACTACGGCGTCTCCATGGCGGGCGAGGATCCGACCAGCGAGGTGGCCGAAGCCGTCGCGGCGGAGATACGGGGCGCAGGCGGCGATGCACTCGCCGTGGCCGACGACATCTCCAAGATGGAATCCGGCGAGCGTCTGGTGGCGACGGCAGTCGAGCGGTACGGGCGCATCGACGGGGTGGTGGCCGTAGCCGGCATCCTGCGCGAACGGATGCTGTTCAATATGAGTGAGGACGAGTGGGATGCGGTCGTCGCCACCCACCTGAAGGGACACTTCACCGTGTTCCGCGCCGCGGCCGCCGTGATGCGCAAGCAGGAGAGCGGCGCGCTGGTCGGTTTCACCTCGGGCGCGTTCGCCGGGAGCGTCGCCCAGGCGAACTATGCCGCGGCCAAGGGTGGGATCGTGAGCCTGGTGCGGTCGGCCGCGGTCGGCCTTCACCGCTACGGGGTCACCGCCAACGCCGTCGCGCCGGTCGCCCGCACCCGCATGTCGGCCAACGTCCCGACCGAGTTGTCCGAGATGGGCGATGCCGAGGACGTGGCCCCGATGGTCGTGTATTTGCTGAGCGACCGGGCCCGGCACGTCACCGGCCAGGTGTACACGGTGGTGGGCTCGAAGATCGCGGTGTGGAACCAGCCGGCGGAGGTCCGTGCCATGTGGGCCGAGGGCCGCTGGACGCCCGAGCAGATAGCGGGGCGCCTCGACGGCACGGTCGGGCAGGAACGCATGCCCATGATCGACCGCCTGGAGCAGATGCGACTGGCGGCGGCGACGGGCGAGAAGCCGAACACCTGAACCGGATCAGGCCACTCCGGTCTGCGTCGTTTCGGACCCGGACCGCTCGACTTCGGACTCGGACTCGGAACTCTCCGCCTCGGACGCCGACGACTTCACCTCGGACGCCGACAGCTCCCGAGAGGCCTCGGACGCCGACGACTTCACCTCGGACGCCGACGACTTCACCTCGGACGCCGACGACTCCCCTCCGGACTGTGACGGCTCCACCTCGGACTCCGAAGGTTCGCCGGGGGGATGGTGCACGCGCAGCCAGTCCCGCCAGCGCGCCCGGGTGCGTACGAGGATGACGATGCCCCCGATCACCAGGGCGACCCCCGCCAGTTGGACGAGGTCGGAGCCGACGCGGCCGTCCTCACCGAGCCACAAGTGCTCATCGAGAGTTCGTTCGATTCCCCAGAGCACCATCCCCGTACCGAGCACGATGCCCGGCGGGTAGCCCGAGCGAGGAGAACGGTCGGGCCAGCGATTCAGCCGTCGCTCAATGGCCAGGAGGACCAGGTAGACGGTGAAGTCCTCCATGGCCTGGAAGATCGGCACGGGCAGGCGCCGGCCCGCCTGTCCGGCGTAGTACATGCCGAACCACTGGTGGGTGGGATGGCCGCCCCCGGCCACCATCAGCTGAGGCCCGAGCAGCCGGCCCATGGCCCAGCAAGCCATGAGCACGGGCGCGGCGAGATCGAGGGCGCGCCCGAGTGCCAGCTCGGGGCAACGTCGGCGGGTGAGGACGATGCCGGTGGGCACGGCGAAGAGAAGTCCCCCGAACGACGACAGCCCCCCGTGCCAGACGGCAAGGACGTCGCCCGGGTTGTGGGAGTAGTAGCTGAGGTTGGACAGGACGTGGAAGGCCCGGGCGCCCACGACGGCGGCGAGGATGATCCAGAGGAAGACGGGCAGGAACCAGTCGGTCGGGTAGCCGTGCTTGCGCAGCCGGCGCTCGAAGTAGGTGTAGCCGAACCAGAACGTCAGCGCGAGCCCGATGCCGTACGTGTGGACCTGCAGCGGTCCTAAATGAAAGTCGACGGGGATGGGTTTCATTGGGCTCCCGCGGCCAGGTTAGTCTCACTGGTCGCTTTCGCGGCCCCGCGCAAGATGAATCTGATGCCGAGCCCGTTCGGTTACGTCAGTTTGCTCTTGGAGCCACGGCGCCCGCTTGTTGGTCGAACGCGCGGGGGGTCACCGCGAAAGCTGCTTCGAGCACGCAGCTCAGAATCCTTGGCGCGGGGCCCCTCCGGGCGCTCACGACGCAAGAGGAGAGAGCATGGACGTCATCGTCGAGCGATGTTGCGCCCTGGACGTACTCAAGGACACGAATGTTGCCTGCGTGCGCGTTCCTGGGCCGCGCCGGCAAGCGGTTCATCAGATCCTGACCTTCGGCACCACGACCGTCGAACCGCTCGCGCTGAGCGACTTGCGAGGATCCCTCGCCGCCTGAACGCGACAGCTCATCGACAATTCTTGATTATTTCTCTGCAGGAATTACCTGACGCAACGCCAGGGAATTCCTGGCGGACGACAGCGTGCTGGTCATGCTGGACTCCTCCTCGTGGGACGGCAGTACACGCCAGCTGGTTGAGGGAAGCACAGGACAGTGACGGGTCGAGTCTTCATCAGAACCAGGACGGTTCACCCTGAGGTCCCCTCGACGTCCTCGTCCCACCTGGCCCAGCGGGTTCACGTACCGGTCGAGACGTCATAGCGGGTCAGGTCGACCAACCAAAGGTGCAGGAGGTACGAGCTGTTCCCGAGGACGGCCCGGCGGACTACCACAGGCGCGTAGGGATGGAGCGATTGCACTGCTTGATCAAAACCGTTGCCATCCACGCTCAGCAGGAGTATCTGGCCCGGATGGCGTGTCTCGACCTCAGACCGGTCGAGAGCATCGAGGGAAGGAAACGATCCCGAGATGGTGTTGGTGAAGGCCTCATAGATTCCGATCGGTGCGTAAAGCATCGGCGAATCCGCCTTTGCCATCCACATCATGAGCTGCTCGCCTCGATACGCCGGCTGTCCGACGAATGCGGGCACCTCCGAGGTCACCTGGTACTCCTCAATGGCGGTGGCATCAGCGCCTCCGAGCGCGGACGAATACTCAGTAGGCGTGTTGAAGGGACTCGTGTTGGGAAGTGTGGGGTGCGCCACCCAGGGGGCCACGGTAAGGATCAACACGGCGGCGCTGATGACGACCACGGCCCCCGCTGCGGTCGCTCTCATCCACTGGCGACGAGGAATCAACCCGTGTCTGACCGGATTGCTCCAGTTCAGGGTTAGGCGGCCAATTCCTGTTGCGGCGATTATTACCAGCGCCAGAACGAAACCCCAGGGAGCCCAGGTCAGCGCGGGGACGCGTGGGCTCGCTTCGTACGCTATCGGCACGGCCAGGACCAGCAGTGTTGGCGCACCCAATGTGAGTATCCGGCGCACTCGGGAGCCGCTCCCGGCTCGACGGCGGTCTCCCTTTTCGCTGCCGGGGTCCGTAACCAGTGGCCCGGTCAAGGCCTTCGCTCCTTCGCAGAGAAGCAGGGCGAGCATCAAATTGGTCGACGACCACAGCAGGCACGAGAACAGGGGCATCTCCAGAACCCAGAGTCGCCCGAAGAATTGGAGGTAGGCGAGCACGCCCAGCTGCAACCCACCTGCGATCCCGACGAACAGCAACGAGCTGCTCATACGGGCTCGGCGGGTGAACATGAGGAAGAACGAAACCACGATGGCGGGCGGGATCAGCAGGTAGGCGTCGTAAGGAGCCCAGGCCCAACTGGTGGAGTGGAACGCTTCCACCTGCGCGGGACTGTTCAGGACTTGCGCCGATTTGATGCTCAGACTTATGAAGTCCGACCGCCCCAGCAGCCATTCCGAGCCCACGGCCAAGACCCCGGTGGTCAGCGCCGCCACCACTCCCGATGCCAGCATGTCCCGGCCGAGCTGCGGCCGATCCCTGAGGAGTCGAAGACCGAGATAGGAGACCAGAGTGGCGCCGACGAGGAGGACGCAAACTCCGTTGGACCACCCCGCCATGGTGAACAAGCAGACAGCTCCTAAGAGCCAGAACCTCGCCCAACGATGCTCCTCCCACGAAAGGGCGAGGGCAGCGAGACCTCCGGTCATGTACGAGATGGCAGCGGAGCTCGAATAGTCGCTGCCCCAGGTTGTGACCACCACTGGACTGCTCATAATCACGACGATCCCGACCAATCCGGCCCATCGCCCGTAGAGCTTCCGGAGAAGCAGGTACACCGGAACGATCGCTATGAGCGCGAGAAAGTATCGGTATACGAAGAACCCGGGGATGGCACCGAATAACAGGTAGAAAACCCGCCCGGGTACGAGGAAACCTACGCGGGCCGCGTCGCCCATGGCAATGGCCGACAGTGCGGAGGACGGGTAACGCGAGAAGATCGCATCGGGGTCGAATATGAAGGTCGAATGCATGGAGGGATCCGGCTGATTCACCGGTGCCATCGCACTCAGTCGCAGGATCCAGAAAAGTACGGCTGGTGATGCGAGCACCGCCAGAACCTCCAGCACCGGGAGCCTCGACCTCGCGACCGACGGCGCGGGGAGCTGGTGCTGTGCCAGGTGACTACGAGGATCTTCGAGAGTGCTCGTCACGCTGCGCCACGTTCCGAGAGCGGACCGCTCTCTTGAGGTTCAACACCACCTCCCGGCCAAAGCGGTGGAATCAGACAGGGGGGAGTTCCCGCGACCCACTCTCTCGAGGAGATCCGTCAACACGGCACGTATACCCGCGCTCAGCGTAGTCATGGGGCGCTGGTCGAGCTCGGGCCAAACAACGGAGGTCATCCGCAGATCCGGGGCTTGGACCAGCGCGGACGGCGAGCTGGCGTGAACGACTCGCACCGGGTGCTTCATGATCCGGCGAATCTCGCTGAGGACGGTTGCGATAGTTGTCCCTCGTCTGGAGGCGATGATCTTTAGAACCACGGGGTGTGCGGCGCCGGCCGGACTCCCGCGCCGAAGCCGGTCGAGGCCATCCGCAATCAGGACGCTGGCGTCGTCCACGTAGATGTAGTCCCGAATGGTGTCGAGGGGTACGTAGAGGACGAACGGCTGGTGAGCCAGGGTCCGGCGGCATACCTGCGAAACCAAACCCTGGCTCTTCGAGAGGTTCTGGCCCGGACCGTAGATGTTGGTCAAACGGCCGATCAAGACCGGCGTCCCGGTCTCGCGGCTCCAACGTCTGACCAGATACTCCTGCTCGAGTTTGTTGAAGCCGTAAGCTGCAAGCGGGCTTACGGCGGTCTGTTCGCTGTAGGGAGCGCCTGCCGAACCGGCGTAGACGCCTCCGGCCGAGGATGCAAGGAAGACCTGGCCCGAACTCATCCGACGTGAACCCATGGCGTGGACCAGCCCGCGGAGCAAATGAGACAGGGCCTCGGTCTCATGCTTCAGTTCACGGGAGCCGGATCCGACGATGCCAGCCCCGGCACACCACGCCACCTGCCAGGGTCGGTCGCGGACCTCGTCGGCGAAAGCGCCGCAGGACTTCTCCAGCTGTGTTCGGACCATGACCGGGTCGTCCCAGTTGAACGGCCCAGGGGGGCACCACGGGCTGCCTCTCTTGCCGAATGCCGACTCGACCCGGCGGCCGAGCAAGCCGCCCCGACCGACAACCCAACTGACGGCGTCACTCAACGGAGACCTGTTCCGCTGTGGAGGGCTCGTCGCGATGTAGGGGGCCGTCCCACGGATCAGATGTGATCAGATAGAGCGGTTTCCCCATGGCCATTCGAACTGCCGCCCCGACATATTCGGCGATGATCCCCAGGGAGAAGAGGATCGCACCCCCAATGAGAAGGATGACGACAATAAGGGATGTGTAACCCTGCACGTTCACTTCACCGAGCGCTTGTCTCAAGATGATCACAAGAGCCAGGGCAACGCCGCCAATAGTTACGGTCGCCCCGACGAATGATACGAGACGCAATGGGCGGGTTCCGGCGGATATTACAAGCTGCCAAAAATGTGAGAGTAGGGATCTATAGGAATATCCTGAAGGACGTTGATTCTCCGCCCTGAAGGTGGTGGGGCAAGTCTCGATTCGACCGAATACCCAAGTCAGGGCCACGTCAAGATAGACCCCGGGACCCATGTAAGCGGCCACGCCGCGCCCGACATCGCCGAGCATCAGACGGAAGCTACTGAATCGGGGAATGTTTCCGGTCGCCAGCAACCTCGTGAACAGGGTCTTGGCCAGGGTGGACGAGAGGTTCCGGACTAGCCCGTGCGGCGGAGGGTTGGTGGGTGAGCCGTAGACCAGCTGAGCTCCACGGTCGAGAGCGACGTCGAGCATGCGCCCGATGTCCGCGGGGTTGAACTGCCCGTCCTCATCGAGGGTCACGATCCATTCGGAGCCTGTCGAAGAGATTCCTGCCAGGGTGGCGGCGTGCTGCCCGAAGTTCCTCGACAACCACACCGGCCGTACGAAGGAGTGTTTTGAGGCGAGCCAGCGGATGACGACATCAGACCGGTCAGGGCCGGCGTCATAGACGAGAACTACTTCGGCCAAACGCCAGGCGCGGCCGCCGGGAGTCTGCTGAATCTCGGTTAGGGGCGAGAGCTCCTCGACCAGAGCAGTGAGCGTATCCTCACCCCGATACACGGGGACGACCACCGAGCACGTGTGCTCGGATTCGACAGAGAGCTGGGCCAAGATGCCTGTCACCTGGCCAGTTCGAATGTCATGGGCGTGGACCAGGTCGTAGGGATCCTTCGAAGCGCATTTTCCACAACAGGTAGGGTCACGATCCGGGCCACAGACCGTTGCCGTCTGGAGAACGCGGGGTCAGATCTGAGCCGGTCGATTGTCGCCGCTAACTGACCTGGCCTGAATCTGAGGTCGAGCTGGTGTCGAACGGCAAAAGCCCGGATGTCCCGGGCGGTTACCCAGTTGAGAGTTGGCCAAACCGGGTTTCGGCGCATCGGTGGCCACAGCCGCCCGGTCCATTCCGGAACTCCAGGTACGAGCGGCGCCCGTAGATGAGGTTCATACGGAACGCGATAGTTCGGGCATGTATGGACCATTCGTCCAGTAGTCGACAACACCCGTGTCATGCCGTCGAGGCAAGCATGCAACGGTTGGAGATGTTCGACCACATTGACCGAGAAGATCACGTCGAAGTACCCGAGCTCGGCCGGGTCGAGCTGATCCGCTCGCACGGCCAAGAGCTTGGGATGCCGCCTGTCTGCTTCCAGGGCCGTTCGGATCGGATCGAAACCCTCGAAGCTATTTCGATTCGGCTCAACGCCGACAATGTCAGCACCCTGCCTGGCAAGAAACGCTGTGACCGCACCCGAACCTGCGCCAACCTCGAGGATGCGGGTGGATGTCGTCGGTTGAAGGGGCCGGAGCATGTCTATCGCCAGCCGCAGCTCAAAAGCGACATCGGCCACTACGAGGGGGTCCCCCGGGCATCCTGGCGCCTCGAGGGTGTCACCGAGGAAGCGATCAACGGCGGCAGGGCTGAGGTCGAGCGCCTTGGAGATGAGGGCCGGTGCGGCTCGGAAGCTCCTCGATGCCGGCTGATCGTAAGCATCGGAGGTCATACGCTCACCTGCCATAGATCAAGGTCAATGATAATCGTCAGAGTTCTGCCAACGTAGGGACGATCCCCGCCCGGGGTAACGAACTTCCTGGAGGAGCGGCTCGTCAGACGGCACTGTCCAGGCATATGCGGACGGCTAGAGTTGGAGCTATCGATCAAACCGCGACCTGCGCAATATGACCACGCTGCGGGAATCCATATTGGGTTCAGCCTTCGGATACAGGGCTTTTAAAGTTGTAACCCGAGGGGACTCCACTATGGAGGCCATGGCGAATCAATACGTCAAGCCTCGACCCGGGGAGCGGATACTGGACGTTGGCTGTGGATACGGAGACCTCTCCAACCATCTACCGGACGTCAAATACGTTGGTGTCGACCTCAACGAGCGGTTTATCGCCTTTGCCAACCGTCACCACCCTACGAACGGCGAGTTCGTGCTGGGCAACGTCAATGAACTTTCGATAGGTAGCCTGGGGCGCTTTGACGCTGCCGTAGCTATCGGCGTTCTGCATCATTTAGCTGACTCCGACGCAACCAGCATGCTTCGGGCCCTCTCCGAGATGCTTGTCCCTTCTGGCCGTTTCGTGGCGGCGGAGCCGGTCTGGGAGCCCACCCAGCGGACCACGGCGAGGGTGCTGGCCGCCCTCGACCGCGGCCGATTCGTGCGCGAACAGTTGCGCTACGTGGAGCTCCTTTCGCCGTGGTTTCCGCACATAGAGTGCGAAATCCGGCACGATCTCTTCTGGTTCCCGTACACGCACTGCATGATTACCGCCACGCTGGCACTCGAGCCGTAACCCGTTCGAGCAACTCAGGTCAGCCGGGCGAACCGCCGGTTTCGAGACCCGCTGCGACGCCCGGAACTCGCGACGACCCCAGGGTCCGCGAGGTGTCGGGATCTAAAGGTGACGGGGTTTGCGGGGGCTACGGCCGTCCGGCCCCGACGAAGCCGTCGCCCAGGCGGAGCCCGGTGAGCCAGACGCTCGCGCCGGTGTAGGGCGCCTCGATCATCGTGCCGGGGCCGACGTACATGGCGACGTGCTCGTCGCCACCCGGCCCGTAGAAGAGGAGATCGCCGGGTTCGAGGTCACTGATCGGCACGGGCGTCGAGTCGGCCATCTGGGCGCCCGAGTAGTGCGGCAGCGGGACGCCGACCTGGCCCCAGGACCAGGCGGTGAGGCCCGAGCAGTCGAAGCCCGGGTCGGCCGAACCCCGTGGTGACTCGCCCCCCCAGACGTAGGGCACGCCGATTTGGCTCTCGGCCGCTTGGACGGCGCCCAAGCCCGCCAGAGGAGGTCGGGGGCGGCGCCGGGGTGCCCGAGCCCGAAGGCGCACCCGAGCCTGCGCCCGAGTTCCCCGTCGTGGACGAGGTGGACGAGGTCGAGGCGGTGGAGGACGTCGACGTGGTCTGCTGGGCGGCGGTGCGGGCGGATGCAGCCTGCGCGGCCGCGGCTTGGGTGGCGGCGGCCTGGGCGGCGGCGATCTTGGCCTCGGCGGCGCGAGCCGCCGCGGCGGCCTCAGCCTCCTGCTGCTGCTTGACCAGGGTGGCGATCTGACCCTGCTCCTGGTTCAGCGCGGCCTGCTGCTGTTGCTGCACCTGTTGGTTCTGCGCGATGGCCTGCTGCTCCTGGGCCACCTGGGCCTGCGCCCGGGACTGCTCGCCCTGGAGTTGGCTCACCTGCGCGTTGAGGGAGTTCTCCGCGGTGTGGAGGTTGTCGACGGCGAGGTTGATGTTGCCCTCGGCGATCTGGTTGTACTCGGTCTGGGCGCCGAGCGTGCTCTCGTTGCCGCTGAAGATCGGGTTCGAGGTCGACGCCGTGCCGTCCGTGATGTAGTTGGCCACGGCAGCCTTGGCCAGCGTCGCCTTGTCGTGGCCCACCTGCTTGCGGTCCGTGGCGATGGTGGCCTGGGTGGTGGCGATGCTCGTGTCGATCTGGGACAGGCTGGTGCGGGCCTCGTCGTACTGCTGCCCGAGGAGCGACATCTCGTTCTGGTCCTGGCTCAGCTGGGCCTCGATGGCCGCCGCCTTGGCCCGGGCGTCGGAGATGGCGTCGGCGCCCGCGGAGCGCGCCAGGAAAGGCACGATGCCCGAGCACACGGTGACGACAGTCAACGCGGGCAACCCCACCCGCCGGAGCAGACTTGCGCTCCTTGGCGACCGAGGCGTGGAGTGGCTTTTGGCTCGCTCTACGTCTGTCACGATGGCCGACATTCTTATCGAGGCCTTCTCGACCGTTCAAACAGTTCCGATGTGAAAACGGGTGTTTCCGGTAGTACCCATGGTATGAAGATGCTGTTCAGAGATCCAAATAGAGAAATTTGCTCTATCGTGTGAACAGGCGTTCACGAGTAAATAGGGGTGCGGGAGTTCTTGTCGGTCAGCCATAGGCGGGATGCCCGAATTTGCCAGCAATGACCCCCCTCGCGGGGGATACCCGGCGCTGACCGCCTGACCTGGGTCGGGGCCGACGCGGCCCCTCCGTCGACTCCAGGGGACGCAAGGCCGTTTGTTACCCTTGGCCCATGTCCGCACGCTCACGCGACCTGCCGCGCCGTTCCTGCCTCTCGACCCCCGGTTCCAACGAGAAGTTCCTGGCCAAGGCGCCAACGGTCCCTGCTGACATGACCTTCCTCGACCTCGAGGACGCGGTGGCGCCCCTCGAGAAGGAGAGCGCGCGACCCAAGGTCGTCGACGCCGTGAAGAACCTGCCCTGGGACGACCGGGTCCTCTGCGTGCGGATCAACGCGTGGGACACCGAATGGACCTACGGCGACGTGATCGAGGTGGTGGGCAATGCCGGTGAGCGGCTGGACGAGGTCATGCTGCCCAAAGTCCAGTCGGCGGCCGAGGTGATCGCGCTGGACCTGCTGCTGACCCAGGTCGAGAAGAAGGCGGGCCTCCCGGTCGGCCACGTGGGGATCGAGGCCCAGATCGAGACGGCGCGTGGCCTGATCAACGTGGACGAGATCTGCGCCGCCTCGCCGCGGCTCGAGACGATCATCTTCGGCCCGGCCGACTTCGCGGCCAGCATCGAGATGCCGGTGCTCACCGGAGGGGTCGACGTCCCCGACTACCCGGGCGACCATTTCCACTACGTGTTCAGCCGCATCCTCATGGCGGGCCGGGCCAACGGGCTTCAGGTGATCGACGGCCCGTTCCTCAAGGTGCGCGAGCTCGACTCGCTCCGGCGCTATTCCATGCGCTCGCGGATGCTCGGCTACGACGGCAAGTGGGCGCTCACGCCCGACCAGGTGACGGTGCTCAACGAGGTGTACTCGCCGACCCAGGAGCAGTTCGACCACGCCTTCGACCTGCTCGAGGCCTACCGCAAGGCCACCGAGGAGGACCGGAAGGGCGCGGTCATGTTCGGCGACGAGATGATCGACGAAGCCAGCCGAAAAATGGCGATCAAGTTCGTCAGCCGCGGCGAGCGCGCCGGCCTCACCCGCAGCGCCGAGGGCGAGTAGTCCGGGGTCCGCCTCAGCCCACCAGCCGGCGGGCGATGACCTTGAGCGCGAGCGTCTCGTCGGCGCCCTCGAAGATGGAGAGCACACGGGCGTCGACGAAGTAACGGCTCACCGGGAACTCCTCGGCGTAGCCCATGCCGCCGTGGATCTGCATGGCTTCCCGCGTCACCCACTCGGCCGCCCGGCAGACGTAGGCCTTGACCATCGAAGCCTCGAGCGCGCCCTCGCCGCGAGCCATGAGCCGGGCCACGTGGTACGCGCTCTGCCGGGTGGCGGCGATGAGCACGTTCATCCGCCCGAGCTTGGCCTGGGTCAGCTGGTACTCGCCGATGGGTGCGCCGAAGACCTTGCGGTTCGCGGCGTAGGCCACGGCCGCCTCGTAGGCGGCCTGCATCACGCCGACAGCGCGGGCGGCCGTCTGGAGCCGCCCGTTCTCGAAGCCCTGCATCTGGAGGTAGAAGCCCCGGCCGAGCCCGTCCGCCCCACCCACCAGATTGGCCGCGGGCACGAACCAGTTCTCGAACGCGAGCTCGTAGGAGTGCATGCCGCGGTAGCCCAGGGTGTCGATGGGACGCCCCTCCAGGCGACCCCGCTCCAGCCCGGCCGGACGCTCCGCCCCGTCCTCCTGGGTGAAGACGAACCCGTGCCCGTCGCCGCGTGGCTTCTCCACGACGAACATCGAGAGGCCGCGGTGGGCCAGGCTGCGGTCGGGATCGGTGCGCGCCAGCAGCATCAAGACGTCGGCCCTCGCCGCGAAGGTGCACCATGTCTTGACGCCGTTGACCACCCAGCCACCCTCGACCGGCGTCGCCGACGTCACGATGCCCGCGACGTCCGAGCCGTAGTCGGGCTCGGTCACTGCCACGGCGGCCAGCGTCTCGGCCGACGCCAGACGCGGCAGCCAGTACTTCTTCTGCTCTTCCGTGCCGCCGTGCACGAGGGCGCGGGTCAGGATCTCGGGCCGGGTGATCAGCGAACCGCCGACGCCGAGCGAGCCCCAGCTCAGCTCCTCGGTCGCGACGACCATGCCCATGGAGTCGCTCTCGCCGCCCGAGGCGAAGCCGCCGTATTCCTCGGGCACCGACAAGCCGAACCCGCCCAGTTCGGCCAGGCCCCGGATCACCTCCTCGGGGATGTCTTCGTTGGCCCGGTGCACGTGCTCGGCATGGGGTCGCACCTTGTCCTCGGCGAAGCGGTGGAAGGTCTCGCGCACGAGCTCGAAGTCGTCCCCCAGATGGCGCGGCGCGTCGACGGTGGCCAGCGCGGCGATGACCGACGGGTCGCGCTGGGCGGCGACGAATACCGCGGCCGGCGCGTCCCAACCCCGTTCCGTGCCCCAAAGAGCCTCGCGACCCGCCACCTTGCCGGCCAGGTCGGCCAGCACGTCTGCGACGAACGCGGCGGCGATGCTGGCCTCGGTCTCGCCCTGCCGGCCGTACTCGAGCGCGGCCCGCGCCGTGGCGACCGCCGCGGCGGCATGGGCCAGGTCGTAGGCCACGACCTGGTTGGCGTCAACCCCGCCGCGCTCGCGCACGGCGGCGCACGCCCGCGCCACCAGGTCGTCGGCCACGTCGAGCGCGCCGGCGGCGCCGTCGAGCATGTCGGGTGTCGCCGTCACGGGGTGCGACCCTACCGGCTCGCCCGGACCGGTCCCGTGGCCAGGGATGCTCAGGTGCGGCGCCCGATGACGGTCACCAGGGGCGGCAGGACGACAGGGTCGTCGTCGGGATCGACGCCGGTCAGAGACTCGAGGTAGCGCGCCACGGGCCCTGGGCCCACGCCCGCGGGCGCCTCGGCCCAGGCGTCGACCACCTCGAGCCCGGCGCGCTGCACCAGGGCGGGCAGCAGGGCGCCGACGTCGGGGTGACGGGCCTCCGGCATGGAGAGCGGCAACCCGCCGACGCGGCCCGAAGTCGTGACGGGCTCCTGGGCCACCACCCAGCCGCCCGTCCCGCACGGCCGCGGCCATGGCGCCGACGACCACGACCGGGTCGCGCACGTGCATGAGGAGGAAGCGGCAGAACGCCAGGTCCACCTGCTCGGGCAGGGCCAGGTCCTCGCCGGCCTGGGTGAGGGCGATCACCTGGGCGTGGCGCCGCGGCGCGAGCCACCTCGTCGCGCGCCAACGGGTCGCTGTCCACGGCGTAGACACGGCCGTCCCGGCCGACCATTTCGGCCAGCGCGACCGACACGTCGCCCCCGCCCGCGCCGACGTCGACGCAACGCCAGCCGGCGCCCAGGCCGAGTCGTTCGAGGGCGGTGGCCAACGGACGGCGGTAGACGTCGTCGCGCAAGCCGATGAGCTCACTCACGGTTGCGGGTCCGCGTGCTCCATGAGACCGAACTCTACGGGCTGGCCCGCGTCGGACCACTAGTCTCCTGGGCCGTGAACGTGACGATGTTGCTGTGCGATGCCGCGCAGGTGTCCGACGGCAAGCTTTTCATCCTGGGTGGGGGTTGGAGCATGACCGGCCCGGACCCCGTGCCCTCGGCGGTGGCGCTCAAGATCGACGTGGACTGGCACGAGGCCGGGATGTCGCATCACTGGGAGCTGTTCCTCGAGGACGCGGACGGTCGGCCGGTGATGATGGAGACGGCGGAGGGGACCCAGCCCGTCGAGGTGCGGGGCGAGTTCTCGGTGAGCCAACCTCCCGGCATCCCCGAGGGCTCGCCCATCGACGTCGCCCTGGCCGTCAACCTCGGTCCCATCCCGCTGGCGCCCGGGACCCGGTTCGCCTGGAGGCTGACCATCGACGGAGAGTCGCTGCCGGGTGCGTCGCTCGGTTTCACCACCCGCCCGCGCCCGGAGGAAGAGGCGTGACCGTGTACGACCGGCCGTTCGGCCGCTACCTCGAGGACTTCGTCCCGGGCGACATCTACAAGCACTGGCCCGGCAAGACGATCACCGAGTACGACGATCACCTCTTCTGCATGATCACGATGAACCACCACCCGCTGCACACCAACGCGTGGTTCGCCGAGCACGAGACCGTGCAGGGCAAGAACGTCGTCGTCGGGAACCTGGTCTACTCGCTCGCGCTGGGCATGAGCGTCCCCGACGTGAGCGGTTCGTGCATCGCCAACCTCGAGGTGGAGTCGCTGTTGCACCGCTCACCCACCTTCCACGGCGACACCATCTACGCCGAGACGCGGGTGCTCGACGCCACCGCCTCCAAGTCGCGCGACGACCGCGGCATCGTGGCGGTCGAGACCAAGGCCTTCAACCAGCGCGGCGAAGAGGTGTGCTACTTCCGGCGCAAGCTCATGGTCTGGAAGGCCGCCCACGCACCGGCGCGGCAGCGGCCCTACGGCGACGACGTCTGGGACTGAGCCGTCCGCGGACCGGACCGTCCGCTTCCGGCGCCGCATGCTGGAGTGGGGCGGGTCGCATCGCCGGGACCTGCCGTGGCGTCGCACCCGCGACCCCTGGGCCGTGCTGGTCTCCGAGGTGATGCTCCAGCAGACACAAGTGGCGCGCGTCGTGCCCCATTACGAGCGGTTCCTCGCTGCGTTCCCGACGCCGGCCGCGTGCGCGCGGGCCGGAGCAGCCGCGGTCGTGCGGCAGTGGTCCGGGCTCGGGTACAACCGCCGCGCCCTGTCCTTGCACCGCGCCGCGGTGGCGTTGGTCGACCAGCACGCCGGGGCCGTCCCGCACGACGAGGCCGCGCTGCGCCGCCTCCCCGGCGTCGGTGCCTACACGGCGCGGGCCGTCCGGTCGTTCGCCTTCGGCGACGACGTGGCGGCCGTCGACACCAATGCAGTGCGCGTGCTGTCCCGCTGCGTCTCCGGAACGCCGCTCGGCGCCGCCGCCGCGGCGCGCCTCGGCGACCGCCTCGTCCCGCCGGGTGAGTCCTGGGAGTTCAACCAGGCCGTGTTCGATCTCGGCGCAACGGTCTGCACCGGGTCCCGCCCGCGCTGTGACTCCTGTCCGCTCCGGCGCCAATGTC
Source organism: uncultured Acidimicrobiaceae bacterium (assembly GCA_963828505.1). Lineage (GTDB taxonomy): Bacteria > Actinomycetota > Acidimicrobiia > Acidimicrobiales > RAAP-2 > Bog-473. Next base: position 217,917 of record CAWHFM010000005.1, read on the forward strand.
TCTGGCGCCGTGCCGGCCACCCCGAGCCCGACCCGTGGCGGGCCCGGCCGGGAGCGAGGGCCCAGGGCACCTTCGCCGGGTCCGAACGCCAGGGCCGGGGACGCCTGCTGCACGCGCTGCGCCAGGGAGCGGTCGCTCGGGAAGGGCTCGCCGAGGCGTGCGGTTGGCCGGACGACGCGGCGCGCGCCGACCGCACGGCGGCGGCACTCGTGGCCGAAGGGTTCGCGCGTTGGTCACGGGGACGCTTACGGCTGGGCTGACGGACTGGGGGGCCCGTCAGGAGCTGATCTCGAAGTCACTGAATTTCATGACCCCGAGCCAGTCGCGCGTCTCCTTCACCATGGTGGAGGCAGCCTCGGTCGCGAGACGCTGCACGTCCGGGAGCCGCACGGCGCGAACCATCAGCTCCTCCAGGCGGCGCAGCTGGCGCGCCATGGAGCGGTGCACCGTGCTCGATCGCTGGTACTGGCGGTGCGCAGCGATGCCGGCCACGGCCGAGCCGAACGCCGGAAGTGCGATGGAAGCTGCCACGACCCACTCCCCGGTCGCTGAGTGCTCGCCGAGATTGAGCAAGTGCACGGTCGCCACGAGGAACGTCAAGGCGAACAGCGCCATCGACAGGCCGGTGAGGCGTCGGGCGCGTCGGCCGTGCTTCCCCGCTTGGCCGCTGTGGTACTCAATCTGGGGTTCGATCCACATGGAGACGAGGAAGTCGCGGATGGACGCGCCCCGCGCCGGCACATCCACCCGGGGTCGAGCGCTCCACACGAACCCGTGTGCCCGCTCCATCCAGACTTCTGTCGGGTCTTCTTCGCCGGGCACCCGCACTCGGGCTCGTGCCATGCGCCCAGCCCGGCCGCCTTGAGGAACAGAGCCGAGCGGAACCGTTCGGCCAGAAAACGCGAGGTCAGCCACCGTCGGTTCAGCCGGAGATGTCGACCGAGGTAGACAACAGCGAGGACCAGGATCAGCAGGACCATCTCGATGGCGATCAGCCTGCCGTGCCTCCGCCACAGCTGGGAGACCGCCGCGACCACGAGAACGGCGAGAGCCGCGGCCACGAACTCGATCGTGACGAGCCCGTAGTACCAGCGCTGGTAGGCACGGGCTGTGCGGTCGGCGCGGACGTAGTAGGGCAGGATCCACGCCGCCAGGTCGTCGAGACCGAGGGAGTTCAGATCAGCCAGGGGAAGCCTGTTGCGCTCATCGGCGACGGCGCGGGCGAAACGCTCGTCGCGGAGGTCTCGAAGGCCGAGCGCCGTCCGGTTGTAGTGCTCGAGCTCCCGTTGGCTCGCCCGAGTGACTTCGAACGGGCGAAGGCCGTCGCCTTCGATCGCGTTCTGTGACCGCAAGGAGGTGCGGTCGACGCCGCAGACCGAGAAGATCCCGGTGGGAACGTCCGTCTCGCCGAGGTCCACCTCGAGCGGACCGCCTCTGGTAGGGATGGCGACCACCGGCACTCTGCGCTTGAGCGCGTAGGCCACGATCTCGGCGGTCCCGCCTCGTCCAGCGGCCGGCTTCCCGTCCCAGACGGCCAAGAGGACATCGCATTCGTCCACAACGGTGCGGCCTGCCCGCTCGTACGAAGCGTTCCGACTCTCGGCGTCCCATGCTGGTCGGCATCCGCGACCTCGGCCTCGGGCGCACGGACCGACGTCGCACTCGCCAGCAGCGCGTCGAACTCGCCGTGGGACCGCTCCGTCACGAAATCCTTGGCGTACTCGTGGGCCACCAGCGGAAGCTCCACCTCCAGTGTCCCTCCCTCGGTGGCGAGTACCGCGTCGGCCACAATACGGTCTGCGCCCTCGGCGATCGACGAGAGCGCGACGAAGGTCATGGGTGTGTCTCGGTCGGAGGCGAACGGTCCGCTGACGATGTGCCCGAGGGCGGCGTCGACCTGCGATGCAACCTGTTCCGGCCTGTCCAAAACGCGGTGACCGGTCACCCCGACCCGCAAGGCGAAGGGGATGCAACCGAGCCTGGTCCATTCGGCGACTGCGTTCTCAGGAGCCATTGCTCGGGCACAACTTCTGGTAGGGCTGGCCCGGCACGTACTCCGCCCATTGGGATTGCGAAAGGTTGTGCTGAATCCGGCCGCAGAGCAGAGTCCGCAGCTGGCCGAACCCGGCTCTCCAGTACGACGAGGGGTAAAGGGATACCTGGCCGTTGAAGTCGCCCACGGCGAGCAGCGATCCCGACGGGTCGGCGGCGAAGGCATCGACCTCCGCCGCGCCGGTCGGGAGTGTCACGATCTCTTGGTTCGACTGCAGGTTCCACACGGCGACCTGACCCCCGGCGTCGGCCGTGGCCAGCGTGTCGTTCCCTCCCACGAACGCGACGCGGTCGATCGGGCTGCCCTGCCCCATCAGCGTGATTGGTTTCTGTCCGCTGAGCAGGTTCCAGAGGGTGACGGAGCCGCTCTCGTCGGCGGCGGCCAACACCTGTCCGTCAGGGCTGAAGGCGACGTTTTCATACACAGTCGACTGGTCCCGAGCCAGCCAGCGAGTGGTTCGCTTCGCCGGGTTCCACACGACGAGGTCGCCGTTGTTGTCGCCCGCCGCGATGCGACCGTCACTGATGGCCACCGCGTTCACGCTTGCGCCTTTGGAGGTGACGCCGGACCACGTTGGTCGGCTCGACCCGGCGTCCCAGCGAGCCACCCCGCCGTCGAAGTCTCCGGTCACGACCGTGTCGGTTCCCGTGTAGGCCATGCTGTCGAAGGCCTGCGGGTCCGACATGGGCCATGGGTCGGGCTCTTGCGTCCGGGCGCGTGACATCGTGGTCATGTCGAGCGCCTGCACGCCGTCCGCATCGCCCAGGAGGAGCCTGGTTTGATCCGCGCTGATGGCGAGGGCGTCGACGGGTACCCCGTCTCCGGAGAGGCGTCGGACGACTGTCCGGTTCGGGAGCTGCCACAGACTCGTGTTGCCGGCGCTGTCACCAGCGGCAAGCCAGCGGCCGGCCTTGCCGACGGCCAGAGCATCGATGGGGTCCGTTCCGGAGCGCAGTGCCGATTGGTCCGTGGCGGTGTCCCAGAGACTCACATCACCTGCTTGGTCCCCGACGGCCAACAGGTCCGTCGTCGGACTGAAGGCCACGCTCCACACCGAATGGCCATCCCCAGGAAGTTGCATGCTCTGGGCCAGGTTCGCGCTGCTCCACACCGTGACCCTGCCGGCAAGGTCCCCGGTCGCCAGCTCCCGACCGTCGTGGCTGAACGAAAGGCATTCGATTGTGCTGTCCGCGGTGGTCGCAGCGAGCTCGGCGTGCGCGACGTCGTTCCACACGCCCTGAGTTCTCCACACCTCGAGGCGTCCGGTGAGGTCCGCCGCCGCCACCATGGATCCGTCGGGACTGAAGGCCATGCTGCTGATGGGGCTCGGGTCCCCGAGGGAGAGGCTGGGCGATGTGGCCCCGGTGTCGAGGTTCGTGAGGACGACCGTCCCGTCGTCGGTACCGGTCGCAACGAATGGACCTTTCGGGTCCGCCGCCATCATCAGCTGGGTGCCGTTGCCGGCTACCAGGCGCTGAAGGCTCGTCCCTCCGGTCGCGGGAAGGCCCCAGAGGTTCCCGTTCTGGTCGAGCGCGAGGAGCCTGTCACCGTCACCGAAGCCGATCGACACTGCATAGCCCTTGCCGGGAATCGGCAGGGATTTCGGCTTCTTTTGACTACCGCCGTATTCGTAGACCGGCTCGTGGTACGCCGCGACCGCCAAGGTGTCACCGGTGGGGTTCAGTGCGACGCCCTCGATTGAGTCATTGAAGGGGACCTTCAAGACGGTCCCAATGCGCAACGTCGGCGCCTTGGTCTCTGGCCCCGGCTTGGCCGGTCCGTCGGTGAGGCTGAGACCAATCACTTGACCCGAGTTGTCGCCGAGTACCACGTCACGACCTGACCGAGCGAATGAGAGCGTGTCCACCTCCGCCCCGTTTCCGTTCCCGGTCTCGGCGATGCCCTCGAGAGGCTGAGCGAGGTCCGCCAGGACGGCGTCGCGCGCGTTCGACGAGGGCGCCAGAGCGTAGGACTCGAGTGCGAGGTCGCCCGACAGCCCGACGTCGCGAGGCAGAAGTTCGCTCGACTCGGCCGCCAGCTCGCGCCCGAGTGCCTGTCGCGTCTCGTTGTCGGCCTTGCCGCGTTGCACGACCGCCACGGCACCGAGGACAAGTGTCAACACCAAAGCCAGGGAAATCGCGCCCATGGCAAGGCGCTGGCGGCGGACGCCCGATCGACGGCTGGCCGCGATGAACTCACCTTGCTCAGCGGTGGGTCGCTCCCGGTGGCTCCCTTGCTGCGCGAGCCATGCCTCGGCGGCACGGAGGTCGCGGCCGCGCAGGAGGTAGCTCTTGTCCTGCTCTTGCGATTCCCATTCGCGGGCGCGCACGGCCAGGCGAGTGTGCATGTCGCGCCATTCCAGGTCGGACTCGAGAGAGTCGATGAGTTCGTCGAGCGCGTGGGCCCGGTCGGTACCGGGCCGGAAGTCGATCCACTCGCGCTTCGCGAGCTCGTACGGCTGCGTGGCGAGTTCGAAGTCGCGCCGCATCAGCGGAACGATGCGCTTGTGCAGCGCGACTGCGGTGTCGAGCTCGAAGCGACATTCCGACGAGGTGACCGAGTCCGGGCTCAGTACGAAGACGAAGGAGGTCGCGCCCTCCACGCCCAGAGTCACCCGCTCGCGCCACTCCGAGCCCGGGGGGATGTCGTGGCGGTCCAGCCAGACACGCTTCCCCCTGCGATGGAGTTCGTCGCAGAGCTCGTCGACGAACGCTTCGTCGGTGGGGCGCCGCGCGTACGAGATGAAAGCGGCGACCTCGTCGGGGTCCGTGCGTCCCTTCCGGTCGCCGTCCGGGTCCGTCGTGGCGCTCGGCGCGGTTGAACCGGGACCGCTGGGCTTCCTGTCTCCCGCTGCGTCGTCTGTCGCCACCGCCATCACCTGGTAGTGCTCGCCTGACTCAAATTCATATCAAATCGTGCGTTGCAATAGAAGTGTTTTGCAACGGATCATGCGTAGAACCGGCGCATCAAGGAAACGGCGGCTGAACTGATGCTCGGACATCGGCCCAGGAGCGTCGGACCGAAGCACGTCACCCACTCCCGCAGCGGCTCGGCCTCTTCGAATTCGGGCACACGCCACCCGACCCGGGACGTGCCGTGTCGGCGCCACTGTTGGACCGTGCGAGCAAACCGTCGACCGTCCAGTGGCCGACGTCGACGGGGTGCAGGTGCACGGCACCCTGGAAGCGTCACGACCGGAACGATCGAAAACCCTGTTCGGGGCGTATTTTCGGGAACCGTCCCCGCTCAGCGCGACAGGAACTCGACGATGCGCCGGTCGATCTCCTCGGGCTTCTCCAGGTGCAGGAAGTGCCCGGTCCCCTCCACGACGTCGAACTCCGAGCCCTCGGCCAGGAAGTCGAGCGGGGAGCCGACGGAGGAGAGCAGCATGGCGGCGTCGTCGGTCCCGTGCAGGTACAACGTCGGCCGCGGCGTCACGGCGAGGGTGGCCGCCTGCTCCTCGGCCAGCTCGGGCACGTGGAGCGATGGGTCCCACACGGCGCGGTAGTAGCTGATGGCGGCGAGCATGTGCTCGGGGTCGCCGATCGACTCCTTGACCCGGGCCAGGTCCCACGACCCTTCGTAGCCGGGTGACCACAGCGACCACAGCCCGTCGATGAACTCGTAGTCGTTGGCGGGCAGCGCCACCTCCGCCACGGGGTGCAGGAAGACGAACATGTACCAGCTGCAGCGGAGCTGGGCGAAGGTGAGCAGCGACGGACCGATGGCTCCCGTGGGGGGCACGGCCAGCGTGACCGCCCGGCGCCATCGCTCGGGCTGGTGCGCCACCGCCCCGTAGGCCGTCATGGCACCCCAGTCGTGGCCCACGATGACGGCGTCCGTCCCGCCGCCCAGCACCTCGTGCAGCGCGTTGGTGTCGCGCACCACGGCGCCCAACTGGTAGCGCCCGTCCGCCGGCAGCTCCGTCGGTGCGTAGCCGCGCAGGAAGGGAGCGACGGCGTGGTAGCCGGCGGCGGCGAGCTCCGGCAGCAGGTGGCGCCAGGTGTGTGCGGAGTCGGGGAAGCCGTGCAGGCACAGGGCCAGCGGCCCGTCGGGGGGCCCGTCCTCGAAGTAGGCGAATTCCAGTCCGTTGGCCGTGATGCGATTGGGTTCCACGGCGACCAAACGTATCGCCGGGCCCGGCGCTAACGTCGAGGCGGTGAAGGTGATGTTCTACGGGGTCCGGGGCTCGTGCCCGTGCTCAGGGGACCGCTACCGCCGCTACGGGGGCAATACCTCTTGCCTCGTCGTCAGCATCGAAGGCGAGGCACCCCTGATCGTCGACCTGGGCACCGGGCTGCGCGCCCTGGGCGACGTCCTGCTCAAGGAGGTGCGGGCGCTCGGGACGCCGCTGCACGCGACGGCGTTGCTCACGCACCTCCACTTCGACCACATCCTCGGCATCCCGTTCTTCGGGCCCCTGCACGACCCCGGCGCCCGCCTCACCGTGCACGGCCCGGCCCAGCCCACGGGCAGCTTCAAGGACGCACTGCACGCCGCGGTGCAGCCGCCGGTCTTCCCGGTCCACATGGAGCAGTTCCGGGGCGAGCTCGTCACCGTCGACACCAGCGACGAGGACTTCTCCGTCGGGGCGGCGAAGGTGATGGCCCGCACCGTTCCCCACAGTGGCACGACGCTCGGCTACCGCATTGAGGCGGACGGTCGTTCCCTGGCCTATCTGCCCGACCACCAGGCCCCCTGGGACCGCCGCACGATCCCGGACGCCGTGCTCGAGCTCTGCCAGGGTGTCGATCTGCTCGTCCACGACGGGCAGTACACCGACGACGAATTCATCGACAAGCCCGACTGGGGCCACTCCACGCCGGCCTTCGCCGTCCACGTGGCCGCCGAGGCCGGCGTCAAGCGGCTCCTGCTGACGCACCACGACCCCTCGCACACCGACCGCGAGGTCGACCGCATCCTCCACAACGCCCGCCGGCTGCCCGAGGCCAAGAAGATCGAGGACGTGTCCTCGGCCAGCGAGTCCCAGTCGATCGACCTCGGCGAGGCGTAGGCGGGAAAGATCGAACGTGACGGGCCTCGACCAGGCCCGGTTCCGCGAGGTGCTGGGCCACTTCGCGACCGGCATCACCATCGTGACGGCCCTCGAGGACGGCGCCCCTGTCGGCTTCTCGTGCCAGTCGTTCGCCGCGCTGTCGCTCGATCCCCCCATGGTGATCCTGGCGCCCGCCCGGAGCTCCACCAGCTGGCCGCGCATCGCCCGCGCCGGATACTTCTGCGTGAACATCCTCGGGGAGCACCAAGAGGCGCTCTGCCGCGCCTTCGCTGTGTCCGGTGGCGACAAGTTCGACGGCGTCGGCTGGGCCCAGGGCGTGACCGGGGCGCCCGTCCTCGAAGGCTCGCTCGCCGTCGTCGAGTGCCGCCTGGGCGAGATCTTCGACGGGGGCGACCACGAGCTCGTCACCGGGCACGTCGTTGCCACGGAGATCGGCGAGGGCAGCCCGCTGCTCTTCTACCGCTCGGGCTTCGGCCGCTTCGCGTCCTGATACCGTTCCGCCGATGCCCGAGCTGATCCCCTCCGCCGCCATCGACGACGTCGTCGTCGTGCGCCCCGACGTGCACGGTGACGAGCGCGGGCGCTTCGTCGAGACGTACCGCCGCAGCTGGTTCCCGGACGGCCGCGAGATGCTGCAGGGCAACCGCTCGGAGAAGGAGGCCGGCGCGCTCGTGGGACTGCATTACCACCTGCGCCAGGCCGACTACTGGTACGCGCTGCGGGGCCGGGCGCGGGTCGTGCTCCACGACCTGCGGGTGGGCTCGCCCACCGAGGGGGTGACCGAGCACATCGACCTCGACGGCGACCGGGACCAGGGGGTCTACATCCCGCCCGGGGTGGCACACGGGTTCGCCGCGCTGACCGACCTCCTTCTCTGCTACCTGGTCGACAATTACTACGACAACACCGACGAGCTCGGCCTGGCCTGGGACGACCCGCAGGTAGCCGCCGACTGGGGCCTGACGGAGCCTGTCCTCTCCGGTCGCGACAAGGGAAATCCCCGCCGCGTCGACATCCCCGACGAGTTGCGGCCGCGTCGGTCCTGACCCGGCCGGATCCGGCGGCCGGCGCGCACCGCAACGCTCGCACGATCCTGTTGAATAGGGGTGGTGGTGATCGGCGTGATCGTCGTGGTGGTCGTGGTCGCCGGAGCGCTGATGTACGCGCTCTTCCGGCGGCGCTCGCACGACGACGTCCATTCCGTCGAGCACTACCACCGCCAGCTCCACACCCTGGAGGAGATACGCGCCCACCCGCTGGAGGACTCGAACGGGAGGAGCGAGGCGCCGTTCCCCGCGTCGACCTCCACGGCGTCGTCCAGCGTGAGGCTGACCGAGCCCGGCCGGCCGGTCGCCCCTCCGCCGGTGCCGCCGCCGGTGCCGCTCGGCGACGAGCCGATGCGCCTGGGGGACCCGGGGGGCGAGCCGCTGCCGTCAGCCAGTGCGGTGCGCCGCCAGGAGCGCGCCATGGAGGCGATCAACCACCGGCCGCGTCGCCTGGCGGCGCCGCTGGCGGCCGTCGTCGTGGTCGCGGTCCTGGTCGCCGTCCTGATCGTGGCGGGCACCCACCGGAACACCCCGCGGCACTCCAATACCGCGACCACCGCCACCACGGCCCCCACCCACGCCCGCTCCGCCACACATCAGACGACCACCACCACCTCCACCACCACCACGACGTCAGCGCCACCGGCCGTCTCGGCTCCCCAGCCGACTTCGGCGCAGGCGGCCACGTACAAGGTGGCCGCGGCGAGCTACTCGCTCAGCCTGGCGGCGACGGGCGGGGAGTGCTGGGTCGAGGCGACCTCGCCCAGCGGCAGCGTGCTCTTCTCGAACGTCCTCTCGGCCGGGCAGTCGCACGCCATCGCCGCGACCGGTCCGGTGACGGTGGTGGCGGGCGCTCCCGGGTCGTTCGCCGCGACCGTGGACGGCGCGCCGGTGTCGCTCCCCCCGGGCGCCCAATCTCCCTTCACTCTGAGCTTCGTGCCGGCGTGACGCCCAGCGCATTCAGCACGAAGGCGAGCACCAGCGCCTCCTCCCGCCAGGCGTCGTAGCGGCCGGAGGGCCCGCCGTGGCCGGCGCCGAGCTCCGTGCGCAAGAGGATCCGCGTGGCGGGGGAGGTGGCACGCAGCTTGGCCACCCACTTGGCCGGCTCCCAGTAGGCGACCCGGGGGTCATTCAGGCCGGCGGTGACGAGCAGGTCCGGATAGGTCTGGCCGGTCACGTTGTCGTAGGGGGAGTAGGAGAGCATGCGGCGGTAGGCCGCTTCGTCGGCCAGCGGGTTGCCCCACTCCTCCCACTCGCCGACGGTCAGCGGGAGGCTGTCGTCGAGCATGGTCGTGACGACGTCGACGAAGGGGACCTGGGCCACGAGGGCGGCGAAGAGCCCGGCGGCCTCGTTGGCGACGGCGCCGACCAGCAGGCCTCCGGCTGACGCGCCACGTCCGGCCAGCGCGTCGGACCGGGCCGTCCCGGCCTCGACGAGGTGGCGGGCGCAGGCGACGAAGTCGGAGAACGTGTTCGCCTTGTGCTCCATCTTGCCGTCCTCGTACCACGCCCTCCCCATTTCGCCGCCGCCCCGCACGTGCGCGATGGCGTAGACGACCCCGCGGTCGAGCAGCGAGAGGCGGTGGTGCGAGAAGGCCGGGTCGATGGAGACCTCGTAGGCGCCGTAGCCGTAGATCACGCACGGTGCGGGGAGGGTCACGTCCCGGCGGTGCACCAGCGAGATGGGCACGCGCGTCCCGTCGGGTGCGTCCGCCCACTGCCGCGAGCTGACGTAGCGACCCGGGTCGAAGTCGCCGAGGACGGGTTCCTGCTTGAGGAGTGTCTCATCCCGGCTGTCGAGGTCGACCTGCAGGACACTCGACGGCGTCACGAGAGACGTGCGACCGATGCGCAGGGCGCGCGTGTCCGGCTCCGGGTTGGCGCCGACCCAGGTCGCGGCCGGGGTGTCCGAGGACGCGACGATCCAGCCCGAGGAGGGCAGGTCGCCGAAGGGCTCGCCGTCGCGACGCAACGGCAAGACGCGCACCCGAGCCTCCACGTCGGCGCGCTCGCTCAGCACCAGGGCGCCGGTGAACGCGTCCACGTCCTCGACCCGCACGCCGGGGCGGTGCGGCACGACTTCACGCCAGCCGCCGGATGCGCCCAGAGCGGCGTCCGGGGCGGCCAGGACCCTGAAGTCCTTGGCCGCGTCGTTGGTGAGGGCGACGAACCACCCGGCGTCCCCCGAGCGCAGGTGGTCGAGCCCGTACTCAATCCCCTCCCGCCGCTCCATGACGGCCACCGGGGCGGCGAGCGGGTCGGCGGCGGGGATGGCCAGCCACTCGGTCGTGTTCGTGCTGTGCAGGGTCACCAGCACCCAGGCCTCGTCACGGGTCGTGCCCGTGCCGAGCGAGAAGCGGCGGTCGGCCTCCTCGTAGACCAGTACGTCGTCCGCCGGTTCGGAGCCGAGCCGGTGCCGCCACAGTTGGAACGGCCGCTGCGCCTCGTCCATGCGGACGTAGAAGACGATGCTGCCGTCGGCCGACCAGGCGAGTCCGTAGGAGGTGTCGGGCACGGCTTCGGCCGCGGCCGACGGGGCGAGCCCGGCATCGAGGGGTCGGAACCGGAGCTCGTATCTCTCGTCACCGGCCCGGTCGGTCGAGTAGGCCAGCCACCGGTGGTCGTGGCTCACCGCCGCGCTCCCCACGGCGAAGTAGTCCGACCCCTCGGCCAGGGCGTTCTCGTCCAGGAGGACCTGCTCCTCCTCGCCCGGCTCGCCGGCCGGCGGGAGCTCGTCGGGACCCCGCGCCGGGCGGCGGCAGTGGATGGCGTAGTCGCGGCCCTCCTCGGTCCGGGCGTAGTACCACCAGCGGCCCCGGCGGGCCGGGACCGACATGTCGGTCTCCTTGATCCGGGCCTTCATCTCCTCGAAGAGCTCCGTGCGCAGGCCGGCCAGCGGCGCCAGCTCCGCCTCGGTGTGGTCGTTCTCCGCCTTCAGGTAGGCGACGACATCGGGGTCCTCCCGCTCGCGCAGCCAGTACCAGGGGTCTTCGCGGGTGTCACCGTGCGCCGTGATCGAATGGGGGCGGCGCGGGGCGTGGGGCGGGGCGCGCATGGCCCGAGCCTGCCACGCTGCGCACCCGCCGTGTCCCGCCCGCGGCGTTTCGGCAGGCCCGGACGGTTGTTACTATCTGCATAGGAGAAATTCCTCCCTGGACTCAGGAGCCGCATGGCAGCCACGGATCTCGACCTCGGTCGCTACCAGCTCGGATGGAGCGACGCCGAGGACTACGTCTTCAAGCCCAAGAAGGGCCTGAACGAGTCCATCGTCCGCGAGATGTCCGAAATGAAGGGCGAGCCGGAGTGGATGCGGAGCTTCCGTCTGCGCTCCCTCAAGCATTTCGAGCGCAAGCCGATGGCGCCGTGGTTCGCCACCCGGATGCCGGACCTCGACTTCGACGACATCTACTACTACATCAAGCCGACGGGCGGTCAGGTGGACAACTGGGAGGACCTCCCGGACGCCATCAAGAACACCTACGAGAAGCTCGGGATCCCCGAGGCCGAGCGCAAGTACCTGGCCGGCGTGACGGCGCAGTACGAGTCGGAAGTCGTCTTCCACCGCAACCGCGAGGACCTCGAGGCGCAGGGCGTCCTGTTCAGCGACATGGACACCGCGGTACGCGAGTACCCCGACATCGTCCGCAAGTGGTTCGGCAAGATCATCCCGCCCAACGACAACAAGTTCGCCGCGCTCAACTCGGCGGTGTGGTCGGGCGGGTCCTTCATCTACGTGCCGCCCGGGGTCAAGGTGGACATGCCACTGCAGGCCTATTTCCGCATCAACGCCGAGAACATGGGCCAGTTCGAGCGGACGCTGATCATCGCGGACGAGGGCTCACAGGTGCACTACATCGAGGGCTGCTCCGCCCCGGTGTACACGACCGACTCGCTGCACTCGGCCGTGGTCGAGCTCGTCGCCCTCCCGGGGTCGCGCATCACCTACACCACCATCCAGAACTGGTCGACGAACGTCTACAACCTCGTGACCAAGCGCGCCCGGGCCGAGGCGGAGGCCCACGTGGAGTGGATCGACGGCAACATCGGCTCGCGCTTGACCATGAAGTACCCCTCCGTCTACCTCATGGGGCCGAAAGCCAGCGGCGAGGTCCTCTCCGTCGCCTACGCCGGAGCGGGCCAGCACCAGGATGCCGGAGCCAAGATGTTCCACGTCGCTCCGGAGACGACCTCGACCATCGTTTCCAAGTCCATCTCCAAGGACGGCGGCATCACCACCTACCGGGGCAAGGTGCACGTCGACCCCGAAGCCCGGGGCGCCAAGTCCTTCGTCCGCTGCGACGCGCTGCTGCTCGACGACGAGTCGACGTCCGAGACCAAGCCCTACATGGAGATCGGGGAGCGCGACGCGCGCATCGGCCACGAGGCGACGGTCTCCAAGGTCGGCGAGGAACAGCTCTTCTACCTCATGAGCCGCGGGCTCTCCGAGGGCCAGGCCATGAGCATGATCGTGAACGGGTTCATCGAGCCGGTGACGCGGACGCTGCCGATGGAGTACGCGGTCGAGTGGAGCCGGCTGATTGAGCTGCAGATGGAGGGCTCGGTCGGCTGAATCGCCGGCAGCGTGGCACCATAGGGCCATGCCCATGCGCGAGGAGTGCATCCACTTCCAGAGCCGGACCTACGCGTCCGGCGAGGCCGCCCGGTTCTGCGTGCTCGACCTCGCGCCCGAAGCGCCGTGGCGCTGTCCCGAGAACTGCCCGCAGTACCACCGGCGGATGGCCGACGTGGGTTGGGTGCACGGCAGCCTGGTCGAGCCCGCGCTCGAGGAGGAGCCGACCGGCGCCGGGGAGGGCGTGGCCGACCTGCTGAGCTCCGCTGAGGACATCGTCAACGACGTGGCGCCGGAGATCCTCGACGAGGTGCGGGCCGAGGACGCACGCCGCGGCCGTTCCACCAACCGCTGGTGGCGCCGGCGGCGCTGACGCCGGTCAGCGCCCGGTGAACCTGGGCGACCGCTTCTCCATGAACGCGGTCACCGCCTCGACCAGGTCGTCCGAGGCGAGCATCCCGGCGTTCCACGTTGCCACGTACTCCAGCCCCTGCGCCACCGTCCGGCCCTCGTTGGCGGCCAAGACGGCCTTGGTCCCCTGGACGGCGATCGGGGAGTTGGCCGCGATCTCCGACGCCATGGCCCGGGCCGCCTTCAGCACCCCCTCGGCATCGGCGGCGACGTCGTTGACGAGCCCGATGTCGCGGGCCCGCTCCGCGCTGATGTCCTTGCCCGTGAGCGCCAGCTCGTTGAGGTGTCCGGCGCTGATGATGGCCGGGAGGCGCTGCAACGAGCCCAGGTCGGCGACGATGGCCATCTTGGCCTCACGGACCGAGAACACGGCCTCGGCCGACGCCAGGCGGATGTCGCACGCCGCGATCAGGTCCACACCTCCACCGATGCAGTAGCCGTGCACGGCCGCGACCGTCGGTTTGAGACAGATTGCCACCGAGGTGATGGCGTCCTGGAGCCGGATCACCTCGCCCCGCCCGGCCCTGGCCCGCGCCGCCATGGACGGGGCCCGCGTGGCGCCGGCCCCGGCGTCGTCGCCCATCCCGCCGGCCAGCGTGCTCCCCATCGCCTTGAGGTCGAGCCCGACGGAGAAGTGAGGGCCCTTGGCCGCGATCACGACGGCACGGACCGCGGGCTCCCCGCTCACGGCGGCCATGGCTCGAGGCAGATCGCGCCACAGGTCCATACCCATGGCGTTGCGCGCCTCGGGCCGGTCCAGCCAGACGGTTGCGACGTACTCGTCCTGCTCAATGGTGAGGACCGGCGATTCGAACGTGGTGACGTCTCCCATGGCTCGCGAGGCTATCGGGGGGCGGGCAGGGCGACTCGGGGCGGCGGCGCCGGGCCGGCGCTGAGTGCCGCACCAGTCCAGCGCGGTGCACCGGACCAGTAGAGTGCATGGGCCGCATTCGCCTCGGGAAGGGACCCATACTGCACACGTTCAGCGCCGAGGGCTCGGCCGCCCTGGCTGGCCCCGGGTGGCTCCGTGACCGGCGGGCTGCAGGCTACGAGGCTTTCGCGTCGACCCCGATGCCGTCCGAGGACGAGGAGGTGTGGCGCTACACGCCCATCGGCCACCTGGCGCTGGAGCGCTTCGAACCGGTCCGTGGCAACGGCTCGATGCACGCCGGGCAGGACCTCGCGGAGTCGCTGGGCGCCATCATCGGGCCTACCGCGGCGAGCGTGCTGGTCCACAACGGCTGGCCGGTGTCGACGACGAGCACATCGGGGGCCGGTCTCGCCGTCGGGGCTTCGGGCGACGTCCCGAGTTCCGTCGACATCGTGGGCTCGGTCCTGGAGGGCGGCGACGCGCTGGTGCGTCTCAACGACGCCTACGGACCCGACATCGTCGTGGTCGACGTGCCCGTGGGAGTCCGGGTGGAACATCCGGTGCTGGTCGTGCACTGGTGCGACGCCGTGGCCTCCGCCATGTTCCCCCGCACCTGCGTCGCGCGCGCAGGAGGAGTCGTCGGTGGCCGTGGTCGAAGTGTTCGCCGGCCCGGCGGCCTCCTCGCTCGTCGTGCCGGTGACCGAGCTGGCGGCGGCGCGGCACGCGTCGCTCTCCTACGTCGCTCTCCAGGTGCTGGGCGAGGACGCATGGTCGGTCGCCCGGCTCGCCGCACGCGGCGGAGAGGATGCCGACGTGCGCACCTTCACCATGGGCCTCGGCGCGGCGTACGACAGAGTCCGGGCCGATGTCGCCGTCGACGGCCGCGGCGCGCACAGCAAGATCCTCTCCGCCTACCTCGGCCGTGGCGAGCAGGTGCACGACGTCCGGACCCTGCAGGACCACCTGGCGCCGAGGACCAACAGCGAGCTGCTGTGCCAAGGCGCGGTGGCCGACCACTCGCGCTCGGTCTACAGCGGACTCATCCGCGTCCACCGGGGCGCCGTCCGCAGCGACGCCCGCCAGACCAACCACAACCTCGTGCTCGACGAGGGGGCCCATGCCGACTCGGTGCCCAACCTCGACATCCTCGAGAACGACGTCAAGTGCTCGCACGCGTCGACGGTCGGACCGGTCGACGAGGACCAGCGCTACTACCTCGAATCCCGCGGGGTGACACCCGAAGTGGCCGAGGGCCTCATCGTGCGCGGATTCTTCGACGACATCATCGATCGCGGCCCGGTGCCGGCCGCCACGCCGCTGCTGCGCCGTGAGGTCCACGACCGGTTGGGCACCACCCTGTCGGGCGGGAACCCGGTTGACCATGGCTGAAACCGTCGTGCTGTGCCGGACGGACGACCTCGCCCCGGGGGAGGCCAGGCGCTTCGACGTCGGCGGTTACCGGATCGCGCTCGTGCGCATCGGGGACGGGTTCCATGCCGTGGGCGACGAGTGCAGCCACGAGGACTACTCGCTCTCCGAGGGTGAGGTCTGGGCCGAGGACTGCCAAATAGAGTGCCCGCGCCACGGCAGCACGTTCGACCTCGTCACCGGCGAGCCGTGCTCCATGCCGGCGACGCAGCCGATCCCCGTCTACGGCCTCGAGGTCTCCGACGGGAAGGTCTCCGTGGTGCTGCCGTGAGCGCGGAGCGGAACGAACACGTCTTCGAGGTGACGGGACTGCACGCGTCGGCCGGCGGCCGCGAGGTGCTGCACGGCGTCGACCTGCGGGTGCGCAGTGGCGAGGTCCACGTCATCATGGGTCCCAACGGCTCGGGGAAGAGCACCCTGGCCCACGCGCTGATGGGCCGGCCCGGTACCGAGGTGACCGCGGGGAGTATCACGCTCGACGGGAAGGAGCTCCGCGGCCGGCCCGCCTGGGAGCGCGCTCGCGCCGGCCTGTTCCTCGCCCTTCAACACCCGCTCGAGGTGCCAGGCGTCGGCCTGGACTCGCTCCTCGCCGCCGCGACCGGAAGCGACACCGGCGCCGAGCTGGCGGCGCGCATGGCCGTCGAGGCCAAGGCGATCGGCCTCGACGAGCAGCTGCTGCACCGCCCGGTCAACGTCGACCTCTCGGGCGGCGAGAAGAAGCGGACCGAGATGGTGCAGCTCGGCATCCTGCGCCCGTCGATCTGCGTCCTCGACGAGATCGACTCCGGCCTCGACGTCGACGCGCTGGGCGAGGTGGCACGCCGGCTGCAGTGGGCGACCACGGAGTGGGGAGTCGGCATCCTCGCCATCACGCACTTCAACCGCTTCCTGGTGGAGCTCGAGGCCGACCTGGTGCACGTCATGGTCGGCGGCCGCATCGTCGCCACCGGCGACGCCGCGCTGGCGCTCGAGCTCGAGACGACGGGCTACGCCGGCTACCAGACCGCATCCTGAGCGCGCGCTGCGTGCCACGGAATCGGCGGCGGCCCTTGGTACCGTTGGCCCATGGCGAACGGTCGTCCTACGGGCGACGGCTCGGGCCGCTCCCCTCGCGGACGCGGTGACAGGGTCGCCAACCAGGAAGGATTGTCGGCGCTGGGCCGCGAGATGCGGGGCGGGGCGGACACCGGTCGCGTCGCGAACGAATCGGGGTTGCGCGCGCTCGGGACACGCATCGACCGGAGCAGTTCGCGGCGCCGCCGGAGCGGCCGAGCGCGCTGGAGCCTGGGCAAGAAGGTGGGCGTGGTGCTCGCCGCCATGCTCGTGCTCGCGGTGGCCGTGGCCGGCGGCAGCTACGGCTACCTGCGGTACCGATTCGACCAGATCAACAAGATCCACGTAGCCGACGAGGTGGCTGTCCAGAGCGGCCAGCCCTTCACCATCCTCGTGATCGGGTCGGACAGCCGGGTCGGGGACACCGGCGCGCAGGCTCAGGCGTTCGGCTCCGCCTCGGAGGTCACGGGCCAGCGCAGCGACGTCGTGCAGCTGTGGCGGGTGTCGCCCTCGACCAAGCAGATCCAGATCGTGTCCATCCCGCGTGACACCGTGGTCACCATGCTCCCACCCGACTCGGAGCAGTTCGGGACCTACAACCGCATCAACTCGTCGTACAACTCCGGAGCCAACCAGCTGGTCAAGACGATCACCGCCAACTTCGGCATCCCCATCAACCACGTGGTCCAAGTCGACTTCTCCGGGTTCGAGGACGCGGTGAACGCCCTGGGTGGGATCTATCTCAATTTCAGTTACCCGGCGAAGGATTCGTATTCGGGCCTCGACATCACGACACCCGGGTGCCAGCTCCTGCAGGGCTTCCAGGCGTTGGCGGTGGCGCGGGCGCGGCACTACGAGTACTACGCCAACGGGTACTGGCAGTACGACCCGACCAGCGACTTCGGACGCATCGAGCGCCAGGACACGTTCATCCGCGCCCTGATGGACTCGGCCAAGTCCAAGGTGAACCCCCTGACCGTGAACGCCTTCATCGGCTCCATCCACGAAGGCGTCTCCATCGACGACGGCTTCAGTTTCAACCAGCTGATCGGCCTGGCGCTGACGTACCACTCGTTCAACCCCGCGGACCTGCAGGCCCAGACGCTCCCGACCGTGCCGTCGAACGCGTTCGGCGGATTGGGCGACGTGCTCACGGTCGACCAGCCGGCGGCGCAGCAGCTCCTGGTCAACGTCTTCGGTTCGAGCTTGGTCACGCCCACCAACCCACCTCCGGACGTGAACGGGGTGCCGCAACCTCCGCCCGCCGTCACGCCGACGACGAGCGCCAGCGCGCAGCCGGCGGCCGGCGCGTCCGATCCGGCGACGACGACCACGACGACCGCGCCGCCCTACAACCCGACCGTCTGCACGCCCGCTTGAGCCGACGCCCGCCTTGCGTCAGGAGGCGACGGCGGCCACCTCGTCGAGCCCCTGAGCCAGCGCGTTCCAGCTCAGCGTGGCGCACTTGATGCGCACCGGGAATTTCACCACGCCCTGGAGGGCAGCCAGCTCGCCCAACTGGCTCAGGTCGATCTCCTCGGGCTCGGCGTCCACGACCTCGTCGTCGATGTCGTGATCGCCGAGCGATGCCTCGTGGATCGACATCATGCCTTTGAACGTGCTGATGAGCTTTCGGACCTCGTCGAGGCCCTTGCCCTTCACCGCGGCCGACATGAGAGACGCGGAGGACTGGCTGATGGAGCAGCCCGAGCCCCCGATCTTGAGGTCGGCCAGCGTGCCGTCCTCGACCAGCAGGCTGACGACGACCTCGTCGCCGCACAAGGGGTTGAAGCCCTCCACGCGATGGGCGGGGGGGGACTCGAGCTCGCCGCGGTTGCGGGGCGAGCGGTAGTGGTCGAGGATGATCTCGCGGTACAGCTCTTCGAGGTCGGCCATCAGCCGAACAACCTACCGGCTTCCACTAATCCCTCGATCAGCACCTCGATGTCGTGCTCGTCGCTGAACAGGGAAAGCGACGCCCGCGCCGTCGCCTGCACGCCCAGCTTGCGCATCAGGGGCTTGGCGCAGTGGTGGCCCGGCCGCACGCACACACCGAACTGGTCGAGCACCTGCGCCAGGTCGTGCGCGTGCACGTCACGGTAGGCGATGGAGAGGACACCGCCCCGGTCCTCGCCCGCCGGCGGCCCGAAGATACGGCAGTCCGGCCCGAGCTTCTCGTCGAGCCGGGCCAGGGCGTGATCGGTGAGCGCCAGTTCGTGGGCGCGTACGCGGTCCATCCCGATGTCGCTCAGATACCTGATGGCGGCGGTCAATCCCACCGCCTCGGCGATGGGCGGTGTGCCGGCCTCGAAGCGCGCCGGGGGCGGCGCGGGCCGGAACGAGTCGAGCTTGACGTCGAGGATCATGCCGCCACCGCCGAGGAACGGCGCCATGGCATTGAGCAGCTCACCTCTGCCCCAGAGCACGCCGATGCCGGTCGGGCCCATCATCTTGTGGCCGGAGAAGGCGATGAAGTCCACCCCGAGCGCGGTCACGTCGACCGGTGCGTGTGGGACGAGCTGCGCGCCGTCGGCCACCACGACGGCGCCGGCGCCGTGCGCGGCGTCCGCGACCGCGCGCACCGGGTTGATGGTGCCGAGCACGTTGGACATGGTGGACACGCCGACCAGCTTGACCCCGTCCACCAGGCGGTCGAGGTCGTCGAGGACCAGGCGGCCGTCGCCGTCGATCGGGATGTAGCGGAGGTCGAGACCGCCCAGCTCCTCGGAGAGGATCTGCCAGGGCACGATGTTGGCGTGGTGCTCCATTTCGGTGAGCAGCACCGCGTCACCCGCCCGCAGGTTGGCGCGACCCCACGAGTGGGCCACCAGGTTCAGTGCCTCGGTGGTGTTCTTGGTGAAGACGATCTCGTGGGCCGGGTCCGGCGCACCGATGAAGCGGCCCGCGACCAGGCGCGCCCGCTCGTAGAGTGCGGTCGCCTCCTCGGCGGTGGCGTAGACCCCGCGGTGCACGTTGGCATGCGTCGTCTCGTAGTAGCGCGCCATGGCGCCGATGACCGCCTGCGGTTGGAGCGCGGACGACGCCGAGTCGAGGTACACGATGGGCCGGCCGTTGACCGTGCGCGCCAGGAGGGGGAAGTCCTTGCGCAACGCCTCGGTGTTGAGCGGCGCCGGTGCGGGCGTGCCGACGCCGCTCACCGCCACGCCTCGTAGCCCTCGGCCGAGACTCGGCTCGCCAGCTCGGGCCCGCCACTCGCCACGACCCGGCCGTCTATCAGCAGGTGGACCACGTCGGGGACCAGCTCCTCGAGCAGCCGCTGGTAGTGCGTGATGGCGAGGACACCGAGCTCGGGTTGGTCCTCCCGCACGGCCCGCACGCCGCGCGCCACGACGCGCAGCGCGTCGATGTCGAGACCGGAGTCCGTCTCGTCGAGCACCGCCACGAGCGGCGCGAGCAACGCCATCTGCAGGATCTCGTTGCGCTTCTTCTCCCCGCCGCTGAAGCCCTGGTTCAGGTGCCGGCTGGCGAAGGACGGGTCCATGCCGAGCCGCTCCATCCACTCGGTCATGAGGACGCGCACCTCGAGCACCGAGACCTCGGTGTCACGCCGCGCCGCCATGGCCTGGCTCAGGAACTGGGTGACCGAGACCCCCTCGATGGACTCGGGGTACTGGAAGGCGAGGAAGATCCCTGCCTTGCCCCGCACGTCGGTGGGCCAGCCGGTCACGTCCTCGCCGTTGAGCCGGATGCTCCCGCCCGTCACCCGGTAGGAGGGATGCCCCATCAGCGCGCCGGCCAGGGTCGATTTCCCGGCGCCGTTGGGACCCATGAGCGCGTGGACCTCGCCGCGGCCGACCACCAGGTCGACCCCGCGCAGGATGGCGCCGTCGTCGGCCGAGACGTGCAGGTCCCGGACCTCGAGTAGGGGAGGCGGTTGGGTCATCACCAAAAGCTTACCGTTTTAGTCGGGTTTCCCGTTCCGCGTCCGGCCGGCACAAGCCTTACCAGCCTCGGTCGACCCAATCCTGGAGGTGGGGCGATTCCTCGCCGACCGTGGTGGACGTGCCGTGGCCGGGCAGGACGAGGGTGTCGGTCGGGAACGCGGCGAAGATCCGGCGGTCGATGGAGGTGATGATGGTGTCGAAGTCGCCGCCCTCGAACGAGGTGTTGCCCGGGCCTCCCGGGAACAGCGTGTCGCCCGAGAACAACAGGTTGGTGCCCTCGACGGCGAAGCAGATTGAGCCCGGGGTGTGACCGGGTGTGGCCAGGGTGCGGATGCGCACGTCGCCGACCTCCAGCGTCTCGTCGTCGTCGAGGATGAGGTCGTAGCTGGGCAGCATGCCCGCGTCGGCGCTGGTCACGGCCACCGAAATGCCGGCATCGCGAACTGCGGGGACGGCCTGGATGTGGTCCCAGTGCCCATGGGTCTCCACGACCTGGTTCACGCCCAGGTCCCGGCAGATGGGGAGCAGGGCCTCGTGCTCGTTCGCCGCGTCGATGAGCATGGCCTCGCCCGACCTCTTGCAACGCAGGATGTAGACGTTGTTGTCCATCGGGCCCACCACGATCTGGTGAACCTCAGCCCGGGCGTCGCTCCAGATCTCCTCGAGCTGTCCCATTGATCTCCTCCTTGGTCTCCTCGACCGTCGTCGACATGGTGCGTGCCGACCCGCCAGCGCGTCACCCCAGCGTGGCACAGCGCCAGACCCGTTGGTGACGGACGTCCCGGGTCTGGTAGACACGGCCGAGCAAGCAAACGGAACCGCCGGCGGGGCTGCCGGGGGATGTAGGCAGAGGAGCCCGCGCATGAATTTCGCCTTCAGTGAGGAGCAAGAGGAGCTTCGCGCCTCAGTCCGGCGGTTCCTGGCCGAGAAGTCGCCCGAGACCGAGGTCCGGCGTCTGATGGACACGACCGAGGGTTACGACCCGGCTGTGTGGAGCCAGATGGCCGACCAGCTCGGCCTCCAGTCGCTGACCATCCCCGAGGAGTTCGGGGGTTCCGGATTCACGTACGTGGAGTTGACGGTCGTGCTCGAGGAGATGGGCGCCGCACTGCTGTGCGCACCGTTCTTCTCCACCGTCGCGCTGGCCGCCAACGCGTTGCTCACCTCGGGCGACGACGACGCCAAGAAATCGTTGCTGCCCGGGCTGGCGTCGGGCGAGACCATCGCCACCCTCGCCATCACCGAGGACAACGGCAAGTGGGATTTCAGCGGCATCGAGTGCGCGGCGACACAGAAGGGCGACGGCTGGGTGCTCGACGGCCACAAGATGTTCGTCATCGACGGCCACGTCGCCGACCTGATCGTGGTGGCGGCGCGCACGGCCAAGGGGGTGTCGCTCTTCGCCGTGCCCGGTGACGCGGCCGGCCTGACCCGGACGCCTTTGCCGACCATGGACCAGACTCGCAAGCAGGCGAGGCTGGAGTTCGCCGGCACACCTGCTTCGCTCATCGGTACCGACGGGGGCGCTGAGCCGGGGCTGACCAAGACCCTCGACCTGGCTGCGGTGGCGTTGGCCGCCGAGCAGGTAGGTGGAGCCCAGCGCGTGCTCGACGCGTCGGTCGAGTACGCGAAGACCCGGATCCAATTCGGCCGCCCGATCGGCAGCTTCCAGGCCATCAAGCACAAGTGCGCGGACATGCTGCTCGAGGTCGAGTCGGCCAAGTCGGCCGCCTACTACGCGGCCTGGGCTGCGGCGGAGGACTCCGACGAGCTGCCCGTCGTGGCCAGCCTGGCCAAGTCGTATTGCTCCGAGGCCTACTTCCACGCCGCGGCCGAGAACATCCAGATCCACGGCGGCATCGGGTTCACCTGGGAGCACCCGGCCCACCTCTACTTCAAGCGGGCGAAATCGTCCGAGCTCCTCCTCGGTGACCCCTCGTACCATCGGGAGCTCCTGGCGCAGCGCATCGGGATCTGAGGTGGCGGGGCCATTCCGGCTCCGGCCTGGCCCGGCGGGCGACCTGGCCACCTACGCCAGCGCGTCGGGTCCCAGCGCTTCTGTGCGGGGCCACGTCGTCCTGTGCCACGACTTGCCGCGGCCGATGGGCGCAGGCGCCGATGTGGCCGTCACCTACCCCGCGCTGGCCGACCGCCTGCACCGTGAGTCGGGCTGGCGGGTCGTCGCGGCCGCCCTCCGCGGGGCCCGCGACTCTGCGGGTGACTTCTCACCGCTCGGCTGGCTCGACGACTTGGCCTTCGTAGCGGAGGCCGAGGTTCCGGATTCCTCGCCGCGTGTCGTCGTCGGCTTCGGCTTCGGCGGGGTGCTCGCCCTGCACCTGGCGGCCCGCGACGAGCGGGTGGCCGGGGTCGCTTGCCTAGGCACCCCGGCCGACCTGACGCTCCTGGCCGCCGACCCGGACGCGCTCCTCGAACGCTGTGTCCTGAGCGGCGTGGTCTCGACGCCGGGCTTCCCGCCATCGACCGAGGCCTGGGCGAAGGAGCTCTCGCTCTTCGATCCCGCGGCGGACGCCGCTGCGCTGAAGGGCCGGTCGCTCCTCGTCGTCCACGGGACCGACGACCCTGACGTGCCCCTGTCCGACGCGCGCGCACTTTCGTCGGCGGCCACCGGGCCGTCCGAGCTCCACGTCGTCCACGGCGCGGGGCACTGGCTGCGCGCCGACCCGAGGGTGATCGCCCTGCTGCTGGGCTGGCTCGAGCGGCTGCACTGACGGCACCTGCCCCACCGCGTCGGCCAGGGTGGCGTCGAATCGACGACTTCGTCGACAAACCCGAGTGACATCGGACAAGGACCCGCCGCGGAGGAGGGCACAGAGGTCCGGGGCGCGGGGAGCGCACTGACCGCGGACGCCTGCGCCGCGCCGAGGTCGAGTCTTTCAGGTCGAAGTAGTCAGCATCACGCTGATGACCACCGAGCGAGTCGACGTCGACGACGTCGTCACGACGATTTCGGACCGGTTTCCGTACCCGACCAGTGTCTTGTTGTTCAACCGGCCCGAGTACGCGCGGCTCACCCTCGAATCCTTGCCGGGGCAGACGTTGCCGGTCGTCTCAGAACGCGTGACGCTGTCGATTGACGGCTACGCCGGGTCGAAGGACGAAACCGCGCCAGACCTCTGTCCGACGCCATTTCGGTAGGTTGGCCGTCACCACCGCCCGTGCCTATGGCCGTTATATCGGGAAAGAAGGTGAGCATTTTATGCCCACCAGCAACACCGACCTGGGCAGCTCAAGTCAGGACAGACTGCGGTCCGCCTAAGCTCACCCACCAGGTGCCGTACGAGTCGTCGTAGCCGGGGCAGATCCAGGCGCCCGGCTTGGCCGCGCTGCTGATCGTCGTCCCGGTGTGGCCGACCTTGCCGGCGAAGATGCAGCCGCCGGTTCCGTCTTCCCCGGCGGTCATGTCCATGGCCAGGCCCTTACCAGCCTGAAGCCAGGTGCCCCCGTCGGCGTCGTCGTCGGTCGTCCAGACGTTGCCCGCCTCGTACGTGATCGTCCCGAGGTTGGAACCGCCGATGAACCAGTTGTACGTCCCCAGAACGAGGGAGGTGAGTGGCGACACGGCGGCACCCGCGGACCGAGCGAACGGGTTGCCGTGCGAGGCGGCCGCTGGGGCGCCTCCGGCCGGGACCGCCGACCATGTGCCAGTCGCTCCCGAGATGGAGCAGTCGAACTTCCCCCCGTCGACCGACGTGCCGCCGGCGCCGACCTTGGCCGCGAAGAGGCACCCGAAGCCGCCGTCGGATCCGCCGGTCGTGTCCATCGTGAACGCCTTCCCGCCCTGGACCCATTCGCCCGTGTCGCCGTCGAAGGAGCTCGACCAGGTGTTGCTCGACGCGAACGTGATGGTGCCGGCGAGGCTGCCGTTGACGACCCAGTCGTACATTCCCGGGACGAGGGTGTGAGCGGGTTGAAGCGCAGGTCCCGCATGCCGGAACGCGCTCGGTGCGCCCGCGCCAGCTACGCCGGCACCGAGGCCGACGGCACCGGCCAGGCACAGCGCGGCCCCCCGGCCGCCATCGCCGACCATTTCTTCAGACCGGCCACGCTCAGCCTCCTATTCGGTACGGCGTTGAGCAGCTGAACCAAGCACCGCCTACCGCCGTTGCTTGTATTGTCTCGGCCACTGTTGCGACCCGTGGCAAACGGCGCTTGCGGAAATGCCGGGCGGCACGACATCGAGCGGGACCGTGGCGCCCGATCGCGCTTGGGTGGTCGGCACTGGGGCCATGCCTCCGGACCGTTCAAAGGACTCTCGGTCGGCGAGCAGCACGTGCGATCGCCGTACTCCTCACGGGTGCGGCCTGGAAGATTCGAACCGGAACCGTCGGATGAACGACACGTCTGGCCACGTTGACGTGCAAGGAGCTCGGCCTCGTGGCGGGTGGCCGCCACCGAAGCCGGCGCAGAACGACCGTATCGGCTCGAATCTGCTGCCGTCGCGCGCTTGGTCGATTCAGCTCTCGGGGCCGTTGTGCACCACCGGGTTGGACCCGCGAATCGGAGCCAGCGTGCCTTCGGAGTTTCGCGTCACGCGGTGCTCTGGACGATCGGGCTCGAGTCGAACTCGTGTCGAGAGCATCGCTGAAGGCATGCTGCGAATTGGCTCACCGATGAACCAATTCGCAGTAGCTCGACCCTCATGCAACGCCGAGAACCTCGGCCGGAGACACCCCGGCCATGGCCGAAGAACCCGTCCTCATCGCTCCGACGTGACGCAGCGATCGATCGCGACACGCAGAGCTGCGGCCGCGGCCCGAGCGTCCGCCGCCTGCGTGAGGTAGCGCACGACCACGAAGTGCGCGACACCGGCGGCCCACAGCACCGGCACCCGCTCTGGTGTCACGCCTCCGGTCACGAAGACGGGGACAGGTGAGCGTGCGCTGGCCAGGCTGACGTAGTCGAGGCCGACTCCGACCCGCCCCGGCTTGGTCGGGGTCGCCTCCACCGGCCCGGCCGAGATGTAGGTCACGTCCTCACCGGCCGCCGCGGCCAAGTCCGCCGGTGCGTGGGTCGAGAGGCCGACGATGGCGTCCGGGCCGAGGATCCGGCGCGCCAGGGCAACCGGCGCGTCGTCCTGGCCGACGTGCACCCCGTCGGCCCCCGCTTCGAGCGCCAGGTCGGGCCGGTCGTTGAGGACGAACGGGACGCCGTGGTCGCGGCACACCCGGCCGAGCAGCCGGGCCCGGGCCAGAAGGGGGCGCGCCTCGAGGTGCTTGTCGCGCAGCTGCACGACGTCCACTCCGCCCTGAATGCAGGCCGCGGCGAAGTGCTCGAGGTCGTCGCGGTCCGGGGTGCAGAGGTAGAGGCGCCGCCCGGCGATGGCCTCTCCCGGGTTCACGCCTTGGTGCCGGCCCTGGTCCTTGACTTGGTCGAACCCTTGCTCCTGGCCGCACTCGCCGGCCCGTCCGCCGCCGCGGCCTCGGCCTTCTTCGCCTTCTTGGCCGCCCGGACTCGGGCCAGGCTCTCTGCGTCGCGGATGTCCGCCACGGAGAGGTAGGTGCCGGGGTCGCCGAAGGGCGTGCTGGCCTCTTGCCACCCGTCGGGACGCACGGCCAGCTGCTTGCCCAGCAGGGCGACGAAGATCCGGGCCTTCTGCTCGCCGAATCCCGGCAGCGCACGGACCCGAGCGAACAGCTCGGACCCTGTCGCCGCGCCCTTCCACACCCGGTCCGCCTTGCCCCCGTAGTCCTCGGCCACGACGCGGCACACCTCCTGGACCCGGGTTGCCATCGACGCCGGGTAGCGGTGGAGCGCCGGCCGGGCGCGGAAGGCCTCGGCCAGCTCGTCTGGATCCATCGCCGCGATGGCCGCCGGGTCCAGGCGGCCTCCGAGGCGCCGGGCCAGCTCGGCCGGGGACGAGAACGCTTTCTCCAGCGGGACCTGTTGGTCGAGCACCATGCCGATCAGGAGGGCCAACGGGTCCCGGCTCAGCGCGGCGTCCGATTCGGGGTCACCGCTCAGGTGCAGGTCGACACGTGCCATGGCGAGATCTTCTCATGGAGCCGTGCCGGCAAGAAACGTGCCCCCGAGGGCGCGGCAGGGCAGACTCGGTCCATGCACATCCCGGCCAAGGTGGACTACGGCATCCGCGCGCTCCTCGCCCTGGCTGCCGCAGGCACGCCGCAGACCGCCGAATCCCTGGCGGAGCAACAGGGGCTCCCGCCCCGGTTCCTGGGCGCCATCCTGGCCGACCTGCGCAGGGCCGGCGTGGTGGCCAGCCAACGGGGAGCCGAGGGCGGCTACCGGCTGGCCCGCGACCCGAGCGACATCACCATCGCCGACGTCATCCGCGCCCTCGACGGCCCGCTGGCCGAAGTGCGCGGGTACCGGCCCGAGGCCACGACGTACGACGGCGCCGCGGAGCACCTCCAGCAGATCTGGGTTGCCGTGCGGGCCAGCCTGCGCTCGGTGCTCGAGAAGGTGTCGCTCACCGACGTGATCACCGGCCGATTCCCCGCGCACGTCCAGCGAATGGTGACCGATCCCGATGCGTGGGTCGCCCACTGACGCCACGGTCGCGGTCTCCGCGGCCGACTATCTGTGGTTCGCCGACCTGGCCCTCGACATCATGTCCGCCATCGTCGAGGAACTCGGCGACGAGTTGGCCAACCGCCGCCCTGACCTTCCGGGAGCCAACTCGCCCTTCGCCATCTTGACCCACTGCCTCGGCGTCATGGAGTTCTGGGGCGGAGCGACGGTGGCCGGACGCACTATCGAGCGGGACCGAGCGGCCGAGTTCACGGCGACCGGCCCGGTGGCGGAGATGGTCGGACGCGTGGCCGAGGCGGGCGGCCGGCTCCGCCGGGACCTGTCCGACCTCGACTCGGTGGAAGCGCCTTCGAACACCCGGCGCAAACCCGACGAACTCGTCCCGTACACCGAGACGAAGGGCGCAGTGCTGCTCCACGTGCTCGAGGAGCTGTTCCAGCATTGCGGACAGATGGAGCTCACCCGCGACATCCTCGTGGCGGAGGCCGAAGCCGACGAGCGGGTGCCGATCGCCTGCTCGCTCGATGACGAGGGGTTGGCCGAACGCCGGGCGGAGTGGCACGCTCTCGTCGGTTCGCCGGCCGTGGTCGGGATGGAGTCCGGCCCGACCGAGGTCCGCCTCCGCCTCGCCGGCAGCGACGCCGCGCTGGCCGCGGCGGCCTCGCTCGGGCAGCGCGAAAGGAAGTGTTGCCCCTTCTTCGACGTGGCCGTCGAGCTCGACGGGCGGCATCGCACCCTGCGCCTGGCCGTGCCTGAGGGCGCGGAGGAGGTGTTGGCCGCCTTCGTGGCGGCGATCACACCTTGAAGGGCGGCACCTCCGCCGGCTGCAGACCCAGATCGTCGATGGCCTTGGCCACGAGCGCCGGTTCGACCCTTCCACCCAGCGCAAGCTGCTGGAGCACGGCGACGACGAGGTGGGGCGCGTCGACCTCGAAATGGGTCCGCAGCGCCTCTCTGGCGTCGGAGCGGCCGAATCCGTCGGTGCCGAGCGAGGCGTAGGGCCGCTCGACGAAGCGCGACACCTGATCCGGCACGGCGCGCATGTAGTCGGTGATGGCGACGACGGGGTCGGGCCCCGTCCCGAGGGCGGAGGTCACGAGGGCCACCTGCGGCGGGGCGTCGGGGTGCAGCCGGTTCGAGCGCTCCACCTCGAGGGCGTCGGTTCGCAGCCGTGTCCACGACGTGACGGCCCAGGTGTCCGCGGCCACCCCGTACCGCTCGGCCAACACCTCCTGCGCCTCCGTGGCCACCCTCCACATCGGGCCCGAGAAGCACAGCGACGCCCGCAACGCGCCGTTCCCACGCAGCTTCGGCGCGGACGAGAAGCGGTAGAGGCCCTCGACGATCCCCTTTCGCACGGCCTCCGCCTCGTCCGCCGGCAGCGGCGGCATCGGGTAGGTCTCGTTGTAGAGGGTGAGATACCAGAAGCGGTCCCGCGGAGCCGGCCCGAGCATCTCGGCGATGGCCGCCTCCATGATGACGGCCACCTCGTAGGCGAAGGAGGCGTCGTAGACCATGGCGGCCGGATTGGTCGAGGCGAGCAGGGGCGACTGCCCGTCGTCGTGCTGGAGTCCTTCTCCCATGAGCGTCGTCCGCCCCGCCGTGCAGCCGGCCAGGATGCCTCGGCCGCGCATGTCACCGAGCTGCCACAGCAGATCGCCCACGCGCTGGAATCCGAACATCGAATAGAAGAGGTACACGGGCACCATGGGCCGGCCCCAGGTGGCGTAGGCCGTCGCCAGCGCAATGAACGACGACAGCGCGCCGGCTTCGGTGATCCCCTCTTCGAGCACCTGGCCCGACGAGCTCTCGGCGTAGTGGAGGGGCAGGTCGGCGTCGACCGGCACGTAGTTCTGACCTCCGGGCGCGTAGATCTTCGCCTCCGCGATGATCGCCTCGAGCCCGAAGGTGCGCGCCTCGTCCGAGACGATGGGCGTGACGAGCGATCCGATTGTCGGGTCGCGCACCAGGTTGCGCAGCATGCGGGCGAACGCCATCGTCGTGGACACGGCCTGCTTGCCCGAACCCGCCGCGAACTCCTCGAACACCTTGGCGCCGGGGCGCATCGGCGGGGCGGGACGCACCACCCGGACCGGTAGCGGGCCGTCGAGGACACGGCCCCGGGCGCGCATGTACTCCATGGCGTCGGATCCCTCGGCCGGGCGGACGTACGGCGGGTCACCCTCGAGGGCGGCGTCGGGGATGTCGTCGGTCAGGTACAGGCGGTCGCGCAGGGCTCGTAGCTGAGCCTTCGTCATCTTCTTGATCTGGTGCGTGGCGTTGCGCGCCTCGATCTCGGGCCCGAGCGTCCACCCCTTGATGGTCTTGGCCAGGATGGCGGTCGGCGCGCCGCGCTGTTCGGTGGCCAGCTTGTAGGCGGCGTAGAGCTTGCGGTAGTCGTGCCCGCCGCGGGGCAGCGACACCAGTTCGTCGTCGCTGAGGTCTTCCACCATCTTGCGCAGCCGCGGGTCGGGACCGAAGAAGTGCTCCCGGATGTAGGCCCCCGACTCGGTGGCCAGCTTCTGGTACTCGCCGTCGACCGTCGTGTTCATCCGGTCGAGCAACACTCCGTCGATGTCCTTGGCCAAGAGCGCGTCCCAGCGCGAGCCCCAGATGACCTTGATCACGTTCCACCCGGCGCCGCGGAAGAGTGCCTCGAGCTCCTGGATGATCTTGCCGTTGCCCCGCACCGGGCCGTCGAGGCGCTGGAGGTTGCAGTTGACGACGAAGATCAGGTTGTCGAGGTGCTCGCGGCCGGCCACCCCGAGACCGCCGATGGACTCGGGCTCGTCCATCTCCCCGTCGCCGACGAAGCACCAGACGCGGCTGGCGCTGGTGTCGACCAGGCGGCGCAGATGGAGATAGCGGTTCACGTGGGCCTGGTAGATGGCGGTGATAGGGCCTAGGCCCATCGATACCGTCGGGAACTCCCAGAATTCGGGCAGGGTCCGTGGGTGGGGGTAGCTGGGCAGCCCCCCTCCCGACGCATCCTGTCTAAAGCGGTCCAGCTGCTCCTCGGTCAGGCGCCCCTCGACGAAGGCCCGCGCGTAAATCCCGGGTGACGCGTGCCCCTGGAAGTAGACCTGGTCCCCGAAGCCGCCGTCGGCCTTGCCGCGGAAGAAGTGGTTGAACCCGACCTCGTAGAGGGCGGCCGAACTGGCGTAGGTCGAGAGGTGGCCGCCGATGCCCTCCGAGCGGGTGTTGGCCCGCACCACCATGGCCGCGGCGTTCCAGCGGATGTAGGCGCGGATCCGGCGCTCCTGGTACTCGTCGCCGGGGAACCACGGTTCGGCGTCGGCCGGGATGGTGTTGACGTAGGGCGTCGACACCATGGCGGGAAAGTCGACCTGTTTGGTGCGCGCCCGCTCGAGCAGCTTCATCAACAGATAGCGCGCCCGGGCCCGGCCCCGGGCGTCGACGACGGCGTCGAAGGAGTCGATCCACTCCTTGGTCTCGCCCGGGTCGGTGTCGGGGACTTGGTGACTGATCCCGTCGAACAGCATCACCTCAACGGTACCGGCCGGTTCGGCCACCATGAACGCCGCCGCCAGGTGTTACACATTCGTCATGCACCTGAGCGACCGGGGACCGGTTCCTGACCCGCGGTTGCAGGAATGAGCCCGACCACGGTCGTGTACACCGACGGGGCCTGCCGCGGCAACCCGGGTCCGGGCGGCTGGGCCTGGGCCGTCCCGGGCGGGCGCTTTGCCAGCGGCGCCGACGGGCACACCACCAACCAGCGCATGGAGGTCACCGCCGTCCTCGAGGCACTCCGCGCTCTGACCGTCCCGGGAACGGCGAACGGGGAGACGGCCGGCGCCATCGAAGTGGTGAGCGACTCGACCTACGTCGTCAAGTGCTTCACCGACCGGTGGTGGCAGGGATGGCGGCGGCGCAATTGGAAGAACTCGCAGAACAAACCGGTGGCCAACCGCGACCTGTGGGAGCCCCTGCTGGAGCTCGCCCTCTCGCCCGACGTCGCCGTGACGTTCCGCTGGGTCAAGGGCCACTCGGGCGACACGTGGAACGACCGGGTCGACGAGCTCGCCACGCTTGCCGCGGACGCCGGGCGCGGGACGAGCGGGTAGTCCTCAAGACCTGGACCCGCGGGACGAACGGTAGGCTGAACCAGAAGCACGCGCCGGGCGCGGGACCCAGCTCCCGGCCGGCGCGATCGGGACCATTCGAGACGGTCGAGCGCGCCGGCTCCGGTGCAACGTGCGAAGGAAGAGGACGGTCGATGGACGCAGAAGACGAGTTCGACGTCGTCGTGATCGGCGGTGGCCCGGGGGGCTACGCCACTGCGCTCTACGGCGCGGCCGCCGGAATGTCGATTGCGATCGTCGAGCGCGACAAGGTCGGTGGTACCTGCCTGCACCGCGGCTGCATCCCGGCCAAGGAGTTCCTCGAGACGGCCGCCGTGCGCCGCACCGTCGGCAGTTCGGGCGATTTCGGCATCAAGGTCGAGGGGGTGACGGTCGACTTCGCGGTGAGCCAGGACCGCAAGAACGCGGTTGTGGACAAGCTCTGGAAGGGACTGGCGGGCCTGTTGAAGGGGCGCAAGGTGACGACGCTGTCGGGCACGGGCACCCTCGGTCCGGGACACCGGGTCACCGTGGTCGACGGCGAGGACGCCGGCCGGGTGGTGGTCGGGCGCAACGTGGTGCTCGCGGCCGGCTCGGTGCCGCGCACCCTGGCCGGCTTCGAGGTCGACGGCCGCTGGGTGATGACCTCCGACGAATTCCTCGACTTGAAGGAGATCCCGGCTTCGGTGGTGGTGGTGGGCGGCGGTGTGATCGGGTGCGAGTTCGCCTCGCTCCTGTCCGACCTCGGGTCGAAGGTCACGGTCCTCGAGGCGCTCGACTCCATCCTCACCGAGTGCGACGACGACATCATTCGGCTCGTGGCGCGCTCGTTCAAGAAGCGGGGCATCGACGTCGTGACCGGTGTCATGGTCGAGGGGCACGCGCCGTCCACCGACGGGAAGGTGACGACCGTGTGGGCCGGCGACAAGTCGTGGGACGTAGAGGCCATCGTCGTCTCCGTCGGCCGGCGGCCCCGGAGCGAAGGCCTCGTCGCCGACGGGGTCGGGGTCCGTATCGACGGGCGCGGGTTCGTCGAGGCCGACTCGCTCATGCATGCGGGCGAGCCGGGCGTCTACGTCGTCGGCGACCTGGTGGCCGGTACGCCGCAGCTGGCTCATGTGGGCTTCGCCGAGGCCATCGTCGCCGTGAAGGACATGCTCGGCGAACCGGTCGTCCCGGTCGACTACGGGAAGGTGCCGTGGGCTATCTACTGCCATCCCGAGGTCGCGTTCTGCGGCCTGACCGAGGCCCAGGCGAAAGCAGCCGGCCTGGAGGTCGTCACGAAAAAGGACCCCTTCGGCGGCAACAGCCGGGCCCAGATCATCGGCGATACCGAAGGGCTGGTGAAGATCGTGGCCGAGCGCCGGCCCGACGGCTCTGCTGGACGTGTGCTCGGCGTGCACATGGTCGGGCCGTGGGTGACCGAGCAGCTGAGCGGCGGCTACCTGGCCGTCAACTGGGAGGCCTACCCCGACGAGGTGGCCCAGTTCATTCAGCCCCACCCCTCGCTGTCGGAGACCTTCGGCGAGACGATGCTGGCGCTGACCGGAAGGGGACTCCACCTTGGCTGACGTGATGATGCCGCAGTTGGGCGAGACGGTCACCGAGGGCACGGTGACGCGGTGGATGAAGGGAGTCGGCGAAGCAGTCGAGCGCGACGAGCCGCTCTTCGAGGTGTCGACGGACAAGGTCGACTCCGAGGTGCCGTCGCCCGCCTCGGGCGTGCTCACCGAGATCCTGGTGCCCGAGGGTGAGACCGTCGAGGTGGGCGTGAAGCTGGCTGTGATCGGTGACGGCGCGGCGGGCGGCTCGCCTGCTGCCGCCCCGGTCGCGGAGGCGCCGGCCACCCCGCCTCCCGCCCCCGCCGCCCAGGCGGCTCCGCCGCCGCCCCCGCCCCCGGCCGCACCGCCGGTTCAGGCACCGCCTCCCGCCCCCCCGGCCCCGGAACCGAACACGGCCCCTGAAACTGTCTCGGCGCCCGGCGGCGAGGCACAATCGGACGGGGCCGATCGGGTGGTCACATCGCCCATGGTGCGCCGCCTGCTCTCGGAGAACGGGATCGACCGCTCCGAGGTGACCGGCACCGGGCCTGGCGGGCGCATCACCCGAGACGACGTCTTGAAGGAGGTCGACGCCCGGCGATCCAGCGCCGCCCCGGCGGTGGCCCAGTCCGCGGCCGCGCCGACCCAGCCCGCCCTGGCCACGACGTCGACACCCTCGGCACCGGCACGGGCCGCCGCGCCGCCGTCCGTGTCACGCAGCGCGGGTGACCAACTGGTTCCCTTCTCGAACATGCGCCGGCGCACGGCGGAGCACATGGTGCGCTCCAAGGCGACCTCGCCGCACGCCTTCATCGCCAAGGAAGTCGATTTCGAAGTGGTCGAGCGCGTGCGGACAGCGTGGGGGGACCGCTTCCGCGCCGAAGAGGGCTTCTCGTTGACCTACCTGCCCTTCGTGGCCCGGGCCTCGGTCGAGGCTCTGCGCGACTTCCCGCTGCTGAACGCATCCGTGGTCGACGACGCGCTCCTGGTGCACGCCGAGGTCAACCTCGGGATCGCGGTCGACCTCTCGCACGAGGGCCTGATCGTGCCGGTGGTCCATCGCGCCGAGGAGCTCACCCTGCGCGGCATATCCCGCCGCATCCGCGACCTGGCCGACCGGGCACGCACCAGGAAGCTCAACGCCGACGACATTTCCGGGGGCACGTTCTCCATCACGAACGACGGGCCGTTCGGGACCTACTTCACCGTGCCCATCATCAACCAGCCCCAGGTGGCGATCCTGGCCACCGACGGCATCGCCCGCCGGCCCGTCGTCGTGACCCTTCCCGACGGCTCGGAGTCCATCGCCATCCACTCGACCGGCGTCATCGGTATCAGCTGGGACCATCGGGCCGTCGACGGAGCGTATGTCTCGCTCTTCGTGGCCCGGGTCGCCGAGTTGCTGGCGAGCCGCGACTGGGCCGCAGAGCTCTGAGGGTCCAGGGCGTGCTCCGCGTCCGCGGCCTCGGCACCGTTCCCTACCACGAGGCGGACGCGCTCCAGCACGCACTGGTCAGCGCCGTCGACGACTACCTTCTCGTTTTGGAGCACCCGCACGTCTACACGCTCGGCGCGCACGCCGATGCCTCCCATGTCCTGGTCGATCCGTCCAGCGTCGGAGCCGCTCTCGAACGCGCCGACCGGGGTGGGGACGTGACGTACCACGGGCCGGGACAGCTGGTGGCCTACCCGATCGTGACGGTTCCGGACCTTCCGTCGGCCGGCCCCGACCACGTGCACCGGCTGGAGGGCGTCCTGATCGACACCCTGGCCGACCTCGGGCTGGGGGACTGCTCCAGCGACCCCGAGTACCCCGGTGTCTGGGTCGACGCCGACGGCGCGGAGCCGCGGAAGATCGCCGCGGTGGGCGTGCGCACGCTGCGATCCGGCCCCGGCCGCCGCCGCACGCTCCACGGGATCGCGCTCAACGTCGACTGCGACCTGGCCATGTTCGGCCACATCGTTCCTTGCGGCATCGCCGACCGAGGCGTGACCTCGCTCCACGCCGAGGGTGTGGCCGTCAACATGGACCGGGTCGTCGAGGCCTTCGTGGCTCGCGTCGTCGACGCGTTCGGATCGGGCTCTCACGACCGCCACGACGTCGTGACGGGTTCCGCCGGGCCGGCTTTTTCGCGCGAGCGGCCGTTGCTGCGCCGGCTGCGACAGGCGGGGGTGGCGCCCGAAGACGGGCTCGGTATCGAGGAACGCAAGCCGCCTTGGGTACGCGTCCCGATGCGGATCGGGAAGGGTTACCGCTCGCTCGGCGCGACCGTTCATGACCTGGGCCTCGTCACGGTGTGCGAGGAGGCCGGGTGCCCGAACATCTACGAGTGCTGGGCCGACGGCACGGCGACGTTCATGATCAATGGGGAACGCTGCACCCGCGCCTGCGGCTTCTGCCAGGTCGACAGCCGCCATCCGCTACCCCTCGCGCCCGACGAGCCCGATCGGGTGGCCAAGGCCGTGGAGCGCATGCGCCTCGCCCATGCCGTAGTGACCTGCGTGGCCCGAGACGATCTGGCCGACGGAGGAGCGGGTGCCATGGCGGCCACCATCCGCGCCGTCCGCGAGCGGATGCCCACCACGACGGTCGAGGTGCTGATCTCGGACTGCAAGGGACATCGCGAGTCGCTCGACACCATCTTCGAGGCGCGACCTGACGTGCTCAACCACAACATCGAGACGGTGGCCCGGCTCCAGCGCGCCGTGCGCCCGTCGGCGGGCTACGCCCGCAGCCTGGCCGTGCTCGCCCGAGCCCACGCCGCGGGCCTCGTCACCAAGTCAGGCCTGATGGTGGGGCTGGGCGAGCGTCAGGACGAGGTCGTCGCCACCATGGCCGACCTGCGCTCCGTGGGCGTCTCGATCGTCACTGTCGGCCAGTACCTGCGCCCGAGCCGGGACCACCTCCCGGTCGCCCGCTACTGGACGCCCGAGGAGTTCGAGGAGATCCGCGCTGCGGGCGGTGCGCTCGGCCTCCCGCACGTCGAGGCCTCACCCCTCACCCGCTCGAGCTACCACGCCAGGGAGGCGGCGTCTGTAGCGACGAGGCACACCGTTCGGTCCGCCTTGACCTGAGCGCCACCCCGAACCTATCCGACCTTCGGAGAGGCGTCGGAGGCTGGGCGGACACCCGAAGCGGACCCACCATTGCGCGGAAAGTGCCGCCACACAGACGCGACCCGCGTCCGATGTCTACTCTGTGTTCGTCACGAGACTGTGAAGGGGCACCTTGCCTCGTGGGTGTTCGCTCACGACCGAGTCGTACGGTGGAACGTGAAAGGTGTTCGCGGTGACCTGCATCCGTCGGCCTGCACTCCCAGAAGCCACATTCGGTCGGCGCAAGCTTCTTCGGATGTCGTCCGGGGCACTCATCGCTGCCCTGGTTGTGATCCCATTCCTGACGTCCGGTGTTGAGCCCAGTGCTGGACAGACCACGACGAGCAGCGTCCCCGACACGAGCTCCTCGTCTTCGTCCAGCACCCCGACCTCGGCCGGTACCACGAGCACGTCGACGTCCACCACGACCACTACGACGAGCCCCACTGTTCCGGCGACACTGAGCTTCGAACCCGCCCGGGCCACGGCGGGATCGACCGTCGGCGTGACGGCAGAGCTCTCAGATCCGAAGCTCTCGGTTCCGTGTGAGCTCCTCGTGGGAGCGGAGACCTTTGCGGATTGTGCCGTCGCTCAAGGTCACCTTGTCGGGTGGTTCACCACCCCCGGAACTGATCCCACCGGATCCGTGGTCATGGTCTCGGCCTGCACGGTGAGGAGCGACGTGGCGGGCGCCACGAGCCCATGTGTAGCCATCGCGACCGGATCTCTATCGGTCGTATCAGCGACACAGAGCACGACGACCACTTCTTCGAGCACCTCGACGACGTCGACAACGACGACAACAATTGCCCCGCCACCTCCCTCTTCGAGTGGGGTGCCGCCCTATCTGGTGGTGATACTGGTGGTCCTGGTCGGGCTGCTCGCCGCCTCGCTGAGTCCTCCCCTGGCGCGGGGAATACGTGCTCGCCGACGTCGCCGTTGGTTCGAGCGTCATGATTCGTTCAGGATCAACTCGGGAGAGGTCGGCGTCGGCGATGCCCGTCTCAACGCTCCAGATCGTTCTGGTCAGCGGATCGCTGAATCGAGTGACGATCAGCACGGTGGACCCCCTCCGTCTTGACGGCGCCCGAACCTGACGTGAAGGTGTAGGAGGGAGGAGCACATGGGCAGCACCGATACTGATTTTGTCGTTCGAATCTCCGACAGCCTCGAAGAGGACGAAGAACTCCTTCGGTCCATGCGGGAGCTCAAGCTCTTGCCGCGCTACGTACGACCCGCCGTGCGGGCACGTTTCGTTCATCAGCTGAGCGAGAGCCCGCCCCTCTCCGAGTTGGCGGAGGTGGTCGAGCAGGCTCGGGTGCGATGTGCGGAGCAGATCAAGGATCAGTCGCAGCCCCCCGGCGCATCCGTCGTGTCTTCGCTCGAGTGGGACCTGACCATCGAGGTCGACGCCGAGCGGGTCGGTCAGGTTCAGTGCAACCTCGACATCGAGTTCGATGCTCTGCAGTTGTGGCGGTCTCTCGGGACGACAGACGAGGCGAGCGGGAGCGAGGCGGTCCCCGCCCAACTGAGCTTGAGCCTGTCGGTGGGAGCTTCCGCCATTTCGAGTGAGACTCCCACCCTGCAATATGGTCCGTGGTCGTATCCGAGCTGAGGCCCGTCATCCCAGGGGACCGAATGGAGGCACCGTGAGGACTTGGGGCGCAAGCGGGGCGGCGGCGGCACTGCGGCGAGCGCAAGCCACCTCCCGTACCGCCCACCAACTGGGGTGCGGGATCGACGAGGCCGACGAGGTCCGAGCGCAGCAGATGACACGTCGAGGCTTCTTGGGCCTGGCCGGAACGGTGGGACTCTCGCTGGCGGCTCCCAAGGTGGAGCCGAAGATCGGGGCTGGCTCCCGAGCGGCTCAGCGGGTTGTCATCGTGGGAGCAGGTATCGCCGGTCTGGGTTGCGCTTATCGCCTCTGGACGCGCTACGGGACGGTTGCTGACATCTACGAATATGACACCCGCCCCGGCGGGCGCATCAGGACGTTGCGGGGGGCGTTCGCTGACGGCCAGACGGTCGAAGAACATGCCGAGTTCATCAATCCCGAGCACACCGCCACATTGGCGCTCGCCAATGAATTCGGGCTGACCCTCGACAACCGCGACAAGTATCCCGCTGGGACCCATCCCAACGTCGAGGCGTTGCGCTTCTTCGGTCGCCCATGGACCCAGGCGGCCGTGAATCGCGACTGGCACGAGTGGGCCTGGGAGCTCTTTCATCACGCAGCATCTGTGACCGCCCCGTGGCCCCAGCTCTACAACAGAAACACTCCCGGCGGGCGCATGCTCGACCACCTGTCGGTCGACGAGTGGATCGAGACGTACATACCCGGCGGCACGTCCTCGGATTTCGGAGCGCTGTGCATCGCAGCCGTGCTCGACGAGTATGGCGGGCCAGTCTCTGACCAGTCCTCGTTGAACCTCGTGTATCTGCTCGGTCAGGACAGCAGCACCCCGAGCGGTCTCCAACCTCACAAGTCCCCGCAACTCGGCGGCGGCGATGAGAAGTGGCACGTGCGCGGCGGGAACGACCAGTTGATTACCGGGATCCTCGACCGCCTTCGTGGCGACGCGGTCAACCTCGACCAGCGGCTGGTGGCCGTCAGGACCTCGGGATCTCGTGGTTACGTCTGCACCTTCGAGAACGGCTCAACGTCAAGGGACGTCCCGGCCGATCACGTGGTGATCGCCTTGCCCTTCACGACCCTCCGTGCCGTCGACCTGTCCGGAGTGGAGATCTCCGCCCTGCACCGCCTCGCCATCGATGAAGAACCGCTGGGAACGAATTCGAAGCTCTTCCTGCAGTTCGACTCTCGTGTCTGGAACGCAGACCATCAGAGCGGAAACTGCTACGACGACGGCGTCGTCCAGGGCGGCTGGGAGGCATCACTTCATCAACCCGGTCAGGCTGGCATTTTGTCAGCCCTCCCCGGTGGTGAGGCTGCTCTCGAATGGGGAAGCCGTTTCGGCCTGACGGGATACGAGGGGATCCCTCCGACGTCGATGGTCGACGCTTTTCTGACGAACTTCGATTCGCTCTTCCCCGGGCTCGCCCGCCACTACAACGGCCGGTCCTACTACGTGTGGTCACCGGGCGACCCGCACATCCTCGGGGCGTACTCGTACCTCAAGGTCGGCCAGTACACGGGTTTCAACGGGATCCAGGGTGCACGCGAAGGCGACCTCCACTTCGCCGGTGAGCAGACCTCCGTCAACTTCCAGGGCTATATCGAGGGTGCCCTGCGCAGCGGCTATCGCTGCGCGGACGAGATCGGGTCCTCGACCTGACGAGTCAGGCCTCGTCGACCGCCTTCCGGGACCGGCTGTGCGAACATTCCGCTCGTACCCGGGTCAGTTGTTCCAGCATCTTGGAACGCACGGTGTCGTGTCACCAACGCGCCCGGTCGCGCCGAGACGGTCACGACGTCTCCACCTCCGGCGTCACCGCCTGGAAGAACCGATCGTCGATACGCCGGAGCGTGGCCAGACCGGCCTCCGTACGCAGCCGTTCGCGGAAGGACTCGTCGTGCCACGGGTCCCACTGAGCGCTGATCAGGCGGCCGGTGATGCCTTCCGCCTCCTCGGAAAGGAGGAAGGCGACCAGGGATGCTGCCGGTTCGGGGGAATCGGCGGCCCCAGCTTCGAGCGCCTTTCGGGTGCGCTCGAAGTAGTCGGCCCCGGCCAGGGCCGGACCGGCTCTCATGGTTCCGGCGTGGATGTCGGTCAAGACGAAGCCCGGGGCCACGGAGTTGACTCGGATTCCGTCGCCCGACAGCTCCTGGGAGAGGTTCTCGGTGAGTCGCACGACGGACACCTTCGATGCCGCGTAGGCGTCGAAGCGCGGGAAAGGCCCCGTCGCTCCACCGCCCGAGAAGGTCACGATGGCTCCCCTCGCCGCGCGCAGAGGCTGGAGCATCGCCATGATGGGCAGCAAGGTTCCGATCACGTTCACCTCGAGCGTTCGGCGGAAAGCATCCGCAGTCCAGGATCCGACGGGTCCGATGGGTCCGATCTCACCGGCGGCGGTGACCACCCCGTGCAGGAGGCCGTCCGGCGCGACCTGCTCTGTTGCGGCGTTCCAGCGATCTTCGACGGTGACGTCGAGCTCGACGGCCGAGTGCGGGCCGCCCGCCAGGTGCTGCGCCACGTCCTCCAAAGTGGAGCGATCACGTCCGGCCAACGCCAGGCTCGCGCCGCGCCGCCCGAGCTCTCGACTGACGGCGAGGCCAATGCCACGGCTGCACCCCGTCACGAGGATCCTCCGTCCGGCGAGCCCGCCGTCAGCCGTCACGAGGTCGCGGCTTCGACGCACCCCAAAGTGGATCATCGCCCACGGGGAAGCCAGCGGCACAGGTCGAGCAGGTGCCGGAAGCCCGAAGCTACGTCACGAAGTACTTCGCCTCGGGGTGGCAGGACGCAAGGCGCGAAGCCTCCACTGTTTCTAGGGTGAAGCCCGATCATTTGCCAAATCAGTTTAATTGGCATGGGCCGTCCGGGCGTAGTCGCGGTGCCAGCCCGTGAGTTCGGCCAGCTCGTGGAGGACCTGGCGGGCCTCGTCAAACTGGGCCGCTTGTGGCCCACTTGAACCTGGCCCGGCCGGGAATGCTCTGGGTACACGAGTCGGGGGTTAGCGAATGGGACGCTTGTCGAGCGTCAAACCACTACCGTTGTGCGTCATCCATGGGAGGTTTCGTGTGCAACTGTCATTCGGCTTCTTAACCGGCTTGTACCCGGCAACGCAACCAGAACGGTGGCTCGAGGTCGGAACTAGGGACGCTGGCTCCCGAGGATTCTACGTACGCGGCCGTATGGCACGCAAGCACGGCTCGAATCGCAATGGGCCTTCAGGATGTGATTCTCCTTGACAAGCTGCCGCATGTGATAGAAGACACAAGGGGCTGCCGGTGGACGCTTTGATGGGATCCTCATGCTCGACGTGATTGGCTCGAAGCTGAACGCACAGAAAGCAGATCGGGCATCGGTCGACGTGAAGCTGCTGGGTCTGCGGCCCCTGCGCACCTCATGACCTCGGAGTCGACAACCGTCGATGCGAAGAAGATAAACGAGCTTGTCGCGGAGTCGCAGGTGACGGATCGCCCGGTGGAGGTCGCTTGTTCGCAGAGCGATGAGGGTGGACGGGCAGCGCTGCGGCGCATCCGCTGGCAGGACCTGGCCAGACCGGCGGGATACTTTGTGTTGTCGAGGGTCGGGGTCATCTTTGCTGCACTTGTGGCGAAGTGGATCTTCCCCAACCTCAACGTCCCCAACGCTTTGGGCAACGGCTGGGATGGCTATTGGTACGTCAAGATCGCCCAGCACTGGTATCCGCGCCACCTCGTCAACGAAATGGGGGGGAACCAATGGGCCTTCTTCCCGGGGTTCCCTGCAGTGATCAGGTTTGTGGTCTTGGTTACGAGCCTTTCATATGCAAACTCCGCCATCATTGTCACGTCTATCTTCGGGATCGCCTCGGCTGTGGCGGTCTTCTTGGCCGTGCGTGAAGTATTCGGTACGCAATCGCCAATCGCACCGTGTTGCTCTACGTCTTCTTCCCCGCCTCTTACGTCCTGAGCATGGCCTATACGGAGGGAATCTTCGTCACGTTCGCAGCACTGTGCCTGTTTGCGCTGTCCCGCAGGTACTTTGTCATTGCGGGATTGTGCGCAGTGGCGGCAAGCCTCACGCGGGACGTCGGCGTCGTCCTCATTGCATGTGTGGCCGTGGTCGCGATTCCAGCGATTCTCGAGGGTAAGGAACGAGTCAGGCCTCTCATCGGCTTGCTTATATCTCCGGTTGGTTTTGTCGGATGGTTGGTTTACTCCTGGCACGAAACCGGCACTCCGTTCGCTTTCATGAAAGCTGAGAAGTATTGGGGCGGCGCACACTTCATATGGTTCAAGGCGCCATTTCAATCGTTCCGTGCGATGTTCTCGGGGGTGCACGCCTTTCTTCGCGCTGACGAAGTGTTGGCTGCTCTCGGACTTCGTCTTCATAGTCGCCGGACTCGCGGTGCTGGCCTGGGCGCAGATTAAGAAATTGCCGGTACCGGTCTTCTGGTGGGTATTCGCGGTTGGTAGCGCGCTCGGTGCGATGAGTCCGTACTGGCCAACCGGCATCCTCCGCTACACGATGGTGTTGATCCCGTGTCTTGCCGCATTTGCCTGGCTGATCCGTCCTTCCTGGATTGGGGCCGTCGTGGGTACATTGGCCGTCTCTCAAGGGGCTCTCGCGATCATCATCCTGGTTGGACTGGCGCACCCACAGACCACGCTTCTCGCCCCATGACACATGTTGACCGCGCGCCAATAGAGAGCGGAGGACGGCGACAGGGTGCCGGGATCGATCGGGCGGCGACGAGGAGTCCGCTGGGCGTCGTGAAGTAAGCGAGGGTCCACCAGAAGGAGCCGGAGCCGAGATGTTCGTTCGGATCCGAAGGAACCCGACGCTACGCCACGAAGTACTTCGCCTCGGGGTGGTGAACAGATAATGGCGTCTGTCGTCTGCTCGGGGTTCAGCTGGAACCCCTCGGTCACCGTCACGCCGATGCGATCCCCGCCGAGCAGCTCCACCACCTTCGCGTTGTCGGTCAGGTCGGGGCAGGCCGGGTAGCCCCACGAGTAGCGACCGCCCCGGTACTTCTGGCGGAAC
Organism: uncultured Acidimicrobiaceae bacterium; assembly: GCA_963828505.1. GTDB lineage: Bacteria > Actinomycetota > Acidimicrobiia > Acidimicrobiales > RAAP-2 > Bog-473. Next base: position 260,159 of record CAWHFM010000005.1, read on the forward strand.
AGGCCGGTCAGAGTCGGGCCGTCCTCGCCGGCGAAGCCGAGCTCCTCACGGATGCGCCGGTGCCAGTACTCGGCCAGGGCCTCCGCCATCTCGACGCTCAGCCCGTGCAGGAACAGGTAGTCCGTGTAGCGGTTCTCGGCGAACAGGCGCGCCGCCTCCTCAGACGCCCGCGCCCCGATGGTGCAGAGCATGAAGGAGGCATAGTCCTCGTCGCCTGCGCCCGCGCCCTTCGGGCGGAAGAAGTCGCTGATGCAGAGCCAGGGCTCTTTGCGCTGGCGGGGAAAGGTGAAGCGCATCCATTCCGACGAGCGGGACTCGTCCTTCCAGACCACGAGGTCGTCGCCCTCGGCGTTCGCGGCGAGGTGGCCGTAGACCACCTGGGGCACGAGGAGGTCACGCTCCTTGGCGATGGCCAGCTGCTCGCGCAGAGTCGCCTTGACCCGGTCCTTGAACTCCGCGTCGTTCTCGCCTCCCTCGGGGCGGAACTGCCACTGGTTGCGGAAGAGCGCCGTCAGGTTCAGGTACTCGACGATGTCGTCGAGCGGGATGCCCTTGGCCACCCGAGTGCCCACGAACGGCGGGACGAACAGCTCGTTGTCCACGGCGACGCCCGAGCGCGCCGGCTGGCCCTCGACTGGCGAAGTGTCCGGGTCGAGCCGGCTCCGCTTGGGGACCCGACGCTCGGAGATCTCACGGCCGAAGTCGGGGTCCTCCTCGCCCGTGCGGTCGAGTTCCACCAGCCGTTCCATGGTGCGCAGTCCCTCGAAGGCGTCGCGGCCGTAGAAGAGCCGTCCCTCGTAGACCTCGCGTAGGTCGCGCTCGACGTAGGTGCGGGTCAGCGCGGCTCCGCCCAGCAGGATCGGGATGGAAGAGAGCGACCGCTCGTTCAACTCGACCAGGTTCTCGCGCATGATCAGCGTCGACTTGACCAGCAGTCCGCTCATGCCGATGGCATCGGCCTGGCGCTCCTCGGCCGCCGCGATCATCTCGTTGATGCCGACCTTGATGCCGAGGTTCACCACTTCGTAGCCGTTGTTGGTCAGGATGATGTCGACGAGGTTCTTGCCGATGTCGTGGACGTCGCCCTTGACCGTGGCCAGCACGACGGTGGCCTTTCCGCCCTGGTCCGTCTTCTCCATGTGCGGCTCCAGGAAGGCGACGGCCATCTTCATCGTCTCGGCTGACTGCAGCACGAACGGCAGCTGCATCTCGCCCGAGGCAAAGCGGTCGCCCACCACCTTCATGCCGGCCAGCAGCACGTCGTTGACGATGTCGAGCGCCGCGAGCCCCGACTCGAGCGCTTCGGTCAGGTCGTCCTCCAGGCCGTTGCGGTTCCCGTCAATGATGCGCTGGCTCAACCGGCGGTCCACCGGCCAGTCGAGGTGCTCGTCTGCCTCCGCTGCGCCGACCTTGACCCCCTCGAACAGGGCGAGCAGCTCCTGAAGCGGGTCGTACCCCTCGCGGCGCCGGTCGTAGACCAGGTCGAGGCAGACCTCCTTGGCCCGTTCGTCGATGCGCGACAGCGGGAGGATCTTGGACGCGTGGACGATGGCCGAGTCGAGGCCCGCCTCCACGCACTCGTGCAGGAAGACCGAATTGAGCACCTGGCGTGCGGCCGGGTTCAACCCGAAGGACACGTTGGAGAGCCCGAGGATGGTCGAGACCCCAGGGAGCTCAGCCTTGATGGCGCGGATCCCCTCAATCGTCTCCATCCCGTCCCCGCGGCCCTCTTCCATGCCGGTCGAGAGGGGCAGGGCCAGAGGGTCGAACAGGAGGTCCTGCGGCTCTAGCCCGTAGCGCTCGACGGCGATGTCGCGGATCGCCCGCGCCGAGCGCAGCTTCCACTCCCGGGTACGGGCCTGACCTTCCTCGTCGATGCAGGTGCACACCACCGCGGCACCGAACTCGCGGGCCAACCGCAGGAACGTGTCGAGCCGGGTGCCGGGTGCGTCGCCCTCCTCGAGGTTGACCGAGTTGAGGATCGGGCGCCCCCCGAGCCACTCCAGCGCGGTGCGGACGACCGGCCCCTCGGTGGAGTCCACCATCAGGGGGACGCTCGCCTGCGTGCAGAAGCGGCTCGCGATCTCGTTCATGTCGGCCACCCCGTCGGCGCCCGTGTAGTCGACGCACACGTCGATGAGGTGCGAGCCCTCCTTCACCTGGTCTCGCGCCATGGCGACGCACGTGTCCCAGTCGCCCGCGAGCATGGCCTCGCGGAAGGCCTTGGACCCGTTGGCGTTGGTGCGCTCGCCGACCACCAGGAACGAGGTGTCCTGCTTGAAGGGCACGGAGGTGTAGATGGACGCAGCGGCGGGTTCGTGCACCGGCGAGCGCAACGCCGGCACCGCATCGCGGCAGCGCTCGACGACCGCGGCCAGGTGCGCCGGCGTGGTCCCGCAGCAGCCGCCGACGGCGGAGACGCCGAACTCGGTCACGAAGCGGTGCAGGTGCTCGGCCAGGCCGTCGGGGGTCAGGTCGTAGTGCATCTTCCCGTCGACCACCGAGGGCAACCCCGCATTGGGGATGCACGAGATCGGGACCCGGCTGGCGCCCGAGAGGTGCCGCAGCGCCTCGCCCATCTCGACCGGCCCGGTGGCGCAGTTGAGCCCGACCACGTCGACCTGCATGGCGTCGAGGACGGTCAGGGCTGCGCCGACCTCGGTGCCGGGCAGCATGCGTCCCGTCAGCTCAATCGTGACCTGCGCCTGAATCGGCACCCTTCGTCCGAGGGCCGCCATGGCCCGGCGGGCGCCGTTGACGGCCGCCTTGACCGACAGCAGGTCGAACTGGGTTTCGATGATGAGGAAGTCCACACCGCCCTCGAGCAGCCCCAGCGCCTGCTCCTCGTACGCGTCGCGGAACTCGGCATAGGAGATCTGCCCGAGCGTCGGGAACTTCGTGCCCGGGCCCATGGAGCCGGCCACCCAGCGCGGTCGGTCACCCGCAGCGAACTCGTTCCGCACCGCGCAGGCGATCTCGGCCGCGGTGCGGTTCAGCTCACGGGCGCGGTCGGCCAGGCCGTACTCGGCCAGCACGACGGAGGTCGAGCCGAACGTGTCGGTCTCGACCACGTCGGATCCCACTTCGTAGAAGGATCGGTGCAGCTGGGCGATGGCGTCGGGCCGGGTCTCGACGAGGATCTCGTTGCAGCCCTCGAGGTCCGGGCCTCCGAAGTCGTCCGGTCCCAGGTCGAGGAGCTGGAGGTTCGTGCCGGTGGCGCCGTCGAAGACGACGACGCGCTCGCGCAACGCCTGCAAGTAGTCGCTGGTGGACGGGTCCAATCGGCCGAGTAGTTCGGGGCCGAGCAGTTCGACGGAGTGGGCCATGGCCACCCAATGATACCGGGGCTCCCTTGTCGCACCCTCCCGCGCCGATATCATCCGCGGTCGTGGCGCCGAAGATATACACCAGGAGGGGTGACGAGGGGACGACCGGCCTCCTCTACGGGGGCCGGGTGCGCAAGGACTCGTGGCGCATCGAGCTCAATGGCGCCGTGGACGAGGCCCAGGCGGCGATCGGGCTGGCCCGGGCCGAGGCCGAACCGGGATCGGAGCTCGACCGGCGGTTGACCGCGCTGGCTCGTGATCTCTACGTGCTGATGGCTGAGGTGGCCACCGCCCCGGAGAACCGGGACAAGCTCACGGCGGGTTCGACCTTGGTGACCCAGGACATGGTGCTCGAGCTCGAGACAGGGATCGACGACCTGCTCGAGCGCTTCGACCTGCCCAGCGACTTCACCGTGCCCGGCGAGAACCGGGCGGCCGCCGCCCTCGACTTCGCCCGCACCGTGGTCCGCCGGGCCGAGCGCATCGCCGTCTCCGAGCCGGAGCAGGGCTCACAGGTGATGACGTATCTCAACCGTCTGTCCGACCTGCTGTGGGCCATGGCGCGCTGGGCGGAAGGCCCCGAGCACACGCTGTCCAAGGCGCGGCGATCCCGTCCGTTGATCTCCGAGAGCAGGCATCCCGAACGGTGACCGTGTCGAGTCGCACCGGCCCAACGGGAGGCAGGGTGCTCGACGCTCCCATCGCCGACTCCGTCGTGGACCCGGTGGTCGTGGGGGGAATCGAACTGCGCGCTTGGGCGAGGTCGTGGCCTGGCGCCACGACCTGCACTCGTCATTCACCAAGCGCCCTGACGCGCTCTTCGAGCTCAAAGACGGGCTCGTCATGACGAAGGCACTGTGTTCCGGCGCGGCCGGGCTCGGCCCACGGGGAACTCTCCTACGGGCGCATCGACAAAGAGGCGATGCGCGCCCTGGTCGCGCATCGCCTGTCGCCCGTCGCACTGGCCGGCGCTCTTCGCCGTCGACACCCCGAGCTGGCCGTGCGACGCCGCCGCGTGCAGCCCCTCTGATTGTGGCGCAACCCGTGCAGAAGAGTGGTGGAACGGGGATCGCCATTCGCCTCGGGTTCCCTTCGACCTTGGATCCCACACCCGAAGCAGGAGTGGCACGGTGGGCGTAGCGGAGGCCGTCGGCGACGACGCGCTGAAATTCGCTGACCCGCGATTCGACCCCTCGGAGCCTGAACTTCGCAGCGCGCTCGCTTCGCATCGCGCCTCAGGTCTGGGTGGCTGTTGCCTTCGCTCTGTACACGGCATCCGTCGCCATTGTGTTCTGGCCCGGCCAGATGGATCCGGACACAATCGACGAGTTGCAAAGCGCCGCCACCGGACAGTTCAACAACTGGCACACTCCGCTGTTGTCGGCGCTCTGGCGGGGTCCGTACCTTCTGGGTCTGCGTTCCCCCGGCTGGGTTTTGGCCATCAGTGTCTTCAGCATGTTGGTCGGGTTCTACCTGCTCCTCAGGGTGCGTTTTCGACGAGCGGCTTCAGCGGTCATTGCTATCGCGTGCTTCACGTGGCCACCCGTGCTCTCATGGGGCGTTCACGACGGGCGGGATACCTGGTTCATCGCCCTCCTCATGTGCGCGTTCGGCTTCACGGCGCGGCTCATGCGAATGGGCCCGAACCAGAGCAGACTGAATCTGGTGGCGTCCCTCATCTGCGCCTACCTGTGTGCTGCGACGTGGGAGATCGCCCTCGCACCACTGCTCGCCCTCTTCTTCCTAACCGCTTTCATTGTGCTCCCAGCCCGGACTCGGCACCGCGTTTTTACCGCAGGCGCCGTCGGTCTGGTCGGGTGCATCACAATTTACGGCACCCAGGCGGGACTAGAAGCTGCCATTCATACGACGCAGGAGCACCCGCAGCAGGTCGTCTACGAATACGACCTGGCTCAGATGTCCCGGTTGGAGGGAAGAGTGCTCTTTCCTCGTCAAGTCCTCGTTCCGCACCGGAAGGCTCTGGCATACTTCAAAACCATCCCGGTCGGCACCTTTGACGGCATCGTCTTCGGGCCCCAAGCGGTTGTCCAGGATCAAGTCGGTTCCAATGAAGGTGCGCTTCAGCACGCATGGCTCGACGCAGTTCTGCACAATCCGATTGGATATCTCGAGGAGCGGACGGACTTGGTCCTCGCCGAGCTTGCGATCACCCAGCCGTCCTTCTGGACCTGGCAGCCTTCCCCCGACACCCCGCAGTTCCGCCCCCTTTCGGTATCGCTTCGGTCCGACGGCGAGGACTTCCTTGAGAAGTTCGCTGTTGGGGGAAATTTGTACGGTGACGTCCTCTACACCGTCTGGGTATACGTCGTGATCCTTGGCGTCTCAATACCGGTGCTACTACGAAGATCCCGGAGTTCGCCGCCGGCCCTCGTCGTCGCCGCATTTGCCATCGGGCTGTTCATGCTGGGAGTCGTGCTGTTCTTCGCGTCGCCCATCCTGATTTACCGAATTGCCTATCCCTTCGTCGTCGGGGGGACGGTGGTGGCGCCCCTCCTTCTTCCATCCCGTCGTGCCGACATCGGCCCACCCGTTGCGGCCAGAAGGCACCCCGCACCAGCCTTTGGGCGTCGTCGTCGATGGCGTATGTGACGAACCCCTGGCACCGAGCAGGAAAGCGCGACGCAGTTCGTCGTGGCGGTGTTGGTGTCGTCTCGAGGCTGGCTGGGACGGATGTTGACGAGGGTCGGTCTCGAGGCCATGAGCCAGCGATGAGGTACTCGACGACGTGATCGCGGGGACGATCGTGATGCGCCAGCGTTCAACCCAATCGTCTGCACCATGCAGCAGGAATGTCACGACCAACATTTGTCAGGAGCGTTTCAAGTCTTCGAGCAGGTTGAGGATTGTGCCGCTCTGGGGAAGTTGCTCGGCGAACCTTGGCGGCCTCGGGTTGTCTATTCCTTGAAGCGCCGGGTTCGCTCGTGGATTTCGCGGAGACGAAGCTCGCTTTGATTGTTCCATCTGGGTTGTCAAGCGTTTCACCAGGGCGTTTCAGAGAAGTAGGACTGAAGAGGTCAAGTTTCGTTGGTGTGAGTGGGGCGTTTGACCCGTGAGTACACCGGCCATGCTCAGAGACCGTGTCCAGCTCAGAGTCCGACTCTGATCTCGGCCGCCATCAACGGCCAGCTCCCGTCAGTCACCGAGGAATTCGAAGTCGAGTTGGTCACCATCGCCATTGAGGACGATCTGGCATCTAGCTACGACCGGGGCGAGACGGCGGAGTGGACAGTCGAGGGCGAACCCTTCGCCTTGTGTGTCCGGCTCACGAAGTCGGCCGAGGAGTCGGTGCGCAGCGGGGCGCCGCCCAGGTACCCATATCGCCGGAGGCCGGCCTTCTGGAGCCGGAACTGTGTCGATGTCCGGAGCACCCCCAGGCCATAGCGCACGCTTCCTTTTAAGTTGATTGACGAGGAATCCGCGTCGTACCGGGTTGGACACGAGATCTCCCCGATGCGCGCGCCAATCATCAGGGCCTGGGCAATTACCTCGTTGTCGAACACGAAGTCGTCCGAGTTCTCCTCGAGTCGGAGGCTCTCGAGCAGCGATCGGCTGTAGGCCCGCAACCCTGTGTGAAACTCGGAGAGCTTCGCTCCGGTCATGACGTTCTCGAAAAACGTGAGGGCCCTGTTCGAGAAGTACTTATAGTGGGGCATCCCTCCCTCCACCGCGTTCTGCGCCAACACTCGGGATCCCAAGACGAAGTCGTATGCGTCGTAGGCGATCATGGAGGCCATCGGCACGGTCAGTGCTGGCGAGTACTGATAATCGGGATGCAGCATTACGACGACATCGGCGCCACGCATGAGAGCTGCCGCGTAGCACGTCTTCTGATTGCCGCCGTATCCTCTGTTCTCCTGGTGTCGAATCAGCAGGAGCCCGAGGTTATCGGCGACCTTGGCTGTCTCATCGGTGCTGGCGTCATCGACCACCAGGACTTCGTCGATGATGTCTCGGTCGATTCCGGCAACCGTTTTGGCCAGCGTAAGTACGGCGTTATAGGCCGGCAGGACGACGAAGATTTTCTTTCCTCTGAGCATGAGGCCTTCGCCTCCTTTGTGGCTTCTGGCTTGACTGACATGGAACGAGTAGACGCCTGATGCGGCACTTTAGCTTGCCTCTTAACGAACTGCCCCCCTGTAGCTTCCACGAAGCCCGAGCTTCCCGAGTCGGCGGCAAGGATCTCTCGGATGCCTGTCCAGTCACCTCTCGCATCTCACCGGTGATGGGCCCGCGCTCGCGGTCGTTGGCGATCTACTCGCGACAGCGCGTCGCCTCCTCTGCGCTGAGGCGCCGGGTCACGGTCTTGTCGGCGACCTTGGCGCTCAACTGGAAGTACAGACCGCAGAGCGCAGGCGGGTCGGCCTCCTACCTGCACCCGGCCCGGTTGCAGTGGGTGAAGCGCGTCGTGAGGCCGCCGGCGGACATGATGCCGATGCCCGCCGCTGCGCGGCGAGGGCCCGGTAGCGCCGCTCGAGGCGCTCGAGGTCGCGAGCCGAGGTCTTCTTCGTCATCACGAAGAGCACCTCGACGCTGCCGCCACACCAAAGCCTCGAAGCGGTGTTCCGCCACGGCTGGGGCTTGGCTTATGGGGCCTTCTCCTACGGGCGCATCGACGAGGAGGCCGTGCGCGACGCCCTGGTGGCGTATCGCTCATCTCAGTGGCCGACGGTCTTCGCCGTCGACACCTCGAGCTGTCGGCGAGGATCGGTCTGGACGCATGAACGTCCACGGCGGGGATTCCCGTCGCCACCGGTATCCCGGTGACTCGAACATCCCCTACGGGATCTCGGAGATGGTGATCTACGACCCCGCCGTGCCGGCAGTACTAACGCGTCGCGGTCGCGGCTCACAGGTCCTCCGTAGGCATCGTCAGTACAAGGAATGTTCTGCCCCGTCAAGAGCTCCGGGCGGTGGCACGTCATTATGGCGGTTCCTATGTACTGGCTCCCGACCGGAAGAGCCCCCTCGGGGATGCGTCTGATCAGCACATATGGGATCGAGGGACTCTACAAAGTGCCCGGTGGGGGCATCGCCACGTTTGGAGTCGAAGGGTCAGACCCCGGGCGACGAAACAGCGACAGTGGTGCCCGTCGCGTTCTTCTCGCCTTCGAGCATGCGCATGACGACAACCTCCACGCATCCCACTGAACTGTACGTCCACGTGACGGATGCTCCGGGTTGGCACGTGGACGTCGACGGGCGATCGGTAGGTTTTGACAGCTGGAACGGCTTGATGATCCGACTCGACCTCCTGGCCGGTCACCACGTAGTCCTGCTGTCCTATCTGCCGGCGAGCTTTCAGTGGGGGATCGTCTTCGCAGGGTTCGCCGTGCTCGGCCTCGTCGCCTGGGTCGTACTCGAGATGCGGGGAGCCCACAGCCGCCGGATCACCATTCGGACGACGGGGTGTCGATCTCCGCCTGAGAAGGGTGAGCACCTGCCGCCCAAGGCGGTTGGCTGAGCCGCCGTCGACTCCATGAACCACGCTGAGTCCACGAGGGTCACCGGGCGATACGTGGTCACGGTGCTTCCAATCTCGCAGACCATCGCGCACGGTGCACCCGATCCGCCGCCCGCGGGCGGGGTCGGTCGAGCGACGCCGACCTGTGGTCGCGGCCGTCGGGATGGCCCACGACGACGGCACAGAAGAGGCGCCACCCGGGCGGGACGCCGAGGTGTGTCGCTAGCTCCCCTTCGCCCCGGAACGTGCCGAGAATGCAAGCGCCTAGACCCGCGTCCACGGCGCCGAGCAGCACGGCCATGACGCCGAACGCTGCATCGCCGTACCAGTAGGGGATGGGCCAGCGGTCAGCACCGTCGCCCAACCCCGCATCCGCTTTGTCCACCTCGGCGTACCTCGAGACGTAGAGCTCCGACGAGGTGTAGGCGAGCAGGACCACTTGGGCGCGCCGCAGCCCGTCGATCCAGTCGCGGTAGTGCGCCCGCCAGTCCTCGTCGGTAGTGGCGTCGAAGTAGACCGCGGTCTCCTCCGGGCCTTGTAGCACCAGCCAGGCCGTCCCACCGGTGTTGCCTGCGGTCGGCGAGCGCAGGGCGCCACCAACCAGACGGTCGACGACCGCAGGGTCGACGGGCTCGGTCGAGAAGCTGCGCACCATTGCCCGCCGTCGTATGGCGTCGTGGAGCTCCACCCCGGCAGTCTCGCACCCCTGGACAAGGCAAACTCGCACCTCACCCGAGGATGGGAATGTCGACCCCACTGGTAGTGTTTCAAGGTTTGGAACCGGCGGATGGCCGGTCGCCACCGGAGGTTGAGCGTGCCCACACCCCGAGATCTTTTGAACGAGGCCAAGGCGGCCATCCGAGAGGTCGACCCGCCTGAGGCAGAGGAGCTACTGGAGCGGGGCGGGGTGGTCTTCCTTGACGTACGTGAGCCCGACGAGTACGAGCAGGGCGCCATCCCCAACGCGGTGCACCTGCCGAGGGGCCACCTCGAGTTCCAGGTCGAGGGCAAGCTCTCCGACAAGTCGGGCCCGGTCGTCGTCTACTGCGCTGGCGGCGTGCGCTCCGCATTCGCGGCCAAGACGATGCAGGACCTGGGCTACCGCGACGTTCAGTCCCTGACTGGCGGTTTCAACCGCTGGAAGGACGACGGCCGCCCCTGGGCCACGCCCCAGACCCTGACGCCCGCCCAACGGAACCGCTACCAGCGCCACCTGCTGCTGCCCGAAGTAGGGGAGAAGGGCCAGTTGAAGCTGCTCGACTCCAAGGTGCTGCTCCTCGGCGCAGGCGGTCTCGGTTCGCCAGCCGCGCTGTACCTGGCCGCAGCCGGCGTGGGCACGCTCGGCGTGATCGACATGGACGTGGTCGACGAGTCCAATCTGCAGCGGCAGATCCTGCACAACATGGACCGCATTGGCGAGCGCAAAGTCGACTCGGCCAAAAAGACGCTGACTGCGCTCAACCCTGACGTCAACGTGGTGACCTACGACGTCCGGCTGGGTGCGGACAACATCCTCGAGATCATCGACGGCTATGACGCCATCGTGGACGGCACCGACAACTTCCCCACCCGCTACCTGGTCAACGACGCGTCACTGCTGAAGCGGATCCCCGTGATCCACGGGTCCATCTTCCGTTTCGAGGGCCAGGCCACGGTGTTCGACCCCTACAACGGGCCGTGTTACCGATGCCTCATCCCCGAACCGCCACCGGCGGAGTTGGCCCCTTCGTGCGCCGAGGCCGGCGTGCTCGGTGTGCTGCCCGGCATCATCGGCTCCATCCAGGCCATCGAGACGATCAAGTTGCTCCTCGGTCTCGGCGACCCGCTGATCGGGCGGCTCCTGGCCTACGACGCGCTGGAGGAATCGTTCCGGACCTTCAAGGTTCGCCGTGATCCGGCCTGCCCGGCCTGTGGCCCGGACGCGGGTGAGATCGTCATCGCGGAATACGACGAGCTCTGCATGCCGCACCGACTCTGATTCTCGGCGGCAGGCGTCGCTCGCGGCGACGCACGGCCCGATGCGTCGAACCGAAGCAGGAAGCGTCTCTATTATCCTGCTGGCTTGGTTTTGGCGTCCGGGGCGTCGTCGTACAGCAGGCCGCGCACAGCATGCCCTCGTACTCGGTGCCGAGGAACCTGGGGCACACGCTGTCGGCGTTGGCGAAGGCCTTTGGAGCTCCGCCTTGATGGCGCGGATCCCAGCCCCGCATCGGGGATGTACGAGATCGGAAGCCGCCTGCGCGCGAGAAGTGCCGCAGCGCCTCGCCCATGTCGACGGGCCCGGTGGCACAGTTGAGCCCGACCACGCCGCTCGTGATGCTCTACCTGAACCGGCTCTCGGACCTGCCCTGGGCCCTGGTGCGCTGGCACGAAGAGCCTGAGCACCGCTTGTCCAAGGTCCGCGGTTGACCCTTGCGAGGGTACCGTCGGGACCTCAAGCCGGCCGGAGCGTTCGACCCAGGTCATACCACGCGTAGGCACCCGACTGACGGATGGGAGGCGCCCCGATCAGCCAGGAGAGGTAGGCAACGACCATGCGAGCCGTTCCGGGAGCTGGAAGCGCGATGGCGGACTGAACGTGCCACGACAACAGCTCTTGTCGCATGGTGTGGCGCGCTCCAGGGCTGTGATCCGGAGGCACGCGGGCGTAGAGGTCCGAGAGAGCCGTTGCGATGGTCGATGTGTAATCAGCGTAGGCATACCGAGTGTTGGCGCGTTGCCCCGATGCTCCTTGGGGGACGATGAAGTATCCCCCCGGCATGGAGAACTGCATCCCGGCTTCCGTCTGCCACACCATGCCCTGAGGTTCTGTACCGCTGGGGAATGGGTAGAGGAGGGCAACCTTTCCCGCCGGGAGGTTCTGCACGGACGCCGACGTGAAGTAGCTTCCCTGGGGCACGTCGATCGAAGAGTTGTACGGAACGGCTGGGAAGAGCGGGATCAATGCGACCGCAGCGACAGCTGCTGGAACGGCGGTCGCCGCGACTGGGAAGCCGCGGGCGATGGCGGTCGCGTGGATCTGGTCCAGAACCATCGCGAGGAGAAGGGCCGCGAACATTGCGACGAAGAGTGAGAATCGCACAGGAAGGATGTTGCTGAACAAGGGCACGTGGCCAACGATCGCCCATGGCAGCGGGATCCCGCCGGATGCGGAGCCGTTGGAAAGCACGCTCGGCTCAGCCCTCACGACGAGCTTCGATCCGAGAGAGAAGACGAAGGCTGCTGCCCCCACGAAGGTCACTACCCGTACTTCGGCCCGACGCCAAAGCCAGACCCCACCGACGACCAGCGTGAATATCAGGGTGAGTCCGAGGTAGGACCCGTTCTCGACAAAGTTTCCCCCGAACAAGTCCGCCCTTGATGCAAGCGACTGGGGTGCGATCCTCATGAGGCCGTCCGGGACTATCGCTCCCAGGAGATCGGCTCTGTAGTAGGCCGGATTGTGATACGCACCGGTCACGTGCTCTGGACCACGGAGCGCATACCAGGTTGGATACGCGAGCCCTATAGCGGCAACCTCTCCCCCCCAGGCAAGGCCGACCGTCAGGTCCCGAACATGAGTTCGCACCAAAGAGGGTCGCATCAAGGCGAACGCGACGAGCATCACTGCTGCGATGACCATCGTCTCGAGCAGCATCTCGAGCGAGATGAAGAATTGGGCGACGACAAGTAGACCCAAAATCACCCCCCGACGGCGCGCCCTTCCGTCCCTGATGAGAGCAATGTCATGTATGAGAAGCAGCATTAGGGGGGGGAGGACGGCAAATGCCATGTGCAGGTGTGCCTCGCCTTGTCCGATCTCGTAAGGCCCGAACCCGTAAAGCAGTCCGGCCACGAAGGCCGAGGGTCGCCAGGAAGTGAAGCGCTGCACCACGAAGTACATCGATGTCGCGGAACCAGCGAGGGCGAGCGTCATACCCACGTTCAGCGCCGCGACGGGACCGAAGAGAACCGTGATGGGCGCGAGGAGCAGGCCGAGCAAGGGGACCGAAGTCTGATCGAGGAGATTGACTCCATAGGGAATGTTCACGAGGGACGTGTGAAATGGGTTCAGACCATGCCCGAGCGCATAGGGCACCCAATTGAGGAACCACATCGTCTGGAGCATGTCGTTCTGCCCGAGGACGACATGCGGCGCGCCGTCCCTCCAGAAGTTCGAGTAAACCGCCACGGCGAGGCCGCAGAAGACAGCCACGGCTATGGCGTCGCTCCACCAAGGCGCTCGCGGTCGCGGCGGACGGATCCGGTGTCGTCGGCGAACTGTCTTTTCATGTTGCGCCCGAGTGGGACGGGCGACGGTGAGAGAGGCGGACGTATTCACGGGGCGAGAGACTGCACCAACTCGACATCCTCCGTTTCGGCCGCGAGCATGTCTCGTACCGCTTTCCGAACTCGTTCGGTCGACCGATACCGGGGTTTCAGTGCGCTCTCGTTTCGGGACCAGCTCGAAATGACTTCCAGCGCGGCGCTCTGGCGGCCGGCCACCCGTCTCTCGATCCAGTCGCGGTAGTGCGCCCGCCAGTCCTCGTCGGTAGTGGCGTCGAAGTAGACCGCGGTCTCCTCCGGGCCTTGTAGCACCAGCCAGGCCGTCCCACCGGTGTTGCCTGCGGTCGGCGAGCGCAGGGCGCCACCAACCAGACGGTCGACGACCGCAGGGTCGACGGGCTCGGTCGAGAAGCTGCGCACCATTGCCCGCCGTCGTATGGCGTCGTGGAGCTCCACCCCGGCAGTCTCGCACCCCTGGACAAGGCAAACTCGCACCTCACCCGAGGATGGGAATGTCGACCCCACTGGTAGTGTTTCAAGGTTTGGAACCGGCGGATGGCCGGTCGCCACCGGAGGTTGAGCGTGCCCACACCCCGAGATCTTTTGAACGAGGCCAAGGCGGCCATCCGAGAGGTCGACCCGCCTGAGGCAGAGGAGCTACTGGAGCGGGGCGGGGTGGTCTTCCTTGACGTACGTGAGCCCGACGAGTACGAGCAGGGCGCCATCCCCAACGCGGTGCACCTGCCGAGGGGCCACCTCGAGTTCCAGGTCGAGGGCAAGCTCTCCGACAAGTCGGGCCCGGTCGTCGTCTACTGCGCTGGCGGCGTGCGCTCCGCATTCGCGGCCAAGACGATGCAGGACCTGGGCTACCGCGACGTTCAGTCCCTGACTGGCGGTTTCAACCGCTGGAAGGACGACGGCCGCCCCTGGGCCACGCCCCAGACCCTGACGCCCGCCCAACGGAACCGCTACCAGCGCCACCTGCTGCTGCCCGAAGTAGGGGAGAAGGGCCAGTTGAAGCTGCTCGACTCCAAGGTGCTGCTCCTCGGCGCAGGCGGTCTCGGTTCGCCAGCCGCGCTGTACCTGGCCGCAGCCGGCGTGGGCACGCTCGGCGTGATCGACATGGACGTGGTCGACGAGTCCAATCTGCAGCGGCAGATCCTGCACAACATGGACCGCATTGGCGAGCGCAAAGTCGACTCGGCCAAAAAGACGCTGACTGCGCTCAACCCTGACGTCAACGTGGTGACCTACGACGTCCGGCTGGGTGCGGACAACATCCTCGAGATCATCGACGGCTATGACGCCATCGTGGACGGCACCGACAACTTCCCCACCCGCTACCTGGTCAACGACGCGTCACTGCTGAAGCGGATCCCCGTGATCCACGGGTCCATCTTCCGTTTCGAGGGCCAGGCCACGGTGTTCGACCCCTACAACGGGCCGTGTTACCGATGCCTCATCCCCGAACCGCCACCGGCGGAGTTGGCCCCTTCGTGCGCCGAGGCCGGCGTGCTCGGTGTGCTGCCCGGCATCATCGGCTCCATCCAGGCCATCGAGACGATCAAGTTGCTCCTCGGTCTCGGCGACCCGCTGATCGGGCGGCTCCTGGCCTACGACGCGCTGGAGGAATCGTTCCGGACCTTCAAGGTTCGCCGTGATCCGGCCTGCCCGGCCTGTGGCCCGGACGCGGGTGAGATCGTCATCGCGGAATACGACGAGCTCTGCATGCCGCACCGACTCTGATTCTCGGCGGCAGGCGTCGCTCGCGGCGACGCACGGGTGGTCACCGTAAGCCTCTGACGACGCGAGTGCGTCCTGAGATTCACCGCCTCGACGGGTTACCACTCCCAGGCAAAAACGGTCCATCGCGCGTTATTCGTGACCGCTCGCGCCAGCATCGTCTTGAAGTCTGCCACGCACGGGACTTGACCCAAGCGGATCGGGTGGGATCCCAGTCCGAGATCGCCTCGGACGCTGCGCCGGCGAACGTCCTCAGGGACCCGCCCCCGGCGGGCGACCGACTGGCCGCGGACCCGTCCACCGCGCTCGGACCGACCGTGCCTCAGCTCCTCTCGGGCGCCAACCTGTCCATGGTCAACTTCGAGTCGGCCATGACGGCCGACGGGAGCTGTCCTGATGCCCAACCGAAGCAGTACGTGTTCTATGCACCTCCGTCTGCCGTCGGCGCGTTCCAGGGCGCCGGCGTCACCCTCATCACCGAGGCCAACAACCACGGCGAGGACTGCGGTCCGCCCGGCCTCCAGACGGCCCTCACCACCCGCGCCCAGACCGGCTACACCATCCTCGGCATCGGAGGGAACGCGGCGCAGGCCTTCACCCCGTACACCACGACCATTAGGGGGGAGCGCATCGCCATCATCGCCGCCACGCAGGTGATCGACTCCGACCTAGCCCATCTGTCACCTCGACTCTCGGTCCGGAAGGGCTAGACAGGGCGCCATGACGCTCACCGACGCATCGCGCACCCTCCCCGTCAACGGCGTGGACCTGGCCTGGTCGGAGCACGGGACCGGCGGGACCACCCTCGTGCTGTGCCACGGCTTCACCGGATCGTAGGAGCAGTTCGCCGAGGCGTCGGAGGTTGGATCCGATATTGCGAAGAGCATCTCCGCCGACATGGAGCCTGGATGGATCGTTCGACATTGCGCCAGAATCGTGCCGTGGACCTCAACGCCGCGGAGATCGCGGCCAGTAGCGAGTCTTGGAGGAACCTGTGAATCGCCAGCGCACATCCCGCGTCGTGCTGAGTTGCGCGCATACCGAGATCTCGGTCCATCGAAGCGCCCGTCTGCGATCCGCCTTACCGCCGGGAGGCGCATCCGCGTGACCACAGCACTGTCTGAGCGCGTCGCGCGAGCCGGCAAATCGGGGTATTACTTTGTGGCCTACGCGATGCGCTCGGGCAGCACGGCCGTCTGCCACGATCTCGAGCGCCTTGGCCTTGGGGATCCCCACGAGTGCTTCCAGGAAAATAACTACGTGGGGCGACGGGCGTCCGAGTACATCGTCGAGAAGGTGAACGATTCGCGGGGTCAAGTCTTCGGCTTCAAGGCAACCTGGGACCAGGCGGAGGCGCTCTGCCGCACCCTTGAAGCGCAAGGTGAGCCCGTCCCCGGAATGGACCTGCGCAACGTGTTTCCGGGACTGCGGATCGTCCACCTTTTACGCCGCGACAAGGTACGGCAGGCGATCTCCTTGTGGCGCGCAGCCACCTCGGGCATGTGGCACATTCCAGATAACGCAGGCACGCAGGCGGGTCGTCCCGACTACGACTTCGAGGCGCTTCTGTGGCATTTCGCCGGCGTGATGTGCGACGACTGGATGTGGATCCATCACTTCGCTCGGACGCGGGGTGACGTCCTCACCGTCGTGTACGAGGACTACGTTGCTGACCCTGCCGCGACGATCGAGCGCATCTGCAAGCACATCGGCGCGCGGCCCACGCCTGTTGGCGGCGAGTGGGTCGACCGACCGCGGATCATGCGCGACGAGTGGACCGACCAGATCGCCGAGCGCTTCCTCGCGGACGTCCGTGCTCCGCGGCCGCTGGGAACGGTCGCGCATGCCGCCCGTACTTACTGGGAACATGCTGATCTACGGGGCTACCTCGGCCGCATCGCCGAAATGGGTGGGCGCCTTGTCGACGCGTGTGACGTCTCAGCCGGGTACGGGCTCATGTCGGTTGTGCTACGGGAGTCATGCTCCAATGTCGTAGCATACGAGCGTGATACCGAGCTGGTAGCTGCTGGCCGAGTACAGTATTCGCCAGAGGTGCGATTCGTCGGAGTGGACGACCTCTGGGCGCTTCCAGCCGCTGACTCGAGCTTCGATTTAGTGCTTCTCTTCACGGTGCTTCAGGCAGTTGAGGAGGAGTGCATGGCGCGTGTGGTCGCGGAGGTTCAGCGCATGGTGAGGCCAGGTGGATTCGTACTCTTGTGCGAAGAAACCGATCCAGAGTACTTCTGGCGAGATACGCGGAGGGCAAACGGAGGCTTCACCATCGGACGCACGGTCGCCACCTATGAGGCGGCATTCGCACCGATGGAACTGGTAGCGACGTCGGCTCGTAGAGTCGAGCGGAGATATCCGCGCCCGAACGTGGGCAGCTACATGCTCCTGCGCGCGCCAGCTCGATAGGAGAGCTGCAGACGTGAACGTGAACATCGGCGCAATCTCGGGCCCTCACCGGCCTGAAGTTGCCGTTGGCGAGACTCGAGCCAGATGGATCGGGTGGGATTCCAGGCCGAGATCGAGGCTGCCGCGAACCTCCATGCCCCTTGACTGCGTGGTGGACGTCACCGGCGAGATCGGCGCTGCCACACTGCTGGGTCGTGCTGTCGGCCGACCTACGGCATACCCTCGTCGAGGCGCGCTTCGCGTCGTCGATGTTTGCGCTGACCATCGTCTCTTCGCCGTCGGGTGGACGACATTCACCGGGTGCGAACGGTGAGGCCACGCGCAAGGTTCCTCTGAGTTAAAGGGCGGCTTGTATCCCGGGCATCGACCGGCGCCCGGCCGATGGGATCATCGCTGAGATTGGTGTCGACATGAGCCGTTTCCCTACAGCCCATCACCTCGCCTCGTGGGCGGGCATGTGCCCGGGCCAGCACGAGTCGGCGGGCAAGAGCCGGACGGGGCGCGCCCGCCACGGCGACACATGGCTGCAGCGCCAACTCGCCGTCGCAGCCATGGCCGCGGCGCGGGACAAGGACAGCTACTTCGCCGCCCAGTACGCACAGCTCGTGCGCCGCCGGGGCAAGGCCAAGGCCCGCAAGGCCGTCGGCCATTCGCTCCTCGCGGTGATCTGGCACATGCTCAGCACGGGTGAGCTCTACAACGAGCTCGGACACGACTGGTTCGAAAAGCGCAACAGCCCCGAGCGCCGTGCCCGCCGTCACCTCGCCGAGCTCGGCGCTCTCGGATGGCAGCTCACCTCCACCCCGGAGGGGATCATCCTGGCGCCACCACGTGCCGCGTAACTTGCCCCGGGTTTTTCACCCCAGGATCTCCCCGTCGGGGACCCCCAGCGGCACCTAGTCTTTGGTCACGACGCCGGCCCAGCTCTTAGAACGCAACGACGCGCAGCCCCACGCGCTCGCCGAGCCGATGCCGTCAGCCGGGCGTCCACCCGCGCTCACTTCCCGGAAAGTCAAGCGCAACCGACGCCTCTGGCTTGCCGGGTTGGTGTTGCTGTCGCTCGCTCTGGCCTTCGTGATCACCCGCGGCAGCGGTCGTCCCGCCGCCACGGGCCGGAACC
Organism: uncultured Acidimicrobiaceae bacterium; assembly: GCA_963828505.1. GTDB lineage: Bacteria > Actinomycetota > Acidimicrobiia > Acidimicrobiales > RAAP-2 > Bog-473. The sequence goes on from CAWHFM010000005.1 coordinate 278,514, forward strand.
GGAACAGCCGCGGGCACCACCAGGCCCCGCCGCCGCACCTCGCCGGCAACCCGCGCCTGGACCCCGACTGGCAGGGCGATGGCCAACCGGTGACGTTCGCGTTCGGGGGCGACGTGCACTTCCCCGTCGGCACCAACCTGGGGGACCGACTGGCCGCGGACCCGTCCACCGCGCTCGGACCGACCGTGCCTCAGCTCCTCTCGGGCGCCAACCTGTCCATGGTCAACTTCGAGTCGGCCATGACGGCCGACGGGAGCTGTCCTGATGCCCAACCGAAGCAGTACGTGTTCTATGCACCTCCGTCTGCCGTCGGCGCGTTCCAGGGCGCCGGCGTCACCCTCATCACCGAGGCCAACAACCACGGCGAGGACTGCGGTCCGCCCGGCCTCCAGACGGCCCTCACCACCCGCGCCCAGACCGGCTACACCATCCTCGGCATCGGAGGGAACGCGGCGCAGGCCTTCACCCCGTACACCACGACCATTAGGGGGGAGCGCATCGCCATCATCGCCGCCACGCAGGTGATCGACTCCGACCTCCAGACGGCGTGGACGGCCACCGCGACCCAGGCGGGCCTGGCCTCGGCCTACGACGTCACCGACCTGGTGGCCGCGGTGGAGGCGGCTCGTCGGACCGCCGACACGGTGATCGTGTACCTGCACTGGGGCACCGAGCTCGACCCGTGCCCCAACCCGCTGCAAGAGCCGCTCGCTCAGGCGTTGGTGAAGGCGGGGGCGGACATCGTGGTGGGGACGCACGCGCACGTCCTCCTGGGCGGGGGCTACCTCGGTTCGGCTTACGTCGATTATGGCCTGGGCAACTTCGCCTTCTACGACAACTCTCCGCCGGAGAACGCCAGCGGTTCGCTCGTCGTCACCGCCACGGGGCGGCACATCGACGCGGTGACCTGGCGGCCGGCCGAGATCGTCGACGACCTCCCCCAGCCTCTGGCGGGCGACGCCGCCACCCAGGCGCTGGCAGCGTGGAACCAGGCCCGGGCCTGCACCGACGTCGCCACCACACCCGCCGCTCCGCTGGCCACGGCCGAGTCGGAGACGGCCCCCGTGCCGGCGTCCACAGCCGCCGCCCTGTCCGTCGACTCGGGCTGACCCGGTCGCCGACCTCTCCGCGGCACGCCGACGGGATGGTGCCCGTCTCCGGGGCGGGATGGCACACCAGGGGCTAGACAGGGTGCCATGACGCTCACCGACGCATCGCGGACCCTCCCCGTCAACGGCGTGGACCTGGCCTGGTCGGAGCACGGGACCGGCGGGAAAACCCTCGTCCTGTGCCACGGCTTCACCGGATCGTCGTACGACTTCGCGCTCGAGGTCGACGGACTCGCGAGGCGCCGCCGCGTCGTGACCCTCGACCAGAGGGGGCACGGGCACTCGACCAAGACGGGCACGCTCGAGGGCTACACGATTCAGCAGTTGGCCTCCGACCTGGCCGGCTTCCTCGACGCGGTAGCCGGCGGCCCCGTCGACCTCCTCGGGCACTCCATGGGGGGCCGCGTGGCCGTAACCCTGGTGCTGGAACGGCCCGAGCTGGTCCGCTCGCTCATCCTGATGGACACCAGCGCCTGGTCGTTCGTACCCGACGACGAAGGCGTCAGCGACCTGGTGCGCGCCTTCTTCGACGGCTTCGACCCGTCCGCCGGCACTCCGGAGCAGTGGGGTATGCGTGGCCCGGAGGACGATCTCATCGCCGCCGTCGTGCCTGCGTCGTGGCAGCAGGAGAAGGACGTGATCCAGGCCGGCACGGATCCCTATGCGATCAAAGGTCTCGGCGGCGAGATCCTGGCCCACGACGAGGGGCCCGCGTCCCTGCGACCGCGACTGGCCGAGATCGTCTGCCCGACGACCGTCATCGCCGGCGAGCACGACCACCCCATGGTCGATCAGGCGCCGGCGCTGGCGGCCGAGGTGGCCAACGGGCGCACGACGGTGATCGCCGGCGCCTTCCACTCGCCGCAGCTCACGCATCCCGACGAGTGGCGCGCCGCGGTCGAGGCGCACCTCGAGTGGACGGCATGAGCGACACCGCGCCCCCGCAGGCGAGCGACCGCATCGCGCTCGCCGGGTCCGATGTCTCGGTCCCGCCGCTCGGGGTCGGGACCTGGGCCTGGGGCGACAAGGGGACCTGGGGCATGGGGGGCTACGACACGTCCTTCACCGAGGACACCGTCGCCGAGGCCTGGGACGCCTGCATCGAGTCCGGCGTCGTGCTCTTCGACACGGCCGAGGTCTACGGCGGCGGCGAGAGCGAGCGCATCATCGGGCGCATGATGGCGCGGGATCCATCGGTGCGCGACCGGGTGGTCATCGCATCGAAGTTCATGCCCAGCCCGTGGAAGGTCAACGTGAAGGCGGCGCTGGTGTCGGCCGCCAGGCGTTCGGCCGGACGTCTCGGGATCGAGAGCATCGACCTCTACCAGATTCACGGTCCGATCTCCCTCAGGTCCCACGACGTGCTGGCGGAGGGGCTGGCGGCCGCGCACGCCGAGGGCCTGGTCAAGGCCGTCGGGGTCTCCAACTACTCGGCCAAGGAGATCGGGTCCATGGACGCCGCGCTGCGCCGCCGGGGCCTGCGGCTCGCCACCAACCAGGTCGAGTTCTCGCTCCTGCGGGCCATGCCCGAGCGCGGCGGCCTGATCTCGGCCTGTGCCGAGCTCGGGGTGGTCGTGCTGGACTACTCGCCGATCGGACAGGGCCGCCTCACCGGCAAGTACTCCGCCGCCAACCCGCCGCCGGGCCGCCGCACCTTTTCTGCCCATCCGATGACCGAGGTGGACGCCGTCGTCTCGGTGCTGCGCCGGGTCGGGGAGGCGCACGAGGGCCGCAGCCCGAGCCAGGTGGCCCTGGCCTGGCTGATCGCCAAGGGCACGGTGCCTATCCCGGGGGCCAAGAACCGGGCCCAGGCGCAGGACAACGCCGGCGCGCTGGGCTGGCGCCTGAGCGACCAGGAGATGGCCGCGCTCGACGCCGTGGCGCTCTACGGGAAGCGGGGGCTCTCGCAGCGCGTCTGGCAACACGGCTGAACCCGGCGGTACCGTCGCGGGAGTGATCGCCGCGCTCTTCGACGCGCCGCTCCCGCCGTTGTCCGGCCGGCAGTTGTTCTCCACCCAGTTCGACTTGGTCCCGGTGGCCCTGATCCTGGCCGCTCTGGTGCTCTACCTCTGGGGTGTCCGGCGTAACAACGCGCTGCACCCACGGCACCCGTGGTCGGCCGGGCGGACGGCGGCGTGGATCGGCGTGCTCGCCACGACGGGCTTCTCAATCTTCAGCTTCGTCGGCGTCTACGACGGCGAGCTGTTCTGGGACCACATGCTCCAGCACCTCCTGCTCATCATGGTGGCGGCGCCGCTCTTCGCCATCGCCTCGCCCCTGGACCTGGCCTGGCGCGCCACGACCGGACCTTCCCACGTCGCCGTCACGGAGTTGTTGCGTTCTGCTCCGGCGAAGTTCTTCGGCCACCCGATCGTGGCCTTCGTGCTCTACGCCGTGGTGATACCGATCAGCCATTTGACGAGCTGGTACAACCTCACCCTCGAGCGCGAGAGCATCCACAACGCCGAGCACCTGGTGTTCCTCGTCGTCGGCTACCTGTTCTGGCGCCAGATCTTCGGCGTGGACCCCAATTGCTACCGGCTCCACCCCGCGCTGCAGTTCTTCTACCTCTTCCTCGCCATCCCCATCGACACCTTCACCGGGCTGTCGCTCTCCGGAGCGACGCATGAGCTCTTCCCCGCCTACTACGCCACCCATCGGGATTGGGGTCCGTCCTACGTCGTGGACCTCCACGTGGGGGGAGACATCATGTGGGTGGTGGGCGACACGTTGATGTTGTGGCCCATGATCCCCGTCGCGCTGCGTTGGATGCACATGGATGAGCGCAAAGCCGTCCGCGTCGACCGCGAACTCGACGCCCAGGCCGCGCTCGGCCAGCACCGACGAGACCGGAGAGGAGATCAGCCCCCGAGGTCCATGAGCTCGATGCGCACGCCGTCGGGGTCGGTGCAGTAGACGAAATCCAGCTCGGATCCGCCGAGGTCGATGACCGTCCGGCTCGACTCGACCACGGTGCCGCCCAGGTCCACGATGCGCTCGACCGTGGCCGCCACGTTGCGAACCCGGAACGACAGGTGGGTCAGCCCCAGCTGGTTGACGGCGCGTCGCTGCCTGTCGCCGAAGGCGACCGGCTCCGAGAAGCACAGGAGCTCCATGGCCGTGCTGCCGCGGCGGACGAACTGCGAGGTCAGCTCCACGTCCGCGAAGTCCATGAGCGCGGCGAACTCCGACCCGATGGCGTGCGACTCCGCCTTCTCGAATCCGAGAGCCTCGCAGTAGAAGCGCACGGACCGCTCCAGGTCGCCGACGCAGATGCCGAGGTGGGAGAAGGCAGGTTCGTGGTCTTCGGGCACGGTCGTAGTCTGCCCTGTATGGCCCTTGCGCCCCGATCCTCCGTAGGCTCGTAGCCGTGACACCGGAAAAGAGCACCCAGGGCGGGCCCGAGCGAGCGACGGATTCGGGCATTGCCGTCCACCCCGTCTACCGTCCCGCCGACCTGGACGGATGGGACGCGTCGACCCAGCTCGGGGAGCCGGGCGCCTATCCCTACACCCGGGGCGTCCACGCCGAGATGTACCGCTCCAAGCTCTGGACGATGCGCCAGTACGCCGGTTTCGGCTCGGCCGAGGCGACCAACGAACGCTTCAAGTTCCTGCTCGAGGCGGGCCAGACGGGACTGTCGTGCGCCTTCGACCTCCCCACCCAGATGGGCTACGACTCGGACCACCCGCGGGCCGAGGGCGAGGTGGGGAAGGTGGGCGTGGCCATCGACTCGGTGGAGGACATGCGGCTGCTCATGGCTGACCTCCCCATGGACAAGGTCACGACGTCCATGACCATCAACGCCACCGGCGCCATCCTGCTGCTGCTCTACCAGTTGGTGGCCGAGGAGCACGGAGTGCCGGGGGAGAAGGTCCGTGGCACCATCCAGAACGACATCTTGAAGGAGTACATCGCCCGGGGGACTTACATCTACCCGCCCCGGCCGTCGATGCGCCTCATCGTCGACACGTTCGCCTACTGCGCCGCCAACCTCCCCAGCTGGAACACCATCTCCATCTCGGGTTACCACATCCGCGAAGCCGGCTCGACCGCGGTCCAGGAGATCGCCTTCACCATCGCCAACGGCATCGCCTACGTGGAAGCCGCGATCGCGGCGGGAATGGAGGTCGACCAGTTCGCGCCGCGCCTCTCGTTCTTCTGGAACGCGCACAACAACCTCTTCGAGGAGGTGGCCAAGTACCGCGCCGCGCGGCGCATGTGGGCCCGCATCATGACCGATCGCTTCGGGGCGAAGGACGACCGCTCCAAGATGCTGCGGTTCCACACCCAGACGGGCGGTTCGACACTCACGGCCCAGCAGCCCGAGAACAACATCGTTCGGGTCACCGTACAGTCGCTGGCGGCCGCCTTGGGCGGCACCCAGAGCCTGCACACCAACGGCTTTGACGAGGCTCTCGGCCTGCCCACGACGCGTGCGGCGAAGATCGCCCTACGCACCCAGCAGATCGTCGGCTACGAGTCGGGGCTCGCCGATACGGTGGACCCGTTGGCCGGGTCGTACTTCGTCGAGTCCTTGACCGACCAGGTCGAGGCCGCGGCCATCGACTACCTCGAGCGCATCGAGCAGATGGGCGGCGCCGTGGCGGCCATCGAGGCCCGCTTCATGCAAGAGGAGATCGAGGCGGCCGCATACAGCTTCGCCAAGGTGGTGGACGACGGCGAGAAGGTCGTCGTCGGCGTCAACCGGTTCACCGACGTCGAGAACGAGACCACGGAGGTCTTCCCGATCGACGTGAAGCTCCAACAGCTCCAGATCGACCGGACACGCCGTGTGCGCGCCGAGCGTGACCAGGCTGCGGTGGACCGTGCTCTGGCCGAAGTGGCCGAGACGGCGCGTGGCGAGGGCAACCTTCTCGTCCCGATGAAGGCGGCGCTCAAGGAGATGGCGACGTTGGGCGAGGTGTCCGACGTCCTGCGGGCCGAATTCGGCGTGTACCAGCCCGGGGGTTGACGCGTGGCCCGGCCGGGCTCGTTCTGGCCGCTGTTCGATCTCGTCGTCAGGACCCCGATCCTCGAATGGCGCCTGCCGCGGGAGGATGAGTTCGCGGCGCTGATCGAGCTGGCCGACGTGGGCATCCACGACCCCGCGACCATGCCGTTCTTCTTTCCGTGGACCGACGCGGAGCCGTCGCGGCGGGCACGTGAGTCGGCGCAGTGGCTGTGGCGCCACCGCGCCAACTGGACGCCGGAGAAGTGGAACTTCACCGGGGTGGCGTTCGTCGACGGGCGACCGGTCGGCGTGCAGGACATCGGTGCGGAGCACTTCCGCGCCGTACGCTCCGTCGAGACCGGTTCATGGCTCGGGCTCGCCCATCAGGGCCGGGGTCTGGGACGGGAGATGCGGCAGGCCGCGCTCCACCTCGCCTTCGCCGGGTTGGGCGCGGAGGAGGCCCTGAGCGGGGCCTTCGAGGACAACGCCGCCTCCATCGCCACCTCGCGCTCGGTCGGGTACGAGGAGAACGGCCAGGCCCGGGGCCACCGGCGGGACGGCTCGGCCCGGACGCTCCGGTTCCGGATGGGTCGAGACGTATGGGAGCGGCGTCAGCGCGACGACATCGAGATCGAGGGCCTCGACCGGTGCCTCGACATGTTCGTGGGGGAGCACCCCGTGGGTTGACGTCCCGAGTGGGACGAGCTCAGAAGCGAGCTGCTCGTCTTCGGGATCTACCTGATGGCGAACGCCCTCGGCATCCGGGGCCGTAATCGCTCCGCCGGGTCACACCGGCGGCCGCGGCGCGTGATCCGCTCGGGCGCGCACGACCGTCTCGAAATGCTCCACCACCGGGAACGGGTCGTAGAAATGATGCAGGGCGGCCCGCCACTCCCCGTAGGCCGGCGAACCGCGGAACCCCTCGGTGTGATCCTTCAGGTGTTCCCATTCCACGAGCAGCAGGAAGTGGTTGGGGCGCTCCATGCAGCGTTCGACCCGCAGCGACATGAAACCGGGGCTGGCGGCGATGATCGATTTCGCCCGTTCCATGGCCGAGAGGAACTCTTCCTCCCGTCCCGGTAGGACAGGAAGCAGCGCGTGCTCGGTGATCACCGAGCCAGGAGGCGCTCGCGTAGGGCCGGGTCGGTCGCGGCGTCGATGGCCGTCCACGCCAGCGCAACGGCGCCGTCGCGCACGGCGGCGTCCGCGGAGGCGGTCACGCAGGCTGCCGCGAACTCGCGTTGGTGGTTGACCGCTCCGCCCGTCTCGATCCCGATGAGCGGATGGATGGTGGGAACGGCCAGCGAGACGTTCGCCATGTCCGTCGAGAACGTGGGCAGCGGCGCACCGGTGTCGTCCGCATCGAAGCGCCGGCCGAGCTGCTCGGCATTGGCACGGTAGGCCGACAGCAACTCGGGATCGGGTTCCATATGCGAATAGACGGGCGACAGTTCCTCGTACGACAGCGTGCACCCGGTGGCGAGAGCTCCCGCCTCGAAGCAGGCTTCGACCCGTGGGCGCAGAGCCGCCAGCCTGTCCATGGTCAGGGACCGCACCATGTAGCGGGCACTGAGCGAGCCCGGGATGACGTTCGCCGCGCCCGGGGACTCCTTGACCACCCCGTGGACCTGGTCGCCCGGGGGCAGCTGCTGGCGGAGCAGGCCGATCGACACCTGCGCCACGGTGAGCGCGTCCTCCGCGTCAGCCCCCTCCGACGGTGCCGCCGACACGTGCGCCTCGCGCCCGCGGTAGTGCACGTCGAAGTGCGCCACGGCCAGGCACGTCCCGGTCAGCCGCTCGACCGGCCAGGGGTGCGCCATCATGGCGGCGTGGACGCCGTGGAAGGCGCCGCGTTGGAGCATCAGCACCTTCCCGCCGCCGCCCTCTTCGGCCGGGGTGCCGAGGACGCGGACGGAGATGCCCAGGTCGTCGGCAACGGCGGCCAGTGCGAGGCCCGCCCCACACCGATCGCCGCGATGATGTTGTGCCCGCAGGCGTGGCCCACCTCGGGGAGGGCGTCGTACTCCGCGACAGACGGCGACGACCAGGTCGCCGTCGCCGGCTCGTGACTCCAGCGCCGTCGGCAGGTCGTAGACACCTTCGGTGACGGCCA
>CAWHFM010000006.1:0-48170 GCA_963828505.1 uncultured Acidimicrobiaceae bacterium
GCTCGTATAGGGGTCTTCTGCCGGATTCGTGGGTCATGACATGGTCGCCCATGGCAGCTGAGGGGCAATGCCGGCTCGGTCCAGCATGATCATGGTGATGAAGCTCTCGGGATCGTGGAAGCCCCGAGCAGCGGATCGGATCCGTCCGATGGCGGCGTTGTTGGATTCGGAGATCCCGTTGGTCAGTTTCCATTCGATCGTCGCCTCGATGGAATCTCTGTACTTGCGGATCGTGCGGGCCAGCTTCACGAAGGGGTCGAGGCGCGAGCGCGAACGCGTAGGACAGCCAGTCGTCGAGGGCCCGCTTGGCGGCGATGAGCGGCATCGACATGATGTCGCGCAGTTCCTCCTTCAGCTGCCATCCCCGAAAGCTGCGCTTGTTGGCCCGCTCGAGGTCGCGGATCGTCCCCTTCTGCTTGGGTGAGAGGTTCTCCCAGTTGCGCATGAGCATCCAGCGCAGTCCCTTGAACTCCTTGGCCGCGGCGGCCCCGCCGTTTCGCCGCAGCGTGTTCCACTCGGCTCGGCGCACCTCGTCGAGGGCCTTGGTGGCCCAGCCGATCAGGTGAAAGGTGTCGAGGCAGATGATCGCCCCCGGTGCCCGCTCGCTCACCACGGCGCGGATCCACTCGGCCCCGTCGCAGGTCACGAAGGCGAGGTTCTGGGCCCGTTCGTCGCCCAAGGCGTCGAAGAACTCCCCGACGACCGCCTTGGTCCTGCCCTTGGCGGCCCAGATCACCCGGCCGCTCAGGTGGTCACAGACGACCGTGAGATAGCGCTGCCCCTTCTTGTACTTGACCTCGTCGATGGCGATGGCGACCAGACCGTCGAGCAGGTCGACGCGTCCGAGCGCTTCGGTGGCGACGCGCACGCACATGTGGTCGACCGCCCGCCACGACACGCCATAGCGGCGGGCCGCGGCGAGCTTGGACGAGACGATGGCATCGAAGACCACCAGGTCCTCGAAGGCCGCGGTGAACCAACTGTCGTGGCGGGCCCAGGGAACCGCGGCGACGGTCACCCCGTGCTCGGGACAGCTCACCCGGGGGGCCTCGGCCACGAGCTCGCAGGTGGCGAAGCACACGTCGACGTGGCGCCACCGGCGCTCCCCGCCGCCGTTGTCGAACCACGCGGACGCGACCCCGCACTTGCCGCAGCGACCCTTGACGCCGACCTTGGTGCGGACCCAGACGTCGAGACGGTCCCGACCTCCCTCGCATCCCTCGACGAGCTCGCGCCCCACGACCACCACGCTCGAGACGCATAGACCCAACAGCTTTCTCAGTACGCTTCGATCGCGCACGCCGTCCTCCTCTTCGATTTCCAGCTTCAGCAGCCAGAAACCGTAGGAAGGAGGCGGCGTGTCGCCGCGGATGGATAGGTCAGACCAGCTCAGGCACCCACGACAGCGTCACAAGACCCTCGTATAGGTCGTCCTGGGCGTCGCCGGTATCTGCTTGTCGCTGTAGTGTGCCTCGGGGCCGGACTGTCCATCGTGAGTGGGGTAAGGGCAGCTCACGCTCAGGGGGGCACAGTCACCAACTACACCGGCACCGGCATCAGCAGCCCGGCCGAGATCGCGGCCGGGCCCGACGGGGCCTTGTGGTTCACCAACTCCGACAACAGCATCGGGCGGATCACCACCACCGGGGACGTCACCAACTACACCGGCACCGGCGTCAGCACCCCGAACGGGATCACGGCCGGCCCGGACGGGGCCCTGTGGTTCACCAACATCGGCAACGACAGCATCGGGCGGATCACCACCACCGGCGTCGTCACCAACTACACCGACCCGACCATCGGCGAGCCGGTCGATATCGCGGCGGGGCCGGACGGTGCCCTGTGGTTCACCAACTTCAACAACAACAGCATCGGGAGGATCACCACCACCGGTGCCGTCACCAACTACACCGGTACCGGCATCAGCCACCCGGACGGGATCACCGCTGGGCCGGACGGAGCGCTGTGGTTCACCAACCGGGGTAACAACAGCATCGGGCGGATCACCACCACGGGTGCCGTCACCAACTACACCGGCACCGGCATCGACGCCCCGCTCGGGATCACGCCCGGGCCGGATGGGGCCTTGTGGTTCACCAACGTCGGCAACAGCATTGGGCGGATCACCACCACCGGCACCGTCACCAATTTCGCCGGCACAGGCATCAGCGGCCCGGCCGAGATCACGGCTGGGCCGGACGGGGCCCTGTGGTTCACCAACTCCAACGACAACAGTATCGGGCGGATCACCACCACCGGCGTCGTCACCAACTACACCGGCACCGGCGTTAGCACCCCGAACGGGATCACGCCCGGGCCGGACGGGGCCCTGTGGTTCACCAACGAAGTCAGCAACAGCATCGGGCGCATCACTCCGGTCGGTGCGACCGTGTCGAACGTGGCGTTCATGGGCTCCTCCAGCGCCCCCCAGATCGTCATCACCGGCTCGGGCTTCGGGACCGCCCCGCCGTATCCGTCCTCTCCGGCGGGGTGCGGTTCCAGCGGCCTCGACTACGGCGACTACCTCTACCTGCAAGACACGACCCTAAGCTGGACCGCCGGACAGGGATCTGGTGCCGACGCTGTTTGCATCGGCCTGGTCGTTTCCGCCTGGTCAGATTCCCAGATCGTGTTCGGATTCGGAAACGGCTACCTCTCCATGGGGACGTGGGTCCTCAACGCTGGCGACAGCTACTCGCTCAACGTGTTCGCCACCACCGTGACCGGGACCGTCAGCTACTTCCCCGCCGCCACCGTGGCCCTCTCGCCCGCCACCGGCCCCGCCGCGAGCGCGGTTGTCGCCTCCGGTAGCTCGTTCTCACCGGGAGAGAACGTACCGGTCACCTACGACACCGGACGGGCCGCCCCCAAGCCCACGACGGTGGTGCTCTGCATCGGCATCGTGGCCGGCGATGGCAGCTTCACCTGTTATGGGCACCTACCCTCCACTGCCCAGGCCGGGGCGGCGGGCACGCATAAAGTCACGGCCAAAGGCTTCATCTCCGGACTTACAGCCAAGACCCACTTCAATCTCACCTAGAACCACCCCCGGGCGCAGAACGCCTGATCTGGACGGCGGGCTCGCGGTCTCAACAAGCTGCCCTACAACACGCTATTCGGCGATCTGGGCGGTCCGAATCACCTGCGATGTCATTTGGCCGACGGACCACTATCCGACTGACCCGGCTATCGCTTCACGATCATTCCCCACCTGGACCTCGAGGAACGGGAGGGGCAGGCCCCGGCACGGAGGATCGCCTCGCCGTCCTGATCGATGCTGATTGAGGTTGCCCAGAAATTGTGGACACGGTTTTAAGCGGCTTGGTGCTTGTGGGCCAACGTTAACTCGTAATGGATGGGGCTCAGGTTGTCGGCCTTGGCGCAGCGGCGTTGGTGGTTGTAGAAGTTGATGTAGCGGGCGACGCCGGCTCGGAGTTCGTCGATGGTGGCGAAGGTGTGCCGGTAGAAGTACTCGTGCTTGAAGATCGACCAGAAGCTCTCGGCACTGGCATGGTCGTAGCAGCTGCCCGTCGCTCCCATGGAGCGGATCAGATCGACGGACTCACAGAAGTCGACGACCTTGCGATCCGAGAACTGGCTGCCCCGGTCGGTATGGAACACCGTCCCGTCGACGTGCCCGAAACGGGTCAGCGTCGCTTGCTCGAGCGCCTCGAGGACGATCTCGGTCCGCATGTGCTCAGCCACCGAGAACCCGAGCACCCGAGACGATCCCTCGTCGCGGATGGCGCACATGTAGGCCTCGCCGCTTCCGACCTTGAGGTAGGTGATGTCAGAGGTCCACAGCTCGTCGATCCCCTCGGGATGGAATGCTCGGTTCACCAGGTCGGGGGGGAAGGTGGCGGCTGGATCGGGGCTGGTGGTGACCTTGAACAGGCGTGGGCTCACCCCGACGATCCCGAGGCTGGCCATGCGGGCCGCCACGGTGTTGGCGCTCACCCGCTCCCCGGCCTCATGGAGGTCGAGGGTGATCCGAGGAGCGCCATAGGTGCCGTCCGAGCTCTTGTGGGAGCTGATGATCTTGGCGTCGAGATCGGCCCGACGGACCTCGCTGGCCAACATGGGGCGGTCCTGGGCCGCTCTCCAGCGGTAGTAGCCCGCCGAAGACACCTCCAAGAGGCGGCCCATGCGGGTGATCTCGAAGTTCGCGCACTCGGCGGCCATCAACGCAAATCTTTCTGCTTTGGTGGATTCGAAGCGAAGTACGCGGCAGCTTTTCCCAAGAAGGCCAGGTCCTTGTCCTGCTCGGCGACCAGGCGGCGCAAGCGCAACAGCTCGGTCCGCTCGGCCGCGCTCAACGGCTCATCGCTCGATCCAGCCACCGCGTCCAGCCGACGGCGCTCATCGCGCACCCATCTGGCCAACGAGCTGTCCGCCACCGACAGCTCGGCGGACACCTCGGCAATCGATCTGCCGGTATCGATCACACGATGCGCGGCCTCTGTCTTGAACTCCAGCGTGAACCTACGCCTCGTAACTCCCATATCGGACATCCTTCCAGCCGACCAAGGGTCAGCTCGTCAGGTGTCCACTAATTCTGGGGAACCTCAGATCTCGCCCTGACGAGCTCGGACCATCGTCGAGCCAACGCCACGGGGTCGGCCGCGTGCGTCGCTGACGATAGAGTGCACGGCTGCTCACTTCGGTAGCGTGGCCACCCGATGCCGCCGTTCGGTGGTTAGGCATCTCGGACGAGAAACTCGTAGGTGAAGAAGGCGAGCCCGTCACCGATGGTCTGGGTGTTGAGGAGGCGCATGGGCTTCTTGTCGACGGTCTCGCCAAAGAGGCGCTCGCCCGTCCCGAGCACGACCGGGAAGACGACCAACCGCAGTTCGTCGACCAGGTCGTGCGCCATGAGCGTGCGCCCGAGTTGATAGCTGGCCGGGACGACGATTTCTCCGTCCAGCTCCTGCTTCAGCTTCGAAACCTCGGTCACAACATCGCCTTTCAGGACCCTCGAGTTGTTCCAGTCAGGATCCTCGAGGGTGGAGGACACGACGTACTTCGGCATGGTGTTCAACCTGTCCGCCAGCTCGCCACTGCGGCGTCGCCACCGCGTCCCGAAGAACTCGTAACTCCGCCGCCCGAGCAACCACGCCTCAGCGCCCAGCGCCTCGTCCAGCGCGACCTTGTTCCACGCCTCGAGGTCCTTGCCGCCAAAGTCGACGAACCAGCCGCCGAGCCTGAAACCCTCCTCACCGTCTGGGTCCTGTACCACTCCATCGAGCGAGACGTTCTGCGGACCGCTCATCACGATCTTTGCCATTTTCGCTTCTCCTTTATCGTTGGTGTTGTCAGAAGCCAATGAAGTAGGCGCCATGGTGTGGCGAAACTGGGCGGCCGACGACCGCCCAGTTCGTCCCCCAGCCGGCGTCTATCCATGATGGAAGAGCGACAGGATCCGAGAAGAAGGTGACGCGAGTGGCGACAGCCGACCTGATGTCGAGGGCACAGGTCGGGGACAGTGACGCTTTTCGAGAGCTGACCGAGCCGTACCGTCGAGAGCTCCACGTGCACTGTTACCGAATGCTCGGATCCTTCCAGGACGCCGAGGACGCCCTGCAGGACACGCTCCTGGCGGCCTGGCAAGGTCTCGCCGGGTTCGAGGGACGCGCCTCGCTGCGCACCTGGCTGTACCGGATCGCCACCAACCGGTGTCTCGACCTGCGTCGCTCGGCCAGCCGACGCCCGGCCAAGGAGTGGGACGTGCCCAACGTTGAACGGCCCGAGCCGAGCCGGCTCGGCGAGGTCGTATGGCTTGAGCCATATCCCGATGACCTTCTCCAGGGGGCCGTTGACATGCCGACTGGCCCGGAGGCCCGGTACGAGCAGACCGAGGCCGTCTCGCTGGCCTTCGTGGCCGCCCTTCAGGTCCTGCCGCCTCGCCAACTCGCCGTACTTGTCTTGCGCGACGTCCTCGGATTCCATACGAGCGAGGTGGCCGGCATGCTGGACGCGTCCGCTGATTCAGTGAACAGTGCCCTCAAGCGCGCCCGCGCCAGCCTGCAGCGCCAGCTGCCGCCGACCGGCGGCCGCCAACCGCCTCCCGTTGCCGGCTCACCCTCCGAGGATGCGCTTGTGGCGAAGTTCGCCCGCGCCTGGGAGTCGGCCGATCTGGGCGCGCTGGTCGGACTCTTGACTGACGACGTCTTCATCTCCATGCCGCCTATGCCCTTCGGTTACGAGGGCCGCGACGTCGTTGCCCGCTTCTGCGCCAGCCTGTTCGGCGGGGGCCGCAGGTTCGACCTCGTGCCGACGCGAGCCAACGGCCAGCCGGCGTTCGGGGCCTACCTGCGACCCCCGACCGGAATCCGGCACGGGACGGGCGTCTACGTGCTCACCCTCACCGGGAACCGGATCTGCGCCATGACCCGCTTCGAAAACAACGTGCTCCCATGGTTCGGACTACCGCAGGCGCTCCCGAGCCGGTAGCCCGTCGACCTGGCATCTGCGTATCCAGCCAGCGCGGGGCCGGTCGTGCCGACAGCAACGCGGAACCGGAAGTTGTACGAATCCGGGTCGCCTTGTCACACCTGACAACGAAGTTGTCGTGGACGAGGATGACGCTCTTGGGACACACGAACCCGTCGAGGTCGCCCTGCCCTCGGCGCCAGTCAGCCCAGTCGCTCGGCGTGAAGTAGGGCTTCTCGCCGTGCTTGTCCTCGAACCCCGGAAACGGCTTTCGACATCTCAGAGAGAAACTTCGGCCACCGACGGAGACTGCCCCAGAACCTTTTGGGCCGTTCGAGCGTCAATAGAGGTGTCCGGACAAGGGACAGAAGATCGCAAGGATGACATCCTCACTTCGACGACGGGTTGAGACGGCGCTCGCCATCGGGTGCTTGGCGTTTCTCACCGTCGGCTGCGGCCGGACTAGCTCAGGTTCGATACTGCAGGCCAAGCAGACTTCAAAGGTCCAGAGCAGACCGCTCCCGACCTCGGTGAACGGCGTTCCCTTGTTCGACCTGGCGAAGCGCGCCCTCGGAGCTGCCGAGGCCTATTCGGTGTCAACGCCCCTCAACGTTCGGGCCGTCGTCACGACCCAGGCCGCGCTCTACGCACAGGCTCGAGCCGCAGGAGGCTCGACCAGTCCGGAGTACGTCGTCACGCTCCAGGGTCGATTCACTTGTGGGTACTGCGGGACGGCCAGGCCCACTTCGACCACGACGACCGATCCGTCGAACGTTCGAATGTCGACGATGGTCCTTCAACTGCCCATACCCCTGGCCCGCGGAGCCACCGTAGGTATCGCCGTAGGCGTGGGTACTCCAGTTCTTTCCTTGTTGGCGCGCACGTACGACCTCGACCCCTACATCAAATCTTTAGCGGGCGTCCCAGTTCTGGTGGGACCGGTCCCCGGCTAGTCGGAGTACCTGCCATCACCAATCGTCATGCGGCTGATCCGTTAGCCCGGATCCGTGTCGAGGAACAGGAGGCTTCCCTCTCCCGTAAAGCCCATGCGCCGGTAGAACGGGAATGAACGGGAACTCGGATGGACAGACAGGTAGGCCAACCGTTCTCTCCTTGCTCCTTCGATCAACTTCCCAATCAGCAAGCTTCCCAGACCCTGGTCTCGGTGCTCTGCGGTTACATACACGCTTTGGATATCTCCCGACAGCCTCCTCCACTTACCCGGGCCTGGAATCCGCTCCGTGACGACAAGCCAAGCCATCCCGACGGCGCAGCCGCCCACCTCTACGAGGTATGGCATATGCGTTCGGTCGTGTTCGGAGATCCAGACGGCGAAATCCTTTGGGAACCGGTCCGGATCTCCCTCTTCGTTCCGCTCGACGGCTCGCCAGAGCCAGCGCAGCCGAGCGAGCTCGTCGGCATCGGAAAGATCGGCACGGCGAGCTGACGCGTTGCCTCGCGGCACGGTGGTCACGAGCACAGCTTGCCCCATTCGCTCCCTTGTTGGCCTGAAGCCAGAAGAAGTCCGTGCCGCCAGACAGATGTCCTGCAGACCCGGCGCTCAGGCGCCCTTCACCACCGCCGTCGACCCTGCTATTGCGTCAGGGACCTGTCTCTCACCGGCCCCGACGAAGACCAGTCCGACACCCGGCGACGACACCACGGGCTCACGGCCATCGGGCGACCGATTGGGCTCGATATCGCCGGCGGCACACGGCCTTCGCCGAGCGCACGGTGATAGAGATCACGTCGGCCGCGGGGCACGGGACGAAAGCACGCAGAACTCGTTGCCTTCCGGATCGAAGAGCACAATCCACGATTGTTCGCCTTGGCCCACGTCGGCATGAGTGGCGCCGAGGTCGAGGAGGCGGGCTACGGCGGCGTCCCGGTCGTCGGGCCGGAAGTCGAGGTGCAGACGGTTCTTGAGGGTCTTCGCTTCCGGGGCGCGAGCGAACAGGAGTCCGGGCAGAACTTCGGGTGCGGGCCGGATCTCGAACTCCTCGGGATCCTCGTTGACCACGACCCACTGCAGGGCAGCCGCCCACCACCGGCCCAGCCCGGCGGGGTCGGCGGCATCCACGATGACCTGCTCCCATTCCAACGACATCACGCCACCGCCTCGTCTCTCACGTCACGAGTATTTGCCTCTTGAACCTCGGCCTCTTGAACCTCGGCCTCTTGAACCTCGGCCTCTTGAACCTCGGCCTCTTGAACCTCGGCCTCTTGAACCTCTGGGAAGAGGAGGAGGAGTCCCCTGCCACGGAGGAGCACCTCACCGTACTGATCGACGCTGCCCTCGCCCCCGGCGAGCTTCGGACCGGCATCGAGCCGATGCCACGGAGCCGGCCGCGTCGACGCCGAGCCAGCCGGTGGCGATGTCAGGGCTCACGATCTTTCGCCTCCGCCATCCGCATCGTCCGGGCCGTGCGGCGGCGACCATAGGCCGCCACACCGACCTGACCTCGGGTCGGCGCGGTCACTTCGGGCGGAAGCGCTCCATGTCGGCCGCGATGCTCTTCGCCACGTCGGGCCCGACCTCCGACGCCTCGGCGAACTGCTCCCACGATTCCACGGCGGCAGCCACGTCGCGCACGATGGCCCGGTATCCCGGGACTTGGTGCCGCTCGCCCACGGCGTAGAGGTCGGCGAGACGGATTCCTTCGAATTGGCCGTTCACGGACATCAGGTGCCGGCTCGTCCACCTGCTCTCGGGGTTGTAGGCGTGGGTGACGTCGTAGGCCGGTGACAGCTCCCACGGCCCGCCGGCGCGGCGCAGGAAGGCCAGGTTCTTGGTGTGGTCGTCGTGGTTCACCGCGAAGACGTTGAACACCATGCGGCGGTAGGCCTGGGCGCGCGCACCGCGGTCGAGACCGAGCGCTTCCACCGCCTGGAGGTACTGGTCGTAGCTGTGGACTCCGGTCAGGTTGAAGTCGAGATGGGCCAATGCGCACAGAGAGATCGCGTGGACGCGCTCGCCATCGGGCCCACGGTCGAACCGCCGGGTCATGAAATGGCGCCGAGGACCTTCGGCCAGGAGCCTGCACTCCGTCATCTCCAGACCCGCCACCTCCGCCATGGCCGAATACGCGTACTCGATCCTCCCGTAGGGAGCGCTCTCGCCCAACCGGTCGCTGTGACCGTCCAGGGCGGTTCCACCCACCCCGTCGAGCTTGATGAGCCACTGCTCGAACCCCGGAGCCGGCGGGCTGTAGGCCGAGCGGACCTGACTGGTGGCGGGGTTGTACGCCACCACGGCCTTCGCCCTGGCCCCTCCCACGCTGGTCCCGACCGAGATGAGCTGCCTCAGGGCCGCCTGGGCCGTCTCGTCGCTTTCGAAAACTCCTTCGACGGTTTGCCGCGCCGCCAGCACGAGGTCGGCCAGGGCCACGCCCGCCGACGCGTCCTCGCCCTCGGCGCGCGCCGGTGGCCGGAACTCGAGCGCGCCCATGGCGCGGTCGGCGGCGTAGGCCAGCCGGTCGAGTGGGGTGATGTCCGACGCCGCCACTCCCTGCTCGGCCATCCAGGCGTCGACGAGGGCGTGGCCGAAGGCATCCGGCAGTGCGTCCGCCAGCAGGGCCGGGAGCCCGTGGAAGGTGGCTCGGGGGAGTTGCGGGAATTCGTACGGTTCGGCCCGTCGCGGCATGTGCCAGGGCGCCAGCTCCACGCCCGACTCCACCCATTCGGGCGTGTAGGCGAAGGCGTACCAGCCGCTCTCGGGATCGAGCGCGACGGCGCCCACCGCCTGCCCCCAGGCCAGGACTTCGACGACGACGGCCGGGCGGTAGCTCACCGGGTGGCGCGTCCGCGGTGCCGAACCCGCGGCGCACTCTTCGACTTGGGCCCCTGGCGTTTCGTGGCGGCCAGCAGGTCGAGCGGGTTGAAGGGCGCCCGGACCGGACCCAGGGTGTCGATCCACTGCTCGGCGTCGAGTGCTCGCAGCACCTTCACCAGGGTGCCCACCGTGGCGCCCGCCCCCTGCTCCAGGTGCTTCAACGCCCCGAGGGAGACGTTCGCCCTCGTCGCGAGCTCAGCCTGGGTGAGCGACCTCGCCACCCGCAAGGCGCGGGCGTTCCGGCCCAGCGTGTGCTCCAGCTCTTCTGAGTCGGCCACAGGGCAACCTCCTGTAGCCAGAATTCTATCTCTTCGAGTACGCGCTACGACCAAATCCGATTCCATCGCAGCTATAAATATGGCCTTTACCCGCAGGAATACAGGTAACGGCCATATTTCTACCCCTCAGCGGGGGGTGCCAGAGGCTCGACGCGCTATGCGCCGGCCTCCGCGGCACCGGGTTCGTTGATGTCCTCTGCCGGCGCCGGTGCCGGTGCCGGCGTCGCCACCGGCGGAGGCGGACCAGCGTCGACGATCGGGTTGCCGTACGTGTCCTCGGCGTTCGGCGCCGCGCCCAGCCAGCTGGCGTCGATGGAGGAGTCGAAGGGGTCGTCGCCGATCCCCTCGCCCATGTCGCGCAGCCAGTTGGCCAGGTCCTCGGTGTCGGACTCCTCGCCCGCACCCATGGCCCAGAAGGGCATCGCCTCGGCGTCGGGCATCTCGAGTCGGATGTCCCGGTAGTGCTGCATGCCGGACCCGGCCGGGATCAGCTTGCCGATGATGATGTTCTCCTTCAGGCCGAAGAGCTGGTCGCTCCGGCCCTCTATGGCCGCTTCGGTCAGCACCCGCGTCGTCTCCTGGAAGGAGGCGGCGGAGAGCCAGCTTTCGGTGGCCAGCGACGCCTTGGTGATGCCCATCAGCTCGGGCCGGCCCTGGGCCGGCTGGTTGCCTTCCTCGACCAGCGTCCGGTTGACCTCGGCGTAGATCTGGTTGTCGACCCGCTCGCCCGGGAGGAACGGCGCGTCGCCCGGCTCGGCCACGAGCACCCGGCGCAGCATCTGGCGCACGATCAGCTCGATGTGCTTGTCGTGGATGGAGACGCCCTGGTCCCGGTAGACCTTCTGGACCTCTTCGACCAGGTACTGCTGCGTCTCGCGGATGCCCTTGACCTCGAGCAGCTCCTTGGGGTCCTTCGGCCCCTCGACCAGGGCATCCCCGGCGGCGACCTCCTCCCCGTCGGTCACCTCGAGATGGGCGCGCGACGCCACGAGCGCCGAGTCCTCGGTCCCGTCGTTGGCCACCACGGTGATGCGGCGGCCGGCCTCTTCGTCCTCGATCCGGACCACGCCCGAGTGGTGGGCCAGCACGGCCGCGCCCTTCGGGGTACGGGCTTCGAAGAGCTCGACCACACGGGGCAGGCCGTGGGTGATGTCCTCGCCCACGACACCTCCGGTGTGGAAGGTCCGCATGGTCAGCTGCGTCCCGGGCTCGCCGATGGACTGGGCGGCGATGACACCGACGGCCTCGCCGAGCTCGATCATGAAGCCCGTGGCGAGCGACAGTCCGTAGCACGCCGCGCAGACACCCTGCGGCGACTCGCAGGTGAGGACGGAGCGCGTCCGTATGCGGTCCACCCCTTCGTCGTCGCGCAGCCGGTCGATGTTCTCGTCGAGAAGCAGCGTGCCGGCCTCGTAGACCGTCCCGTCCGAGAGCGTCACGTCCTCGGTGAGCAGGCGGCCGAAGGCGCGGGTGTCGAGGTAGTTGCGGTGGCCCGGCCCGTCGGGGGCGACGCCCTCGATCCAGATGCCCCGGGTCGAGCCGCAATCCTCAATGCGGATGATGAGCTCCTGGGCCACGTCGACCAGGCGGCGTGTCAGGTAGCCCGAGTCCGCCGTGCGCAGCGCGGTGTCAGCCAGGCCCTTGCGGGCGCCGTGGGTGGAGATGAAGTACTCCAACACCGACAGGCCCTCACGGAAGGAGGACTTGATCGGGCGGGGGATCATCTCGCCGCGCGGGTTCGACACCAGGCCCTTCATGCCCGCGATCTGGCGGATCTGCTGCGAGTTCCCTCGGGCACCCGAGTCCACCATCATGTCGAGCGGGTTGAAGGCGATCGTGGCCAGCTGGGCCTCCATGGCCCGCCCGACCTCGGAGTTGGCCGAGGTCCAGATCTCGATCTCCTTCTGGCGCCGCTCGTCGTCGGTGATGATGCCGCGCTTGAACTGCGTCTCGGCCTTCTCGGCCTCCTTCTCGTAGCGGTCGAGGATGGCCTGCTTGTCCGGCGGCGTCTGCACGTCGTCGATGGAGATGGTCAGGCCCGACTGGGTGGCGTAGCGGAAGCCGAGCGCCTTGATCCGGTCCAGGCTCTGCGCGACGACGTTCTTCGGGTAGTTGGCCGAGAGCTCCTCGACGATGACCCCGATCGGGGTGTTGCGCTTGCCCACCACGTCGTTGACGAAGGCGAAGCCCTCCGGCAGCGCCTCGTTGAAGAAGACGCGGCCCGCGGTGGTCTCGAAGCCGTCGGATCCACCGTTCTGCCCGTTCGTGGCTGTGTCCGCGCCGTCGCCGGCGTCCTCGCCTGCAGCGTGACCCCCGTCCTCGGCTGCGCTCTCGAAGGCACCGACCTCGAACAGGCCGGCTGCGGAGAGCCGCTCGGCCAAAGAGGAGGCGCGAGCGGGCCGCAGCACGATCGGCACCTGGAGCCCTACGTCGCCGGCGTCGAAGGCGGCCTCGAGCTCGTGCAGGTGGCGGAACACCCGCCCCGCCCCGGGCCCGTCGTCCACGCGCAGCGTCAGGTAGTAGGCGCCGAAGACCATGTCCTGGGTGGGCACGGTGATGGGGCGGCCTGTGGCCGGGGAGAGGATGTTGTTGGCCGAGAGCATGAGCACGCGCGCCTCGGCCTGCGCCTCGGCCGACAGCGGCAGGTGCACGGCCATCTGGTCGCCGTCGAAGTCGGCGTTGAAGGCGGTGCACACGAGCGGGTGCACCTGAATGGCCTTGCCCTCCACCAGCACCGGCTCGAAGGCCTGGATGCCGAGGCGGTGCAGGGTCGGCGCACGGTTCAGCAGCACCGGGTGCTCGCGGATGACCCCCTCGAGCACGTCCCAGACCTGGGGCCGGCGCCGCTCGACCATGCGCTTGGCCGACTTGATGTTCTGGGCCAGCTCGGCGTCGACCAGCCGCTTCATCACGAAGGGCTTGAAGAGCTCGAGGGCCATCAGCTTGGGCAGGCCGCACTGGTGGAGCTTGAGGTTCGGGCCGATGACGATGACGGAGCGGCCCGAGTAGTCGACCCGCTTGCCCAGCAGGTTCTGGCGGAACCGCCCCTGCTTGCCCTTGAGCATGTCCGAGAGCGACTTGAGCGGGCGGTTGCCCGGACCCGTCACCGGACGGCCACGGCGGCCGTTGTCGAACAGCGCGTCGACCGCCTCTTGGAGCATCCGCTTCTCGTTGTTGATGATGATCTCGGGTGCGCCGAGATCGAGCAGCCGCTTCAAGCGGTTGTTCCGGTTGATGACCCGGCGGTAGAGGTCGTTGAGGTCCGAGGTGGCGAAGCGGCCGCCGTCGAGCTGCACCATGGGGCGCAGGTCGGGCGGGATCACCGGCACGGCCTCGAGGATCATGGCCCGCGGATCGTTGATGCGACGGCCGTGGTCGTCGCGGCGGTTGAAGGCCGTGACGATCTTCAGCCGCTTGATCGTCTTCTGGCGGCGCTGGGCCGACAGCGGGCGGCGCCCGTCCTTGGCGTCGATCATCTCGCGCAGCTTGATCTCTTCGGCGTCGAGGTCGATCCGGTCGAGCAGTTTGAGGATGTACTCGGCCCCCATGCCGCCCTCGAAGTACTCGTCGTAGCGGAGCCGCAGCTCGCGCCAGAGCATCTCGTCCTCAATGATCTTGCGGCCGTGGAGGCTGCGGAACTCGTCCAGCGAGCGCTGGGCGATCTCGACGTCCTCCTGCGCCCGGTCGCGCACTGTCTGAATGTCCTTCTCGACGGCGCGCTGGCGCGCCTTGATCTCGGCGTCACGCGCCCCCTCGGCCTCGAGGGCCTTGAGCTCGTCCTCGAGCGCCTTGTAGCGGCGGTCGATGTCGAGGTCCCGCCGCTTCTCAATGTCCGAGATCTCCTCGGCCATCTCGTTCTCGAGCGAGGGCAGGTCCTGGTGGCGCTTCTCCTCGTCCACCCAGGTGACCAGGTTGGCGGCGAAGTAGATGACCTTCTCGAGCTGCTTGGCCTTGAGCTCCTCGCGGGGCTCGGTGCCCATCAGCAGGTAGGCCAACCACGAACGCGTCCCGCGCAGGTACCAGATGTGCACGACGGGCGCGGCCAGCTCAATGTGCCCCATGCGGTCGCGGCGCACCTTGGACCGGGTCACTTCGACGCCGCAGCGCTCGCAGATGATGCCCTTGAAGCGCACCCGCTTGTACTTGCCGCAGTAGCACTCCCAGTCCTTGGTCGGCCCGAAGATCTTCTCGCAGAACAGGCCGTCCTTCTCGGGACGCAGCGTCCTGTAGTTGATCGTCTCGGGCTTCTTGACTTCGCCGTTGGACCAGCCGCGGATGGAGTCGCCTGTGGCCAGGCCGATCCGCAGCTGGTCGAAAGTGTTGACGTCGAGAGCCATTACGAGAAGCTCCTCTCTGCGGCGCGCCGCTCGTCTTCCTCGTCGGATCCGCGCTCGTTGCGGCTGATGTCGATACCCAGCTCTTCCGCGGTCCGGAACACGTCCTCGTCCAATTCGTGCATCTCGATCTCCCGGCCGTCGACCGCCAGCACCTCGACGTCGAGGCACAGCGACTGCATCTCCTTGATGAGGACCTTGAAGCTCTCGGGGATGCCCGGTTCGGGGATGTTCTCGCCCTTGACGATGGCCTCGTAGACCTTGACCCGGCCCAGCACGTCGTCGGACTTGATGGTCAGCAGCTCCTGCAGGGCGTAGGCGGCACCGAAAGCCTCGAGCGCCCACACTTCCATTTCGCCGAAGCGCTGGCCGCCGAACTGTGCCTTCCCGCCCAGGGGCTGCTGGGTGATCATGGAGTACGGGCCGGTCGAGCGGGCGTGGATCTTGTCGTCGACCAGGTGGGCCAGCTTCAAGATGTAGACGTAGCCGACCGAGATCGGGTTGTCGTAGCGCTCGCCGGTGCGGCCGTTGTAGAGCATGGCCTTGCCGTCGGTCTGGATCTGGACGTCGCCGTTGGCCGAGTCCGCGTTGAGCGTGCCGAAGACCTGCTTGATCGTGGGGTGCGACCCGGCGTCTTCGACCTCGTCCCAGTGGGCACCGTCGAAGACCGGGGTCGAGACCCAGGCCGCCGGCTCGGTGCGCGGCCGCGTCTTGCGGGACGCGCCGTCGCCCTTGGCGCTCGTACCGACCTCTTCGTTGACCACCACGCCGTCCCAGCCGTGGCGGGCCGCGTAGCCGAGATGCGACTCGAGCACCTGGCCCACGTTCATCCGGCTGGGGACGCCGAGCGGGTTCAAAATGATGTCGACCGGCGTTCCGTCGGCCAGGTAGGGCATGTCCTCGACCGGGAGGATCTTGGAGATCACGCCCTTGTTGCCGTGGCGACCCGCCAGCTTGTCGCCCTCGGAGATCTTGCGCTTCTGGGCCACGTAGACCCGCACCAGCTGGTTGACGCCCGGCGGCAGCTCGTGGGACTCCTCGCGCGAGAAGACGCGCACGTCGATGACCTTGCCGTACTCGCCGTGGGGCACCTTCAGCGAGGTGTCGCGCACTTCGCGGGCCTTCTCGCCGAAGATGGCGCGGAGCAGCCGCTCCTCGGGGGTCTGCTCGGTCTCGCCCTTGGGCGTGACCTTGCCCACCAGCACGTCGCCCGGCTCCACCTCGGCGCCGACCCGGATGATGCCGCGGTCGTCGAGGTCGGCCAGGATCTCCTCGGAGAGGTTCGGGATGTCCCGGGTGATCTCCTCGGCGCCCAGCTTGGTGTCCCGGGCGTCGACCTCGTGCTCCTCGATGTGGATGGACGTCAGGACGTCGTCGCGCACGAGGCGCTCGGACAAGATGATGGCGTCCTCGTAGTTGTAGCCCTCCCAGGGCATGAAGGCGACCAGCAGGTTCTTGCCCAGGGCCAGCTCGCCGTTGTGGGTGGAGGGCCCGTCGGCCAGCAGGTCGCCGGTCTCGATCGCCTGCCCCTCGGACACCAGTGTCCGGTGGTTGATGCAGGTGTTCTGGTTGGAGCGGCGGAACTTGGACAGCCGGTAGACCTTGCGCCCGAGCGGCGTGCCGAGACGGTCCTTCTGCCCGGCGCGGTACTCGACCGTGATGGAGTCCCCGCTGATGTCGGTCACGGTGCCGTCGCCCTCGGCCAGGATCACGTCGCCGGCGTCGCGGGCGGCGCGGGCCTCGACCCCGGTGCCGATGTAGGGCGCCTCGGGCACGACGAGCGGCACGGCCTGCTTCTGCATGTTGGCGCCCATGAGGGCGCGGTTGGCGTCGTCGTGCTCGACGAAGGGGATGAGCGCGGTCGACACGGAGACGATCTGCTTGGGCGACACGTCCATCAGGTCGACCTCGGACGGCGGCACGAAGTCGATCTCCGACGTCGTGCCGTAGGAGCCGGCCGCCGCGCCCATGCGCACGCCTGTGCCTTGGGGACCGCGCCGGACCAGCACGCGTTCCTCGGTGAAGCCGCCGGCGTCGTCGACCGACGCGTTGGCCTGGGCGATGACGTGCTCCTCCTCCTCGTCCGCGGCCAGGTAGCTCACCTGGTCGGTGACCTTGCCGTCGACCACGGCGCGGTAGGGGGTCTCGATGAAGCCGTACTCGTTGACCCGCGCGTAGGTGGCCAGCGACCCGATGAGGCCGATGTTCGGGCCCTCGGGCGTCTCAATCGGGCACATGCGGCCGTAGTGGGACGTGTGGACGTCACGCACCTCGAAACCGGCGCGCTCACGCGACAGACCGCCGGGGCCGAGCGCCGACAGGCGCCGCTTGTGGGCCAGGCCCGAGAGCGGGTTGTTCTGGTCCATGAACTGGGACAGCTGCGAGGTGCCGAAGAACTCCTTCACCGCCGCCACCACCGGCCGGATGTTGATGAGGGTCTGCGGGGTGATGGCCTCGACGTCCTGGGTCGTCATGCGCTCACGCACGACGCGCTCCATGCGCGACAGCCCGACGCGCACCTGGTTCTGAATCAGCTCGCCCACCGAGCGGATGCGGCGGTTGGCGAAGTGGTCCTGGTCGTCGATGCGGTAGGTCGACTCGCCGTCGGCCATGTGCAGGGCCAGGTGCAACATGTAGCTGGCCGCGGCCAGGATCTCCGAGGGGCTGAGCACGCTCTGGCCCGGCGCGGGCTTCTCCACGTCGATGCCGAAGAGGTCGTGCAGCCGGTCGACCTCGGGACCGAGCTTGCGGTTGAGCTTGTAGCGCCCGACCCGGGTCAGGTCGTAGCGCTTGGGGTTGAAGAAGGCGTTCTCGAAGTAGACGCGGGCGGCCTCGGCCGACAGCGGCTCACCGGGACGGGCCCGCTTGTAGATCTCGAGCAGCGCCTCCTCGCGCGTGGGGGCGAGGTTGCGCTCCTTCTCCCACTGCCCCTCGAGGAAGTCGAAGTGCCGCACGAAGCGGTCCAGGAAGGCATCGTCGCCGTAGCCCAGGGCGCGCAGGAGCACGAAGAGGGAGAGGCGGCGCTTGCGCGCCACGCGGCAGCCGGCCGTGACGTCCTTGCCCGGCTTCGCCTCGATGTCGAGCTCGATCCATTCGCCGCGGTAAGGGTGGACGGTCCCGGTGAACACGGTCTTGGCGTCGCGCCCGGGCTGGAAGATGACGCCCGGTGAGCGGACAAGCTGGCTCACCACCACACGCTCGGTGCCGTTGACGATGAACGTGCCGCGGTCGGTCATCATCGGGAAGTCCCCCATGAAGACCGTCTGTTCCTTGATCTCGCCGGTGGTGGCGTTCAGGAAGCGGGCCCGCACGAAGACGGGCGCCGCGTAGGTCATGTCCTTCTCCTTGCACTCCTCCACCGAGAACTTGGGCGGCGGGCGCAGGTCGGCGTCAGTCGGGTCGAACTCGAGCTCCAGGCTCAGCTGGCCGGTGAAGTCCTCAATCGGACTGATGTCGGTGAAGGCCTCGGCCAGGCCCTTGTCGAGGAACCACTGGAACGAGTCGCGCTGAATGGCGATCAGGTCAGGGAGCGGTAGGGCCTCGCTGATGTTGGCGAAAGAGACGCGTTCGGGGCTGCGGGTCCGTGAGGACAAGGGTGGACACCTCCAAGAGGAAGGACGGTGGGTGAGGAAGGACTACTGCTGGGAGCGGCTGGAGCGGCTGGTACTGCTGGTGCGAAGGGATGCGGGGACGGGACAGGGGACGACGAGGCTGGGAGCGGATGGAGCGGTTC
Organism: uncultured Acidimicrobiaceae bacterium; assembly: GCA_963828505.1. Classification (GTDB taxonomy): domain Bacteria; phylum Actinomycetota; class Acidimicrobiia; order Acidimicrobiales; family RAAP-2; genus Bog-473. The sequence goes on from CAWHFM010000006.1 coordinate 18,607, forward strand.
AGGGCTGCGAGGACGCGCGCCTACGCCCTGGAATTACGGAATCAGGCACACGGAGACGCACGGCAACCCGGCATCTTACCCGGAGGCGTGCCGAAATACAACCCTTCGGCCGCGACAGCTCGTCGGGCTCCGCCCGCGGTCCCCGACAGGGTAAAGGTGCCCTCCCCCGCCGTCAAGGATCCTGGTCCGGAGGCCGGGGGCGGATCCGCCTGACCGCCGCCCCGGCCAGGCCCGCCGGCCCTTCGAGCTACTTGAGCTCGACGGTGGCGCCGGCTCCCTCCAGAGCAGCCTTGGCCTTGTCGGCGTCCTCCTTGTTGGCCTTCTCCAGGACGGGCTTCGGAGCGGAGTCGACCAGGTCCTTGGCCTCCTTGAGGCCGAGGCTGGTGAGGGCCCGCACTTCCTTGATGACCTGGATCTTCTTGTCGCCGGCGCTGGTCAGGACCACGTCGAACTCGGTCTGCTCCTCTTCGGCCGCCGCCTCGGCGCCCGCCGGGGCCGCAGCAGCCGCCACCGCGACGGGCGCGGCCGCGGTCACGCCGAAGCGCTCCTCGAACTCCTTCAGCAACTCGCTCAGCTGAATCACCGAGAGTTCGGCGATCCCGTCGAGGATCTCTTCCTTGGTCAGGGTTGCCATCGAGGTGGCCTTCCTTTCTTTCCTTCGATCTTTTCGATCTTTTCGATCTTTTCGGTCTTGTCGGTCTTGTCTGGTTATTCGGATGCGGTGTCGGTCGTGGGTTCGGCCGTCTCGGGCGGGTCGGCCGTCTCCGATCCGGTCGCCTCGGGTGTGGCCGCCGCCTCGGGGCCGGTCGCCTCGGGCGCGGCGGCCTCCACTGGTTCCGCTGCCGCCTGCGCCGGGTCCGCCGTGGCATCCGCCACGGTCTCCGGTACGGCCTCCGCAGTCTCGGGCGCGGGTGCCTCCGGTGTCTCGGGCGCCGCTGCCGCTTCAGTGGTCTCGGGCGCGGGTGCCTCCGGTGCCGCCTCCGCGGTCGCGGGCGCAGGTGCCTCCGGTGCCGCTTCAGTGGTCTCGGGCGCCGGTGCCGCTGCCGCGGTCTCGGGCGCCGGTGCCGCTGCCGCGGTCGGGCGCCGGTGCCGCTTCAGTGGTCTCGGGCGCCGCTGCCGCTGCCGCTGTCTCGGGCGCGGGTGCCTCCGACGCGGCGTCGGTCGCCTCGGAGGGCGCCGAACCCGCCGCGCCTTCGGCGGCGGTCTCGACATTCGGCCCGCCCTCTTCGGACTCCTCGAGCTGGTCCCTCAGAGCGGCGAGCCCGTAGGCCAGGTTGCGCGGCAGCGCCTGGAGGAGCCCGGCCATCTGCTGGAGCGGCGCGGCGAGCGCGCCGGCCAGGCGGGCCAACAGGACGTCGCGCGGCGGCAGCTCGGCCAGGGCGGCCAGGTCGGCCGGCGAGAGGAGCGACCCGTCGGCCAGACCGCCCTTGATCACCAGGTGCGGGTTGGCCCGGGAGAAGTCGCGCAGCGCCTTGGCCACCGCGCTGACGTCGCCCTGCACGAAGGTGAGCGCCGTGGGGCCGCTCAGGTACTCCGAGAGCGGCTGGTACTGGCCGCCGTCGATGGCCCGGCGCACCAGGGTGTTCTTGAAGATCTTGTAGTCCCCGCCGACCGCGCCCAGGGCCTGGCGGAGCTCGGCCAGCTCGGCCACGGTCAAGCCGCGGTACTCGCTGACGATGGAGGCTGTCGCCGCGCCCAGGCGCGACTTGACCTCGTCGACCACCTCGACCTTGTGCGCCAGCGCTGCGTTCTGCGTTGCCATCAGTTGTCCTCCACCGGGATCGACCCGGCGACGGGCCAGGGACCTCCGATGTGCGACGGCGCAGACCGGCGCAGCCGGCGTGCTACATGTCGCCTCGTCGGGCCGGCCCGTGCGGGCCGCTTCGGCACCCTGGGGTGCACCGGAGGTCTCTGGCGTCGGTTTCGTTGCCCCACCGCTTGATGGCGGCGGGCTGTGTGAACAGCTGTACTGCGTCAAATGCCCGGGTGAGCGTAGTACACCCGCCCCGCACCCGATGCTCAAGCCGATTCGGCGAGCTCCTCCTCGGTGAAGCGGGCCTTGACCGGGTCGATGTGGACACCGGGGCCCATCGTCGACGACAGAGTCACCGAGAGGAGGTACCGGCCCTTGGCTGCCGCCGGCTTGGCCCGCTGCAGCTCGTCGAGAACGGCCCGGATGTTGGCGATCAGCTGGTCGCGGGTGAACGAAGCCTTGCCCACCCGGATGTGGACGTTGCCCACCTTGTCGGTGCGGTACTCGACACGGCCGCCCTTGAACTCGGTCACCGCCTTGCCCACGTCGGTCGTGACCGTCCCGGTCTTCGGGTTGGGCATCAGGCCCCGCGGTCCGAGCACCCGTCCGAGCGTCCCGACCTGACCCATGAGGTCCGGCGTGGCGATGGCGATGTCGAAGTCCAGGAAGCCCCCGTTGATCTTGGCCACGAGGTCGTCGGCGCCGATGACGTCCGCCCCGGCGGAGCGGGCCTCGGCGGCCGCTTCGCCGGCGGCGAAGACGGCGATGCGCACGGTACGACCGGTGCCCTCGGGCAGCGACAGCGTGCCGCGCACGATCTGATCGGCCTTCCGCGGATCGACGCCGAGGCGGACGGCCAGCTCGACGGTCTCGTCGAACTTGGCGCTGGCCAGCGACTTCACCAGGTCGACGGACTCGCCGACGCCGTAGAGCGCGAGCCGGTCCACCTGGCTCAGGCTCTCCTTGTACTTCTTCCCGTGCTGGGACATGTGTCTCCTCTGCGTTCGCGTCGTTCCGGCAGCTCAGCCGGCGACCTTGATCCCCATGGAGCGCGCCGTGCCGGCCACCTGCTTCTTGGCCGACTCGAGATCGTTGGTGTTGAGGTCCTTCATCTTGACGTTCGCGATCTCCGCCAGCTGGGCGTCGGTCACCGTCCCCACCTGCTCGCGTCCGGTCGTGGCCGATCCCTTCTCCAGGCCGGCCGCCTGCCGCAGGAGGACGGGCGTCGGGGAGGTCTTGAGGACGAAGCTGAACGAGCGGTCCTCGTAGATCGTGATCTCGACCGGAACCACCGTGCCACGCATGGACTCGGTGGCCGCGTTGTACTGCTTGCAGAACTCCATGGTCTGGACGCCGTGGGGGCCGAGCGCCGTCCCGACCGGGGGCGCGGGCGTGGCCGACCCCGCCTCGAGCTGGATCTTGACCATGGTGAGCACTTTCTTCTTCGGCGGCATCGTCCGCCCTCCCTTCGGCTTTCTCTACGACGTCCTCGTGCGCCGGACTGTCCTGCTGCGTGCTGCGGCGCCGGGCTCGGGCGACCCGAGGTCGCGCCCTCCAGCCGGCGCTACAGCTTGGCGACCTGGCTGAACTCGAGCTCGACCGGGGTCTCCCGGCCGAATATGTTGACCAAAACCTTCAACTTGAGCTGGTCCTCGTTTATTTCGGCGATCTGGCCCGAGAAGTCGGCGAACGGGCCTTCCTTGACCCGCACCGTCTCGTCGACCTCGTACTCGAGCCGCGGCCGGCTGCGCTTCGGCCCGGCCTCGGTGCCCTCGACCTTGACCTGGAGGATGTTCTCCACCTCGCGCCGCGACAGCGGCGTCGGCTTCGTACCCGGCCCGACGAAGCCGGTCACACCCGGCGTGTTGCGCACGGCGCCCCAGGTGTCGTCGTCGAGGTCGCAGCGCACCAGCAGGTAGCCGGGGAAGACCTTCTTCTGGACGGTGACCTTCTTGCCCCCCTTGAACTCGACCACGTCCTCCATCGGGATGACGACCTCGTAGACCCGGTCCTCGATGCCGCGCGACGCGACCACGTTCCCCATGTTGGAGCGCACCTTGTTCTCGTAGCCCGAGTAGGTGTGGACGACGTACCAGCGCCCGGGGCGGTCGTAGGGGCTCTCGACCGGGACGACCTCTTCGTCCTCTTCGTCCTCGCCCCACCCGCCGAGCTCGCCGGCTGCGGTGGCGTCCAGCACCAGGTCGGGCTCGGCCGCGTGCGCCCCAGCCGCTGCTCCCACCTCGGTGACGGCTGCCTCCTCGTCGACCGCTTCCTCAATCGCCTCGAGCACCGCCTCCTCGACGATCTCCTCCACGATCTCCTCGACCACCTCTTCGACGACTTCGTCGGAGATGGCCTCGGCCACAGCCTCGGTCACCTCATCGAGCAGTTCCTCGTCGGCCAGCTCCTCGAGCAGGGCCTCGTCCGCCGCCGCATCCTCGTCGTAGACGGCGTCGACGCCGTCGGGGCTGATGGCAGCCTCCTCCGGAGCCCGCTCGGCTTCGGCCTCCTCGGAGGCCAGGGCCTCGGCCACGTCCTCCTCGTCGCCGCTGACGAGGGCCTCTTCGGCCTCGGTGTGTGTCATATCGCTCATCTGGGGCCTACTTCGTGAAGAGGTCGGTGATCAGTTTCCCGAACGCCAGGTTGAGCACGAAGATCAGGCTGATCATGATGATCAGAGTGGTGAGAACGACTGACGTGTAGTTGATCAGCTCGGATCTCGACGGCCAGGCGACCTGACGCATCTCGTCGCGGACCTCGCGCAGGAATTGCACCGGCGTGGTGCGCTTGCGCCCCGAGGGACCCTTGGACTGCCGGCGGTCCGCGGTGCTCGTGCCAGCGGGCGCGCGTCGGGTCGCAGGAGAGCCGTCGGCCTCCATCTGCCCTTGGCGCTGCATCAAGCGCTTCGTCTCGCGGTTCACGGGTCTCGCCTCACATACATCGTTCTCTGGTACCAACCAACGTCCGGGGCAGGGCAGGAGGGACTCGAACCCCCAACCGCCGGTTTTGGAGACCGGTGCTCTACCAGTTGAGCTACTGCCCTCGGTGGGATGCTCTCGGTGATCCCTCGAGCAGGTGGTTCCTCCCCCTGACCTGGGGAACGGCCTGTCAGAGTAGCACCGGCCGGGCTGGGGTGGCTCAGCGGGTCTCCTTGTGGAGCGTGTGCCTGCGGTCCCACCGGCAGAACTTCTTCATTTCGATCCGCTCGCGGTCGTTCAGCTTGTTCTTGGTGGTGATGTAATTGCGCCGCTTGCACTCCTCGCAGGCCAGCGTGACCTGGACCCGCTTCTCGTTCTTGGGCATGTGGTGATCCTTCCTGGTCGCTGTCCCGGTCGGTCCCGGGCCTGGTAGCGGCGGCGGGACTCGAACCCGCGACAACACGATTATGAGCCGTGTGCTCTGACCAACTGAGCTACGCCGCCATGGGCGAGCCCCCTGTCGGAATCGAACCGACGACACCAGCCTTACCATGGCTGTGCTCTACCGACTGAGCTAAGGGGGCGCCGCGGCTCGTCCCGCGAACCTTCAATGATAGCCAGCGCCGTGAGCAAGCCGCCCTCGCAGGTAGGTCGCTCCAGCTCCCCGGGGAGCTGGGGATGCAGGCCACTACCATCGGCCGATGCTGATCCGACTGGCCGAGCTGGCGGACGCCGAGGCCATCCGGGAGATCTACAACGTCGAGGTGCTCCACAGCACCAATACCTTCGACATGGTCCCGCGCACGCCGGCCGAGCAGGAGGCCTGGGTCCTCGAGCACAGCGGGGTCCACCCGGCCCTGGTGGCGACCGACCCGCCGGATTCGCACCAAGCCGGACCTGAGGGCGCCAACGGCGAGATCGTCCTCGGGTTCGGCTCCCTCTCGGCCTTTCGCGACCGCTCGGGCTACTCGGCGACGGCCGAGAACTCCGTCTACGTCGACCGTGCTCAGCGCGGGTCGCGGCATCGGGCGGGCGTTGCTCGCCGAGCTGCTCGTGCTCGCCTCCGCCCACGGGTTCCACTCCGTCATCGCCCGCATCGCCGGGCACAACGAGACCTCAATCGCCCTGCACCGCGCCGCCGGCTTCGAACTGGTGGGGGTCGAGCGCGAGGTGGGGCGCAAGCACCGCCAGTGGCTGGACGTGGTCGAGCTGCAGCGGCTGCTCTGACCGACGGCGCCAGGGCGCGGCGCCGGGGAGCGGGTCGTTACGACTCGAACGCGGCCTCGGGGCCCTGCGCTCCAGGCAGGTGCGCCTCGAGCCCCGAGGCGTCGATCCGCCACGACTCGGTCCAGTCGCCGAGGGGGATGATGAGGACGGCCCACAGGACCATCACGGCGAGCACCATGGAGGCGGGGTCAGTGTGCACCAGCTCGTTCAGCAGCAACGTGCCACCGGTCAGGCCGATGAAGGGCACGGCCATGGAGAGGCCGAGGACGAGATAGAGCATCCGGCCGGTGACGACCGGGGCCATGATGATGATCCCCCAGGTGAGGTACCACGGCTGCACCACCGGGCCGAGCAGCACGAACATCATCATGGTGATACCCAGAGCGCCGAGCATCCCGAGGCGCTCGCGGTGGCGCAGGCAGTACAGGGCGACCGCGGCCGCGCCGAGCAGCCCGACCGCCCGGGTGAAGGTGAGCACGCCGCCGATGCCGACGCCGATGCCGAGTACATGGGCGGTGCCGCTGATGAGAAGCCCGAAGCCGGTGGCGGGCGCCATCCAGGAGCGGACCGTGCCCGGGGTGCCCAGGTTGGCGATCCAACCCCATCCGAGGCCGGAAACCAACGACAGCAGTCCCATGACCGCCACCGTGATCAGCCCGGCCCGGAACAGTGTCCGGGCGCGTCGCCGCACCGAGGCCCCACTGCCGGCCCAGTCCCAGCCCACGTAGACGATGCCGATCGCGGCCGGCACCTTGATGGAGGCCGCCAGCGCGCAGAGCACGACGCCCCAGACCGGTCTTCGGGAGCGGGCCGCGGTCACGCCGGCGAGGAGGAGCCCCACCATGATGGCGTCGTTGTGGGCGCCGCCGACGAGGGCGAGCAGCGTCAGCGGATTGAGCACGGCGAGGACGAACGCGGGCGCGGGCTCCCGGCCGAACGAGCGCGCCAACTTGGGCACGCAGTAGGCGATGAGCGCGACGCCGGCCACCGACTGCAGCCGCAACAGCAGGACCGTGATCAGCGCGTGGTGCAGGCTGAGCGAGGCCGACCAGCCCGCCAGCATCAAGAAGAGGGGACCGTAGGGGGCGGGGGTGTTGAGCCAGAGGCTGTCGACGGGCGACACGTAGGGACCCGACCCGAGCGTCCCCGGCCCGTAGTGGTACGGGTTGATGTGGTGGCTCATCATCTCGCCCTGAGCGGCGTAGGAGAACACGTCGCGGCTGAACAGCGGCGCCACGGCGAGAAGCGGGAGGAGCCAGAGCACCAGCATCCACGCCAATGGCCGTATCGGCACGCCGGGACGGGCCCGCAGCGTCTGGAAGAGACCGAACCAGACGCGGACGAAGAGGACCATGCCGCCGTAGACGGCGACGACGCCGGGCAGCATGAGCGTGGTGGAGGGCCAGTCGCTCACACCGAAGAACCAGGTTCCCCCCATCTCGAGCTTGAAAGGCGAGCTCGGCAAGGAGGCACCGAGGCAGATGGAGAGCACGGCCACGAAACCGAGGAGCGCGGGCCGGCGCAGGAACGTCCAGTCCTCGGTCTGGCGAGACCCGGCCTGGACCTGGCGGGTCAATCCCGCCCGCGGCGTGAGGCGGAGGCGTACGGTGTCGGCCCACAGAGGGAGCCGGTCGACCCGCGCCCCGACCCGGTCCAAGAGGGGAGCTGGACTCGGCTTCGCGCTGGCGTCCACTGACAGTCAGTCTCGCTTGTGAATTCCGGGCGCTACAAACCCGGGGTGGGGGGGTGGGAGGGGGGTTTCACGCTTCCGACGGGCATGGTCCCGCAATCGATCTGAAACCGCATTGTAATACGGGTGAGAGGCCTGGCAAGAGCGATTGGGGCAAGAAACGACCGGGGTGGCGGGCCGAGGTGGCGGGCCACGCCCGGGAGGGTGACGGACCAGCACCACGGCACGCCGCCGCTGTGGTGGGCCGGGGAGGATTCGAACCTCCGAAGGTGTAAACCGGCAGGTTTACAGCCTGCTTCCTTTGGCCACTCGGACACCGACCCGCACGGTCGAGGTTAGCCCGGCCGGCCACCCCGGGCAGCCCGGGTCGGACCGGTACGCTGGCGCAATGCCCACCTTTGACATCCTCTCCGAGGTCGACATGCAAGAGGTTCGCAACGCCGTCGACCAGGCCAACCGGGAGGCCGCGACGCGGTTCGACTTCAAGAACACGGACTCGGCCGTCGACTTGGGAGAGGGCGAGCTGGTGTTGCGCTCCTCGACCGAGGACCGCCTGCGCGCGCTGCACCAGGTGCTCGACGAGAAGCTGGTCAAGCGCCACGTGTCGCTGAAGGCGTTCGAGGACGGCCGCGTAGAGGAGGCCCAGAAGGGCACGGCCCGTCAGAAGGTGGCCATCCGGGCCGGCATCACGACCGAAAACGCCAAGCGCCTCAACAAGTTCATCAAGGACCTCGGCCTCAAGGGCGTGTCGTCGCAGACCCAGGGCGACCAGCTCCGGGTCAGCGGTAAGAAACGCGACGATCTCCAAGAGGTGATCGCCAAGTGCAAGGCCGAGGACTTCGGGATCCCGTTGCAGTTCGAGAACTTCCGCGACTGAAGCGGTCGTCAAGCGCCGGGCCGGTGGGCGTCGGGCGTCAGTGACGGGCGCCGCGCCTTGGGGGCTCAGTGGCCCACGGTGCGGGCCGAGTCTTCCTCTTGCTCTTCCTCTTCCTCGTGGGTGAGGTGCTCGTCGAACTCCTGGAGCTCCGTCTGGAACAGCTTGTTGAAGACGAACAGCTTGAGCACCCAGAAGACGCCGAAGGACATGACGTTGGCGACCAGCACGACAACGGTCTGCTCGAAGTGGTCGAGGTCGAGCGCCGTGCCGATCTTCTTGGCCAGCCAGGCCCCGACGATGGAGAAGGCGATGCCGGCGGCGGCCATCACCCAGAAGGGCACGACCTCCTTCATGAAGTGGGACCGGCCGGACTTGCCCCAGGCCCACTGGCGGTTCAGCCAGTAGGAGGGGAACGTGGCCACGACGTTGCCGAAGATCGTGCTCGGCACCTCGCTCCAGAGGCGGAGCACGCCGTAGACGATGGCGATGACGAAGAGCGAGACGCAGGTCGAGATGACCGAGACCATGCTGTAACGGAAGATCTTGCGGCCCTCGTGCGTATGCAGCCAGTCGTACAGCGCTTGAAGCCGGGAGAGCATCCGATCACCCTACCCCGACGGCCATTTGAGCCCCTGGCACTGCGCTATGAGCCCGCTGTGGGTACCCGGTTGTCGCGGGCCACCGCGCCGAACCAGCTCATGCTGGGCTTCGGCCGGCGCTCGAAAGTGCCAGGGTCCACCGCCACCAGGCCGAACTTGGGCCCATAGCCAAGGTGCCACTCGAAGTTGTCGAGCAGGCTCCAGACGAAGTAGCCCCGCAGGTCCACCCCGTCGGCCAGGCAGCGGTGGGCGCTGTGCAGGGCCTCGCCCAGGAAGGTGATCCGCTCGGCGTCGTCGGCGGTGGCGATGCCGTTCTCGGTCACGACGACCGGCCGGCCGCTCACCGCCGCGGCCCGGCGGACCGTGTGCTCAATCGCCTGGGGCCAGAGCTCGTCGCCCATCTGGGTCACCGGGACCGAGGCGTCGATCGGGGCGAGGCCGTCGGGGCCGAAGTGCATCCGGGTGTAGCACTGGACGCCGACGAAGTCGTCACCTGCGGTGGCCCGCAGGAACACGTTCTCGAGCATCTCCTCGGCGGCGTCGCGCAGAGACTCCCCGCCCTCGTCGGCGACGATCTCGGCCATGGAGAGCGTGAGGCCGACCGGGTACGTCCCCGGCCCGGATCGCAGCGCGTCGACGGCGAGGCGGTGGGCCCGGACCATCGTCTCGTTCACGGCGGCATAGCGGGCGAAGTCCTCTTTGACGCCGGGCGGGTACTCGCCCTGGAAGTACCCCATCACCGAGACCACATTGGGCTCGTTGATGGTGCAGGCCCACCCGACCAGGTCGCCGAGATGCGACGCGGCCCGGCTCACGTAGCGGGCGAAGCGGTCGGGTGCCTCGGGTGCCTCCCAGCCGCCCCGAGCGGCCAGCCACTGCGGCGTGGTGAAGTGGTGGAACGTGACGACGGGCATGATCCCGTGCCCGCGACACGCGGCGCACATGCGACGGTAGTGGTCCAGCGCGGCGACCGAGAACTCCCCCTCTGCGGGCTCGATGCGGCTCCACTCCAGCGAGAACCGGTAGGCGCCGAGACCCATGTCGGCCACCAGCTGCACGTCCTCGCGCCAACGATGGAGGGAGTCGCAGGCGTCGCCGCTCGGCTGCACCGTGCCCGAACCCGCCGTGTGCTCCCAGGCCCACCAGTCGTTGTTGACGTTGCCACCTTCGATCTGGTGGGCGGCGGTGGCGACACCCCAGACGAACCCGTCGGGAAAGGTGAGCGCGCTCGGGGTCGACGCGGGTGCCATGGCCAAGGGGCACCGTAGCGGGACAGGGACCGTCGTGCCGGGATGGCGCGCCTGCGAACATGGGCGCCATGACCGCCTCGTTGGAGTTCCTCGTCAATCTGCTCGACCTCGAGCAGATTGAGGTCAACATCTTCCGCGGCGTCCAGGCCAACGAGGAACGACAGCGTGTCTACGGCGGCCAGGTGGCCGGGCAGGCCCTGATGGCCGCGGGGCGCACCGTCGAGCACGGCTTCGTGCATTCGTTGCACTCGTACTTCTTGAGGCCAGGCGATTCCGCCGCGCCCATCCTCTACGACGTCGACCGCATCCGCGACGGCCGTTCCTTCACTACCCGGCGGGTGGTCGCCATTCAGCACGGCCGTCCCATCTACAACCTCGAGGCCTCCTTCCACGACCACGAGGAGGGCCTGGAGCACCAGTTCCCGATGCCCGACGTGCCGCCGCCCGAGGACCTCGCGCCGCTCTTCGAGCGGCTGCGACCCTGGGAGGGGGAGATGGCGGAGTGGTTCTCGCGCCCCCACCCCATCGACCAGCGCCACATCGGCGAGCTGCCCTGGCACCACCGGGGTGCCGGCGTGCCCTACCAGCGGGTGTGGATCCGCGCTGACGGGGAACTGCCCGACGACCCCCTGCTGCACGCGTGCATCGCCACCTATGCGTCGGACATGTCACTCATCGACACCGTGCTCGGACCCCACGACGTGCGCTGGGACGACACGGACTTCATGGGCGCCAGCCTCGACCATTGCATGTGGTTCCACCGGCCGTTCCGGATGGACGAGTTCATGCTCTACGACATGGACACGCCCGTCGCCGTCGGCGCCCGCGGCCTTGCCCGCGGGTTCCTCTTCGACCGTTCGGGCCGGCTCTGCGTCACCGTGGCCCAGGAGGGCCTGACGCGCGTGCGCCCCCGCCAGGCGGCAGGCCCCCGGAAGGGCTGACTACCGGCGCGAGTCGATGGGGACGTAGTCGCGCACTTCGGACCCGATGTACAGCTGCCGGGGGCGCGCGATCTTCGAGTTCTGGTCGAGCATCTCCTGCCAGTGGGCGAGCCAGCCCGTGGTGCGAGGGATGGCGAAGAGCACCGGGAACATCTCGAGCGGGAACCCCATGGCCTGGTAGATCAGGCCCGAGTAGAAGTCGACGTTGGGGTAGAGACGCCGTGACGTGAAGTACTCGTCGTTGAGCGCGATCTCTTCGAGCTTGAGGGCGATGTCGAGGAGCGGGTTCTTCCCGGTCACGGCGAAGACCTCGTCCGCTGTGCGCTTGATGATCGTGGCCCGCGGGTCGTAGCTCTTGTAGACGCGGTGGCCGAAGCCCTGCAGCCGCTGCTGCCCGTGGCCCGACTTCACCGCGGCGATGAAGTCGGGCACGTTCTCGACACTGCCGATGTCGGTCAGCATCCGGATGACCGCCTCGTTGGCGCCGCCGTGGCGCGGTCCGTAGAGCGCGGCGGCGGCCGCGGCCGTGGCCGAGTAGGGATCGGCGTGGGACGAGCCGACCACCCGCATCGCTGTGGTCGAGCAGTTCTGCTCGTGGTCGGCGTGGAGGATGAAGAGGACGTCGAGGGCTCGGGCGAGCACGGGGTCAGCCTCGTAGTGGGGCTCGGCCACCTTCCAGAGCATGGAGAGGAAGTTCGGGGCGAAGTCCAGCGTGTTGTCCGGGTAGACGAAAGGCATCCCCACGCTGAAGCGGTGGGCGGCGGCGGCCAGGGTCGGCATCTTGGCGATCAGCCGGATGATCTGCTTGCTGCGCGATTCGGCGTCGAAGATGTCCTTGGCGTCGAGGTAGAAGGTCGAGAGGGCGGCCACGGCGGAGACGAGCATCCCCATCGGGTGGGCGTCGTAGTGGAAGCCCTCGAGGAACCGCTTGCGCACGTTCTCGTGGATGAAGGTGTGATACGTGATTTCGTGGCGCCAGGCCTCGAACTCGGTCTCGGTGGGCAGCTCGCCGTTCAACAGGAGGTACGCCACCTCCAGGTAGGTCGAGCTCTCGGCCAGCTGCTCAATCGGGTAGCCGCGGTAGCGCAGGATCCCGGCCTCACCGTCGAGATAGGTGATGGCGCTCTCGCACGCGGCCGTCGACATGAAGCCCGGGTCGAAGAACCAGACGCCGGGCAGGAGCTTGGCCCACTCCTCCGCCGACACGCCTCCGTTGACCAGCGGGATCTCCATGGACTCGCCGTTGCGATTGTCCGTAATCGTGATGCTCTCGGCCACGTGAGGGAGCCCTTTCCTGCTAGGGGTGACTCCCGATCCTATGACCACTCGTGCCGGCGGTCGACCCGCGGCGCCGGCCCGATGCTCAGGTGCCGGGAGCGACGCGCAGCGTGGCCTGATAGGTGCTGATGGCCGGGCCGACCTGCCCGGTGGGGGCAGCCGCCGACACGGTGAGGACGTACGAGGTCCCGGGCTTGACGGCGAAGACCGAGGTCGGCAGGGCGACGGATCCCCCGAGCGGCACCGGGCCGGACCAGGTTCGCGTCCTACTCGAGCCCGAGGTCGCCTCGGCCAGGATGATGTGGACGACTCCATGCCGCTCCGCCACCGATCCTTGATTGGCCACCACCACGCTGACGCCCAGCACGGAGGTGGGCGAGACGACGGCGGTCCCAGCGACGGCACCCGGGGCGGTGGGCACCACCGGCGGGTCGAGCCGGACGGAACGCACGACGAGGTAATGCGACGCCGCCAGCGTGGATGACGTCGCCATGAGGTCGACCTGCGCCGCCACGAAGCCGGGTTGCCACTGGCTGGGGTCGACGATCCATGCCGAGGCCGGCAGCCGGGCGTGGCCGGCGTCGCCGGCCAACGCCGCCCGCGCCATGGCGTAGAGGCGGTCGGAAGACGCCAGCAGCGCACCGGCGGTGGTGATCCGATCGGTGGTGTCGGTGGCGCTGAGCGGGGTCGGCGAGGGCGCGTCGGGCGCGTCCCTGGGTGAGCCGGCCGGCGAGAACGGGCTCATGCCCAGGTAGCCGTCGATGGCGGTCCGCACCTCCCCCACCGCCCGGGCGCGATCTCTGAAAGCCCCGGCCAGGTCCCCAGCCGCCGACCCGGAGGGTGGCGACCCGGTGGCGAGAGCGGCGGCCTCCGACTCGTTTTCCGCCTGTCGGGCCAGGGCGTCGAGGTCGGCTTGCAGGGACTGGCGAACGTCGCCCGGGTAGTCCGACACGAGGCGGCTGAGCTGGTGCGCTGTGGTGTTCGACTCGTCCGCCACCACGGCGCCCTGATCAGCCAGGGACCGGTTCGAGCCCGCGTCGTAGCTCCGGGACTGGCGCGAAACCTGCGTCAAGCCGCCGACGAGGACCGCGACGACGAAAACCACCAATGCGGTCACGATGACGGTGCGGACCGCCGAGCGACGGCGCGCGCGGCGGCGTTGCCTCCGTGGCGTCATCGCCCGAAGAAGTTAGCCCTGGTGCTGCCGGTTTACATCGCGAGGAAGGAAGCGTCGGACGAATCGTCCGACGTCGTGAGCGTGCTGGCGCTGGAGCGCCACTGCACGGTGGGAGCGATCGCCCGGACGTCGACCCGGTCACGGTGTCGCTCCACGAGGTCGAGCATCCCGGCCACGACCTCGTCGGTCAGGAGGTGGGGCTCGAGGCCGAGGTCGAGGAGCTTCGTGTTGGCGGCGTGGAAGTAGTGCTCCTCGTGCTCGACCCGCGGGTTGGCGAGACCCTCCGCGATGTCGACTCGGGTCGGACAGACGCGCTTGACCATCTGCGCCATGTCGCGCACCGAGAAGGACTCGGTGAACTGGTTGAAGACCCGGAACTCACCGCGCTCCGCCGGGTTCTCGAGCGCCAGCGTCACGCAGGCCAGCGTGTCGCGGATGTTGAGCATGCCGCGGGTCTGCCCGCCCGCGCCGTAGACGGTGAGCGGATGGCCCGTGACGGCCTGTACGCAGAAGCGGTTGAGCACGGTCCCGAACACGCCGTCGTAGTCGAAGCGCGTCGCCAGTACGGGATCGAGATCGGACTCATCGGTGGACTGCCCGTAGACGATGCCCTGGTTCAGGTCGGTGGACCGAAGACCCCAGACGCGGCAGGCAAACATGATGTTGTGGCTGTCGTGCACCTTGGACAGGTGGTAGAAGGAGCCGGGCTGCTTGGGGTAGGGCAGGACATCGGTGCGTCCCTTGTGCGTGATCTCGATGAAGCCCTCTTCGATGTCGATGTTCGGATACCCGTACTCGCCCATCGTCCCCAACTTGACGAGATGGATGGAGGGGTCGACCTCGGCGATGGCGTACATGATGTTGAGGGTGCCGACGACGTTGTTCACCTGTGTGTACACGGCGTGCTCGCGGTCGATCATCGAATAGGGGGCGGACCGTTGCTCCCCGAAGTGCACGATGGCGTCGGGCTTGGCTTCCGACACGACGCCGCAGGTGAAGGCGGCGTCGGTGAGGTTGCCGATGCGGATGTCGACGGCGTGACCCGAGATCTGCTCCCAGCGCGTGACCCGCTCAGGCAGGGAGGCGATGGGGACGAGGCTGTCCACCCCCATCTCGCGGTCGTACTGGCGCCGGACGAGGTTGTCGACGATGGTCACCTGATGACCCCGGGCCGACAGGTGCAGCGCAGTGGGCCACCCGAGATAGCCGTCCCCGCCGAGAACCAGAATCTTCATCGTCACCCTTTGTTTTCATCCAGACGCCGCTTGTGTTACGGAGTCGTTTCAGCCCACATCATGCGTCGGAACCCTGAATGCAACCTGAGATAGGGCTGGAATTGCTTTGAGACCAGGGATTTTATAGTCCCTCCGAAGCGAATTTGCACGGATCCGCTCAGTTGCAACCGCAGTAGAATCGGTGAAGAATCGTCCCGGGGCGACGGCGTCACGGCGCATGAGAACCGGTCCTCCGGAGGGCTCAGGCGGGAGTGCCGCTCGAGGCCCCGCCCTCGGGCAGGGTGAGGATGGCCGGCAGAGGTGCTGTCGAATGATCGTCCTCGTCCTCCGCCTCGACTGCCTGCAGCCGGCGGGGCGCCGCCTCGATGGAAGAGAGCTCCACGAGGCCCGACGACTCGCCGACGACCACACCGAGCGACGGGAACCGCCTCGCAGTGACGAGGACGCGGGACTCGAGGGAACCCACCGCCTTGTTGTAGGCGTCGACGCTCATGGTGAGGCTGCGCTGCAGCGATTGCATGTGGCCCGTCATGACACGGAGACGCTCGTAGAGCTCGGAACCCAACTTCTGAACCTCGCGGGCGTTGTCGGCCATGGTCTCCTGCTTCCAGCCGAGGGCCACTGTCCGCAGGAGGGCGATCAGGGTGACCGGGGTGGTGAGAAGCACGTTGTTCGCCATCGCGTGCTCCTGCAGCGACGGGTCGGCCTCGAAGGCCGCGGCGAGAAGCTGATCGCCGGGTATGAAGGCGACGACCATGTGCGGCGACGGGTCGAACTGCCGCCAGTACTCCTTCTTCGCCAACTGGTCGACGTGGGTGCGGAGCTGCCGGGCGTGCCGGGCCCGGTGGAGCGCGCGGGACTCGTCGTCATCGGCGTCCACCAGCTGCAAGAAGGCGTCGAGCGGAACTTTGGCGTCGACGACGACGTGGCCGCCTCCCGGCATGTGCACGACCATGTCAGGGCGGAACCGGCCGTCCTGGGTCGCCGTCGTGACCTGCTCGTCGAAGTCGCAGTGCACGAGCATGCCGGCCATCTCCGCCACGCGCCGCAGCTGCACCTCGCCCCACCGGCCGCGCGTCTGGGGAGCTCGCAGCGCCGTGACCAAGTTGCGGGTCTCGCGCTGGAGCTCCTGGTGACCCTGGTGGAGCTGGGTCACCTTCTCGTTGAGCCCTTCGTAGGCCCCCCTGCGGTCGGCCTCCATCTGCTGTACGCCGCGCTCGTAGCGGGCCAGCGTCTCGCTGAGCGGTGTCAGGAGGTGTGCGATCGACGCCTGGCGCTGGTCGAGGTCGCCCCGGGCGGCGGCGCGCGCCTCGTTGAACCTCGTGTCGGCCAGGGCGAGGAACTGCTCGTTGTTCTTCGCCAGCGCCTGGGTCGACAGCTCGGCGAAGGCTCCGGACATCCGGGTGCTTTCCTCCTCGGCCCGGGCCGATGCTTCGGCCGCGGTCTGGCGCACGAGTGCGAGTTCCGACACCGCCACCGCCCTCGCCGTCTCGGCCTTGGCGGCCGCCGCCGCGGTGGCGGCCAGATCCGACTGCTGCCGGCCCACCATGGCCTGTGCATCGGCCAGCCGCCCTTCCGCCAGGCGGAGGGCACCGGCGAGCCGGGCGTGGCGCGCCAGCTGCGTCACGACGCCGATCGCCAGCCCGACGACCAGCCCCAGGACAACTCCGATGACCACGAGGCCAATGTAACGACGGGGTGTCACGCGGCCGCGGACGGTGCCTCCAGCAGGCGCCAGGGGTCGCTATCCGACCCGGTAGCGTGACCAGGATGCCGTTCAAGCTCGGGGGAAGCACCCGGCGGACGTGGACCCCGCCCGAGGAGCGGGAAGAGGAGTCCCGGGCGCAGGTCGGGCCCCTCGCCATGGAGCAGCCACTCTGGCCGCGCACGATCCCCGAGCCCCACGAAGTCGACCGCCTCTTCGCCCAGGTCTTCGCGCTGGTGGGCGAGGGCATCGCGGGTGCCACCCATGCGCTCCTGGCCGGCGACCGCGACGCAGCCAAGGAACTGGTCAAGCGCGACGAGGTGATCGACAAGCTGATCGGCCAGATCTCGTCGAGCGTGCAGCTGCAACTCGTGCACGGGGAGACGACCGCCGACGAACGGCGTGAGTATGTGGCGATCCTGCGCATGCTGCCCGACATGGAGCGCAACGGCGACCTGGCCGAGCACATCGCCCGGCGCGCCGCCAGAGGCCTGGGCGCGGAGATGTCGGCTCGGAGCCGGGGTCTGGTCGAGCGCATGGGCGAAGTGGCGACGACCATCTGGCGTGAGACGGCCGACGCCTTCGCCGACCGGTCCGCCGAGGCGGCGACCTCCATCGACGACCTCGACGACGAGCTCGACGACCTCCACGTCACGCTGACGGCGGAGCTGGTCGCGGGCACCATGCCCCTCCCGGTGGCCATCGAGCTGGCCATGGTGGCCCGCTTCTACGAGCGCTTCGGAGACCACGCCGTGAACCTGGCTCGCCGCATGACGACCCTGGTGGTCGGCGGCCCTGAGCCCGTCTCGGCGGGACCGGACTGAAGGCCCGGGTCAGTCCCGGAGGGCGAGCAGCTCCTCGGCGATCTGGACGACGTTGAGCGCCGCGCCCTTGCGCAGGTTGTCGCCCGAGACGAAGAAGGCCAGCGCGTTGGGTGCGCCCTGCGCCCGGCGGATGCGCCCGACGTAGGAGACGTCACTTCCGGCCGCCATCAGCGGCGTGGGGATCTCCGCCAGCTCCACCCCGGGCGCGTCCGCGAGCACCTGCTCGGCGTGCTCGGGGCTCAGCGGCCGGTCGAACTCGGCCACGATGGCCGCGGAATGGCCGGTGAAGACCGGGACGCGGACGCAGGTACAGGTCACGGCCATGTCGGGGACACCGAGGATCTTGCGGGCCTCGTTGGCGTACTTCTGCTCCTCGTCCGTCTCGAGGGATCCGTCGTCGACGATCTTGAATTGAAGCGGAATGACGTTGTGCGCGATCGGCACCGGGTACACCGTGAGCGCGGGGTAGTGGACCGAAGAGCCGTCGAAGGTCAGGTCCGCCGCTTGGTCGACGGTCTTCGACAGCTGCTCGGAGAGCTCTCTCACCGCGTCGACCCCGGTCCCGGACACGGCCTGATAGGTCGAGACCACAAGCCGCCGCAGGCCCGCCTCGTCGTGCAGCGGCTTGAGGACCGGGATGGCGACCATGGTCGTGCAATTCGGGTTGGCCACGATCCCCTTGGGGATGGAGCGCAGCGCCTCGGCATTGGCCTCGGGGACGACGAGCGGGACGTCGGGGTCGAGCCGCCAGGCTGAGGAGTTGTCGATCACCGTGGCGCCCGCCTCGGCCAGGCGCGGCGACAGCTCTCGGGACACCGACGCCGGGGCGGAGCAGAGCGCGAGGTCGATGCCTGAGAGGTCGGCCGCCTCCGCGTCCTCCACCGTGACGTCCGCGCCCGCCCATGGGAGCGTACTGCCGGCCGAGCGGGCCGAGGCCAGGTAGCGCATCGATCCGACCGGGAACCCCCGCTCGGCCAGGATTGAACGAAGCACCACTCCGACCTGCCCCGTTGCGCCCACGATGGCGATGTTCACGGCCGCAATCCTACGGGACGGACGACAGCGTCCCCGTCGGGGCGCCTCCCCGTCACACCGTCAGCGGACGCCTCCCCTCGAGCGCGCGGCCGAGGGTGAGCTCGTCGGCGTACTCGAGGTCGCCGCCGACCGGGAGCCCGTGCGCGGGGCGCGACACCACGACGCCGAGAGGGGCGAGCTCACGCGCCACGAGCATGGCCGTCGTCTCTCCTTCGATGGTCGGGTTGGTGCAGATGATCGCCTCGCTGATCGTCCCCTCCTGCATCCGTTCGACGAGCTCGCGCAGGCGAAGCTGGTCCCGGCCGATCCCGTCCAGCGGGCTGAGCGCCCCGCCGAGCACGTGGTAGCGGCCCGTGAACCCGGTGCGCTCCACGGCGACGATGTCGCGGGGATCCTCGACGACGCACACGATGGCAGGGTCACGCCGGTCGTCGTCGCAGACGTCGCAGAGCAAGCCCGACTCCGCCACGTTGAAGCACACCTTGCACAAGGTGGTCCGTTCCTTCACGGCGACGATGGCATCCGCCAGCCGGCGCGCCTCGTCCTCGGACACCTTCAAGAGGTGGAACGCGACCCGCTGAGCCGATTTCGGTCCGATTCCAGGCAGGCGGCCGAGTTCGTCGATGAGGGAGCGCAGCGGGCCGGTGTACATCGTGCGGGTGGTTCCCCTTCGCGTCGTTCTCGGATGCCGTGCACCAGGACGAGACACCGTTTCCGTCGCGTGCAGGTCCGAACCCGAGTGTACGTGCTGCAGGAAACATCCCGGTTGACCGCGTCCGCCCACGGGGCGCGAGCGGTCCGCGTTACGCGCCCACCTCGCTGGCGCCCGGGAAGGCCTGCAGCAGGCGGGCCTCGGCCTCCGAGGCTGCGTCGTCCTCGGCCGCGGCCAGATCCGACGGGTCCACGTCGTCGATGCCGTCGATTCCGCCGCCGGGGTCGCGTGGCGACTCGGGCGCCGGGGAGGTGGCGGTCGGTGGCGGAGGGCCGCCGTCGTCGTCGATGGTCAGGACGAGGTGGACCGGCGTGCCGAAGTGAGCCGAGATCGCGGCCTCCACCGTCGACAGCTGCTCGGCGCACTGGTCCCGGTGGGCGGCGTTGGGCAGCGCGAACCGCGCGCCCTTCTCGTCGACGCCGACGAAGCGTCCCGATGCGAAGCGGGCCTTGGCCCGAGCCGGCAGCGTGCCCAGGATGATGTCGCCCCAGGCTTCGGTCAGGCTGTCCCGGTCGACCGCGCCGACGCCAACGGCCGGGTCCGGCGCGTCGGGAAGCGGTTCCGGATCGGCTGCTCCCTTGGCAGATGCTCCCTTGTCAGATGCGTCCGATGCGTCCGACGTGTCCTCGGCCGGGACGGTCGTCGCTTGGCGCGACGCGGACCGCTCCCGCTCCTCCTCCTTGCGACGGCGGACCGCGCCCACCGAGGGCCTCTGGCCGACGTCGACCGGTTCGGACGATGCCGCCGAGGGTGCCGCGGGTGCCGCGGGTGCCGCGGGTGCCGCGGGTGCCGGAGCGGTCGGGAGCGACTCGGCTGCGAGCGGTCGCGGAAAGGCGGCGGCACCGGACGCAACGCGCTCCAGCGCGCCGACGCGGTCGGTGAGCGCTTCCACGCCCGAATCGAGATCCGGCCGGACGGCACGGACGAGGGCTACCTCGAGCACGACCTGCGCGTCGGGTGCCTCGCGCATGTCCACCAACCCGTGGCCGAGGATCTCCATGGTGCGGACGACCCGCGGCAGTCCCATCGCCTCGGCCAGGCCCACGTCGCGTTCGCGTGCCACGCCCGTCGACGCGCAGAGCTCGGGGGCCAGCCCGGCGAGGAAGACCTGGCGCAGGTCGTCGGCCAGCTCCGTCGCCAGCTGCTGGGGCCCCCAGCCGCCGGCCAGCAGGGCACTGACGGAAACGAGCACGCCTGCCACGTCGGTGGCGGCCAGCGCCTCGACCACTTGGCCCAGCTCAGGTCGGGCCGCGTCGGCCGAGCCCGACGCCACCACCTGGTCCAGCGCCGACAGTGCGTCCCGGGCGGACCCTCGCCCGCGCCGGACGGCTGCCTCCAGCGCATCCTCCCCGAGGTCGAGCCCAGCCGCCTCGTTGACCGTCTCCAGCAGATCGTGCAGCGTGTCCGCGCCGAGCAGCCGGAACTCGAGGTGCTGCGTCCGGCTGCGGATGGTCGGCGGCACCTTCTGCGGGTCGGTGGTGGCGAGCACGAAGACGACGTGACCGGGCGGCTCCTCCAGGGTCTTGAGCAACGCGTTCGCCGCCGCGGTCGACAGCATGTGGACCTCGTCGACGATGTAGACCTTCCACCTCCCCGGTGTGCCGAGGCTGGCGTGCGCGACGAGGTCGCGCATGGCGTCGACGCCGTTGTTGGACGCGGCATCGAGCTCGTGCACGTTGAGCGACGTGCCCTGCGCGATCTCGGTGCACGACGTGCACCGCCCGCACGGCTCGCCGTCTTCTGGCGCTTCGCAGTTCAGCGCCTTGGCCAGGATGCGCGCCGACGACGTCTTGCCCGTGCCGCGCGGCCCGCTGAAGAGATAGGCGTGCGAGACCCGGTCGTGCTGGACCGCGCTCCGGAGCGCCCGGACGACGTGGTCCTGCCCGCGCAGGTCGGAGAATCGGGCCGGTCGGAACCGCCGGTACAAGGAGACGAAGGGCGTGTCTGCCACGAGGGGCGAGCCTACCCATGGGCGCAGACACCGGAACCTTCCGGTCGCCCCGGTGCTCGGTGCGGCAGCCAGGTTGGCTACGGCACCCGGCCAGACCCGCTGAGAGCTGCTGCCTTCCGACCCTGACTCGATTCACGAGCGGCCGTCGCGTAGGACCCGGCCACCGCACCCAACACCGGGACGACGGACCGCCGAGTTTATCGTCAGCCGGCAGGAGCGGGCTACCGCCCGACCAGCTCCGCCACGTCGGCCATCCCCGGGCCGAGATCCTCCAGGTCGAGCTCCACCGGCCCGTCCGGCGTCAGGAAGGCGAAGGTCACCCGCGTCACCTGCTCGCCCGTGGCGTCACCCACCGCCAGGGCGTAGGAGTATCCCTGCACGCGGTAACCCTGGACCCGGCGCGCCAGCTCCCCGGGGTCAGACGTGGAGGCCGTCTTGTAGTCGACCACGACCAGCCCCTCCGTGCCCCGGTAGAGCAGGTCGATATAGCCCTCGAGCTGGCGGTCCCCCACCGGCACGCAGACGTAGACCTCTCGCCAGTGCGCGCTCGCCGACGCCTCGCGCACCGACCGCGAGCCCAGCGCGTCGAGCACGAGCGCCTGGACCTCTCCGGCGCGGTCGACGATCGCCTCCGCCTCGCATTGCGCCGCGACGGCGTCGTCGAGCCCGTCGCCCGACGCCAGATCGATCGTCTGGAGGACGCCGTGCACGGCCCGCCCGACCGCCGTCCCGTAGCGACCCTTGAGCCACGGCGGGAGGTCGAGGTCGCGCGGGCGTTTCCGGAGGCCGGGGTCCACGGGCTCCTGCTCGACGTCGGGCTCACCCTCTTCGGTCAGGGAGGTCGCCGACACGGTCGTGGGCCGGGCGGCCCTGCTCAGCGCGGCGGCGAGCTCGGTCTCCCACTCCGGCCGCGGCGGGGGTGGGGACGGCACTGCGGCCGCGGGTGTGGCCACGTTCCCGGCGCTCTCGCCGACCTCGGGCAGGGCATCGAGTGCGGCGCCCATGCCGTCGAGGAGCAGCTCGGCGTTCGTGCGCTTCTCGGGGTTGGGGTCGTTGGCCCGCTCGGCGCGGTGCAACGACACCACCAGGTGGTCGCGCGCCCGTGTGCAGGCGACGTAGAGGAGGCGGATCCGCTCGTGGTAGCTCATCTGCTCGTCGATCGGCGCCCACGCCACGTACTCGTCCGTTTTCGCGGCGCGACCCACCTTGTAGCCCACATCGCCTGAAGGAGGAAACACGACCTCGGCTTGGGCTGGGCGCGACTGTGGCTTGGTCGACATGCCCGAGACGATGGTGACGGGAAACTCCAGGCCCTTGGCGCCGTGGATGGTCATGATGCGGACGGCGTCGTCGTCGGTCTCCGGCAGGATCGCCTCGGCGACGCGAGCACCGTCGGCGAGCTGGAGGTCGACCCAGCTGAGGTACTGGCGAAGGTTCCCTCCGGTGGCCTCGCTCCACGATCGTGCCTGGTCGACGACGAAGCGGATCCGGCGCCACACGTCGCGCGGTCGGCCCTCGGCGAACCCGAGCTCCATGGCCCGCCGGTCGCGCGCGATCCGGTCCAGCAGTTCGGAGGGCGCGCGCCAGTGCCGCTCCTCGTAGAGGCGGCGCAGGTAGGCGAGACCGGCATGAACGCGGTCACCTTCCTCGGGCTCCCCGAGTTGGGGGTTGAGGTAGCTCCACGAGCGGATCCGGGCATGGAACCGGAAGAGGTCGTCGTCGCCGCAGGCCAACAGCGGCGTGCGCAGCGCGGAGACGACGTGGAGGAGGTTGGTGGGATCCGCCACCGCCCTGAGCACCATCAGGAGGTCGCGCACGGCGCGCGACGAGTAGACGAGCGAGCTCGATTCGGCCCGGTAGGGGATGCGCCGTGCATCGAGGGCGTCCTCCAAGAACGGGAGGGACGTCCGGGCCGGGACGAGGACCGTGATGTCGCCGAGCTTCGCCCGGCGCCACCCTCCCGAGCCGTCGTCGACACTCCATCCCTCGTGCACCACCCGCACCACCGTGGCCGCGACATCGACCGCCTCGGCCTCGCGCAGCTGGTCGGCTCGGAACTCCTTGGGATGGGGACCTCGAGCGACCACGCCCACGGCGGGGCCGGCGGGGGCAGAGGGTCGGACGGCCTCGAGCGCGGCGTAGGGAGGCTGCGAGCCGGGCGCGGCCTCTATCAGCCCGCCGAAGGTCGCGTTGACCCACTGAATGACTGGTGCCGCCGCCCGGAAGTTGGCGGTGAGCCGCACCGTGTCGGTGTCACCGTCCCCGAATCGCTCCTCGGCCGAAAGGAAGGTGGCGATGTCGGCTCGTCGGAATCGGTAGATCGACTGTTTCGGATCGCCGACGAAGAAGAGGTGCCCAGGGACGACCTCGAGCGACGTCCAATGGGCTTGGCCTGCTGCCTGCTGGCTCGGCGTGGCGGCGATGAGCACGGCCAACTCCACCTGAATCGGATCGGTGTCCTGGAACTCGTCGAGCAGCAGTCGTCGGTAGCGGCTGTGCAGCCCCGCCCGCACCGCCTCGCCGTTCACCGGGTCGCGCAGCAGGGCGCGGGCGCGGACCAGCAGATCGTGGAACTCGAGCTGGCCCGCCTCTCGGCGTTCCCGGGCGGCTTCGAGCGTGAAGCGGCGCAGCTCGCTGCCCAGTCGCTTGACGCATGCGTTCGCGACCGTGCCCCGCAGGTCGCCCAGGCGGTCCCCGGCCGCGCTCAGGTCGCTGCGCACCTGCGCGGGGTCCGCCGTCCAGCTCTGCTGCTTGCCCCTGGCACCGGCCCGGAAGCGCGGCGGCTTGGTCGGACCTTCGGGATCGAGGGCCTCGAGGAGGTCGACCTCGTCGGTGATCGTCCGCAGCCACTTCGCGTACTCGCGAACGGGCTCGAGGAACCGGTCCAGCGTGTCGTCCGGGTCGCGGCAGGGCTCGGCGCAGATGCGGTCGATCTCAGCCAGTACCGGAGCCAGCAGGCCGACCGCATCGGGCGGCTCCGCTGCGCGAGCAGGCACGCGCTCTTCGACGAGGTCCCAGTTGTCGTTGAAGGCGACCGCCACCGTCCGGAGCGACTCGAACCTCACCCCGGCGGCGGTGAGCAGCACGACGGTGCGCTCGAGTCCCGGATCGGCCAGCAGCTCGTCGCGGAAGGTCCACCACCGCCGTTCGAACGCGACCGCAGAGCTCACCTCGTCGACCACCTCCACCCGGGGCGGAAGGCCCGCCTCAATCGGGTGCTCGGACAAGACGCGCTGGGCGAACGAGTGCAGGGTGCCGATGGCCGCGCCGTCGAGTTGCCCGAGCGCGTGCCGGTAGCGCTCCGCCGGTTCGGGGGCGAGGTCAGTGCCGAGGGCACGCTCGAGCTCGGCCCGCACCCGGTCGCGCAGCTCCGTCGCCGCCTTCTCGGTGAAGGTGATGGCGGCGATCTGGCCCAGTTCGGCCGCGCCCGTCTCGACGAGTGCCAGCACGCGCCGCACGAGCGCCGTGGTCTTGCCCGAGCCGGCTCCGGCCACCACGAAGAGGGTGCTGTCGAGGTCGTCGGCGATGCGCCGGCGCTGCGCCGCGTCCGGCGGGACGACGTCAGTCACCTGAGCCGTCCACCTCGTCGGGATCGCGTGGCTCCGCCAGGTCTCGGAACCCGGCCAACGCGGGCGCGTCTGCTTTGCGCCTCCACGACCGCTGCAGATCCGCCACGCCCAGACCGTCCGGGTCGCAGTAGGGGCATACCACCCACGGGGTCGTGCTGGTGGCTCTCGGGTAGGCGGGGAACACGCCCGCCTCGATACCTTCGACGATCACGGCCAACGACTCGCCGACCCGGGACAGGACGCCCGGCGTCACCTCGTAGCCGATGCGCTTGAACCTGCCCCTCGACGAAGTGAACCAGTACTCGGCGTGGACCCGTGTCGCGGCTGTGCCGCGCAGCGCCCGCGCCGCCTCGCCGTACACCGGCAGCTGCAGGCGGGTCCCGCCGAGGTCGGGGTTGTCCTCGCCCAGGCGGCTGTAGTCGCCGACGCGCCCAGTCTTGTAGTCCACGACGTGGAGTGTCCCGTCGTCGCCGACGTCGACACGATCGGCCAGGCCGAGGAAGCCGACCGAGCGACCGTCGGCGAGCCCCAGCCGCACCACGCCGAGCTCGGAGTCCGGGAACCCGAACCGGAGCTCGGCCGCCAGCGGCCGCGTCCCGTGGGTACGGCGGTACTCGCTGTCGAGCTCGAGCACCTTGGACAGGTCGGCCATGATCCGCTTGCGCTCCCGGCCCCAGAAGACGGCCCGGCCGGTGAGGCCCTTGGCCTCGTAGTCGGCGAACACCGCGTGCGCAATGCGTTCGAGGCGCTCCTCGTCGGACGCTCCCCACGCCTCGTCTGGCGCGGGGGGCCGGTCGAGGACGCCGGCGATGAAGCGCTCGAGCACGTCGTGCACCAGGCTGCCCCGGTGTTGCGGGGTGATGGTGAGCTGCTCCTCTGGGTTCTCGACCTCCCCGATCCCGAGGATGTCGCGCATGAGGTAGGCGAACGGGCAGTTCGCCCAGCGCTCGAGGCGGGTGGCCGAGACCGTGCGCTCGACCGGCGAAGGGACGTCGGCTCCGCTCAGGTTGCCGTCGAAGCGGGTGAAGGCTGCGCTGCGACGCTCCTCGACGGCCCGCGTCCCCGCGGCGGCGTCCCGGTCGACCGAAGCCGGCGGGACGCCGGCCAGCAACGCCCGCAAGCGGTACTCCTGTTCGGTGGCGGGGAACGCGGCGGCCCGGAGACCCGCGTCGAACGACGCGACGTGCTCCAGCCACGCTGGGACCGGCGCCGCGCCCAGCAGGTCGTCCGAGTACCACGACCCTCCCCCCAGCGCACCCGCTACCTGGAGGACCCAGCGCGACGGCACGCGCTCCTTGCTGCCGCGCAGATCGCCCCGCGGCACGCACAGGAGATGGCGTGATGCTCCGGCCAGGGCAGCCAGCAGCTCGCGGTGCCGCTTCTCGACGTGCGACGAGCGCAGGGACAGCTCCCCGCGCGCCGCGGCACGCTCGCGGTCCGGGAGAAGGGAGTCGTCCCGCGGCGCGGCGGGGAACACGCCTTCGGCCAGGCCGAGCACGACGACGAGGTCGAGGTCGAGCCCCACCCCCATGCTGACTGGTCCGACGAACACGCCCTCGCCCATGCGACCCACCCGGCCCAGGTCCGACTCGAGCTCGAGCTCGAGGGTCCGAGAGAACACGTCGAGGCCCACCGGTCCCTCCATCTCGCCCAGGCAGGCGAGCCGGTCGAGCGCGCGATCGACCCGCTCGGCCGCCCGCTGCTCGGCCGACGGCCAGTCGGCACGCGCCGCCTCGCGACCGAGGAGCTCGTCCATGTGCCGTCGCGCCCACGCCGACCACTCCGGCCACGGGCGCGCCGAACGCGACGCCTCGTCCAGGTCGTCGACGAGCCCGAGCACGAGCTCGCGTAACGAGCGGGCGCGGCCGGCGTCCTGGCGTGACCGATCGGCCGCCCACTCGGGAGCGTCTGGATCTTCCTCGGCCTCCTGCGCCGTTGCGTCGAGTTCCGTCGCGAGACGGTCGAGCAGCGCATCCCAGTCGTGTCGGCCGCCGACGACGCCCGCGTCGCGGGAGAGGCGCTCCCACGCTGTCGCGGGCACCCAGCGGCCGCGTTGGTGCACGCGGGCCCCCGCCAGCCAGGCGAACACGTCGTCTCGCCGGAACCTGCCGTCGGGCAGGGCCAGCAACCCGAGCAGCGTCCGCGCCGCGACGCGCGCCGTCAGCGCCATGACCGCCGTGCCGTTGACGGTCAGCCCGGCGGCCGTCAGCTGCTCGTAGGCCAGGCGCGCATATGGCTCCGGCCGAGCGAAGAGGACCGCGATGCGGTCGAGGGGGGTCCCGACTCGCACGGCCGCCACGATGGCCCGCAGCGCGGCCCGCACCTCCTCGTCGGCATCCGAGACCGTCACGACGCGGGTGCGCTCGACGTCCACCATCCACAGCGGATCCGGCCCGCTCGGCGGCTCGGCACCCGGTCCGGCCAGCCACCCGACCGAACGCACCGAGTCCGCGTCCGCGGCCGCGGCGCCGCACGTGCCGGCGACCACGACGAGCTCGGTCTTCTCGGCCAGCGCCTGCAACATCCCTGCGCCGTGGCGCGTGAGCCTCTCCGGGAGGTAGACGACCACCCGGCCGAGCCCCTCGACCACGCCCGAGCCGGCGCGGATCACCTCTGTTGCCGCGTCGAGCAGGTCCTCCTCGTCGTACCACGAGGAGGCGAGGGCCCGGTGTGCCTCGTCGTGCAGTCTCACCACGTCGTGGGCGCGGCGGCTCTGAGCCGCGACCGATGTCAGCGCCTCAACGGACAGGTCGCGCAACTCGCGGTATGCCTCGACGAGCGCGGTCTCGGTGGCGGGGTGGCTCCGCACCGGCCCGAAGACCCCGGGTTCCGCCGAGAGCGCGGCCCGGAGCGCTGCGCCCACGACCGGGCTCGAGACGGGTCGCCTCCCCTGACCGGCCAAACGGGCCGACCCGAGGAGCTCGCCGAGCCGGTACACGGTCACGAAGGTCACGGCGGCCACACCTGAGCCCCGCGTGCAGACCGCACCCGTCGCGCCTGACGCGAGCCATCGCCGTGCCGCGACGCCGACCTGGTTGGCGGGGACGACGACGGTCACGGGGGCAAGAGGGTCGTCACCCTTCGCGGTTCGGATCTCTCGGGCCAGCGCGGCAGCGGCGGGGGCGCCGAACGCCACCCACTCAGTCCGCACCCCGCCGCCCATTGGTACCTCAGCGTAGGGCCGTGATGTAACCGCGTCGTCGCCCGCTGGACTCGAGCCATCCCTGGCCGTGCAACCAAAAGCCCTCCCCGGCTGGAGGACCGCCTACACGACCAGGACGGCGCAATCCACCTTCCCGACGAGGTCGTCGGCCACGGCGCGGTGATGCCCGAGGTGGGTGCGTGGGCGCCGCGGCCACGTGCCGTCGCGCCCCAAGGGCACGCCCGTCCCCCTGTGCCAGCCCACGCCCACCACCACCAGATCCGCTCGCTCCTGGTGCGCCACCGCGGCAATGGCGTCAGCGGGGTCGGCCAGGACGGGGTGCGTGGTGACGCGGACGCCTTGACGCGCCACCTCGGCCCGTAGTCGCCCGAGGAACCACTCCATGGAGCCGGCCCCGGCGTCCGTGTAACGGAGCTCCGCGGGAAGAGGGGGCGCGGGATCCCTTCGGGAGCGCATGGCAGCGACGATGTGCAACCTCGCCCCTGACGCCATAGCCACTTCGAGGCCGCACGACACGACGCGCTGTGAGCAGTGCGACGGAACGGCGCCGACGACGACCGAGTCAAACACGGCGGCGTTCCCGTTCAGGCACGGACACGGTGAGAGTCAGACACGGCGCCGCTTCCGCCCGGCTCCGCTTGGACCCTTCCTCTTTTCATCAGGCGCGCCGCTTCATCAGGCGCGCGGCCGAGATCGGCACGATGGCTGCGCGTGCCGGTCCCTGTGGCCACTCGCCTTCCGGGTCGTTTCGTCCGCCTGTCCGAGTTGGAGCGGGCACCACCAGAATCGGGAGGTCGGTGGCCGCCGTCAGCTCGTCCCGCAGACCGCCGGCGAGACGGTGATACGCCAGCCGTTCGGGTGAGAGCCCCAACATGATCGCGTCGGCACCGAACTCGAGTGCGGCCTCGGCGACCAACCTCGCCACGCTGCGCGCCCGTCTGGGCCGCTGCTCGACGCCGACCACGCGAACCGCTGCGCCGAACCGGGTTGCCCAGCGCGCCGCGAGGACTCGAGCCTCTCCGCCGGACCCGCTCGCGTCCACGGCCGCCAGAATCCGACCGAACAGCGCGCCGCCTCCCCGGACCCCGTCTACGTCCGGCAGCCTCTCCGCGCCGGCGGAAACGGGGCCTTCGGTGACGACTGCTTCCATTGCTGTCTCCTTCGGCTCCTCCCCGAACGTTACATCTAAGTGAACTGAAAGTGAATCTGCAGTGTCCTGATCGTGACAGAACGGTGCCCTATGGCGGTCTGGCGTGCCCGAGCTCCGCGCCGGCCCGGGACCGCCCCGTCAGAGCCCCCCCGGGCCCGGTTGTTAGCCTGACCAGGTTGCACCCCTGGGAGGAGTGCGAGAGCGGCCGAATCGGCACGACTGGAAATCGTGTGTCGGGCAACCGACCGTGGGTTCAAATCCCACCTCCTCCGCGTCGAACCTGGATACGTTCGCAAAGAAACCCGCCGGCGCCCTCCCGGCGCTGATCGCCTCGGCCCTGCCGGCGCTGATCGCCTCAGCTTCGGAGTCCCGCGTGAGCACGTGAAAACGGGTGTCCAATTCAGAAAACGGGTGTCCAATTCAATAGCCCCAGTTTCAATGGGCCGGGTGGTGGCGGCTGTCGCAACTGGGCCGGTCGCCGCGGCCAAGCGGCCGACCGCCGGACCTGGG
>CAWHFM010000007.1:0-2500 GCA_963828505.1 uncultured Acidimicrobiaceae bacterium
GAGGACATCTCGATGGTCGTGATGTTGGTAGATGTGGAAAACCGGTTGGAGTTGCCATCCTCTGTGTCGGTGCATCGCTTGAGAACGATGAACCGACACGGAGAAACAACCTTCTCCGTCCACAAACCCAACGATCCAGTTGGGATCGAGCACAATGCAAGAACTCACAGTTTCCTGCTGATTGTCCGCACCGGACGGATTTTCACTGTCCACATCACCACTCAATCAAAGAGCTGTGACACGAACGAGTACCGCCGGATTCTCGGATGTTCCAGCATATAGCGGGGTTTTACAACAGCCAGGTATCAAACTAACCGTTATAGTTACGGCCGCCGTTTACCGGGGCTTAGGTTCAGAGCTTCGTCCGAAGACTAACCCTTCCCCGTAACCTTCCGGCACCGGGCAGGCGTCAGAGCGTATACGTCGTCTTACGACTTAGCACGCTCCTGTGTTTTTAGTAAACAGTCGCTTTCCCCAATTCTCTGCGGCCCCCTTGGGCATCGGGACGCGAAGTCCGTCACCCTATCGAGGCCCTCCTTCTCCCGAAGTTACGGAGGAATTTTGCCGAGTTCCTTAACCACAGTTCTCCCGATCGCCTTGGTATTCTCTACCCGCCCACCTGTGTTGGTTTGGGGTACGGGTACCGTGCCAGCTCGCTAGAAGCTTTTCTTGGCAGCATAGAATCAGTGACTTCGCCTGGGATGGCTCGGCATCGCGTCTCAGGATTGACAGGATCCGGATTTACCTAGATCCCTCCCTACACGCTTACCCCAGGACAACCAACGCCTGGGCTCACCTATCTTCCTGCGTCCCTCCTTTGCTGTCCGCCCCAGGGTTTGTCGGTTCGACCCGAAGGTCAGCCCCTTAGTACCCCTGGCTTGGAATGGGCGCGGACACGGTAGTACTGGAATATCAACCAGTTGTGCATCGACTACGCCTTTCGGCCTCGCCTTAGCTCCCGACTTACCCTGGGAGGATTAGCCTTCCCCAGGAACCCTTGGGCTTACGGCGGAGGAGTTTCTCACTCCTCTCTCGCTACTCATACCAGCATTCGCACTCGACCACGCTCCACGACGGTTCACACCACCGCTTCTCTGCGAGATCGACGCTCCCCTACCACTCCCGTCTAGGACGGGAATCCGCGGCTTCGGCTCTTGACTTGAGCCCCGTTACATTATCCGCGCAGGACCACTCGACCAGTGAGCTATTACGCACTCTTTTAAGGATGGCTGCTTCTGAGCCAACCTCCTGGCTGTCTTTGCGTTCCCACATCGTTTTCCACTTAGTCAAGAATTAGGGGCCTTAGCCGGCGGTCTGGGCTGTTTCCCTTTCGACCAACGAAGCTCATCCCTCGTGGTCTCACTGCCGGGTTCTAGAGCATCGGCATTCGGAGTTTAGTTGGGGTCAGTAAGCTTGTAGGCCCCCTAGCCCATCCAGTGCTCTACCTCCGATGCTGAACACCCGACGCTGCACCTAAATGCATTTCGGGGAGAACCAGCTATCACCGAGTTTGATTGGCCTTTCACCCCTTGCCACAGGTCATCCCCCCAGTTTTCAACCTAGGTGGGTTCGGCCCTCCACGAAGTCTTACCTTCGCTTCAGCCTGCCCATGGCAAGCTCACTCGGCTTCGGGTCTACAGCATGCGACTCAACGCCCTATTCAGACTCGCTTTCGCTTCGGCTACCCATCACTGGTTAACCTCGCCACACACCGTAACTCGCTGGCTCATTCTTCAAAAGGCACGCCATCACGGCTGACATCCACCATACGTCGACACTCTCACCCGAAGGGATCGTGACGACGGTGGAGCAACGACGCTTTGACTGTTTGTAAGCCAACGGTTTCAGGTACTATTTCACTCCCCTCCCGGGGTACTTTTCACCTTTCCCTCACGGTACTAGTTCGCTATCGGTCGCCTAAGAGTACTTAGCCTTACGAGATGGTCCTCGCAGATTCACGCCGGCTTTCCCGGATCCGGCGCTACTCGGGTGCTCGAGCGGAGTCCATATGCTTTTCGTGTACGGGACCATTACCCTCTTTGGTTCAGCTTTCCTGTCTGATTCCACTAAGCATTGGATTTGTAACTCCGCGACAGGTCTGGTGCCCCGTCTCTCGAGTCCCACAACCCCATACCGGCAACGCCACCAGGCTTGACACCGGCACGGTTTAGGCTCTTCCCGTTTCGCTCGCCGCTACTCAGGGAGTCACTGTTGTTTTCCTCTCCTCGGGTTACTTAGATGTTTCAATTCACCCGGTTCCCTCGCCCCGCCCTATACATTCAGGCGGGTGTAGCACCTCATGACAGGTGCTGGGTTGCCCCATTCGGATATCCACGGATCGTAGCTCGGTAGACAGCTTCTCGTGGCTTTTCGCAGTCGCCCACGTCCTTCTTCGGCTTTAGGCGCCAAGGCATTCACCGTTGGCTCTTTGTAGCTTGGAGAACAAAGATGCTCGTGCTCGCTTTGGAATTCTCAAGGGGCTGAACGGCGGACGCCCGGG
>CAWHFM010000007.1:5000-506411 GCA_963828505.1 uncultured Acidimicrobiaceae bacterium
CCACGCCAAGATCCGGATGCGATTCCACTGCGGAGATGGGTCCCGGCCCCCCGAAAGGGGTCGGAAAGACCGCTGGCCCACTCCTACACCGGCCGTGGCGTGCGAAGAGCCGCCTGGACCCCTCGCACGCCACCCGGCGTTCGAAGCTCAACGGGCTTTCCGCTCCACCCCATCCCATCGCCCTGGGACCGCCCGGGGGGAGCGTGCGCCGCTCGTTGATCTCCTCGATCTACCGCTCGTCTGCGAACTCTGGACTCAGCTTGACCCATTCCTGTTGCACGGGAGTGACAACCGCATGACAGCACCGAACTTCTGAATTTCGGCCAATTTGCAGGTCAAAGCGCCGCAGACATGGCGTCTCGCGCTCAACGCGAGACATACGGACTGTTCGGCACCCAAAAGCGCCACCTCTTCTCGGTGGCCTGGCGGATGCCGATCCGCGTCCCGCGGCCTGGACGTTTCGGCGGCGGGGTCCCGTCGTCCCGGAGCCGCACGCCGCCGTTTCCCTCCTGGTCGTCCTGGTCGTCCTGGTCGTCCTGGTCGCCGTGGTCGCCGTGCTCGCCGTGGTGACCGTCCACGCCGAGAAAGCGGCCGTCCCGCGCTGGATTCGGGCCGTGCGGGTCCCCAGCCAGCAGGTCCGTCCCGTTCTCGGCTCCGGTGATGCCGAGCGACTGGCAGAGCTTGGCCGGGCCGTTGCACAGCTCGCGCTCGGAGCGGGCCGCCGGCCGCGCCAGGCGCATCGCCTCGAGGCCGGCGACCGGCTCGAGGGCCCGGATCAGGACTGCCGCCGCCTCGCCGTCGGGCCCGCAGACCACGTTCGCGCACCAGTGCATGCCGTAGGTGAAATAGACGTAGAGGAAGCCAGGGGGGCCGAACATCACGGCCGTTCGAGCCGTCATGCCCCGGAAGGCGTGAGAGGCCGCATCGTTGGCGCCGTGGTACGCCTCCACCTCGACGATCCGGCCCACCCGCTCCCCGTGCGCCAGCAGCTTGTTGAGCAGCCAAGGGGCGATATCGACCGGCTGCCGTTCGAGATCGCTGCGCTGCACCGGGCCACCCTGGCCCATGATGCCGCGGACCTGCCAGCCGATCGGGGCCCTTCGCAACCCCCGGGCGAACCCCCGGGCATGCGCCACCCCTGCGAACGCCCGCCGTTCCCCGCGTTCGCCCCGTTCGCCCCACTGTCGCGAGGCCGTATGGACCGGCCACGAGGAGGGGGATCAGGCGGTGCGGGCGACCTCCGAGCTCTCGCCGCCGCCACCCGTCCGTCCGCGCCACCCCGGCCGTCGTGTCGGAGCAGCGCCGGCCGGTCCACGTGAGCGGCGGCGGGCCGGATCGTGGCGCGCCGGGGCTCCCAGGGCCATCCGGTTCAGCCGAACCAGCTCAGCCTCAATGGCTTCGGTCAATGCCGTCAGGTGCAGTACGGCGCGAGCCGAGGCATTGACTCCGACGAAGAGCGACTCCTCGTAGCTCTGCACGGTGATGTTGAGGGCGATGCCGTCGACCACGGGACCGAGAGGAAAGACGCACTCGAGCCGCATGCCGGCGAAGTACAACGGGAAGTCCGGCCCGGGCACGTTGGAGATCATGAGGTTGGCCGCTCGGGCACGGCGAACGACCCCGGCTCGCACTCCCAGTTGGACCACCGGCTTGGCGATCGCCGGCGGGACCGCGTCGGCGACGAGCGCGATGGCGGGACCGAAACCGGCGACGCGCTCCTGCCCCTTGCACGCGGCGCTGGCCGCAGCCACCGTTCGCAGCCGCTCGAGCGGGGTCTTCCGCTCGTTCGAGAGCGGGACGAACATCGCCGAGAGCTGATTGCCCACATTCCGACGCGGCCGCTCTCCGGAACGCTCACGCGTTGACACCGGTACGACGGCGACCAGGGGTCGATCCACGTCCTCGCCCTGGGCCGCCAGGTGCTCCCGCAACGCACCCGAGCACGTCGCGAGCACCACGTCGTTCACCGTGACGCCGAATCGCTCGCAGAGGACTCGGACCTGGCGCAGGTCCAGCTCGGCGAAGGCCACCTCCCGCCGGGGTCCGACCGCGGTCTCGAACGTGGTGGGAGCACCAAGGGGGATCGACACCGGTCCCGCGCCGCGGTCGACGGCACGTCGCACCAGCCGGGCCCCGGTACGTCCGACCTCGCGCCCGGCCCGCCATGCTCGCATCGGGCACGTCAGGAAACTCGGCAAGGCGTCCGACATCAAGCGGGCCGCCGAAGGAAGGCGGGCGGTTTGTCTCCTCGGGTGGCGATCGGTCTCGGTCGAGCCCTCCGGCGTCAGATCGAGCAACTGGGCCATCAGCTGCGCGCCAGCCACGCCGTCGACCACCGCGTGGTGGACCTTGGCGATCAGGCCGACACGCCCACGGGCCAGTCCTTCGACCACGTGCATCTCCCATGGGGGCTGGTCGGGCGGGAGTGGGCGGCTCATGACCTCCGACACCATCCGGGAGAATTCGTCCGGTCCACCAGGCGCGGGCAACGCAACCCGGTGCAGGTGATTGGAAACGTCAAAGTCCGGGTCGTCCACCAGCCGGGGGACGTCAAGGCCGAACGGGACCGCCATGAACCGGCGCCGCAGCGGCGGGAGGGCCGGGGTGCGCTCCGCCAAGAGGTCACGGACGCGCTCGAAGCCGTAGCCGCCCGGCGCGCTCGTCGGGTCGAGCACGCAGGCGTACGCGATCTCCATCGGAGTGTCCGGTGTATCGGCGTACACGAACATCGGGTCGATGCCGCTCATTCGCTGCATTGATGTGGCCTCCGGGATGGGCGCTTTCTCAGTGGACAACCTCCGACTCCATCACCCGCGGCCTGCACGCTGCGACGCCTTCCCTCTTGGGCACCCCCGGAGGCGTCACCTATGGCTCGGTCGCCCGGGCCAACGTCGGGATCTCGATGGCAAGACCCCGGGCTGGTCCTCGATCGGCTGGTCGCTTCCAGCGTGCTCCACTCATGGAGCTCGCCGCAACCCTCTCGCTGTTTCTTTACGGAGCGTTCACCCAGCTGTCGATACCCCGTCGGGAACGCCCCGAATCGGTGGACGGAAAGACCCTGTTCCACACCCGTTGGGACCCGGCAACAGCGGTAGGGGTGTCTTGCTGCAGCGAAGGGGCCGTGTTCGGGACAGTCCGAGTGCAATGTTGGGATCTCGACGAGTGCTCGAGGTCTCAGCCGGCCGCGGGACGCCACTGGCCGAGGCGCGTCCTGTCGACCTCGCGGCGCCTCACGAACCTCGCCGACTGTTCGGCCACCGGTCCAGGACCGGCGCCGCCGGGCGTCCTGCGGCGTGTCACCGCGACGCCGGGCTCCAAGAGCTCGACGGCAGCCTCACCGAGGTCCGGATGGGCCGCGACGAGCTCGACGAGCGGCACGTGTCGCTCCACGGACTCGCGTACCAGGCCCCCGACGAGCGCATGGGCCTGGCGGAACGGCATGCCCTGCTCGACCAGCATCTCGGCCAGGTCGATGGCGGCGGCCTCCGGCCCGTCCGCCGCCGCCTGCATCCGGTACTCGTTCCACGTGAACGTGTCGTACAGGCCACGGAGTGCCATCAGCGCGTTCGTCACCTGCGCCACCGCATCGAAGAGCGGCTCCTTGTCTTCCTGCAGGTCCCGGTTGTAGGCGAGCGGAAGTCCCTTGAGCGTGACCAAGACGGCGGTGAGGTGGCCGATCAGACGACCAGACTTCCCCCGCGCCAGCTCGGCGACGTCGGGGTTCTTCTTCTGGGGAAGCATGGAGCTGCCCGTTGCGTAGGCGTCGTCGAGCGTGCAGAAGCCGAACTCTTCCGTGGACCACAGCACGATCTCCTCGCCCATTCGTGACAGATGAACCCCGAGCAGCGCGAGGTCGAAGAGGCACTCGGCCACGAAGTCACGGTCGGCGACCGCGTCGAGAGAATTCTCGAAGCGTCCGTGGAACCCCAGTTCGGCCGCCACATAATCAGGATCGAGCGGGAGCGAGGACCCGGCCAGCGCGCCCGCACCCAGCGGTGATGTGTTCAACCGGTCCACGGTGGTGAGGATCCGGTCCACGTCGCGCGCCAGAGCCCACCCGTGAGCCAGCAGGTGGTGGGCCAAAAGGACCGGCTGCGCCCGTTGCATGTGGGTGTAGCCCGGCAGGTAGATGTCTCCGGCGTCGGCGGCTCGCTGCGCCAACGTGTCCTGCAATGCCATGATCTCGTCGGCCACCGCGACCAGCGACCGACGGCACCAGAGCCGCAGCGCCGTTGCGACCTGGTCGTTGCGGCTGCGTCCGGTGTGCAGCTTCGCGCCGGCGTCGCCGGCCAGTTCGGTGACCCGTCGCTCTATGGCGGTGTGCACGTCCTCGTCGTCGGGCGCGAAGACGAACACCCCGTTCGTGAACTCCTCTTCCACCATGTCGAGAGCTTCGATGAGCGAGGCCACCTCGCTATCGCTGAGGATGCCCGCCTTGCCCAGGCCCTTCACATGGGCTCTTGAACCCGCCAGGTCGTCACGGGCGAGCGTCCGGTCGAACGGGAGGCTGACCGTGAAGGCAGCGACCGCTTCGGCCATACCCGTCGACATGCGGCCTTCCCACAGCGTCATGAGCCGCTCCTTGCGTCGTCTCGGTTCGCTCCCGGACCCTGGCGTGCGGACCATGTCGCCACACCGAGGCCCCAAAGACGAACGAAGCCTTCAGCGTCCTCGTGGCGGAACGTGTCGGAGGCGTCGTAGGTTGCGAGGCCATGATCGTAGAGCGCGACGGGGCTGCGGCGGCCGGCCACGTTGCATATCCCGGGCGCGGTGAATCGCAGGCGTACCTCGCCGGTCACGTGACGCTGGCTCTCGGTGATGAATCCCTGCAGAGCGGTGCGTAGCGGTGAGTACCACAGGCCGTCGTAGACCAGCTCGGACCAGCGCGGCTCGAGGCGAGCCTTCTCGTGGTGCAGGTCACGTTCGAGGGTCAGGTCTTCAAGATCGGCATGCGCCGCGATCAGCGCGAGCGCGGCCGGGCATTCGTAAATCTCACGACTCTTGATGCCGACACGGCGGTTCTCCACCATGTCGAGGCGCCCGAACCCGCGGCTCCCCGCCAGCGCCGCCAGGCGGGAGATCAACGGGTAGGGATCGAGCGCCTCTCCGTCGAGGCTGACCGGAACGCCCGCCTCGAAGCCGACGACCACCTCGGTGGACTCCGTCTCCGTGACCCGGGTGAGGGTGTACACGTCGTCGGGCGCCGGGGCCCATGGGTCCTCGATGGCGCCGCACTCGATCGCCTTGCCCCAGAGGTTGTCATCGATGGAGTAGGGCTTGTCCTTGGTCACCGTGATCGGTATCTCCCATTTCGCCGCCAAGTCGACGCAATCGTCGCGGCTGAGCCCCCAGACGCGGGCCGGGGCGTAGATGGAGAGGTCAGGCGCCAGTGCCCGCACACCGACTTCGAAGCGGACCTGGTCGTTCCCCTTACCCGTGCAGCCGTGGCCGACGGCAGTTGCGCCATGGCGCCGCGCTTCGCGCACCAGGTGTCCGACGATGACCGGGCGGGAGAGAGCGGACACGAGTGGATACTTTCCTTCGTACCTCGCGTTGGCCTGCAGGGCGGGCACGCAGAACTGCTCCGCCATTTCGTGGCGCGCGTCGACCACCACGGCCTCGACGGCACCAGCCGCCAAAGCCCTCGCTCGGACGACGTCCCAGTCCTCCCCTCCCCTGTCCGCGGCCTGGCCGACGTCGACGGCGACGGCGACGACTTCCACCCCCTCGTTCTCTTGCAGCCAGCGCACCGCCACCGACGTGTCGAGTCCACCGCTGTAGGCCAGCACCACCCGTTCAGGCATCTTCTTCGTCCTTCCCATTCAAGGCCATCCGGGCCTGCTCGGCAATGCCCGCCACTTCGCGCAAGCGGGCCGCCATGGGCGCGCCACCGAGTTCCTCGGACGCGACTACCAACACCGTGTCGTCGCCGGCGACCGTGCCGACGATGCCTTCGAGGCCGCTGCGGTCCAGAGCGGAGCCTACGACGTGGGCCGAGCCCGGCGGCGTACGCAGCACGACCAGAACACCCGAGTGAGCCACCTCGACCACCCACTCGCCGAGCACGCGGCGCAGATGGTCGTCGGGCGCGATCTGGTTCTTCGGCAACTCCGGCAGCGCGTACGCGGACTCCCCGCCGGGAAGGCGGACCTTCACCGCGCCGAGGTCGTCGAGGTCGCGTGACACCGTGGTTTGGGTGGCGTCCACCCCCTGGTCGGCCAGCAGGGCCACCAGCTGCGCCTGGCTGGCCACGGGCTGCGCCTCCAGCAGCTTCGAGATGCGATGCTGGCGCTGGTTCTTCGTCAACCGTTGGACCGAGGTCACTCCTGCGCTCCGATCACCCAGGCCAGGATGCCCCTCATCGCGATGCGGCGGTTGGCGGCCTGTCGCCACACCCATGACCGCGGCCCTTCGAGCACCGAGTCGCTGATCTCCTCGCCGCGATGGGCGGGCAGGCAGTGGAGCACGGCGACGTCGGGATGGGCGAGCGCGACCAGCGTGTCGTCGACGGTGTAGCCGCGAAACGCGGCAAGGCGGGCCTCGCGTTCGCGCTCTTGGCCCATGCTGGTCCACACGTCGGTGTAGAGGGCGGATGCGCCGTGCACGGCGTGGCGCGGATCGTCCGTGAGCTGGACCGACCCACCCCGGCCGGCTGCGTCGGCAAACGCCTGGAGCGCTGAGAGCTCCGCCGGGTCGAAGGCGTAGCTCGCCGGCGAGGCGATTCGCACCTCCATGCCCTCGAGGACCGCCGCCTTGGTCAGCGAACGGGCCATGTTGTTGCTGTCGCCCACGTACGTGATCACTCGTCCGGCCGGGTGGCCGAACGCCTCGCGCAGCGTCAGCATGTCGGCGACCGCCTGGCAGGGATGGGCGGCGTCCGACAACAGGTTGACCACCGGGACGTCGAAGCCGCTGTGTGCCAGCGCTGCGGCCATCCGATCGAGCATCGTGTGGTCGAACACACGGGCGCA
This sequence comes from uncultured Acidimicrobiaceae bacterium, assembly GCA_963828505.1. Taxonomy (GTDB): domain Bacteria; phylum Actinomycetota; class Acidimicrobiia; order Acidimicrobiales; family RAAP-2; genus Bog-473. The sequence continues at coordinate 11,972 of CAWHFM010000007.1, forward strand.
GAGCGCCCGGTGGTAGCACCCGAGCGTGCGCGCCACATCCTCGGCCGACTCCCGTACGTCGAGCCCGACTTCGTGTCCTTGGATGTAGACGGGGTGGCCGCCCAGATCGACGACGGCCATCTCCGTCGAGTTGCGGGTCCGAGCCGAGGGCTTCTCGAAGAGCAACGCGACGCCCGCCCCTCGAAGTCGCTGCGGAGGCGGCGCGTCGACGGCCAGCGTCATCACCGCGTCCCACTCCACCGGGGAGAGGTGGTCGATGTCGAGGAGATTCGGCACGGTCTTCGATCGTTTCCTGTCGTTTGCTGTCGTTTGCTGTCGCTTCTGTCGCTTCGGGCGTTTCTGGCGTTCGGTCCGGGACGATGCCTAGCGCCCACCGCCGGCCCCGGCCACGTCCGGCAGGGCCGCCACCGACTCCAGTGATTCGTTGAGGATGGAGAGCGCCCGGTCGATCTCGTCGTCGCTCACGAGCAGCGGCGGTGCGAGGCGCACGGCGTCGGGCGACACCGCGTTGACGAGCAGACCGCGGGCAAGCGCATCAGCGGCCACCTCCCGGGCCACCGCTGCCTCGAGCTGCGCCGCCAGGAGGAGCCCGGCGCCCCGCACTGATACCACGCCGGGGAGCGCACCCAATCCGGCGGCGAGACGGCGACCCTTCTCTCGCGCCCGGCGGCAGACGTCCTCGGCCTCCATGACCGCGAGGGTCGCCCGGGCGGCCGACAGGGCCAGCGGCTGGCCGCCGAAGGTCGAACCGTGGTCGCCCGGGCCGAACGCCGCCGCGACCTCGCCGCGTGCCCAGCACGCCCCGACGGGCATGCCGTTGCCGAGCGCCTTCGCCATGGTCACGACGTCCGGCCGGAGTCCCTGGGCCTGGAACGCGAACCAGTGTCCCGTCCGCCCCAGACCGGTCTGCACCTCGTCGAGCATGAGGAGAACGTTCCGTTCGGTGCACAGCGCCTGTACCGCGGCGAGGTAGTCGGAGCTCGGCACGACGACACCCCCTTCGCCCTGAAGCGGTTCGAGCAGAACGGCCGCCACCGTGGCGGGGTCGAGTACCTCTTCCAGCGCCTCGACGTCGTCGTATGGGACGTGCACGAACCCCTCGGGAAGAGGAAGGAACGGCGCGTGCTTCTCGGGTTGACCGGTCGCGGTCAGGGTGGCCAGGGTTCGCCCGTGAAACGAATTGTCGGCGCTCACCACGACGTGGCGGTTGCCGCCGGCCCAGCGCCGAGCCAGCTTCAGAGCGCACTCGTTCGCCTCGGCGCCGGAGTTGGTGAAGAAGACCTGTCCTCCCGCCTGTCCCGAACCGCCGTTCACCAGTCGATCGATGGTCTTGGCCACCTCGGGACCGAGCTCGTTCCCGTAGAGGTTGGAGACGTGGCACAAGGTCGCCGCCTGTTCGGCGATCGCCCGAGCCACCGTCGGGTGGGCATGGCCGAGCGAGACGACAGCGAGCCCGGTGATGAAGTCCAGGTACTCCCGGCCCTCTTCGTCGAAGAGCACCGTCCCCTCCCCTCTCACGAAGGTGGCAGGAGGATCGGCGTACGTGCGCATGAGCGCGCCGCGATCGGCTCTCCCGGTCACGGAAGGACCATGGTCCCGACCCCGGAGTCCGTGAAGAGCTCGAGCAACAACGCGTGCGGCACCCGTCCGTCGAGGATGTGCGCCCGACCCACCCCGGCCCGCACGGCGCGGGCACACGCTTCGACCTTGGGCATCATGCCTCCCCGGGCGTTCCCGCTGCGGACGATCTCGTCGATCACGTCCAGCGACGCCTGGTGGATCACCGTCGCCGGGTCGTCGGCGACCACGCGGAGCCCCTCGATGTCGGTGAGGAAGATCAGCTTCTCGGCCTGAAGGGCCTCGGCGAGCGCGCCGGCCACCGTGTCGGCGTTGATGTTGTAGGCCTGACCCGACTCGTCCGCGCCGATGGTCGCCACCACCGGGATCAGACCTTCTGCCACGAGTCGCTGCAGCATGGTCGGATCCACGTCCGAGACGCTGCCGACGAACCCGAGGTCGACGTGACTCGGAGCGGCCGTGATCAGGTTGGCGTCCTCGCCCGACATGCCCACGGCCAGTGGTCCGTGCACGTTGATGGCCGAGACGATGTCCCTGTTCACCTTGCCGACCAAGACCATGCGTGCGATGTCGAGGGTATCGGCGTCGGTGACACGTAGGCCGTTCCGGAATTCCGTCTCCTTGCCCAATCGGGCCATGAGCTCGCCGATCTGGGGCCCCCCGCCGTGGACGACGACCGGAAGGATGCCCACGGCGCGCATCAGCACGACGTCCTGCGCGAACGAGGCCAGGGGGTCCGCCGTCGCGGTGGCGCTCGGAGATGCCTCGCCGTCGGCCCCGGCTCCCGCGGCGTGCAAAACGTTGCCGCCGTACTTGACCACGACGACCTTGCCCCAAAACCGGCGGATGTAGGGCAGGGCCTCGACCAGCACGGACGCGGTTTTCGCCGCGGCCGCCCTCTGGGCCCGGGTCACCTTCGGTGGCACGGGCACCGCCCCCGACGCCTGCGTCGTCACGACGTCGTCCGGTTCTCGTCGATGTAGCCGTAGCCGAGGTCGGTCCCGAGCACCACGGCCTCGCCCGTCCCGAGGCCGAGGTCACACGTGATCTCGACGTGCCGGCCGCCCAGGTGCGCCGCCACGGCGCTCTCGTCGTGCCGTGCCGCCACACCGCCGGCGCAGACGACCACGCCACCGTAGGCCACCGACACGCGGTCGATGTCGAACGCGGTACCGGCCGATCCGAGCTCGGACACGACGCGTCCCCAGTACGGGTCCTCGCCGAAGAGCGAGCATTGCACCAACATGGAGTCGGCGACCTTGCGTGCGGCGGTATGGGCCGCCGTGTCGCTCTCGGCGCCGCGCACGTGCACGTGGGCCACCTTGGTCGCCCCTTCGGCGTCGTCCACCATCTGCTCGGCCAACGAGCGACAGGCCTCGGTGAGCGCCTCGGTGAGCGCGGCCGGGCCGGGCGCTGCCGCCCGGCCGGAGGCGAGCACGAGAACCGTGTCGTTGGTCGAGGTGGATCCGTCCACGCTGATGGTGTTGAAGGAGGACGACACCGCTTGCTTCAGCGCCTTCTGCAGCGTCGGCGTGTCGACCGACGCGTCCGTGGTCACGACGGCCAACATCGTCGCCATGTTCGGCGCCAGCATCGCCGCCCCCTTCGCCATGCCGCCGACCGAGAAGCCCTCGGCGGAGACAACGATCTCTTTGGGCACGGTGTCGGTGGTCATGATCGCCCGCGCGGCACGCCCCGACGCGTCGGCGCTGTCGCCTCGACCGGCGACGATCTGTGCCACCTGCGGCTCGACCAGGTCGATGGGGAACGGGATGCCGATGAGCCCGGTCTGGCACACCAGCACCTCTTGGGCCGTGACTCCGATCCCGGCGGCAACCGACGCGCACAGACGTCGGGCGGCGTCTCGGCCCGATTGGCCGGTGGCGGCGTTGGCGTTGCCCGATGTGAGGATCACCCCCGAGGCGCGACCACCGCTGGCTTCGAGGTGGGCTCGGCTCACCTGGACCGGCGCCGCCGCGGCGAGATTGGAGGTGAAGACACCGGCCGCCGGCACGGGTCGGCCGTCGACCGTGGTCACGATGGCCATGTCGAGGGCCCCGTTCGCCTTGATGCCCGCGGACCCCCCAGCAGCCGCGAAACCGGCCGGAACGACGACACTCACGGATAGAGCCCGACGAGAGGGAGCCCGGCCGTCTCGGCCAGGCCGAGACACACGTTGGCGCACTGAACGGCCTGGCCCGATGCGCCCTTGACCAGGTTGTCGAGGGCGCACAGCGCGACGACCCAGCCGGTCCGGGGGTCGACTCGAGCCGTGACGTGCGCGACGTTGGCACCGGCGGTGGCCTTGGTGGAGGGCGGCTCCGCGCCCACCACGACGAACGGCTCCGCGTCGTAGGCGTCGTGCAGCGCGCCCATGACGTCGTCCGTCCCGAGCTGGCGCGAGCCGGCGGGACGGGCGTAACAGGTGGCGAGGATGCCGCGCACCATGGGCGCCAGGTGGGGGGTGAAAAGGATCTGGGCACCGAGGGCCTGCTCCATCTCGGGGGTGTGCCGGTGGTTCAACAGCCCGTAGGCGACGAAGTCCTCGTCCACCGTGCCGAAGTGGAGCGACTCCTTGGCGCCGCGGCCAGCACCCGAGACGCCCGAGGCGGCGTCCACGATGATCCCGCTCCGCTCGACCAACCCGCCGCGCACGAGCGGCGCCAGCGCGAGCGCGGCCGCGGTGGGATAGCACCCCGCCGCGGCCACGAGCGTGGCGCCGGGGAGGTCGTCCCGGAAGAGTTCGGGCAGCCCGTACACGGCCTCGTCCAGCAACGCCGGGGCGCTGTGCTCCGCGCCGTACCAGCGCGGGTACGACTCCGGGTCGCGCAGCCGGAAGTCTGCGGCGAGGTCCACGATGCAGCCCACCCGTCCCCGAAGGCTCGGGACGAGCGCCTGGGACTCCCCGTGCGGCAGCGCGCAGAAGACCAGGTCGAGACCGTCGAGGGCGTCGGAAGTGGTCTCTGCATAGGCGAGGCCCGGATAGGCGGCCCGAAGGGAAGGTGTGTGCTCGCCGACGAGCGCGCCAGCCTGCGAGCGGGCGGTGGCCACGGCCACGTCGAACTCGGGGTGCGACGCCAGCAGCCTGAGGAGCTCGGCCCCCGTGTACCCGGACGCCCCGGTGATACCCACTTTCATCGCATCAATATACACAAATTCGCATATTCATGCGAAGATAGGCAAACTGCCGCCCGAGGGAGCTGGTGCGGCCGAAGTGATCCTCGACTGCCTCAACCGGTACTGCCAGGCCGACTACTTCAGCTGGGACTGGTCGCGACCACCTTCGTGACCACCACCACCGGGATGGCACTGCCATTGTTGCCGGTGCCGTAGAAGACACCGTCGCCCAGCTGACCGAAAAAGCCGTAACCCCAACAGTCGACCCCGCCCGAGGAGAGGAGGGAGCAGAAGCCCGTTTCGTAATAGCCAAATCCGGCGCCCACCAGGCTCACCACACCGCCGACGGTGCCACTGCCACCGACCCCGACCACCGACACCGGGACGGCGCTGCCCTCGAAGGCACCGTCGCCCATCTGCCCGCGATAACCCGCTCCCCAGCAGTCGACCCCGCCTGAGGTGAGGACGGAGCAGAAGCCGTTTTCATCGCCGCCGAGGCCGGCCACGCCGTCGAGGGTGCCGCTGCCACCGACGGCGAGCACCGCCACGGGGGCGGCGCTGCCTACGTTGCCTGTCTTGTAGTGGCTACCGTCGCCCAGCTCCCCGTCACGGCCAGCGCCCCAGCAGTCGACCCCGCCCGAGGTCAGGACCGCGCAATAGCTGCTGGCGTAGTAGAAGGGGTCGCCGGCCAGGCTCACCACGCCACCGAGGGTGCCGCTGCCACCGACACCCAGCACCGCCACGGGGACGGCACTACCACCGTCGAAGACGCCGTCGCCCAACTGGCCGTCACCGCCCATCCCAGCAGTCGACTCCGCCCGAGGTCAGGAGTCCGCAGGAACCGTTCGTGTTGTTGGCCAGGCTGGCCACCCCGCCCAAGGTGCCGCTGCCACCGACTCCCAACACCGCCACGGGGACGTCACTGCCCTGGTTGCCGGTGGTGTAGAAGATGCCGTCGCCCAGTTGGCCGGAATACCCCAGAGTCACCCGCCCGAGCAGGTCGCACTCGCCGCCCGAGATCAGGACGGCGCCGCCGAAGAGCCGCCGAGCTCACCGTGCGGTCCGCTCACCAGGCGCACCACGCCGGTAAGGGTCCCGCTGCCGCCGACTCCGAGCACCGGCACCGGGACGGCACTGCCTTGGTAGGGGAGGTTGTAGATGACGCCGTTGCCGAGCTCACCGGCTTGGCCGTCTCCCCAGCAGTCGACTCCGCCTGTGGCGAGGACAGCGCAATAACCGGAGGGGACGACAGAATCAGTTCCGTCGCTCACCAGACCCACCACGCCGCTGAGGGTGCCGCTGTCACCGACTCCCACCACTGCCTGCGGGAAGGCCCTCCTGTGGGTGGACGTCGAGGATGTGCTCGAGAGCTTGCCGTCGCCCAGCTCCCCTATCAGTCCCCGTCCCCAGCAGTCGACCCCGCCGGAGGTCAGGACAGCGCAGTAACTGTTTCCGCCGCCCGCCAGGCTCACCACGCCGCCGAGAGGAGTCGTAACCACGAATTTGCTGCGACTCGTCGCCCTCCCCGCGGGCGTATCGACTCTGATGGCGCTCGTTGCCGCACCGGTTGGGACCTGCACCTCGACCTTGGTGGACTGATCAAGAACGACCGTGGCCGCGGTCCGGCCGAACATCACGCTCGTGGCATCGGCCAGGTTGGTGCCCGAGATGGTGACGGTCGTAGCGACAGGTCCTTGCGTCGGGCTGAACCTACTGATCGCGGGCGACGGCGACAGCGACGGAGACGAAGCTGATGACGGCGACGACACCGAAGCCGAAGCCGATGAGGAGAAGAGCGGGAGGAGACCGGCCGTTCCCGTGAGCACAGCGGCGGCCAAGAACGACTTGTAGGACATGCTCCATCCCCCGTGTCTGCTTTCGAACCAACGTTCGATTGAAGCACTTCGACCGCCGACACACAAGGAAACTCTGGGCGGCGGTGCCGAGTGCCGCCGTTCGTTGATCTCCAAGATCAACTGGAAGACGGGTCGCAGGCGTGCGCGAACGTCGGCCAGCCGGCAAGGCTGGGTCGACGGGCGAGGCCAGCCCGGTCAAGGAGTTCGGGGCTGCTCTGAAGTCCCGAGGTGTTTCTGCCAGAACATGCCGACGCCGGCGATCTCGAACCCGAGCATGTCGTTGACCGCGATCATCGGCGCGTTCTCCTGGGCGTTGCCCGTGCGAATCGTGCGCACCGCCGACGCACGTTCGGCCAGGAAGTCGAGGTTGGCGAGTTTGACGGCGAGGCCGAGACGGTGGCCGCGGTGCTCGGGATGGACCAGGGTGATGAGCTGCCAAGCCTGGCGCGGCGCGGCGGAGGAGAGCAGCAGCTCGGAGACGGCCACGATGCGGCCGGACGGAATGTGCTGCGCCACCGCGGCGAGCTTCGACACCCCACGCTCCGCCCGCAACTCATCGCTTTCGCGCAACCGGTCGCGCGTCCAGACCTCCTCCTCCTTGTCCGCGTCGCCCGACGGCTCGTCGGTCGACATCCGGCGGAAGAGCTCGCACTCGTCATCGAGGTACTCGACGGGCCACGGCGCCTCGAAGGTGAGCGTCCGGTAGTCGCCGGCGTGGCGCGACTGGGCCACCACCCGGCGGAGTTCTTCGATCCGAGCCGGGTCGACCGGGACGGCGAGGTCGCGGACGTTGCCCGGAAGCATCGCTTCGAAGCCGACCCTGGGCGCGAAGTGGAGCGAGGGGTCGTCCTGCGCCCGGTCCACAGGCACGTCGACGATCGCGTTGAGGACCAGACGGCCGTCGGCCGACGCGAGACGACCCATCGCCTCGACGATCGCGGTCCCGACGCCGCGGCGCCGGTGGGCCGGGTGGACCGCGACCATGACCTCCGCGCTGTGGAGGTTGTCGCGCAGCGGCACCTCCATGGAGCCGCACCCCAGGATCGGGCCGCCCGTTTCGCTCGCGGCCAGGAGGTCGTAGCGCCGGTACCGGCCACGGTGACGAACGAACGCGCGGACGTCGCGCAGGGAGAATCCAGCGAGCCCGGGCCAGAGTTCTTCGTCGACCGCCTGCAAGACGCCGTGCCACTCGGTCATCGCGGCGTCGTCGTCGGGACGGAGCAGTCGGACCTCCACGTGCCCACGATGCCACGCGGCGCCGGGTACGACGCGCCGAGCGCCGGCCCATGGTCGCGTCCCCACCGGGCCGCTGGAGAGCAAGAATCAGCGCAGGGTGGCGCTGAACTCCTTCTCCACGGCGTGGATGCAGCGGGCGCGCACCTCACCGACCTCCTCGTCGGTCAGCGTGCGCTCCGGCGAGCAGAAGCGAAGCCGGTAGGCGAGCGAACGCGCACCCTCGGCGATCCCGGGGCCGCGATAGACGTCGAAGAGGCGAACCGACTCCAGGACGTCGCCGGCCGCCGCACGCAGCGAGTCGGCGACCGCGTCCGCCGGGTACCCGTCGTCGACGACCAGCGCCAGGTCGACGTCGGACGAGGGAAAGCGGCTGACCGCCCCTCCACCGGCGAGCCGTCGCGGCACCAGCGTGTCGTCGAAGAGCAGCCCGAGGTCGATCTGGAGCCAGCCCACCCGACGCGCCGACGCCGCGCCGCCCGTCGTACGGGTGACGCCGAAGGTCACGGCGACATCGGGGTCGACCTCACCCACACTGCCGATGGTCGTGAGCTCCCCGGCCCGACCGCGCGCGACCAGGCGGGCGGAGCGGCTGGGATGCAGTCCCGGGAGCGTGGACTCGTGATCCGGCGACGCCAGGCGGACCCCGGCCAGACGGAGGGTGTCGGCCAGAACGTCCCACGCCGCCACCGCGGCGCGGGCGTCGTCGCCCTCACGGGCGAAGACGGCGGCGACCATCTCGCGCTCTCCCGGGAGCAGGGCGGTCGAGTTTCCCCCTGCTCCGGCGCGCTCGAACACCCGCTGCGATCCCTCCTCGGGGTGGGAGAACACGACCCCGACCTCGAACAGCCTGACGTCGGGCTGACGCCGTCCGGCGTTGTAGGCCAAGGCGCGCAGCAGCCCCGGCAGGAGCGTGCGGCGCAGGAACGGCTTCTCCCCGTCGAGCGGGTTGGACACCCGCACGGCTGGGCCCGAGAGACCGACGCCCTCGTGATCCGCCGCCGAGACGAACGTGTCGGTCCATCCCTCGGAGGCGCCGAGCCCGCACAGGACGTCCTTGACCAGCCGGCGCGATCGCTGGAGCGAGGTCAGAGCACCGGGCTGGGGCCAGGTCGGCATGTGACGCGGCACGTTGGAGTAGCCGAACGTACGGGCAACCTCCTCGATGACATCGTCGACGCCGTAGGGCTCGGGACGGACGTCCGGGCGGTTCGTGGGCACGGACAGGGTGATCCGTTCCCCCTCGAGGTCGCCCGGCTCTCCCTGACCACGATCGAGGACGGAGAAGCCGATGGGCTCGATCAGATCCGCTATCTCGTCGGGTCCGAGCGGCACTCCGATCTGACGCTGCACTCGGGCGACCGGCAGGCTCACCGTGAACGGCATCGGGACGTCGCCGCGTATGTCGATCATGCCGTCGGCCACCCGAAGCCCGGGCACGCTCTGGCGCAGCACCTGGCAGAAGCGGGCCACCGACGGCTCGATGCCCCAAGGATCACACCCCCGCTCGAACCGGGCCGACGCCTCGGTACGCAGACCCAGTCGCTTGGACGTGCGGGCGATCGCCATGGGGGCGAAATAGGCCGCCTCGAGCAGCACCTCGGTCGTCGAGTCCGCGATCTCCGAGGAGGCACCGCCCATGACCCCGGCGATGCCGACCGGCGTGTCCTCCCCATCGCAGATGAGGCAGTCGTCGCCGGTATCGCCGAGGCCCCGGCCGCGCACGCCGACGGTCCGCGGCACGCCGTCGAGGGTCTCGATCACTTCGCCGGTGCGCGCCCGACGCACCCGAAGGCCTCGGCCGGGCAGGAGCGAGAGGTCGTAGGGGTGCGTGGGCTGGCCCAACTCGAGCATGACGTAGTTCGACGCGTCGACCACGTTGTTGATCGGTCGCATGCCGGCCAGGAGCAGCCTTCGAGCCACCTGGCGTGGCGAAGGGCCAACCGTGACGCCCTGGAGGACGGTCACGGTCAGGCGCGGGCACAGGTCGGTCGACTCGACCGCCGCCGTCGCCGCCCGCTCCACGGGGAGGCCACTCGGCTCGGGATCAGGCGGCTCGGGCACCTCGAAGGGAAGGTGCAACCGGTTGGCGAGGTCGCGCGCGATGCCGGCGATGCTCCAGGCGTCGGGGCGGTTGCCCTCGACGGTGATGTCGAACACGACGTCGCGCTCGAGGCCGAGCGCCTGAAGCAACGGGGTCCCCGGCTCGCCCGGCATCTCCGCGTCCAGGATCAGCAGCCCGTCGGCGTCGTCACTGAGGCCGAGCTCCGTCCCCGAGCAGAGCATGCCGTTGGAGGTGACCCCGCGCATCTTGACTCGGGTGATCGGCTCCTCGGCATTCGGGAGGAGCGTGCCGACCGGCGCCAGCGGCACGCGGTCGCCGACGGCGAAGTTCCGGGCGCCGCACACGATCTCGAGTGGCTCCGCGCCCGCATCGGCGACGACCAGGCGGATCCGGTCGGCGCCCTCGATGGGCCGGATCTCGAGCACTCGGCTCACCACCACCTCGCCCAGGCCCTCGCCGACGTGCTCGATGCCCTCCACCACCAACCCCAGGTCGTCGAGCGCGGCCCGCAACACCCCGACATCATCGGGGAACGGGGCGAAGTCACGGAGCCAGCTGAGCGGTGCGCGCACGATCGTTTCTCGGGTCTCGGGGCTTGGTCGATTCGGGGTCGGTAGCGGAGGTCAGAACTGCGAGAGGAACCGAATGTCGTTCTCGAGGAACGAGCGCATGTCGGGGATGGCGTGACGCATCTGCGCCAAGCGGTCGATGCCGAATCCGAAGGCGAAGCCGGACCACTCCGAGGCGTCGATGCCAACGGCGGCGAACACGGCGGGGTCGACCATGCCGCAGCCCCCGAGCTCTATCCAGCCGGTGTGCGAGCAGGTGCGGCAGCCTTCCCCCAGGCACAGGGTGCACGTGATCTCGAGCTCGGCCGAGGGCTCGGTGAAGGGGAAGTACGCCGGTCGGAGACGGGACTGCATGCCCGCGCCGAAGTAGGCCTCCGTGAAGACCTGAATGGTGCCGGCGAGGTCGCCGAAGGTGATGCCACGGTCGACGACCAGGCCCTCGATCTGGTTGAACACGGCGAGGTGCCGGGCGTCGGGGGTATCGAGCCGGAAGCACTTGCCCGGCATGACGGCGTGTATCGGCAACGACCCCTCGGCCACAGCCTGCTCCATCAGATGGATCTGCACCGGGGACGTGTGCGTGCGCAGGAGCACCGTCTCGGGCTCGCCCAAATCGAGGTACATGGTGTCGTACATGCCGCGGGAGGGATGCGCGGGAGGGATGTTGAGAGCCTCGAAGTTGTACCAGTCCGATTCGGCCTCCCGTCCCTCGGCCACGGTGAAGCCCATGCCGACGAAGACGTCCTCGAGCTCGGCCCGGGCCTGCGTCACCAGATGAAGGTGCCCGCGCGCCGGGGCGGAGAGGACCTGATCCGAGATGACCTCGGTGAGGTCGAGGCGGTCGGCGGCGAGGGCCGCCTCCCGTTCCGTCCGGGCCAGTTCCCCCCGGCGGAAATCGATCTCCGCCTGAAGACGGGTCCGGGCCTCGTTGAGACGGCGGCCGGCCTCCTTGCGCTCCTCGGGGCCGAGGCCGCCCAGGCGCCGGTTCGCCCGGGTGAGCGCGGAGCGCTTGCCCAGGAGTTCCGACTCGACCTGTGCCAGCTCCGTCGTGGACGATGCGGCCGCGACCGCTCGGCCGCCCTCGGCGGCCAGGATCTCGACGTCGGCGTCCACGTTCTCAGTCACCATGGCTGGCCGAAATGCTAGATGCCGTCACGGACCGTCCCGCCTCCGCCGCCGGGCGAGGTCGCAGCGTCCACCGCCCGGCGCTGCCGCAGTGCCTCGAAGCACATCACCGCGGCAGCCACGCCGACGTTGAGGGACTCGGCCCTGCCCGCCATGGGGATGGCCACCGTCCCCGAGAGCGACCCGGACACCGCGGGGTCGAGACCCGCTGACTCGTTGCCCAAGAAGAGCGCCGTCGGCCGCGACCAGTCGACGGCGTCATAGTCGTCGCCGCCTCCGACGACGGTGCCCAGGGTGCGGTAGCCCACGCCGGCCAGCCGCTCGGCGGCGGCCGCCGCCGGAGCGTCCCACACGGCGAAGGGGACGTGGAAGAGCGAGCCGGCCGAGGACCGGACCGTCTTGGGGTTGTAGGGGTCGACCGAGTCCGCCGCGAAGACGACTCCGTCCGCACCAGAGGCATCGGCCCCGCGCAGGACGGTCCCGGCGTTGCCCGGGTCGCGCACGTCGACCAGGACGACGACGAGCGACCACGCTGTAGCCGACCAGCGGTCCGGGGCCGGGTCACTGAGCATGGGCACCACGGCCATGACCGGCTGTGGAGAGACGGTGTCGGCCACGCGTTCGAGGACACCGGAGCCAAGCGGGAAGACCCGCACCCCAGCGGCCACGGCCCGGTCACAGACCCGGCGTGTCGCCTGATCGTCGGCTCCTTCCGGCGACACGTAGACGGACTCGACCGCGTGGCCCGCCTCGAGCGCGCAGCGGATGAGCTCGGCGCCCTCGGCCACGAAGGCACGCTCGCTCCAGCGCGTCGAGCGCTTCTGCAGGAGCCCGCGCAGCCGGCGGACCCGCCGGTGCGTGAACGCCAGCCGCTGGCTCAGGAAGCGACCTCGGCAACCGTCGCGGCCCCCAGCGCGTCCTGCGAGGTCCGCACGAGCGCGGTGAACGCGGCCGGATCGGTCACCGCCAGGTCGGCGAGCACCTTGCGGTCGACCTGGACTCCCGCCTGGTGCAGACCGTTGATGAGCCGGCTGTAGCTGATGCCGTTGGCCCGGGCACCGGCGTTGATGCGCTGGATCCAAAGCTTTCGGAAGTCGCCCTTGCGGGCCCGGCGATCGCGGTAGGCGTACTGCATGGAGTGCATGAGCTGCTCGTTGGCAGAGCGGTAGGAACGGCTCTTGTTGCCGTAATACCCCTGGGCCTGCTCCAGGATGGCGCGGTGGTGCTTGCGAGCGTGGACGGCGCGCTTCACTCTGGCCATAGCGGTCTCCTCTCTCGGGTGATTCGGGGGTGGGGTGGGAAGGCGGGAAGTGGACTGCGGGCGCGAACGCGCTCAGAGGCCGAGCATCCGGCGCGTGGCGCGCTCGTCCGCTTTGGCGATATCGCTCTCACGGGCGAGCCGGCGCGTGCGCACGCTCGACTTGTGCTCGAGCATGTGCCCTCGGAAGGCCTGGCGTCGGCGCAGGCGGCCGCTGCCGGTCACCTTGATGCGCTTGGCGGCGCCCCGGTCCGTCTTCATCTTCGGCATTGCGTCATCCCTCTTCGGCCGACGCCGCGACCTCACTGACCCCTTCGACCACCGGTGCGCTCCCGTTGCCTCCGGCCTGGCTCGCCGACGGGGGTGCTGCAGGATCCGTTCCCGCGCCCTCTCCGGCGTCGTCCTGGCGCCCGGAGCCACGCTCGGTGCGCTGCTGGTTCGACGCCCTCGACTGCGCAGCCTGGCGGGCCCGCTTGTCGGGGGCGAGCACCATGATCATATTGCGATTGTCGAGCTTGGGCTCGGCCTCGATCTTGGCCACGCCCTCCATCTGCTCGGCGATCCGATCGAGGATCCGCTTGCCGTGCTCGGGGTGGTAGACCTCGCGACCTCGGAACATGATCGTGATCTTGACCTTGTGCCCCTCGGCCAGGAACTTGGCCACCTGCCGGGTCTTGGTGTCGAAGTCTCCCGGACCGATCTTGGGCCGGTACTTCATCTCCTTGATCCCGACGTGAACGGTCTTGCGGCGGCTCTCCTTGGCCCGCTGCGCCTCGTCGAACTTGAACTTGCCGAAGTCCATGATCCGGCAGACCGGTGGGTTGGCGTTGGGGGCCACTTCGACGAGATCGAGCTCGAGCTCCTTGGCAATGGCGAGCGCCTCGGGCAACGGCTTGATGCCCAGCTGGGCACCGTCGGGGTCCACGAGTCGGACTTCACGGGCGCGGATGCGGTCATTGATCCGGTGCTCTGTTGTGGTGTCAGCGACGATGCGTCATCACACCTCTCACTCGGGCCCGCGGTCCTTCCGCAAGCCAATCGGTGGAGCGAGGCCGGCCCGCGGAGGACATCCGCGGCCGAGAACAATCGACCTGGCGCACGCGCTCACCAGGAGGGCGAGGACACGGTGGCCAGGTGGAGACCCCTCAGTGGAGGCCCCGCTTCCATGTAGTCAAGGTGCCTACAGTACCAGCATGAGCAGTCTTTGGACACCGTCGGGCGAGCATTTCCCGAAGAATGAGAGCACGGAGACGCCGGCTGGCGCCGCCGATACCGGCGGCGGCGGTCCCGGAGGGCCTGGCCCGGTGACCCAGGAGGAGGCAGCCGAGACACAGGCTGCGGTCGACGCCATGCGAGAGCAGCTGGCCCACACGCCGGCCGAGGTCGTGGTGGCCAACCACTGCTACGGGCTGTTCGAACTCGCCGCCATCTATCTGTCCCAGAGTCCGCCGATGCTGTTCCAGGCCCGCCTCGCCATCGACGGGCTGGGCGCCCTGCTCGACGGGCTCCGGGGCCGCCTCGGAGAGGCCGAGCCCTCGTTGCTCGAGTCCCTCTCGCAGCTACGCCTGGCCTATGTCCAGCTGGAGGGGGCCGAGCACTCGGCGGCCGAGGCCTCGAACGACGGCGGATCCGACTGAGCGAGGTCGAGCGGTCACACCGAGGCGGGCCGAAGCGCGGGCCGAGCCGCAAGGGTCGGGTCGAGGGTCGGCTTGGCGGTCGGTGACGGGAGCGCGAACGCCCCCCTCCGTCGACGGCCACCCGGCTAACGTCCGCACCCAGGGGGCTGGGCGGAGTCAGGGGGGATGAAACCATGCGGATCCGGATGGTCGCTCTGAGGTGCCTCGGGTCATGCATGCTGGCCACTCTGGCTCTGGCCCTGGCCTGCCCCATGTGCGGCCCGGGGTCGGTCACAGCAGCAGGGGCAGCAGCCCCGGCCAAGGGTGCCGGCCCGGTCACCACTTCGTTTCCCGGGATCGCCCTGCCGCGGGCCATCACGACAGGCCCCGACGGGGCGCTCTGGTTCGCCGACTACGGGAACAACACCATCGGCCGGATCACGACGAGCGGAGCGGTCTCGGAGTTCTCCAGCCCGGACATCGACGGGCCGAACGGCATCACGTCCGGCCCTGACGGGGCGCTGTGGTTCACCGATACCGGGGACGACACGATCGGCCGCATCACGACGAGCGGCGCGGTGACCGCCTATTCGAGCCCCCAGATTCAGGACCCGGTCGACATCACTACTGGCCCAGACGGGGCGCTGTGGTTCACCAATCAGACCAGCAACAAGATCGGCCGCATCACGACCAGCGGATCCGTCACGACTTTCTACGTAGGTGCGGGCAACGCGGAGCCCCATCGCATCACGGCCGGCCCAGACGGGGCGCTGTGGTTCACCGATACCGGGGACGACACGATCGGCCGGATCACGACGACCGGCCACGTGTCGCTCTACCACGGCACCGGCATCGATCGCCCGTCCGGCATCACCACGGGTCCCGACGGAGCCCTCTGGTTCACCAACGACCCGGGAAACGGCACGGGAAACGGGAGCGGATCCATCGGCCGCATCACGACCAGCGGCGTCGTCACCGACTTCACGAACGCCGGCCTCTACGACCCCCACGACATCGTGACCGGTCCTGACGGCGCGCTCTGGTTCACGGACAACGGCGCCCCCGGTGGGTACTTCACCGTCGGACGCATCACCACGTCAGGCGTCATAAGCGGCTACAGCTACACGCCGCCGAACCCCGGCGCCTTCACGTTGACCTCGCTCGACATCGCATCAGGCCCCGACGGGAGGCTCTGGTTCACATCGAGCGACAGAGGGAGCAACGTCATCGGACGCGTCACCACCACGGGGACCTTCCGCATGTTCCCCGGTGACATCAACAATCCAGAGGACATCGCGGCGGGTCCCGACGGGGCGTTGTGGTTCACCAACTACGACTATCCCACCGGAGGGAACTCCATCGGCCGCATCACCACGAGCGGTTCGCTCACCACCTACACCGGGAGCGGCATCGACGACGCGCTCTCCATCGCGGCCGGCCCCGACGGGGCGATGTGGTTCTCGGACGACCACAGGATCGACCACAAGGGCTACGCCATCGGCCGCATCACCACGGACGGGCGAGTCACGACCTACACCGGAGACGGGATCGGCGAGCCGTTCGACATCACGGCCGGACCCGACGGCGCCATGTGGTTCAACAACTTCGTGAGCATCGAAGGTCCGGCGAACATCGGGCGCATCGCGACCGACGGACAGGTCACGACCTATCCGATCGACGGAGTGACCTACGTGTACTCCATCACGTCGGGTCCCGACGGCGCGCTCTGGTTCACCGGGTACGTCGTGACCGGTCCCGGATTGATCGGCTACGGCGTGGTCGGCCGGATCACGACCAGCGGAAACGTGACGATCTATGACGGCGGCGCTGACGAAATCCCCGGCGCCATCACGACGGGGTCCGACGGGGCGCTGTGGTTCGTCGAAGGAGTCGACACGATCGGCCGTATCACGACGAGCGGATCCATCACCGACTACCCCATTCCACCGCGTAAGTTCTTCGAGCTGGACGACATCACAACCGGCCCCGACGGCGCATTGTGGTTCACGGGCAGTAAGGATTACATCGGGAGGATCACCACGGCGGGCGTCGTGTCGATCTACCCGGGAGTGCCTGAGCCCTCGCCCGGCGAGCTCAAGGGCACCTTCGACGAGCCGGTGATCACGGCCGGTCCCGACGGGGCGCTGTGGTTCACCAGCGCACCCGGCGCGAATTCCATCGGGCGGATCAGCGCCACCTCGACGTCGGGGTGACCGCGACGATGATCTATCCCGGAAAGGCGGGGGCGAGGCGCGGTCGGTGACGGGAGCGTGAACACCTCCCTCCGTCGAGGGCGCTCCGATATCGTCGGTCCGCGACGGGGCTCGGCGGAGCCCGGGGGGGAGGACACCATGCGGATCCGGATGGTCGCTCTGAGGTACCTCGGGCCATGCATCCTCGCCACTCTGGTTCTGACGCTGGCCTGCCCGGGGTCCGTCTCCGCGGCGGGTGCGACGGCCCCGGCCCAGGGTGCCGGCATGGTCACCGCCTTCCCCGGGATCGCCCTGCCCCGGGGGATCACGAGCGGCCCCGACGGGGCGCTGTGGTTCGCCGACTACGGGAACAACACCATCGGCCGCATCACGACGAGCGGAGCGATCTCGGAGTACTCCAGCCCGGACATCGACGGGCCGAACGGCATCACCGCGGGTCCCGACGGGGCGTTGTGGTTCACCAACGAGGCGAACGACACCATCGGCCGCATCACGACGAGCGGCGCGGTGACCGCCTACTCGAGCGCCAAGATCCACCACCCGCTCGGTATCACCTCTGGCCCCGACGGGGCACTGTGGTTCACCAACTCCAACAACGGCACGATCGGCCGGATCACGACGAGCGGGCAGGTCACGAGCTTCAACGTGGGTGCGGGCGACGCTCATCCAGATGCCCTCACGGCGGGCCCCGACGGAGCGCTGTGGTTCACCGATCCGGGGAACGACACGATCGGCCGGATCACGACCAGCGGCCACGTGTCGCTCCACCACGGCACCGGGATCGACCACCCGACCGGCATCACCACGGGGCCCGACGGGGCGCTGTGGTTCACCGACGACCCGGCGCAGAGGAACGGATCAATCGGCCGCATCACGACCAGCGGTGCCGTCACCGTCTTCACGAACGCCGACATCACCAGCCCGCACGACATCGTGACCGGTCCCGACGGGGCGCTGTGGTTCACGGACAGCCGGATGACCGGCGGCATCACGGTCGGACGCATCACCACGTCAGGGGTCGTGAGCGGCAACACCTACACGCCGCCGAACCCCGGTGCTTTCGCGTTGACCTCGTTCGACATCGCATCTGGCCCCGACGGGAACCTCTGGTTCACGTCGAGCGACAGGGCGAGCAACGTCATCGGACGGGTGAGCACCACGGGGACCTTCAGCACGTTCTCCGGTGACATCGACAATCCATACGAGATCACGGACGGTCCGGACGGCGCGCTGTGGTTCACCGAGAACGACTTCCCGACCGGCGGGAACGCTATCGGCCGCATCACCACGACCGGCTCGGTCACCACCTACACCGGGAGCGGGATCGACGAACCGCTGTACATCGCGCCCGGTCCGGACGGCGCGCTGTGGTTCACGGACGAGGACTACCGCGACAACGGCTATGCCATCGGACGCATCACGACCGACGGACAGGTCACCACGTACACCGGAGACGGCATCGTCGAGCCGAAGGACATCACGGCCGGGCCCGACGGCGCCATGTGGTTCAACAACTTCGTGAGCAGCGAGAGTCCAGCGGACATCGGGCGCATCACCACAGACGGACAGGTCACGACGTACCCCATCGACGGAGTGACCGATGTGTACTACATCACGGCCGGCCCCGACGGGGCGCTGTGGTTCACCGGGTTCGTGGTGACCGGGCCCGAATTCAGGGGCTACGGCGTGGTCGGCCGGATCACGACCAGCGGAAACGTGACGATTTACCCCGACGGCAGCGACAACGAGCCCGGCGCCATCACGTCGGGCCCCGACGCGGCGCTGTGGTTCGTCGAAGCAACCCACAAGATCGGGCGGATCACGACCAGCGGATCCCTCACCGACTATCCGGTCCCAGGAAGCACATTCGGCGAGCTGGAGGACATCACAACCGGTCCCGACGGCGCATTGTGGTTCACCGGCAACAACGATTACATCGGAAGGATCACCACCGGCGGCGTCGTGTCGAGCTACCCAGGGGTACCAGTGCCCTTACCCGGCAAACACACGTACAGCTACGAAGAGCCGACCATCACGGCCGGCCCCGACGGGGGGTTGTGGTTCACCACCGCACCCACCGTGAACTCCATCGGCAGGATCAGCACCGCGCCGTCGTCTGCTTGACACCGGCAACGAGCGCGCCCGGCACCACGCACGACGCGTTGGTCCGGCAAGTCAGGGAGTCGGGGTCCGGGCCGCCGCCGCGGCAAGCCCCTGGACTGTCCGGCCGATGAACTTCCCGAGCTGGCGCCGGTAGAGCCAGCCGGTCCCGGGCACCCTGGCCCGGAAGGTCGAACGCCAGCGAATGGTGGTTCCCGCTGCGGTCGGGGTCAGGGTGATCACCGCCCGGTAGTCGCGCAGCGGCAATCCCTCCTCGAGCACGTAGGAGAAGACGCGGTCCGGTGTTCGCTCGACCACTCGCTCGCGGCTCTTCGTCCGGCCAGTGGTGAACAAACGCACCGCCCCCAGACCCTCCGGCGAACCGTTTCCCGGCTCGATGAGCGCAAAGGAGCCGATCGGCGACCACTCCGGCCACGTCGAACCGTCGGCCAGCAGCGCGAACACCGCGGCAGGGTCGCTCGCTGTCGCCACCGTGTGATCGATCACCTGCTCGGCCATGCCTGCCTCCCGTAAGTGTGCGACCGCTCGTGCGGGGATCGACCCGCGGGCCGGTCGGGCGTGGCGCGCGGCGATCCGGCGACACCTGTACCATTTGGTACATGGAACGCCACTCAGCCCGGGAACGCCTGTTGGAGGCGGTGGTGGAGCACTTGGCACGCGACGGGCTCGGCGACCAGAGCCTCCGGCGCATCGCGTTGGCCGTGGGAACCAGCCACCGCATGCTCCTGTACCACTTCGGAACCAGGGACGGGCTGCTGCTGGCCGTGGCCCAACGGGTCGAGGCGCGGACACAAGGTGTCGTGACCGCCATGGGCGACGCGGCCGTGAGCGGGACCGACGAGCTGATCCGCGGCGTGTGGGCCCACGTGTCCGACCCCGGCCAGGCGGACTTCGAACGTCTCTTCTTCGCCCTGTACGCGCGTGCGCTCCAAGGTGACGCCGCCCTCACCCCACTGCTCGAGGGCGACGTCGCCACGTGGCTCGACGCCAACGTCGCCCTGGTCCGAGAGGCCGGCCTCGATTTGGCGCCGGAGACCGCACGCGTGCACGCCCGGCTGGGGATCGCCGTCGTGCGCGGACTGCTGCTCGACCTCTTGGCCACAGGAGACCGGGCCGGGGTCGACGCGGCGTTGGAGGCGTTCGCGGGGTCGTACGCCGGCCGGTGGTGGGACCGGACGGATCAGCCAACCGTCACGAGCCACCGCGCCTCGTAACGGCCGCGGTGGCCGGGCGAAACGGTGAAGGCGACCACGGTGCCGACCGCGACATCCCGGGTGCCGTCGGAGATCGCCGTGGCGTGGAAACCGAACGACGCGCCGGAGTCGTCGAGGACGGTCCCCATTCCACGCGCCCGGTCGAACGAAGCGACGCGTCCGTGGCGGGGCCCGCCGGAGAGGGCGGAACCGACCACCTCAGTGGACGATCTTGGACAGCGGGAGCTCCAAGATGTCAGTGGCACCGTGGTCGCGCAGCGCCGGGATGAGCGTGTTGATGCCGGACTTGGCCACGACCGTCTCGAGCGCGAAGGCGCCGCCGCCCGAGAGCTCGGAGATGGTGGGGGCACGCATGGACGGGAGGACGGCGAGGACGGCGTCGAGGTTCTCGGCCGAGACGTTGAGCTTCACCAGCACCTTGCCGCGCGCCTCGAGCGTGCCCTGGAGGAGGGTGAGGATCTGCTCCATGGCGTGCCGCTTGGCCGGGTCCTGGGCCGACGCAGGATGGGCGATCAGCTCGGTGTGCGAGACCAGGAGCGTCTCGATCACCTTCAATCCGGCGGCGCGCAGCGCGCTGCCGGTTTCGGTCATGTCGACCACGGCGTCGGCGATATCGGGGACCTTGGCCTCGGTGGCGCCGTAGGAGAGGGCGATGTCGGCCTGGATTCCGTGGACCTCGAGGGCGCGGCGGGTGAGCTCGGGGTACTCGGTGCTCACGCGCAGCCGGGCCGGGCGCGCCGCCGCGATCTCGGCCAGGTCCTCGATGGACGAGGCGGGTGAGTCGGCGCCCACGGCGAGCACGATGCGGGCCGGGTTCGACGTCGCCTTCGAGTAGGCGAGCTCGCCCAGCGAGACGACCTCGCTCCCCCGCTCCTCGACGCAGTCGCGCCCGGTGATGCCGATGTCGAAGAGCCCGTCCGCCACGTACACCGGGATCTCCTGGGGGCGCAGGATGCGCACCTCGTCGATGCGCGGGTCGTCGATCGTGGCCCGGTAGGCCACGTCGGACGCCCGGTTCACGGCGAGGTCGGCGTCTTCGAAGAGCTGCATGGTGGCGCGTTCGAGCGAGCCCTTGGGCAGGACGAGGCGGAGCATGGCGGTCAATCTTCGCAGACGGCCGCTGGTGGCCGTTCCCCCGACGGGGTCGGGCGCGAGGCGCACGGCCCTGAGGCAAGCTGGTCCGGTGCCGCCTCCGTACGACGTCTACAACTACTTGAACCTTCTCGGCATTCAGATCCACCACGCCGGGCCGGACGAGTACCCCCTGGCCCGGCTGACCGTCGGCCACGACCTCATCGCCGGCACGGGCTTCTTGTGGGCCCCCGTCGTGATCACGCTGGCCGATGCACTCTGCGCGTTCGGCGTGAACCACCACTGGCCCGAGGGTGCCAAGAGCTTCACGACCGTGGACTGCTCCGCCAACTTCATATCGAGCGCCCGGGAGGGCGAGGTCGTCATCGCCACCGCGTCCCCCCTCCACCACGGCCGCACCACGCAAGTGTGGGACGCAACCGTGACGAACGAGACGACCGAGCGGCTCATGGCGTCCTACCGCTGTACCCAGCTGATCCTCTACTGAGCGCCGGCGTCGCCGACGGACTCCTCCTCGACCAGCACGTCGACGGCACGCCTGCGTCCGTTCGCCGGACCACCCCGGAGGAGCCGCTGCCGCCAGCGGGCGGCTTCGAACGGCGCCGGATCGGTCCCGGCCACGAATGCCCCGACGACGCGGGCGAACCGCGCCGGGTCGCTGTGGTGCGGGAAGTGGCCCGCCTCGTCGAAGATCTCGAGCTCGCTCCCCGGGAAAGCCAGCTGGGCCAGGCGACCGTGCCCCAGCGGGATGATCGCGTCGCGGCGACCCCACACGATGAGGGTGGGAAGCCCCTCGGCCATATAGGCGCGGTCCAGCATGGTGATGACCTGTCCCTGCCAGTCGACGCCCGAGCGCAACGTACGGAGGATGGCCCGACGGGCCTCCATGTCGGGCAGGGCGTCGAAGACGGCGAGGATCTCCTCGGCGTCGCGGCCCAACGCGGTGTCGAAGAGGCGCATCAGACCGGCGCCGAGGCGGCTGGCCACCTTGACGGGCGGGAGTCCGAGGAGCGGCATGAGCAGCTCGACCCCGGGCACGGCCGCCATCCGCAGCAGCGGGCTCACCGTTCGCCCCACTCCCCCGCTGCCCACGAGCACGAGGCGCTCGCAGCGGTCGGGGAACTGGTACGCGAACTGGGCCGCCACGCCACCGCCGAGCGAGTGCCCGATCACGGTGGCGCAGTCGACCTCCAGGATGCTGAGGAGGTCGCGCATGCCGTTGGCGTAGCCGGCCACGGTGTAGTCGCCTCTCGGCTTCTCCGAACGGCCGTGACCGAGGAGGTCGGGCGCGATGACGGTGTGGCGCTCCGCCAGCTGCTCGAACACGGGCCGCCAGGTGTCGGAGCTGTCACCGATGCCGTGGACGAGGAGCAGCGCCGGGCCGGAGCCTGCTTTCACGTAGGCACGCCGGTAGCCGTGGACGTTGACGTAGCGCACGGCAAAAGGCCCCTCGCGGCGCACGCCGGCACGGAACCGGAGGTCCGACGGGACGATTGAAGTACCATCGTCCGGCGTTCTGTCGGCGTCGTCCATCATCGTGTCCATCGGCATCGTCTGGTCCACGCCGGCCTCCGGTCCGGAGCAGCCCGGCAGCAGCCACCGGCCGGGATCACGCTACCGATCAGGCGTGTCGCCGCGGTGTCAAGGGTGTGAACGCTCGATGAATGCGGCCACCGGGTCCCGACCGTCCACCGCGGGCGTCAGTCCCCCAGAAGTACGACGCCAAGGGAGAAGATCCTCCTCACGCCCGACGACACACTCGCTCGGCTTCCTTACCGTCAGAACCGCAGGAACGAAGCGCCGTCTGGCCCATGGCGGTGAGACATGCACACCCAACCCAGACATGGAGTCCCGATCATGAACCGTACGACCAGTCCCTCCGGACGAGCCAAGAGAGTCTCGGCCACCTTGGCCGCGTTGGGTGCGGCTGCCCGGCGATTGATGGTGGACGTCAGACCGACGCTCAGCGATTCAGAAGCGCACACTTTCAGACAGCAGGGAACGTTGAGAGCGTCGAAGCGGCTCGTCGCCGTCCTTGGTCCATTGCTCATTGTGGCGACACTCACCGGCAACGGCACCGCCTACGCCGCCAATGCGTCCACCCGGCCATCCACCGCGCCGACGAAAGCCGAGTGGCAACGAGCGATCGCACACGTTCCGAACTCCGGGAGAGGTTGTTTCCGTGCGTCCTATCCCGCGTTGGCGTGGCACGCGGTGCAGTGCACGATCGCACCGAAATGGCCGCTCGTCCCTGGGTCGCCCGTGAGGTCTTCGAGCCAGACGGCACCGATGACGGTGGGCAACGGCAACGACTACACGACCGAGGTGGCGGGAACGATTTCCGGAGCGACCGGGTACTTCAGTGACGTCAGCCCGGGAATCACCGAAACCGGACAGACGAACGGGAGCGGGCCCCAGGTCGCGAACACCTTCTCGCTTCAGCTGAACACGCAGTTCTTTGCCAATCCGCCCGCCTGCTCAGGAGCGAGTGACCCGAGCATTTGTTTGGGTTGGCAACAGTTCGCCTATGACTCCCCGTCGAACCAAGTGTTCATGGAATATTGGTTGCTGAACTACGACACGACATGCCCGTCGGGCTGGGCGCCCTACCAATCTGACTGTTTCATCAACAGTGCTTCTGTGAAGGCTTCGGGCGGTTCGCTCACCGCCCCAGAACTCGCGACGGCACAGCTCAGCGCGGGAGCCTCTCTGGGCGGGAATGACGACGTGATCTTGACCACCGGCTCAGGACAGGCGGCCGAACTCACGAACTCCGATTCCGTGCTCGATCTGGCGACGAGCTGGAACTCGACCGAGTGGGGAGTCTTCGGTCGAAACGACGGGAGTGAGGCGAACTTCGGGTCGAACACGACGCTCGAGGCACAGACCGTGTTGCAGAGCGACAGCACGTCGGCGACGTGTGCACCAGGCGGATTCACCGGCGAGACGACCAATCTCAGCCTGACCGGAACTTCGGCGATCGGGCCCAGGCCCGGGTTGACGATGGGGTCCCTCCAGACCAACGGTGCTCCGAGCGATCCGAGCTGTGCCGAGTCCCCTCTGCCGAATGGCACCCCGATCGTCTCTTACGGCTCGGGCTTCGCCACGGCCCAGACCGAACCCGACGGGGACATTGCGCTGTTCACCGAAGCGCAGCTTGGATCGGCCTGGTCCAAGTACCTCATCACTCCTCCGTCGGGTAGCTCCCTCCAAGATCCCGACTTGGCGACCAACGGAAAGCGGCTGGCCTTGGTGGCGGAGGACGCCTACGGGGATATCTACTCGTATCTCGGGACTCCAACGAGTGGTTTCACCGAGCAGTCCCTTGGCTCCGACCAGGGACCAGGATTTCTCTCCATCGCGTACTCCGCTCTCGGCGGGAACTACGTGGTGACAAGCACGAACGGGTCCGGCTACGTCGACTACTGGTACAGCACGACCAAAACAGGCGGATGGCAGTCCCAACAGTTCGACTCCCTCGGGGTCGGATTCGACGACTCTGCCGCCGTCGTCACCGATTCGGGCGTGGTCATCGCCGCAGCAGGGACGAACTCGAGCGGTGATGCCGTCGTCGGCCTCTTCTACCAGCCTTATGGCGGCTCGGGATGGTCCCTCAACGGTGACTACAACTTCGGGCAAGCCGCGACGATCTACGGTATGGAAGGGATCTGGACCGGAAGTCAGGTGGACGTGTCAGCCGCCGTGGACAGCACGAGCGGTCCGGTCGATGGTGGCGGCAACGACTTGTGGGTGCTCAACGGAATTGGCGACACCGGGACATCTGGCAGCAGTACCGAACTCGGGCTGGAAGGCGCGCCGTGGTATCCCCCCAGCATTGTGTGGTCCGGGTTCAACGTGGGCGTCGTGAGCGCGGACGGCTACGGCGATTTGGACTTCTTCTACTCCTCGGACGGCACCGCCACCTCCTTCAGCGAGGAAACCGTTGCTTCCAGCAGCGATTCCTTGGCGTACGGGCTCGCTCCAGGAGTCGCCGTCGGCCACAGCACCGTCGAGGTCGTCAACGTCGGCAACAACACGGCCAAGACCAGCGGCGGGACGAAGCTCTACGGCTGGTCACAACCCTTTGGCGGCAGCGGCTGGACCCGCCAGAAGATCGGCAACTGAAATCGGGCAGGAAGTCTCGCGTTTCGCTGCTACTCGTTGCTTCAGGACAGGGCGGTGGTGCGCAGCAGGCGCACCATCTCGATGCCGGTCAAGGCGGCCTCCCGGCCTTTGTTGGTCTCGTCCGGCTCGGACCGCTCGAGTGCCTGCTCGAGCGTCTCGGTGGTGAGAACGCCGAAGACGACCGGCACGCCGGTCGCCAGCTGGACCTGCTGGAGGCCCGAGGCGCACTGACCGGCGACGAAGTCGTAGTGGCTCGTGTCGCCGCGCACCACCGCCCCGAAGCAGAGCACCGCGTCCACCTTGCCGGCGTGTGCGAACGCGCGCGCCACCAGCGGCAACTCAAAGGCTCCGGGCGCCCATGCCACCGTGACGTCCCGGCGGTCGATCCCCGCCTCGTCGAGCGCGCCGAGGGCCCCATGGAGCAGTCGGAGGGTCACGCCGCCGTTGAAGCGGGCGCAGGCGATCCCGATCCTCAGCCCGGTGCCCTCATGGCCCCCGGTGAGCACAGCGCCCACCTGGGACGCCGCGTCCTCGATCGCCCCCTCCGGCAGCGGGGCCAGGTCCGATCCGGCCATCTACTGGTCCGATCCGGCCGTTCAGCGGACGTCGTCGAGACCGTGGAGCAGGTGGCCCATGCGCTCGCGCTTGGTGCGCAGGTACGCGATGTTCTCGGGGTTCGGCGACGGCTGGAGCGAGATCCGCTCGGTGATGTCGAGGCCGAATCCCTCCAGCCCGCCGTACTTGACCGGGTTGTTCGTCATGAGGCGCATGGTGGTCACCCCGAGGTCGACGAGCATCTGGGCGCCGATCCCGTACTCGCGGCTGTCGACCGGGAGGCCCTGCTGCAAGTTGGCGTCGACCGTGTCGTGCCCCTCCTCTTGCAACTGGTAGGCGCGGATCTTGTGCCCGAGTCCGATGCCCCGGCCCTCGTGACCGCGCAGGTAGATGAGCACCCCGCGGCCCTCCTGCTCAATGAGGTCGAGCGCGGCGTGCAGTTGCGGCCCGCAGTCGCACCGCAGCGAACCGAACACGTCGCCCGTCAGGCATTCCGAGTGCACGCGGACCAGCACGTCTTCGGTGCCGGCCACGTCGCCCATCACGAGGGCCAGGTGTTGCTCGTTGTCGAGCACCGACTCGTAGACGAGGGCGCGGAACTCGCGACCCTTGGCCGGGATGCGAGCCTCGGACACCAGCCTGACCAGCTTCTCGTTCTGGCGCCGATAACGGATGAGGTCGGCGATGGAGATGAGCGGGAGGTCGTACTTCTTGGCGAAACGCTCCAGGTCGGGCATGCGGGCCATCTCCGACTTGTCCTCGGTCACGATCTCGCACAGAACTCCGGCGGGAGACAGGCCGGCGGCCCGGCTGAGATCCACCGTCGCCTCGGTGTGGCCCGCCCGCTTGAGGACCCCGCCGGCGCGGTAGCGCAGTGGGAAGATGTGCCCAGGCCGGTTGAGGTCGTGGGGCCGCGTCGACTTGTCGATCAGGGCAGCGATCGTGGCGGCCCGGTCCGCCGCCGAGATCCCCGTCGTGGTGCCGTGGCGGAAGTCGACGCTCACCGTGAACGCCGTGCGCTGCGCCTCCGTGTTGGCGGTGACCATGAGCGGCAGGTCGAGGGCGTCGGCCCGCTCGGGCAGAAGGGGCACGCAGATGACCCCTGAGGTGTGGGTGAGGAAGAAGGCGATGTTCTCGGGCGTGGCCGCTTCGGCGGCCATGACGAGGTCGCCCTCGTTCTCCCGGTCCTCGTCGTCGACCACCACGGCCATGCCGAGGCGGCCGATCGAATCGATGGCTTCACGTACGGTCGAGAAGCCCATCAGGCGGCCACCTCCACTCGGATGTCCTGTCCCAGCCGTTCGACCGAGACCAATCTGCCTCTCCACACGTCGCCAATTGTGCCAGCCCCCGGCCCGGAGAACAGCGGACGGCCATCGTCGCCCCCGAAGAACGCCGGCGCGAGGTACAGGACGTAGCGGTCCACCAGGCCGGCAGCGTGAAAGTCGTGGGCGACCGTCGCACCTCCCTCCACGAGCAGCTCCAGGACGCCGCGGCGCCCCAGCTCGGAGAGGACGTCTTTCAGCTCGCCCGAGAGCTCCAGGGCCGGGCGCACGCGAGCGTCGGGTGGGGCCGAACCGAGGACGACGCGCAGCGGCTGCGACCGCTCCGTCCCGTCGTCGAGCCGTACCGTGAGCTCGGGATCGTCGGCCCGGACCGTGCCGGCCCCGACGAGGACGGCGTCGGAGCGTGCCCGCAGGAGATGGACGTCGCGGCGGGCGGCCTCGCCCGTGATCCACCGGCTGGTGCCGTCGGGCGCAGCGGTACGCGCATCGAGGCTGGCCGCCATCTTCAGCACGACCCAGGGCAGTCCGGTCGTCCGGTGCTTGAGATAGGGCGCGAGCTGCTCGGCCACGCGCTCCGCCTCGACGCCCACCTCCACCTCGACGCCGGCCGCCCGCAGCGCCTGAATCCCGCGGCCCGCCACGAGGGGGTCGGGATCCTCGACGCCGATCACGACCCGGGCCACCCCCGCCTCGACGATGGCCGCGGTGCAGGGCGGCGTCCTCCCCTGGTGGTCACACGGCTCCAGGGTCACGTAGAGGGTGCTGCCCCGGGCGCGCTCTCCCGCCGCGGCAAGGGCCGAGGCCTCGGCGTGGGGGCCGCCGGGAGGTGCCGTCGCCCCCTCGAAGAACGTCGTCGCCGTCGCTCCCCGGGCTGGCGGCACGACGACGCACCCGACCCATGGGTTGGGGGCGGTGGACCCTCGGACCGTGGCGGCGACCTCCAGGGCCCGGCGCATGTGCTCCGCATCGTCCATGGCTCACGTCCTCGTCCCCTGCTCCGGCAGGCGGTTGCACCGGGGCGCCAGGGCTACTCTCCAGCGCAATTGTAGAACACGTTTCATTTTTTGTCGAGAAGCGCAGGTCAGCGGCGCGGAGGATGGAGCGGGGCACGCCAGGTCAGGGGATGCGGCCCTCGAGCACGCCCACGAAGGCGGTCACGTCGGGGACGATCGCCGTGTGGGGCGCCCGGGTCAGGCTGGCCTCGTCGTGAGCTCCGGTCAGGACGCCGACCACCGCGCCCGCGCCCGCCCGCGTTCCCGCCTCGAGGTCGCTCACGGTGTCCCCGGCCACCGCCACGGTTCCCGCGTCCCGAACCCCGAGGCGGGCCATCGCGCCGAGGATCAGGTCGGGGGCGGGGCGACCACGGCCGACGTCTGCCGGCGAGAGTGCCAGGTCGACCTCGGCCTCCCAGGCCAGAGCAGTGAGCAGGGCGTCCCTGGTCGACGGCGCGAAGCCGGTAGTGAGACACACGAGAACGCCCCGGGCGCGCAGCTCCCGCAGCACGCCGAGCGCGCCGGGGAGAGGCTCGGCGCCGCCGGCGGCGATCGAAGCCTCATAGGCGCGGGCGAACTCGGCCGTGGCGCGAGCCGCCTCCTCCGGGGGGAGGAGCGCGGCGAACACGTCGGCCTTGGACCAGCCCATGGTGGCGCGCACCATGGCGGACGCCTCGGCCGCGGCCGGCGTACCGGGAAGTATCCCCGCGGCGTGGAGGGCGTCCTCGAACGCGGCCTCGACCGCACCCTCGTCGCGCACGGTCGTGCCGGCCATATCGAGGCAGGCCAGCCGGTACGGGCCGATCACGCCGGAACGGCGAGACCCGCCGCCTCGAGCGTGCCGGCGGCGATGGCCGGAGCACAGGTCATGCCACGCCCGCCGGGACCGGTGACCAGGACGACGCGCTGTGCGATCTCCTGGCGCAGGCACACCCCGCCGTCGCGCCGCTGGGCGTAGACCCCCGCCCAGCGCCGGCGCACCGGTGGGAGCGGACCGCCCAGGATCCGGGCCGCCCGCGCCATCAGCTCGCTTGTCGGGGCCTCGCTCAGGGCGAAGTCGAAGGGCTCGTCGTAGGCGTGGGTGTCGCCGACGGTGAGGCCGCCGTCGAGCCGCTGCACCAGCAGCAGCTGCATGTGGTGCTCCGCCGCCACCGGGCCCTGCGAGCCCAGGGCAGCCAGCGGGGCGGCAGCGAAGGCCGGGTAGTAACGCAGCGTGTCGGCGTCGGCGATGGAGGTGGTGAGCGTGGCGCCGAACGGCTCGGTCTCGAACATCTGGAGCCGGACCCGCTGCAGGTGCTCGGCCGGGGCGGCCGTGCCGGGCAGGTGGTCGTAGTCGGCTCCGGTGGCCACGACGGCCAGGTCGCCGCTCCATCGAGTGCCGGTGGTGTCGACCAACGTGCCGCCCGGCTCGGCTGCGACGACGCGGTGGCCCGGATGGAAGCGGTACCGCGCCGGCGCCATGCGTCCGAGATGGTCCCGGAGCGCGCCCAGGGCCCGCCGGGGCTCGACCACTGCATCGAGCCCGCCGTGCAGCCCACCAGTCAGCTGCCCGGCGACGGCGGGGTTGCGCTCCTTGACCTCGTCGGGCTCGACGAAGGCGATGCCGCGGCCCGCGGCGGCGGGGAGACGGGCGAAGGCCTCCATGACGGCACGCTCGGGCTCGGTGCAGGCGAGGGTGAGCGAGCCGTTGGCGCGGAACCCCAGACCCGGGACCAGCGCGCCGATCTCTTCCCAGCGCCGGCGGGCCCGGAGTGCGACGTCGAGCTCCTCCCCGTCGCGCCGCCCGCTCACCCAGACCAGCCCGAAGTTGCGCACCGAGGCGCCCATCGGCGCCGCGGCGGCCTCGAGGTGCGCGACCTCCCAGCCGGCGCGCACGAACTCCAGCGCATGCCAGGTGCCCAGAATGCCCCCGCCGGCCACGACGGCCCGGCCGTCGGCCGTCACGAGGACGGAGCAGCGCGGGCATCGTCGAGCACCGCGGTGCGAATGGCCTCGGCCGCCTCCCAAGGCCGGGCGTGGCCGAAGACGGCGCTGCCGGCGACGAAGACGTTGGCGCCTGCTCTCGCCGCCACCGGCGCCGTGTCGACGTCGATGCCCCCGTCGACCTCGACGTCGACCGCCAGAGAGCCGGCGTCGACGGCGCGGCGAACCTGCTCCACCTTGCCCATGACGTCCGCCATGAAGCTCTGGCCGCCGAAACCGGGGAACACGGTCATGCACAGGACGAGGTCGACGATGTCCAGGTAGGGCCGAACGGCGTCGACGGGCGTGTCGGGGTTGAGAGCGACACCGGCCCGCAGGCCGAGGCGGCGCATCTGTGCGACGAGCTCCGCCGTGCCGCCGATCTCGACGTGCACGGTGCAGCCGTCGGCGCCCGCGTCGGCGAAGGCCTCGAGATAGCGGCCGGGCTCGGTCATCATGAGGTGGCAGTCGAAGAAGAGCGGCGTGTGACGCCGTAGCGAGGCCACGACCGGCGGACCGATGGTGAGGTTGGGCACGAAGTGCCCGTCCATCACGTCCACGTGGAGCCAGTCGGCGGCCGCGGCCACCTCGCCGACCTGCTCGGCCAGCGCTCCGAAATCCGCCGACAGGACCGAGGGGGCGATGCGCACGAGTCCGGGCGCGCCCGGATCCCGTGCTTCGTGCGTACGCGTCGACTCGGGCACCGTCCGGCTCCCCTTCTCGCTCCTGCTCGTGTCCTTCTCGTGCTCGGGTCCGCTGTTCGCGCCCAGCCCGCTCAGCGGAACCGGGCCCAGCACAGGATGCGGCGGAATCCGTAGAAGTAGGGCTCGCGCTCGCCGAGCTCCTCAATGAGGCGCTCGCGATAACGCTCGACGAAGTCGTCGAAGAGCTCGGGGGTCAACCTCCTGCGGTACGGCGTGAGCAGCGTGCCCATGACCCATTCGACGACTTCGGAGGTCGACTCGAGCTCGTGCCCGTAGACCTCCATGCGGACGACCTGGTCCTTCGCTCCGAGCTCGTAGAGGAGATCGGCGTAGAGCTCGGGCGAGAGGACGAAACGACCCCGGTCCTCGGGCACGTCGCCGTCGAGGGCGTCGATGAACGGCGACTCCACCGCCACCTGGTGCGCAAGCAGGTGCGAGGGGTGTCGGTAGTTGGCCGGCACCTGAAAAGCCAGCTGCCCGTCGGGGCAGAGCGCGGTGCGCATGCGCGCCAGAAGGTTCAGGTGGTCGTCCACCCATTGCAGCGACGCGTTGGCGAAGACGAGGTCGAGGTCCTCGCCGAGCCAGGTCGCGATCTCACCCTCGACGAAGCGCAGCCCGGGAACGCCCGAGTGCGCCGACTGTGCGCGCTCGAGCATGGCCGCGGACGAGTCGATGCCGACCGTCTCCCTCGCCTCCAGCTCGCCGTGCAGCACCTTCGTGAGGTCGCCGGTCCCGCAGCCCAGGTCGACGACGCGCCCGCCCGGGACGGGGTGGCACAGGCCCAGGAGATCGTCGAACGGTTGCTGGCGTTCGGAACGGAACCGCTCGTACTGATCGGGGCTCCACCCGTCGATCGGCGTGACAGTCACTGACGACATGTCTAGTCGGTCCCGAGCCGCTCCCCCGAAACGAGGTGGATGCCGCGTATCCAGTCGTCGGCCGACATGGATGAGCGGCTCTCGGGCTGCACGCGCTGCAGCACGAGGCCGCCCGCACCCGTCGCCACCGTGGATCCCACGAGCGTCCCGGGCGCGGCCACGGCCGTGGCGGTTCCCTCGCGGTCGACGAAGGCCTGCAGCACGGTCAGACGCCGGCCACGGAACATGGTCCAAGCGCGGCCGAGCCTCACGACGCGGCCGAGCTCCTCCGCGCTGCGGTGCCAGTCGAGGTGCAGGTCCTCGCTCGTGATCTTGGCCGCGACGGTCGCCTCCCCGCGCTGGGGTTCGGGCTCGGGCAAGCCTGCCGCGCCGCCAGCCAGCGCGTCGACGAGAAGCGCGCACGACAGTGTGACGAGATCGGACCGCAACTCCTCGAGCGTCTCGTCTTCGCTGATGCGAACGGCGCGTCGTGAGTACACGGGTCCCGTGTCGAGTCCCTCCTCGATCTTCATGAGGCAGACGCCGGTCTCGGCGTCGCCGGCCAGGATGGCGCGCTCGAGCGGCGCGGCACCGCGCCAGCGAGGCAGCAGCGAGAAGTGCACGTTCAACATCGGGACCTGGCTCAGGAGGTCGGCCGGGATGATCCGCCCGAAAGCGACGACCACGGCGAGCTCGACACCGGCGGTGGCGACATCGAGCAACTCGTGGGACACGGGCAGCCCGAGATCGACGGCCGCAGCCTTGACCGGGCTCGGTGTGGTCGTCCCGCCGCGGCCACGGCGGCGGTCCGGACGCGTGACGCACAGCACGACGTCGTGGCCCGCCTCGACCAGGGCGCGCAGTGGCGGGACCGCCATGTGCGGTGTGCCGAGGAAGGCGAGGCGGGACACGGCGCCCACCGTACGCGGGCGGCGCCGCTCGTCAGCGGATCGGGTCCGCGGCGAGCCGGTGGAGGGTTCGGTTGCTGCCGGGCGGCGGAAGTCAGCCGCGGAAGAGGGTGGACAGCCCGTCGGGATCGCCCGGACCGAGGTCGAGCGAGCGGGTGCGCAGGATCTTGAGGGCCTCTTTGCGCTGGTCCTCGTCGAGCCGCTCCACCAGCAGGATGCCGTCGAGGTGGTCCATCTCGTGCTGGAAGACGCGGCCTTCGAGCTCGGTCGCCTCGATGGAGACCTCGTTGCCGTCGAGATCGGTCCCCACCAGGTGCACTGCGTTGGGCCGCACGATCTCCCAGCTGAGGCCGGGCACCGAAAGGCAGCCCTCGTCGAAGGCCCACTCCCCGTCGCTCTCGACGATGCGCGGGTTGATCACGGTCCGAGCCCCGTCGCCCACGTCGTAGACGAAGATGCGCCGCTGCACCCCCACTTGATTGGCCGCCAATCCGGTGCCCGGTGCGGCGTACATCGTCTCGATCATCGCATCGACCAGGTTGGCCACGCCGCCGTCGATGTCCTCGACCTCGCGGGTGCGCTCCTTGAGCACGGGATCACCGTACTGACGAATGGTGAGGGCGGCCATCGCTCCAGAATACCGGTCGGCGTCCGGTGCCTGGGCCGCGAGCACCGCGGCGGCGCGGCGCATCGGAGACGTCAGAGCCTCGCCGGGTCGACCTCGACGCGCAGGCCGCGGCCCGCCGGTCGGGGTGTCCGGTCGAGCAGATCGCACAGGGTGTCGTGGTCCGGCGCATGCAAGAGGAAGCTTTCGGGGCCGAGCGGCGAGAGGGTAACGGGGCCGCCCGGGGCGGACGCCCCCTGGAGTGCCTCGGCGTACGCCGGCGCCTGCCTGCCGGAGAGCAGCGCCATGGCGGTGTACGGGGGGAGCGAGGCCGCTCGGCGCACCTCGAGCTCGGCGGCCAGTACCTCGGCCGGGTCCCCCCGCGCCGCCGCCACCAGCACGGGATGGTCCGGAGCCCGCGTCTGCACCTGGACCCTGGACCACGAGCGGCCCGTCCCGCGCGCGCCGACCAGTCGTGACGCCCGCACCAGCAGCGACAGTGTCTCTTCGGTGGCGGAAAGGCGAGCGGACATGAGATGCAGGTCGATGTCGAGAAAGGCAACGGCGGCCGCTCGCCGCACCCGGTGCAGGACCGCCTCGGTGCCGACGAGTACCGGGGCATCGCTCGCAACCGCCTCGGCCTGCTCGCCTTGTAGCCGGCTGGCTCCCGGTCGTCGTGGACCCGTCACCTCGCCCACGGGAACGCCGAGCAGCGCCTCGAGCTCCTGGCGGAGCCGGCTGACTCCCGGCCGCACGGTCCGGGTGCGCAGCCGGCCGCACGCGGCACACACGACGGGACGGACGTCGCCACAGCGCGGGCATCGCAGCGTGTCTTCGTTGGGTTCGCGCCGGGCGGCGGCGCCACACCGTGCGCACCGCGCCAGCTCGCCGCATGCCGCACAGGCCAGCAGGCTGGCGCCACCCTTGCGGTTGTAGACGCAGACGAGCGGCACCGACGCGTCCGGTGCCCCCCGTGTTCCGCGCCATCCCGGTCCGTCGGTCTGTTCGAGGACGGCGCGGGCGAGGTTCACGAACTCGTCCGAGAAGAGACCGGTGCGTGGATCCGCCCCTCGGCGGTCCACTCGTTCGAGCGAGGCCCAGCCGTTGCGCTCCGCCCCACCCGGCACCGTGAGCACGGTCGGAAGGGAGAGCGTCACCGGGGGAACCGGGGACACCAGCAGGCACGAAGCCCCTTCACGGCGCGCTCGCTCGACCACGACGTCGACCGCGCTGTAGGTGGGCGCGCTCTCCTCCCGGTAGGCGGGATCGTGTGCATCGAGCACCAGCGCGGCGGCGAGCGCGGGCAGCGGGGCCCAGGCGCCGGTCCGCGTCCCGACCACCACCGGCCACCCGGCGCGTGCTTCGGCCCACGAGGTCGTGGTGGCGTGTCCCCGGCGCCGCAGCCGTTCGGCCAGGCGCTCGGCCCATCCGGTCGAGGGGACCAGCACCAGTACCCCGCCCGGATGGGCGGCGACGACCGGGTCGGTCGCCACGGCGAGCACCAGATCGATGAGGTCGGTCGCGGGCGGGAGCCGGACGACAGTGGCCGATCCACGATCCGCCTGCGCCCACAGCCGTGCGGCGAGACCGCCGTTCTCGGCGCCGTCCGCGTCCGGTTCGCGGCTCGGTGCTCCCGGATCCCGTCCCGGTGCCGGGGGCGTCGGCAGGTCGCGGACCACCGTCGACGGGGAAGCGGAGTTGAGGAAGAACGACATCGGCCCGGCCCAGCGCCACGCGGCCCACTCGGCCAGACCGACCAGCGCCGGAGGAGGGCCCCAGCCGAGCCAGGACTTCAACGGGACAACCTCGACCCCAGCTGGTGCTTCTCCGCCGTCGCCGACCACCCAACCGCGGACGGTGCGCCCGTGCAGCGGCGCGCGCACGCGGGAGCCGGCGACGACGTGGTCGCCCCTCCACCCGCCGGGCACGGAGTAGTCGAAGGTCCGCGTGAGCGCCGCGACCTCGGTGCGCACGCGGACCGAGCGTCCGCGTGCAGCCGTGTCTGGCGCGCTGCTCACCGCGGCCCCCTCAGGGGAGCCGGCGACGCGTCAGAGCCCGAGCGCGGTCCGCAGGTCGTCCACCCGGGGCGTCGCCTCCCACGTGAACTCCTTGTCCGAGCGGCCGAAGTGGCCGTAGGCCGCGGTCTTCTTGTAGATCGGGCGTCGCAGCTCCAGGTCGCGGAATGATCGCGGCCGGCCT
The DNA here is from genome assembly GCA_963828505.1 of uncultured Acidimicrobiaceae bacterium. GTDB lineage: Bacteria > Actinomycetota > Acidimicrobiia > Acidimicrobiales > RAAP-2 > Bog-473. The sequence goes on from CAWHFM010000007.1 coordinate 47,221, forward strand.
GAGGTCGAACAGCTCCCGAACGGCCTCGGAGATCTGCTGCGGGTCGGCGGACTCCGTGCCGAACGTCTCGACGAGAAGCGACACCGGCTGGGCGACGCCGATGGCATAGGCCACCTGCACCTCGCACTTCTTGGCGGCGCCGGCGGCGACCACGTGCTTGGCCACCCACCGGGCGGCATACGCCGCCGAGCGGTCGACCTTCGACGGGTCCTTGCCCGAGAACGCGCCCCCGCCGTGACGGGCCATGCCGCCATACGTGTCGACGATGATCTTGCGCCCGGTCAGGCCGGTGTCGGCGTGCGGGCCACCGAGCTCGAAGATCCCCGTCGGGTTCACGAAGACGCGGAGGCCCTCGCAGTCGAGGTCCGCCGGGAGCAGGGGGTCGATGACGTGCTCCACCAGGTCGGGGCGCAGCCGCTCCTCCAGGTCGATGCCGCTGGCGTGCTGCGTCGAGATCAAGACGGTGTCGATGCGCACCGGACGCCCGTCTTCGTAGACCACTGAAACCTGTGTCTTGCCGTCGGGGCGCAGGTACGGCACCGCTCCGGCACGGCGCACCTGGGCCAGACGCTCGGAGAGACGGTGCGCCAGCCAGATCGGGAGCGGCATCAGGTCCGGCGTCTCGTCGCAGGCGTAGCCGAACATCATGCCCTGGTCACCCGCACCCTGTGCGTTGAGAGTGTCCTCCCCGCCCGACCCGGTCCGCAGCTCCAGTGCGGCGTTGACACCCTGCGCGATGTCTGGGGATTGCGCGTCGAGCGACACCAGCACGCCGCAGGTCTTGCCGTTGAAGCCGAACGCGTCGTCGTCGTAGCCGATGTCGCACACGGTGCTGCGCACGATGTCGGGGATGTCGACGTAGGTCGTCGTCGTCACCTCTCCCGCAACGAGTACGAGTCCGGTGGTGAGCAGCGTCTCGCACGCGACGCGGCTCGACGCGTCACCCTCGAGCATGGCGTCGAGGACCGCGTCCGAAATCTGGTCCGCCATCTTGTCGGGGTGGCCCTCGGTGACCGACTCCGAGGTAAAGGTCGTTCTCACGGGGTGCTCCGCTTCTGCTCGAGGTGGGCGATCACACTATCCAATACGCCGTTGGCCACGGCATCCTTCGTGGTCAGGGCAATTTCGCGAGACTCCCCTCCGGCGCCGAGCACGACCACCGCGTTGGTGTCGTGGTCGAAGCCAGTGCCGGGCGCGCTCACGTCGTTGACCACCAGCAGGTCGACCCCCTTGCGCTCGAGCTTGCGGCGCCCGCGCTCCACCACGTCGTGGGTCTCGGCCGCGAAGCCCACCAGGACCTGACCGGCCCGGCGGCGTGCGGCCAGCCCGGCGAGGATGTCAGGGGTCGGCTCGAGGACGATCTCGGGGATGCCGTCCTCCTTGGAGAGCTTGTCGGTGGCCGAGACCTTCGGCCGGAAGTCGGCCACGGCGGCCGCCATGACGACGACGTCCGCGCCGGCTGCGCTCTCTGCCATCGCCCGTTCCATGTCGGCGGCCGTATCGACGTCGACGCGTCGCACGCGTCGCGCCACGTCCTGAGGAAGAGGGAGGGCGGACGCCGTGACGAGCGTCACCCGGGCACCGCGGCGCGCCGCCGCCGCCGCCAGCGCGTGGCCCTGCTTGCCCGACGAACGGTTCGTGATGTAGCGAACCGGGTCCAGGGGCTCACGGGTTCCACCGGCGCTCACCACCACCTGGAGCCCGTCCAAGTCGGAGGCGGCTTCGCCCGGGCTCGACCGGCCGGGGTCCATGGGCACCAGTTCGGCGAGCATCGCCAGGGCGCGCTCGGCGATGGTGGCCGGATCGGCCAACCGACCCTCGCCCGAGTCACCCCCGGCGAGACGGCCGCTCTCGGGCGGCACGACCCGGACCCCCCGGCGCTCCAGGGTGGCCAGGTTGTCGCGCACCGATGGGTGCTCCCACATTTCGGTGTGCATGGCGGGGCAGACGAGGACCGGCGCGCGGGTGGCGAGAAGCGTGGCGGTCAGCAGGTCGTCGGCCAGGCCCGCGGCGTACCGCGCCAGGGTGTGGGCGGTGGCGGGCGCCACGACGACGAGGTCCGCCGATTGGCCCAACCTCGTGTGCGGGATGGGCGACGCCTCGTTCCACAACGACCGTTGCGCGGGTGCGGAGCCGAGGGCGGAGAAGGTCAGCTCGCCCACGAAGCGCGTGGCGTCGTCGGTCAGCACGGGTGTGACGTGCACGCCGGCGTCCACCAGACGCCGGCACACCTCGACGGCCTTGTAGGCGGCGATGCCCCCGCTGACACCGAGCACGACTCGGGGCTGTCGCCCGGCGACGTTGTGGTCCTCGGCCATCGGTCGCGTTGGCCGTGCCTCGGCGTGCGTCTTAGCTCGCTGTCGGGTCCCCGTCCCCGACGTCCAGCGGCCCCAGCACCTCTGCCACCTCGGCCTCCTCGACCTGGCCGAGCAGGCCGGCCTCGGCGGCGTCGGCCATGGCGGCGGCCAGGGCGGCCTCCTCCTCGGGGTCAGGCCGGGTGAAGGTGGCCTTGCCGGCCGCGATCTCCTCGAAGGCGATCGACACGGGCTTGCCCGACACCGACGCCACCTGCGGAGGGACGACCTTGCCGAGCCCTTCGCCCAGGCTGTTGTAATACGAGTTCACCTGGCGGGCCCGCGCCGAGCCCAGGGCGACCAGGGTGAACTTCGAGTCCACCTTGTCGAGCAGCTCTTCGATGGGCGGGTCCATGAGCGTGTGGCGGCCTTGGGCCATCAGGTTTCCTCCGGGTTCGCGGCGCAGCGGGCAGCCCCGCGGGTCCGATCAACTATAGCCGTCAGCTGGGCCAAGGCCTCGACACGGTCGTCGTTCACCACCGTGTGAGCTGCGATCTTGCCGCCTCGCTCGACCTCGGCCCGGCCGAGCTCGACCCGGCGGCGGATGTGCTCGCGGTCGTCGCCGCGCCCGGCCAGCCGATCCGCCTGGACCTCGAGGGAAGGAGGCAACAGCATGATCACCGTCGCGTCGGGACGCTGGGCCAGGACCTGTTCCGCGCCCTGGACGTCGATCTCCAAAAGGACGTCGGCGCCTGGTGGTGGGGACGGGATCGGCGTCCCGACGAGATAGTCGAGGAACGACGCCCACTCGAAGAAGCCACCCTCGGACACGGCGGTCTCGAACGTCTGGCGATCGACGAACACGTAGGCGCCACGCTCGCGCTCGCCCGGGCGCGGGCGCCGCGTCGTCCAACTGCGGCTCAGCCACAAGGTCGGATCGTCGGCCACCAACTCGGCGGCGAGCGTGCCCTTGCCGGCCCCCCCCGGGCCGATGAGCACGAAGATCAGTGGATCAGCGCGCAGTCTCTTTGAGCAGCGCTTCCCGCTGCTTGGCGCCGAGACCCTGCAACCGCCGGCTGTCGCTGATGCCGACCGTCTCCATCAAGCGGCGAGCCTTCACCTTCCCGAAGCCCGGCAGCGACTCGAGCACGGAGATGACCTTCATTTTGCCGATGGTCTCGTTCGAGTCCGCCTGGGTCAGCAGCTCCCCCAGAGTCAACGACTCCATCTTCAGCTTGTCCTTCACCTCGGCCCGCTCACGGCGAACCTTGGCAGCCTTTTCCAGTGCAGCGGCTCGCTGCTCGGGGGTGAGTGCGGGAGGTTGGGGCATGGCGAGACCATAGCGCCTCTGCCAGGGACGTTCACATGAATTGCCTGGACTCAGGCCATGGCCACAGTGAGCTCGCGGGCGAGGGATCGGGCCGCGTCGCGCAGCGCCACGGGGTCCGGACCGTGCCTCAGGAGGCCCCGCGAGCTGCTCGGCAGGACGCTGCCACGCGGGCACCCGGCGAACCGTGCTGCGACGTCTTTGGGACCCGCTCCCTGGGTGCCAAGCCCGGGAGCGAGAATTACGCCTCCGAGCTGGGACAATTCGAAGCCGGAAGGGAGGAGCGTGGCGCCGACGACCGCGCCCACGGTCCCCTTCGGGACCTCCCCTGACGCGTTGAGACGTGCGACTTCGGCCAGGAGCATGTCCTCGACCGCGGTACCGTCGGCCGTGCGCGCCTGCTGCAGGGCGCGGCCTTCGGGATTGGAGCTTCGGGCCACCACGAGCAGCCCCCGGCCGTGGGCGCCGGCGAGGCGGACCAGCGGTGCCAGCGCCCCCAGGCCCAGGTACGGGTGCGCCGTGACGGCGTCCGCGGCGAGCGGGCTCGTCGGGTTCAGCCATGCGTCGGCGTAGGCCTCTGCGGTCGAGTCGATGTCCCCGCGTTTGGCGTCGGCGATGACGACGAGCCCAGCCGAACCCGCCTCGGCCACCAGACGCTCGAGCTCGGCCATCCCCGCCGAACCGTGGCGCTCGAAGAACGCGACCTGCACCTTGACCACCCCGACCACGCCGGCGAACGCGTCGACGCACGTCCGGCAGAACGCGCGCAGACCGACTGCGTCGTCGCGCAGCCCCCACTGCGTCAGCAGCTCTCCGGACGGGTCGATTCCGGCGCAGAGCGGGCCCGCGCCCGCAACCGCCGCACTCACCCTGTCCGCGAAGCCCTCAGCCATTGTGTCCTCCTTCCCAGGGTACCGCCTGGCGCGGCGTACCCACGGCTTCTCTGTTCCCTTCGGTCGAGGCCATCTGGCGCGCCGCCGCCCGGAGCTCCTCCACCGAAGTGCCCCGTTCTCCGCACCAGCGCGCCAGCTGGCGCAGCACCTTCCACGGCGCGCGCGGATCCCGGAAGGTGGCGGTACCCACCTGGACGGCGTCGGCTCCCGCCATCAGCAGCTCGACTGCGTCGAGCCCGGAGGCCACCCCGCCTACGCCGATGATGGGCACCGAGGGAAAGGCATTTCGGCACTCCCACACCGCCCGCACCGCCACCGGGTGGACGGGGGCGCCCGAGAGTCCCCCGCCGCCCGCTCCGAGCACCGGACGGGCGGTCCCGGTGTCGATGGCCAAGCCCAGCAGCGTGTTCACCAGGGTGAGGCCGTCGGCGCCGCCCTCGAGGGCTCCGGCCGCGATCTCCACGATGTCGGGCACGTTGGGGCTGAGCTTGGCCCAGCGGGGCAGCCCGCACGCCGTGGCCGAGAGGGCGTCGCGCGTCGCCGGCGCCGAGTGGGCGAACATCCGCGAGCGGTCCTCCACGTTGGGGCAGCTCACGTTGACCTCCAGGGCGACGACGGCACCGCCCGAGCCGCTCGCCGCGGCGGCCGTCCCGACCAAGGTCGCGGCACGGCCGTAGTCCGCGACGCTCCGGCCCCAGATGCTCACCACCACCCGAGCACCGGTCGCGGTCAGTGCCGGGAGGTCGCGATCGAGCCAGGCTTCCAGCCCGGGACCTTGAAGCCCGACGCTGTTGAGCATGCCCGCCCCGGCGTCGTGGACACGCGGCGCGGGGTTGCCCGGCCACGGCTCGACCGAGAGCGACTTCACCACCACCGCGCCGAGTCGGGACAGGTCTCCGTACGCCGCGAGCTCCGCCCCGTGCCCGGAGGTACCCGAGGCCGTCATGACCGGGTTGGGCAACTCGACCGGTCCGATCCGGGTGCCGAGTCCGGACGACCCCCTCATGGCACCGCCGGGTGGGCTCATCGCACCGCCGGGTCGGCATCGTTGGAGATGTGCAGGTCCTGGAGCGGCCGCACTTCGAGGGGATGGCGGCGCGCGTCCCCCACCCCTTCGGCCGCGGCGCGGGCCGCGGCCAGCGTGGTGAGGCAGGGCACGTGGTAGGTGACCGCGGCCCGGCGGATGTGCTGTCCGTCCGCCCGCGGCCCCAGTCCGCGCGGGGTGTTGACGACCAGCTGCACCTTGCCCTGTGCGATCAGGTCGACGGCGTCCGACGCCACACCTTCCTCGCCGACCTTGGCCACCAGCGTGTCGACGGTCAGCCCGTGCGAGCGGAGGTACCCGGCCGTTCCGAGCGTGGCGGCGAGGGAGAAACCCAACGCGCTGAAGGAGCGAGCGACCTCGAGCCCGGCCGGCTTGTCGCGGTCGGCCAACGAGAGGAAGACCGCCCCCGAATCGGGCAGGCGTGTCCCGGCCGCCATCTGGCTCTTGGCGAATGCCAGTCCGAACGTGGTGTCCACGCCCATCACCTCGCCGGTGGAGCGCATCTCGGGTCCGAGGAGCGTGTCGACCCCCGGGAAACGGTCGAACGGCAGCACCGCCTCCTTGACGCTGACGTGGTCGAGGGCGGGCACCCGGCCGGCGACTCCGGCCGGCAGCAGCCCCTCGACGCGCAGCTGTTCGAGCGTCTGTCCCACCATGACCCGGGCTGCGACCATGGCCAAGGGAACGCCGGTGGCCTTGGCCACGAAGGGAACCGTCCGGCTGGCCCGTGGGTTGGCTTCGAGCACGTAGACCTGGCCGTCCTTCACGGCGTACTGGACGTTGATCAGTCCGCACACCTCGAGGGCCTCCGCCAGGGTGCGCGTGTGCGCGTCGAGCACGTCCATCACCGAGGCGGGCAGCGACTGCGGCGGCAGGGCGCACGCCGAGTCGCCCGAATGCACCCCAGCTTCCTCGACGTGCTCCATGATCCCCGCGATGAGGACTTCGCCCGCGAGGTCGCGCACGGCGTCGACGTCCACCTCGACCGCATCCTCTAAGAAGCGGTCGACCAGCACGGGCCGCTCCGCCGTGACACCCCCCTCGCGCGCCAGGGCGCCGGTCGAGAGCTCGTTCATCACCCGCCGCACGCTCTCGTCGTCGTAGACGATCTCCATGGCCCGGCCGCCGAGCACGTAACTCGGGCGAACGAGCACCGGATACCCGATCTGCCCGGCGATGGTGAGCGCCTCGGCGACGTTCGTCGCCGTGCCGCCCGGAGGCTGCGGAATGTCCAACTCGAGGCACAAAGCGTTCCAGCGTTCGCGGTCCTCCGCCAGGTCGATGGACGCCGGGCTGGTACCGAGCACGAGCTCGGGCGGCAGGGAGTGGGCGAGCTTGAGGGGTGTCTGGCCGCCCAGCGACACGACGACGCCGACCACGGTGCCGCCGGCCTCCAGCTCGGCCTGGAGGACATTGGCCACGTCCTCCGCCGTGAGCGGTTCGAAGTAGAGGCGGTCCGAGGTGTCGTAGTCCGTCGACACCGTCTCGGGGTTGCAGTTGACCATCACGGTCTCGTACCCGGCGTCCCGGAGGGACATGGAGGCGTGGACGCAGCAGTAGTCGAACTCGATGCCCTGTCCGATGCGGTTCGGACCCGATCCCAGGATGATGACCCTCCGGCGGTCAGACGGACGGACCTCGTCCTCCTCCTCGTAGGTGGCGTAGTGGTAGGGCGTGAACGCTTCGAATTCCGCCGCGCAGGTGTCGACCGTCTTGAACGTGGGCCGGACGCCGTGCGAGAGCCGCTCCGCCCGCACGGCTCCTTCGGTGGAGCCGCGCAACCAGGCCAGCTGCGCGTCCGAGAAGCCGAGGCGCTTGGCGCGCCGGAATTCCGCCGGCCCGAGCGAGTCCGCCGACTCGATGCGTCGCCGCTCCTCGACGATGCGCTCGAGCTGGCCGACGAACCACGGGTCGACACCGGTCAGGCCCACGACCTCACTGGCGCCCACGCCGCGCCGGAGTGCCGCCTCCAGCTCGAAGATGCGCTCCGGCGAGGGGACGGCGATGCGCGCCAGCAGCGCGTCGTCGTCGAGCTCGTCCAGGACGGATTCGGCGGGGTCGGCATTCAAGCCGGACCGGCCCTGTTCCAGAGAGCGCAACGCCTTCTGCAGCGACTCGCAGAACGTACGGCCGATCGCCATCACCTCGCCGACCGACTGCATGCGGGTGCCGAGCCGGGCGTCCGCCCCGGGCAGCTTCTCGAAGGCCCACCGTGGCACCTTGGTCACGACGTAGTCGATCGTGGGCTCGAACGAGGCCGGTGTCGCCCGCGTGATGTCGTTGGGGATCTCGTCGAGGAGGTAGCCGACGGCGAGACGGGCCGCAATCTTCGCGATCGGGAAGCCGGTCGCCTTCGATGCCAGCGCGGACGAGCGGGACACGCGCGGGTTCATCTCGATGATCACCCGCTCGCCGCTGGCCGGGTTGACGGCGAATTGGACGTTGGAGCCGCCGGTCTCGACGCCGACCCGGCGCAGGCAGGCGAAGGCGTCGTCGCGCATGGCCTGGTACTCGACGTCGCTCAGCGTCTGTGCCGGCGCCACGGTGATGGAGTCCCCGGTGTGCACGCCCATCGGGTCGACGTTCTCGATGGAGCACACGACCACGCAGTTGTCCGCCGCGTCGCGCATCACCTCGAGCTCGTACTCCTTCCATCCGGCGATCGACTTCTCCACCAGGATCTGGCCGATGGGGCTGGCGGCCAACCCCTCGGACGCGAGCGGCGCGAAGCGCTCGGCGTCGGGGGCGATGCCGGTTCCGTTGCCCCCGAGGATGAAGCTCGGCCGCACCATGATGGGGTAGCCGATCTCCTCGGCGATCTCCTCCGCCTCGCGTAGGGAGTGGGCGAACCCCGAGCGCGGCACCTCGAGGCCGATTTCGATCATCGCCGCCTTGAAGCGGTCCCGGTCCTCGGCCGTGGCGATCGCCTCGGGCCGGGCGCCGATCACCTCGACGCCGTAGCGCTCCAGGACGCCCTGCTCCACCAGGCTCATGGTGAGGTTGAGCGCGGTCTGGCCCCCGAGCGTCGGCAGCAGGGCGTCGGGCCGCTCCTTCTGAATGATCGCGGTGAGCACCTCGGGGTGGAGCGGCTCGACGTAGGTGCGGTCGGCGGTCCCGGGGTCGGTCATGATCGTGGCCGGGTTCGAGTTGGCCAGGATCACCCGGTAGCCCTCCTGGCGCAGGACGCGGCAGGCCTGGGTGCCCGAATAGTCGAACTCGCACGCCTGCCCGATCACGATGGGACCGGAGCCGATGACGAGAATGGAGTCGATGTCCTGACGGCGCGGCACGACGGTGTCCCTTACCGGTCCGTCTCAGCGGGCCCGGGCACGGCCGGATCGGGCCAGCATCAGCTCGCGGAATTCAGCGAAGAGGTAGCGCGCGTCGTGCGGGCCCGGTGCGGCCTCGGGGTGGTACTGCACGGAGAACGCGGGTGCGGCACGCGAGCGCAGGCCCTCGACCACCCCGTCGTTGAGGTTCACGTGCGTGGTCTCGGCGTCGGGAACCGAGCCGGACGCCACCGCGTAGTTGTGGTTCTGGCTCGTGATCTCGACCGTTCCGGTGGCCAGACGCTTCACGGGGTGGTTGGCGCCGTGGTGCCCGAAGGGGAGCTTGTAGGTGGAACCGCCGAGCGCCGTGGCCAGGATCTGGTGGCCCAGGCAGATGCCGAAGATCGGGACCCGTCCCACCAGGTCGGCCACCGCCGCCGTCGGCCCCGGCAGCGCGGCGGGGTCTCCCGGTCCGTTCGAGAGGAAGACGCCGTCGGGCTGGAGCGACAGCGCCTCGTCCGCCGTCGTCCCCGCCGGCACGACGGTCACCGTGCCGAGTCCGGCGAGCATCCGCACCATCGTCGCCTTCACCCCGAAGTCGTACGCCACGACGTGCAGCGACCCCTGTCCCCTGCTGGTGGCGCGCCCGGCGCGAGTAACCCCGCTGACGAGGTCGAGCCCGTCGGTACCGGCGGCGGCCGCCGCGGCGGCGCGCAGCTCGGCCTCCGGCGCGGTGCCGAACGCGCAGGGCACGCGCTCCCGCCTGTCGCACGTGGCGGGTCAGACGGCGGGTGTCGACCCCGGTCAGGGCGGCGACGCCGTGACGGACCAGATAGGGCTCCAGGCCCTCCTCGGCCCGCCAGTTCGACGGAGCGAGGGCGAGGTCGCAGACCACGACGCCGCGGCAGTGCGGGGTCACCGCCTCTTCGTCCTCGGCGTTGACGCCGTAGTTCCCGATGTGGCTGCTGGTGAACGCGATGACCTGCCCGGCGTACGAGGGGTCGGTGATCACCTCCTGGTAGCCGCTCATGGCGGTGTTGAAGACGAGCTCCCCTGTGGCGACGGCCGCCGGCGCCCCCGCGGCCTCGCCGGCGAAGACGGCACCGTCCGCCGTCACGAGGCGCGCCGGAGATCGTGCCGTCACGAGCGGCGTGGTGGTCACCGCTGCGCCACGGCGTCGACCACGACCGGCTCGCCCCGCAACACGGTGTGGCGCACCGCACCGGGGAACGACATGCCGGCGTAGGGCGTGTTGTGGCTGCGGCTGGCCAACTGCGCCGCATCGACCGTCGTCGTCGCGGCGGGATCGAACACGCAGAGATTGGCCGTTGCGCCGACCTCCACCGGGCCGCCGTGGGCGCTGTGCCCGGCCCGTCGGGCGTCGGTCACGCCCAGCCGGGCGATGGCGGCCGGCTGGGTGCTCATGAGCGCGAACACACGCTCGGGACCGGCAACAGGACCGAGGACCTGCCAGACGATCGGCAGCGCCGTCTGCAATCCGAGCATGCCCGGTGGAGCCTGGTCGAAGGGGACGTCCTTGGCTTCCGGCGCGTGCGGCGCGTGGTCCGTCGCCACGGCGTCGACCGTGCCGTCGAGGAGGCCGTCGACGACGGCGGCCACGTCCTCGTCCCGCCGCAGCGGCGGGTTCACCTTGAACACCGGGTCGTAGCCCGCCACCGACGCATGGGTGAGGAGGATGTGATGCGGCGTCGCCTCGGCGGTGACCGGCAGGCCCTCAGCCTTGGCCCGGCGGACGAGGTCGACGGAGCCGGCGGTGGAGAGATGGAGGAAATGGACCGCGGCGCCGGTGAGGCGCACCAGCGAGACATCGCGGGCCACCATCACCTCCTCCGCCGCCGCCGGCTGGCCCGGCAGTCCCAGCCGGCTCGACCAGGCCCCCTCGTGCATGGCGCCGTCGCCGGCCAGGGCCGCGTCCTCGCAGTGCTGGGCCAGCGTCACGCCCAGGCCCTTGGCGTAGTCGAGGGCGCGCCGCATGAGCGCGCCGTCCTGCACGCCGGCGCCGTCGTCGGTGAAGAGCGTGACCCCGAGGGCCGCCAGCTCCCCGAGCGGTGCCAGCGCGGACCCGGCGCGCCCGACGGTGATGGCACCGGCGACCGCCACCTCGGCCGAGCACCCCACGGCGAGGGCGAGCACCTCCCGGGCGACGCCGGCCGAGTCGATCGGCGGCTCCGTGTTGGGCATGGCCACGACCGCGGTATAGCCGCCGAGAGCGGCGGCACGCGTTCCCGACTCAATCGTCTCGGCCTCCTCGCGTCCGGGCTGGCGCAGGTGCGTGTGCAGGTCGACCAGGCCCGGTCCGACCAGGCAGCCGCGAGCGTCGAGGACCCTGACGCCGGCCGGAGCTTCGATCGACCGGGCCAGGGCGACGACGACGGATCCCGAAACGGCGACGTCGAGGCGGGACGGACCGTCGGTCCCGACGACGGTGCCGCCGCGGACGACGAGCGTGACGCCGGACCGGCGGGTCGAGCTCAGTCGGGAGGATGGGCCCGACCTCGAGGACGAGCGCGGCGACTGGGACTGGTCAGGCAACGGCGGGGACCTCCAGGGCTCCGGACTGCTCCCCGCCGAGCAGGAGGAACAGGATGGCCATGCGCACCGCCACGCCGTTGGCCACCTGTTGCGTCACCACGGTACGGGGCAGGTCGGCTACGTCAGAGGCGATCTCCACGCCGCGGACCATGGGCCCGGGATGGGTGACGATGGCGTCCGGCCCCAGGCGCTCGACGCGGCGCGCCGTGAGCCCCCACAGGGCCGTGTACTCGCGCAGGCTGGGGACGTAGGACCCGCTCCCCCGCTCGGCCTGGAGGCGGAGCAGGGAGACCACGTCCGCCTGGCCCAGCGCTTCATCGAGGTCCGGGGCGACCTCGACCGGCCAACCCTCCAGCGAAGGCGGCAGCAGGCTGCCGGGTGCGGCGAGCACGACGTGGGCTCCCAGGGAGCTGTAGGCCAACACCTCGGAGCGGGCCACCCGGCTGTGCCGGACGTCACCGACGATGAGGACGCGCAGTCCTTCGAAGCAGCCGACGCCGAGGTCCTCCGGCCTGACGCCGGCCCGTTCGGCCAGGACCTGACGGACCGTGAAGCAATCGAGCAGGGCTTGGGTCGGGTGCTCGTGCCACCCGTCACCCGCGTTGACGACCCGGGCCCGCTCGACCCACGAGGCCACGCGCTGCGGCGCACCCGAAGAGGCATGCCGGATGATGACGGCGTCGATGCCCATCGCCTCGACCGTCTCGACCGTGTCGCGCAGGCTCTCCCCCTTCTTGACCGACGACGCGGCGACGGCGAGCGAGAGGACGTCGGCCGACAGCCGCTTCGCCGCGGTCTCGAAGGAGAGGCGGGTGCGGGTCGACTCCTCGAAGAAGAGTGTGGCCACGACCTTGCCGCGCAGCGTCGGCACCTTCGGGACGGAGCGACGCTCCACCTCGGCGAAGGCCTCGGCCACGCGCAGCACCACCGCGATGCCGTCCGCACCGAGGTCGGACACCGAGAGGAGGTGCTGGGGCATCACGGTCACTTGTCCTCGAGGGTGCCGATGAACACGCCGTCCTCGCTGACGTCGACCATCTCCTCGCGGCGCGTCGGAAGGTTCTTACCGACGTAGTCGGGGCGGATGGGAAGCTCGCGGTGGCCCCGGTCGACCATGACGGCGAGCTGGACCGCTCGAGCCCGGCCGAAGTCGTTCAGCGCGTTCAGCGCCGCCCGAATGGTGCGGCCGGTGAAGAGCACGTCGTCGACGAGCACGACCACCCTCCCGGCCAAATCGCAGGGGATGTGCGTGACCGCCTCGGGCAGGACCGGCCGCAGCCCGATGTCGTCGCGGTAGAAGGCCACGTCGAGCGTGCCCACCTCCACGCCGGCACGGTCGATCTGGGCCAGCGTGTCCGCCATGCGCGCCGCCAGAGGCACCCCCCCGGTCTGCAGCCCGATCAGCACGACGTCGTCGACGCCGCCGTTGCGCTCCACGATCTCGTGCGACATGCGGGTCAGCGCGCGTTGGAGGTCGGCGGCGCTCAGGACCTGGGCGTGGGCCACGAACACGCCCCCGAGGGGTCGCGTGTGACTGCGCTCGCGTTCGGCCACTGCTCCTCCTGCCGTGTGGGCCTCTCCGGACCCACTTCACGGTCAGGTGATGACTCTAGCGCGAGTCGGGCCGGACCTCACGAGCGACGGTGGAGAGGATCCCGTTCACGAAAGCGCCCGAGTCGTCGGTCGAGTACTCCTTGGCCAGCTCCACCGCCTCGTCGATGACGACGGCGACCGGTGGCCCGTCCGGGTCGAGCAGTTCGGCCGTCGCCAGCCGGAGCACGAGCCGGTCGATCACCGCCATCCGTTCGAGGGGCCAGCCCACGGAAGCCGCGGCGATGCGGCGCTCGGCCTCTTCCTTCGTGGTCGCCGCGGCATGGAGGAGCGTGCGCACGTAGGGATCGGGCGCCACCGGCAGCCCGTCCACCACGCGCCGGGGATCCTCCCCCTTCAGCTCGGCCTCGTAGAGGAGCGCCAACGCACGCTCCCGCTGCTGGTGGCGCGGCGCGGTGTCGGACACGGAATGGAGGTAGGGGCGGCGGTCGCGGGAGACGGCCGTGGCGCTCAGGCTCGAGTCAGGTACTCGCCTGAGCGGGTGTCGACCTTGATCACGTCGTCCACGTTGACGAAGAGCGGCACCTGCACCACCAGCCCGGTCTGCAGCGTGGCGGGCTTGCGCGCGCCCGAGACCCGGTCACCCTGGATGCCGGGCTCGGTCTCGGTGACCGTCAGCTCCACCGCCGCCGGGAGGTCGACGCCGACCAGCTCGTCGTTGTACATCTGCAGGTTGGCTTGGTCGCCCTCCTTCAGGTAATTCGGCGTGTCGCCCAGCGTGTCGGGGGCCGCCGTCATCTGCTCGTACGTCGTGGTGTCCATGAACACGAAGTCGGCGCCATCCCGGTAGAGGAACTGCATGTCGCGCTTGTCGATGATGGCCTGCTCGAGCTTCTCGTCGGCCCGGTAGGTGCGCTCGATCACGGCGCCGCTGCGGACGTTCTTCAACTTGGTGCGCACGAACGCCCCGCCCTTGCCCGGCTTGACGTGCTGGAACTCGACGACGCTGAACAGTCCCTCGGGAAGGTCCAGGCTCATGCCGTTCTTCAGATCATTGGTCGAGACTGCCATGAATGTCCTTTGTGAATCGGGTGAGAGCGCGTGCGCCGTCCTCGGTCACGACGAGGGTGTCCTCGACCCGGACTCCACCGTGGCCGGGCACGTACACGCCGGGCTCCACGGTGACGACGAAGCCGGGGGCGAGGATAGCAGTGCCCAGCTGCGAGACCGTGGGCGCTTCGTGGATATCGAGCCCCACCCCGTGGCCGGTGCCGTGCTCGAAGCGGTCGGCCCAGCCGGCCTCGGCGATGACCGCACGGCAGATGTCGTCGACCTCCTTGGCGCTGATGCCGGGTCGGACGGCGGCTGCGCCGGCGGCCTGCGACGCTCCGACCACCTCGAAGATGCGGGCGAGCTCGCCCTCGGGATCAGCGTCGACGCAGAACGTGCGCGTCATGTCCGACCGGTACCCCTCGAAGGTGGCGCCGAAGTCGATCACGACCGGGTCGCCGCGCTCGATGCGGCGCCCGCCCGGGTGGTGATGGGGCTTGGCCGAGTTGGCGCCGGCCGCCACGATCGTGTCGAACGCGGTGCTCTCGGCTCCCCCGCGGCGCATGGCCGTATCGAGCTCCAGGGCGAAGTGCTCCTCGGTCACACCCTGGCCCAGCAGTGGGAGCACGTCGAAGAGCGCGGCGTCGGCGATGGCGGCCGCATGCTCCATGCGCGCGATCTCCGCCTCGTCCTTGCGGGTTCTGAAGGCCTCCACGACATTGCTGGTGGCGACGAGCCGGTCCCCTTGGAGCAGCTCGGCCCAGGTGCGCTGGGCGGTCCAGCTGACGTTGTCGGCCTCGAGCCCCACGCGGGCGAGGGAGGGATCGGCCAGGGCAGCCTGGGCCGCCTTGCGCTGCTCGGTCACCGACCCGATGGTGATCTCGACCTGCGCCGCCGCCCCGGCGAGCTGAACCTGCTCGGCCGACTGGGTCCGGTAGCGGCCGTCGGTGGTCAGCAGCGCACCGCCGGGGGTGACGGTGAGGATGCCGGCTGAGCCGGAGAAGCCGGTGAGGTAGCGGATGTTGGGCAGCGTCGTCACGACGAGCGCGTCGATCTCGTGCTCGCCGAAGGCGCGGCGCAGGCGGTCGAGGCGGCCCGTCGCCGTGATCGGCGGGAGCTGGGGGGCGGACGGGGCGTAGGGGTTGCGCCGCTCCGCCGCTCGGACTCCGCCTTCGCTCGGCGTGCTGGTCGTCGTCCTGGTGGTGGTCGTCATCGCGTGTGCCTTCCTTCTCGTGGCTGTGGTCTCGTGGCTGTCGGTCTCGTGGCTGTCGGTCAGCCGGCTCCTGGCGACGGGTGGTGGCGACATCGCCGTCGGCCCGTTCTCATCCGCGCCGGTCCTCCAGGAGGGCAGCCACCGCATGGAGCGCGAGCTCGTACCCGAGTCCGCCGAAACCCGCGACGACCCCGTTGGTCACGGGGGCCAGCACCGATGTGTGACGGAACGGCTCCCGGGCGGCCGGGTTCGAGAGGTGCAGCTCCACCACGGGCCCTTCGAAGGCGGCGACCGCGTCGTGCAGCGACCACGAGGTGTGGCTCAGGGCGCCGGCGTTGATCACCATGGCGTCGGCCCGCTGCCGGGCCGCGTGCACGGCGTCGATCAGGTCGCCCTCGTGGTTGGCCTGCCGGTGCTCGAGCTCGAGACCGTTGGCGCGCGCCGCCTTCTCCGCCCGCGCCACGTGGTCGTCGAGGGTGTCGGTTCCGTAGATCTCGGGCTCCCGTTCTCCCAGGAGGTTCAGGTTCGGCCCCGAGAGGAGCAGGACGAGGCTCACGTGCGGGCTCCCATGTCCGCCAGGGTAGCGAGCACGTCGGCCACGGCCACCCCTCGCACCAGCTCGACGCCATGTGGCCCGTCGAGCACGAACGCCAGGTCCTGTTGCGCCTTCTTGTCGCGCGACATGAAGGCGACCAGCTCGTGCGGATCGGCGCCGGGCGGGAGGTCCATGGGAAGGTCGTAGCTGCCCACGACGGCGCGGTGCTCCATCACGCGGGCCTGGTCGATCCGGCCCAGCCGGCGAGCGAGATGCGCCGCGAAGATCAGGCCGACGGCCACCGCCTCCCCGTGCCGGAGGTCCCACGGATCGGCGGACGCCGCGCCGTCCTCCCCGCCGTCCGCGCCAGCGCGGCGCCGGGAGATGGAGACTCCTTCGAGGGCGTGGGCCAGGGTGTGCCCGTAGTTGAGGATCACTCGCCGTCCGCCCTCGCGCTCGTCCTCACCGACCACGGCGGCCTTGATGGCGACGCAGCGGGCCACCTGCTCCTCGATCGGCTGGTCAGGGCTCGGGGCCTCGCCGAGGAAGGCGTACTTGGCCATTTCGCCCCTTCCGCACGCCCACTCGCGGGCGGGGAGGGTGCCCAGGGTCTCGGTGTCGCAGAGCACGGCTTCGGGCTGCCAGAACGCACCGACGAGGTTCTTGCCCTCGGGAAGGTTCACGCCGGTCTTCCCGCCCACCGCCGCGTCGACCTGGGCCAGCAGCGACGTCGCCACGTTCAGGTACGCCGTCCCGCGGTGATAGGTCGCGGCGGCGAAGCCGGCCACGTCCGTGACGATCCCACCGCCCACGGCGATGACCACGTCCGCCCGCGAGAGGCCCTGGCGGACGAACGTCCGGGCGAGGTGCTCCACGGTGGCGAGCGACTTCGACTGCTCGCCGTCCTCCATGAGGCAGAGCTCGTGAGGCACGCCGGCGTCGAACCCGTCCAGCCATCCGGCGTCGACGATCGCCCGCTGCGTCACCACGGCGGCCAACGTCGCCGACTCCGGCACGAACCGCGCCACCTCGTGACGAACCCCGCGACCGACGAGGACGGGACAGGACCGCTCCGCCAGCTCCACGGAGAGCGCGCGCACCGAGCAGGCTCCTTCCCGCTCGCCCTACGGCCTCGGGCCCGGTGGCCGTGCCTCCGCCTCGGCGTCCCGCCAGCGGGCGACGACCTGGTCCGCCACTTCTTCGGGCCCGGAGCCCTCGACGTCGATGGAGAACTGCGACACCTCGGCGTAGAGCGGCTCCCGGACCTCGTTGAGCCGCTGGAGCGACCCGGCCGGGTCGTCGTCGAGCAGCGGGCGCCCGGTACCGTCGCCCACGCGGTGGGCCAGCGTGTCCGGCCTGGCGCGCAACCAGACCACCATCCCGCTCCCGCTGATCAGGGCGCGGTTCTCCGCGCTGAGCACCGCCCCGCCCGCGACCGAGACGACCGAAGGCTCGGGATCGTTGCAGGCCCGGGAGAGCACGTCGGCTTCGGCCCGCCGGAACGCCGCCTCGCCGTCCCGGGCGAACAGCTCGGGCACGGTGAGACCCGTCGACACCTCGACGTCGGCGTCGGAGTCGCGGTACGCCCAGCCGAGCCGGGAGGCCACCAACTGGCCGGTCGTCGTCTTGCCGGCCCCCATCATCCCGACGAGCAAGATGCGCGGCGTCATCCCGTCCTGGTCCCGGCGCGCACGCCTGCTCCGGCTCCGCCTGCTGCTCCGGATCCGCCGGCAGGCCCGGTCCCGCCATCGGTCTCGCCGGCCGGCCCGGCGGCAGAACCAGGACCGCCGGCGCGGGCGACGGACGACGAGGGGGTCGAACCGAGGGAGGCGACGAAACCGTCGCGGTTGCGCACGACCTCCGCCAGGGAGTCCCCGCCGAACTTCCGCAGGGCCTCGTTGGCCAGCACGAGCGCGGTCATCGACTCCGCCACGACACCCATGGCCGGCACGGCCGTGACGTCGGTGCGCTCCCGGAAGCTGAGCGACGGTTCCTTCGTGGCCACGTCGACCGTCTGGAGCACGGGCCGGTTCAAGGTGGCGAGCGGCTTCATGGCCACCCGCGCCACCAGCAGGGCGCCGTTGGAGATCCCGCCCTCGATCCCCCCGGCCCGGTCCGTCGGCCGCACGTAGCCCGACGATTCGTCGTAGAGGATGGCGTCGTGCGCCTCGGAGCCCCGCCGGCCCGCGTTGTCCCAGCCGTCGCCGATCTCGACGGCCTTGACGGCCTGAATCGACATGAGCGCCTGCGCCAGGTTGGCGTCGAGCTTGCGGTCCCATTGCACGTGGCTGCCCAGGCCGACCGGGACGCCGTACCCGAGCACCTCGGCCACCCCGCCGAGCGAGTCACCCGCCTTGGCCGCGGCCTTCACCGCCGCGATCATGGCCTCCTCCGCCGCAGGATCGAAGCAACGGACTGAGCTCTCGTCCACCGTCTCCAGGTCGCCGGGCCCGGGTCGAGGGCTGTCGGGTCCGGTCGTCGCGTCTCCGAGCCCCACGATGTGGCTCACGATCGACACCCCGAGGTGCAGCAGCAGCAGCTTGGCCAGGGTCCCCGCCGCCACGCGGGCGGCGGTCTCCCGGGCCGAAGCGCGCTCGAGCACGTCCCGGGCGTCGTCGAAGCCGTACTTCAGCATCCCCGGGAGGTCGGCGTGGCCGGGACGGGGTTGGGTCAACACCTTCGAGGGCACGCCCGGCTCCGGCGACATCTCCTCGTTCCACTTCGGCCATTCCGTGTTGGCGATCTCGACGGCCACCGGAGACCCCAGGGTGCGGCCGTGGCGGATGCCGCTGATGAGCGTGATCTCGTCGGCCTCGAAGCGCATCCGGGGACCACGCCCGTAGCCCAACCGCCGCCGCGCCAGCTCCTGGGCGATGTCGGCGGCCTCCACGGGCAGACCCGCCGGCAAACCCTCGACGATCACGACGAGCGCGCGTCCGTGGGACTCACCCGCGGTCAGGAAACGAAGCACCCGCCCACGCTACCGGACGCCCTCCGCCGGTCTTGAGCCCAGCGTGAACCCGGCGGGGCCGGATCTGCGTCCGGGCGATGCCGGCCCGGTCAGCTCAATAGAAGGGGTTCTCGCCGCTGCCGTGATCGGTGACATCGACCACCCGGGTGAGCTCTGGCACCTCTTCCAGCAACGCGGTCTCGATGCCCTGTCGCAGCGTCATCTGCGACATGGCGCAACCCTGGCAACCGCCCGAGAGACGGAGGTACGCCGCGCCTTCCTCGTCGTCCAGCGCCACCAGGTCGGCGCGGCCGCCGTGGCTGGCGATGGACGGGTTGACCTCCTGCTCGAGCACGGCGACGACCCGGAGCGCCAGGGGGCTGCCGATCCCCTTGGCCAGCACTTCCGCCGGCACGCCCGGTGCACGCTCCTCGGGTGTGGGCGAGTTGGGGTTGACGAGGACGAGACCACCCCCGCCGTCCTCCGACCACTCGAGACGGGCTCCACGGAGCCGCTCGATGCTGGCCGCCGGAACGATCACTTCGAGCCCGTCCTGGGTGTGACGGGAGTCACCCTCGCCGGCGTCGGAGATGGCCTGGAAGAAGAGGTCGTAGACGAACGAGCCTTCCTGGACACCCCGCACCTCGAGCCAGAGGGCCAGAGAGGACGGTTCAGGCTCCGCGGCGATCGCCTCCCGGACGGTGCTATGTGCTTCGGGCGTGAGGGTGACGACGGCCTGGAGGCTCGAAGACAGCTCTTCGGTAGTTGTTGCCATGCCGGACATTCTAGGACCGGGCGGTTCACCGACGGACACCAGCGCTCCCGATGAGACACGGAGCCTGGTTTCCCGGCCGCGAGTCTCGACGCCGGTGGCGGCTGGTGGAGGCAATCGATGCCGTTTCGGGCGAAGGCGACGCTGTAACGTCCTCGCCGTGGCCCGAACCCCGAACGACACGCACGAATGGGTGAGCTTCGAAGACGAGGACGAGGAGCGCACCTGGGTCTTCGACGTCACCTTCCTGACGAGCAACTGGACCTGCATCTTCGGGAACGGATGCCAGGGGGTGCTGACCGGGCCGGCTCCCGAGCTCGTGCAGGGTTGCTGCAGTTACGGGGCGCACCTGGTCGACAAGAAGGATGCGCGCCGCGTCGAGAAGACCGCGGCCACGCTCACGGCCGAGGAGTGGCAGTTCCACGGCACCAAGAAGCAGCTCATGGTGAAGAACAAGCACGGCGAGACGGTGACGAAGATCGTCGACGGCGCCTGCATCTTCCTCAACCGGCCCGGTTTTCCGGCCGGCCCCGGATGCGCCTTCCACATCGCCGCCCTCCGGCGCGGGGTCGACCCCTTGACCATGAAGCCCGAGGTCTGCTGGCAGCTCCCCCTACGACGAGAGGATCACGTCGACGACGAGAACGGCCACGTGACCTCGACGGTGCGCCAGTGGGACCGCCGGCACTGGGGCAAAGGCGGCCTCGAGTTCCACTGGTGGTGCACGGAGGCGCCGGACGCGTTCGTCGGCAAGCGTCCCGTGTACCGCGAGATGGAGGGCGAGCTCACACGAATCGTCGGGGCCAAGGTCTATGCCCAACTCGTCGCAGCGCTCCGTCAGCGCGACCGGCTCCGCGGCCAACAGGTGGCACTCCCCCATCCTGCGGTGCGACGGCGCAGACCGACCAGCCCCGCCACGGGATCCCGAACCAGCCGCTGACCGCGCCGGCCGGGCGGCATCGCCTGGTTGGTCCTTCGACCCGTCAGTCCTTCAGCGGGTCCTCGTCGGCGTAAGAGGACGTCGGCGTCGAGCCCAGGATGCGGTCGTACTGATCCTCTTCAGCCATGCACCACGAAGCGTGGACGTCATCCGGCTCGGCCCCGCATTCAACACACCGCCCCGAGGACTCCGTCGATGACCGCTTCAGACTGCGCGCTTCCTCGAAGCGCCGGTGGCGTCCTTTTTTCACGAGAACTCCTTGTCAAACCCGGTCCGCAAAATGCGTCCCGCCCGCGACCAGACGCTGCGAGGCGCTTCGGCCGCTGTTCCATTGTAGTGGTTGGGGCGCCGCTGGCTCCCCTCTCCCTGGTCAGAGGGCCGAACGGAGGGACGGGGTCCCGGTCCCGCCGTGCCTCGATGCCGTCGACCGGTCAACATCTACGCTGGCCGGAATGTCGTCCACGGCCTTCGACCCTCAGGAGATGGTGATCCGCTTCCGCCGGCGGGCCGAAGCAGTGCGGGAGCGCCCGATGCCACCGGTGGAGGGCGCAGAGCGGGTGCGGTTCCGAGAGCAGGCCCAACGCGACTTCTCGGACTTCGCCATGATCGGCGACGCCGACGTGGATCTGGTCGACGGCATCCTGACGCTGCGGATCGACCTGCGACCGCCTGATGCGAGGGGCGGCCCCGATCAGCCCCCGTAGTGCATGCGGGTGTCCTCCATGCGCAGGACCTCGCCGGGCTCGCCTCCTACGTCGGTGACCTCGCCGATGCAGAGGGCGTGGCTCCCGAGATCTTCGAGGCGCGCCTGGCTGCAGACGAGGTAGCCGGCGGCCGAGCGCAGAACCGGGAGCCTGGCGGCTCCAGCCTCGGTGACGTCGTGCCCGGCCATGGAGGTCACCGCTCCGTCGGCGTCCCGGACGACCTTGTCTTCGGCCACCGGCTTGACGAACCGGCGCACCACGTCGCGATCCGAGCGACGGAGCAACGAGATGGCGAAGCCGCCACCGCGCGAGACGAGGCCGGCCGTCCTCGACTCCCGCTCGAGGGCCACGGCCACGAGCTTCGGCTGGAGGCAAACCTGAATGACGAGGTTGGCGGTCATCAGGTTGACCTCGTCGCGGTACCGGCTGCCGACGAGATACAGACCGCTCGGCAGGGCCCAGAGGACGCGTCGCCGGTGATGGTCGAAAGCAGTCTCGTCCTCAGGAACCGCCCCGCCGTCGTCGGACTGGACCCCACTGCTCATCCGAAGATGCCCCCGCCGGCGTTGTCGGTCGTGGTCGTGGTCGTCGGCAATCGGCCGTCGATGGCACGGATGCGCTCGAGGGCCTCCTGGTAGAGCGCCTGGGCCTTGATGCCGTCTCGGTAGGACGTGTTCAGGAGCTCTTTGTTGGTCGCGCCCGCGTCGTAACAGTCGTTGGCGGCCGTGCCTTCGAGCCCATAGGCCTTGGTGAGGAGGTCGGTGACGGTGGGATCGGGAGCCGGGAGCTCGGTGTTGGCCATCTCGGCGTCGTTGAGCAGCGTGCTGCAGGCGGCGTGGATGGCGCCGGTCCCGTTGACCACATCTGCGGGAACGCGGGCGTTGTCGGCGATCAGAGTCCCGATGTCCTCCCCGAACCCGGTGCCGCTCACCCAGACCCCCATCTGGTGGGCGGCCGAACCCTCCTGGTCGGCTCCGGCGCACGACGTCAGGACCAGCGCCGCTGCAGGCATAGCGAGGACGGCCAATGCGAACGAACGGAACGAACCCGGCCTCACGTGGCCCGCACGATGTGCACCTGTCTCCGGCCGAGGCGCAACACGACGTAGCGGTCGTGCAACAGGTCGGCACGACCGAACGTACGGTCGTCGGTCTGGCGCACGTTGTTCACGTATGCGCCACCCTGCTCGATGGTGCGCCTGGCCTCGCCGCGCGACTTGACCAGTCCGGTCCGTTCCAGTGCGTCGATCAGCGTCAGACCGTCAAGCAACTCCGCTCTCGGGACCGGGGTCGTCGGCACGTCGGCGGTCACGGCGAGCAACAGCTCCTCGCTCAAACCGGCGATCTCCTGCCCGAAGACCGCGGCGGACGCCGCCTCGCACTTCTCGACCTCTGCCTGCCCGTGAACCAACGCCACGACCGAACGCGCCAGGGCACGCTGGGCCGATCTGCGCTCGGGGTGAGCCGCCGTCTCTCGGTCGAGGTCCTCGATGGCGGCATGGTCCAAGAAGGTGAAGTACCGCACGTAGGAGCCCACCACTTCGTCGGGCGAATTGAACAGGAACTGGTACATGGCGTAGGGGCTGGTGCGCGACGCATCGAGCCAGACCGTTCCCTCCTCGGTCTTGCCGTACTTCGTTCCGTCGGGCCTGACGACCAGCGGGGTGGTGAGGCCCCAACTCTCGTGGGCGCAGACCTTGCGGATCAGCTCCACGCCCATGGTGATGTTGCCCCACTGGTCACTGCCCCCGATCTGGAGCTCGCAGCCGTGGTCGACGTGGAGCCGGAGGAAGTCGTAGGCCTGGAGGAGCATGTAGCTGAACTCGGTGTACGAGATCCCGTGGTCCGGCCGTTCGAAGCGCGACTTGACCGACTCCTTGGCCACCATCTGGTTGACCGTGAAGTGCTTGCCCACATCGCGCAGGAACTCGAGGGTCGACATGGAGCCGAGCCAGTCGGCGTTGTTCAGGAGGAGGGCGTTGTCCAGGTTCAGGAACTGGCCGAGCTGGGGACGGATGCCTTCGAGATACCCCTCAATCGTCTCGAGGGTGAGCAGCTGGCGCTCGTCCTGCTTGCCTCCGGGATCGCCGATCATGCCGGTGCCGCCCCCGGCCAGCGAAATCGGCCGGTGTCCGGCCAACTGGAAGCGTCGAAGGGTGCAGAGCTGGAGCAGGTTGCCCACGTGGAGACTGTCGGCCGACGGGTCGAACCCGGCGTAGAGGGTGAGCCCCGGCTGGTCGAGACGCTTCCCGAGTTCCGGGTCGGTCACCTGGTGGATCAGGCCGCGGAAGGCGAGGTCCTCCGAGAGGGTGGGCATGCCGCGACTTTGCCATACGCAGGGAGTTGATCGGCCGCAGGTAGGTTGATCGACCGCATGGCGACGTCGCAGCCGATGGAGTGGTCGCCGCCTCTGCCGATGGAGGGGGCGCTCCCACCCGACCTTGAGGGGACGCTGTTCCGCGTCGGGCCGGGGGGTGCGGGCGCCGGGCTGGAGGCCGGGGCGCTGCACGCCATGGAGCTGCGCGACGGCAGGGCCGTCTCCTACGTCTCCCGCGCCTCGAGTGCGGACGAGGGGGTCTTCTGGCACGCCGGCTCCGTACTGGCGCTCGCCGAGACGGGACTCCCCCTTCGCTACGACCGCTTCTTGGAGCCCGAGGAGCTCGGCGGAGAACTGCGGGTGCCCATCGCCTCCCATGTCCGCCGGGTGGCCGCCGACGGATGCCGGATCCTCTTCTCGGTCGACGACGGACGCGGGACCGGTGAGCCGGGCGACGACGGCACGGCACCACCGGCAGCGACGGCAGCGACCCCTCCGACCGCGAGACCTTCCTGCGCATCGGCGAGTGGGACGAGGCGGGCGACCTGCGCACCGCAATGGCCATCGGGCTCGAGCGGGCGACATGGCAACACGACATCGGGGTCACGGAGCGGCACGTGGTCTTCATCGAGTCGCCCACCCGAAGGCTGTCCCCGGCGAGCGACGGCGAGGGCGAGGGCGACGCCGACGGCGAGGATTCACGGTCCGCTTCGGTGCCGTTCGGCTGGGTGCCGGGCGCCGAGGGCTGGGTCGGCGTCGTGGCGCGAGGTGGCGACGGATCCGACGTGCAGTGGTTCAGTGTCCCCCCCTGCCTGGTGACCCACGTCCTCGGTGCGTGGGACGTGCCGGCGGAGGATCGCCGCGGCGGCGATGGCGGCGGTGGCGGCGGCGCAGGAAGGGAGCTGTACGTCTGCTGTTACCCGGCGCCCGAAGTGGGCCAGGCGGTGGACCTCGCCTCCTCCGTCGTCGGACCCGAAGGCATCGGATGCTGCCCGATCGGGGGCGGTGCGGCCGTGCTCCAACGCTGGCGGATGGAGGGCGACCGCCTGGAGCGCACGACGCTGGACGATCGCGGTGTCGAGTACCCGCGGATGGACGCGGTGCTCGACGGCGCGGCGTTCCGCTATGGATACTGCGTCGAGACCTCACTGACCTCTCCGGGTGCGCCGGGCGCGCGTGCCCACGGCGGCGCTCAACTCGATCATCCGGGACTCCTGCGCTTCGACCTGGTTCGTGACGAGGTCACGTCGTGGAGTCCCGGAGACTGGCGGGCACCCAGCGAGCCGATCTTCGTGCGGGCAGCTGACGGCCGAGCCGATGACGAGGGCTGGCTCCTCAGCGTGGTCGACGATCCTGGCCGCGGCGGCAGCGACCTCTTCGTGCTCGACGCTTCCGATTTCGGGCGGCGACAACCCGAAGCGGTGATCCATCTGCCCGAGCGGTTGCCCTTCCGCAGTCACGGTGAATGGGTTCCGGCCGACCGGTACCGCACGCCGTACGCGCGACCGTTCTCCACCGCATGGCTCCGCCCACCGCGCTCGGCCACCCGAGCTCGAGGACCGTCTCGCGACGAACCGAGGCTCTCGTGGCAGGCGTGGCGCAGCACCAACGTGCTATCTCGGCCCATCAGAGCCAGTTGCTCGACGCCGTGGTCGAACTGGACCGGCGCCGGGCCTGGCGCGTCGACGGCGCCACGTCAATGGTGGCCTGGCTGGTGCAGCGCTGCGGCGTCAGCGCCGCCACGGCGCGCGAATGGGTGTCCGCGGCAGCCAGGCTCGAGTCCCTCCCGAAGATCTCCGATGCTCTGGCGCGGGGGAAGCTGTCCTTCGACCAGGTCAAGCCGCTGGTCGAGGTAGCCCGACCCGAGACGGACGCCGAGCTCGCCGAGCAGGCGACCCGCTGGTCCGCCAAGCAGGTCCGTGAGCTCGCCATCGCGGCCCGGAAACAGTCGGACCAGCAGGCCAGCGGCACATACGCTCGCCGCTTCCTCCGTTTCGACGACCGTCGGCGCGGCATTGCCGCCGTCCTGCCCGACGAGCAGTACGCCGTGGTGAAACGTTCACTGCTGGCGCGCGCCGGTCTCCGCCGCCGTGATCGGACGCCGTTCGACCAGCGCGTGGCCGACTCGCTCCACGAGGTGTGCCGACGCGACCTCCAAGGTGTGGGCGGCGACCAACGCGGCACCGCGGCCCAGGACGGGAACGGGCCCGAGAGCCGGGCCGGCGGCATGCGCCGCAATCGGCCCACCGTGGTCGTTCACGCTGACCTGGCGCTGCTTGCCGGCGGCGAAGGGTCCGCCGAGCTCGACGTGCTCGGCCCGGTCTCGCGTGAGGTGGCACGGCGTCTGGCCTGTGACGCCAAGGTGCTCGTGTCGGCCGACGGGCCGGGTGGGCGGAGCCTGTCCCTCGGCCGTACCCGACGGGACCCGTCCGACGCCCAACGGATGGAGATCAGACGGCGGGACAAGGGCTGCCGCTTCCCGGGCTGCTCCTACACCGAGTTCACGGACGTCCATCACGTGGTCCACTGGGTCGACGGGGGCCGAACCGATCTCGACAACCTCGTGGAGCTGTGCGACCAGCATCACCGCTCGGTCCACGAGATGCATTGGAGGATCTCGGGTGACGCCAACGTCGAGCTCGCTTTCCGCAGCCCGACGGGACGGGTCTCCTACTCCACGCCGTCGCCGGCGTTCAGCGCAGCGCCAGGCGGACGGCCTGGGTGACCGAGTCGTGCAGCGCGACGTTCTCGGTTCGCCCCGGCACGACGGCCCGGATCAGTGACGGCCCTCGACCCGAGGTGATGGCCTGAGAGAGCGCGACTTCGAGCTCGGCCCCCGTGCGGACCGCGTCGACGCGGAGGCCGAAGCCTTGCGCGACCTGCGAGAGGTCCGACGTCGGCGGCGTGGCGAAGAGGCGCTCGAAGACGGAGTGCTCGAGCTCCTTCGCTTGGGGGAGGAACGAGAAGATCCCACCGCCGTCGTTGTCCGCCACGACGAAGGTGCACGGGCACTCGGGCACGTTGACCAATCCCGAGACGTCGTGGAGGAACGCCAGGTCGCCGAGGAGCGCCACCGTCGGCGTCCCGGTCTCCGGCTCTGCTGACGCCACGCCTAATGACGTCGACACCAGCCCGTCGATACCGTTCGCGCCGCGGTTGGCCAGCACCCGTGGCGGGCGCGCCGTGGCGGGAGCGAACCACTCGAGGTCGCGGATCGGCATGGATGCCGCGGCCACGAGCGTCGCACCCCGCTCGGCCGCCTGGAGGTAGGTGGCGCGGGCGAGTGACGGCTCGGTCAGGCCGTCGGCCAGGACCTCGTCGATCGCCGCCTGCGCTTTCTCCTCCATGGCGAGCCACGACGGGAGCCATTCGTCGTCGCAGGGCACACCGTCGCGCCATGCGGCGTCCAGCCAGGCGTCGGGATCGCACCGATGGAACTCCGTGGCGATCCGGCCCGGGTCGGCCCACCGCCACCAGGGATCGACCATGATCACCCGGGCGCCCCCGGCCGCCGCCGTGGCCAGATACGTCCCGAGAGCCTTCGACAACCACGGCTGGCCGAGGATGACCACGGTGTCGGGCCGGGGAGGCGCCGTCCGCACGATGGCGTCGGCCGCGGCGATCGTGCCCGGGAGCCGACAGCGCGACAGGGGATCCGCCATCACCGGCCATCCGAGCCGGGCGCCGAGATCCCGAACGCGGGCGGCGTCGGGCGGTGAGGGCTGCTGACCACCGACGACGACGATCCCCCGCCCTTGGAGCGGCTCCCGCCCCGCGTCGGCCGTGACGGTGAGCCCGGCTCGGGCGAGGCGCGGACCGGATCGGGGCGGCAGAGTGTCCGCCTCCCCGGTGAGCGGTTCACGGAAGGCGAGATTGAGGTGGACCGGGCCCGGCCCCGACGGTCCCCAGCTCGCCTCGGCCATTGCCCGCGCCGCCAGCGGCCTCCATGAGCTCTCCTGCCCCGCCTCGGGCACGCCCGGCGCGAACGACCACCGGATCGCCCGGCCGAAGAGGTCGCCCTGTTCGATCGTTTGGGGCGCACCCGTCTCGTGGAGCTCAGGAGGCCGGTCGGCCGTGCAGACCACGAGCGGGATCCCGGCGTGGTGGGCCTCCACGACGGCGGCGTGGAGCTCCGCCGACGCGGTGCCGCTGGTGACGCAGACGACGGTGGGGCGACCGGTCTGCATGGTCAGGCCCAACGCGAAGAAGCCGGCGCTGCGCTCGTCGAGCTTGACCCGGGCTCGCATTCGTTGCGCCAGAGGGACGGCCAGCGGCGTCGACCTCGATCCGGGGCAGATCACCGCGTCGGTCACGCCGAGCCGTGCCCACTCGTCGACCAGGGTGGCGCAGAACGTGGCCTGTACGCTCATCCGTCGTGGCACTTCACGTCGAGGTGCGCGGATCGGGCCCTCCGCTGGTGATGCTCCACGGGTTCACCCAGACCGGACGGCTCTGGGGCCGCTTCGGCGAGACATTGGAAGGTCACCGCACGCTCGTCTCCGTGGATCTGCCCGGGCACGCCGGATCCGACGAGGTGCGCGCCGACCTCCCGACCACGGCTGCTCTCGTCGCCCATACGGTCCGTGAGGAGATCGGAGGCGAGCGTTGCGATCTGCTCGGCTATTCGCTGGGCGCGCGCGTCGCCCTCCACGTCGTGAGCGACGACGACCTGGCCGTGGAACGGTTGGTCGTCATCGGGGCGACGGCGGGTCTGGAGAGTCCGGACTTGCGTGAACGGCGGCGTCGCACTGACGCCGAGTTGGCCGACCGCCTCGAGGCCACGGGCGACGTCGCGGGCTTCATCAGGGACTGGCTGAGCGGGCCGATGTTCTCCGGCTTGCCCGAGGCGGCGGCCGGGGAGGAGGAACGCCTCCGCAACACGGCCGGGGGGCTGGCGTCCAGCCTCCGCTTGTGCGGTGCGGGGACCCAAGAGCCGCTGTGGGACCGCATGGCAACTCTGCCCGGGCCGATGCTCGCCGTCGCCGGGATGACCGACAACCGCTATGCCGCCCACGCCATCCGACTGGCCCGCCTGGCCCCGCATGCCGTCGCGTCGCTGGTGACCGGTGCAGGGCATGCGGCGCATCTGGCCCAACCGGACACCGCGGCTCGGCTGGTCCTGCACTGGCTCGGGAACTCGCCGTCGGTCACCTGAACCCCGTCGGGTTCTCACAGGAGCAATCCGACGGTGAGCAACGCCCCGGCGACGATCTGGAGTCGGGCGGTCCGCCCGAGCATCGGCAGGAGTGCTCGGCCGGTCTCCTGGCCGAGGGCCAGGCGAAGAGGGGCCACCGCCAGCGGGGCCGCGGCAAGGGCGATCAGAACCCAGACCCGGTCGAGCGCGAGAACGCCTACGGCCAGCGCCGTTGCCGCCAAGGTGGCGGCGTAGAGACGGCCGCCGTTCTCTCGTCCCAGACGGACGGCGAGGGTCTTCTTCCCGGACACGGCGTCGGTGTCGACGTCGCGCAGGTTGTTCGCCTCCAGGAGGGCGGCGGCGAGGAGACCGACGGGAACACCGGCCCAGAGCGCGAACGCCCAGTCGTAATGGTACGTGACGGTGTGGACCCCGAGCGCCACGTCGAACGGAGCGTGCTGCACGTAGGCGGATCCCGCGGTCGCGACCAGCCCGAAGAAAACGAAGACGAAGACCTCGCCGAATCCGAGATAGCCGTAGGGCTTGGGACCACCGGTGTACGCCCACCCGGCAAGACCGCACAGGAGCCCGAGCGGGACCAACCACCACGTCACACGCGCCGCCAGGATCAGCCCGGCGACTCCGGCGATCCCGAAGGAAACGAGCGCGGCCACTTTGACCTGGTGCACCGTGGCGATCCGTCCGGCCACCAGGCGCAGCGGCCCGACGCGCTGCTCGTCGGTTCCCCGGACCCCGTCGGCGTAGTCGTTGACGAAGTTCGTACCGATCTGGATCGCCAGGGCCACGACCAGAGCCAGCACGGCGTTCAACCAGGAGAGGTCCCGATCGAACCCGAGGCACGCGGCGGCGGAGCACGCTCCACCCGAGGGCGCCGCGCTGAGGGCCAGGTGTCCACTCGAGAGGTAGCCCGCGGCGGTCCCGACGGCGACGGGAACGACGGCGGCCGGAAGGGTGCGCGGGCGCGAGCCAGCGAACCACTGCTTGGCGGTGGGGCTCACGGACGGCGCGGGAATCGGGAGAAATCGGGCTTGCGATGCTCCACGAAGGCGTTGCGACCCTCCTGCCCTTCCTCCGTCATGTAGAAGAGCATCGTCGCGTCCCCCGCGAGCTGCTGCACGCCGGCGAGGCCGTCGTCGGCTGCGTTCATGCCCGCCTTGATCATCCGGAGGGCGATCGGTGAGAGGGTCATGATCTGGCGGCACCACGCCACCGTTTCGCGCTCGAGGTCCTCGAGAGGAACGACCGTGTTGACGAGCCCCCATTCGAGAGCCTGCGCCGCGTCGTACTGGCGGCAGAGGAACCAGACTTCCTTGGCCCGTTTGAGACCGATGGTGCGGGCCAGGATGGAGGAGCCGTACCCACCGTCGAAGCTGCCCACCTTCGGCCCGGTCTGGCCGAAGCGCGCATTGTCCGCGGCGATGGTCAGGTCACAGACCAGGTGCAGAATGTGACCTCCACCGATGGCGTAGCCCGCCACCATGGCCACGATCGGCTTCGGGATCCGGCGCATCAGGACCTGAAGGTCGAGGACGTTCAGCCGCCCGATGCCGCGTTCGGCTACGGCATCGTCCCCGATGTAGCCGTCGTCGCCGCGGATCTTCTGATCCCCGCCCGAGCAGAAGGCGTCGGGACCTTCGCCGCACAGGATGATGACACCGACGTCCGGGTCGTCGCGAGCGGCGGTGAAGGCCTCGGTGAGTTCGAAGAGTGTCTGGGGCCGGAACGCATTGCGGACCTCGGGCCGGCAGATGGTCAACTTGGCGATGCCGTCGGCCACCTCGAACCGAATGTCCCTGAACGTCCCGCGAGCCTGCCAAGCAGGTGCCGGGAGCCCGCGGAGTTCATGGAGCGGATCGTGTGGTGGACCAGTGACCACGGTGTGCACGGCGACCTACGCTACTGTCCGGTGCCCGAGCTCGTTGCACTCGACCTACCCGGCGGACGAGGGTTCGTCGACGCGCTGCGAGCCATTTGGGACACCGGGGACGCGGCCGCACCGCTCGATCCCCGGCTTCCGGCCGAGGCGCGACGGATCGTCGTCGATGCGCTCCGCCCGACGCGGATCGTCACCTCGGACGGCGAGCAGCATGCGCTGACCGGTGGGATCCCCGTCGAGGAGGGCGACGCGCTCGTCGTCGCCACGTCGGGCACCTCGCGACATCCGAGAGGCGTCGTGCTGACCCACGACGCGGTCCTGGCATCGGCGTGGGCCACGTCGAAGAGGCTGGCGGTGGATCCGAAAAGCCACACCTGGTTGGCCTGCTTGCCGTTGGCGCACATCGGCGGCCTCTCCGTGGTCACGCGTTCCATCCTCACCGAGACACCGGTGCTGGTGATCCCCGGCTTCGAAGCCGAGACCGTCGAGGAGATCGGACGGACCGGCCGGGCCACCCACGTCTCTCTGGTGGCGACGGCACTGCACCGTCTCGACCCCTCGGTCTTCACCTGCGTGCTGTTGGGAGGGAGCAGGGTACCGGCGAACCTGCCGCCGAACGCCGTGGCGACGTACGGCATGACCGAGACCGGCTCCGGCGTGGTGTACGACGGAGTCCCGCTCGACGCGGTGGAGATCGCCGTTCGTGACGTGCCGGACGGGGACAAGGTCGCGGACGCGGACGAGGTCGCGGTCGCGGACGGTGTTCCGCCCGAGGGAGAGATCCTCGTCCGCGCCCCCACGCTGCTGCGCTGCTACCGGGACGGAAGTGACGGTCGTGTCGTCGGTCCCGATGGGGAGCGGTCGTGGTTCGCCACCGGCGACGCGGGCCGGCTGGACGGCAGCGGCATCCTGACCGTCTCGGGACGACTGGACGACGTCATCGTCACCGGCGGTGAAAAGGTCTGGCCGGACCTCGTGGAACGCATCGTCATCACGCACCCGGGCGTCTCGGACGTCGCCGTCTGGAAGCGCGCTGATCCCGAGTGGGGTGACCGGGTCGTGGCCTGGGTCGTCCCGACAACAGTGGGACGATCGCACGAGCAATTCCGCGACATGTTCGTCGAGGTTCGTGAGATGGTCTCCGAGCAGCTGGCTCCATGGGCTGCTCCGAAAGAGGTGGTCCTCATGGAGGAGCTCCCGCGCAACCCCGCTGGCAAGGTGCGCCGACGCATGCTCAATCCGGAGACTTCGTCGCCGCGGACGAGCGCCGGATCGGCGGAGTGAAGAGCACCGCCCGCGACCGCGCTGCTACCAGTCGGCGCGGCGCAGCTGCGCGGTCAGCCGCTGCAGCTTGTCGGGGTTGGTGACGACCCGGACGCCGACGATGAGGCCGTCCATGATGTCGAGGACGAGAGCGTTGACCACCGATCCGTCGTGGACGAAGACGGTCGCCGCCTGGCCGTTGAGGACGGCGGCGCGAGGCGTACCCTGGGCCTTCTTGGCCACGTGCAGGAGGAAGCGAGAGCTTCGCGTCGCTCCGACGACGGGACGCACCGCCGCCCGAACCTTTCCCCCGCCGTCGGTCCAGACGACCACGTCGTCGGAGAGCATCGCCAGGAGGCCCGAGAGGTCGCCGGTCCCACAGGCAGCCAGGAAGCGATCGGTGAGCTCTCGCCCGTGCTCCAGATCGGCATCGAAGCGCTGCCGACGGAGCTCGACGTGCTGTCGCGCCCGGACGGCGAGCTGGCGGCATGCCGCGGCGCTGCGTCCCAGCGACAGCGCCACCTCGTCGAAGGAGTACCCGAAGACGTCGTGGAGCAGGTAGGCGGCTCGCTCCGGCGGCGTGAGCTCCTCGAGCAGGACGAGAAAAGCCAAGGAGAGAGAATCGGCCTGCTCGACCGCGGACGATTCGTCGACGACCACGGGTTCGGGGAGCCATGGCCCTGAGTACGTGACCCGACGAGCCCGCGCCGACTCCAGCTCGTCGAGGCAGAGCCTGGTGACCACGGTCACCAGGTAGGCGCGAGTCGATCGGACGGGCTCGCTCCCCCGCCTGAGCCACCTGACGCTGGCCTCTTGGACCATGTCCTCGGCGTCCGCGGCGCTGCCCAGCATCCGGTAGGCGATCCCGAAGAGCAACGGCCGCCACTGCTCGAAGGCCGCGGCGTCGGACTCGGCGTCCGGCGTGCCGGTGGACCGGTCAGGCAAAGGCACCGTCCGGCACCGCCAGGTCACAACGATCTGAGAACCCCTGGCTGCGGAGCCCCAATCCTGCGTTGAAGCGGGATCGGAAGTTCTCGAGGGCGACCCAGGCCGCCAGCTCGACGAACTCCTGATCGCTGAGGTGACGCTTGACGCGGGCGGCGAGCGCGTCTGAAACCTCCGACGGGCTTGCGGTCGCCGCCTCCGCGTACTCGAGGACCGCCCGCTCCCGATCGTCGAAGAGGTCGCTCTCGCGCCATTTCGCCGCTGCCCGCACCTTGGCCGGGTCCATGCCGTGGTTCATACCCTCGTAGTAGCCGTAGTCGATGCACCACGAGCACCCGATCCGGGAGGCTGCGGTCTGGACGGCCAGCCACCGGAGGGTCGGATCGAGCTTCTTCCAACCCAGCTGGACGGCCGTCTCGAGACAGCCCATGGCGACCAGCACTCCGGCGTGGTGTGACGCCGCCGCCGTGGGCTCGACCATCTGCCCCATGCGGCGCTTCGTGTATCGGCGGGCGAGCCGGGGGACGACGCCCTTCTTCTCGTAGTCCAGCGGGACATGCGCCATGGTGTGACCACCTTTCCATCTGCTCCTGCCTACTCAGACGGAACAGGCGGTCACGGTGTGACACGGCCGAACCGACTCCTCGGATTGCTCCCGTGACGAGCGCGATCTGGCTCTCGAGTGAGAGTCGAGAGTTCCATCCTCCGAGCCTGGCACGGGGGAGCCGGTGAGCAGCCGGTGAACTTCTGGCCACCGGCCACGACACCGCACCTAGCATCCATTCTGTGAACCGCCTGGCCGACGAGACCAGCCCCTACCTCCGGCAGCACGCCGAGAATCCGGTCGAGTGGTACCCCTGGGGCGACGAGGCTCTTGGCCTGGCGCGCCACGAGGATCGCCCGCTCTTCGTCTCCATCGGATACGCCTCGTGCCACTGGTGCCACGTCATGGCTCACGAGAGCTTCGAGGACCCCGAGACGGCGGCCGAGCTCTCGAAGTGGTTCGTATCGGTCAAGGTCGACCGTGAGGAGCGCCCTGACCTCGACGCCGTCTACATGGCGGCCACCCAGGCTCTGACCGGTTCCGGTGGCTGGCCGATGTCGGTCTTTTGCACCCCTGACGGGCGGCCCTTCTACGCCGGGACCTATTTCCCGCCTCAGGAGCGTCACGGGATGCCGTCCTTCCGGCACGTCGTCCGCGCCCTGGGTGAGGCCTGGCAACGCCAACGCGACGAGGTCCTGTCCCAGGCCGGCGCCCTCGTCGAAGCCGTCCGTAAGGAGATGTCCCTGGCCGAGAGCCTGCGTGAGAACGAGGGCCGCCCGGCCGCGGCCGCGCTCCTCGGCGTCGGCGCCCTCCCTACGGACGCCCTCGAGGAGCAGGTCGTCGCCGGCCTTGCTCCCGGTTTCGACCGCGAATGGGGAGGCTTCGGGCCCGCTCCGAAGTTCCCGCGGCCGTCCCTGGTGGAGCTGTGCCTTCGACGGTCGCGGTCGGGCCGGGCCGATGCGGAACAGGCGCGGCACATGGCGCTCCGCACCCTCGACGCCATGGCCGCGGGAGGCATCTACGACCACCTCGCCGGTGGGTTCTGCCGCTATTCGACCGATGCCCGGTGGCTGGTGCCCCATTTCGAGAAGATGCTCACGGACCAGGCGTTGCTGTCCCGGGCCTACCTCCACGCCTGGCAGGAGACCGGGCATGCCGACTATCTCGGAGTCGTGACCGAGACCCTCGACTTCGTGCTGAGGGACCTCTCGACGCCCGACGGTGCGCTCTATTCCTCGTTCGACGCCGATGCGGGCGGGGTGGAAGGAGGGCACGCCACCTTCACCCCCGGAGATCTCGAGGCCGCGCTCCCTCCGGAGCTGCGCCGGTCCGCGGCCGAGTGGTACGGGATCACCGAGCGTGGCAACTGGGAAGGCCGGTCGATCCCGGTCCGTCCCGTCGGCGGCCCCCTCGCCCGCCCGGACGAGATCGAAGAGGCCCGGTCCCTCTTGGCGGCGGTTCGAGCCGGCCGGGTGCAACCGGCCCGCGACGAGAAGGTGCTGACCGAATGGAACGCGATGGCCGCCGCCACGCTGGCGGAAGCGGCGTCGGCCACGGGCATCGCCGAGTACGGGAGGCGGGCCGAGGAGATCGGCGAGTTCCTCTACGCGTCGATGTACGTCGACGGCCGCCTCATGCGCAGCTGGCAGGGGGGTCGGGCACGGCACCTGGGCGTGGCCGCCGACCACGCCTGGCTCGTCGAGGCCTGCGTGCGGCTTTCGGAGTGGAGCGGCCAGGCGCGCTGGCGGGAACGGGCGCTCCAGGTGAGCGGCCAGCTGCTCGACTTGTTCCGGGACCACGGGTACGGCGGCTTCTTCACGACCGGGAAGGACGCAGAAGCCCTGGTCGTGCGACCAAAGGAGTTCATCGACGGGGCGGTTCCCGCCACCAACTCCGTCGCGGTCGCGGCGCTGCTCCGGGCCGCCGCTCTGACCGACGACCCGAGACTCGAGGAGGCGGTGTCGGAGACCATCGAGCTCGCCCGACCGCTGCTCGAGCGCCACCCGGGGGCGTTGGTCGACCTGGTGTCGGCGCTGCCCATGTGGAACGGGCGCCAGGAGATCGTCGTGACCGGCCGTCGGCCCGACCTGGTGGCCGAGGCCCGCCGGCGCTGGCTGCCCGCGGCCGTCCTGGCCTGGGGGGAACCCGACGACGGGCCGCTCTTCGCCGGACGAGGGGCCGAGCCTGCGGTCGCCTACGTGTGCCGCCGGAGGACATGCCTGTTCCCGGTTCACGAGCCCGAGCAGCTGGCGGCGCAGCTCGACGCCGAGGTCCCGGGCTCATGACCGACGGCGAAGGCGCGGGGGACGTCCTCGACCGGAAGGCCGGTTCCGACGAAGAAGCGAAGAAGCCGAAGAAGCCGAAGAAGCCGAGGACCAGGAGAAACCCGCTGGACGGGGCAATGCGGCCCGGTTCCTCCGGCGCTCGGCGCGTCGGAAGGAGAAGGTCCCGACCGCGGGAGGTTCGACCCTCCACCTGCTCGTACTGGCGTCGACGCTCGAGGACACCACGGTGGTCGACCTGGCGACCCGGACGGTCATGCGGATCCGCGTCCCTTGGCCCGAGGGCCACGATCCCGACATCAACCCCTTCGACGTCGTGGAGGTCACCCTGGCCGACGATCCCGAGCGCGACGACCTGGCCCAGCCCGAGGCGACGACGGTGGCCGACCTCCCTCGCCACATCGGCACGCTCCGGGGCCGCCGCGTGCGCAAGCTGCTCGAGCGCCTGGTGGCGACCCCGGACGGACCGCTCCTCGGGTTCCCGGGTGCCTCCGCGCCCTACTGGGAGTTCCGGGGCTTCCGGCCGTCGGTTGCCCTCATCGAGCCCACACGGAGCCCACAGTTGATCCGGCGCCATTCGGACGACTCGACCTGGGTCCGCTTCGGTTGGGACCGTGACGACGTCTGGCTCCCGGTCGAGGACCGCAATGCCGCCCGGGCCCTGGTGGCGGCTCGGCGGGAGCGCCTCAGCGGCAAGGGCCTCGCCAGCGCGCTGGGCTACGAGCCGCAGTACCTCCTGGTCGTGGTCAGCCCCCCACGGGACGGCCACTGCTACAAGGTCTGCGCTGCGGTCCTGCCGCGGGGCTGAAGCGGCCTGACGAGGCCGGACGAGGCCGGCGCCCGGTTCAGCGCCCGAGCTTGCCTCCGGCCAGATCCTCGGCCATGGCCCAACCGAAGGCCACCAGCCGGTCGCCGCGCTCGGCGTCGAACTCACCGAAATGCCCGTCGACGCCTTCGGGCAGCTTCACCTTGGGCGCGAAGAAGTCCAGCCCGCCCGAAACGGAGCCGTCGCCCTTCAAGACGAACGTCCGGTCGTCGAGGCGGCTCTCGCAGCCGAAGCGCTTCGACAGCCTCCGGGCCCACGCCCGCTCCTCCCCGGAGGACCGGTGCTCGGGGAACGGCACGACGTCCTGGAGGCCGGCGAAGGCCCGGAAGCCCTCCGGACCCATGAGGCGGGTGCCGAGCAGCACGTCCTCGTCGGGGAAGGCGAGGAGGGCGCGGCGGTACTGATCCGTCATGATCCCCTTGAGGGCCGCCTCGGCCCGCGAGGTGCGGTCCACCAGGGCCAACCCGACCAGGAGGGACGGGGTGCCGCCGATGCGCTCGAGGGTGCAGAACGAGTAACCCCGCAGCTTGTTCCCCTCCCGGGCCAGGGTGATGAGCACCCAGGCCTCCCGCTCCTTGGAGAGGTAACCGATGTCGAACCCGGGCGGCCGTTCGCCGCACAGATCGGCCATTTCGACCAGCTCAGCGTCGCTGAGCGCGGTGCAATCCTTGGTGTTCACGACGATCGGCATACGGGTGAGTTTACCGGCTGTGCCCTGGGCGTTCCCAACCACGACCGCCTGAGGCTGCCTCGGTCGTGCCGCGAACGCATCCGCACCCACCTCCTCGGGTGGAGGTTCCCGGTGGCGTCAGGCCAGGACGGCGCTCTGGCCGAGCAGCCGCTTGAGCTCGCCCACCAACCCGTTGCGGCAATCGACGTTGAACTCCGGGGGCAGCCGGAGGACCTTCGCTCCGACGTGGAGCAGGACCGGCGAAGGCCCAGGGTGGCCGCTCAGGATGTCCTTCAGCCCGACCACCTTCGAATCGGTCAGGACACCGAGTGGAAGCGTGATGTGGAGGTCCTCCTCCCCGCGCTCGAGCACGGGCCGTGAGACCTCCATGCAGACGATCTTGGGCTCGTCCTCGCGCGTGTCGAGCCGGCCTTTGATGACCAGGACCGAGTCGTTCTCGATCATGTGGCCGTAGTCGGCCATCGTCTTGGGGAAGACGAAGACCTCCATGGCGGCTTGCAGGTCCTCCAGCACGAAGCGGGCCATGAGATCGCCCTTCTTCGTGTACGAGCGACGCAGGTCCGTCACCACCCCCCCTACGGCGCGCACCGGGGACCGGTCACCCGTGGGGTCCTCCTCACGCATGTCGGAGAGAGCGCAGTCGGTGTGCCGGGCCAGGGCGGCCTCCACACCCCGCAGCGGGTGGTCGCTCACGTAGAGCCCGAGCATCTCCTTCTCGAAGACCAGGCGCTGCGCCTTGTCGAACTCGACGTCGGGGATGGCGACCTTGGTCGTGCCCCACCCGGGATCGGTGTCCTCGTCCTCGAAGGCCGAGAACAGTGTCGCGATCCCGAGGTCCCGCTCGCGCCGGCGTTCCAGCGTGCGATCCACGATTCCCTCGAACACGAGGCACAGGCCCTGACGAGGATGTCCGACGGAGTCGAACGCGCCGGCCTTGACGAGAGACTCCATGGTCCGCTTGTTCAGCACGACCGGATCGACCCGCTGGCAGAAGTCGAAGATGTCGGCAAAGGGCCCGTTGGCGTTGCGCTCGGCGACGATCCGCTCGACCAGACCCTCGCCGACGTTGCGCACCGCCGCCAGACCGAACACGATGGCGCGTCCGACGGCCGGGTCCGCCGGCTCGCCGCCGACGGAGCCTGCGGGGGTGGTCATGTCGGGGGCGAACTCGGCCACGGAGCGGTTGACGTCGGGCACCAGCACGTCGATCCCGAGCGAACGGCACTCGGCCAGGTACACCGCCGTCTTGTCCTTGTTGTCCTTCACCGACGTCAGGAGTGCTGCCATGTACTCGACCGGGTAGTGCGCCTTGAGCCAGGCCGTCTGGTATGCCACCAGCCCGTAGCCGTACGCGTGCGACTTGTTGAAGGCGTAGTCGGCAAAGGGCTCGATGATGTCGAAGAGCTTCGTACCCAGCTCCTCTCCGTAACCCTCGGCGGCGCAGCCCGCGACGAACTTGTCGCGCTCGGCCGCCAGCAACGCACGGATCTTCTTCCCACACGCCTTCCGTAGGTTGTCGGCTTCTTCGAGCGAGTACCCGGCGATCTTCTGGGCCACCCGCATCATGGACTCCTGGTAGATCATCAGCCCCTGCGTATCGGCCAGGATCGGCGCCAGGTCGTCGTGCTCGTAGATGATCGGCTTGCGCCCGTTCTTGCGGTCGGCGTAGTCGTTGTGCATGTTGGCCGCCATCGGGCCGGGGCGGTACAGCGCGACCAGCGCCGCCACGTCGTCGAAGGAGGTGGGGGCGAGCGAGCGCATGAGGGCGCGCATCGGGCCACCCTCCAGCTGGAACACGCCGACCGACTCGCCCCGCCGCAGCAGGGCCAGCGTTGCTTCGTCGGCCAGGTCGACCTGATCGATGTCGGGTCGCACCCCGCTCGCCGCCTCAATCAGGTCGAGGCTGCGCTCAATCACCGAGAGGTTGCGCAACCCGAGGAAGTCCATCTTCAACAGGCCGAGGTCCTCGACCCCGTGCATTTCGTACTGCGTGACGATGGGTGCGTCCTCGGGGTTGCCGCCGGCGTCGGGCTTGCGCTGGATCGGCAGGTAGTCCGTCAGGGGATCCCTCGAGATCACCACGGCGGCGGCGTGGATCCCGTCCTGGCGGCGCAGGCCCTCGAGGCCCAGCGCGACGTCGATCACCTCCGTGGCCTCGGGATCGGCGTCGTGCATCTGGCGCAGCTCGCCGGCCGAGGCATAGCCGTCCTCGTATCCCTCCGTACGCACCAGGCACGCCCGGAGGGGGGTGTCCCGGCCCATGATCAGGGGCGGCATGGCCTTGGCGATGCGGTCACCGAGCGCGTACGGCTTGCCCAGCACCCGGGCGGCGTCACGAACGGCCGCACGCGCCTTGATGGTGGAGAACGTGATCACCTGTGCCACCCGGTCACTGCCGTACTTCTCGGCGGCGTAGCGCATGACGTCGGCTCGGTAGCGCTCGTCGAAGTCCATGTCGATGTCGGGCATCTGCTTGCGCCCGGGGTTCAAGAAGCGCTCGAACAGGAGGTCGTAACGGATGGGGTCGAGGTCCACGATCCGCAGGCAGTAGGCCACGCAGCATCCCGCCGCCGAGCCTCGGCCCGGACCCACCCGGATGCCCGACTCACGGGCGAAACGAATGAGGTCCCACACGACGAGGAAGTAGGCGGCGAATCCCATGCTGCCGATGACGCCGAACTCGTAGTCCAACCGCTCCACGACCTCGGGTGGGACGGGCGACCCGTAGCGCTGCCGGGCACCGTCCATGGTGAGATCCCTCAGGTAAGCCAGCGCCCGGTCCTCGTAGGCGTCACCGGTGAAGTGATCCGGGACGGGGAATTCGGGCAGGCTCGGACGTCCCAGCTCAATTTGGACGTCCGCCCGCTCCGCGATGAGCAACGTGTTGTCGCACGCTTCGGGCACGTCCCGGAACAGGTGCCTCATTTCGGCCGCGCTCTTCAGGTAGTGCTCGGTGCCCTCGAACTTGAAGCGGTTGCCGTCGCTCAGCAGCGCTCCGGTCTGGACACAGAGCAACGCGTCGTGCGCGACCGCATCCTCGCGGTGGGTGTAGTGGCTGTCGTTCGTCGCCAGCAGCGGGGCTCCGATGCGGCGGGCGATCTCAATCAGCTTGGGGTTCGTGCGGTGCTGGTCCGCGATGCCGTGGTCCTGCAGTTCGACGAAGAGATTGTCCCGGCCGAAGATGTCCTGCAGTCGGGCGGCGCGGCGCTCCGCCTCCGCCTCGTCTCCCGCCAGCAACGCCTGGAGCACCACTCCTCCGAGACATCCCGTGGTGGCGATGATGCCCTCGTTGTGCCGTTCGAGGAGCTCCCAGTCGACTCTCGGCTTGTAGTAGTAGCCCTCGAGGTACGCCGCCGAGGAGAGCTGCATCAGGTTGCGGTACCCGTCCACCGTCTCGGCCAGGAGGGTGAGGTGGTAGTAGAGCTTCTGCCCCCCCTCGGTGTCGCCGCCCGTGTCGTCGACCCTGCCGCGCCTCGTCGGACGCTCGTGGCGCGACTCTCCCGCCATGTAGGACTCGGTGCCGATGATCGGCACGATGCCCTGGTCGCGGCAGGCCTTGTAGAAATCGAGGACCCCGTACATATTGCCGTGGTCCGTGATACCGAGGGCGCGCTGGCCGTCCGCCACGGCGGCGGCCACGAGGTCACCGACCCTCGCCGCGCCGTCGAGCATGGAGAACTCGGTATGGGTGTGCAGATGCGTAAACGACCGCTCCGACACCGGCCTCCTTTCTCCACCTCAAACTTACACCGGTGTCATTCGCCCGGGCTCAGAAATCTAACCCTTCGGCGGATGCCTTGGCGCGGACGACGACCGCCGACCCGCCATGAATCGCCACGGATCGCCCCCATCCCCGGGGACCCGGGTCCGTGCCGGTCCGCGAGGGCCCCGATGGCGTGTCCCGCCGCCGTTGGGTCGCTACCCCCTCGGAAGTGCAGCGCTACAGGTATGCCCCCGTTCGCCCGGACTCCCCCGCCGACGGGAGGCCCCGTTGGCGCATCTCCTCGAGCTGGGCCCGGGCGGTCATCTGCTGGGACATCAGCGTCGCCTGGATCCCATGGAACAAACCCTCGAGCCACCCGACGAGCTGGGCTTGGGCGATCCGCAATTCGGCGTCGCTCGGGGCGTCGACGTCGAAGGGCGGCGTCATCCTCGCCAGCTCGGCCGCGAGGTCCGGTGAGAGCCCCTCGGACAGGTCGTGCACCGACTGCTCGTAGATCTCGCGCAGGCGCACCCGGCTCTTCTCGTCCAACGGTGCGGCGCGGGCCTCCTCGAGCAGCGACTTGGTCATGGATCCGATGCGCAGCACCTTGGCCGGTTCGTTCACCGACTCGGTGGACTTCGCACCATCCTGGTCGCCTTCGACCGTCGCCTCGAGGACCTCGTCGGGCGAGATGGCGTCGGGAGGGCGCGACGCCCCGCCGCCGTCGGTGCCACCCGCCGTGTCTTCGGTCGTCGTCAGGTTTCCGGCCGTGCTCTGCCCGTCCGCCGAGGGTCCGTCAGCTGTCATCGCCCCATGTTGCCACCCGGTGGGCGCTCACGTGACGGGCGGCCAGGCCAGCAGCGGAACCCGCATTTCGTCGGCGGTCAGGGAGCCGTGGCGTGCCTTGAGCTTGAGCTCGACCGTGTCGGCCGGGTCGAGGAACGCCGTCGGGCCGTGGGGGATCAGGGCCACGTCGCCCAACCGGGCGGCGACGTCGTCGGACGGCACGCCGCCGAGCCAGCCGTCCTCCACGATCTGCTCCCGGGTCCGCACCCAGGCCACGTCGCCGTAGAGGTCCGACGCCGTCGCCCCCAGGTCCGACGCCGCACCCGGGCGCGCGTGGAGCCAGCGGAACCGGCCCTCTCCGCTGATGAGCGAGACGTCGCGCATGATGTCGTCACCGAAGACCTCGACGGACGCCCCGACGTCGACCTGGCCGTGGTCGGCCGTCACCACCAGCACCGCGCCGGGCGGCAGGACGCTGAGCACGTCACCGACGAGCCGGTCGACGGCGCGCAGCTCGTCGTCGAAGTGCTCGCCGAGACCCTCGGCATGAGCGATCTTGTCGATCCCCTCGTAGTAGGCGTAGACGAAGCGCGATCCGGCGGCCAGTTGCTGGCGCACACCGGTGACCAACCCGGCGGGCGTGTACCACTGGTGCAGGTCCGAGTTCCCGAGATGTGCCGCCGAGAAGCCCGTGGGCCCGTAGTCGTAGCGAGTCACGACCGGGACGGGACCCGGCGCCCCCGGGAAGGCGGGAAACGGCTGGAAGACCGGGGGCGGGTACCGGATCCGGGCATCCTCGTTGCCGAGGCGCCACTGCAGGACGTTGAAGATCTCGCCGTCGAGGGCCAGCCGGTACCCGAGAACGCCGTGCCGGGCTGGGACCTGCCCCGTGACCAGGGTGGTCAGCGCACAGGCCGTCGTGCTCGGGGCGACCGAGGTGAGGGGGCCACCGGCCCCCGACGAGAGCACGGGGGCGAGCGGGCCGCGGGCCGCCAGCTGCTCGAAGCCCAGGCCGTCGAGGACCAGGAGCACGATCTGCGTGGCCTGGGCGAGCGAATCAGGCGCCCACGCCGGGAGGGTCGCCAGGTCGCGTCCCCCGGGTCGACCCGCCAGGACTCTCATGATGAGCGGCACGATCGCGTCGAGGCTTCCCCCTTCGAAATCCGGCAGGACCGGCTCAGGTGGGACGGTCGAGCGGCTGGTTCCCGGGCTGCTGGTGCCGGGGCCGGCCGGGCCCCCCGACGCTTGGCGGCCTGAGCTGGTCGCTTCGTCGGCCACGCGCCCGCTGGACGCCGGCACCTCGCCCACCGCCGCCGCGGTCGGCGCGGAATCACTCACAACGGCACACCCTACGACGCGCTACCCCGTGGTCGGGCGCCGGTCCAGGTAAAATCACCACCGTGAGAGTCTCGACGCGCGGTGACTACGCCAGCAGGGCGCTGCTGTCACTCGCCCTCCACGGCGCCGAGGTCCCCACCTCGGTCCGGGACATCGCCGAGAGGACGGCCCTGCCCCAGCCCTATCTCGAGCAGATCTTGTTGGCCTTGAAAGGGGCCGGCCTCGTCCGCTCCAAACGTGGTGTCGGCGGAGGCTACGTCCTCGCCCGCCCTCCCGAGCAGATCACCCTCGCTCAGATCGTCTCCGCCGTCGACGGGCCCATCGCCGCCGGCGACTTCGGCGAACCCCACATGAACGGCGCCTGCGACCACGAGGGTCAGTGCGTCCTGCTGGCCGTCTGGGCCGACGTGGGCGAGACCATTCGGATGCATCTGCAGTCGTACACCCTGGCGGACATGGTGACCCGTGCCCGCGGCAACGTCGCCCCCGTTTCGGCCTAGACCTCACCTCGGGAGCGCCGTCTCCGAGGCTCGCGCTCCCTCATGGTCGCAACAGGTTCCAAGCCTCTATGGCCGGCCAGTCGAAGTCCCAGCCCAGGACGCACACGGCTCCCGCACGGAGAAGGAACAACCGTCCCGCGACGGGTGGCAGGCCCAGCCAACGCGCCGCGAGTACCCGCAAGAGGTGTCCATGGGCGACGCACAGCGTGTCTCCGTCGGCGTCGAGAGCTCTTTCGATCACGCGGTCGGCTCGTCGGCCGACGTCGGCGCAATACTCCCCGCCCGGCACACCTTCGTCCCAGAGGGACCACCCGGGCCGCTCCTGGCGGATCTGCGCCGAGGTCATGCCCTCGTAGGAGCCGTAGTCCCATTCCATGAGGTCCGGGTCGTCCTCCGCCTCGAACCCGGCGAGGGCACAGGTCTCGACCGCCCGCCGGAGCGGGCTCGTGAGGATCTGGGCGAAGGGGGCCGGCTCGAGGCTTCGGATGGACTCTCCGGCGGCAACGGCCTGTTGGCGACCTTCCTCCAGCAGGGGAATGTCCGTTCTCCCGGTGTGTTGACCACTTTGTGACCACTCGGTCTTACCGTGCCTGAGCAGGAACATTCGGGGAGGCATGGCCCAGACCACCACGGCCGACCATCCGCCGCAACTCCGCGATCCGAACAGTGCGAACACCCCATTGAGATGATCGAGCCCTCCGTCCGGAATGATCCGGCCGGCTCAACAGTTGTACTCGGCAGGATTCCAGCTCGTGGTGTCGGCCCGAAGTGGGGCTACACGAGTTGCAATGGCCGTATGAACAGGAACAGAAGCGGCAGGAGCAGCAACACGACCGGGAGAGATCAGCGGTAAAGAGCAGAAAAAAGGGTAGGAAGCAAGCCCGACGTGCGAGTGAGCACGTATGACCCACGAGGGCGAACCACGAATGAGAGTGAGCAGAGAGCGTCTGGAGCGAAGATGAAGAGCGCGGTGAGCACGTCCGACACCTTGGGACTGATGTTGAGGGATCTCGACCAGTTCCCGATGCCGGACCACCAACAGCAGGTCGAATTGGCCAAGCGGGTCGTGGCGGGCGATGACGCGGCGCGAAAGCAGATGGTGGCGGCCAACCTTCGGCTCGTGGTCCACTGGGCCCGCCGTTACCAGGACCGCGGTGTGGACATGGCGGACCTCGTCCAAGAGGGCACCTTCGGGCTGATGCGAGCCGTCGACAAGTTCGACTGGGAGCGCGGGTTCCGCTTCTCCACCTACGCCACCTGGTGGATCAGGCAGGCCCTGCAGCGGGCCGTTCAGCAGCATGGACGGACGATCCGTATTCCCCTCGAGGTCGGCGAGCAGATCCAGAGACTCGAGCTCACCAAGACCGAGCTGGCGACGACGCTGGGACGCGCTCCGACCGTGGAGGAGCTCGACGAAGCGACCGGGATGACGGCCGGGGAGCGCGAGTCGCTCGAAGACGTGGCTCGAGTCACGGCCTCGCTCGACCAGCCCGCGGCCCTCGAGTCCTCGACCACCCTCGGGGAGCTGGTGGCGCCCGACGACGTCGACTTTGCCGGTGACGTCGAGCAAACCATGGTCTACGAGGAGGTTCGTGACGCGGTCGACCGGCTGCCCGGACTCCAGCGTGACGTGCTCTGGCTCCGCTTCGGTTTCGAC
Organism: uncultured Acidimicrobiaceae bacterium; assembly: GCA_963828505.1. Taxonomy (GTDB): domain Bacteria; phylum Actinomycetota; class Acidimicrobiia; order Acidimicrobiales; family RAAP-2; genus Bog-473. The sequence goes on from CAWHFM010000007.1 coordinate 92,199, forward strand.
GGGGACTCCCCCGCCTCGTTGCAGTCGACGGCCGAGCGGCTCGGCGTGGGCGTGCGCCGCGTTCGCAGAGCCGAGGAGGAGGCGCTGGCCGCCCTGTCATCGGACGGAGGGATCCTCGGGATCCACGAGGCCGCCTGACCGGGGGCCCTGGCCCCTGGCCCCTACCCGGCCAGGTCCGCCGATCGCTCGAGGTACTCGCTGAGGTCACTCGGCAACGGTGACGTCAGATTGAGGCGCTCGCCGGTGACCGGGTGGTCGAAGCCCAGCCGGTGGGCGTGCAGGTAGAAGCGGCCAGGACCGAGCAGTCGGTCGGACGTGCCGTAGCGGGCGTCTCCGACGACGGGGTGACCGATGGCCGCCATGTGCACCCGGATCTGGTGGGTGCGGCCGCTGCGGAGCGACAGCTCCAGCAGCGTGCGGCCCTGGGCGCGCCCGACGACGGTGTACGCCGTGCGAGCCGGCTTCCCTGACGCGGAGACGGCCATCTTCGTCGGCGTGCGAGTCGAGCGCCCGATCGGCGCATCGATTTCGCCCCGGTCCTCCGCCACCTCGCCCGTCACCAGCGCGAGGTAGCGGCGCTCCATGGTCCGCTCGGCCAACTGCCGGACCAGGTCGCGGTAGGCCTCGGCCGTTCGAGCCACGGCGAGCAGGCCGGACGTCCCCTTGTCGAGCCGGTGCACGATCCCGGGCCGGTCCGGGGCGCAGACACCGGCGGCCACCAGATCACCGAGGTCCGGGAACCGAGCGAGCAGGCCGCCGACGAGGGTCCCGCGGCCGTGCCCGGCACCCGGATGCACCACGAGGCCGGCCGGTTTGTCGACGACCGCAACCGCTTCGTCGGCGTAGGCGACGCGGAACGACACGTCGGGTTCCGCCACGACCTCGACCGCCACGCCCTCAGGCAGCGCGATCGTGAGCACCGAGCCCTCCCGCAGCGCGGCGCGCCCCACCCGCACCGCGGCGCCGTCGACGAGCACCCGTCCCGATTCGACCAGGTCGGCCGCCGCCGCGCGCGAGACCCCGGCCACCATGGCGACCCCGCGGTCCAATCGGACCCCGGACAGGAGTGCCGGGACCTCGGTCGAGATGGTCTCCGTCTCGGCGACCGGCGATGTCTCGGCGCCCGGCGATGTCTCGGCGCCCGGCGAGCCCGCCGTCACTTCTGGTCCTGTGGATGCACGCGCCCGGGTCCGAAGACCAGGGTGGCCATCACGATGACGACCCCGACCGTGACGCTGGCGTCGGCCAGGTTGAAGGTCGGCCAGTGGTTGAGCGTCACGAAGTCCGGAACCTCGCCACTGTGCCCCCCGAAGAGCCGCTCGCTCAGGTTGCCCACGGCTCCGCCCAGGACCAGCCCGCCCCCGACGGCCAGCGGGATGGTGCGCACCCGGCCCACGACCACGGCCAGGATGACCACCCCCACGCAGAGCACGACCGAGATGAGCACGGCTCGCCCGCTGAAGAGGCTGAAGGCGAACCCGGAGTTGAACGTCATGGCGAATCCGAACGGCCCCCAGACGTGCTCAATGTCGTGGAGATGTCGCAGAGCGATCGACGTCGTCACCAGGTCGGCCACCACGACGGCAGCAGCAACGGCGTACGCGAGCCCTCCGGGCCGTGTCAGCGGCGCGACAAGCCCCCGCTCTTGCACGCCACGCAGAGGCGGGCATACGGCAGCGCGCGCAGCCTTGGCTTGGGAATGGGCTGGAAGCAACGCTCGCAGTAGCCGTAGGTCTTGTCGTCGATCCGCGCCTGTGCGGCATCGATCTCCTCGACGGCGATCGTCGCCTGGCCCGAGAGCGCCAGGTTGCGCTCGCGGTCGACCGTCACCGTCCCGCCCTCTCCGGACTCCTCGTCGAACTGCACGTCTCCTGGTTCGCGTTCGAGCGCGAGCGAATCCGCCTCCGCTCTCAACGAGGTGGCCTGCTCCTGGTAGATCGCCCGCTCACCCTGGAGCAACTCACGCATCTCTTCGAGGAACTTGGTGTCCTTGGCGTACGGTCCGGTCTTGGGTCGAACCGGTGCCGGCGGCTTGGGCTTCGGAGTGAACGTGGTCCGAGCGGGAGCGGCGCCGTTGGCCGCCGCGCTCGAGACCGGGGACGCCGGCGCGTCGGACGACGCGGTGTCGGTCTTGGCCGAGCGCGACGCCGCCTTCTTTGCCGTGGGGGCGGCGGCGGCCTTCGGGGCTGCCGCCGTCTTCGACGCCGCCTTCTTCGCCGCTGACGGCGATGCCGCGGCCTTCTCGGGAGCGGTCTTCTTCGATCCCGGGGCGGCCGCCTTCTTGGCGCTGCCTGACGCGCCCTTGGCAGTGTTGCTCGCTGTTGCGGCCTTTCTCGCCGTCGACGCTTTCTCGTTGGCGGGCACGGCCCGCTTCGAGGCCGGAGCAGCCTTCGTCACTTCTCGGTTCGCATCCTTCTTGGTCTCGGATTTTCCGTCAGTTCGCTTGGGGACGGTGGTCCCCGCCTTGCTCGACGAGTTCGTGGTGCCGGCTCCTTGCTTCGGGGCGGCAGCTGGGCGGGCGGCAGGCGCCTTCTTGACCGAGGTGCCCTTGCTCGCTGACGTCATCGTTCCTCCTTCCGGACCACGTGGCGTGACCGGTCCCCCGCGTTGAGGGAGCGGGTGACGATAGTGGACCGCTCCTGGGCGGGGCAATACGTCAGTCGCCCGCCACGCAAAGGGTCAGGTGAAGCTGCTCAGACTGAGCGAGGGGCTCCGGACACTGCAGCTCCGGTCGTGTTCGGGAGGCTCATTGTAGGGGGCCCCCCGTCCGCTTCGAGCGCCGTCGGCGCGTCGCCCGCGCCGGGTGCCGCCTTCGCCGCCGCCTTTCGCACCCCCATGAGCGAGTTCGCCGGCTGCACGTTCTCGTCCACCCAGGTGAGGATGTCGGAGAGAGCGGCGCGCAGCCGGTTGCGCTCCGACTCCAGGTGACGCGCCATGCTCTCGACGTCGGTGGCCAGCTCGGTGCGCGTGGCCTCCAGCCGTGCCACTTCCTCGCGCAGCCTCTGGTTGGACTCGGCCTGCAACTGGGCGGCCGTCGCCTCGGCCGCCGCGATGGACGACTGGGCTGTCTCCGCTGCCGCGGCGACGATGGCGGCCGCCTCGGCCTCGCTCTCCCGTTTTGTCTGGTCGACGAACTTCTGCGCCAGGATCAGGGTGCGCTGGAGGGTCTCGTCGGAGAGACCCGCCTCCGCGGCGGAGGGACTCTCGTCGCTCGCTGCAACGGGTGCCGACTTCTTCTCGCGCTCGAGCTGGGCTATCCGCTCGCTGGCCTGGTGCAGTCGATCGTTGAGCTGACGAACGTGCTCCTGCAGACCCTCAGCCTCCTGGGCGGCCTTGTCCAGGTACTCGTCGACCTCGTCGACGTTGTAGCCCTTCAGCCCAAGCCGGAACTCGACCGTCCGCAGGGTGTCGAGGATTGACGAAGTGGTCTGAGAAGAACTGTCCATGGGGTTCGAGTCTACTCCCCCCTTCCCGCAGTTCAGGGTTATTGCGAGCCCTCCGAGGCGGTGCGGATCAGACCCGATTCAACACCGGGATGGCCACGAAAACGAGCACCAGGCTGACCACCAGAAACGAGAGGTCGAGGCCACCTATGGGTGGCACGATCCGGCGAACGGGTCGCAGCAGAGGCTCGGTGGCTCGATACAAGAAGAGCTGCACGCGAGCCAGGGTCGAACCGGGCTGTATCCGGAACCAGCTCAAGATGGCGTACGGGAACATGATGAAGATCACGTAGACCCAGATGAGGTCCGCCAGCCAGTGGAAGAGCGTGGTCACCAACCTGTGAGAGTACTGGACTCAGTCGCGGCCGAAACCGCGCTCCACGAGACGTTGCCGCTCCTCGTCTGAGACCTTGACATTCGTCGGCGCCAGGAGGAAGACCTGGTCGGCGACCTTCTCCATCTCGCCGCTCAAGGCGTAGGTCACACCGCTGCAGAAGTCGATCATCCGGCGTTGCAGGTCACGATCCGCCATCTGCAGGTTCACGATCACGGGCCGGTTGTCCTTCAAGCGGTCGGCGATCTCCTTGGCATCCCCGAACTTGGAGGGCGCGACGACGTGGACCCGGGCCGACGTGGTGGCCGGGGCGGGTGGCGCCTCGACGGGCACCGCTCGCACGGCCTGTGGGCGCGGGGTGACGTTGCTCGGCTGGTTCCGCGTCTGGGCCGGCACGGCCGACTCCCTCGGGATCGTGCGCACCCTGCTCATCCCGCCGCTGAATTCCTCGGACTGCTCGGAGTCCGCCGGTCGTGCCTCGACCCGATTGGAGGAGGAAAACCCACGCGGTGCCCGATCCTCCAGGTCGTCGTACTCGTCGTACTCGTCGTCGAGCAGGCCGAGATACACCATGGTCTTCTTCATGAACGAGGGTGCCATACCTTCTCCTGTCCCCCCCAGCGTAGTGCCTGCTCCAGAACCCAGGCAGGACTCTGTGACCCGGTTGTCGGCTCATTCGGTCGCGCCGCGGCCGGCGCGCCGGTCCGCACCCCGCGAGCCAGGACGGGCCTGGTCACGGAGCGCCTTCGGGCGCCGGTTCGCGGCCACGCCGCGGCCGCTCGCCGAAGAGCGCCCGACCGACGCGCACCATCGTCGACCCGGCCGAGACGGCCGCCTCCAGATCCTCACTCATACCCATGGAACGCTCCGGCAACCCGAGGTCGTCCGCCAGCCGTGCCACCAAGCCGAAGGTCTCCGCCGCCGAATGGCCACCCGGCGCGGCCACGGTCATGAGCCCGGTGACGTCGAGCCCGAGACCGCGCAGCCGTGTCACCAGGTCACCCACCTCCGAAGGTGGGCAGCCGTTTCGCCCCGCCAGACCGGTCGCCTCGACTTCGACCATGACCGAGGCTTCGGGCGAGAACCGTACGATGCGAGCTCCTTCCGCTTCGCGGGCCACGCTCTGCCAGACGCGGACGAACGGGGCCAGCGCGGGCACCTTGTTGCGCTGCACCGCCCCGAGGAAGTGCCAGTTCGGTCCCGGCCCGGCTCCCTCGCCCCAACCCTCGGCCTTGGCCACCAGCTCGGAGGCGTAGTTCTCGCCCACGTCGACCAACCCGGCGTCGAGCGCGCCCTGCACGGCGTCGAGGCCGAAGCCCTTCGTGACCGCCACCACGCGGACCAGGGCGGCGTCGCCCCCCGCGCTGACGATCCTCTCCCGGACGACGACGAGGTTGCGGGCGACCTCGTCGCTAGCGCAAGAAGGAGGGGACGTCGAAATCGTCGTCACCCAGGCCGAGCTGGTTTTCCTCCTCGCCGGCCGCGTCGGCGAAGATGTCCACGGGCTCGGGAGTGTCGAAGATGGCCGAGACGCGCTCGGATCGTCCCCCTGCGGTTCCGTCGTCCCAGCGCTCGAAGCCGGCGGCGATCACGGTCACTCGCACCTCGTCGCCCATGTTGTCGTCGATCACGGCGCCGAAGATGATGTTGGCGTCCGGGTGGGCGACCGCATGGATGATCTCGGCCGCCTCGTTCACCTCGAACAGGCCCAGGTCGGACCCGCCGGCGATGTTCATCAGGATCCCTCGGGCCCCCTCGATCGACGCCTCGAGCAACGGGGACGTGATGGCGGCCCGAGCCGCGTTGGCCGCCCTCCCCTCGCCGATGGACGAGCCGATGCCCATGATGGCCGTCCCGGCGTTGATCATGATCATCTTCACGTCGGCGAAGTCCGTGTTGATCAGTCCCGGCACGGTGATCAGGTCCGTGATCCCCCGCACGCCCTGGAGGAGCACCTCGTCCACCATCCTGAAGGCGTTCACCATGCTCGTCTTCTCGTTGGAGACGGTCAGCAGCCGGTCGTTCGGGATGACGATCAGCGTGTCGACCTTCTCCTTGACGATCTGGATGCCCTTCTCGGCCTGCATGGCCCGGCGACGGCCCTCGAAGGTGAACGGGCGCGTCACGACGCCGATGGTCAGCGCGCCGAGTCCCTTCGCCACCTCCGCCACCACGGGCGCGGCACCCGTCCCGGTCCCTCCCCCCTCGCCGGCGGTGATGAAGACCATGTCCGCGCCCTGGAGCGCTTCCTCGATGTCAGCCCGGTGCTCCTCGGCGGCCTGCCGGCCCACCTCGGGGTCGCTCCCGGCTCCGAGACCCCGGGTCAGCTGGCGGCCGATGTCGAGCTTGAGATCGGCATCGCTCATGAGCAGCGCCTGGGCGTCCGTGTTGGCCGCGATGAACTCGACGTTGCGCAGCCCGGCGTCGATCATCCGGTTGACGGCATTGACGCCTCCGCCTCCGACGCCGACCACCTTGATCACTGCCAGGTAGTTGCCCTGGGGAGGCACCGTCGTCATGAACTCCCTCGTCTTCGGGTCGATGGCCCACCGGCGGCCCTGCCCCGACCGGTCGCTCGCTGATAGGTGCCGCCTCCCGCCGCAGCGGATGCCGCAGCGCTCCATCCCTGAACCTTTGGGGAAGGTTGATGTTCACGGTCAGGCAACGTGAACATCAACCATACGGGGGGTGTTCGGGCAGGTCAAGCATCCTACGTCACCCCGCTGTCACCGTCGGGGCCCGCGGCACGCTGACGTCGATCACATCGCCGCTCTGCAGAGTCGCGCCGGCGAGTATGGAGGAGACGTCCTCGTACTTGGCCTCGAGCTGCGTCGCCGCCCCGATGTCGACGACGACCGGTGTGGTCATCGCCAGCTGCACCCATCCGGCGGGCTCGACGGTGACGCCCGTCACCTGCGCGGCGAACGACGGCGGGAGGGTCGACGAGACCAGGAGGCCGACGCCGTCGCGGGACGGCAGCACCGAACCCGGGGCGCCCGGGGATTGCGGCACGGAAAGCGACCTGAGCCCCGCCGGGCGCGCCGAGCTCACCTGGAGCACCCGGCCGTCCGCGCTCACCGTGGCCCAGCGGCCTCCCGCTTCGGGCACCACCGCGAGCGGCGTCTCCTCGGTGAGGGCGATGCGCACGCCGTCCGGCCACGAGACGGCGACCGCGGCGGACTTGACCCAGGGCAGCTGCTCGACCCTGGCCGAGACCGCACCGCGGTCCACGTCCATGAGCGGCGTGTGGGAAGACACGCCCGATGCCGTCTTCACCTGCGCCGCGGTCTCGTGCACGGCGCCGACGACCGTCACGGCGCGGGCGGAGAACAACGGCGAGTGCAGGAGGAACCAGGCGCCGACGACCACCACGGCGCCCACGAGGCCGATGAGGAGAATGCGGAGGCGCCGGCGGCCTTGCTGGCGGATGACGGCGGTCCGGCGGGCCGAGATGCGGGGATCCATGGCGCCCGCCCCGCCACCGGTCCGACCGGTCCGACGATCCGCCGATGGCCGCCGCGCCCTGCCGGAACCGGCCCGGGCCGAGCGCTGGCTCACCGCAGGCCGGCTGGTGGTCGTGGGCGTGCCCTTCGGGCTCATCGGCCCCCTCCGTGGCCGACCTCGTCGTCACTGGCGCTCACTGGCACCGACGTAGTCTGCGTGTCGCCGAAGCCGAGAAGGCGGACCTCGGCCTGGAGGACGACTCCGCAGCGCTCGGCGACGACTGATCTGACGTGGTCCATCAGGTCCCGGACGTCGTCGGCCCTCCCCCCTTTGTCCGCCTGGATGAAGTTGGCATGCTTCTCCGACACCCGCGCCGACCCGAGGCGGAAGCCCTTCAGTCCCGCCTCTTCGACCAGCCGTCCGGCCGAGTCACCCTCGGGGTTGGTGAAGACGGAGCCGGCGTTCGATCCGCCGGGCTGGTGTTCGCGACGCCATCTGACGATGGACGCCACCGCAGCCCGTTCCTCCTCGGCCGATCCCGGCGTGACCTTCAGCTCGGCCTCGACCACGACCTGGGACGCGGTCACCGCGGACGAGCGATAGCCGTACTCGAGCTTCTCCACCGCGTCCGTGGCGCCGTCGCCGCGGAGGAGGTCGACCCAGCGGTAGCGAACCACCCGGGACGCCATGTCCGAGCCGTGGCCTCCTGCGTTCATCCGCACCGCCCCGCCGACCGAGCCCGGCACGCCCACGGCCCACGACAACCCTTTCCATCCGGCATCCGCCGCCCGGCGCGCCAAGACCGGCAGGGACACCGAGGCGCCGGCCGTGACGATGGCCGGGCCTTCCAGGTCGGGCGAACGGGCATGCTCGGGCAGGACGAGGCGCGAGAACCCTGCGCCGAGTCGCAGCACCAGCCCCTCGAATCCGGCGTCCGCCACGAGCAGGTTGGAGCCGCGGCCGATCACGAAGACCGGGAACCCGTCCTCCACATCCGCTCCGGCTGCCGCCGCACACGCCCGGCACACCGCATGGAGGTCGGCCGGACCCTCGACCTCGACGAACAGCGCCGCCGGCCCGCCGACGCCGTAGGTGGTGAGCGGCCCGAGCGGCGCCTCACTCTTGGCCCGGTTTCCCAGCGCCACCGAAAGGGCGTCCAACCGCGTCACGACACCGCGGCTGGACTCACCACTCGGGTGACTCCAGCAGCTCTTCCGGCAGCGCCGTGAGGTCGCCGGCGCCCAGGGTGAGGCAGAGATCCCCCGGCTCGAGCGCCGAGGCCACGGCCCGGCGCAGCTCTTCCCAGCCCGGCGCGTAGGTCACCGGCAAGTCCGGCTCCTGCGCCCGTACGGCGTCGAAGACCAATCGTCCCGAGACGCCGGGCACCGGGCGCTCGCCCGCGCTGTAGACATCGGTGATGACGAGGGCGTCCGCGTCCGCGAAGGCGGTGCCGAACGCCTCGGCGAGCGCCGCCGTGCGAGAGAACCGGTGGGGCTGGAAGACGGCGACCACGCGCGACCAGCCCCCGCCGCGAGCTGTCGCCAGCGCGGCCCGCACTTCCGTCGGGAGGTGGGCATAGTCGTCGACGAAGGTCACCCCGTTGGCCTCACCGCGGAATTCGAACCGCCGGGCCACCCCGGCGAAGCGGGCGAGAGCCGCCTGGGCGTCCACAAAGGTGGCGCCGGCCGACATCGCCGCCACCGCCGCCATGGCGGCGTTGCGCGCGTTGTGACGTCCGGGGACCCCGATCGTCAGCACCCCGAGCTCTGCCTCGGGTCCCCGGAGGGTGAAGGACACGGAGCTTCGTTGCGCCACCAGGTCCACGATCCGGTAGTCGGAGTTCGGCGCTTCGCCCACGCTCGTGGCGCCGTGCTCGGCTCCGATCGCCGCCGCCAGCTCGTCGTCGGCGCACACCACCGTGCCCCGGCTGGACGAGGCGACGAACTGGGCGAAGGCGGCTCGCAACGACTCGAGCGTGCCGTAGTAGTCGAGGTGGTCAGCCTCGACGTTCGTGAGCACGGCCAGGTCGGCCCGGATTGCGCCGAAGGTCCCGTAGCTCTCGTCCGCCTCGACCACCAACCATTCCCCGGTGTCCCAGACCGCGTTGGTCCCGATCTCGTTCACGTCCGCACCGATGACGAACGAAGGCCTCAGACCGGCCTCGACCAGGATCAGGGAGAGCATCGACGCCGTCGTGGTCTTGCCATGTGTTCCGGCGACGGCGAGGCATTGGCGCGTGGCGCAGATCGCCGCCAGCATCTCCGAGCGTGGGGCGATCCGGACATCGCGGGCCGCCGCCTCGACCAGCTCTACGTTGTCCGTGGCCACGGCCGGCGAGTAGGTGACCACTTCCGCCCGGCCCACGTTCTCGGACCGGTGCCCCAAGGCCACGGCGATCCCCTTCGAGCGCAAGCGCTCCGCCACCGGCGAGTCCTTCAGGTCGGACCCGGACACCTCGTGACCCATGTCGTGGAGCACGGTCGCGATGGCGCTCATTCCGGCGCCGCCGATTCCCACCACGTGGATCCGGGTGGGGCGACGCAGGTCAACGGTGCGGTCGGGGACCGCTGAGCCCGCCCCGGCGCTCAAGACCGCTCACCGGGCATAGGTGTCGATCAGCGCTGCGACGCGGTTCGCCGCGTCAGGGTGACTGTGCTCGCGGGCGGCCTGGTTCATCCGGCGCAGGCGGTCCTGGTCCGAGAGCAGCGTTTCGAGCTCCTCGGCCAGGCGTCGCCCGTCGCACTCCGAATCCGGAACGAGGACCGCCGCCCCCATCCCGACCAACGCCTGGGCGTTTCGGGTCTGGTGGTCCCTCGGGGCGCCCGGCAGCGGCACCAGGACGGAGGGCACGCCGGTGATGAGCAGTTCGGCCACGGTCATGGCGCCGGCCCGGGTGACGCACACGTCTGCTGCGGCGAAGAGCTCCGGCATCCGCTCCTCGAATGGCACGACGCGGTAACAGAGTCCCGGGGCCGCCTCGTCTCCGCCGGCCGGCGGTTCGACCTCCCCTGGACCCGGCGCGGTCTCGAACTCGGTGAAGTCGCGGCGGCCGGTGACGTGGTACAGCGTCCGGTCGTCGCACGACGCCCACTCCTTGGCCAGTTGGGCCACGGCCTCGTTGATCCGCCGCGCCCCGAGGGACCCGCCGAAGGCGGCGACGGTCCAGCGTTCCCGAGGCAGTCCGAGTTCCGTTCGCCCGGCGGACGACGTGGCGGTCGAACGGTCCAACGGGTGGAGCTCGGGACGCACCGGAGTACCGGTCACCTGAGTCCGCGGCAGTTCCGCAGTCTCAAAGGCGACGGCGTTGGCCGCGGCGAAGCGGCCGAGGAGTCGGTTGACCGCGCCGGGGACGGAGTCCGTGGTCATGGAGACCAGCGGCACCCGGGTCAGGACTGCAGCCACACCCGCTGGAAACGACGCGTAGCCACCGACGATCACGACGACGCGAGGCCGCCGCACGAGGAAGGAACCGACGGCGCGGCCGCAACCCCATGCCAGCCCGGCCACCGCGCCGATGTTCGCCACGACGGCGCGAGGCTCCAGGCTGCGGCGGATCCCACGGCCCGGAAGCAGCGTGTAGGGGAACTCCAGCCGCGGCCAGGTTGTCGCCTCCTGGCCCCGCCGCGAGCCGTAGAGCTCGATGCTCTCCGGGCGCCGGCCCCGGGCCACCAGTCCCCGCGCGATCTGAAGCGAGGGGACGATGTGTCCCCCGGTGCCGCCGCCGGCGATCACGACGTCGCGCCGAGATCTCACCGATCCCGTCCGTGACCGGTGGAGCGGCGGATCGCCGACGAGGTGCGACGCGGCGGACGGGAAGCCTCCAGCCGGCGGACTCGAGCCAGCTGGGTGACCTCGAGCGACTCGCCTTGACGTGCGATGTTCACCAGGACGCCTGCGGCCGCCATGGTGATGACGAGGGACGACCCGCCGAACGAGATGAACGGCAAGGGGATCCCGGTGACGGGAAGCACGCCGACGACCGCTCCGATATTGATGAGCGTCTCGGCGGCGATCCAGGCCACGATCCCCAGTGCCAGGAGCCCGCCGAACCGATCGGGCGAGTGGGTCGCGGCGCGGATGCCCAGCCAGAGCAGGCTCCCGAGCAGCACCAGCACGAGACAGGCCCCGACGATCCCGAGTTCCTCGCCGATGACCGAGAATATGAAGTCGGTGTGCGCGTTCGGCAGGAAGCCCCACTGCTGCTGGCCCCGGCCGAGTCCGGTGCCGAAGAGGTGTCCGGACCCGAGGCCGATCAGTGACTGGACCACCTGGTACCCCGAGCTCGAGCCGTGGGCCGACGGGTCGACGAAGGAGAGCAGCCGCGCCCGGCGATAGGGGGAGATCAGGGCGACCACGAGTGCCAGGGCGACCAGTGTCCCCAGGATCTTCATGACCGGCCGGAGTCGCACCCCGGACACGAACAGCAACGAGAGCGCGATGCAGCCCAGCACCGTGGCGGTTCCCATATCGGGCTGGGCCAGGATCAGGACACAGGCCAAACAGGTCACGATGAGCACTGGTCCGATGATGCGGCGATCGGCAGAGTCCTCGTCGATCCGGCGGGCGACGAAGTCCGCCACGAAGAGCGTGAGCGCGAATTTCATGAGCTCGGAAGGCTGCAGGCGCAGCTGGCCGAAGCCCACCCACCGGCTCGAACCCTCCGCGTGGACGCCCAAACCCGGGACGAGGACGATGCACAGCAGGCCGAAGGTGCCCACGAGGATCACGGGGCTGAGCCGGCGGAGCTTGCGGTAGTCGAGCCGCACCATCAGGACCAGCACGACGGCGCCGATGCCCATCCACATGAGTTCCCTGATCAGGATCGCCCACGGACTGCCGAAGGTCGCGATGGAGACGACCGACGATGCCGTGCCCACCATGACCAGTCCGATCACGCACAACAGAGCCACGTCGACGGTGAGCAGCGTCGAGACGCTGATGCGGCGTCGCCCCCGCGGCGTGACGACGGCATTCGTCGCGCCGGCCTCGGCTCCGGGTCGGCGCCGAACCCCGGCGCGTGCCGACGGCGGTCCTGAATCTCGGACCAGCGTCGAGGGAACGGGCGGCGTCATCGGGCCGCTCCTGACGCACGGCGGCCGCGCCCACAGGCACGGACCGGCCCCCGACACATGTCACCAGTTTCCCGCGGGGCCGCGGTGAAGTGGCGGAGGGTCCCGCACCGTCGAGGCGAGGCGGGCCGGCTGGTGCTCCTCACGTGAACTTCGCCACCGTGAGGTAGTCCCCGTAGAAGATGCCGAGGCCCAGCGCGCAGAAGAGGCCACCCAGAATCCAGAACCGGACGATGACCGTGGTCTCGGGCCATCCGGCGAGTTCGAAGTGGTGGTGGATCGGCGCCATGCGGAAGATCCGGCGGTGGAACGCCCTGAAGCTGATGATCTGGAGGATGACCGAGACGGTCTCCATGACGAAGAGTCCCCCGATGATCAAGAGCAGGAGGTCGAGGTTCAAAAGGAGGCAGATCGCGGCAAGACCGGCCCCGATGGCCAACGATCCCGTGTCACCCATGATGATCTTGGCGGGTGCCGCGTTCCACCACAGGAATCCGATGCAGGCACCGGCCAGGGACACCGAGACCAGCGCCAGGTCGATCGCCGAAGCCGGGAGCACGTGGTAGATGGTGAAGTGCCGGAAGATCCAGTAACCCATGATGGAGAGAACGGCGAAGCAGAAGGTTCCCGAACCCGCCGCCAACCCGTCGACCCCGTCGGTGATGTTCACCGCGTTGGACGACCCGACCACCACGACGACGGCGAAGACGACCCAGCCGACCTGGCCGAGGTTGACGCCGAGGACGTCCGAACGGGTGAACGAGAGTTGGGTGGAGGTGTGCGCCCAGTGCACGGCAAGCTCCGCGAAGGCCAGCGCGCAGAGGATCTGGGCCGCCGACTTGCCCCGCTTGTTCAGTCCGAGACTGCGCTTGTGGCTGATCTTGATGTAGTCGTCGAGGTACCCGATCAGGCCAAAGGCGACGACGGTCCCGATGGCCAGGTAGCCCGTGCGCGAGAACCGGATCTCGGTCCCGATGTGCCCGATGGCGTATCCGAGGACGACGGACGTCACGATGGCGATGCCCCCCATGGTGGGCGTACCGGCCTTCGAAACGTGGGTCGCCGGGCCGTCCTCGCGGATGTGCTGGCCGAGGTCGCGGGCGCGGAAGTATCGGATCAGAAAGGGGGTGAAAAGTATGGCGATCCACAGCGCGACGCCGCCCGAGACCAGGAGTCCGAGCACGGCTCAGCGCTCCGGCGACGTGGCGCGAGGCAGGGCTCCGGGAACCCAACCACTCGGGTCGGGTCCGAAACGCGCCGCCAGGGCACGGCGCGCCTCGTTCGCATCGTCGAACGGGACCCGGTTCCCGGCGAACTCCTGGTACGTCTCGTGACCCTTGCCGGCTATCACCACGACGTCGCCCGGACGAGCACCGTCGAGCGCACGTCTGATCGCCACGTGGCGTTCGGGTTCGACCACGAAGCCCGGGCCTGCGCCACCATCTCCGGGCGGTGATCCTGGTGGTGATCGGTCGACGCCTGCGATCACATCGGCGATGATCGCGGCCGGGTCCTCGTCCCTGGGATTGTCGGACGTGAGGATGGCCACGTCCGAGTGCTCGCGGGCCACCCTCCCCATGAGGGGGCGCTTGGCCCGGTCACGGTTGCCTCCGCATCCGAAGACGCAGAGCACCCGCCCTCGGTCCGATGCGAGCGTGCGCGCTTCGCTCAGCACAGTTTCGAGGCCCGCGGGAGTGTGGGCGTAATCGACCATCACCGTGAAGGGAGGTCCTTCGCCGGCCGGGGCCGCGATCACCTGGAGCCGGCCCGGTACCGGCAAGACATGCGTCATCGCCCGCGCCACATCCGCCGGATCGATGTCGAGGGCCACCGCCGCCTCCGCCGCCAGGAGGGCGTTGTCGACGTTGACCGCGCCGGTCAGCGGCGTGGTGATCCGCAGCCCGCGCCACGTGAATTCGGTATGGCCCGCGGCGAGCAGGAGGTCGGTCGCATCGCCGTGGCGCACGGCAACCGTCGGGATGCGAACACGGTCGAGAAGCCTCTGGCCCCACTCGTCGTCCGCTCCGACGACGGCCCTGACGGCATGGTCCGGAGTGAAGAGCGTCGCCTTGGCTTCGAAGTACTCCTCCATCGTGTGGTGGTAATCGAGGTGGTCGTGGCTCAGGTTCGTGAAGACGGCGACGTCGAAGTGGATCCCGTCGACGCGGGACTGGACGAGCGCGTGACTCGAGACCTCCATGGCCACGGCGTGTCGCCGTCCGTCGGATCGCTGCCGGTCGCGGACGCCCGCCAGGACACGTTGGACCTCGGTCGCCTCCGGCGTGGTCCGCGCTCCCGAGAGCGTTCCCATGACGTTCGTCGGCCGGCCCAAGGCCGACAACAGGTCCCCGAGGAGCCGGGTCACCGTCGTCTTCCCGTTCGTTCCGGTGACCCCGATCATCGTGAGCTCCCGCGAGGGGAACCCGTAGAAGGCCGCCGCCAGACGAGCCATCACCGCCCGCATGGTCCCTGGTGCGATGCGGGTCTGCACGACTTCGCGGTCCTCGAGCTCCGGGATGAAGTGCTCGCAGAGCACGCCGACCGCCCCCCTCTCCACGGCCTGCGCGGCGTGGGCGTGACCGTCGGTGACGAGACCCGGGACACAGCAGAACAAGTCACCGGGAACGGTCCTTCTGCTGTCGTGCGAGATTCCGCCCACCTCCACGGCCGACAGGTCGCCCGTGGACTCGAGCACGTCGATGTCGTGGAGGAGGAGGCTCATCGCGACGGAGGGCATGACAGCCCAGACAGCGTTGCATGCCCGGAAGGGTCCTGTGGCACGTTCTCCGGCAGCGTGCCAGCTGCCGTCATGTGATGTCCTGGGCCTGTGAGCTGGCAGTTTGTGATACCGACGGTGTGGGCTTGGTCGTCGAGGCCCCAGGGGTCGTCGGGATGTCGTATCGGTGCAAGGCATAGCTCATGATCTGCGAGAACACCGGCGCAGCGACCGTGCCGCCGAAAATCGGCGTGGGGCGGTCGAGGACGACGATCATGGACAGGGTCGGATTGGACGCCGGAGCGAAGCCGACGAACGACGCCATGTACGCACCCGGCACATACGAGTCGGCCCCCGTAGTCGGGATCTGCGCCGTTCCCGTCTTGCCGGCGACGGTGTAACCAGGTACGACGGCGCTGGTGCCGGTCCCGGTGGCGACGACCTGTTCGAGCATGGTGGTCAGCTGGGCGTCGATGGTCGGAGAGATGACGGCGTGGGTGGGCGACGGCGGCGTCGGGGTGAGCGTGCCGGAGGGGTCGAGCGTCCCCTGGACGAGCTTCGGCGCCACGAACATCCCGTTGTTGGCGACGGTGTTGTACGCGTCGAGGACCTGGAGGGGGCTCACGGCGTCCACCTGGCCGATCGGGAGCGACACGTAGTCCGTCGGCTCCCACTGAGCCGCCGTGGCGAGGAGTCCGGGGGATTCCCCCGGGAAGTCGAGCCCGGTGGGCTGGCCGAAACCGAGCGACTTCACCTGGGCGAGAAGCCTCTCCTCGCCGACCTGCTGGGCGATTTCCGACGTCCCGATGTTGGACGACTGGGCCAGGATCTGGGTCGCGGTCAGCGTCTCCGTCGGATGGGGTTCGGCGTCGTGGAACAGGGAGCCGTCGAGTTGGATCTCGTAGGGCACAGTGAACGTCGAGTTCGGGTTGATGAGACCCTCTTGCAATGCGGCCGAGAACGTCACCAGCTTGAAGACCGATCCCGGCTCGTAGAGCTGCATGAGCGCGAGATTGTTCGGGGCTTCGTCCACCGCGTCGTTCGGGCCGATGGAGACCACACCTCCTGACGCCGCGGCCGCCACCTGGGTGGGGTCGGCCGGAGCGGGACCCGAGCCGGGGTGGGTCGCCGCAAGGTTGGCCATGGAGAGGATCTGTCCCGTCTTGACGTCCATGACCACCGCGGTACCGCTCACGGCGTTCGACGATTCGATGGCCCGCGCCAAGGCCTGCTCCGACTCGTACTGGAGCTCGGTGTCGATGGACAGCTCCAACCCGGTGCCCGGCGTGGTCGCCACCCGGTTGGTGATGGGCGCCTGGGGCAGGGCCACCCCGGACGGAGACTGCATGATCGTCTCCCTGCCGTCCGTGCCGGCGAGCAGGTGGTTGTACCCGTACTCGAGACCCGCGGCACCCTGACCGTTGGCGTTCGTGAAGCCCAGCAGGGGCGCGGCGAGGTCCGCGTTGGGGACGACCCGCTTCGAATCGTCGATGAGCGTGATGCCGGCAAAGGCGTCTCCCGAGATGGTGCGTCCGGTCGATTGCGGAATCTGACGGGCCAGGACCACGTAGCCGGACTTTCGCTGCAACTCGGGAACGAGCGCGGCGGACGGGACGTGCAGCAGGGGCGCGAGGGCGAGCGCGGTCTCGACCGGATGTGCCACCTGGAAATCGTCCGCCACGACGTCGCTCGTGGGCACCGAGAGCGCCAGGGGCGATCCGTCCCGGTCGTAGATCCCGCCGCGGAGGGAAGGAAGCGTCACCGTGGTCGACGATTCGCCGCGGGCTGCCGTCTCGTACGCACCGGCATGGAGCACCTGCACGTCGACGAGCCGGGCGATCAACAAGAGGACGGCCAGCAGGAAGGCGAGCCGCACCAACCGCACCCGCCGCGTGAAGGTGGGGCCGACCCAGGTGTTCCGCCTCGGATGACCGTGCCGAGCCGACGTTCGGTCAGAATCCCGGAGCCGCCGCGTCTGTCGGTGGTCGCGCCCCGACGCCGGGTGGGGCGATCGTGGGGCAGGGCGTGGCCGTCCGATTCCGGCACTTCGTCGAGGGACTGTCGCCGGGCGCGCGCGGCGAGCGGCCGGTCTCGTCGCGGTGCTCATGGCGTGGTGGTTGAGGTCGAAGAGGCGGCGGCCGGCGGCGGCGCAGGGGCGACCTTGGGGGCCGGGAGCGGCGTCGACAACGACACGTACGGGAGCTCGACCACCGATTGATGGATCATGTGCAGCTGGCCCGACGCCGCCGCCACGATCCGAGCCGGCGTTTCGAGCTCGGCCACGGTCAGCTCCTGCTGGCGATGTGAGGCCTGCTCGAGCGCGAGCTCCTGCTGGAGTCCGGCCAGGCGGACCTGGCCGTTCGCCAACATCGCCTGCCCAATCACCACGGCCAGGAGAGCAGTGAGCACCAGGCACACCGCGACGATGTCGATCAATCGGCCCCGGCGGATCCTCCGGCGTCTAGCCTCGGATCGGGGGACGACCTCGAGGCCGGGCCGGCGCGACGGGTGGACCCCGCTGTCGCCGGCCCCGTCAGGCGCCGAGCGGGACCACCAGTGCCCCTCTCGGCGGGCGGCTGCTCCGGCCGTGGCCGCGGCGGGCGGTGCCATCAGCCCTCGTCCGTTCGGCAGATGGCCCGGAGCCGAGCGGCCTCAGCCCTGGGGTTGACGGCGATCTCCGAGGCGGAGGCCTTCTTGGCCCCGCGGAACACGAGCCGGTGGAGCGGGACGGCGCCGCAGACGCACGGGAGGCCAGGCGGGCAGACGCACCCACCCGAGGCTGCGTCTGCGAACACCTCCTTGGTCAACCGGTCCTCACCCGAGTGGTAGCTGATGACCGCGCAGACGCCGCCGACACTGAGCGACGACAGCGCGACGGGGAGCGCGGTACGCAGCTCTCCCAGCTCGTCGTTCACGGCGATGCGCAGGGCTTGGAAGACGCGACGGGCGGGATGGCCCCTGCGGCGCGCCGGCATCGGCACCGACCGATCCACGATCTGCGCCAGTTGCTCCGTCGACGACACAGGCCGAGCGTTGACGATGGCGTGGGCGAGCCGTCGCGCCAGGCGATGCTCGCCGTTCTCTCGGAAGAGCTCGGCCAGGGCGGCCTCGGGCATCGTGTTGACCAGTTCGGCTGCGGTGATGTCGGCCGACTGGTCCATCCTCATGTCGAGAGGCCCGTCGTGACGGAAGGAGAACCCACGGTTCGCCACGTCCAGCTGGGGTGAGCTCACTCCGAGATCGAAGAGGACACCCGAGGTCCGGCCCACGGTCGTGAGGAGTTCGGCCAGAGACGAGAAGCGGGCGTGGGAGAGCGACACCCGGTCACCGAACCGAGCGAGCCGTCTCCCGGCCACATCCAGCGCGACCTGGTCGCGGTCCATACCGAGCAGGCGGAGTTCGGGATAGGCCTCGAGCAACGCGGCAGCGTGCCCGGCGCCGCCGACCGTTGCGTCGACCAGCACGCCCGGCGGTACGGCGTCGAACAGCGCGACCACCTCGTCGCGGAGCACTGGGATGTGTTCGAACGGCTGGGCCATCTGCAGCTCCCCGACTGGTGGGTCGAACGGGAGGCGGAGTACCGAACGACCAGGGTGGAAGCGGGTGGAGTGGTCTCCCATCACGCCGGTCGAGGAGCTGCACATGGTCCAACCGAGGTCTTTCCTCGTCTGAATGCCAACTGCGGACCTTTCGAAGCTGTTCGTCTCGGTGTTGTTTCTCTTGTTTCTGTTTCTCTTGTTTCCCTCCTTCGGGGCTCGTCCCTCCGGTGTTCGGAGGCCGTTCGCTATCCGGCGTCGTCCCCGTCGAGCAACCACTGCTCCTCGGGCAGCACCCGTTCCGCCCACTCGGTCGGGTCCCACAATTCGACCCGGTCGATCGCGCCGTGGACCAGAACCTCGGCCTCGAGACCGGCAAAGGACCGCAGGTGTCCGGGTATCGGCATCCGTCCCTGCCGATCGATCTCGACCTCGGCCGAGTTCGAGGCCCACAGCCGGGCCCGGTTGCGGTCGGACCGCCCGGAGGCCGCCATCTCCTGCATCGTCTCCATCCGTCGCTCGAACTCGCTCGGTGTCCAGAGCGCAAGACAGCGCTCGTTGTGCTGCGTCAGATAGCCGCCGTGCTCGAACTGGACGCGGAACTTCGCCGGAAGGATCACCCTTCCCTTCGCATCGAGCGAGTGCTCGTACTTCCCGACGAAACCTGCCACCAGCTGTATCTCCCACGGCGATCCCTGGCCAGCCTCTCCTGACGCCCTTTTCCACCCTTTTGCGCCACTGTACGCCCTTTCCCTCCCCATGACAACAACATTCGCCTCGCGGCGACCGAAGATCCCCAACGCTGCACTGAGGACGGCCGAACGGGATATCGCCGGGGCGCGCCGTGGGCATGGCCGAGGCGACGCGCCGGCCGTCACCGAGGCGTGACCCGACACGGACACGATCACGATCACGATCACGATCACGATCTGGACCCCGAGGACGACAACTTGGACGGAGGCGAGGTCGAACGGGCGACGACGAAGGCCGACTGCGCCGATGGCCCCCCTTACGGGGACCCTGACCCCAGACGCCCCCGTGTCCGGCCGGATCCGTCTCTCGTATCAGCCGCCATCGGCGTCGATCCGGACGGGCCACCCATCGAACGCGGAGAGCAGGTCGTCCCCCACGCCCCCGAGCAGCGGGTCGCGTCGGCGGGGTCCGAGCTCCGCCAGGCCCACCGCCACCGGCCCGAGCTCACGCACCAGGCGGGCGCGACCGGACTCATCGACATCGAGCAGCTGGACCAACGGAGCAGGATCCCAGACCGCATACGCGCAGGACGAGAAGAGTGACCCTTCCCGTGAGCGCCATTGAGAGAGCCCGACGACCTTGCGCCCGGACGAGAACACCTCCCCCGGCCCGCGCCCGGCGAAGCACACCAGGTCGCCGAGGTCACCCGGTTGTGACCGTCCGGCGTGCGCGTCGAAGCCGTTCAGCCCCGAACGGGACAGCGACGCCCGCCACCAGTCCGCCACCCACGCCGCCGCCGACAGAACGTCGGGCTTCCAGAGCGGGTCGTGCCGGGGAATCCACGCGTCGACCCAAAGATGGTTTCCCGGCTCGAGGAGCACGGCACCTCCACCACCGTGACGACGCACGACTTCGACGCCACGTTCGTGGACCTCGAAACGGTCCACCAGGTCGGTGCGCTGCGTGCTGCCCAGGACCAACGTCGGGGTCTCGACCTCACGGACGAGCGCGAGCCGCTTCGGTTCCTCCCGAAAGCGCTCGACCTCGAACAAAGGGGACGCGGGCAACCTGAGCGGTCAGGAAGCCGCCGCGAGATACGGCTCCCACAGCGGGTCGACATCGGAGAGATGCCGCAGCCTCCACAGGTGCCCATCGGGCGGCGCCGGCTTCACGCGGAGGGTCCAGCCCAGTTCCGACAACAACTGGTCGGCCTTGACCAGGTTGTCGCGCTTGCACGCCGCCACCACGTTCGACCAGTCGTGAGTCCCGCCCCGGCTACGGGGGATCACGTGATCGATCGTGTCGGCCGGTTGCGAGCAATAGACACAGAGCCCGCCGTCACGGCGCAGCACAGAACGCCGTGTCACCGGAGGTGTGCGCGCCCAGCGGGGAATGCGGACCATATGGCAGAGACGCACGATGGAGGGGACGTCCACGGAGAGCCGTGCGGAATGGAAGACGGAGCAATCCTCCCTGATGGCAACCGCCTCGGCTCTCCCCGCGAGCAACAATACGACGGCACGGCGATCGGAGACGAGGGCCAGCGGCTCGTAGGTCGCGTTGAGGAGGAGCACTCGCTCCATACGCAGAGAGGCTATCCGCGGCGCGGCCTCGACCTCCGACACCATCGGAGGAAGGCCGTGACGTCCTCGGGTGTGGGCCCGACGCCGCTCAGCCGGCCATCGTCGGGGCCTCCGTACACCGTGACCATACGAAATCTCCAATACTCCTCGCCGGGTAGCGGGAGGAACGGTGGCCGGCGCCACCAGCCCTGGCGCGCCAGGCGGAACACCGCGCCGAGCGCGGACAGCCAAATGGTGGGGTGCAGGGCGATGGCGCGCACCACCACCGCGATCTCGCCCGGGAGGCGAGCAGCATCGGTGCGCGCCACCTCAGCTCATCACCATCTCGTCGGCCTCCCATCCCGTCACGACGGCCTCATTCCACCAGGCCAGCACCGCGCCAGCCGACCATGGCGGCACCGATGAGCGGACCCCGGTCCCCGAGACCGCCAGGCGCCAACTGTGCCCCGCGGGAGAAGTCCAGGCGGCACCGTAGGTCCATCTCGGTCTGAGCCGCCCGGAAGAACGGCTGGCCGAAGCCCAACGCGACCGAGCCGCTGACTACGGCGAAGGGGAGGTCGAGCAGGTTCACGACGCCGGCGATGGCGCGACCCACGAGTGTCCCGCAGCGTGCGACGAGCTCGGAGGGCGCGAGCCGGGCCGGTTGGCCGGTCATCGCCTCGAGCGCGGTGCCGGACGCCTCGGCCTCGAGACACCCGGTACTGCCGCAGACGCACGTGCGCCCGTCGGGGACGACCGTCACGTGGCCGATGTGCCCCGCGTTCCCGAGGCGACCGTCGAGCAGGCGGCCGTCCAGCACGATCCCGCCACCAACCCCGGTCGAGACCACCATCGCCAGGTAGTCGCGGCGACCGCTCGCCGCACCGACCCATCCCTCACCGAGCGCCAGGGCCTTGGCGTCGTTGTCGACGAAGGTCGGGAGGCGGGTCGTCTCCGCCAGCCTGGACTTGAGCGGAAAGGAGCGCCAGGCCTCGATGTTGAGCGGGGATACCTCTTCGCCGCCCGGGCTCATCGGCCCGCCGCACCCGACCCCGCACACCACGAGTCGGTCGGATCCCGCCGGGTTCGAAGAAAGCACCTGGTGGACGAGCTCGTCGAGGTCGGCCCACAGCAGCTCAGCGCTGTTCGGCGCCGTCGGGTCGGCTGGGGTCGAACGAGTCGGCCTCTGCCGACGCGCCACCAGCGTTCCCTCCCGGTCGACCAACCCGGCTGCCATCTTCGTCCCGCCGATGTCGACGGCGAGCGACAGGTCGGAACGAGAGCTCAACGTCAGCACGCCACCCGGGTGCATCGCAGCGAGAGGAGAGCTCCCACTGCTCCATGTGCCGATCCCACGTGTCGGTGATCTGACCGGCCCAGACGGCCCGGCCGAGCGTTCAGTTGTCGCGCCGGTGGAAGCGTGAACGGAACCAGTCGCGAGCCTCGTTGACAGCGCCCTCGATGCCGGTGGAGCCGTTTCTCGTCTTCTGTTCCCCGTCCTTGTTCCGGGTCAGGTCATGCCAACCCGCTCTGCCCATCCGCCTCAGGTTGCGCTCGAACCAGACGGCTGAGGCGAACATGATGATCACACCGAGGAATCCCGCAACCACCGACTTGCTGTAGAAGGCGACCAGCACGACGACGCCGAGGATGAAGGTGACGGCGGCCCACTTGCAGTATCGCCCGGCGTGCCGGTAGACGGTCTCCGATCGCACGCGCTCGGCGAACTCAGGGTCCTGACGAACCAACGACTCTTCCAGCTCGGCCAGAATGCGCTGTTCGTGATCGGAAAGCGGCACTACCAACTGCCCCCTGGGTTTGACCCTTCTGTCTGCGCACCATGTTGGCACGACCGAATGCCGCGGACAACGAGAACGTCCCCGTTCGATTCTCCGTGGCGGGTGCACCTCACCACCCGGCAGCTTAGGACTCCCATCGGGCACCCGGCACGCGGAGCGGAGGTCACCGGACCGAGCTCGGTCCGGGCCGGGACGGGGCGAGGGCAAGGCGGGCAACGGACGGGCCCGGCCAGGCCGCCGGAGCCGCAGGCCTGGGCACCGGGACTCGAAGGCGACGCACGGGACGAACCGACCAAGGTGGGAGGCCGACCGTCCATGACGCTCCGGCGGCGCCCGACCCTCGGAGCCGCCGGCTCAGCCCTTGTCCGTCTGCTTCGGCTTTCGCCGCATGACCAGTGCCGCGATCAGCGCACCGAGCAGGCCCGAAATGAGGATCACGAGGATCAGCGGCGCCTGGCGGTTGTACACCCAGAAGTGGATGCCGACCCGATGAAAGTTCCCCAGGGCGAACCACACCAGGAGGACGGCGGCCACGGCGATCACGATCAGCCGTACCTGCCGGCGGCGGTCGAGCCGGCCCTTTCCGTCCCCGCCCGTCGCTTCACCACGCTCGGCAATTTCACGTGCCACTGCGAATAGTCTGCCGCGCCGGGGGTGGTTGCGCGCGCACCGTCCGAACGGCGGGAGTCCGGACCGGACCTCGAGGGAGCGGCCATCCTGCTCACCCGGCCGCCACGCCCCGATCCCACTTGGTCCCCCCGGGGAACTGGCGCTCGCTCGACCCCTCTCCTGGGTCCCTTCCGACAGCCCTCGCCCGACAGCCCTCCCCCGCCCCGACCGCAGCCCAACTCCGACCACGACCGACACACCTGCTATGAGAAGGGGTCGGAAACCGGCCGGCGGGAGGCGACAGTCGCCGCGGAAGAGCAGCGAAGGGAGCCGCATGAGCGCCAGCGAGATACTCACCGGGGCCCGCACCATGTGGGAGCTGGTCGACCGACGGGCGGAGGCCTCGCCTCGTCACCCGATGCTCATCGCTCCCGACGGCAGCCTGACGACGTTCGGCGAGTTCCGGGACACGGCCGAGCGCGTGGCGGCCGGCCTCCAGGCCATCGGTGTCTCCGAAGGTTCGGTCGTCTCGTGGCAGCTGCCGACCCGAGTCGACACGGTGGTCCTGTCGATCGCGCTCTCCCGCCTCGGTGCGATCCAGAACCCGATCATCCATCTCTACCGCGAGCGTGAGGTCGCATTCGCACTGCAACAGACCGGCGCGAGCCTCTTCGTCATCCCGGGCACATGGCGTGACACCGATTACGCCGCGCTGGCCCACCGCGCCCTCGAAGGCGCCGCCGCGCCACCTCGGATCCTCTCCCTCCACGACGGGCTTCCCGAGGGCGACCCCGCGCTCCTACCCCCGCCTCCCCCGGGGACTTCCCCCGAGTCCGCCCCCCTCCGCTGGATCTACTACACCTCCGGCTCGACGGCGGACCCCAAGGGGGTGCAGCACACGGACCAGACCCTCATCGCCGGCGGTTGGGGCCTGGCCCGTGCCCTCGACATGAAATCCGACGACGTCGGTTCCATCGCCTTCCCGTTCGCGCACATCGCGGGGCCCGACTACCTGGTGACGATGCTGTCCTTCGGGTTCCCCGCCATCCTGGTCGAGTCCTTCTCGGTGCCCGACGTCCTTCCGCTGTTCCGCCGGCACGGGGCGACGATGGTCGGAGGCAGCACCGCCTTCTACGTCGCCTATCTCGCCGAGCAGAGGAAGACCCCGTCCGAACCCATCCTCCCGTCCCTGCGGCTCATGTCCGGCGGAGGCGCGGCCAAGCCACCGGAGATCCACTTCGAGGTCCGAAACGAGGTCGGGGGCCGCGGCGTCGTCCACGGCTACGGCATGACCGAAGTGCCGATGATCTCCAACGGCTCGCCGCACGACACGGACGAGCAGCTGGCCAACACCGACGGCAAGCCGGTGACGGGGGCCGACGTGCGCATCGTGACCCTCGACGGGCAGATCGCCGCACCCGACGAGGAGGGCGAGGTCCGGGTCAAGGGTCCGATGGTGTTCCACGGCTACACCGATCCCGCGCTCGACGAGGAGGCTTTCGACGAGGACGGGTACTTCCGGACCGGCGATCTCGGTCGGCTCCGCGCCGACGGACACCTCACGCTGACGGGTCGGCTCAAGGACGTCATCGTCCGCAAGGGAGAGAACATCAGCGCCAAGGAGATCGAGGACTTGCTCTACACCCACCCGAAGGTCGTCGAGGTCGCGGTGATCGGGCTCCCCGACCCCGAACGCGGCGAACGGGTCTGCGCCGTGGTCCAGGTGGCCGACGACGCGGAACCGCTGGACCTGGACCAGGTGGTCGCCTTCTGCCGCGACGCCGGGCTCATGACCCAGAAGATCCCCGAGCAACTCGAGATCCGCTCGGAGTGGCCGAGAGCCGGAACCGGCAAGATCGTCAAGAAGACCCTCCGCGACGTCTACTCGGCCGCGTGAGCGCAGGCCAGGTCCCGAGAGGCGGCGCCCCGCGCCCGGGCTTCGTCCCGCCCGATCCGCTGGCCGGAGGGCCGTACCGCGTCGCCTTCGTCTGCACCGGGAACATCTGCCGATCCCCCATGGCCGAGGTCATGACGCGCGCCATGGCGGCGACGACCGAGCTCGCCGACGGAACCGCTCTCGGTGCTCACGTCGAGCTCCGGAGTGTCGGCACCGGGCCCTGGCATGAAGGAGAAGCCATGCATCCGTTGGCTGCTGCGGCCCTGGCTCGTGCCGGCTACACCGAGAACCATCACGTCGCCCATCAGTTCAAGACGGCGGACATCGGGAGTATCGATCTCCTGGTCGCCCTCGACCGACGACACCTTCAGACCTTGCGGGGCCTGGGCGTCGATCCGGACCGCCTCGTGCTGCTGCGCTCGTTCGACGCCGCCGCCGGGGCCGCCGTCGACGTGCCGGACCCCTACTACGGCGACGACGACGTGTTCGACCGGTGCCGCGACATGATCGCCACCTCGTGCGCCGGTCTGGTCACCTCGCTCGCCGCATACTGGGACTCCTTCTGGGCGGCGTGACCCGCTCGGCGGCGAGGCGAGAACACACGCCTCTCGTCTGTCGCCCGCGCCGGGCAAGTCCGTGACCAGGGCCATCGCCCGAATTCGACCGCAGGCCGACCCTGGACGCTCCCGCGGCGTGTGACATAGTGCCGACGTGGTGTCACGCAGGGTCCGCCGCCGCCGGCGACAGTTCACGACGGTCGGTGTCCTGGTGGTGCTCCTGCTGATCTACTTCGCCTTCTTCTCCGGAGGGGGATCGAAGCCGCCGCCGTCCGAGTCCGTGCACAAGGCTCACGACACCGTTGACGTGAAGCCGTTCCCCAAGCACTCGCCCCTCAATCCGGACTGGACGGGCGACGGCAAGCAGGTGACGTTCGGCTTCGGCGGCGACGTCCATTTCGCCGGCGCGGTCGGGAACAACCTGGCCCAGAACCCCACCACCGCGCTCGGTGCGACGATCCCTCAGCTCTTCACCGGCACACAATTGCGAATGGTGAACCTCGAGACGGTCGTGACGGACGGGATCTGCCCCGAACCGCAGAACAAGCCGTACATCTTCGACGCACCCGCCTCGGCGATCACGGCGCTCAAGAGCGCACAGATCACATTGGTCACGGAGGCCAACGACCACGGGGAGGACTGTGGCCCCCAAGGGCTCTCCCAGAACCTCTCCGTCGCGGCGCAGGCGGGATATCCGATCATCGGAATCGGGAACAACGCCGCCCAGGCCTTCACGCCCTACCGCGTGACGATCGACGGCCAGCGCATCGCGATCATCGCGGCGACCCAGGTCATCGCCGACAACCTCGTCCCCACGTGGACCGCGACCGCCACGACCGGCGGCGTCGCCTCGGCCATCGATCCCACCGAATTGGTCCGCGAGGTCCAACAGGTCCGGCGCAGCGCCGACACCGTGATCGTCTACGTCCACTGGGGCACCGAGACGCAATCCTGTCCCAATCCCCAGCAAGAGCCGCTGGCCCAGCAGCTCGTCCGTGCAGGCGCCGACGTCGTGATCGGCTCCGATGCGCACGTCCTCTCGGGAGGCGGCTATCTCGGGAGCGCGTACGTGGACTACGGGCTGGGCAACTTCGCCTTCTACGACGACACGCCGCCCGAGACGTCGAGCGGGTCGCTCATCGTCACCGCCGCCGGCCGGCACGTCGTGAGTGTCACGTTCCGGCCGGCGACGATCGTGGGCGGGCTGCCCCAGCCGCTCACCGGCGCCCCGGCCGCCACCGCACTGGCGAGCTGGACGTCGGCCCGGGCCTGCACCAATCTCTCCGCCGGCGCAGCCTCGAGTCTCGCCACCATGCGCACCGAGACAGTTCCATTCGTGGCGCCCACTCCCCCGCCATCGGCCACGACGACGACAGCTCCGGGCTCGGCGACCAGCAGTTCCACCACGACGACGACGACCCACAGGACCACGTCGACCACGGGCAGGACCACGTCGACCACGGGCAGGACTACGTCGACCACCGGGAGCACCACGTCGACCACGGCCACGACCTCGCCCGCGCCCACCACGACGTCGTCGACCGACAACGCCGGTGGTTGAGCCGCGGCCGCAGCAGCAACGACGGCCGCTCCGTTCAGGCCACTGATTCGAAAGTCGGCGCTCCCGTCTCCAGCGGGACACGGGCCGACCGCGCCGTGAAGCTGATGGCGTGGTACCAGCCGCACAACATGAGCAGGTCGAGGATCTGAACTTCGTCGAATTCGAGGCGAAGCTCCGCCCAGAGCTCGTCGGACACGTCACCCGTGCCGTGAAGCGAGTCGACCAACTGCACCAACAGGCGGTCCCGGCGCGCCTCCCAACAGAGATCGTCGGACCCGCCGTGCACCAGCGACTTCACCTGCCCGGGCGTCAGCCCGGCCCGCTCCGCGAAGAACGCCGTGTGGACACCCCATTCGTACTGACAACCACAGCGGGCGCATGTCCGGTCGATCACGATCTCCCGCTCGCGCAGGCCGACCGAGAGCGTCCGGCTCAGCTCGTGACGGCCCCACGGTTCCATGGCGACCGTCATGGGCCGGTTGCGCACGAACGTCCGGAAGAGGGCGATGGCGGGGACGCCCGCCGGCATCATCGAGCGCAACTGCGCCTCGACCTCGGGTTCGAACGGCGCCTCCAGGGGCGCAATCCGGGGCTTGACCGGCACGACTCCACCTCTTGTCATCACGACTCCACCTCCTGTCAGGTTGAAAACGCGGCATCGACGATGTTTCTGAATCCGAAACATCCTCCTGGGGGTTACTCTATTGTTTCGAAAACAGAAACGTCAACCCCACCCACCCGGCCCGTTCGGAGTCCAACCCGCCTGATGCCACGACCGAATCGCGCCGAAACGCCACTCCCCTTCCCGGGCCGTAAGGTTCGCGGCTCGTCGTCGGGGCGACCCCTCATGGCCGCCCTGGATCTTCTCGGACGACGCTGGTCCCTCAGGGTCCTCTGGGAGCTGCGTCGGGGACCGGTGGGAGCCAGGGAACTCCGCAGCCGGTGTGACGAGATGTCGTCGAGCGTCCTGTACAGCCGCCTGGACGAATTGCGCGTCGACCGGTCTCATCGAGCAAGACCCGGAGGGCGCCTACACACTCAGCCCACGAGGCCAGGAGCTCGGAGCGGCGCTCGAACCGCTGCAGGATTGGGCGCAGCGGTGGGCGCACGACCTGGAACGGGCCGGTCCCGCCGATGCTCCCTGACCACGTCGGTCCGACCGGGTCGGGGGATCGAAGTCGGCGGTCGTGCGACAGTTTCAGGAGTGGTTCACGATCCGGCTGCTTTCCGTGGCACCGCCCCGTACTACGTCGCCGGCCGACCGCCGTACTCGCCTCGCCTGCACGCCGTGCTGCGCCAGGAGCTCGGCCTCGACGGCACCGGACGACTGCTCGACGTCGGGTGCGGGCCCGGCGTGCTGACGACCGAACTCGCCGACCTCTTCTCCAAGGTGGTCGGACTCGACCCCGAGCCCGGGATGCTCGCCGAGGCCCGACGTCGGGCGGGAGCCCGCGGTCTCGACAACGTCACCTATATCGAGAACGTCGCCGAGCACATCGGCGAGCTCGGGATCGGGCCCTGCCGTGCCGTCACCTTCGGCCAGTCCTTCCATCGCGTCGACCGCTACCCCGTCGCCGAAGCGGTCTATGACCTCCTCGAGCCCGGCGGCGCCATCGTTCTGGTCGGTCACGAGGTGGAGGGTCGTCGGCGACCCGACGGGCCCGATCTGCCCGACATTCCGCACGACGAGGTCCGATCCCTGATCGCCAGTCACCTCGGCCATCCCGTCCCTCCAGCCACGGGGCCGGTCGAACGGTGGGAGGTCACGCTCCGGAACACCCGCTTCGGGACGCCGCGTCTCGTGGTCGCCCCGGGCCGTACCGATCTCGTGCGGGACGTCGACGCTGTCGTCGCCAACTACTTCTCCATGTCCTACGCCGCGCCTCCGCTTTTCGGCACACAGAAGGGCAGGTTCGAAGACGAGCTCAGGGCCCTCTTGTACCGCCACGCTCCGGAGGGCCGGTTCTGGGAATGGCCGGGTGACACCGAGATCGTCCTGGCGACCAAGCCCGGTGTCCGGCCGAACCACTCCGCCTACGGCAGCTCCACCTTCGACCAGCTGTGAGGCTTCTCCTCGAAGGCCGCCTCGTCCGGCAGGCGCCCGTGGCGGAAACGGATGTCGTCGAGGTCGTTGGGCTCGGTCACCGTCACCTCCGAGAGTCGTAGCACCATGTCCGCCTGCCGGCGCAGCACACTGCGCTGCCACTCGGAGGTGGTGTCGAGCATGATCCCGCCGATGGAGTCCATCAGCCGGATCAGGACGGCCGGATTGCCGCCCGCGGACTGCCGGATCTTGTCGAAGGCGCGGTTGACCATGCGGTCGTACGACGGATCGAGCTCAATCAACCGGACCATGCCCCGCGAGTCCCGGAACACCCCCTCTTCGAGGATCCGGCCCGATATCCGTCCGAGCCCCGCCGCCAGCCAGTCGATGCAGGTCAAGGCGGTGAAAGTGTCGTTGACCGCGGCCGAAAGGGCCCGGATGGCGATCTCGACCATCTGGTCGACGGCGAAGACGGGATCCTGCACGAGCGTGCGGTGAGGACCCGTCACGTGCGCCTTCGAAAGCGCGCGGCCGACCTCGGGCGCTGCACCGCGCGGCCACACCGTGGCCAGCGGTCGCCCCATGGCGAGGAAGTGACCGGGCCGGTGCTCCAGGCGGATGACCGAGTCCGTCCGGGTGGCGATGGAGATGAGCTGCGGGTAACCGACGTACTGGAGGTAGCCCCCGACCATGGACGGAACCGTGGCACCGCGCTCCTCGAGGAGCAGGTGCAGCTCGGCCACGGACTTCCCCGCGCCGGGCGCGCTGCCGATCTCCGGCGCGGGATCACCCACCCGCACCGGGAACTCGGCGTCGATCGAGTGCACCAGGTCGGAGGCGATGCCGGCGATCACCTCGGGCAGCTGAATCGACTTCGCAATGTGGTGGATGAAGTAGATGAGGACGGCGATGTCGACGAGGAGCAGTACCTCGGCGACGCTCGTGGAGAGATGGGGGATGAACTCCCGGTCGGCGCTGGCACTGATCGACCCGAGCGCCAGAACGGAATAGACGAACGTGCCGACGAAGACCCCCAGCGTCACCTGGTTCCCGATGTCGCGCACGAAGTTCCGCATCATCCGGGGGCCGAACTGCTGCGAGGCCAGGGTCAGAGCCAGGATCGTGATGGAGAACACGACGCCGACGACGGTGATGACCGCGGCCGCGATGGCGATGAGCACCTGCGGGACCACGCTCGCGCTGCCGGTGCGGATCCAGAACGGAAGGGTCAGGTCATGGTGATAGGCCGCGAGATCGATCGAGAACGTGACGGCGAACAGCAGCACGGCCGTGACGATCAGAATGCTCGGAACGACCCACAGGGTGGTGCGGAGCTCCTCCCATCGCCAGCGCGGCAGCTCTCCCGAGTTTCTTCCGAGCCGCGCCGGCTGAGGGGGAACCTCCTGCTCCATGTCGCTCACCACGGTGACCGCCCGCGCCCTGCCGTGCGGCGGGCGGCGAACTCTGTCGATGGGAATGAGGCGGTCATCGGGATCCGTACTCTGCTTGCCGACCAGTCTTCCCGGCACACCTGTTCCTCGTGCAGGATAGCCTCGACCACTTCGGTGCGAGACCTGACCGGCGGGCCTGGCCGCCGCGACGTCACGGCGGGAAGAACCTCGGTAGGTAGCGCTTGTTCGCTGCCAGCAGCTCGTCGGCCAGCTCTGCCGCCAGCGGATACTGGCCGATGATGGGGTTGGCCAGCAGCGCTCGTACGACGTCGTCGCGACTCCCCGAACGTGCCGCCCGAACGGTCAGGCGCTCGAAGGCCTTCACGTGTTGCACCAGTCCGAGCATCTCGGGAGCGAGCGGACGCTGGTGCAACGGGTGGGCTCCGTCGGCGTCCACGACCGCGGTCGTCTCGACGACGGCGTCGTCCGGCAGCTCCGGGACCGCGCCGTCGTTGCGCATGTCGACCACTTGCACGTCGCCCGTGCCGGCATGGAGCGACGCCATGAGCCGGACCGCCGCCAACGAGTAGAACGCGCCGCCCCGATACGAGAGCGCATCCGGCTTCACGGTCAGCATCGGGTCCCGGTATTCCCGGAGCAGTCTCGTCTCGAGCTCCGCCACCACGTCGGCTCGGGGCCGGTAGCCCGCGGCCCTCTGCTGGGACATCTCGGCGTCGTGCCCGTAGTAGTAGTGCACATAATAAGAGGGCAATGCCTCTTGAAGCTCGAGGCCTTCCACGGAGACCCCGCTCTCCAACGCCAGCTCCGGCCCGAAGCGTTCGAAGAGGCCGGGCAGAACGTCGTCGCCGACGAGCCCACCCTCTGCCATCGAGGGTCGTAGACCGACGTGGCCGTCGTCAGAGCCTCTGAGGACGGCCGATCTCACCCACGTCAGATGGTTGAGACCGACGTGCTCGACCATCACCGAGTCCGGGTCGACCCCGAGATAGTGCCCGATCCGACGCTGGGCCCAGATGGCGACGTTGCACAAGCCGACGGCTCGGTGACCGTCGTCGAGGAGCGCCTGGGTGACGATCCCGACCGGATTGGTGAAGTCGACGAACCACGCGCCCGGGTTGGCGCGGGCCGCCGTCCGCTCGGCCAGGTCGAGCACGACCGGCACCGTTCGCAACGCCTTGGCCAAGCCGCCCGCGCCGACGGTCTCCTGGCCCAGGCAGCCGAAGCCGACCGGAAGCGTCTCGTCGACCCGCCGCGCCGCCTGACCGCCGACTCTGAGCTGGACCACGACGAAATCAGCCCCTTCGAGCGCGGCGTCGGGATCCGCCGTCGTCGAGAACGCGCCGGGCCACCCGCGCCCCCGCAGGATTCGCTCCGAGAGCCCGCCCACGACGTCGCGCCGAAGCTCGTCGGGATCGAGCAGGACGAGATCGTCGACCACCATGCGGTCCTCGTGATCGCAGAGACCGTCGACGAGTTCGGGCGTGTAGGTGCTGCCGCCGCCGACCACGGCCACCTTGATCCCCACGTTGGGCAACGTAACATCCGGCGTAACATCCCAACGTGTCCGACGCTGTTGCCGCCGAGCCGGTGGTGCTCGCGGTCGACGGCGGGAGCACCAAGACCGACGCGGTTCTGGTCGGCCTCGGCGGCGCCCTGCTCGGACGGGCTCAGGCCGGGCCGAGCAATCACCAGTTGGTCGGTGTCGACGGCATGTTGGACATCCTGGGAGAAGCGGTGCGGTCGGCCGCTGCCGCGGCAGGAATCGGTTCGAGCGCCAAAGGTCCGATCGCCCAGCTCGGCGTCTTCTGCCTCGCCGGTCTCGACCTTCCGCCCGACGAGCAGAAGCTCGCCCCCGCGATCGAATCCAAGGGCTGGGCCGTCGACGTCATTCTACGCAACGACACCTTCGCCGTTTCGCGCGCCGGTACGACTTCGCCGTGGGGCGTCGGGGTCGTCTGCGGCACCGGTGTGAACTGCGCCGGGATCGGACCCGACGGCCGCACCGTTCGCTTCCCTGCGTTGGCCGAGCTCTCGGGCGACTTCGCGCCGGGCGGCGCCTGGCTCGGGGTGCGTGCCCTTGGACTCGCTCTTCGAGCCACCGACGGCCGCGGGCCGCCGACGGCGCTGAGCGAGCTCGTGCCCGCGCATTTCGGCTATCGCGACGCCGAGTCCGTACTGGCCGCGGTCTACGGGGGTGACCTCGCCTACAACCGCCTGTTCGAGCTGGCACGCGTCCTCCTCGACGCATCGGCCGACGGCGACGGCCCGGCGCGGGAGTCGGCGTGCACGTTGGCCGACGAGGTGGTCGCCTTCGTGCGCGCCGCCGTCGACCGTCTTCAGGTGGCCGACGAGGAAGTCGAGGTCGTCCTCGGAGGTGGCATCTTCAAAACCCGCGACCGGCACTTCCACGACCGCGTCGCCCGTGGCATCCGCGCCGCGGCACCTCGCTCGAAGCTGGTCTACCTCCAGGCGCCGCCCGTCCTGGGCGCCGCCCTCATCGGCCTCCACGCGCTCGACGCCACCTCCGACGCCGAGCTCGCCATCCGGGCCAGGCTCAGCGACTAGGAGCGCTCGGCCGGCCGGCGCCGGCACGGCCGGGGGACGCGCCGACCGCGTCAGCCGCTCCCCGCTCCGGCGGTCGCCACCCCGTGGGGGATGGCGTCCGCCAGCAGGCGCTCGTCATCGGCCAGGAGGGAGTGGGCCAGCTGCTTCACCATCTCCATCACCTCGGGATGCTCTTCTGGGTTCCAGCCCTCGAGCAGATCGGTCAACCCGGCGCGGCGCGCCTCGGTCAGCCGGCCCAGCGCGTCGGTGCCCGACCCCGTCAGGTGGAACTCGTGGTCGGCCCCCTGAAGGCGCTGGTCCACCATCCCGGCCGACACCAACCCGTCCACACCGGGCTGGATCACGGACGTGTCGACGTTCAGCCGCGAGGCCAGATCCTCGACCGTGCAGGCCGGGTTCTCGGCCATCCGGTAGAGCAGCCAACACGATCGTGGCGCCAGATCGAGACCGGCCCGTGAGGCCAACGTGTGGTACAGCTCTCCCCGGTTCTCCCGGGAGGAGAGGCGAGCGAGCGCCAGCTCAATCTCCTGCAACGACGAGCGGTCGTCGGGCATCCCGTTGACCTCACCCACGTCGACCGTCTCGACGGTCTTGCGCAACGGCACCTCGGGCAGCAGGAAGCTGAGGACGAATGCCACGAAGGCGATGGGCACTGCGACCATGAACACCACTTGAATGGCATGGGTCACCGCGTCGGTGTACCGGGTGTAGAAGGCCAACCCGGCGGCGGTCGATTTGAGCTTCGCCAAGAGGGACGGGTCGATGGTCTGGGGGTTGAACGATCTCAGCACCGACGCGGAGACCCGGGCCAACGCGGGCGCGAACGTGTGAGTGAAGACACTGGCATAAATCGCACCGAACACGGCGGTGCCGAAGGAGCCGCCGATCATGCGGAAGAAGGTGGCCGAGCTGGTCGCCACCCCGAGATCCTGGTACGAGACGGAGTTCTGCACGGCGACGACGAGCACCTGCATGGTGAGTCCCATGCCGACGCCGAAGATGAACATGTACAGGGCGAGCACCCAGCTGTTCAAGGACGCGTCGATCATCGACAGCAAGTACGCCCCGACCGTCATCATGGCGGTGCCCATGATGGGGAAGATCTTGTAGCGGCCCCACCGGGTGACCAACCGGCCCGACGTCACCGAAGCCGCCAGCATCCCGAGCATCACCGGCAGGATCCGGAGGCCCGACGCCGTGGGGCTGACGCCCTTCACGTCCTGCATGAACAGCGGCAGGAAGGTCAGCGCGCCGAACATGGCCAGCCCCATCACGAAACCGATGGCGCTGGCGGCGTTGAACACCGAGGCCCGGAACAGCTTGAGCGGGATGACCGGCTCCTCGGCCCGATGCTCCACCATGACGAAGCCCACCGCCAGAACGACCCCGAGCAACGCGGTCAGGACACTCGGGAACGAGTCCCAGGCCCAGGTGATCCCGCCCAGGCTGGCGAAGAGGATCAAGGACGTGGCGGACCCGGCCAGCAACGCGGTCCCGGCGTAGTCGATCTTGTGGTGCACCCGGCGCAGGTGACCCGGAAGGACGGTCCCGGTCACGAACAGCGCCACGATCCCCAGCGGCAGGTTGATGTAGAAGACCCAGCGCCACGACAAGTACGTGACGCACAGCCCGCCGATCAGCGGACCGATTACGGTGGCGATGGCGAACATGCCGCCGAAAAGACCCATGTACCGCCCGCGATCGCGCGGCGACACGACGTCGCCGATGATCGTCTGCGCTCCCACCATCAGCCCACCGCCACCCAGACCCTGCAGGGCGCGGAACGCGATGAGCTCGGTCATGGTGTGGCTGAATCCGCAAAGCGCCGAGCCCACGACGAAGATCACGATGGAGATCTGGAAGAAGATCTTGCGGCCGTACTGGTCGCCGAGCTTTCCCCACAGTGGCGTCGACACCGTCGAGGCCAACAGGTACGCCGTCACCACCCAGGCCAGGTGCGAACCGCCATGCAGGTCGCCCACGATGGTGGGCAGGGCGGTCGACACAATGGTCTGGTCCAGCGCGGCCAGGAGCATGCCGAGCAGCAGCGCGCCGAGGATCAGCCACAGGCGGCGCTGGCTGATCTTCTCGACCGCGGGGGCGGGTGCTGCGACATCGACGCTCACTTCACCCACCTCTTCCACCATGTGCTCAAGGGATTGAACGTCCTGATGGCGATGCATCCTAGGCCGACCGCCGCCTGATTCTCCCGGACCGGTCGCGGCGGCCTCCACCACGCCACGCCGAGAACCGCGGCCACCGAAGTCGAGCGGGTGGCGCCGCTGCGCCTGCATCGTGACCTCGTGCGAACACGCGTCGGGTCAGTCGAGAGCCCGGCTCCGCGCTACGGTCCCGCCCGGAGACGTCACCGCGTCCGCGGGAGGTCGGCCGGAGCCGAACTCGATCCTCGCCACCCCCGCAACTCCCCGGGGGGGCGGACCGGGGCTCGGCGTCCGAGCAGCGACAGAGACCACACGAAGGAAGGCAGACCCCATGCGCACGCGCCTCACCGATCTGCTCGGCATCGAGCACCCCGTCATGTTGGCCGGCATGGGCGGCGTGTCATATTCGGAGCTCGCCGCGGCGGTCTCGGAGGCCGGCGGGTTCGGATGCCTCGGAGCGTCGACCATGGGCAACGCCCAGATGGTGGCCGAGATGACCGCCGTTCGCGCCAAGACGGACAAACCCTTCGGCGTCGACCTCTTGACGGCGATGCCCGGCGGCCTGACGGAACAGGTCGAGCTGATCGTCGAGGCGGGCGCCAATGCCTTCGTCGCCGGCCTGGGCGTCCCCACCGATGTCGTCGACCTGTGCCACCGTCACGGCCTCGTGGTCGTGAGCATGTGCGGGAAGGTCGAACACGCCGTGCGCGCCGTGGAGGCCGGATGCGACCTGGTCGTCGCCCAAGGGACCGAGGCGGGCGGGCACACCGGACAAGTGGCGTCCCTCCCCCTGGTCCCCCAGATCGTCGACGCTGTGGGGCGACAAGTCCCCGTCGTGGCGGCCGGGGGAATCTTCGACGGCCGCGGCCTCGCCGCGGCGTTGGCGCTCGGAGCCGACGGGATCTGGGTGGGTACCCGCTTCATCGCCACACCCGAGGCCCGGGGGGTGCTCGGCTACAAGGAGGCATTGCTGGCCAGCCGAGAGGACCGGACGACGGTCAGCCGTGCGTACTCGGGCAAGACCATGCGCGTCGTGCGCAACGGGTACACCGACTACTACGACTCCCATCCCGAGGAGCTCAGGCCCTTCCCCGAGCAGCTGAGCGTGGCTTACGGCAACGGCGCCATCCATCTCGGCGGTGACTCGTTCACCGAAGGTGTCGACGTCAACCGGGAGTGCTACCCCGCGGGTCAGGGAGTCGGTGCCATCGACGAGCTCGTGCCGGCTGGAGAGCTGGTGCTCAGGTTCGTAGCCGAAGCGGAAGAGGTTCTCGAACGCCTCGTCGCTTTCCGATGAACCCGGCGGCGATCCGCCGGTGACGCCCACCGGGGACGTGCCTGCGCGCCCGGGGTACCGAGTGGCCCGCGTCACCGGATCGAATCACGGGATCGGGCGAACCGCATGGGCTCGGCCGACAAGGTTGCGGCGTCGACCGCGGCCCGAGGCGGGCGGGCCGTCGCCATGGAGGCCGATCTCGCCGACGCCAACGTGATCCCCTCTCTCTTCGACACCGCCGAGGAACACTTCGGGCGGGGTGCAGATCTCGGTCAACAACGCCTCTGGGTGGTTCGGTGACAGCTTTGC
This sequence comes from uncultured Acidimicrobiaceae bacterium, assembly GCA_963828505.1. Classification (GTDB taxonomy): domain Bacteria; phylum Actinomycetota; class Acidimicrobiia; order Acidimicrobiales; family RAAP-2; genus Bog-473. Next base: position 129,187 of record CAWHFM010000007.1, read on the forward strand.
CCCGGGGCCTGTGGCGCGTGGTCAGCGCATCGGTGGGCCACCAAGGCCCTCGTCGCAGCCGTCCTCACCCGTTCAGGTTCTACGGCGAGGGATCGGGGACGGCGACTTCGATCGTTCGTCGCCCGCCTTCAGCCGTGGAGACCGACGGCCATCAATCCGAGCCAGAGCACTCCGTACCCTTGTAGGACATGGTCGTGGAGCGCCAGACCTTCGGGCTCGCCCCCATCGCCGGCGTCCAGCACCCGGAAGATGTGCAGGACGGACAGGACCAGGGGGATGACGGTGAGCTCGATCCAGACCACGTGGCGGTGGGCATGGGCGAGAAGCCCAGTTCGGTCGAACGCCCACAGGCAGTACGAGGCGACCGTGACGCTGGCGGCGATGGTGAGGGTGGACCGTAGGAAGGATTCTGTGTACTGGTCGAGGACGCTCCGATGCGAACCCCGCGCCTGGCCGAGCTGCGCGTGCTCGGCGTAGCGCTTCCCGGTGACGACGAACAGCGCCGCAAAGGAAGTGAAGACCAGGAACCAGGTCGAGAGATGCACATGTGCGACGACGCCGCCGGCCACGGCCCGCAAGACGAACCCGGACGCGACCACGGCCAGTTCCATCACCGGCTGGCGCTTGATCCAGAGGCTGTACGCGAGGCTCAGCCCGAGGTAGGACGCCACCACCACGGCGAAGGCCCAGGGACCGATGAGCATCGAACCAGCCAGGCCCATGGCGATGAGGACGAATCCTGCGACGAGCGCGACCGACGGTGCCAGATCACCGCTCGCCACCGGCCGGCCCTGCTTCCTCGGGTGGCAGCGGTCCGACTCGGCGTCGAGGACGTCGTTGATCAGGTAGTGCCCCGATGCGACGACGCAGAAGACGAAGAAGGCTCCGAGGACACGCAGAGCGGTCGACCAATCACCCAGGACGCCGGCTGCGGCGGGCGCGGCGAACACGAGGATGTTCTTGATCCACTGCCGAGGCCGCATGGCGCGAACCACGAGCCAGGGTGTGCCGGCTCGGGTGGCCAGGCCGGGTGCCTCGCGCGGAGACGAACCGAGTGACGCCCTGCGGTCGTCATCCTGGTTCAAGGGGCGATTTGGTGTGGTCATGGTTTCGTGGCGTTGCTCACCGTGTACCGCACCCCTCAATGGACGGCAGCGAACATGTGCTGCCGGCCTCGGTGCGGTCGACCGCGCACCTCGGCTCGCTGCGTGGATCCGCGGCAGTAAATGGGGAAACCAGGAGATCGGAGGGTGGCGCAGCCAGCGTAGACGAGTTGCTCTCGGACGCCGAGGCAACCGCGTTCTCGGTGCCCAGAGCCACGAAACGAATTTACCGACCGTATGGGGACGTTGTCCTCGCGGCCGATACGGAGGCGCCCCGTCATGGCCTGGACCGGGCATGGCACTCACGGCATGACCGGGGAACGGTGAGTGCCCGCGCCGGGCATCTGCGACAATCAGGCGTGCCCACGCTGGCGTCTCCCGCCACCAACCTGGGAGATGGCGCCGCGTCGTCGCAGCCGGACCGAACGGCGGTCGCTGGCGACGACACGACCGCCGCACCTTCGCTGCTTCGGCCGATGGTCCTCGGCCTGGTGGCCTCGGTGGCCATCGTCTGCGGCGCCCTCGCGGGCGGCCGGATGTTCGTCTCGACGCTGCCCGGAGCGTGGTTCTTCGGCCCGACCACCACGTCGGCGGCGGTGGCGTCCCAGCCGCCCGTATTCGCCCTGATCGGCGTCTACGGCGGCATCATCCTGCTGGCCCGGGCCTGGCTGGACCTGCTACGTCTGAGCCGTTCGCATCGCGGGATGCCGGTGCGTCGGGTGGCCGGCGTGATCGGCGCGTGGGCCGTGCCCTTGGCTGTCGCCCCTCCCCTGTTCAGCCGGGACCTCTACAGCTACGCCGGCCAGGGTGAGATGGTGGCCCACGGCATCAGCCCGTATGTCTACGGCACCGGCGTCCTGGGGTTCACGCCGTTCAGCACCCTGCCGGGCCCGCTCTGGGCCAACACGCCGTCGCCATACGGGCCGGCGTTCCTCTGGCTCGACGGGCTCGTCACCGACCTGTCCCGCCACCAGGTCCTGACCGACCTGGTCCTGCTCCGCCTGCTGGCTCTGGCCGGCCTGGCCATGGCCCTGTGGGCTATCCCGGTGCTGGCCCGAGCGGCCGGGCAGGACGCCGCCCCGGCCGTGGTCCTGGGTCTGGGCTCCCCCCTGGTCTTGACCACCCTGGTCGGGGGGGCGCACAACGACGCGCTCATGCTCGGCTTGCTCCTGGCTGGCCTGGCGGTGGCCCGCCGCCATGGCACGCTGCCCGGGATCGTGCTCTGCGCTCTCGCCGCCAGCGTCAAGGCGCCGGCCCTGGTCGCCGTGCTGTTCCTGGGCTGGAACTGGCCGGGCCCCGGTGCCCGGCTCACGAGGCGGCTCGGGCACGCCGCGGCCGGCTGCGCCATCGGTCTCGCCACGCTCAGCGCCGTGTCGTGGATCACCGGCATCGGCTGGGATTGGGTCCGCACGGCGGCGGCCCCGAGCAAGATCATCACCGGCATCACGCCGGTCGACTCGGCGTCCCGGCTGGTGACAGACGCGGCGCACCTGGTCGGTTTCGACGTGGCGCGATCGGGTGTCCGCACGGTGTTGGCCGTCGCGTTGCTCACGGCCGTGGTGCCGATCGGCCTCTGGCTGCTGTGGCGCTCGTCCAAGCTCGGCCTCGAACGTTCGCTCGGCCTGACGCTCCTGGCGCTGGTGCTGCTGGGTCCGATCCTGTGGCCCTGGTACCTGACCTGGCCACTGGCCATCCTGGCCCCGATCGCCGGCCGGCGGATCCGCCGGGCGGTGATCGCCCTGGCCATCGGTGGTGCGCTGGTCGGGGCGACCGCCGTCGTCGGCGCAGTCCATGCGTTCACCAGCGCCAGCCTGCCGGGGGAGCTGCTCGTGCTCGTCGCCCTTCTGGCTTTGGCGCTCACCGGCCTCGGTCGACGGGACGCCCCGCGCCTGGAAGTGGGCGCGGGGCGGGTGCCGACGAACTGCGTCCGCCCTGGGTAGGGACCTACCCGGTAACGTCTCGGGGAATATCGGCTCTGGGACCCACGTGTGGGCGGGGTGAAGGGACAAGCACCGTGGGAGTGCCCGCCACCGTGAACCGAACTGGCCCGAGGACCTCCGTCGGCTCCATGAACCTCTGGATCGGCATCGGGACCCTCGGCTCGGTCGGCATCGCGGTGCTGGGCACGAGCATCGGCGCGATCTTCCGGCCCGGCCCGCAGCGATTCTGGTTCAGCGTGACCGGCGGTGGTTACACGCCGGCGCACGTGGCTTTCTACGTGTCGGTGGCCCTCCTCGTCGGCGCGTGGGTGGGGGTCGGCCTCGAGGCCCGACAGGGCCGCCTCTCCGTCATCCGTTGCTGGGTGATCCTGGCCCTCTGGGGTCTGCCCCTCTTCCTCGGTCCCCCGGTCTTCAGCCGTGACCTCTACAGCTACATCGCCCAGGGCCTCCTGGCGCACCACGGCCTCAACCCGTACCACGTGGCGCCCTCGGCCCTGGGCCGCGGCCCGCTGCTCTCCTCGATCGCCAGCGTGTGGCGTGACACCGCCTCGCCCTACGGACCCCTCTTCGTCACGGTAAGCCGGGCGGCCGTCAGCGTCTCGGGCGGCTCCTTGGTGGCCCAGATCCTCGTCTTCCGTGCCGCCGAGCTTTTCGGGATCGCAGCCATCATGGTGTCGCTACCCCGCCTCTCACGACGTCTGGGCACCGATCCCGGCCTCGCCCTCTGGCTCGCGGCACTGAGCCCCCTGGCGCTCTTCAGCTTCATCGCCTCGGGCCACAACGATGCCCTGATGGTCGGGCTATTGGCCGCCGGCGTCACCTTGGCCACCGAGGGGAGACTGGCCGTCGGGGTGGCCCTGTGCGCCCTGGCTGCCCTGATCAAGCTGCCGGCGGCGTTGGCCATCGTGTTCCTGGCGGCCGTCCAGTTCCGGGCTGCCTCCGGTGCAGGGCGATGGCAGGTGGCGCTCAAGGCGGTGGTGGTCCCCTGCGTGGTGGTGGTGGGCGGGACCCTGGCGGCCGGCTACGGATGGACCTGGCTCGGCCCGACTGCGCTGCGCGTCCCGACCGAGCTGCGGGTGCTGGCCACCCCGGCGGTCTCCCTCGGTGTCTTCTTCCACGCCATCGCCCACGTCATCGGGATCCCGGTCTCGACGAGCGCCGTGGTTTCCGCCACGCAAGCGGTCTGCGGCGTGCTCGTGGTCGCCGGCACGCTGTGGCTCGTCTGGAACGCCCACCGGCTGGACGTGGTGCGGGCCATCGGGCTGGCTCTCGTCCTCGTCGTTGTCGGGAGCCCCACCGTGTGGCCGTGGTACCTCACGTGGGGGGTCACGCTGCTGGCGGCCACGAACGCCCAGCGATCGCGGGTGCTGGCCGCGGTGGCCGGCTTGGCCATGCTGGTGGTTGGTGCCGGGGGCTCACCGATGCTGAACGGACTGGCCTACCTCTTCACCGCCCCGCTCCTCCTGGCCGGGTGTGCCTGGCTCTTCTGGGACCGGCACTGGCAAGCGGTTGTGATGGGCCGTGAAAGCTGAGGCCTGGTCGCCGGGCGGCGGCACCCGCGCCGACGGCGGCGAGGGCCGCTCGCTGTCCGGGGCGTCCGGCACGCTGACGGCTGAGGAACCGGGCCCGTCGGCAGGGCTCACGAGCCGGGCCCGAAGGGTCCGGCGGTCGTTCCTGTTCTGGCCGGTCGTGGCCTACCTGGCCGCCCGGATCATCACCCTGGCCGCCCTGCTGGTCGCCGACCTGGCCGACCACCGGGGCCTGGCCGCCCAGCTGGCCCGCTGGGACGGGTCCTGGTTCCTGCGTGCCGCCGAACATGGTTGGCCCAGCCACTTGCCGATGGCGCACGGCCACGTGGCCGCCAACACCATCGCCTTCTTCCCGGTGTTCCCGATCGCCATCCGGTGGCTGTCGTCAGGCACCACGCTGTCGCCGCTCGTCGTCGGCCTCTCCATCAGTGCGGTCACCGGCCTCACGGCCGTCGTGGCCGTCGGCCTGCTGGTCCTGCGGTTCGCGGCAAGAGAGGCGGCCACCCGGGCGACGCTGCTCTTCGCCCTGTTCCCCGGTACCTTCGCCTTCAGCCTGGCGTACAACGAGGGCATCGTGCTGACCTGCATCGCTCTCGGGCTGATGGCACTGCTAAGTCGCCGGTGGTGGCTGGCCGGCCTGCTCGGCCTGATCGCGACGGCCACCGCCCCCGTCGCCCTTGCCTTCGTCTTCAGCTGCGCCTGGAGCGCCGGTTGGGCGGCCTGGCGCGGACGGACCGTGCGCCCCCTGGTGGCCCCCGTCCTGGCGCCGCTCGGCTTCGTCGCCTACATGGGTTGGATCTGGTGGCACACCGGTGTGCTCAACGCCTGGCGCCTGACCGAAGCGGGCGGTTGGAAAGGCTCGACCTCGCTCGCCTACCCGTTCCGCGTCCTCGGGACCTTCGTCCGGGACCCCTTCAGCCCGACGCTGACGGGCCAGATCCTGGTGGCCGGCACCCTGGTCGCGGTCATCGGCGCGGTGCTGGCCATCCGGCAGCGGCAACCGGCCCCGGTCCTCATCTACGGCCTCGCTGCGGCCTGCCTGGCCGCCACCGCTGCGCCGGTGGGACTGCGTCCCCGCTTCGTCATGCTTGCCTTTCCGCTCGTCGTGGCCTATGGAACGCGCCTGCGCGGGCTCGCCTTCGCCGGGCTGCTGCTGGTCTCGGCATCCCTGCTGGTAGCGATCAGCGCGCTCGAGTTCGCTTCGTGGTCCGTGTTCCCTTGACCGGCGACCACCGCGCCGGGCGGTTCGTCGCCGACGGGACTGTCGGCCAGCCGTCCATCGAGCCTGGCGCATTGGTCCAACGAGGCGGGTGGAGCATGGCATGGTTCGCCGTCCTCACTGCCGGTCTCGGCTTCTGGAGCGCCTGGACGTCATGGCCCGGAGCCGCCGTCGTGGCCCCGCTCCTGGTGGTGGTCGGCATCGCCGGCATGGCCGCGACATGGCTGGTGTCCGACCCCAAAACCGGGGTGCTGCCGTGGGCCGGCCTTGGTGTCGCCGTCCTCGCGGTCGGCATTCCCGAGGCCGTGTCCATCCACGTGCGGCGGTACTACACGACCGACTCGGCGGCTTTCAACCAGCTGGCCACTCGAGCCCTCCTGCACGGGAAGGACCCGTATGCGTCGTCGATGGCCTCGGCCGCCCGCCTGCTCAACCCGCCGTCGCACTACTGGACCTACCTGGCCGACGGCACCCATGTGACCCAGGTTTCGTACCCGGCCGGCTCATTCCTGCTCGAGGCTCCGGCCATGGCGCTGGGCTTCCACCACGAACTGGCCGACTGGACCGACCTGGTCGCCTGGTTGGCCACCGGCATCCTCCTCTTCTTCCTGTTCCCGGTCGGCCTGCGCTGGCTGGCGGCCCTTGTGCTCATCGCCCCTGCTTTCGTCGGCGCGTTCTCGGATGGCGGTACCGATGCCCTGTTCCTCCCCTTCTTGGTGGTGGCCGTCTGGCGCTGGGACCGCTTCGGCGCCGGCAAAGGCGCCGGAATCGCCCGGTGGATCGGACCGCTCGCTCTCGGAGCGGCCTGCGCCGTCAAGCAGACGCCCTGGTTCTGCCTGCCTCTCCTGGTGATCGGCCTGGGCATCGAGGCGAGGAGACGGGGCGACGCGGCGTGGCGGGTGCAGGCTCGCTATCTGGCCATGGTCGTCGCGGTCTTCGCCGCCTGCAACCTGCCCTTCGTGATCTGGGGACCGCGGGCCTGGGCCGACGGGGTTCTCCTCCCCTTCACCGAGCCCCTGGTGGCCGACGGCCAGGGCCTGGTGACCCTGGCCATCCACGGGTTGACCGGCGGTGTCGTACTGCCGCTCCTGTCGGTGGCCGGCGCGCTGGCCTACTTGGGACTCCTGGCCGCCTTCGTCGTCTGGTACCCGGCGATGAAGGTCGTCTGGCTCTTCGTCCTACCGGTCGTGCTGTTCGTGCCGGGCCGCAGCTTCTCGGGCTACCTGATCGACTTCTTCCCCGTCGCCCTGATCGCCGCGGTGAGCGTCGTCCGCCCGCGACAGGCCGCCGGCGTCGTCGCGGGACCCCCGGCCCGCCGGTGGGTGGCCCGCTCGGCCGTCGGCGTGCCGGCCCTCGCCTCGGCGGCCGTCTGCGTGCTGGCCTTCACCTCGGCGCCTCTCGACCTGTCGGTCGTCACCGTCCGCACCTCGCAGGCCACCCTGCGCCTCGATGCGATCACCGTCACCGTTCACAACCTGACCGGGCACCGCGTCACTCCGCACTTCTTGGTGGCCCTCGACAGTTCGCACCCTTCGGGCTTCTGGACCCCCGCCGGCGCCGGCGCCAAGCTCGCGCTCGGGGCCGGCGCGACCACCACCGTCACCCTCCGACCCAACGAGTTCACCTGGTCACCCCCCCATGGCGCGCACTGGCTGGTCGAGGCCTATACCACCTCGCCCGACGCCCTCAGCACTTCGCCGCTCCAGGTCTGGGCCCTCGGGCGTGAGCAATGAGTCGCACCGCGGCGGCCCACGCCGACCCGTCGCCGGGTCTCGCTCCTGCGGACGCCCCCAGTTGATCTCCAGGCTGCGAGGGTAGGTTCCGCCGCCTGCGCCGCTTGCTCAGGCCCGACGACGCGCGTGTGGTGGCAGTGCTGCTGCTCGTGCCGCTCCTTGCCTTCGTCGTGCCGGCGCTGTTCGGCGCCCCGGCGCTCTCGGGCGACAACCTGATCCAGAACTTCCCCCTGCGCGCCTTTTCCGGGGAGCTCCTCCGCCAGGGCCACCTGCCCTTGTGGAATCCGTTCATCTGGAGCGGGAGCCCTCTCTTAGGCGGGATGAACGCCGGGTCCTTCTTTCCCCTCACCTTCCTGTTCGTGGTGGTCCCACCGATCGGCGCCTGGGTGCTCAACATGACGGCCGTCTACTGGGTCGCCGGCCTCGGTACCTACTGGCTGCTCCGCCAGTACGGGATACGGCCGCTGGCGGGGTTGCTCGGGGCGGCCGTCTACGCCTACAGCGGGGCCATGGTCGGCCAGATGGTGCACCTCGGCATCATCCAGGGAATGGCCCTGATGCCGCTCATCCTTCTGGCCATCCTCAAGGTCAGCTGGGCGTTCTTCGGCATCGGTCCCGCGACCCGGTCCTCCGAAGACGGGCTCGAGGCACCCCTGGGCGAGCGGGCCGGCACGGGGGTTCCCTCCTCGCCCTGGCCCTGGGTGGTCGGCCTGGCCGTGCTGGTCGGCCTGATCGCGCTGACGGGCGAGCCCCGCAGCATCGCCGAGTGCGAGATCGTGGGACTGACACTCGCCCTCTGGCTGACCCTACGCGGCTACGGCGAAGCCACTGTGAGCTGGAGGCGACGGGCCCAGTTCCTCGGGGCGATCGTCCTGGCCGGCGCCTGGGGCGTGGCCATCGGCGCGGCCCAGCTCATACCCGGCTACGACTTCATCACCCTGTCGCAGCGGGCCAACGAGCCGTACTCGTTCTTCGCCAGCGGGTCCCTGCACACGCAGTGGACCGTGCTGTTGCTCGTCCCCGACCTGTTCGGAGGTAGCGGGACCCTGCACCAGCCCGTCTACTTCAACGGCTACAACCTGCCCGAGGTGACCGGCTACGTCGGTCTCCTACCCCTGGTGGCCTGCGCCGCCCTCCTGACCCGCACCTTCGGCCGCACTCGCGACCGGGCCTCGGCCGACTGGGCTCCCTGGCTCTTCCTGGCGCTCCTCGGCCTCCTGCTGGCCTGGGGGCAGTACACGCCGCTTGGAGGGCTGTTCGGCCATATCTGGCTCTTTGGCCGCACCCGGCTGCAGAGCCGCAGCTTGGGGATCGTGGACCTCGCCCTGGCCGTGGTGTTCGCGTTCTGGGCCGACCGCGCCCTGGGGCCGCGCCACCAGTGGCTCGGGACCGCCGGTTGGCGGCGCTGGGTCTCGACCGCCCCGCCCATGGCCGCCGTCGTGGTCTGCGTCGTGGCCATCGCCTACCAGCGCCAACTCGAGTCTGCCTTTGGCGCCTTCGGTTCGGGCGCGGGCATGACGCCGTGGTTCGTCGCCCAGCTGGTGGTGGCGCTGACCGTCGTCGCCCTGGTGTTCGGCTGGCGCCACCTCGGCGCCGTCCGCGCCCGCTGGGCGCTGAGCGCCGTGGTCGTGGTGGACCTGGCCCTGTTCGGGCTCTCGTCGGCAACGGGGTTTGCCTCTGCGGCCCCCAACGTGGTCCAGCCCGATCACGGCGCTGCCGCCACGGTGCTCGGCACCGAGGGGCGCTTCGCCATCTACGCCCCGGCCTACCCGGCCTCCAAGTACGTCCACATCGGAGCCATCGGCCAACCCGACCTGAACGTGTTCACGACCCTCCCGAGCGTGCAGGGCTACGGCTCCATCGTGGACAACACCTACGGCTCAGCCACCGGCACCCACTTCATCGACACACTCGACCTGTGCGCGCTGGCCCGGGGCGTCTTCACTCCGCTCCGGCTACGCACCCTCCTGATCGGCCCCAGCCAGTTGGCCGTCGAGGTCCCGAGCTCCGGGGTGGCGCCCCACGCCCCCGCTCCCTGCCCAGGGGCCCCGCCGGCGGGCACGGCCAGGGAGCGGACCTGGTACTTCGGCCAAACTCTCACAGTCAGCGGGGCCTCGCTGGCCACCCCCGGGCGGAGCGCCTCGACGGTGTTGGTCGGATCGAGGGTGGGCGTGCTCAAGGCGGACGGCGCCGTCATCTTCCCCGCCCTCACCATCCGGGCGGCGGGCGGCCACGCCACCGTGGCCTTCCGCTCGCCGGTGCATGCCGTGGGCCTGGCCGTCCGGGGAAACCCCCGGGCGGTATCGGACACCTCGGAGGTCGCGACGGCCGGTGGACCGAGCTACGCCTTGGACGGCGCAGCCCAGGACGCCGTCGGCCAGCCCGGGTGGGCCTTCACCGGCACATGGGAGGGGAACGCCCGGTTCGAGCGGGCGCCGGTCCTCCCTCCGGTCTGGCTCCAGAGCGGACCGGCCGGTGCCACCGCCACCCAGGTGGCGATGGCCGACAACGGCTCGGAGGTGGACCGAGTGACAACGTCGGCCCCGGCGCTGCTCGTTCGCAGCGAGTCGAACCTGCCGGGGTGGCAGGCGACGGCGACGCCGACCGCAGGCGGGGCGTCCCGCCCGCTCCCGATCCGCGCCGTCGGGCTGATTCAGGGGGTGCGCCTACCCACCGGCTCCTGGACCGTCACGTTCACGTACAGCGCCCCGGGCCTCGACGCCGGACTGGCGGGCTCGTTCGTCGGCATCGGTGCCGTGCTGGTCGTTGTCGGCGTCCGTTTCGTCGGTCGGCGCCGGGTCCGGCGCAGAAGCCGCGCTGGAGGTTCGGAACCGCAAGTCCCCCGCCTCGACCTCCGTTAGGAACGGGGACCTCCATGTTGCGAAAGGGCCCTTGCTTCCAGCCGATCGATGGTTCCCGCCATATTGACCGCGGCCCCCCCGCTTCGCCGTCGTCGAAGCCCCTGCCCCTCAGACTCCGGTCAGGCCGACGGGGCACGAGACCCCGGTCCCGCCCAGGCCGCAGTACCCACCCGGATTCGCCTCCAGGTACTGCTGGTGATAGGGCTCGGCGTAGTAGAAGTCGCCCGCCGGGACGATCTCGCTCGTGATCTCCCCGTACCGCGCCTGGTCCAGTGACTCCTGGAAGTGCGCCGCCACCTGCTGGGCCAGGTCGGCCTGCTCGGGCGTGGTCGTGTAGACCGCCGAGCGGTACTGGGTTCCGACGTCGTTGCCCTGGCGCATGCCCTGGGTCGGATCGTGACCTTCGAAGAAGGTGCGAAGCAGCTGCTCGTAGGAGAGGACGGCCGGGTCGAAGACGACCAGGACCACCTCGGCGTGACCCGTCCGACCACGGCACACCTCGTGGTACGTCGGATTCGGCGTCGAGCCACCCGAATACCCCACTGCGGTCGTGTACACGCCCGGGAGGGACCAGAACGTGCGCTCGGCTCCCCAGAAGCAACCCATACCGAAAATGGCGTACTCCAGCCCGTCCGGGAACGGTGGCGTGATCTTGGTGCCGAGGACCAGGTGGGAGGCCGTGACCTCCATGGGCTCGGCCCGTCCCGGAAGCGCCTTCTCGGCGCTGACCATGCGGGTCTTGTGCGAGCTGAAGATTCCCATGTCGCCTCCTTCGTTCAGGTGGGTGCGCCATCCGTGGCGGGAGCGACCCGGAGCCGAACACCCAGATCGGGGTGGCTTGCGAGCTTTCCCGCTCTCCAAATAGGCGCGCCTTGCGTGGGCACGTTGCCCAGGGCATGAACCACCCGGCCGCAGCCGCCCGGGAGATCCTGCACTGATTTGAACCTGCACCTATTGGAACAGTCGAGAACAGAAGTTCGTTCCCAGCGCTTGACGAGCTTCCATGACTGGTTATGATATATCGTTACTGATCGCATTCGCGACTTCAACCGGGGTGTTGCGCCCACGCGGCCACTCCCGTGACAGAGAGGAATCACAGATGAACCAGGAACGAGACTTCGACAGCGCCGACGACCACTTGCACGAGCACGGCCACGAGCACGGCCACGAGCACGGCCACGGCCACCCCCACGGACATGGCTTCGGGGGACGCCGGGGTCGCGGTCCGCGGGGTCGCTGGGGCGCCGAGCGGGGCGGCTGGGGAGGAGGCCGCCGCATGCGTCGGGGCGACATCCGGACGGCGGTGCTGGTCGCCCTGCGCGAAGGGCCGGCGAACGGCTACGAGGTGATGCGGCGGTTGGAAGAGATGAGCGGTGGGTTGTGGCAACCCAGTCCCGGGTCGGTGTACCCCCACCTCCAGATGCTCGAAGAGGCGGGCGTGGTCGAGTCCGACCACAGCTCCGGGAGCCGCACCTACAGCCTCACCGAAGCAGGGCAGGCCGAGGCCGAGCAGGCCGACCTCCCCTTCGGTGGGCGAGGAGACGGCGATGACGACCTGCGCAACTTGCGCCTCGCCGTCGGCCAGCTCGTGAGCGCGGCCAAGCAGCTGTCGGGCGCAGGGGTACAGAGCCAGGTCGAGCGAGGCATCGCCGTGCTCCAGAAAGCCCGCAAGGAGCTCTATCAGATCCTCGCCGAGGACTGACGGAACGTCGGGCCCGACGCTCGACCGGTACTGTGCATCGAGACGCCATGACCATCTCTGCCGCTCCCGACACCCTCGACGGCCGCCTGAACGACGGCGCAACACCGATCATCGAGACGATCGGGCTGACGAAGACCTATCAGGGAACCGACTTTCGTGCCGTGGACGAGCTGAACCTCGCCGTCGGGACCGGCGAGGTCTTCGGCTTGCTGGGTCCGAACGGGGCCGGCAAGACGACCACGGTGGGCGTCCTGACGACACGGGTCATCCCGACGGCAGGTGCGGCGTTCGTCGGGGGCATCGACGTGGTTCGGCATCCGACGCTGGCCAAGCAGTTGATCGGCGTCGTGTCACAGCAGAACACGCTCGACCGGCAGCTCACCCCATGGGAGAACTTGTACTTCCACGGTCGCCTGTTCGGCATGGGTGCCCGAGAGAGCCGGCAGATCGCGGACGACTTGTTGGAGCGGTTTCAGCTCACGAAGTTCGCCAAGGCGTCCGTTTATGCCCTCTCGGGTGGCATGGCCCAGCGGCTGATGGTGGCGCGGGCAATCTTCCACCGGCCGGCTGTCCTCTTCCTCGACGAGCCCACCGCCGGTCTCGACCCCCAGGGACGACTGGCGTTGTGGGATCTTCTCCGCGGCCTCAACGCGGAGGGCCAGACGATCATGCTGACCACCCACTACATGGAAGAGGCGGACAAACTCTGCGACCGGGTGGCCATCATGGACCACGGGAAGATCCTCGCCCTCGACACGCCGGCAGAGCTCAAACAGAGCGTGGGGGCCGACACCATCGTCACGGTGAAAGCCGCCGGGGACCCGGACCGGCTCGCTGAGGCGTTCGCCAGCAGTCTCGACGGCCTGACTCGAACGCGGGCCGTGGAGGGCGGGGTCGAGCTCCAGGTGAGCGGCACGGAACGACTTGTCCCTCGTGTCGTCGAGGCGGCGGAAGCCCAGGGGTTCACCCTCGCCGACCTGTCCGTGGCCGAGCCCACGCTCGAGACCGTCTTCATCGGCCTGACCGGGAAGGAGCTGCGCGACTGATGTCGACGACAACGTCCGACTCCGTCGCGGCGCCGACCTTCGGCGCCGCGACCTCACGGCACGTGGAGCTGATCCCGACCCGCACGGCGACCGCGGCAAGTTGGGTATCGCTCCGGGCGCTCATCCGCCGCGACCTGGTCGTGCTGTGGAAGCACAAGATCGAGTTCACCGTGCGCACGCTGGTGCAGCCGTTCCTGTTGTGCTTCGTCTTCCTCTACGTCTTCCCGAAGATCGGACAGGGGATCGGAGCGGCGAGCGGAATCCCGGGCGCCGAGTCGGCCTTCGCCACGGTGCTCGTGCCTGGAGTGGTCGGACTCTCCATCATGTTCCAGGGAATTCAGGCAGTGGCCATGCAGCTCGCCCAGGAGTTCGGCTTCACCCGCGAAATCGAAGATCGGGTCCAGGCGCCGTGCCCGATCTGGCTCGTGGCGATATCGAAGGTGATCTCCGGCGGTGCCCAGGGCCTCATCTCGGCTGCCATCGTCCTGCCCATAGCGTCGGTGGTGCACGCGGCGGGCGTCGAGGCGCAGATCCATCTCCACTGGATCCTCATCTTGACGTTGGTCCCGCTCTCCTGTGCGTGCATGGCTTCGCTGGGTCTGCTCCTCGGAACGTCGTTCGAGCCTCGCAACCTCGGTCTCATGTTCGGGTTCATCGTGCTCCCGATCACCTTCCTCGGCGGCACGTACTACCAGTGGACGAGGCTGGCCAGCGTCAAGCTCGGCAGCATCCACTGGCTCCAGATCATCGTGCTGGTCAACCCGCTCATCTACATCAACGACGGCATGCGAGCCGCGCTCACCAACGCGGCTCACATGCCTCTCTACGTGATCTACCCCGCCATCGTCGCCTTCACCGTGCTGTTCCTCACGCTCGGCCTGCGAAACTTCCGCCGCAAGGTTCTCGCCTGATCCTGCCGGCGGAGCCGGACCCTGTCGGCGGGCTCAGTACGGCACCACACCGGTGGCTTCACGCCGCCTCCTTCCGTCGGCGCCAGGCACGACGGCGCGGCGTTCGGACGGGTGGCGCCGGGTACCCGCGAGGGCGTCACGCTGGTCCGCGGTGAAATTCGCAACAAGCGCGCTGATGCCGACCGGCGCTGGGTATGGTGATCCGTAACGCACGGCCAGCCTGGCGCGATCGCTCCCGGTGGGTGGCGAAGGGATCCGGATGAAGACGAGTCGTCCAGAATTGCCGTCGGAGCTCCTCGAGCGCTACGGCGAAGTCAGGCAGACCACCGAACGTCTGGCCGCCCCGCTGAGCGCCGAGGACCAGACCGTTCAGACGGTGCCCGAGGTCAGCCCCACCAAATGGCACCGGGCGCATGCCACCTGGTTCTTCGAGACCTTCGTCCTCGGGCAGTATGCGACCGGCTACGTGCCGTTCCATCCCGCGTATGCGTACATCTTCAACTCCTACTACGAGGCGATGGGCGCTCGACATCCCCGTCCCGAACGCGGCCTCCTGTCCCGGCCGGGTATCAGCGAGATCGCTCAATACCGCGCGCACGTCGACGCCGCCATGTCCTCGCTCCTGGTCGGACCCGCTCAACCAGGCTTGTCCGAACTGGTCACCCTCGGGCTACACCACGAGCAGCAGCACCAGGAATTGCTATTGATGGACATCAAACACGTGCTGTCGAAGAATCCGCTGCACCCGGCGTACGTCGCCGCAGAGAGCCCGGGGGCCGGCATCGCGCCGCCGAAGGCAGGTTGGATCGAGCACAACGGAGGAGAGGTCGAAATCGGGCACTCCGGCCGCGGCTTCGGCTTCGACAACGAGTTTCCCCGACACACCGTCTACCTCACGCCGTTCGCGTTGGCCGATCGCCCGGTCACCTGCGGTGAATGGCTCGAGTTCATGGAGGCGGACGGCTACTCGCGCCCGGAGTTCTGGCTTTCCGACGGTTGGGCGGTGGTGAACACTGAGCGCTGGGAGGCTCCGCTCTATTGGTTCCGCGATCCGGAACGAGCGGAAGGATGGTTGCAGTTCACCCTGGCCGGGGTGCACCCGGTCGATCCCGACGAGCCCATCTGCCACGTCAGCTACTACGAAGCCGACGCGTTCGCGCACTGGACGGGCCTGCGCCTCCCGACCGAAGCGGAATGGGAAACGGTTGGGGTCGATTCGGGCGAGGGAGACAACTTCCTCGCCGGTGATCCGGCGCATCCCCGCCCCGCCCTTTCCGACAACGCCATGTTCGGCGACGTGTGGGAATGGACCTCGAGCGCATACTCGCCCTACCCCGGCTTCCGTGCCGCTCCGGGAGCGGTCGGTGAGTACAACGGCAAGTTCATGGTGAGCCAGTACGTGCTCCGCGGGGGCTCCTGTGCCACGCCGAGCGGGCACCTCAGGCCGACCTACCGCAATTTCTTTCCTCCCGGGTCGCGCTGGGCCTTCAGCGGCGTCCGCCTGGCTCGGGATCCCTGAGTCATGAGCTACACCATCGACGTGCACCTCAGTGCCGAGGAGGTCCGGCACCAGATGCAGGCCGATGCGGTGAGGGGACTACAGGCAGAGCAGAAGTCCATCCCGCCGGTCTGGTTCTACGACGAGCGCGGCAGCGAGCTCTTCGAGGAGATCACGCAACTCCCCGAGTACTACCCGACCCGAGCGGAGCGGGCGCTCCTCGAGGAGCACAGCCCCGCCATCGCCGAGCTCGCCCAGGCCGACACCCTGGTCGAGCTCGGTGCGGGCGCGTGCGAGAAGACCAGGGTGCTGCTGAGCGCGCTCCGGGACGCCGGCACCCTCTCGCGTTACGTGCCCTTCGACGTCAGCGACGTATTCCTGCGCAACGCGGCGGCCGCCTTGGCCCAGGAATACGACAACCTGGACATGCACCTCGTCATCGGCGACTTCCACCAGCACTTGCCCGAGATACCGATCGACGGACGCCGGATGGTGGCGTTCCTGGGCGGGACGATCGGGAACCTGGACCCCCGACAGCGCGCCCGGTTCCTCTTCGACCTGAACTGCACGATGTCGAGTGCCGACTGGCTCCTACTCGGCACCGATCTGGCCAAGGACCCGGGCCGCCTCGTCGCGGCCTACGACGATGCAGCCGGTGTTACCGCCGACTTCAACCGCAACGTGCTCCAGGTGCTCAACGAGCAGCTGGGGGGTGACTTCGACCTCGACCTCTTCCGGCACGTCGCGGTCTGGAACGAAGAGGAGCAATGGATCGAGATGCGCCTGCGGGCCCAGGAGGCGACCGAGGTCTCCCTGGCCGATGCCGGCATCACGGTCCGGTTCACGAAGGGCGAGGACCTGCTCACGGAGATCAGCGCGAAGTTCACGCCTGAGCAGGTTGAGCGCGAGCTCGGCGAGGCCGGATTCGTCGTCGAGGGTATGTGGGGGGCGGAGGAAGGCGAATTCCTGCTGTCGCTCGCCCGTCCTTTCTGCTGACACCCCGCTGACTCAGCTGAGGGACGACACGCCGTGCTGAGCTCGCAGATGTGTCGGCGTGAACAGCTCGACTCTCCCCGGTTCCTCTCCTGGGCCGAGCGGATGCGTCCTTCCTGGGACCTGGCGAACAGCGGGGAACCCGTCTTCGTCCATCGCAAGTTGTGGGAGTGGCTCTTCACCGTCGTGGCGCTCGACGAGCGGAATCGCCTACGCCACGGGATGCACGGCCTCGGCTTCGGCGTCGGGCAGGAGCCTCTGGCATCGCTGTTCGCCAGTCTCGGGTGCACCATCGTCGCCACCGACATGGCACACGACGAGGCGGAAAGAGCTGGGTGGACAGTCGCGGACCAGTTTGCCGGCGGTCTGGAGCTGCTGAACAAGCACCGCCTCTGCGACGAGGCCGTGTTCCGCCAACGGGTGTCCTACCGCACCGTCGACATGAACGCGGTTCCCGACGACCTGACTGGTTTCGACTTCACCTGGTCCTCGTGCTCGTTCGAACACCTCGGTTCGATCGACCGAGGCCTCACCTTCATCAAAGAGCAGATGAAGTGCCTGCGGCGAGGGGGCGTCGCCGTACACACGACGGAGTACAACGTCGGGTCCAACCACGAGACGATCGACCACGAGGCGACGGTCCTCTTCAGGCGGAGGGACCTGCAGAGATTGGCACGGTGGCTCCATTCGCGCGGCCATCGGGTCCGCCTCGACTTTCGCCCGGGGACCCTGCCCGACGACGACCATGTCGATGCCGCGCCTTTCAGCTCGGTCCACCTCCGCACGGCGATCCTCGGCTACACGACGACCTCGTTCGGACTCATCGTCCGGAAGGGTCCGTTCTGATTCGCCTCAAGCACCGGCTCCGTCGGGTGGGCCGGCGAGATACGCCGCGCCGGGCCCGTCGCTGACGAGTACGGCCACCTCGGTCGGCAGGTCCTCATCTCCGGAGGTGGCGATGACCTCGTCTCCCGGTGAACGCCGATTCCACCGCCGCCGAACCAGCCCCACGATACCGAGCACCACGAGAAGGACGACCGAGCCGACGCTGAGGACGGACGCGATCAGGAGGTGAGGGGGCCGGTAGTGGAAGCTCACCAGGTCGTCGCCCGCCGGTACCGCGATCTCCTGTACCAGGTCGACTGAGCGGACCGGAACCGAGCGGGCCGGCCCTCCATTCACGGAGACCGAGCCCCTCCATCCGCTGTCCCAGGCCACCGAGCGGATCACCGAGGCGGGCGCCGAGGTGTCGACTCGGACCACTTCGGACTTGGTCGTGCTCGACACCACGCGTACCGGTACACGACGTCCTCGTGCGGTGACGGCGGCAATCGGATCCGGAGCCCGCCGCGTGGCGAAGACCGTGAAGCCCTGCGTCTCCCCCACCTGCCGCCACGGTCCGGGAACGAGCGCCGAGGAGAGGGCACCGCCGAGCTCGTAGGGCAACCCGCTCGCGGTGATGACGGCCTGGTGCGGCGGCAAGGGACCGAGGGCCTGGACCACGAGCCCGACCGCGGTCTGCCGCGGGAGCCCGACCCCGACGGTGTCCGCACCTCGCGGCACGCTCAGCGGGGCGGTCCAGTGGGTGATTCCGTCGGTTCCGAGCAGACCGAATCGAAGCGCCGTGGCGGCCGATGTCGGCTGCGTGAACAGCAGGTGCGCCGACTCCGCCTCCAGCGACTCCCCGAAGAACCACGATGCCGACTGACCGGCATGCAGCGTCGGTCGGGGTCCAGGGTAGAAGGGGTATCGCGTGTCCTCGGTAATTGGCGCCGAATCCCCGCTCGAGCAGCGGGTCGTGTTGGAAAGCCTCCGAGACCTGCTCCACCTGGGAGAGCGACCGCGGCACGGTGGCCAGCGGCACCAGGAAGTACTCGGGCAGCGTGACCATCTCCTGGAGGTCGAGGCGGTCCAGCGTCCCGGAGGTGAGCTCGGCGATGTTGAGGTCTCCTTGCTCGTGGGTGTGCGTCGTCGCCTCGTAGCCGCCGTTGACGATCGACGCGTAGCCCGACACCGAAGGCAGACCGGCCAGGATGTTCAGGTCGGGTGTCCCCTGCGGACCTTGCGGGTAGGTGTCGTATCCCTGGGGGTCATAGCTGGTGATCCGCCCCCCCGGGGACAGGTTGGCCACCATCATCTGCTGAACCGGCGTCTGGCCGGCGACGAGCGCGTTCGGCGGGTACGTCGCCAGCTGGCTCGTGAGCACCATCACCCCGAGATCCACCGTGACGAAGAGCGTGGCAACCCCGGCCCAACTGATGGGATGCAACTTCGGCCTGAGCCAGACGATCGCCGCCGCCACCGCACAGAGCGCCAGGGCGAACAGCGTCGCCTCGCGCACCGTGTGCGCGATGCGTGCCGAGATGGCGGCGTGGGCGAAGTAGTGAGCCAGCGTGGCGGGAGAGGCCAACGCCCACGTGGCCAGGCCGGCGACCAGCAGGAGTGGGACGGCGGCCATGATGCGGTCGTATCGCGCCGAGCGCGCCTCGAGCGCTCGGTGCCCCGGTTCGGTCGATCCATCCCGCGAAGAGGACGCACACCGCCGTCGAAACGGTGATCATGTTCCGGCTCTGCAGGCGCTGGTGCCCGTACAGCGGGATCTGGTTGAAGAGATGCTCCAGGGGGGTGGCCGACCCCACCGCCAGCAGGAAACCGACCAGGCCGACGAGGTACCACGTCAGGCGGTCCCGGCTGCTGATGCGGCTCGGCCAGCGGGGATACAGCAGGGTCAAGATCGCGATCAACGGCAGGATCCCGAGATAGATCCCCACTTCGGGCAGGTTGTAGCCGGCGAAGTAGCTCCTTTCTCCGAGGTTGCCGTAGCCCCCGTTGATGTAAGGGACCAGCCCGAGGACCGAGAACCGCAACGGGTACGAGCCGATAGCAGCGAAGGCAGCACCGTTCCCGGCTCGTTGCGAGTTCGAAATCGCCTCGAGCCCCGGGAGCCACTGGATCGCGGCCAGGGAAAGGGCGAGCAGAGCACCGGCTCCGCACCGGGACAGCACCCGCCACCAACGGCCCGCGTCCAACCCTGCTGAGAGCGCGGCGAACGCAATGACCAGCAAGGCTTCGTCCAGCATGGCCTCCGGAGCTCCGGCGAGGATCACACTGGCAAAGGCGACGCCGAGCAGGATGGACCATCGCCAGCGCCCCTCCCGCACGATGTGGAGCACGGCGAGCAGCATCCACGGGATGGCGACGAAGCCCTCGGTCATGTCCAGGTGGTTGACCTGGCTCAACACCGTCCCGGAGAAGGCAAAGGTGGAAGCGCCGAGCAGGCAGGCCACAGTGGACAACGCCATCGCCCGCAAGAAGACGTACATCCCGACCGCGACCCCCGAGAAGACGACGACCTCCGTCGCGATCCAGGCGGCGCGGTCCGGCAACACCACGAACAGCCCGACGAGCGGATAGAAGGCCCCGGCATTGAATCCCGCCAGCAGCGGGGTCCCGCTGAAGATGTAGGGGTTCCACGTGGGCAGCTCCCCGTGGCGGTACATGGAGCCCACCAGCACGTGGAGCGGGTAGTTCTGTTGGAGGTTGTCCCCCGTGAGGAGCAGGTGGCCGTCGACGACGTCCGGGAGCACGAAGATCGCCACCGGCACGGCAACGAGCACAAGGTAGGGCCAGAGGGGTCCGGTGTGCGCTCGGATTCGGTTCACGGGCGGGGTCGACTCTCCGGGATTCTGCGGCATGTGCGGACGATGGCCGCGCCAGGAACTCGGGAACGGCCAGAAAAGGTAGCGCCGATGGCGGGCACCAGGGTCGGCACGCCTCCGGACCGCCGCCTCCTCCCCCCAGCCGCCAAGGCAGCGCCGCCGTTCGTCACGGGCCGACACCCTGCATTTCGGTCACACGACGAAACGATGTCACGAAATTCCGGTCGGGTGACTGACATGACGAAGGCTCACGATCTCACGGGGGAGCTCCCCCGGAGCGTCGGGGGCCAGCCGGATGCCCGGTTGAGCTGGGGCGCGGCTGAGACCCGCCCAGAGCGGCCTGATGACGGCGAGAAGATCCGGGCGGAGCAACGCCCGCTGACTCCATCTGTGACAGAATGACTGCGGTTCGATGACGATTTCTGTGGCTGCGCCCCGGCGGACGTCCGGCGGCCCCAGAGTGCGACCCAGATGGAGCTCTTGACCCCAGGCACGCTATCCCTCGACTCCGGTTCACCGGCAGACCGCCATGCCGACCCGCCGGCATCCGGCCCCGCTCGGCCATTGGCCCGCACGGCCGTTCTGGGCGCGCTCGGCACCACCGCCATCGCTGTCGGCGCCGTGCTGGGCGGGTCCTCGTTCGAGACCCACCTCCCGGGAGCGTGGTTCTTCGGTGTGCCGGGAGGACCCCTCGGCGGAGTCGGCACCGCCTCGACGTTGCCTCCGGCGGCATCGCTCGCCCTCGTCTTCGGTGGGCTCATCGTGCTCACCCGGGTCTGGCTGGGGCTGCTCCGCACCCTGGCGCGCCGGCCGGGCTTTCCGGTGAAGAAGGTCGTGCTCGTCGTCGTGATCTGGGCGGTCCCGTTGCTGCTCGCGCCGCCGCTCTTCAGTCGCGACGTGTACACCTACGCCGCCCAGGGCGAGATGATGAGCCACCACATCAACCCCTACGACTATGGACCCGAGGTACTCGGGTCCACTCCGTTCAACGCCTTGGCCGACTCCACGTGGTCCGGATCCGAGTCGCCGTACGGGCCGACTTTCCTCGCCATCGACGGCGTCCTGGACCAGGCCTCGGGCCACGTCTTCCTCATCGACCTGGTCCTCTTGCGGCTCCTCGAGATCGGCGGGATCGCCTTGATGATGGCGGCGACTCCCACCCTGGCCCGAGCGGCAAAACGCGACCCGGCACATGCCATCCTGCTCGGTGCCGGCTGCCCGCTCGTCGTCTTGTCGCTCGTGGGCGGTGCGCACAACGACGCGCTCATGCTCGGTCTGCTCATGGCCGGACTGGCGGTGGCCATCCGCGTGGGGACGGTGCCCGGACTCATCCTGTGCGCGCTGGCGGCGGGCGTGAAGTCACCGGCCGCGCTCGGGGTCGTGTTCCTCGGCTGGGTCTGGGCCGGACCGGCCGCCCCGTGGCGTCGCCGCCTCGGCCATACCGCGGGGGCGGGGCTGATCGCACTGGCCACCCTCGAGTGCGTGTCTCTGATCTCGGGCACCGGATGGGGTTGGGTGCGCACCACGACGACGGCCGACGCGGCCTTCACCGGCGTGACGCCGGTGAACGTGGTCGCTCGCGCCGTCTCCATCCTCAGTCACGTGCTGCAGTTTCCGATCTCCACCCTCGACGCTCGCCCGGTCTTCAGCATCCTCGGGCTGTTGATCGCCGTGACCATCGGCGTGCGCCTGCTGCTGCGAGCACCCGTGGAAGGCGCCGTGCGCAACCTCGGGCTCACGTTGCTCGTGCTCTCGCTGTTAGGCCCGATCGTCTGGTCCTGGTACGTGACCTGGGGGATCGTCGTCCTGGCGACGGTGGCCGCTCCTCAGGGCCGCCTTCGCTCCGCCCTCGTCGTGATCAGCACCTTCTGGGCCTTCGCCGGCGTCACCTCGGTCCATGGCGTGGCCGTCAGCGTCCTGCGACACCAGCGTCCTGTCCGACCTGCTCCTGTTCGCGGCCCTCCTGGCCGTGGCCATCGTGCCGCTCGGGCAGTTCGCCCCGGCCTGGCTCAAACCGGCGCCGCCGCCACGCCGGAGCCCTCCCGGCCTCGGTGACGGGGGCGGCCCTGCCCGAGTCGACCGTGCCGGTGCGGTGGTGGGAGCATCCTCCTGATTCGACGGTGAACCGACGGCCTCAGCCGGCCAGGCCGAGACCGGACGACACCCGCTCCGGACGAAGGCGCACCAGAAGCTCCCCGGCGACGCCGTTGCGCGCGCCGTACTCGTCCGCCCGCTCCGGCCCCATGTAGCGGCCGCCGATCCTGGTGGCCCAGCGGCGCACCTCGGCCAGGTCGCTCACCAGCTCCGCCCGCCCCTCGACCACGACGAAGCTGAACGGAGGCCGCTCGTCGTCGACGCACAACGAGGCTCGCCCGTCCCGCGCCAGATTGCGGCCCTTGACGGTCGCCTCGCCAGTGTTGAAGAGCAGCGAACCGTCCTCGTCGACGTCATACCAGACAGGCGCCAGGTGCGGCCGCCCGTCTGACTCGCACGGTGGCGAGCTTGCCCGTATGCGGCGGAACGGACGTCAGGAACGCGTGCACCTCCTCCGTCGTCATCGGACGATGCGGCACCGGGTCAGGCCGGCTCGCCGCCGTGAGTGGCGTACACCCGCGACCACTCCTGAATCATCGGGCCGAAGGCGGCAGGGTTGTACGCGTCCTCCTCGTAGGAGAACTTCATGTCGCCGGCATAGTGGAGCACGGTGATGTTGTGCGCCTGGTGCAGCGAGCCGTCCCCCGGGTCCTTCATCCTGTTCTCGATCCGGCAGATCCACCACCCTCGCTCCACGTCGCATACGCACCACGAATGGGGGAACGAATTCATGGCCCGGTTCGGCCACTCGGCCATCAGCGGGGCGATCCAGGCGTAAATCTCGTCGGGTCCGTGGAAGGTGCCGAAGGTGTGCTCCAGGTACACCGCGTCCTCGGTGAAGAGGTCGGCCCATTCCCTCCACTCGCCGCTCTCTGCGCAGCGTTGCGCCGTCTCGGCGTAGTGCGAGTGGGCGCGCTCCAGCTCTTCCCGGGTCCAGGTGCTCGTCATGACTTCAAGATCCATTCACTCATGGTGACGCTGCGCAACGTGCTGAGGTCCACGAACGCCTGTATCTCCTCAATCATCGTGGACACGTTGGCGTTCATCCGCTCCGGATCACCTCCGCCACAGTAGAACAGCATGGGGTCGGTGACATGCTCGAGGGAAGGCCATGCCTCCTCGACGATGCCCCGCAGTGGCGGCGCCCCTTCGGTGATGGCACGGAAGACCGCGTTCCGAACGTAGCGACACCGCGGCTGGATCGACTCGGTGATGGGAGAGATCCGGGTGTGCCACCTCGTCATCCACTCCGCCAACGACTGATCCGGGTGCTGCTCGAGGAGCGCCACGGTCAGTACCCCGGGCGAGCGCGTCCCGTCCGGCCAATGGCGCGCCTCGGACCACCGGTTCCCCCCGTAGTCACGGTAGAGGGATTCGACCACCTCGTATCCCGCTAGGCGAGACGCTTCGGACCCGAGTACCTCCTCGTAAGGGGAGCGGTAGTCGACCGCGTCGATCCACACCGAGATCAGCGCGTGGAGCGGCGTCTCGCCCTCGGGGGTGGGCACCGGAGCCGGGATGTCGCTCTCGGGGTCCCACACGTCGATGCTCAGGCCTCGCGGCTCGAGGTCGAGCAACTTCGGCGCGATCCGGCCCATCATGACCTCGGACACCTCCGCCCGGGTGCTCGTCGGATCGAGCCACGCCAGGTACATCAACTTCTCCATCGCACCTCCCGGTCGTCTCTCATCGGTGTCCCCTCCCGCACGCGGAAGCCGGGTCTCCCCGGCCGCTTGCGCCTCACCAGGTCAGCCCCAGGGCCTCGCGCATGGTGGCCTCGAACTCCTCGTCGCGGAGCGTGCGCCGGAGATGGAGCACCATGGCCGCGTCCGCGCCCACTTCCACCCGCAGCGGCGTGCCTGGCTCCTCCAGGGCATCGGCCACGGCGTGGCCCACGAGCTCGGGACCCGGCCGGCCCGCCGGACCGACCAGCGCGGGCATGGTGGCACCCCACTGCCGGCGGAGGTCCTCGTAGACCTCCGGCCCGGGGTGGTCGTCGTCGTGCTTCATGCCCGGCGCGATGTACCCGGGCTCCACGATCACGACGCGGATTCCGAAGTGTCCGAGCTCGTAATGCAGCGCTTCGGACACGGCTTCGAGCGCGTGCTTCGACGCCGAGTACACGCCTTCGAGTGGCGTGCCGATCCTCCCCTGCACCGAGCTGATGTTCACCAGCACACCGTGGCCCCGCCGGCGCCAACCGGGGGCGACGGCCTGGGCCAGGCGCAACGGCCCGATCGTGTTCACCTCGAGGACCCGGGCGAACGAGGCGAGCGGATAGGACTCGAGCGGCCCGTACCCGGTCAACCCGGCGTTGTTCACGACGGCATCGAGCTCGCCGGCTGCGTTCAGCGTGGTGCGGACCGACTCGTCGCTGCTGACGTCGAGCGGGAGCACCTCGATCCGATCGTTCGCGAGGTCGGCCAGTGCCGCGACGTCTCGGGCCGTGGCGACGACCCGGTGACCCCGGCCGGCGAGCACCTCGACGGTGGCCCGGCCGATGGCCCGGGCCGCACCCGTGACGAGCACGCGCACGGGCGGTCAGCTCTTCCCGGGCACGGAAAGCCCGACGAGATCCTCGCTGACTCGCCACAGCCGCTCGGCCGCCTCCGGGTCCTCGGCCCATCTCCGAGGCTGCTTCACCTTGCACTTGTCGAAGTACTTCCCGCTCACGCCTTCGACCTCGGGCGAGGAGGCGAGGAAGACGGAGGTCCTTGCGCCTTGCGCCGGTGACAGGAAGAAGGGCTGGGAGACTTTGAGACCGAACGCCAGGACGCCGCGGGCGTCCCCATCGGCGCCGTAGCCGGTGCGCACGGTCCCGGGGTGCAGCGAGTTGGCGGTCACGCCGGACTCCGCCGAACGCCGGGCCAGCTCGGAGGTGAAGAGGATGTTCGCCAGCTTCGACTGCGCGTAGACACGCATGCCCCGGTAGCGCACCCTGGTCGTCTGGAGGTCGTCGAAAGGGATCCCCTTCCGGGCGGCCGAGTACGCCGCGGACGCCACGTTGACGACGCGAGCGGGCGCAGACGTCCGCAGTCGGTCCAGCAGCAGGCTGGTCAAGAGGAACGGTCCCAGGTGGTTCGTCCCGAACGTCGCCTCGAATCCGTCGGCGGTCTCGCTGCGCTCACTGAGGACCAGACCGGCGTTGTTGACCAGCACGTCCAGGCGGGGCGCGAGCTCGAGGATTTCCTCTGCGCCCCGCCGGACCGAAGCCAGGTCGGCCAGGTCGAACACGACCAACTGGATCCCGGCCGAACCGTCGAAGCGCGTCGCCAGTTCAGCCAGGGCCGCCCGGCCCTTGTCGGCGTTGCGTGCCGTGACGAGCACCCGCGCCCCTGCGGCCGCCAGCGCGGCCGCCGTCTCGTAGCCGATTCCGGAATTGCCGCCGGTGATGACGACCGTCTTGCCCGTCATGTCGATCACCTTCATGTCGGACGACCGAGCCACGTTGCGCCGTCCTTTCGTGAGAGAGCGCCCAGAGCCCGGTCACGCCGGGCAGCCAGATTCAAACACCAAAGCGGGTCTCAGGCCTCAGTGACCGTCCTCTCTCGTGACCGTGCTCGCCCCGGTTGCCGATTCGGCGGGTGTCACCGCCAGGTGTCGCGCGCCTCGATGAGTCCCTGTTTCGAGTGGAGGAAGCTCCCGCTCAGCGTCCGCTCGGCCGTGCGCATGTACCAGTGCAGCATCTCCTGGGCGGCCTCCCAGGCGGCCCCGTCCGCGCTCGAGCCATCTCCGCCTCCCGTCCCGCGCTGCGGGGCAACGAGGTTCTCGACCCGCTCGGGATCCGACTCCAAGTCGAAGAGCAGCGGCGGGAAGACGTCGGGTGACGCCCCGAACTGGACGAACTCATACCTGGGGCCGCGCGAGACGGCCAGCGAGCAGTGGCTCATCGGGAGCCCGAGAGCGCGTTCGGCGTAGCGTGCCACCGGGTCGGCGAAACTCCACTCGAAGTGTGCGGTGTCCCGCCAGTGTTCGGGGGTCGTGTCGCCCCGGAGGAACGGCGTGAGCGGCCACCCGTCGGCCTGGAGCGGGACGTCGGCACCGATGAACTCGCAGATGGTCGGGAGCACGTCGACCGACTCGGTCACGGCGTCGACCGTTCGGCCTCGACCTCCGTCTCCCTCAGACGTCGGGTCGACGACGATGAGGGGAACGTGGTAGCTCTCGTCCCAGTAGCCGAGCTTCTCGACCAGCCAGTGGTCGCCGCCCATCTCCCCGTGGTCGCTCGTCAGCACGACCATCGTCGATGCGGCGAGTCCGCTCTCGTCGAGGTACGAGAGCAGCGGGGCCAGCCCGTCGTCCACCTCGCGCTGCGCGCCGTAGTACGTGGCCCGTAACTGACGGCGCTCGCGCTCGTCCCTCGGGGCGGCGACCCAGGGCAGTGCCAGGACCAGCCCGGCCAGCGGATGGATGCAGGCCTCCTCCTCGGGACTCGACGCTCCGGTGAACGGCCCGACGGCGTCCTCCGGGTAGAGGTCGTGATAGCCGACAGGATTCCGGTGGGGCGGGTGCGGACGGATGAACGAGGCATGGACGAAGAACGGGCGATCTCCGTTCTGCTCCAGCCATTCCATGACCGCTTGGCGGATGAACACCGTCTGGGAGAGCTCGGCCGGGAACTGCGCCGGAGCCCAAGTCGTCCCGTGGGAGTCCGAACCCGGATACCCCGCCAAAGGCTCGTACAGGTCGTGAGGATTGGCGGGGACGTCGACGCCGTGCGCGGCGAGCCAGCGCCCCCAGGCGGGACTGCCCTGTTCCCAGGGGTCCAGGACCACGGCATCGAAACCCGGCAGAACACCTTCGTAGGAGAAGAGCCGGGGATCGCCCGCAGGGACCGTCCGCGGGTCGACCGAGGTGTCGGTGTAACCGAAGAGCACGGGGTCGTACCCCATGGCTCGGGCGATCAGTGCGACGTTGGTGAAGCGGGCGTCGAGCGGGGTGCCGTTGAGCAGCGACCGGTTCTGGTGCTGGTACGTCCCCGTGTACAGGCAGGCTCGCGAGGGGCCGCAGGGCGCGGCATTGGCCCAATGGTTGGCGAACAGCACGCCTCGCCGGGCCAGTGCGTCGAGTGTCGGGGTCTGGAGAAGCGGATGGCCCATGGCTGACAGGCCATCTCCACGCCACTGGTCGAGCGTGATGAACAGGACATTGCGTTCGGGAGGCACGCTGCCACTCTTGCCGATCCCGACAGCGCGGCTCGGTGACCGAGAGGCGAGCTCCGGCGAGCGAGCCCGTTCAGGAGGTGCGCATCGACGCGCCACCGAGCTTGGTCCCGGCGCTGATCAGCCAGGCTCCGAGCTTCGGTGCCAGAGCGCGGCTCACTGCTCGGCCTCCGGCAACCGGGGATCCGGAGGCCGAGCGGTGTGTCGCCGGCGCCTGGCCGCGACCCGCGCTGGCGCGCCGGGCACGCCGGTGCATCTGCGCGGACATCATCAAATCCTGTCGGTGAGCGTCGGCCCTCGCTCCTGTCATCCACGTTTGGATCATCTCCACACCTGGTCCTCGATGTATCTCTCGTTGTTCTGACCGTTCCACGGATTCATACTATCAGAGTTTGACAACAAATCAAGAATATTCTAATATAGACCCATGCCTATGTTGACGGAAGAGACGACCACCCTTTCCGGCTCGCGTCGTGCGCCGAGGGTGACAGCAGCTCCCTCGTTGGTCAGCGACCTGTCGTGGTTGCTCAGCGTCGCCGCTCGACCGTCCATGCAGGCCCGGTATCCCGTCCTGGCCGAGATGTTCGACGGAAGGGAGGAGCTGGCGGATTGCGTGCGCGATTTCTGGAACGACGACCCGCAGGAGACCGGTTTCGCCGAGATGCAGCTTCTCGCCCACCACGCCGGGGCTTTCGGGGAGACCGACGCCGAGACGCTCTGGGCTGCCATCGAGCGCGCGGTTGCGACCGTGCCGCTCGATCTGGACGTGCCGTCCGAGTACCCGGACGAGCTCGAGGTGTACCGCGATCGGTTCTCCCGCCTGCGCGAGTCGCCCGAGCTGCTCGCGTCGTACCTCGGCCTGCTCAAGGAGGTCTGGGCCCCGGTCGACGAGATGTGGCACCAGGCGCTCCCGCTCATCGAAGAGGCCGGCCGGCAGATGGTGGCGCAGTACGAACGAGGTCAGGCACTGGAGCTATTGATACCAGCGGGGTGTGACATCCTCGCCCAGCGGCTGCCCGAGATCGTGTCGGCCGTAGAAGCGGGGCGAACCGAGTTCCTCTTCGTCCCCTGCCTCTTCTTCGGATCCAGCATGTACCTCGAATTTTCGGATTTCGTCCTCATCGGCACCGGCGTTGCGATGAGCGACGTGTCGGCCAGGGCCAAGACGGAATCGGTGGCCCGGCGTATGAAGGCGGTCGCCGACCCCACCCGCCTCGCCCTCTTGCACTCGTTGGCGACCGCGCCGAGCAGCGTCGGCGACCTCGCGGTGCTTTTCCGGCTGGCTCAGCCCACCGTCTCCATGCACGTCAAGGTGTTGCGCGAGAACGGGCTCGTTCGCGCCGAGCGAGACGGTGGCCGACTGCGCTTGAGCGCAGACCCGGCGGCCATGGAGGCGCTCCTCGCCGACCTCCGCGGTGCTGTGCTTCAGGACACCGATGCGGGGTTCAGCACCATCGGGAGCGATCGGATCCCCGCCACGGTGGTCGAGGCCACCCGCTCGGGCGGGCCGGTCAGCTCGTAGTCGGGAAAGCGGGCGAGCAGCTCTTCCAGGAAGATCCGGCTCTCCAGGCGGGCCAGGCTGGCCCCGAGGCACACGTGCTCGCCGAAGCCGAACGCGACGTGCACCGGGTTGGGCGGCCGTCGCACGTCGAAGCAGGCCGCGTCGGGACCGAAGACACGTTCGTCGCGATTCGCCGACGCATACAGCATGCAGACGTAGTCGCCCTGGTCGACGCGCGTGGCGTGCACCTCGACATCCTCGGTGGCTGTCCGGCAGAACGCCTGCACGGGGGTGACCCAACGCAGGCACTCCTCTACGGCGTTCGCCGAGAGGCTGGGGTCAGAAGCCAGAGCGTCGCGCTGGTCGGGATGGTCGTGCAGGGCGACCACCGCACCCGAGAGCAGGGAGCGCGTCGTCTCGTTGCCGGCGACGAGCAGGGTCAGGAGGAACATGAACAGCTCCTCCCTGGTGAGCGGATTTCCGCCGACCTCGCTCCCGGCGAGCAGCGACACCAGGTCGTCACTCCGCCGTTCCCGCTTCGAACGGATGTGCTCGACCAAGAAGGCGGAGAGCTCGCCGAGCGCCGTCGCCGTCTCGCCGGGTGGCAGGTCGGGCGACTCGATGGCGGCATCGGACCAGCGCCGGAAGTCGGCACGGTCCGTGGCGTCGATCCCCAGCAACTCCGCGATCACATTCAGGGGAAACGGGGCGCTGAGCGACGAGACGAAGTCGATCTCGTCCGTCGCGGCCACGTCGTCGAGCAGGGAGGCGGCGCTCGAGCGCACGAACTCCACCAGACCTGCCAACGCACGTGGCGTGAACCTGCGGTTGACGAGACTCCGGAACTCAGCGTGCTCCGGCGGGTCCATGTGCAGGATCGATCGAGACGAGACTGCCGACGCGACGTCGCGGACGGGGTCGTTGACGAGCGCGCCTCGGGACGAGCAGAAGCGGGTCGGATCTCGACTGACGTCTCGAATGTCCTCGTAACGGGTCAGCACCCAGAACCCCTCTTCGCAGAGGTGGACGGGATCGTCCGACCGCAGGCGGGCCAGCACCTCGTAGAAGTCGGCTCGGGCGAAGAAGGCCGGGTCACGCGGGTCGATGCGCTGGTCCCCGCCCACGGCCTCAGCGTACTGTGCTCATCCGTCCCGAATTCGCCCGTGCCGTCTCGGACCGACATGGGGACCTGCGCTCATCTGACCCGACATGTGACCCCGACACCGGACCGACGACGAACGAACGACACCAGCGAACGACCATGAACGAACCACCCCTCCCCCACGAGCAGACCAGCGCCGACCAGCGTGACCCCCACGCCCCGGCCGGAGCTTCGCCCTACCCCGCTTCGAAGGAGCACGCGCCTCTCTCGGGGCTCGACGAGTTCCTCGTCCACAACTCCCCGTACCCCGTACGAGTGATGTGGACACCGGACGCGCAGGCCTACGAACGGGTGTGGTTCACGTGCCAGGACAAGGTCGGTGAGCTGCTCGTCGTGATCGGCCTCGCCTTCTATCCGAACCTCGGTACTGCGGAGGCGTTCGCCATCGTGAACGTGCGCGGTCGCCACACGACGGTGCGTGCCCACCAGCGCTTGGGGACGGACCGTCTGGAAATGAGGCTCGGACCCTTCAGCTTCGAGGTGATCGAACCGTTCCGTCGGTGGCGCCTCCGCCTCGACCCCGCGTCGAAAGGCGTCGGCTACGACATCACCTGGCTCGATACGAAGCGGCCCGTCTTCCGCCAGCTCGGCGCGGGCGTCATCGTCGGTGCCCGGGCCCTCAGCCCCGTGGCGGGCTACGACGGCTTCGGCCGCCAGGAGGGCTGGGTCGACGTCGACGGCGAGCGATTCGAGCTGGCGGCGACCACCCACCTCGGCACCCGGGACCACCATTGGGGCATCCGCGACGGGGTGGGCGGGCCGGCTCGGTACAGCGGGATGCAGCACCCCCATAGCGGCGAGTGGGTCGAATTCGAGGACTTCGGTGTGTGGGGCGATCACGTGCTCTACAACATCGGAGACCCGCGCCGCCGCAGCGCGACGTTGGCGGGACGCAACCACCGCATGCGCTTCGAGCCCGAGACGAACCTGCTGCAGGCGGGCGAGGTCGATCTCGTCTTCGCTGACGGCGCCGTCAAGACGATGGCCTTCGAGCGCCTCGGGAACCAGATCGCCTTCTTGCGCTGCGGCATGTACGGCGGCCCCAACGGCGGCACTCCCGACGGCGACATCTGGCACGGGATGAAGGTGGCCGAAGGTGACGAAGTGGTCGTCCACCGCGAGACCTTCGACGTCACGGATCCGGCCGTGCGCAGCCGCCTGGCCGGACTCGACCAGCACCACTGCCGCGTCACCTGTGACGGCGAGACGACCTTCGGCATCATCGAGCCTTACGACACCCTTTGCTACGACGTCTCCCAGGCGGGGGTGATGGGTTTCACGCTGCTCGACGCACCCGCCTGAACGTCCCTCAGCGGGCTCCTTCGAGCGCGCCACGGCCTCCAACCGGTCCCGGAGCACGGTCGCCATCGGGTTCTCGGACCGTCCCGGCTCTCCTCGTATCCGTTGGTGGCGGTCCTGGATGGCGAGCGCCCGCACCAGCGCGAAGACTTCGTGCCAGCCGAGGTCGCGCACCTCGTAGCCACTCCGACGCTCGTAGCGCGCCACGAACTCGGCCGTCTCGGGGAACCCGGGCACGCGGCGGCCGAAGAGCGTCTCCATCATGTGGTCGAGGCCGACGTGCCACCCGAGGTCCATCTCGCGCGGGCCCAGGCGCGCCAGGTCCCAGTCGAGGACGGCCACCACCCGCCGTTCTCCGTCGAGGACGAGGTTGCCCAGCCTGACGTCGCCCCACAGCAGGACCGGCTCGCGCTCGGGAGGCAGGTGCCGCCCGCACCACTCCATGGCCTCGGCCAGCGCCGGCAGCGGATCCCCCTCCGAGGCCCAGGCGATGTACGCCTCCCAGTCGCCGACCGCGTCCCCGAGCGAGGTCCCGGGCAGCGCGCCGTCGAGGCCCGTCCCCGCCCAGGTGATGCCGTGGACGGCAGCCATCGTGTCCACCAGCTCGTCGTGCATCAGGCGCTGCGCCTCCGGGCCGGCGTCTCGCACATAGGGATCGAACAACGGTGCCGGGCCGGCGACGTCACCGTGGAGGCGCGGCATGACGAGGAAAGGCGAGCCGATCCACGACGTGTCGTCGACCACGACCGCCGGCGCCGGTGCGGGGATGCCCGCCGCCGCCACCACGTTCTGCACGAGCGCCTGCGGCGCCAGGTCGTAGTCGGGGAACGTCGGGACGAACGGAGGGAGTCGCACCACCACCCCCGGGTGTCCGGCGCCGAGGTCGACGAGCACGGTCTCGTTGGCCATGCCGCCCTGAGCGTGCAGCAGCGACCGGATCGGCGGCACCGACCCCGCCTGCGCCCTTCCCGAGGGGCGCGCCCGCGCCGGGCCGGCAACGGGTCCGAGGTCGGGGTGAGCAGCAAAGAACCGGTTGAGGCCTTCTTCGAGCGCGGCGTCGTCGCGGCTCCCGCCCGTGGTCGTCGTGGTCGACACCTACGGCAGGTAGACGACGGCCCGCCAGGAGCCGGTCGTCTCCACTCGGCACAGGGCCGCCCCGGCCGCGACGGCCCAGCCGATCGCATCGGCGCCCGCCGTCTCCGGCGCGGTGCGCACGAGCAGGCCCCGCCGGGCATGGTCCTGACGAACCGTCCAACCCTCGGGCACGGTCACGCCCGCTTCCGCCAGTCGGGCCACGGACTTTCCGCCCGTCGGGTGCATCAGGCCGATCGTCATCCCCTCACGATCGCGCCGGTCGAGCCGGGGCGGGACGATGGTCGCCATCGTCACCGGGGCCTGACGGTTGCCGAAGAAGGCGAACAAGCCGGCCGCTGGCTGCGGCGGGACTGTGTCCTCGTCGACGCCGGGCATGAGGTTCACCCAGCCGCTGCCCGCCGCCCGGAGCTGCTCCAGCGACGTGGCGATCCGGCTCAGCTCGGGCGGTACGAACTCAATCGTGACCGTCTGACGGCGCGGGCTCACGGGCTCACGGCGCGCTCACCGCCCGCCCAGCCCCGACGCCAGGTGCTCAATCACTTCGCCGGCCGGCAGGTCACGGCTGTGCCGGAAGCCGGTTCCGGCGTACAGGCTCATGTGGCCGGCGTCCCCCGCCCGAGCCGCCGCGGCGCGCAAGGGGCGCGTGGCGTTGTTCACCTCTGGATACGCGGCCGGGGCATCGGGGTGGTCGCGCACCATGTCGTTCACCAGCGCGCGCGCCCGGCGGCCGCTGAAGGCCCGCGTGATCGCCGTCTCGCTGAGGGTGGGGTCGGCCAGCGCTGCCTTGTACCCGGCTGCCGCGCCGCTCTCGGGGCAGCGCAGGAAGGCCGTCCCGGCCTGGACCATCGCCGCCCCGGCGCCGATCAACGCCGCCACGTCGTCTGGACCACCGACCCCGCCCGCCGCGATCAGCGGCACGTCGCTCGTCCGCGCCACCGCCACCAGCAGCTCGCGGATGGGCCGGTCCCGACCGGGCCGGTCGTCGTTGGCGAAGCTGCCGCGGTGCGCGCCCGCCTCGGCGCCCTGCAGGCACAGGCAGTCCGGTCCGACCGCCAGCGCCAGTGCGGCCTCGTCCTCCGTGGTGACGGTCAGAGCGACGAGCGTGCCGGCCGCCTGTAGTTCCCGCACCACGTCACGGGCGGGCAGACCGAAGGTGAAGCTCACCATCGCCGGCGGCGCGGCCAGCACGGCCTCGACCTTGTCCTCGTAGTGGTCGTCGTCCCACGTCGCTTCCCCCAGCGTGGCACCGAGCTCACCCGCTTCGCGCTCGAGCGATGCGAGATACGCCGCCAGCGCCTCAGGTTCGGCCGTCGGCGAGCCCGGCACGAACAGGTTGACGCCGAACGCCGGACAGCGCGCCGCCCGAACCGCCGCCATCTCGGCCGCCATCGCCTCGACGGTCTTGTACCCCCCGGCGAGGATGCCGAGCGCACCTGCGCGCCCGGCGGCCACGACGAGCTCGGCCGTGCCCGGCCCGCCCGCCATCGGAGACACGGCGAGGCGCAGGCGGCCCAGCTCGGCCAGCGGGCGCGCTCGGGCCGCGGCGGACCGGTCGGGCGGGACGCTCACGCCCCACACTTAGCCGGTGCCCGCTACGGTGGCCAACTCGTGGACCTCGACCTCATCACCACGCTGCGCAGCACCGGGGCCGTTCGCGACTTCCAGCCCGGGCCGGTGGGCGACGACGTTCTGCGCCGCATCCTCGAGACAGCCCGCTTCGCCCCCTCGGGGGGCAACCGCCAGGGCTGGCGCGTCATCGTGGTCAAGGACCCGTCGGTACGGGCCGAGCTGCGCGACCTCTACCTCACGGGCTGGTACGAGTACCTGGCCATGGGCGCCGCCGGGCTGGTGCCCTGGGCCCCGGTCACCGACCGGGCGGCCGAGTCGGCAGCTGTCGCCCGCGCTCACGAGTTCGTAGACGCCGCCGCCGCAACCGAGCCCGGGTTCGCCCAGACCCTGGACCTCGCCCCGGCCTTGCTGCTCGTCCTCGCCGACCTCAGCGCCCTGGCTGCGGTCGACCGCGATCTGCCGCGCTACACCCTGGTGGGGGGCGCGTCCATCTACCCCTTCGTGTGGAGCGTGCTGCTGGCGGCGCGTGCCGAAGGCCTCAGCGGCGTCGTCACGACCATGCCCGTCCGTCGCGAGCCCGATGTGCGTGCGCTCTTCGGCTTCCCCGACTCCGTCGCGGTGGCGTCGCTGGTGGT
The DNA here is from genome assembly GCA_963828505.1 of uncultured Acidimicrobiaceae bacterium. Lineage (GTDB taxonomy): Bacteria > Actinomycetota > Acidimicrobiia > Acidimicrobiales > RAAP-2 > Bog-473. Next base: position 163,898 of record CAWHFM010000007.1, read on the forward strand.
CCTCGGCCGCCCCGTCTCCGCTCCCCGTCGGCTGCGGCGGGCTCCCGTCGACTCCTTCTCCTGGGTGGACCGCTACGAGGGATCACCGCTCGGCTCGTAGCGACGTCGGTCCCGAGACGGCGATCCGTGCCGGAGGGGCGCGCGACCCGTGCCGGAGGGGCGACCCGTGCCCGGCCGTTGTCGAGGTGATTGGCCGCGCCACGGAACGGAGACGCAGGTCAGTGCGGCTCCGCCAGCGCGGCGAGGGGCCCGGCCGGCTCGGCGGTGTGCTGAAATGGCCCATGGCCCAGAACGTGCTCGGCGACGAACTCCAGCCCTGCAACTTCGACCCGGTCACCGGCTTCTACCGGGACGGCTGCTGCAATACCGGCGCCGAGGACTTCGGTGTCCACACGGTGTGCACGCAGGTCACCGAGGAATTCCTCGCCTTCTCCGCGTCCGTCGGCAACGACCTGTCGACCCCGCACCCCGAGTTCGGGTTCGCCGGCCTCACACCGGGAGACCAGTGGTGCCTGTGCGCCCCCCGGTGGCAGGAGGCCCTCGAGGCCGGGGTGGCACCGCCGGTCGTGCTCGCCGCCACCCACGCCACCACCTTGGAGTGGGTGCAGCTGGGAGACCTGGTCGCCCACGCACTGTGAGCTCTGTGAGCCCTATTCTCGGCAGCGACTGAGGAAGGTGACACCGTGGAAGGCAACAAGGTGAGCGTGGATCGGATAATCGAGGCGCCGGCGTCATCCATCTTCGCCATCGTGGCCGATGCGACCCGCCACCCCGAGATCGATGGCTCGGGCTCGGTGGTCAAGGCGAAGGACGGGGCATCCGAGACGCTCGCCCTCGGCTCGGTCTTCGGCATGTCCATGAAGGTCGGCGTGCCGTACACCATGTCCAATACGGTGATTGAGTTCGAGCAGGACCGGCGCATCGCCTGGCAGACGCGGTTCTCGGGCCCGCTCGGTCGCTTCCTCGGTGGACGCATCTGGCGCTACGAGCTCGAACCCGCCGACGGGGGGACGAAGGTCACCGAGACCTGGGACATCTCACAGGACAAACAGGGGCGATTCCTTCGGCTGGGCAAGCTCGACCGGCAGACCGAGACGGCCATGACCAAGACGCTGGTCAAGCTGGCCGAGCTCACCGAGTCGTGATCAGTACCGCCGACAACCGCTCCGTGCTGAACCGTTCCGTGCTGAACCGTTCCGTGCTGAACCGTTCCGTGTTGACTCGTTCCGCCGGGCGCGGCCAGGACGTCGGGTCACGGTGACCGATCTCGCGACTGCGGTCGACGCCGCGTGGGACGAGCGCGTCCTGCCCACGCTCTGCGACTACACCCGGATCCCGTGCCTCTCCCCCGCCTTCGACCCCGAATGGGCCGAGCAGGGCCACATGGAGTCGGCGGCCGCGTTGCTCCGACAGTGGGTGGACAGCCAGGGCGGCGGGCTCCGCACCGAGATCGTGCGGTTACCCGGTCGCACCCCGGTCCTCCTCGTCGAGAACGGCGGCCAAGGGGACCCGATCGTCATCTATGGCCACATGGACAAGCAGCCACCGCTCGGAGAGTGGCGCAGTGGCCTCGGCCCCTACGAGCCGGTGCGCGAGGGCGAAAGGCTCTTCGGTCGGGGGACGGCCGACGACGGGTACTCGGTGTTCGCCGCCGTGACGGGCCTGGTGGCAGCGGGCGGTGGCGACGGCCGCGTGCTGGTGCTCATTGAGGCGAGCGAGGAGAGCGGCAGCCCCGACCTGGCGGCCTACCTCGAACATCTCGGTGAGCGCATCGGGACCCCGCGGCTGGTCATCTGCCTCGATTCGGGCGGACTGAGCTACGACCGCCTCTGGCTCACGACGTCGCTGCGCGGGAACCTGGTCGCCACGGTGAAAGTGGACGTGCTCACCGAGGGCATCCACAGCGGCCAGGGGGGCGGCGTCGTGCCGTCGTCGTTCCGGATCCTGCGCAAGATCCTGTCGCGCATCGAGGACGAGACCAACGGCCGCATCCTGCTGCCCGGGCTGCAGGGGGCGGGCATCCCCGAGGAGCACCTGGCCAACCTGCGCGCCGTCGCGGCCGAGTTCCCCGACAGCGCGGCGCCGGTGGTCGACGGGCTGCGGCTGCTGGCCACCGACCCGGTCGACCGTCTGGCCGCACGCACCTGGGGGGCCGCCCTGGAGGTGACGGGCGCCGACGGCCTGCCCACGTCCCGCCTCGGCGGCAACGTGCTGCGCCCGTCGACCACGCTCAAGTTCTCGTTGCGCCTACCGCCCGACGTCGACGCCGCCGAGGCGACCGACGCCTTGCTGTCGGCCATCACCACCGACGAGGGGGCGCACATCACGATCGACATGGAGGCGGCGGCGCAGGGGTGGGTGTCGCCTCCGCTCGGGGACGACGTGGCGGCCGTGCTGGACCGGGTGTCGAAGGAGCGCTTCGACCACGAGCCGGGCCGGGTGGGCGAGGGAGGCTCCATCCCGTTCCTGGCCAACCTGCAGCAGGGATTCCCCACCACCCCGATCGTGGCCACGGGTGTCCTCGGGCCACACTCGAACGCGCACGGGCCGAACGAGTCACTCCACCTGCCCATGGCCAAGGCCGTGACCCACCTGGTGGCCGAGCTCGTGCAGGCGGGACGCTGATGCCGGGCGACGGCGAAGGAGGCGACGGCGTCGGCGGCGTGCTGACCGACAAGGTGGCGCTGGTCACCGGCGGCAGCCGCGGCCTCGGCCGGGACATGGCGCTCGCCTTCGCCCGTGCCGGGGCCGACGTCGTGGTGACCAGCCGCAAGCTCGACAACTGCCAGAAGGTGGTGGACGAGGTGGAGGCCATAGGCCGGCGCGGGCTGGCCGTAGCGTCTCACGTCGGGCACTGGGAAGAGTTGGACGGGCTGGTGGAGGAGGCCTACGGCGCCTTCGGCCACGTCGACGTGCTGGTCAACAACGCCGGCATGTCGCCCCTCTACGAGAACTTGCCCTCGGTGACCGAGGATCTGTGGGACAAGGTGATCGGGGTGAACCTGAAGGGCCCGTTCCGCCTGACCGCGCTGGTGGGCACGAGGATGGCGGCCGGGGGGCGTGGCGGGTCGATCATCAACGTCTCGAGCACGGGCTCGCTGCGTCCGGCGCCGCACATGCTGCCCTACGACGCGGCCAAGGCGGGGCTGAACGCCCTGACCGAGGGCTTCGCCAAGGCCTTCGGACCGACCGTGCGCGTGAACTGCATCATGGCCGGGCCGTTCCTCACCGACATCTCGAAGGCGTGGGACCGGTCGACGCTCGAGACCGGGATGCGTCACCACGCCCTGCAGCGGGCCGGGCGGCCCGAGGAGATCGTCGGCGCCGCGCTGTACTTTGCCAGTGACGCGTCGTCCTTCACGACCGGCGCCATCCTGCGAGTCGACGGAGGTATCCCATGACAGGCACGTGCGACTTCTGGTTCGACCCGCTGTGCCCGTGGGCCTGGATCACCTCACGCTGGATGCTTCAGGTCGAGCAGGTGCGCGACGTCCACACCGAATGGCACGTGATGTCGCTCGCCATCTTGAACTCGGGCCGCGAAGACTTGTCGGAGGAGTACAAGGCGCGGATGGCCAGGGCCAAGGGCCCGGTTCGCGTATGCATCGCAGCCGAGCAGGCCCGGGGGCGTGACATCCTCCTGCCGCTCTACACCGCGCTGGGGAATCGCATCCACATCGAGCAGCGGGGCCGCCAGGAGGGCGAAGGCGAGGCCATCGTCGCCGAGGCTCTCGACGAGGTCGGCCTACCCGCCTCGCTGGCCGCCGCGGCCACGTCGACCGAGTTCGACGAGGCTCTGGAGGCTTCGCACCGGGCCGGGATGGAACCGGTGGGCGACGACGTGGGGACGCCTCTCGTCCACTACGACGGCCGGGCCATCTTCGGTCCCGTCGTGACGCCGTGCCCCAAGGGGGAAGCGGCCGGTCGACTGTGGGACGGCGTGCTTCTCTGCACGGGCACCGAGGGCTTCTTCGAGCTCAAGCGCTCACGAACGGCGCGGCCGAGCTTCGACTGAGCGACGCGGAACGGCCCGGGCCCCTCAACGCCTCGCCCGGCGCTGGGAACCCGGGCCGTCCGCCCGTTCCCGCCAACACTGTTCAGGCCATGACGGTCATGAGTGCTCGATCGTGACGGCACCGGCGCTGTTCGTGACGGTCCAGCCGCTGGCGACATGGGCGAAGGTGCCGGTGAACGTCCCGTGGAGGATGGTGTAGACGTCGCCTGCGGTGAAGCTTCCGGCTGGCTCCAGCGAGCCGCCGAGGGTCCCCGAGCCGCCCACCGTGACCGAGTCGGACCCGCCGCCGGTGTTCACGGACGGGGCGTAGGTACCGGAGCTGTGGAAGGTCAGGTTCCCGGTCACCGAGAGCCCGTTCGCTCCGGAGTTGCCGATCGTCCCGCCGTCGGCGACGTTCCCGACGACGGTCCGCGACCCGCCGGCGTCAGCCGGCCAGCTCAAAGATCCGGTGCTCCCGAGCGTCAAGGTGTCGGTCGCCGGGAGCGTCACCTCGGAGTTGTTGCCGCAGCCCGAGCTGGTCAGCTCTATGGCGCCGTTGTCCGTGACGTTGCCCGTCGTCGACAGATCTGCGTTCAGGCTGCACGTCCCGTTCACGTCGAGGGTCTGGCCGCTCGAGGGCGCTCCCGATGTCAGCGTCGTGACGCCCTCGGTCTCGATCGTGCCCTTGCCGGTGCCGGTGTAGGCCAGGTTGGCGCCGTTGACGAGGACGGTTGCCGTGCTGGCGATCTTGGCCTTCCCCTGCTTGAAGGTGTCCGGCGACTCGACCAGCAGCTCACCCGACCCCTTGATGGAGCCTTTGGCGTCGTTGAAGGACGAGCCGGTCACTCCTGTCTCGGTGAGCGTGATACTCGCCGCAATGACGAGCTTGCCCTTGTTGGAGACACCCTTCTTCTCCGCCGTGAACGTGGTGTTCGCGTTCACGTCGAAGGCGCCCTTCTTCAGGTTCAAGTCGTCGTCGATGGTGCGCCCACCGTTGCCCGCTCCGTTGAGAGTCTCGAGAACGCCGTGCTTGCCTATCGTCAGATGGTCCAGGCCCGTGGACGAGGCGCCCGTGATGGTGGCGGCGTTGCCGCACCCGGCACTGGTCATGACGATCGTCCCGGTGCTCGTCACCGGCTGGTCGAGCGTCAGGACGGCGTTGTCGCTGCACGTGCCGACGACGTCGAGCGTCTGGCCGGCCGAGATCGTGCCGTCGAGGGTATCGCCGCCCTCGGTGGTGATGACGGACGAACCAGCTCCCGTGTAGTGCAGGGCGACGTCCCCGGTCGAGCCGGGCGTGCCGGACAGCAGGACCGGCTCGGTTCCGGTCGTGGTGCCTGCTCCCTGGTTGTAGGTGTTGCCCCCGTCGAGGACGAGCTCGCCGGAACCGGTGGCGTTCACCGACCCGCCGGTGTCGTCGGTGAAGGTGGTGCTGGTGGTGGAGGGCGCGTCGAGGGTGGTGCTGGTGGCGATGTTCAGCTGACCAGTGTTCTCCCACGTGCCACCGCTGTAGGAGGCGTTCACGTTGTCGTTGACCGTGCCATCGTTGGTGACGTTGCCCGAGATGCTGCGGGCGCCGCCGGCGCCGCCGTCGACGTCGACGATGCCGGCCGACTGGTTGGTGAACGTGTCACCCGAGGTCACGGCGAGGGTCGAGGGGTTGCCGCAGCCCGACGAGCTCAGGTGCACCGTGCCGGCGTTGGTCTCGTTGGCGTCGACCGTGGTCACGGCGTTGTTGGAGCAGGTGCCGTTGACGGTCAACGTCTGTCCGCCGACGATGGCTCCGTCGACGGTGTCGTCACCTCCCTGGGCGACGATGGCCGAACTGCCGGTGCCGGTGTAGTGGAGAGCCACGCCGCCGGTGCTGCCCGCGGGACCGGCCAGGAGCACCGGCTCGCCCGATGTCGTGCCGTTTCCCTGGTTGTAGGTGTTGGCGCCGTCGACGACGAGTTGGCCGGTGTGGCTGGTGCCGTTGCTCACCACCGATCCACCGGTGTCGTCGGTGAAGATCGACGGAGAAGTGGCGATAGTCAGCGCGACGCCGTCGGCGATGTTCACCGGCCCGGCGTTGTCCCAGGTGCCGGGCCCGTAGGAGCTGTTCGCTTCCACGTTGACCGTTCCGTCGTTCGTGACGATCCCGGTGATGGCGCGACTGCCGCCGGCGCCGCTGTCGACCTCGAGGGTCCCGCCCGACTGGTTGGTGAACGTGTCACCCGAGGTCACGGCGAGGGTCGAGGGATTGCCGCACTGCGAGGAGCTCAGGTGCACCGCGCCGGCGTTGGTCTCGCTGGCGTCCACCGTCTCGACGGCGTTGTTGGAACAGGTGCCGTCGACCGTCAGGGTCTGTCCCGAGGCGATGGCGCCGTCGACCGTCCCGTCGCCTCCTTGCGCCACGATCGACGAGGCGCCGTGGCCGGTGTAGTGGAGGGCGATGCCGCCCGAAGTGGTGCCGGCGGGGCCGTTCAGCAGGACCGGTTGCCCCGAGGTGCTGCCGTTGCCCTGGTTGTACGTGTCAGGTTCGTCGATCACGAGCTGGCCGGTCCCGGTCGAGGCGACCGTGCCATTGGTGTCATCGGTGAAGGTCACGCCCGACGTGTTCGCCGTGAAGGTCTCGCCGCTGGCGATGTTCATGGCGCCCGCGTTGTCCCACGTCCCCGAGGAGCCGTTCAGGCCGAAGCTGACCGAGGCGTTGACGTTCAGGGTGCCCTGGTTGGTGACGCTGCCGTTGATGGAGCGCGCACCGCCGGCGCCGGGATCCGTGCTCAGGGTCCCCGCGTTCACCAACGTCGTCCCGATGTCCAGCGTGGCGTTGTTGCCGCAGCCGCTGCTGGTGAGCGAGACGTGACCCGTCGAGTTGATCGCGTCGCTGTCGGGGCTGAACGCGGTGTTCTTGGTGGTGAGTGTCACGTTGTCGGAACACGTGCCTTGTATGTCAAGGGTCTCTGCGTCACCCGCTGTGCCCGAACCGACGACGAGGGCGTCCACCGTCTCGGAGCCGCTCGCAGGCTGGAAGGTGACGGTGTACGTACCGCCGACGATGATGCACGCCACGTCGCCCGATCCGGGGACCGCACCGGTGCTCCAGTCCGACGCGGTGTCCCAGTTGCCGGTCACCGGGTTCTTCCACGAGTCGGTGCATGTGGGAGGGGCGGCTGACGCGACCGACGGCGCCACCAACAGCGACGCGCCGGTGACGGCGAACCCGCTGAGGACGAGTGCGCACACCGGAAGTGCACGCAGGGAACGGCGCAGCGAGTGACGCATGAATTTCTCCTTGAGCTGTGTGAATCCCCGCCTGGACAGCTGTGTGAATCCCCGCCTGGCCGCTGAGACCCGCCAATTCGTCTAAGGGGACCATAACGCTACATTGCGCAGACCACAACTTCTTTTCGCGTTACACGGGGGGCGCAGCGAGTTTCGTGGCGGCGACGACAAGCCTCGCAGGGAGGTGGGACGCACCGCGTCGCTCAAATTTCTGCATCGCGAGTGTCATTTCCCTCGGGTCTCTTGCGCAGTGGCTCCCGGGGTCGTGGCCCCACGTCCGCGGTCAGGCGGACTACCAGTAGGTGCGCATCAACTCGGTCATCCAGCGCGGCTGGCGCACATCGCCCGGCGCGGGTTCGAACTCGCGCACGTAGGGCTTGACGTCGAGCACGGGCGAACCGTCGACGGCGTCGAGCCCTCGTACGTGAAGGTCGATGCCGTCGACTCCGACCAGCGCGCACGTGGTGACGCCGAGCCGATTCGGCCGCATTTTGGCCCGCTGCGCGAACATCCCCACCTCCGGCCACTCGGGGTTCCCTCGCGGCCGGCGCGCGCCCGTCTCCAGGCGAGCTTCGTCAACCAGGTGGAACACGAACACCACGACGAGATGGGAGAAGTCAGTGAGTCCAGCGACGGCGTCGGGGCCGAAACGACGTCCGTCGAGGCGGATCACCGCTTCCACCGCGCCCCAGTCGTCGTCCACCGGCTCGGTGCGCCCTCCGACGACCGCACCGATCGGCTCCACCACGATCGGCTCCACCAGGCTCATGCGGACCAAGGTAGTTTGACGCCGTGCACGCGAGCCGCGAACTCCCGGAGCGCGTGCGCTGACCGGGATCATCGCCGCCATCGCGCCGGAGCTCGGGGCGCTCGCCGCGTTCGCCGGCGTGCTCACGGCGCTCGCCCTTCGGGCCTAAGCCCGGACGGTGTAGTCGCCAGGGTGAAATTGCCGGGTGAGCCGGCGAAACTTCCAGGTGTGGTCGGGCCACAGGGTGGTGTTGCGGCCGCGGTGGTCCAGGTACCAGCTGCCGCAGCCGCCTTCGACCCAGACCGAGTGCTCCAACCGGGCCTGCAGCCGCTCGTTGTAGCGGTGCTGGACGTCGGGTTTGACCTCGACGCTCCGCACCCCGGGCCGCGAGAGGAACGCCACGGCGCCGGCCACATAGTTGATGTGCGACTCGATCATGTAGATCATGGAGTTGTGGGCCAACGTGGAGTTGGGCCCGATCATCAGGAACAGGTTCGGGAAGCCGGCCAGGGCGGAGCCGAGGTAGGCCTCGGTGCCGTTGGCCTTCCAGCGCTCCGAGAGCCGCGCACCGTCGCGCCCGACGATGTGGTGCGCGTACGGTGGCTCGGCCGCCTCGAATCCGGTGCCCATGATGACGACGTCGACCGGGCGGGCGATGCCGTCCTGCCCCACCACCTCGTGCGCCGCGAAGGAAGCGACCGGTGTGTCCACCACCTCGACGTTGGGCCGGGTGAGCGAGGGGTAGTAGTCGTCGGAGAGGAGCAGGCGCTTGCACCCCGGCTCGTAGTGCGGCGTGAGCACGTCGCGCAACGCAGCGTCGGGCACCTGCCGGCGCAGGTGGTCGAGCGCTCTGGCCCGGACCACGGCGACCCGGCGAGCGCCGCGTCCGACGAAGACCGAGAGGAGCGACTCGAAGATCAGGTAGATGCGCAGCCGCGCCAGGCGCTGCAGGGCCGGGGCGCGGCGGTAGAGGGCGCGTCGCAGGGTGGTGGTCGGCCGGTCGCGCCGGGGAACGATGAAAGGCGCGGTGCGCTGGTGGAGGTAGAGGTGCTCGACCTCGGGCGCGATCTGAGGTACGAACTGCACGGCGGACGCGCCGGTGCCGACGACGCAGACCCGCTTGCCCTTCAGGTCGTAGCCGTGCTCCCAGAGCGCCGAGTGGAAGACCTTGCCCCGGAAGTCGTCGAGGCCGGGGAAGGCCGGGATGGACGGCTCGCTGAGCGAGCCGGTGGCCCAGACGAGCACGGGCGCCGTGTACTCGCTCCCATTCACGGTCCGCACCATCCAGTGCCGGGTGTCGTCGTGCCACCGCGCCTCCTCGACCTCCTGGCCGAAGCGCAGGTGGTGACCGATGTCGAAGCGGTCCACGCAGTCTCGGAGGTAGTCCCAGATCTCGCCCTGGGGTGGGAAGGCGCGGGTCCAGTCCGGGTTGAGGGCGAACGAGAAGGAGTACAGGTCCGAGGGCACGTCGCACGCCGCGCCGGGATACGAATTGTCACGCCAGGTACCGCCGAGGTCGTTGCCACGATCGAGCACCACGAAGTCGTCGATGCCCATGGAGCGCAGGCGCGCCGCCATCCCGATACCGGAGAAACCGGCTCCGACGACGACGACCCGGTGCTCCTCGGTCACGGGCTCCACGTCACCGGGCCGGTGTCACGGATTCGGGGTCACGGGGTGGACGCGACGAAGTCGACGACAACCTTCGCCAATTCCTCCCCCTTGTCCTCCTGGAGGAAATGGCCGGCGCCGGTGATGGTCGTGTGCGGCCGGCCCTGCGCGCCCGCGATGCGCTCCTTCAGCGTCCGATCGGCGCCCCGGGTGATGGGGTCGCTGTCGCTGAAGGCGCAGAGGAAGGGACGGTCGAAGGCGGCGAGGCCCACCCACGCGGCGACGTTGGCATCGTGCGCCGGATCGTCCGGCCGCGACGGCACCAGCATGGGGAACTGGCGCGCTCCGGCCTTGTAGGACTCGTCGGGGAACGGCGCGTCGTAGGCGGCGCGGACCTCGTCGGAGATGTCGGTCACGCAGCCGCCCTTGACGATGCCCCCGGTCGGGAAGACCTCGACCTCCTGGGAGAAACGCTGCCAAGCGAAGAACGCCTCGCCGGGGTCGGTATCGCCCGTGGGCAAGAAGGTGTTGGCGGCGACGACCCGGGCGAAGCGGTCCGGGTGCTCGCCCACGAGACGCAGCCCGATGAGGCCACCCCAGTCCTGGCCGACCATCGTCACGTCACGCAGGTCGAGCCGGTCGAAGAGCAGCTCGCGCATCCACTCGACGTGGCGGGCGAAGGTGTAGTCGCTCCGCTCGGACGGCTTGTCCGATCGTCCGAAACCGACCAGGTCGGGTGCCACCACCTGGAGGCCGGCCGCGGTGAGGACCGGGATCATGGTGCGGTAGAGGTACGACCACGAGGGTTCGCCGTGCATGAGCAGCACGAGCGGCGCGTCGGGATCGCCCTCCCGGATGTAGTGCACACGCAGCGTGCCGCCCTCGTCGTCGGCCACCTCGGCGTAGTTGGGGGCGAAGTCGTAGCCCGGCAAGGAGCGGAAATGGTCGTCGGGGGTGCGCAGCGCCTGCATCGGAGCGGGAGCCTACGCGCTGGCCGGCTGTGCCGCCGCCGCCCAGGCCGTAACCTGAGCCCCACGTCACCGGAGGGGGCACGGTCCGGCGACGACGAGCAGGACGATCAGAGGGAGGGTCCCGTCCATGAGCACGACGACCGACGCCGAGTACGACCCGTTCGCCGCCTTCGACGACGTGGTGGCCGGGACGACCCGGGACCCCTACCCGTCGCTGGCCGTGAAGCGGCGGGAGTCCCCCGTGTGCAAGGACCTGTCCATCCCGCTCGATGCCCTGCCCGAGGGAATCGAGGTCGAGCCCGGGTGGATGACCTTCCGCTACGACGACTGCTCGCGCGTCTTGCGCGACGCCAAGACGTTCACCTCGACCGGCTACGACAGCACCATCGGGATGGTGATGGGCCACATGATCCTCGGCATGGACGACCCGGAACACCGGACCCAACGCAACCTGGTCGCACATGCCTTCCGGGAGAAGTCGCTGGCCCGCTGGGAGCCCGAGTTCATCGCTCCCATCGTCGACGAGCTGATCGATCGCTTCGCGGCCGACGGCGAGGCCGAGCTGGTCCGCCAGCTCACCTTCGAGTTCCCGGTGCGGGTCATCGCCCGCCTCCTGGGACTTCCCGAAGAGGACTTCCCCCGGTTCCAGCGCTGGTCGGTGGAGCTGATCGGGCTCGTGGCCGACATCGACCGGGGACTGGCCGCCTCCGAGTCGCTGCGGACCTACTTCGCCGGAGTGGTAGCCGAGCGGCGCGCCCACCCGGCCGAGGACGTCATCAGCGATCTGGTGTCGGCCCAGGTCGACGGCGAGCGGTTGAGCGACGAGGCGATCTACTCCTTCCTCCGCCTGCTCCTGCCCGCCGGCGCCGAGACGACGTACCGCTCCTCGGGCAACCTGCTCTACCTCCTGCTCACCCACCCCGAGCAGCTCGAGGCCGTCCGCGCCGATCGGGCCCTGCTGCCACAGGCGATTGAGGAGGGCCTGCGCTGCGAGCCGCCGCTCCTGACCATCAACCGGACCACCACCTGCGAGGTCGAGATCGCGGGCGTCACCATCGGACCGGGTGAGAGCATCTCGCCGCACATCGGCTCGGCCAACCACGACGAGACGCGCTGGGACGACCCCGAGACCTTCGACATCTTCCGCCCGCCCGTCCCGCACATCGCGTTCGCCCACGGCCCGCACATGTGCCTGGGTATGCACCTGGCCCGCCTGGAGACACGCGTGCTCGTGAACCGCGTCCTCGACCGGCTCCCCGACATGGCGCTCACCCCGGGAGACACCGACCCCCACATCCGCGGCGTCGTGTTCCGCTCCCCCACTTCGTTGCCCGTGACGTTCAGACCGGCCACCTGAGCCGGACACGGCCCGAGCGGGCTGCGCTCAGCTCCTCGGCACTTCCTTCCAGGCGAGCTCCTTGTCCGTCCGGACGTCGCCCGGCAGACCGAGCACCCGCTCCCCGAGGATGTTGCGCATGACCTCGGAGGTCCCGCCCTCGATGGAGTTGGCCCGCACGCGCAGGAACATCTTGTGGACGTCGGGCGAGCCCATGCCGACCAGGTCGGGGCGCACCATCGGGTACCCGGCCGGGAAGAGCATGCCGTCGTTGCCGAGCAGGTCCACGCAGAGGTCATAGACCCGCTTGTTCTCCTCGGCGAAGGCCAGCTTGGATACGGACCCTTCCGGTCCGGGCGTACCGGACTTGCGGCCCTGGGCCGCCCGCATGTTGGTCATCGTCAGCGCCTCGGAGCGGATATAGCTCGAGACGAGGCGGTCCCGGAGCGCCAGGGCCTGCTGCGAGGTCTGGCCCTGCCAGCGCTCCTTCCAGATGCGCAGGGCCTCGCCGATGGGGCCACCGCCCCGCCGCCCGACGGCGCCACCGATGGAGACCCGCTCGTTCATGAGCGTGGTGACGGCCACGCGCCAACCGTCGCCGACGTCACCGAGGCGCGCCGCCTCGGGCATGCGCACGTCGGTGAAGAAGACCTCGTTGAACTCCGCCTCGCCGGTGATCTGGAAGAGCGGCCGCACCTCGACGCCGGGCGCGTGCATGTCGACGAGGAACGCGGTGAGGCCCTTGTGCTTGGGCACATCGGGATTCGTCCTGACCACGATCAGCCCGAACGAGGAGATGTGGGCGAGCGTGGTCCAGACCTTCTGTCCGTTGAGCACCCATTCGTCGCCGTCACGTTCGGCCCGCGTCGAGAGCCCGGCCACGTCGGAACCGGCGCCGGGCTCGCTGAAGAGCTGGCACCAGATCTCCTCGTTCGTGAACAAGGGCCGCAAGTAGCGCGCCTTCTGCTCGGCTGTGCCGTGGGTGACGATGGTCGGCGCGCACATGCCGTAGCCGATCGGGTTCCTCATCCCCGCCACTGGTGCGCCGCCGGCGTGCAGCCGCTGCTGGGCCTGCTGCTGGTCCTTGGGCGAGAGGCCCAGGCCGCCGCTGTCGGCCGGAAAGTGCACCCAGGCCAGGCCGCGATCGAACTGCTCACCCAGGAATTCGGTCGGGGCGGTAGAGGCGGGAGGATGGTCGACCAGGAGGGCGTCCACCAGGTCGTCGACGTTCGCAGACATGGGCGAACCCTATAGCGTGCACTCGTGCGGGCACCCCCCCACCCCGTCCGGACGACCCACCCCCGACCGCAAGGCGGTGGCACGTGACGGCGAAGGTGACCCTCCCCGACGGGCGGGACCTGGCCTACGAGGAGTACGGCGACCGGGCTGGGTTCCCGGTCCTCAGCTTCCACGGCGGGCTCAGCTCGCGCCTCGACGCCGCGCCGGCCGACGGCGCGGCGCGTAACGCGGGCGTCCGGCTGGTGGCACCGGATCGCCCGGGCATGGGCCAGTCGACCTTCCAGCCGGGGCGGAGGCTCGTCGACTGGCCCGACGACATCACCTCGTTGGCCGACGAACTCGGGTTGGAGCGATTCGCGGTCATGGGCTGGTCGGCCGGCGGGCCCTACGCCGCGGTGTGCGCGGCCAAGCTCGGAGAGCGCGTGACGGGAGCCGCCCTGCTCTCGAGCGCGGTGCCGCTCGATCTCTACGGGACGAACCGGGGGCTGGTCGTCGAGGACCGCATCCTGCTCTTCTTGTCCATGCACACGCCGGGGCTGGCGTCCCTGGCCATGAAGCTCAGCATCGTCAACGCCAGCAACACCCGCCTGCTGCGTGCGGCCATGCGGGCCTTTCCACCGGTCGACCGCCGGGTGCTCATGGAGTGGGGCCCGGCCGACCGCGCCCTGGCCTTCGTGCGCGAGGCGGTTCGCCAGGGCACCGAGGGGTGCGTCCAGGACTACCGGATCTTCGGGAGCCCATGGGGCTTCTCACTGAGCGAGATACGGGTGCCCGTGCAGATCTGGGAAGGGGCGGACGACCACACGGGACCGCCCGGCTACCGCGCCTTCTTGCAGCATCACATCGCCGGGGCCACCGTCACTGTGGTCCCGGGGGAAGGCCACCTGTCGCTCCTGCCGCATCAGGCGCCCGCCATCCTGGCGGCGCTGATCGGCGGGCACAGCGCCGAGTCGGCGGCGCAGTGGAACGTCGGCTAGGCGAAGGTCACGGTACGGAAGGTCTCGACCGAAGGACGCCACCGGCGGGGAAAACCTCGTCGCGCCCCGCCGCCTCGTTGCTGTCGGGGCCGTCGGTCGGGAACCCGGCCGACGGCGGCACCGACCTCGATCCGACTTAGAGCCCGCCCCAGTTGGTGACATTGACTGGAGCCACGATGGGCGTGCCCACGACGAGCTGGATCTGGTAATGGTCGCCCAGGGGGAGGTCGGCCGGGTCACCCTTGTAGATCCCGGTCTTCTTGCCCGGGGAGGTGAAGAAGACTGTGACGGGACCGGTGGCCGGCCCCACCTGGGTGCGGCTGAGTGGAATGCCCCACTCCGAGAAGAACTGGCCGAGGGTGAAGCCGATCGACTTGCTCGGTGACTCGATGTGGATGATGCCGTCGTTGGCGTGGGCGTGGAGCCAGTAGAAGCAGTCCCCGGTCGCCACGTACGGCCCCTGCGCCGTCTCGGTGGCCTGGAAGCCCGGGATGCCGATGCCGTAGGGGATCACTCTGGCCTTGCCGTCCACGAAGATGGTGAGGTGGGTGTGGACGTGGCTGACCAGCTGCTCGTTGGTCTGGCACTGCACCCCGTCGACGGTCTGCCCGGTGGCGGCGTTGAGCAGCGTGGCCAGCTTCGGGCCGCTCGCAACGCCGACCACCTCGGGTCCGGCTTTCTCGGCCGGGGGCTGTATCCACGACGACTTCATCGATGCAGGGATGGGCGACAGGGCGACGTGGGGGTTCGACGTCGGCGAGGGTCCGCCGCTCGACGAGCCGGTGACCTGCACCACGATCACCACGACGACGGCGACGACGGCGACCGCCAGGCCGACGCGTACGAGGATGCGATTGCGCTGGCGCCGGCGCTCGGCGGCTCGCTTCTCTGCCGCCCGGCGCTGGGTCTCCGCCCTGCGCTGGGCTTTCGACTGGCTCCCACTGGTCATTGGGGGGTCAGCGTATCGAACCACGCCGCAGGGTAGGCATCGTGCCCAGGGCCGAAGGCGAGGCTGCGCCGGGATGCAAGACTGAGCCGCGATGGCCGGCTCCTTCCTGGCCGGCGTGCGGGTGCTCGACCTCAGTATCTGGCGACCGGGTCCCTACGCCACGTCGTTGCTGTGCGCGCTGGGAGCGGACGTGGTCAAGGTCGAGCCACCCGGAGGGGACCCGATGCGTCACTACCAGGGGCTCTTCGAGGAGATCAACGCCGGCAAGCGCAGCGTGGTGCTCGACCTCAAGACGCTGCCCGGCCGTCACCGAGCCGAAGTGCTCGCGTCGGAGGCCGACATCCTGGTGGAGGGGTTCCGTCCCGGGGTCATGGCTCGGCTGGGGCTGGACGAACCGCGGCTGCGCGCCCTGAACCCCGGGCTCATCTACTGCTCCATCTCGGGCTACGGCCAGGAGGGAGAGCGGGCGCAGGTCCCGGGCCACGACGTCAACTACCAGGCGTGGTCGGGCGCGCTGGCTCCGGAAGGCGGGGCGGCGACGATGCCGCCTCTCCCGGTGGCCGACCTGGCCGCCGGCATGAGCGCCGCCTTCGGCGTGTGTGCCGCTCTGGCCGGCCGAACAGCAACGGGACAGGGGGCGCGCCTCGACATCTCCATGACCGACGTGCTCTCGACCTGGACCGGGCGCGCTGGACCCAGCCCGGCCGGAAGCGTGCCGACCACCGTGCCGGGCTACGGGCTCTTCTCGACGGCGGACGGGAACCAGGTGTCGCTCGGGGTGGTCGACGAGCAGCACTTCTGGTCGGCGTTGTGCACCGTGCTGGGGCGGGAAGACCTGGCCGACCTCGATTTCGCGGCGCGCACGGCGGACGGGGAGGCGCTCCAGGGCGCGGTCGCGGTGGCGGTTGCGGCGCGACCCCGCCGGGAGCTGATCGACGACCTGCTCGCCGCGGGCGTTCCGGCTGCGCCGGTGCTCGACCGCGCCGCCATCCTCGACGCGGCCGAGTTCCCGGACTTTCCCATCCGGCTCGAAACCGCAACGCGCCGCGGTCGTGTCCCCCTCCTCGACCAGAATCGGGGGGAGGGCTTTCACCCTCGTGCGTGACGACCCTCGTCGCCCCGCCCGTGTACTGATGCCTGATCAGGAGCGGGACGGACCGCCTGCGTCGGAGATGCCTTCCGAGGACGTCGCGGGCTTCAGCGGCCGGCCTGCGACGGAACAGATCTCCTCCAGCACCGAGAGCTCGTCCCAGTACTGCCGGAACGAGCAGATCCGCTCGTCCCGGAACTCCGCCATGGTCGCCCCGTGGATGACCACACGGACCCCGGTCGGCTCTATCACCGCTCCCCCGGGCGCTTCGAGCGGCCCGGTGTGGGTCATGGCGACGCTCCACTCGGCGCAGGCATAGTCCCCGCCCACCTGCAGTGGGACCACGTCCGTCACGGCGTCGGAGAAGGCGTCGTCACGTTGCTCGAGCTCGGAGACGAGTTCGCCCAGGGACGAGAACGACCGGTGGTGCGTCCAGACCTTGACGTCCTCGGTGAAGAGCCTGCCGAGCGCCTCGTGGTCTCGATCGAACGCGGCGCGCAGTGCTTCGACGAGCACGGAGGCCCGACGGGTGCTCGAGGTCATGCTCCGTCAGCTGGTCCCAGCACCTTGGCCTTCGCCGCGGCGAACTCCTCGTCGCTCAAGGCTCCGGAGTGGTTCAACTCAGCGAGCTCCCTCAGGCTCGCAACGAGGTCGGGCGCTTCCGAAAGCGGCGGTGCGACGCGCCGAGTCGAGGCGTACGCCTGCTCGAGCTCTCGCTGGTAGGCCTCCTGCTCGAGTTGGTTGCGGGGCAGCGCATAGGGCATGTAGGCCTGGCGCGGCCGGAGAAGGAACAGCATGGGCTGCGGCGTCAGGTCGCCAAGATCTTGGCCTTCTGCGCCGCGAACTCCTCGTCCGTGAGGATGCCCTGCGAATGCAGCTCGGCCATCTCCTTGAGCTGGGCCACGGGGTCGGGAGCGGCCGGAGGCGCGGGAGGGGGCGGGGCGTACTGCGGTTGGGCGTACTGCTGTTGGGCGTATTGCGCCTCTTCCTGTTGTGACCAGCGGCCGGCCTGCCGTCGGGAGACGCGGTTGGAGACAGCGGTGGCGGTCCCGGCGACGACGGCAGTCCGGGCGACACCACGCAGGAGTCCTGGCATGTTCGTGTCCTTTCTTTCCTACGTAACGACTCGCTCAACCTTCGATCGCGTCGAGTGTGGCCACGATCGCGTCCTGCGGGATATATCCGGCCGACACGAGCTGGGCGCCGCCGCGACGGAGCGCCTGCACG
Organism: uncultured Acidimicrobiaceae bacterium; assembly: GCA_963828505.1. Taxonomy (GTDB): domain Bacteria; phylum Actinomycetota; class Acidimicrobiia; order Acidimicrobiales; family RAAP-2; genus Bog-473. Next base: position 181,304 of record CAWHFM010000007.1, read on the forward strand.
AACTCGGTGGCCCATCGGTTCTCGAAGAGAAGGATCGCGGCCGTCGACCCGGGCTGAATCACGTTCGACTCGTCCCCCAGGTCGCTCTCGCCGATCAGACCCGAGGAGGCCCCGGCGAAGATGGCCAGGTCGACCTCACCGTCCGCGTCGAGGTCGGCGAGCTCTACGAGCGCCATGGAGCCGTCCTCGGCCTTCGTGACGAACGTCAGGTCAAGAATCCGGATCAATCCCTTATCTACCAGGTCGACCAGGGTCAGGAGTCCCTCACCGGTCATCTTGTTCCCTGGGAACTCCACGATCAGGTAGCTGATGGGTCCCATCACACCGTCGTCTGCCACGGATCGACCATCCTTCCTCATCAGCACCTCGTTGGTGCGCTCACTCAACGTATGCACCGGACGCACCCTTTATCAACCTGGAGATCCCGCGGGGAATCTCCGTGGCGCCTGTCACCGAGGGTCGGGCGCCGCACCGATCACGAATCAGACGTGACCGCGCTCCACCAAGTCGGGTCGGGACGGAATGCAGCGGCCGGCCGGCCCTTCGCCGGAGTGTCGAATCGGTACACGATCCCCGCCGACGGGTCGGCGCGACGTTGCTCGTCACTCCAGCCCTCGGTCGCAGTGGTGACATAGAGCTGCTTCAGCCCGGCTCCGGCGAAGGCGCACGAAGTGCACTGTTCCGCCGGTACGTCGAGGACCTGTCGCAGGACGCCGTCAGGCGAGTACCGATGCACCCGCCCCCCGCCGTAGATCGCCACCCACAGGTCACCGCCGGCGTCGACGGTCAAGCCGTCGGGCACGCCCACCGACTCGTCCACTGTGATGAGCACCCGGGCGTCGGAGATCGTCCCGGTCTCTCCGTCGAAGGCGAAGGCGTGGACCAGGCGCGGCCCGCTGTCGGCCAAGTACATGACCGAGCCATCCGGGCTCCAGTCCACGCCGTTGGAGATAGTCAGGCCGTCGAGCATCTCGTCGACCCGGCCGTCGCGCTCGAGCCGGTACAGGGAACCGGCGCCCGGACGAAAGTCCTCGGCGAGCGCTCCCGCCCAGAGCCGGCCTTGAGGATCGCAGGCGCCGTCGTTCATGCGGCTTCCGACGGGCGCGACCTGCGCGACGGGACGGAGGGAGCCGTCCGGTCCGAGGTGCACGAAGCCACGACCTGTCGCCAACATCCAACCGTCGTCGTCGCCGCCCATCGGCGCGACGGCACCGACGGTGCCGGGAACCCAGTACTCGCGCACGAGGCTGAGCGCCCCGCTCTCGACGACCCGGGTGCGGTACACCCGGCCGTCGATGATGTCGATGACCAGCAGCTCGTTCCGGCGAGCATCCCAGCGGAGTCCCTCGCCGAGCAGGGCCTGCTTGATCGTCGAGGCGACGGGCTCGCTCGTCATCGACTCGGCCTCCCGGAAGCTCGCCTCGTTCGCCACCTTGTGGCAGAGGAAGGCTCTAGATGTCGTAGTAGAGCATGAACTCCCACGGGTGCGGCCGCAACCGGACGGCGTCGATCTCGTTCGAGCGCTTGTAGTCCACCCATGTCTCGATGAGGTCGTCGGTGAACACGCCTCCGGCCTTGAGGAATTCGTTGTCCGCCTCGAGGGCGTCCATCGCCTCTTCGAGCGAGGAGGGGACTTGGCCGATCTTCGCCAGCTCCTCGGGCGACATGTCGAAGAGGTCGTGGTCGACCGGCTCGGGCGGTTCGATCTTGTTCGCCACGCCGTCGAGCCCGGCCATGAGGATGGCGGAGAAGGCCAGGTAGGGGTTGCAGCTCGGGTCCGGGCACCTGAACTCCACCCGCTTGGCCTTCGGGCTCGGCGAGTAGACCGGGATCCGGCACGCGGCCGAGCGGTTCCGCTGCGAGTAGACCAGGTTGACCGGCGCCTCGAAACCTGGGACGAGGCGCTTGTAGGAGTTCGTGGTCGGCGCGGCGAACCCGAGTACCGCACGTGCGTGCTTGATGATGCCGCCGATGTACCAACGCCCCATGTCCGACAGGCCGGCATAGGTGCCGTCTTGATGGAAGAGCGGCTCGCCGCCATTCCACAGCGACGAGTGCACGTGCATGCCCGAACCATTGTCGTCGAAGAGGGGCTTCGGCATGAACGTCGCGGTGTACCCCGCCTGAGTGGCGACGCTCTTGACGATGTACTTGTAGAGCATCAACTTGTCGGCCATCTTGAGCAGGGTGTCGAAACGCATGTCGATTTCGGCCTGCCCGGCGGTGCCCACCTCGTGATGCTGGACCTCGATCTCGATCCCGGCCTTCTCCATCGTCAGGATCATCTCCGACCGGAGATCCTGGAAGTGGTCCATGGGCGGAACCGGGAAGTAACCCTCCTTGTAACGAGGCTTGTACCCGAGGTTGGGCATCTCGTCGGTCCCCGAGTTCCATATGCCCTCGATGGAGTCGACCTGGTAGAAGGCGGAATGCTGGTCCTGGGAGAACCGGACGTCGTCGAAGATGAAGAACTCGGCTTCAGGCCCGAAGTAGGTGGTGTCGGCGAACCCGGTCGTCTTCACGTACGCCTCGGCCTTCTTGGCTACGTACCGCGGGTCGCGGCTGTAGGACTCGAGGGTGAGCGGGTCGTGCACGAAGCAATTCAAGTTCAGCGTCTTGTGCTGGCGGAAAGGGTCCACCACCGCGGTCGACGGGTCCGGGAGCAGAATCATGTCCGACTCGTGGATCTGCTGGAAGCCGCGGATGGAGGATCCGTCGAAGCCGAATCCCTCGCTGAAGCCGTCCTCGGTCAACCCGTGCGCGGGGACGGAGAAGTGCTGCATGAGCCCGGGCAGGTCGCAGAACCGGAGGTCGACGATCTCGATCCCCTCGTCCTTCACAAGACGGATGACCTCCGCCGGACTGCGCTCCTGCATGACGGCTCCCTCTGGTGCCTCCCGGTCGAGAGGACGCGTTGCGCCCGCTCGAAGCAAATCACGTCCGGGACGTACTACCACAGCCCCCGTTTCGAGCGTGACTTCAACGGGGGCTGTTCATGCAGCGTTCACAATGCGGCGCGCCGCGGCGCGACGGGACGCCCGGTGTCACTCGAGAGCGCTCCGGCCAAACCCCAGGTCGAAGCCGCTCTCGGGCAAACGGCGACTGGACGGGTCCGTCGGAGCTAGACCGTAGGGGTGGAAGTCAGCACTCCGACGCGCGCGGTGGGTGGCCGCTACCGGCTTCTCGGCTTGCTCGGCGAAGGTGGGATGGCGCGGGTGTTCGACGCGTACGACGAGCGTCTGGAACGCAGGGTCGCCGTCAAGATCCTGCGTCCCGACACGGCAGCCCTGGCGGGCATGGCCCGCCGCTTCCAACAGGAGGCCCGGCTGGCGGCGCGGCTCGTCCACCCGAACATCGTCGCGGTCCTCGACTTCGGTGAGGAGGCCTCCATCAGCTACCTCGTCATGGAGCGCCTCAGCGGCATGACGCTCCGTGATGAGATGTCGATCAGGCCGCTCGACGGACCCCGGGTTGTGCACGTGCTGACCGAGACCCTTTCGGCGCTGTCGGCCGCGCACCGTTTGGGCGTGCTTCACCGCGACGTCAAGCCCAGCAACATCTTGTTGCAGGACGATGGCTTGACGAAGATCTCCGACTTCGGGATCGCGAAGAGCATGGACCCACTCGGCGCTGGGCCGAACTCGGAGGAGACGCTCTCCGGCATCGTGCTCGGCACGCCGGGCTATCTCGCGCCCGAACGGGGGGCGGGACTCCCGGCGACCGTCGAATCGGACCTGTACTCGGTCGGCGCGGTCATGGTGGAGGCGCTGACGGGACGACGCGTCCCGGTGGGGCAGACGACCGTCATCGAGATGCTCCCGCCCGAATTCCGCGCCGTGGCCCGACAATCCCTTTCACCCGACCCGGCGAACCGCTACCACTCGGCCGCCGCCATGCTGCAGGCGGTTCGCCACCCGAGAACCCAACAGACGGCCGTGCTGCCGAACGGGTCCGGTTTCCGCCGCGTGGCCTCGTCCGGCGTTCCCTCGACCGCCGGTGTCGGCGGGCCTCAGGCCACTCACGTCTCACCGACAGCAGCTTCGGCTCCGGGACCCCGCCGCCGCCCCAGCCGACGTCGCCGGGCCGCCCTCGTAATTGCATGCGCCCTCGTCGCGATGTTCGGCGTAGCGCTCGCGCTCGTCACGATGCCCGGCGCGCTGCAGCCGAGCACGGCGACGCTCCCGAACCCGGCGAACCGGCAGATCTCCACGGACGGCAGGACCACGCCGACGACCCAGGCGGACCCCGTGGCTTCTGCGATCAGGGTGGAGGCCCAACAGCTCGCCGGCGGCGGTCTGCCGGGCGACGCCTCGTTGGCGGCCGCACTCGACGACACGGCCGACCAACCCGCCGGACCCGGTCGTCAGGCGGCGGCGCAGCAGGACATGGAGCTCGGACAGGTGCTGCTCGACGGCGGCGGCATCAGCTCGGATCAGTACCAGAGCGCCATCGCCGTGCTCGAACAGACAGGCGCCACCGTGCCGGCGACGACGACCACCCTCCCGCCTCAACTTACGAACCCGCTCCTTCCCACGTTGCCACTCCACGGACACCATCACCGTCACGGCGGAAACGATCAAGGTGATGCGACTTCGAACATCTTCGACCAGCCATCCCCGTGACACTCGGCGAAGTGACTCGACCCATCACGAGCTTGCTCGCCTCGGACAGAAGGAATCTCAGGACCGACCCAGGATGAGACCGCTGGTGGGTACGCCCGTCCCCGCGGTGACCAGCACGTGCTCCACACGCTCCACCTGGTTGCACGAAGTACCTCGGATCTGACGCACCGCTTCGGCGATGCCGTTCATTCCATGGATGTAGGCCTCGCCGAGCAGCCCGCCGCTGGTGTTCATCGGGAGGCGACCGCCAAGCGACAGGTTCTCGACCGAGGCGAAGTCCTTGCCCTCGCCGCGTCCGCAGAATCCCAGCTCCTCGAGCTGCATCAGGACGAAGGGCGTGAAATGGTCATAGAGGAAGGCGGTCGAGATGTCCGCCGGGCCGAGGCCCGAGGCTTCCCACAACTGCCGGGCGACGATTCCCATCTCCGGCAGGCCGAGCAGATCGTCCCGGTAGTAGCTGGTCATCATCTCGCCGTCGAAGGTCGCTCCCTGCGCCGCAGCGGTGACCACCGCCGGCACCTGCCGAAGGTCCCGCGCCCGTTCCGACGAGGTCACGACGAGGGCAACTCCCCCATCGCTCTCCTGGCAGCAGTCGAGGAGCCGGAGCACTGGCTCGACGACCCAGCGCGATGCTTGGTGCTCCTCGACGGTGATCGGACGTCCGTAGAACCAGGCGTGCGGGTTGCCCGCGGCGTGCGCCCGGTCCACTACCGCGACGGGAGCGAAATCCTCGTTGGTCACGCCGTAGGCCTCCATGTACCGCCGGGCCTGGAGCGCAACCCACGCCGCCGGCGTGAGGAGCCCCCACGGCGCATACCACGAAAGGAAGGGCGGCATCGTCGACATGCTGCCGGCAAACCCTCCGAAGCGCGTCCCCGAGCGTTCGTTCATCGCCCGGTAGCAAACGACCACATCGGCGACACCCGATGCCACCGCCAACGCCGCATGCATGACCACGCCCGCAGCGGCCCCTCCGCCGTAGGGAACACGGCAAAACATCGACAGGCGCTCCACCCCCAGATTCCGCGCCACTTCCATCTCCTCGTTCGAGTCCAGGGTGAAGGTGACAAGGCCGTCGACGTCGGAGGGCTCGAGTCCGGCGTCGTCGAGCGCACTCTTGACGCACTCGCAGGCCAACTGGAGCTCGGAGCGACCGGATTCCTTCGAGAACTCAGTCTGGCCGATCCCGGCGATCGCAGCGCGGCCGGACAGCCATCTGCTCACGGTGCGCGCCGGGACAGCGGGAGTCTGAGCTCGGCCGTCCCCGTCACGTGGTCTCCGATGTCGCCCGCCGCCACGAACTCGACCTCGACCACGCCCTCATCTCCCTCTTCGCGCCGCGCCGTCACCGACCCCGAATACTTGAGGGTGTGGCCCGGGAAGACTGGAACGCCCAACCGGATCGCCAGACGCGTGATCCTCGTCTCGGGCCCGGCCCAGTCCGTCAGGAAGCGGCTGCAATAGGCGGTGTCGGAGAGGATGTTCATGAACATGTCCGGTGCACCCTGGGCGTTGGCAAACGAGCGGTCGTGGTGCGCCGGCATGAAGTCACGCGTCGCGATCGCTCCGGCGACGATCCGGGTCGCCGTGACGTCGATCACGAGCGGGGTGAGCGCGTCTCCGGCGCTGATGGAAGAGAAGTCGGGAGCGGTGATCACCCATCCGCCCTGCGCATGAACTGCGGCAGCACCAACCCGTTGTCGAAATGCTCGAAGGTCACGACGACCGGCATGCCGATCGACACCTGCTCGGGGATCGTCCCCACGATGTTCGACACCATGCGTGTCCCCTCCTCCAACTCGATCAGGGCGACGATGTAGGGGTACTCCATGAACGGGAATTGCGGGTGCCGGGGTAGGACGAAGCTGAACACCGTCCCGTTCCCCGAAGCCTCCACCGCGTTCCATGCGAGAGAATTGCAGTCTGGGCACATCGGGCGTGGCGGATGGCGGTACGCCCCACAGAGAGCGCAGCGCTGAATCAGGAGTTTGTGCTCCTTGGCGCCGCTCCAGAAGAACTCCGTGTCACGCGTCACGGTCGGAGACAGACGGGTACTCACGACGCAGCGCCCGAGGGGTCGAACTTGAGGATCCGAAACAGCTGCCGACCGACGACCTCGCGCTCCTGGTCCGTGTACGTGGTCACCCAGGTGACGAATCGTCCTCGGCCCATCCGGGTCACCTTCTCCTCGGAGATGGATTCGAACACGGTCGCCGCCGACACGACGTCGCCCGGGCGAAGGTAGCGGACGATCTCAAATTCGGAATTGGTCGCCAGGGTGGCGGTGTAGCCGGCGCGATCGAGCACTGAAAGCGGGGACTGACCGGGCACAGGGGTGGGCGAGCCACCACGTTCGGCGATGCCGGTGATCACCGGGGTCGCCATCGTCCAGGTCTGCAGCATCAGCGGTGGTGCCACGATGCCGCCGAAGCGCGATGACGAGGCGCGATCGGGATCGGTATAGACGGGATTCCCGTCCTCGAAGGCGGCCGCCCAGTGCCGGATCATCGGGACGTTCACCGGATCCGGCCCGACCACGACCGCCTGCGAGCCGACCGGCTGGCCGATGAGACCACGGAGAACTTCGTCGAGGTCTCCTTCGTCCCGATCGGCTCCCGTCCCGTCTGCCGTGCTCACGCGACCGGCCCCGCCTCGAACGCCGACGGATTGAGCGTTCGGCCGCTCGTCTCGTGTTGGATCATGGTCACGTGACACCCCTGCGTTCCCGAGGTCGAGCCGGCATCGCCCGACCTCATTGGTATTAGCTTCTCTTTACATATTTGTCAAGATTGGTTGATGATCTTCGAGGCCGACCGGTATGCTCGGCCCGTGACTGCCCTGCCCCGCATGGTCGACGAGGACCTGGGGCGCCTGGCCGCGATCGACTGCGTGCACACGGTCTCGCGCGACGTGCAGCTGCGGCTGGCGATTGCCCTGGCCGAATCCGGACATCACCACTTGCGCCCCAGCTTCGGCCCGTTGCTCGAACGGCTCCGCGACGGAGCCCTGCCGATCGGCCACGTTGCTGCCGCGCTCAACGTGAGCCCGCAGGCAGCGAGCCGGGATGCGCTGATGCTCGAGCGGTTCGGCTACGTCGAACGCGCCGTCGGTGTTGCTGACGGGCGCTCACGGGTAGTGGCCTTGACCGACCGTGGTCACGACCTCATCACGACAGCCGGCAAGACGTTCGCCGAGTGCGAGCACGCCTACGAGCAGCTCGTGGGACGCGCTGCGATCGGACGGATCCTGCGTGACCTGGACGCAGTGAGGTTGGGACTCGGGCTCGCGTCGAAAACGGGACCCACCGTGCTGATCCGGACCTCCCCCTCCATCGGCTCCGTCATCCTGATCGCACTCCACGCCAAGCGCCAGGTCGTAACGTCGGCGAACCACCGTGGCCACCACCTGGTGCGACCGTCTCACATCGAGCTGCTGACCGCGATCCGCGCCGGCGGCGACCGCGTCAGCGACATCGCCCGCGAGCTGAGGGTCACGCGTCAAGCGGTCAGCGCGGCGGTCCAGGATCTCGAAGGCCTCGGCTACGTCGAACGTCATCCCGACAGCACCGACAAGCGAGCGGTCCTGATCGCTCCGTCAGTCCGAGGTAAGGCGGTACTCAACGACGTCACCCACGCCGTCCAGGAGATCGAGGCGGACTGCCACGCGGTGCTGGGCGAGAGGCGCTGGACGCGGTTCGTCCGAGATCTGACCGAACTCTCCGAGGCGGTCTTGGACAACGGGAGCCCGGTCCCGCCGGTGCCCTCCGGTCACCCGGTCAGGCCGGACCGGGCGGACGACCTCATTTCTCTCGCGGCAGGGCTCCGAAACCGTCTCGGGGCGCGCCGGGCCGCCCGGTTGGGCGCCCTCCTCACCGCGGGCGACCGGAGCCCGAGCTCAGGCGAGTCGCACCGGCTGAAAACCACGCGGGGCGCGTCGGACGAAGGCAGATGAGATCGGAGCGTCGATGCCATACCCGATGAAACGATGAAGGGTCGAGAGACGACGAAGCAGATAGTGCTTCACGGTCCGCGGGATTGGCGGCTCGACGACGTTCCGATACCGAACCCGGGTCCCCGCGATGCGATGGTCCGGATTCGCGCCTGCGGCCTCTGCGGGACGGACGTGTCCTACGTCCACATGGGCGGTTTCAGCGGGCAACCCATTCCTCTCGGCCACGAAATGGCGGGCGAGGTGGCGTGGGTCGGAGCAGAGGTGCCAGGGTTCGCCATCGGAGACCGGGTGATCGTGTGCCCCTCGGACATCGGATCCGGCCCGATGGGGACCGGCGGCGCCCAGGGTGGGCTGACCCCTCTGCTCCACGTACCTGACGCCGCGCGCGGCCAACGGCTCTTCCGGGTCCCCGACCGCATGCCACTGACTACGGCCGCATTGGCAGAGCCGCTGGCCGTCGGCATGCAGGCAGTCAACCAGTCCGCCGTGAAGCCCGGCGAGAAGGTGGCGGTATTCGGCTGCGGGCCCATCGGACTCATGTCGATCACCACACTGGCCGATCGGGGCATCGACGACGTGGTGGCGATCGATCTCAGCCGGCCCCGGCTCGAGCTGGCCCAGCAGGTCGGCGCGACCCACGTACTCGACCCCGAGGAGGTCGATGTCTGGGAGGAGCTCAAGCAAATCCACGGCGCAGCTCCCTTCATGTTCGGCCCCACTGCCGCCACGGACGTATTCATCGAAGCCTCGGGTGCAGACACCGTGCTCGGCGACGTTCTGCGTCATGGCCGGGTCGGCGGCCGTCTGGTGGTCGTCGCCCTGCACTACCGGCCTGTCCCCACCAACTACGTGGACGTGCTGATGAAGCAATTCACGATCCGTGGATCGATGGAGTACCCCGACCGCTTCGAAGACGCCGTCGAGCTGCTGGCCCGTCGCGATCTGTCTGGTCTGATCACCCACACCATGCCGCTCGAGCAATTCGGCGACGGCTTGGCGCTCCTGGAGGGGTCCAAGGACTGCGGGAAGGTGATGATCACGATGGACGGTTCAGATGACCAACGAGCTCTCGTTTGACTTCACGGCCACCTCGGTGGTCGTGACCGGCGGCACGAGCGGCATCGGCCGTGCCGTGGCCCTCGGTTTCGCTCGAGCGGGCGCGTCGGTCACCGTGACCGGGACACTGGCGTCGGCTGACGAGTACGCGACCGACCTCTCGATGTTCGGCTTCCGCCAGCTCGACCTGCGCGACGCCCCGGCGGTCGATGCCCTGGCTGAAGGCTTGGGCACCCTCGACGTGCTGGTCAACAATGCCGGAGCCAACTTCGCGGGTGGACTCGACGAGTGGTCCCCAGCGGGATTCTCAGCGGCGCTGGAGCTCAACGTCGAGGGTGCGATGCGTCTCACCGTGGGCGCACGGCCGGCCCTGGCGTCGAGCTCCATGGCCGGAGGCGCCAGCGTCGTGAACGTGGTGTCGATGACCGCATTCCGGTCCACCACCATCGTGCCCGGCTACTCCGCGGCCAAGGCGGCACTGACCGCCCTCACTCGCAATCTGGCGGTCCACTGGGCGGGTGACGGCATACGAGTGAACGCAGTCGCACCCGGACTGATCGACACACCGATGACCGCACCGATGCACGCCTTCCCCGAACTCCTCGAGGCGGAAGTGGGGCGCGGCGTTCTGCGCCGAATGGGTACTCCCGAGGAGGTCGCAGCGGCGGTCATGTTCCTCTCGAGCGGCGCATCCGCCTTCACGACGGGCTCCGTGCTCGCCGTCGACGGCGGCTACCTGGCGCGGTGACGGTTCCGGCATGACCGGGAAGATCCACATCGACGACCTCGGCACGCCGGTCCTCAGCGACATCCAACGACTGGGGCTCGAGTACGGCGAGTCGAAGCACACCGCGCTCACCGTGGATGCCGTATGCGAAGAAGCGGTGACCCGCACTCGACTGGACGATTTCGGACCCGACGACTTCCGTGACCGGCTCGGCGCCCAGCTCGGCGAGATGGACTCGGACGTCGAGCGGACCGGCCTCGGCCGGATGCTGATGTTCGCCGACTGCGCCCGGGCTGCGGCCAACCGGCTCCGGATCCGAGACCTATTACGACGCCATCCCCAGATACTCGACATCCGGATCGAGGCTCCGGTGATCGTGATCGGTCTCCCGCGTTCGGGCACGACCCACCTGGTCAATCTCCTGGCCGCCGACTCTCGGTTTCGATCGCTGCCGCTGTGGGAGTCGTACGAGCCGGTGCCGAACCAGGACGAGACGGTCGAGGGCGCGGGAGACGACCCCCGCTGGACCCGGTGCCAGGCGGCGTGGGAAGCGATGCAGGCCGGGGCGCCGCTCGTTGCCGCCATGCACCCCATGGACCCCGACCATGTCCACGAGGAGAACGAGCTGATGGCGCCGGACTTCTCCAACTACAACCTGGAGTGGGTGGCGCGGGCGCCGCAGTGGCGCGACTACTACCTGAGCCACGACCAGACCCGGCACTACGCGTACATGAGAACGGTCCTGCAAGTCCTCCAGTGGCACCAGCCCCGCGAGCGATGGGTGCTCAAGTCGCCGCAGCATCTCGAACAGATCGGGCCGCTCATGGCGACGTTTCCCGATGCCACCATCGTGGTGACCCACCGGGACCCCGTCGCGGTGGTCCAGTCGACCATCACGATGCTGTGCTACGGCGCACGCACCGGCTACCGCACGCCCCGACCCGAGTGGTACCGCGACTACTGGACGGACCGCATCGGGAGGTTGCTCGACGCCTCCCTTCGCGATCGGCACCTGCTGCCGAACGAGCGAACGACCGACGTGCTCTTCCACGACTTCATGGAGGACGAGATAGGCACCGTCCAGCGCATCTACGCCTCCGCGGGTATCGACTTCACCGAAAGGGCTCGAGCCGAGATCGACGCCTATCGGGCCGTGCACCCGCGAGGCAAGGAGGGCCAGGTCGTCTACGACCTGCGAGCCGACTTCTCCGTCACCCCCGCACAGGTCCGGTCCCGATTCGACGAATATCTCGACCGCTTCCCAGTCAGAATCGAGGTCACGTGACCATCCAACAGCAGGTCGACGAGCTGATCGACACCCGTCCCGGGAAAGAGCTCCTCACCCCGGTCTACGACGATCCGGCCCGCCCCGTTGTCGACGATCTCGTCTACCGATCGGGCGGTACGACCGCGTCGTACATGGTGTTGACCGATGGGGGCCGGGTGATGGTCAATACCGGAATGGGCTTCGAGGCCCCTCACCACAAACGGGTCTTCGACGCCGTTCGCCCGGGTCCCACCCACTACGTCATCACTACGCAAGGCCATGTGGACCATGTCGGTGGAGTCGATCTCTTCCGGGAACGCGGCACGACCTACATCGCCCAGACCAGGAATGCGGACTGCCAGGCCGACGATCGGCGCATCCGGGGTCTGCGGACGCGCACGGCGGGGATCTGGTTCGACACCCTCGGTACCGACGCTCTGCGGATCGCCGAGCAGAACCCCGGCGTATCGATGCGCCAGTCCCGGCCCACGCCCGATCTGACCTTCGAAGAGCGATTGGGGTTGAAGGTCGACGGTCTGCAGATCGAACTGATTGCTGCCGTCGGCGAGACAGTCGACTGCTGCGTGGTCTGGCTCCCCGAGCACAAAGTAGCGATCGTCTCCAACCTCTTCGGCCCGCTCTTCCCCCACTTCCCGAATCTCAACACCCTTCGGGGGGACAAATACCGGTTCGTCGAACCCCAGCTCGCGACCAACCGGATGGTGCGCTCGCTCCGTCCGGAAATCCTCGTGACCGGCCGCCACGACCCCATCTTCGGCGCCGAACTGATCGAGGCCTCATTGCAACGGCTGCACGACGCGGTCACCTACGTCCACGATCGCACCCTCGAGGGCTTCAACGCCGGCACGGACGTATGGACTCTGATGCGTGAGATCGAGCTGCCGCCCGAGCTACGGGTGGGCCAAGGCTACGGAAAAGTCTCCTGGGCCGTCCGAACGTTGTGGGAGAGCTACGTGGGTTGGTTCAAACTCCGTTCGACCACCGATCTGTACCCGGACGCGAGCGACAGCGTGCTGGCAGAAATGGTCGAAGCGACCGGCACCGACCGCGCGCTCGATCGCGCTGTTGCCGCGCTGGAACGGGGAGATGCCGTTGTCGCCATCGGGATCGGCGAGGCCGTCGCCGCTGTCGCACCCGACGACGATCGACTCCGCGGCCTCATGGCCGGCGCCCACCGACAACTCCTCGAGCGAGGCGGAGCGGCAAATTTCTGGGAGAACGGTTGGCTACGCACCGAGCTGGCTCGCTGGGAGACCTGAGGTCGAGCGGAGCAAGACCGTCTCTTTGACATGTATCGACGTTCGTGTTATCCAACACTTGGCAAACGGCGGACGAATGCGGGGCAGCGCACTACGACTGTGAACCGACCTCGCTGCTCCAGACAGATAGGCGGGTGTCATGAAGACTGTGCGATCCATGCCGTCGAAGCGGTTCCGTGACGGGCGACCCTCGCCCGACCATGTGCTTCGGCGTCTCATCCTCGGGTTGACCCTCGCCGTCCCGGCCGCGGCGGGATCGATGCTGGCCATCCCGGGAATGGCCGGTGCTCAGTCCCCGCCAATCGTCTATTACCCGGGCAATGCCGGCTACGGCGTCTACTCGACAACGACACCGCCGACATCAGTCAGCGCCCAATTGCAGGTGCCCAAGGCGAAGTGCACCACGTTGAAGGCAGCCGTTTCCTTCGGAGCTCTGATTGAGTCTGCGGACGGGAGCGTGGCGGGTGACGCTGCGGTGGTGCTGGCGTGCCACGGCGGGAAGGCGAAATATTCGGCAGGTATCCTCATCAACGGAGCATTCACCACCCTTTCCACCAGAGTCCGCCCCGGCGATCTCATCACCTCTTCGGCGAACCAAAACGCGTCTCAGACTTCGGTGACCTTCACTGACGCCACCACGGGGTTCACACTGACGTCGACCGGACCGGGCGCGACCTCGGCCTTCGCTTTCATCGGAACGTTCCCCCTGAGCAGCTCCTACAAGAAGGTGGCGCAGTTCTCGAGGTTCTCCTTCTCCAACGTCACCGTGAACGCTGCCAACATTGGGACGTACGACGCTTCGACCGGTCTCTACGAGGCCATCGAGACGCACAAGGGCGAGGCGCCCCCTACGGGAAAGATCGAGGTGGAACCCGGAGCACTCGCGACGTCGTCCTTCCCCTTGAACTGGGTCAGCGCCGGGTAGGACCGAGCCACTCGACTGGGACCGGCCGACGTTCGACCGGAGACGTGGCCCGAACCCTCGGACCGTCGTCAGCCGTCGAGCAGCCGCAGCTCTATCGCGGCTCGTCGCTCTACGGCCTCGAACCCGCTGCTGGCTCCGGCGTGTCGAGCGCGGGACAGCAGGTCTTGCGAGCGTGACCTGTCCCCCGGCGTGTCCCGCCGAGCCAGCATCCGACCCCACGAAAGGTCCGTCTGGGCACCGAAGTACCGGGCTTCTGCCTTCTGGCACGAGACTTGGGCGTCCTCGAAGGCACGCTCCGCTTCGTCGTAGCGTCGCAGGACCGTCAGTAGATCACCTACACACCGACTCACGGGCCCAGCGGTCGAGACGTCGGTGTACAGCCACTGGTCCGAGAACGGTGCGAGTAGTTCGACGAGTGGCTCTGCGTACCGTGGGTCGCCGCACGCGGTCGCGGCCTCCGCACAGGCGATCATGGCTGTGAGCCAGGTGACGTCGAGTGGAAACTCGAATCGTGAGCGCGCGAAACCATCGAGCAGCCGCCGAGTCTCCTCCTCGCGATCGGATTCGGCGTGGGCCAGTGCCAATACCGCCGAGAACGCCGAAAATCCCGGATAGTCCGCTATGGCCTGCTCGATGAGAGGTACCAGGGTGCCCAGTGTTCCCCGCTGGAGGTGCACCATGATGAGTTGGATACCGAACGCGGTGGCGGCATCGGGCTGGCCGCCGTCCGTCCCGAGCTGCAGCGCCCGAATGGCGAGCTCCTCGCCGAGACCGGGATCGCCGGCGATCAGAGCACGGGTGGCACGTTGGAGAGTGTGGACCCAATTCAGGAAGGGAAGATCGAGCTTGGTCACGAGGCGACCCTTGAGCTCGAGACAACGATCCATCTCCTCGATGTCCCCACTCGCTCCGGCGATCAGCCGTCGGCCACTTGCCGCGGTGCACAGAAGGACGGGGTCCCCGACCGACTCGGCGAGCGTGAGCGCTTCGACCGAGCGCGCGATCGACAGGTCGAGAAGCTGCGGGACCGACAGGGGGAGGAGGACGTGGTTGATCACCCGGACGAGCGTGGCGTCGTCTCCACACTTTCGCGCGATGGTCAACGCTTCATCAGCCAGGGCTTGGCGACGTTCGAGCGAGCTTCCCACGGTGAGCTCGGTGCACAGTGTGGCCAGAACCAGAGCCCGACGGACATCGTCGGCGGACAGCCGATGGAGTGACGCCTCGAGCATTTCGACCTTCTCTGCGTCGATGGTGCTCACGGTGCTGAAAGTGCCCCGGTCGTTGGCCAGCGTCGCAGCGACCAGCCGGTCGGTGTCGCCGAGCTCGACGGCAGCTCGGCACGCTCCGAGCAGCGTCTCGCGGAAGGCCAAATCGCCCGCCTGGCGCATGGCTGTGCCCAGGCCGATGGTCACGTCGAGTGCGAGAACGGGATCCGAAACCGGGCTCTGCACACTCAAGTCCAAGGCCTGCGAGTAGAAGCGGAGGGCATCGGCGGGAGCCAGGGCGGCCAGCGCCATGTCGCCGGCGCGGCGGGAGTACCCGATCGCCTTGGCGAGGTCCGATGGCTGGATGGCGGCTACCCAGTGACGAGCCAGCTGGCCGACACGTCCGTCCGAAACATCCCCCTCGAGATCTTCCAGTGCCTGTGCGACCTGGCGGTGGGCGCGGGCGCGACGCGTCGTCCGGAGATCCTGGTAGAGGGTGTGTTGAATCAGTGCGTGGGTGAATTGGAACCGTCCGGGCGAATCAGGAAGATCTCGGACGAGCGCAGCGCCGATGGCAGAGTCGAGAAGGTCCAGGATGTCGTCCTCGGGTATCTCCGCCGCGCGGGCGAGAAGTTCGAGGTCGAACTCGCGCCCGATCACCGCGGCCAGAGAGAGCACACGCTCGGCGCTCTTTCCCAAGCGCACCACGCGCCCTCCGATCACCTCCCGGACGCTGTCGGGCAACGCGGTGTCATTCAGATCCTGCCCCGCCACCCAGTGACCCTCGGTGTTTCGGTAGATGGCACCGCTTTCGCTGAGGTGTCGAAGAACCTCTCCGACGAAGAACGGATTTCCATCGGTCTCCTGGTACACGGCGCGCGCCAGGTCCAGGCCCTGGTCGTCGAGGGCCTGGCCCGAGGCCGCTTCGAAGTAGGAGACCACGTCGTTGTCGTTGAGACCACGCAACTCGATGCGTTGGACGCCACTGTGGCGTCGCAAGGCACCGAGTGTGTCTCGCAGCGCCTCAGCGTGCATCAGCTCGCTGTCGCGATAGGTGGCCAGAATCAGTGCTCGGGGGATCTGCTCCGCCCCCGCCAGGTGCCTGAGCAGTAGCAGGCTGCCTCGATCGGCCCACTGCAGGTCGTCGAGGACCAGGACCACCGGCTGAGAATGCGAGACATCGGCGATCACTCCCGCCACGGCCGCGAATAGCAGGTATCGCTCGGTGTCGGCGTCGGTGCCCCGTGTCGCGGGGAGCCCGGGAAGCAGGGTGGAGACCGAAGGCACGAGGCGCGACAGATCCGAACCGTAGGGTCGAACGCATGATTCCAACTGGTCGGGAGGCGCGTGCTTCACGAGGTGATCCAATGCTTCTGCGAAGAACTGGTACGGGCTGGCCAGGTCTTCCTCGCAGTGGCCGAACAAGACACAGGCCCCTTCATCGAACGCGGCGCTCGCCGCTGCCGCGGCGAGGGTCGATTTTCCTACTCCGGCCTCGCCCGCCAGGAGAACCACCTCCCGCCCGCCGTCAGTCGCCACCCGCTTGTAGACGTCGGCGAGCACGCGCAAATCGTCCTGGCGGCCGATCATGCCAATCGACGGGTGGGCGGTGAGCCGACGCGGGATCGGCACTCGGGCCGAGCTTGGTCCCGCTGCGGGCGCCGAGATTCGGGCGGAGTGGCGGCCCTCCGTGGGGATTTCGAGGTGAGGGCTTTGAGCGAGAACGGCGAGCTCCAGCGCTTGGAGCGCCGGGCCGGGATCGATGCCCAGCTCCTCGGCAAGAATCTGACGCGCTTGACGGTAGACGGCCAGCGCATCCGCTTGTCGGCCCGATCGGTACAGCGCCACCATGAGCAGGCCCCGGAGGGATTCATGGAGGGGGTGCCTCCGCACCAGCGCCTCGAGTTCGCCCGTGACCTCACGATGGCGACCGAGTGCGAGGTCGGCTTCCACCCGACGTTCGATGGTGGACAACCGCAAGTCCTCCAACCGGGTGACCGCTGGCAGACCCGACATCCCGACATCGAGGCCGTCGAGAACGGGGCCGCGCCAGAGTCGCAGCGCCTCGGTGAGACGAGCCGCGACCGACTCATGGTCGTCGTCGGGGTCGACATCGGCCAGGCGCTCGAAAACTGCGGCATCGAGCTCGCCGGGCGAGGTGTCGAGGACATAGCCCGGTGACCGGGTGCGCAAGCGGGTCTCGCTATCGGTGCCTGAGCCGAGCAACTTGCGAAGTCTGGAGACGTGCACCTGCAACGCGTTGAGCGCCTTGTCCGGCGGCTGGTCTCCCCACGCGGCTTCGATCAGCCGGTCGCGGGAGACGACGCAGTTCGGCTCGAGCAGCAGGGTGCCCAGGACCACGCGATCGACGCGGCCGGTGGGTACCAGGGAACCTCCTTCCGGCCCGAGCACCTCCAGCGTCCCCAGGATCCCGAACCGCATGGAACCCTGAGGCGTGTCCTCTCCGCCGTTCGTGGGCACGCCCAGAGCGTACCGGGTGCTCGATCTGGACTATTTGCGTGCAACGAGGCGGAAAGGTTCGCCATCGGCAGCTGCCCTACGACAGAGAATAGACCGCCAAATGCCGAATATGGCCCCCGCGTGAGGGCGTGTGAGGACCGGCTGGACGAACGAGCACCGAGTTCTCGGCGATGGCCATCGGTGTGTTGGCCGAGGTCGGCAGTCGGCACTGCAGGCGATCGGGAGCGTAGAGCGGTCGGGAACTGCCGACAGCACGTGCACGCTGAGCCGGCGAGTTCCACGGTGGACAACACCGGCCCAGTGGCTGTCGTATTCCTCGGAGTCGTCGGGGGTTCCCCGGGGGCACCACCGTGCGCTCCCCGGCGTCGACCCTAGGGCGCGACGCCGGGGAGCGGTGTCACAGAGCGTCAGTCCGTGGCGATGCCCTCGATCCCGGCCCCGAGGTCGGCCACGCTCCCGAGGTCGGTGAGGGAGCCGCCGGCGCCGACGTGGAATTCGTCCACCGCGCCGGCGGCACCCGCCTCGACGTAGAGAGTGCTCGCGTCGGTCGAGGAGGCCATGTCGATCGGCCCAGCGTCGGTAGTAGCGACGACTCCGTTCGTCCCGACCAAGGCGGGGGTGCCGTTCGCTGCGATGGTGTAGGCGCTCAAGTTGTTGCTCGCGGTGTTCGCCACGTAGTCGTAGCCGCCCACCGGAGTGATCCAGCACAACGCGGTCTGCCCGTCAGGCACCGAGACGCTCAGGCTGGTGAGTGAGCCACCGGAGCCGAGGGCGAATGTGTGCAACGTACTGTTCCCGGCCTCGGCCACCACCAACTGATTCGACGGTGTGAAGGTGAAGCTGAAAGGCACGTTGCTCGGATCGGCGGTCACCGTGGGGGTTGCCGTGAGGTAACCCCGCCGGTTGACTCCGAACACCTCGAGGGAACTGGTGCTGGCCTTGGTCGTCACGATCAGCTCGGACCCATTGGGGCTGAAGCCAACCTCTCCGGGCGAGGTCAAGAAGTTGGGAGGGTCGGTGTTGGACAAGCCGAGCGAACGCGAGGATCCGGCCAGCGCGAACAGGTGGTCACCGGCGATGCGGTAGCCGGTCACGTTGCCCGTCCCGCCCGCGTCCAGCACGTAGACGAGGCTCCCGAGGACGGCGACGCTGTCGGGGAAGGTGCCACCGGTCGGGACCACCTGAAGCAGCCGGAGCTGGCGACCGTGGGCAGTGAGGACTGAAAGCGTGTTGCTGCCGGCGTTCACGGCGAAGAGGAGATGGCGGGCCGAGTCGTAGACGAGTGAGTTCTGAGAAGCGAGCTGGTCGGTTGACGCTCCCTGGGACTGACCACCGAGACCGCCGGTCGAGACCGCCCCACGCTCTGAGAGTCGGCCGTCGGAGTGCTCGTCGAGCACGATCACCTGGTTTCCACTCGGATTGTCGGTCTGTACGAAGACCGCTGGGTACGCGCTCGGTTGCTGGCCGGCGCCGTTCGCTCCGTTGGCAGCAGGGCTCTGCGCACCGGCCAGGGCCACCGGGCCCAGGGCTATGGCAGCACCTATGAGGGCTGCCGGAAGCGTTCGACGGACGTTCATGCTCATGGCGGTTGAGCCTCCTTGTCAGATCGCGAGCCAGGGGTCCGGCCCGGGGTAACTGGGAAGTCGTCGCGGAACGCGACTGACCACTCCCACTGTTGGAGACGCCACCGCGGGCCGTTTGATTGCATCGCGTCGGCCACTTCCGGCCGATGCGATGAGATCAGATGAGATGGAGTCGAGCCGCCACCTCGGGGAGGCGAGCCATCGGCATGGAGGCGACGAGGAACATCGACTTCCGATCGTCGCCCGGAGCGCGGTTCACGCCATAGAGGGCGAGCGAACCACGGGTAGCCATCCACGCCGTCGACGACGACCCGGCCAGGAGGTGCGAACTGGCAGGCATGGGAAAGGGCCGGTCAGAAGTGGCCACGAGCGTGGTGACCCCGTCGACTCGGTAGGCCTGCACCGCGACCGCCTGGCCGCCAAAGTCGAAGTGTTCGCCGCTGCGCAGAGCCGGGCCGTCGGCCATCCTCGGGGACATCATGGCAACGACCGAGGCGATCTGGGTCGGGTCGCTCGCCGAGCGGGCGGTCAGCGCCCAACCGAGTAGGGCGCCGACAAGGGCAAGTCCGAGCGCCGCGGCAACCAGCAGTCGTCCCGGTCGGCCGAGCCCGATCCTGAATACGGATGCCCGACCCAGCGGCCCCGAGCGTACCGATGCCGTGGAATGGGCACTTGACCGGCTGTCCAACCCCACCGAGACCGCCACCCGGTCGGCAAGGCCCGGCGGAGCAGGGACTCGCAGCTGCTCCAGGGCGAGACGGGCGGCGCGGTCCTCCCGGACGGCTCGCCAGCATTCCTCACAGCTGAGCAAGTGCTCGTCGAAAGCTTGTTCGTCGGCCTCGGACAGCTGGCCGTTCAAGAAGGCGACGACGCGCCTCTCGTCACAGGTCATGACCGGCGTCCTCTCGGCTCAACAGGGCGGCCAGCCGCCGGCGCCCTCGGTGCACTCGTGAAAGCACGGTGTTGCGGGGGCAGCGCAGCTGCGCGGCGACCTCGGCCGCGGTGAGACCAGCCAGGTCCATGAGCACGATGGCCACGCGCTGTTCCTCTGGGAGACGGCTGAGCGCCCGGCCGATCCGATCGGCGTCGAGGCCGGCCAGCACCTCCTCGTCCACGTCCCGGCCGCCCGTCGGGTAGACGTCCGCCTCGGGAAACGGAGACTCGGCGACGCGGCGGGCCCGGCGTCGACCATCGGAACGGGCCAAGTTGAGGCAAATGGCCACCAGCCATGCCCGGGTGCTCGGGCCACGATGGCTGGCGAAGGCCCCATAGGCCCGGAGGTAGGTCTCCTGGACGAGGTCCTCGGCCCGGTGGTGGTCGTGCCCGGCGTGACGGGCCACACGGTAGAGGACGTCGAGGTGCGGCAAGGTCGCGTCGAGGAACTGCTGCCCGGTCTCGTCCATGCCCTCTTCTCGCATCGGCCTGCTCGTCACCCCCTAAGACGCCGGGATCGCGTCATTGATTGCATTCTCGGCAGCCCTGGGTGCGGCCTCGCCGCACAGAATGGCTCCCCGGCGGATTGGAAACAATGTCTTGCGGGTCTTGGCGGACCGCGAGGATCACGATCGAGCGGACTGACGGTCGGCGGATCGCCGGTCTGACCGACTCCAGCCGTCTGGGCCAGAGTTCATCGTCAACCCGTGGCTGCCCTGTTGGAGTACACGACGGCTTTGGTCGGGGTGTCGTAGTGCACCATGTAGACGGGACCCAACACGTAGGGGCGGTTCGGCCCGAAAGAGACGGGGACATTGGCCCCGGGGAGCGTCACGCTCTTGAGCCCGTAACCGGCGCGGACGAAGCTCGAGACCGTCAGCTCCTTCCCCGCCGCCTCGACGATGTCGGCAAACAGCGCCATGTCGGTGCAAGCGAACTCCACGCTCGTCCAGGTCGCCTCGGACTCGGGCAACGTGGCGTTGCAGGCCCTGATCCGGTCCGAGGGATAGGTCTTGCGGATGATGTGAACGCACTGCTGGGTCCCCCTGTTGTCCCAGATCACAGCGGGAGGAGTGAGAGGACTCGAGGTCACCACATTCGAGAGGTAGGCAGGATTGTCCTCAGCCCCCACGGCGCCGCTGAAGTCGGCTTCGCTCGTCGCCACCCACGGCGGGTTGTAGGTGGCCTGGATGGCCGAGAGCCCCCTCGGGCCACACTGCCGCCCCGGTGCCAACCGCCACCAGCTCGTTGACCCCGTCGGACTGGAACCGTTGGGCGATCGGTACGAACTGTGCGTTGACCGCAGCCTCGTCCCCTTGAGGCGCGGTGTCGACCGCCGTGGTCACTACACGAAGGTGCAGCTTGCCCAGCGCCGAATGCACCAGGCCGAGCTCTGAGTCATCGCCGACACCACCATCGAAGATGGCAACCGTCTTGTGCTTGAAGAGGCCCCGCTTGTCGAAGACGCTCAATGCCAAGGGGTCGTAGGCGGCGTCCGGTGGGGTGGGCGTGAAGTCTTGAGCCACACTCGTCGATCTTCCTGCAGGGTAGATCGACGCGACGACCGGCGTGTGGTGCTGCAAATAGCACGTTACCTCAAGCGGTGTGATGACCGCGAAGACACTGTCGTCCTCGGTCAACTCCGTGCAGGCCGTCGCGGCCGGCGCCGTACCTATCGGGTTCACCGCCATTCTGTACGGGACGATCTTGCGGCCGTTGATGTTGTCGATCACGGCCTTGAAGGCCTCCGGGACACTGCCCCAGTTCATGTTGAGGCCATCGGCTCGGAGCGCAGCTGCGTCGACGTCCATATACGGGATGCCGACGCGGATATAGTGGTCGCCGTGACCCCCTGGGTGGTGCTCGACGCCGCTGACGTGTGCTGACAACCATGGTCCCCCACATCAGGACGGCCAAGACCGCTCCAGCAGCGAACAAGTTGCGCTTTGTCACGATGAGTCACCCCCGTAAACAGGCTACGACTGATCCGACCACCAGATTCCGAGCACGTGCGTACGAACTAGAACATGGGCCGCAAGCCTCGTGTCGAGGAGTGGACTTCCCAGGCCCTCTTACTTTTAAGCGGAGCTTGGAGAAAGGACGTCCGCCATGTCGAAGCCGACCCGATCAATATGAGGTTGCAGCAGCGCGAGGTCAAAGCCATAAACGGCGGCTGCATTCTCGTAGAGGACCTTGTCGGCATCCTCCCGGGTCACGCTGGCGTTCCCGACGAGCGAGGCGACCTTTTCTGGGGTGCGCGGCACGAAGGACTCGAAGTGGGGGTAGTCGACCCCGAACATGGCGGCATCGGCACCGATATGGAATCCGGGGAGCGGATTCTGGTCAGCGTCCTTCCCCATGAGCTGATCGATCGGAAGCTGACGGGCATCGAAGGGTGAAACCCCGACGAAGCAATTGAGCCCGACATAGTCGCTGGCCTGCTTGGCCAGCGTACGCTCCCGCTTCATGAATCGGGCGAACGCCATCCAGTCGTCCCCCATGCCCAAGGTCATGTCGAGGTGCGCGATAGCCGGTACCAAGAACATGAGCTGGGTCTCGACGAATGCCACCTTGAGCGCGGGGAATCGGTCGAACACACCCCCGACGATCATCTGCCAAAGCGACCGGGCGGAGTAGAAGCCGTTCTCTATCGACACCGTAAGGATCATGGCGAAGCCCGGAACGCTGTAGCCGGGGAGACCGGCTCCTCCATGCTGGCTGATCGGAAGACCGACCTCTTCGATGGCCGCCCAGATCGGATCGAGCACCGGGTCGAAGAAGTTCGTGCCACCCGGCTGGAGCGCCGGCATCATGATCCCGCCGAGGCCGTGCTCCTTGGCCCATCGAACGTCGGCGACCGCCTGATCGATATCGTCAAATGACACTACGGCCTGACCGGCGCGTCGACCGGGAGTCTCGGCGCAGAAGTCGGCCAGCCATCGGTTATAGGCTGCCCGGCCCTCGGCCTCGAGCTCGCGGTTGGCCGCTCGGCCGATGTCTTCGAAGCGGTTGATCTGGAAGGGCTGGCCGTTGGGAAACAGGACCTCTGCCACCACGCCCTGGCCCTCCAAAGTCTCCCAGCGCGCTTTGGAGTCCCACTGTGCATCGAACCCGTACTCAGGGTTCAGGTTGCCGGCGTCGGGGATCCCGGCCTCCTCGGCCGCCTTCACCGACTCGTCATAATCCTCGAGGTACTTCCTCTGGATGTAGTCCCTGTATCCCGCCCTAGAAGCCTTCACGTGGCCATCGACCGAGATGATTGCCGTCTTTGCCATGATGCCGAACCTCCTCGGAGCACAGGTCCCCGCCCGCGTGTCCCTTACCGGCCGGGAAGGCTGCTCCCCCAGAGCAGACTATGGCGGGCCTTGCTCGACCTGTCAATGCCGAGCCGCTCCTCGCACGGGTGCGGAGTTCGACCCCCCAGGCTGGCCGGCAAGAACCTCGGGTCCACCCTTGGCGCTGGTCTCGACCGGCCGTGAGCTACTCCGGATTAGGTCCGCCAAGCGACAACAGCGGACTGAAATCAGGCGTCTTCAAGGAGACGCTCTTGATACCACCGGACCTCGCACATTTCTTGCCCGCCTTGTCTAGGGAGGGTCCATCCCGCACCGAATGTGTCATATTCGCCTTGGTTCGGACCTGGAACGAACCCGTGGCGAACGCGAAGTGCAGACCAATGCTGAAATCATTGCAGCCGTCGATTCCCGAACGAGATCGGGGAGATCTTGAGGTGCGTATTGCCGGAGCTGAGCGGGGTGGAACAGGCGATCTTGCCGGAAGACTTCGATGGAAACTCGCCGAAGTCCGTCAAGTTTTCGCAGAGATCCGGGCCCCGAGAAGTCAAGCTGAAGGTGGCCGAAGCCGTGATCATTCCAGAACTAACGGTCGCAGCAACTCCCTGCGGCACAGCTGGACAGAGTGCCGGAAACGCTCACCTTCTGATCGGCGGAAGGAGCGGCCTGGAGCGCCGGTAAGAAGGTCGCCGTCCCCGAGAACGCATCACACGTGATCGTCGCCTGCGTTGCATTCGGTCCCCCCGTCGCGCCAGCTTGAGCGCAGAAGTAACCAGCGCGCTAAGTATCAGCACGCTCGGGTTGACCCCGACGCCAACCGGGTTCCGCCGACGCGTCCGTTGGAAATTCAAATTCCTATCTTCTTCGCGGCTGCCCCGGGGGAAAGTACTCCGCAGGGATTCCGGAGGCAATCATCGGCGCCGTTGCAAAAAGTTCTTGCTAGTCGAATGCAGACGTAACGCCGCGCGCGGAGCCCGTCACGACGGTCGAGGACTTGCTCAAGCGAGAGTGAACCCACTGACGGACAACGTCGGGGAGCAACGGAGATATGAGTTGCCCGAGCGTCCGAATCGGCGTCGTGGGATGGAGGACATCTCCGAGCGGGAGCACGAGTCATGGGTACGTGGCCCGGCCCACTCCACGCCTTTCGGAACCGTCGGGCAACCGGTGGGCCCCAGATCGGCACTTTGAACCCTGGCTCCATTCCTTGCCGAGGCCGCGGCTCGGAATCGGAGTACGTTACGTACAGAGCGGGGGATGCGGGGTTACGATGTCGAATGAGTCACCAGTCTCCGAGATGCTTGCGGACCCGGCGCACACAGCGTCAACGACAGCTGGAACGTCCCCCAAGTGGGTCCTGCCGGCATTGATCATCGCCTTGGTTCTCGGTCTGGCCGGTCTCGGCGTTGGCGTCTATGCCGTCGCCACCATGCCGGCCAAGACTTCTGGTCCGCCAGGCCCAGCCGGCCCACAGGGAGCTACGGGCCCTCAGGGACCGCAGGGAGCCAAAGGAGACCTCGGCCCCGTTGGACCCGCCGGCACGATCGAGGACACCACGATCGTCGCTTCTACAGCGGTCACTTCGACTCCGGACGCTGCGGTCGGCACCATCCTCGTGGCCGAGACATCGTGCCCTGTCGGAAAGTTGCTCTTGAGTGGGGGGGCTGAGGTCTCTGCTTCGAGCGCACAAGCTGACCGTGATGTGGAGCTCCGCTCCTCCTTTCCCTCCAGCAAGACGCAATGGCAAACGGTCGCTGTTGTCACCCACACTCTCGGGGCGGGAGTCTCCATGACCATGAAGCCCTACGTCGTATGCGGGGAACCCACTCTGACACACCCTTGACGCGACCCACGACCCGAAAACCGCGGTAGCAGATCTGCCGGGTCGAGGGCGTAGCCGGTCGGAGACGCCAACCAGGTAGCCCACTGGGTTGCAGGCTCAGCGACACTTCATGGCGCCGCACAATGGACTTCTAGGCACGACGGGAATCACATACCGGTTCTGGCCGTCCGCTCCAAGATTCCCAGCGTGGCGCGCAAGGCTGACTCGGGCACGATCGGGAATCGTCCCTTGTAGTCGTCGCTCACCTTCGACCAGTCGTAGTAGGAGGTGACATTGGTGACCCCGTCCTCACCGCTTTCGAGCCGGTAACCATAGAAGTGCGCAACCGGAATATCGGGTCCGAGATCCCACGCGATCTCCTTGTCACGCTCAAAGACGATGATGTGCACGGTCACGTCGTACTTACCGAGCGGAACGTCGTTGAGTGACTCGCGATCCATGTGGATGACGAACGTGTCGCCCACCCTCTCGGCCGGCTCACCGGCGAAATCCTGGAGCATCCCCGAGGCATCGATCGCCACCTGGCCCGCCGGGCTACGCAAAATGTCGAAGATCGCGGTGGGCGACGCCGGGATAGGCCGGGTCACCTCGATTCGGTCGGGCTTGAAGACTGTATCGGGCATGCGGGGCTCCTCCTGGACCGTTGAGTGGGCTCGTACGTCACCCTGGGCCTCTTCGGTCCGGCCATCATCGCGCGCCAAGGCCTCGGCCTGCTGACGTAGCCGGCGAGACCACAAGGAAAGGGGGCTTTCAGTGCGTCAGACGAGAAATCCGCGAGGTTGCCCGTGACGCCGCTCACTCAAGGGCGATCGTTTGAGTTCTCCAGTAGTGACGTTTCGCCCACAGCGAAGTGCGCACTGAGAAGAGATCGTTCCTATCGGTCTACCCGATCTCACGGTCTCGCAGGAGATGACAGCCGAAAGGGCCCAATGGTTGCTACGACTTGCGGGGATACCAATCCGCACAATCCGCCTGACGCGCCGAGCACAGAACGGTCCGTGACATCGCTCGATCAGCGCCCGCGACTGCGTAGCCTGAAGTTCGGGCTCGGGATGGATTGTTCCCGGTAGGCGTTCGTATCCAGTCGCGGGTGACGATTCCGGATGCCTGGTCGAGTCTTTGAACGATCGGTATTACTCTTGTCATTTTGAAGGGAATTGGAATGACGAAGTCTTCGTGGGTATCCCCCGTCCTTCGAGTCGAAAAGCCGTGGGGGCACGAAGAACACTTCGCGCTCGTCGACGGGCGCTACTGTGGAAAGGCGCTCTACGTCAATGAGGGTCACGCGCTCTCCCTTCAGTATCATCGGCGGAAGGAGGAGACGGTAGCCGTTCAATCGGGCCGAGTTCTCTTCGAGGTCGCTGATCCCGACAGCGCGCTGGAGTCATTCGAGCTTCTCCCCGGCGAGGCAGTTCATCTCCGCCCTGGTACTCGGCACCGCATGACAGCCCTGGAGGACACGGTGATCCTCGAGGCCAGCACCACTGAGCTCGACGACGTTGTGCGCCTGGAAGATCGTTACGGCCGCGATTGAGCCAGCAGCCCTCTTCGGTGCGCCCGTAGACCCGCATGGAGCCAGAACGGATTGAAGGCCAACTACGGCCGGGCGTCCTGAGCGGATCGGGGCGCGAGCTCTTGGTATTCGGCGATCAGCGTGAACAGTCCGGGCAGGAACCGCACGCAGCGGTTGTTGTACAGAGGTCAGGTCTCGAATCGGAAGTCAACCAACAGATAGCCGCTCGGAGAGGTGACGTTTCGGGTTACTGACAGCCGCGTTGAGACGCCCCGATCGAAGAGCCTCCTACCACTCATCCGTATCGACGGAGCTACGACAAGTCGGAGCACATCAATCAGGCCTTCCTCAAGAAGTGACTGCGCCAGAGTGATGCTCCCATGGACTCCAATGTCGCCACCCGGCTGTCGCTTGAGTTCTGTGACGAACTTGGTCAGGTCGCCCTCAACGAGGGCGGCGTTCTCCCAGGTCTGTTCCACTGGAGTGGAGGTCACGACGAACTTCTGGGTGCTATTGATAAAGGTTGCGAACGGCTCGATCTGACTTGTTGGCCAGAACCGCGCCCAGTCGTCGTAGGTCCGACGGCCGAGGAGAACCACATCCTGGGTAGCGATGACGCGTCCCAGATTTTCTCTCATCACCTCGTCGAAATCGAGGATGAATTCGTCTGGCTGCTCGGCCACACCGTCGAGTGAAAGTAACTCGTAAGCCACTACTTTGCGCATCGTCTGATCTCCTTTGGTTGGGCGCACCGTAGGGACGTCCGGCCGTCTCTGGAATCATCTCGCAACGCGCCCGGCCGGGCGGGGGGGAGCATAAGGACGGCCCACTACTTGGCGGCGCCGTTTGGATCTTCCGGGATCGCCGGTGTGAATGCACTTGGAGGCCGCTCTTCAGCCGCGCGCTCCGCGCTCGACCGGCGAGCGAGCATCACCCCTCGCTTCTTGGCAAGCCGGCCCCCGACCCTCGCCGCCAGCCGCCCCTCCTACGAAGTTCCGCAGGACTTGTCTCGCCGTGTTCTTGGACGCTTCAGGCTGCTCTGGCAAAGATCCGTGGTGTTTGTGCGCCTGGTTCTACGGGCCGGCTGTGATCCCCTCGGGATTGACGATGCCAGAGCCGGTGGGGGCGTAGTTGGTGACGGCCCCGGCGGTGGTGATGCGCCCGAGCGAGTTGTTGTTGTAGTTGGTGAACCACAGGTTCCCGTCGGGGCCGGTGATGATCCCCGCGGGCCAGTCGATGCCGGAACCGGTGGGCGCGTAGTTCGTCACGGTCCCGGCGGTGGTGATGCGCCCAATCGAGTTGTTGTATTCGTTGGTGAACCACAGGTTCCCGTCGGGGCCGGCGGTTATCGCAGTGGCGCCATCGATGCCGGCGCCAGAGTAGAAGCTCATCGTGCTCGGTGTGCCGGGGGAGAACTCCCCGATCGTGCCGTTGAGGTGGTTGGTGAACCACATGTTCCCGTCGGGGCCGGCCGTGATCCCGGCGGGGCCATCGATGCCGGTGGCGGTGTAGTTACTGCCCGTGGTCGGTGTGCTGGGGGAGAACTCCCCGATCGAGTTGTTCCCATAGTTGGTGAACCACAGGTTCCCGTCGGGGCCGGCGGTGATGCTGCCGGGTGCGTCAATGCCGGAGCCGGTGGGGGTGTAGATAGTGACTACACCGGCGGTGGTGATCCGTCCGATCGAGTTGTTGACGTTGGTGAACCACAGGTTCCCGTCGGGGCCGTCGGTGATCCCGGTGGGATCATCGATGCCGGCGGCGGTGTAGTTGCTCACCGCGCCGGTAGTGGGGTTGATCTCGCCGATCGAGTTGCTGCCTTGATTGGTGAACCACAAGTTCCCATCGGGGCCGAGGGCGATCCCGCAGGGAGAACTGATGCCGGTGCCGGTGTAGTTGGACACCGCTCCGGTGGTGGGGTTGATCGCGCCGAGCGAGCTGTCTCCATTGTTGGTGAACCACAAAAGCTTTCCGTTCGTCACGGTAAGGATCGTCTCGTCCGACACGCCGCCTGCGGCGACCGTCACCGTCACTGTGTCGCCTACTGGAGCGCAGTTGCTGGCAGGAATAGTGCTACAGCCAACGATCGCATACCCCGAACCCGAGACTGGAGTCTCGCTCACGGTTTCAGACCCCGCCAGAACTTCTATGGCCGGCGAACAGGCACCCGCCGGCACACTCACCGTTTGGCCGTTCACCGAGAACGTGAAAATCGTTGACGTTGACCCGAACGTGAGGGTCTCCGTGGTGGAGGTGGCCGTCGCCGGTTGGGACAAGAACAAAGTGGTCGGGGTTTCCCCGTCCACAACGGTACCCACAGGAATATCGGCTCCGCTGACCGTGCTTCCAACAAGGTTCGAGGGGAACGTGGCGGGCGACGAATTCGTTGTAATCGTTACCGTAGACGAGCCGGCTGTCGACGAGACGTTGGTTATCGTGCTGGAGGTACCGGAGGCCAGTTGCTTGCAGATCTCGAGGTATCCGGTCTGACTCAAGGGGACGCTCTGGTCGGTATACGTCACTTCCGTGACCCCAACGCCGAGTTTCCCCGTGTAGGTCATTCCGTTTGCGGTGCCCGGTGGAACTGCGGTGATGCCCGTGACATACGTAGGCGGTGAGGTTGCATTCTCTGTGACCGTGTATGCGCCGTAGCGAGACGTTCCCGCGACGACGCAATACCCACCGGGTGCCGGTCCTGCTGGGACCGTAACGGTTCCACTGCCGCTCACGGTCGTATAGCTAAACGTAAAGGGCGTTCCGACACTCACGCCCATGCCGGCGACCTTGCAGATCTTGAGTGTGCCGGACCCGACATCGGTATAGGTGACTGTGGTCGCGCCGTTGATCCTTGCCTTGACGGTTCCGGTGGTGAGGTTCGCGGAGCCGGAGATCTCACTGCTGGACGGCGTCACCCTTATAGCCGTTACGTAGTCTCCCGACGGTATCTGTTCGGTCACCGTGACCTTCGTTTTAAGAGGGAACGACCCTGCAACCACGCAGTTCCCATTGGGAGCTGGACCGGCTGTAACGGTCACGCTCGTCGCTCCGGAGGTGGCTGCCGGTGAAAAGTTGAAGGTAAACGAAGTCCCCACACTCACACCGTTGCCCGCGACTTTGCAGATCGTGAGTGTGCCAAGGTTCGTTGCCGGTGTCGCAGTTCCCGCGTTCGCGGTTTGGGCTTGCGCGAGATCGACCGGTGTTGTGACTGCCGTAGTGAGGAGGGCTCCGACCGCGACGCTGGCCACCAGCAGCTTTCGGCTGTGTCGAAAGACATTCATTGGGACCCCCGGTACGCCTTACGTTTCTCCGATGGCAGCAACGAGGGAGCACCCGTTTCCCCCGCCAGCGCCTTGCAGCCGCACTATAAGGCCAATCGCATCATGACGCAATCGATTGTGCTTAAGACGACGCTGGTTCAGCGAGTTTTTTTGCGACTCGTAAGGTTCTCGCCGCGGGCCGGGATTCGTCGCCGCGGGCCAGGATTCGACGGAGGTCACACAGATCGCCCGACGGAGCGCGAGCGTATTAGCCCTCGGCTTGCAAGCGGTCTTTCCAAGGGGTGAGATCGAGGCCGGGATAGCGGATTGCGACGCCCTCCAAGGTCTCTGGGCTCCAGTACGCATGCCCAGGGGGAGGAAATCCGAAGAGGAGCAGCTGCCGCACGGACGCCCGTTCCACAAAGGGCTGCCAGTCTGGGTGAAAGGACCGGTCACCCCAGGCGTGACGGGAAGTCCACGTGTTATCGGCATGCCGGTAGCTCGCATGGATGCTAAATCGAGCCCCGCTCCACGCGCGCAATTCGGTTCCTCGATGGAAGGTGTCGGTGCTGTAGGCGACAACGGTTCCCGCCGCGCCAGCTCCGGAGGTTTCGTGTTCGTAGAGCTCCGCCCGCTCGTCAGGTGTGTAGCCGTGGGGTAGGGCAGGAAGGAGTTCTGTTTTACCTAGCGGGACGAAATGAGTTGGCCCCAAGTCCTCGGTGACCCCGCTCAGCCAGATGAACAGCTCAAGACCGCGCCACCGGATATCGCTCGACGGTGCCAGCGGTGTGTGGTTGAGGTAGTCGCGGTGATGCTCTTGCTCGTAGTTCGCCGCTCCGGAGTATTTGGCCCAAAGCTCCGAGGCGTAGATCCGAATGTCCTGAGTTCCAAAGGCTGCCTCTACGAATCCGATGACCTTGTCGTGCACGGCGAGCTTGCACAGTGAAACGGTCGGAAATGGAAAAGCGATGATGCCGCCGTACTCGTCTCCGGTGTAGATCCGGTTGCGCTCGTTCACCGGGTCAGCATGATAGGCCTCAGCCGTCGGGTAGACCGAGGTCAGGTCTTTTTCGGCCGACTCCAGTTCAGGCCCCGCGAGGTAGCTAGGCAAGACAACGAGGCCGTCGCGACGCCAGGCGGCCGCGGCCGCGACGAGGTCCATAGTCGGAGGATGCCACACGATCCGAGTCGCCGAGACGAGTCGCCACTTCCAGCCGTAGAATCTCGGTATGACCATTGACAGCCAGGAGGAACTCGATGCTCTGATTCGTGCCGGTCGGGTCGTCGCGGAAGCCAGACGCGCCATGGTGAATGCCGTACGTCCGGGCACCACTACAGGTGAACTCGACGCCGTCGGTAGAGAAGTGTTCCGCCGCCACGGAGCTCGGTCCGCCCCCCGCGTGACCTATCGATTTCCAGGCTCGACATGCATAAGCGTGAACGACGAAGCTGCCCACGGCATCCCCTCCCTCAGCCGCCAACTACGCGCCGGCGACCTTGTGAACCTTGACGTCTCGGCTGAGCTTGACGGCTACTTCTCCGATACCGGGATCAGCGTGGCGGTGGGCGAGGTCTCGTCGGTTGCCTCCAGGCTGTTGGAGGCAACCAAGCTTGCCCAACGCGACGCCATGGACGCCGCTCAACCAGGCGCCCGACTCCGTGACCTGGGTCGAGCGGTCCAACGCAGAGCGCGCCGTCACGGGTTTCGCGTGATCAAGAACCTCACCGGTCACGGTATCGGGCGGGGTCTCCACGAGCCCCCTTCAGTCCCGAGTGTCGATGACGGCCAAAAGATGGTTCTCCGCGAGGGATTGGTGCTGGCTATCGAGCCCTTCTTGTCGATCTCTGCCGATCACGTTGTTGACGACGAGGATGGATGGACTCTGCGCACCGCGGACGGAAGTTTGGTCGCTCAGTTCGAGCACTCGATAGTGGTGACAGCCGAAGGGCCTCTTGTTCTGACTGCCTGAACGTTGCCCCGAGCCCTCGGGGACGGTCGATGGTCAAGCAAGACCAGCCAAGAGTGATCGTCGGCAAGCAGGCTTCGAAGTCGACGCTGCTACCTTGGAGCACGGGCAGGGACCACCTCCGTGGCGTGTCGATCGTCCTCCGTCCGGTTGTTCTTGAGGAGGAGTTGGAGCTCGGGAGCGAGGTAAGCGATTCCTGCCTTGTTCCGCAACACGGCATGCAGGAGCCGAGGGTGCAATGCCATCTAGAGGACCTCGGCGAGCTCCGGGGCCTCGAAAAGTGGGGGACGAGACCGGCGTCTTGGCAGGTTTCGGATGGAGTGCGATGGCGTAACCCTGAACGTCACCTATCGATGCCTATCCGACCTTTGTTGTCGAAGGTTGCTCTCGGTTGCTGGCTCTTTGCTACGCGGCTTCCATCGACCGGAGAAACTCGGAATCAAGCGTGATCTGAGTCGCCGGGCGAAGCATGAACAGATTCGTCCTTGGGAGGCGCGTCCGCCCGAGCTGGCCGGCAAGCACGCTGAGAGTGTCGTCATCGAGTTGGGCCAGAGCGGGAATTGTCGCGGCCAGGTGTTCGATGGCGGGAATGCGCCAGCGCCACTCGAGGCGGAAGCGGGCCTTGTGGGCCAGCTGACCGGCCGTGGAGAGTCCAGCAAGGACACGGCGGCCAACAGCTAGGACGACGGGACGTCCGAGAACGATGCCCGCCACGCCCAAGAGGACCACGCCGAGGGGACCGAAGCCGAGCAGGTCTCCGATGACGTCACCGAACAGCTGGTACCAAAAGAAGGCAGAGGTGGCAAGGAGTGCGGCCGACACCGCGCCATTGAGAGTGCTGTAGCCGGCCAGGGTGCGCGTCCCTCGGGCCCGGGGGGTTCCTTCGAGAGCGTTCGTTATCAGGCGGGTCAGTGCGCCACGGCTGCGCTGGTGAAGGTCGGGCTCACCGAGGGCATCGGCGAGGATCCACGATCCGTCGAGGCCGGCGAAGGGGATGAGATTCGACGCAATGGTGGCGCTGTTGAGGATGATGAATCGACGCAGCAGCGGCGCCATGAGCAGGGCGGGCGAGCGCAACAAGAAGAGGGCGACGACCGAGACGACGAGCCACTCGGCCCAGGGTCCGGCGGCAGCCTGGATCAGGCGTTGTCTGCGCGTCAGCAACAGGGCGTCGACCGATTCGACGTAGAAGGAGGGGGCTCCGAGGAGGAGCCTGAAGCCCATGGCATCGACGGAGCGGCCGTGGCGGATCACCACCAACGCATGGGCCGTCTCGTGGATGGCGACGGCAACCACACTGAGACCGAGGATGATCGGCACCTGAGCGGGTTGTACCCGAAGGTGCACGCCCCCGTGGTTGAAGATGGCAGCACCCACGGCGAGGGCGCCGAGAAGTCCAAGGACGATCTGGGCCACCACGGCGACGGGGTGGAACAGGTGGCGAGCGCCTCTGCGGTAGAGCGCGTGCACGAAGCGATCGGCACCATCCCAACGGAGGTCGAAGTCCGAGAGCGAGAGGCGCAACCCCTGACGCCGATCTTGGGGCTGACCGCGGTCCGCTAGAAATCCACCCTCGCCCAGTTCGGCGAGAAGTTCCGCGTTGTTCTGATCGTCTGGGACGAAATCTTCGCGGTGCATCGATCGGATAAGCGAGGCCTCGGCGTCGTCGAGGGACAGCACGGTGTTGGTGGCGTGGTTGACCAGGAGCCGCCGCGTCCGACCGTTGCGGCAGGGCTCCTCGTGCAGCTCCACCCACGAAGCCAGGTGCAGTGAGTCAGATGCTTCGTGACCGACCTCCTCGGGTACATCGGTCGTGACTTCGGACATCGGGTTCTCGGACACGTGGGGTGGGCTCCTTCGCTCTTGACCGTGGCTCGAGGTGCGGTGGCAACGCTGGCACCGCACCCGAGGCCTCGGACTGCCGGCGGCCTTAGTAGTTGCTGTGACCGAACGTTCGGCGGGACGGGTACCTCATGCCGAAGGTCCGGCGGGACCCGTTCTGCCGGCCGAAGGTCCGGCGGGAGGGGTGCGTCTTGCCGAAAGTCCGGCGGGACGGGATGCCCCGGCCGAAGGTCCGACGGGACGGGATGCCCCGGCCGAAGGTCCGACGGGACGGGTGGCCCTTGCCGAAGGTCCGGCGAGACGGGGTGTATCGGCCGAAGGTCCGGCGGGTGGTGGCTTCCTGCTCCGACTGGACCTCTTCAACTTCGACCTGATCGTGCTGTACGGGCTTGATGGTCATCGTTCTTCTCCTGTGGTTTGCCCGGGGACCGGGTGGCCTCGGGTTGTGATGGCAGTGTGCGACCGGGCGCTGGAGGCTCGGTCGAGGATCGGTAGAGGACCCCGAGACGGTCCGCGGCCGCGGCCGCGGCGGCACCGATCGGGTACGGGGCGGCCCGAGAGGATCAGGACTCGTTGGCGGTCTCTCCCATCATTCCCGCTGGTCAGGGACACCACGGGGTCGCGTGGGCTCGGCCAGGTCGGTAGTTGCCCTGCGGAGATCTCCCGCTCGACCCGGAGCTCGGCTACCTCGGGCGCAGCCACATGACCTCGACCCGCCCTCCTTGCCCTCAACTCGTGAGAAGTCCTTGCCGGAGCCAGTGGTTGGGGGTGCAGACGCCCGTCGCCCTTTGCCTGATCGACCGTGCGCCACCCCTGCTTCTTCGGATTCCGCGTCCAGTCGACTCGGATCTACGGGTGCAGCGCTGCCCGCGCAGCGAGAACCCGACGGATCACGATCACGTCCTGGCCGCCTACGCCCGCCCGATTCCTCCACCGCTTCTCCACCGAGCCTCGACCCCGCGGCCTCACAGTGGGACTTGCCCCGGCGACCGCCGGAAAGGCAACCGAAAGGAATGATGACATGAATACCAACAGCAACGGCATCGCAACTGGCCACCGGAAGAGCATGTCTCTGCTCCGACGGGCTGGTCTTGGGCTGGCGGCTCTGGCCACAGCGGGTACTGCCCTCGTCGGCGCTTGTGCCTTGTCCGTTCCCAGTGCCGGCGCTTCTGTCACTGCGCTGAGCCAAGTTCCTACCTTCGGCTGTACGGCCAACAGCATCAACGTCGCCCAGGTGAAGTTGAACGACGACAACGGCACGGTGCGCCTCCTGGCCGAGGTCGATGTCTGGACCAGCTCCGGCTGGGCGGTCGCCGCCACCTCCCCGGTTGCCACGGTCGACACGAACGAGCCGTTCGCCGGCGTGTACGCCCCGACATTCAACTTTTCGGCCTCCCCCGGTCATTACTTCCAGGTATTCATCTGGAGCACCATCAACGGTGGATCCCTGAACTACACCGCCGCACAAGCCCTGCGGGACCATTACACCAACACGATTTGCTACACCTCTTGATTAATCACGCCTGACCACTGAGCGATTCCGAAGAGCGGCGCTATTTAGCGCCGCTCTTCGGCGCGACCCCGACCGGACCCAGAGACCCGTTCTGCGCAACGGTAACGGTGTGCGTCGTTACGGCGGGGCAACGTGGCACTGAGACTGCATGCTCCTATCGCCCCTTGTGGACCTGGGCTCGACGATTGCCGATCGCCAACCTCCGGAAGTCTGCTGACCTGATGTCATCATCTTGCCAAGCTTGCTTTTCTGCGCTTGT
This sequence comes from uncultured Acidimicrobiaceae bacterium, assembly GCA_963828505.1. Lineage (GTDB taxonomy): Bacteria > Actinomycetota > Acidimicrobiia > Acidimicrobiales > RAAP-2 > Bog-473. The sequence continues at coordinate 216,821 of CAWHFM010000007.1, forward strand.
CTCCTTCCTTCCTGCCCGATCTCTCCCGGCTTGATTGCTACCCTGGGCACTCGGTCCCGAGGCACCATCGAGGATCGCTGGGCGGGCGTTAAAGGAGACTGTGCTGGCGTGGACGACACTGACCTGCGGATCGCGATCCTGGGTCCGCTCCAGATCTTCGCCGGCTCGGACGCCATCGCCGTCAGCGCACCCAAACATCGCGCCCTGCTGGCACTCTTGGCCTTGAGACCGGGATATTCCGCCACAGCAGAGCAGCTGATCGACGGCCTCTGGGGCGAGGATCCTCCTCGTTCTGCCCAAAAGACACTGCAGACCTACGTGTCTGGCCTGCGCCGAATCCTCACCGGAGACGCCATTCGGACCTCAGGCGGCGGTTACGAGCTGACCATTGCTCCCGAGAACATCGACGCCCACCGCTTTGAGGCGCTGGTGGGATCGGCCCGCAAGAGTCAGGCAGCGCGGGAGACCGAAGAGGCCATCGACTCCCTCCGCCGGGCTCTTGACCTCTGGAGAGGACCCGCCCTGGCGGATGTCCTCAGCGAACTCCCAGACGCGGCTGCAGCGTCGCGCCTGGACGAACTCCGCCGGGTGGCTGCGGAAGACCTGACCGACCTCCTTCTCGAATCGGGCCAGGATCGCGAGCTGATCCCCGACCTGGAAACGGCCGTCAGCGAAGAGCCCATGCGAGAGAGGCGCTGGGCTCAGCTCATGACCGCCCTCTATCGAAGCGGACGTCAGGCCGACGCGCTCAGGACATTCCAGCGACTGAAGACGTTGCTCGGCGACGAGCTGGGAATCGAGCCCTCTGCGGAACTCGTCCAACTCGAGCAGGACATCCTTCTCCAAGAAACAAGGCTCGATCGGATCCCCTCCGAGAAAGCCTCGATGCCCGCTCTTGCCGCCCCGGCAACCAACAACCTTCCCATCCAGAACACCAGCTTCGTCGGTCGTGACGCCGAAATCGAAGCGGTCAAAGAGATGCTGGGCGAATCCCGTCTCGTGACCTTGACTGGGGCCGGCGGAGCGGGGAAGACCCGTTTGGCGCTCGAGGTCGCGAGCCGCGTTGTAGATCAATTTTCCGAAGGCGTGTGGCTGGTCGAGCTTGCAACCATGGACTCACCCGAGTTGGTCGATGCGGCTGTCCTCAAGACCTTGAGCCTGACAGCGGAGGCGGACCGTTCCGCTATAGAGACTCTGATCGAAGTCCTCGGTGCGAGACGGCTTCTCGTCCTCCTCGACAACTGCGAACACTTGATTGGGGCGTGCGCCAAACTCGTCGACGAAGTGCTCGCCCGCTGCTCAGGGGTGGCTTTTCTCAGCACCAGCCGAGAGCCGTTCGGCTTGGACGCTGAGTTCGTCTACAGGGTTCCATCCCTCTCGCTTCCGTCCCCAGAGAGCGCCGGATCCGTGGGAGAGCTTTCGGACTACGGCGCCATTCAGCTCTTCTCCGAACGAGCTCGAGCGCATGATCGCTCCTTTGCCATCAACGACAAGAACGCGTCCATGGTCGTCGCCATCTGCCACCGGATCGACGGGATCCCGCTTGCCATTGAACTGGCCGCCGCCCGACTCGGATCCATGTCCATTCAGGACATCAACGACCGCCTCACGGACCGTTTCCGGCTACTCACGAGTGGGACGAGGACTGGACTTCCTCGCCAGCAGACGCTCCGCGCCCTTATCGACTGGTCCTATGACCTGTTGAGCGCTCCGGAGCGCACCGTCCTCGGGCGCTTGTCCGTGTTCGTCGGTGGGTTCGATTTGGAGATCGCTGAACAGGTCTGCGCGCAAGGCGATCTCGACGCTTTCGACGTGATCGATCTTGTTGTCAGGCTGGTGGACAAAAGCCTCGTGCAACTGGATCGAACAGACAACTTCGCCCGATACAGACTCCTCGAGACCGTTCGTCAGTACGCCCATGAACTCCTCTCACCCGACCAAGCCCGAGTAACTCACGACGCACATGCCCGGGCCTATCTGCATCTGTGCGAGGAAGCTGAAGCCGAGCTCGAGGGACCACGACAGCTGGAGTGGATGGATCGCGTCGAAAAAGAAGATGCCAACGTCAGGAATGCCATCCAGTACTTTCTAGACTCGGAGAGCCATGGAAATGACGCGCTGAAAATGGTCAGTGCGCTTCGCCGATACTGGTCGGAGCGCACCCTATTTCCCCAGAACAGAACGATGATTGAAGAGGCGCTTGCCCATCCCCAGGCACAAAGTCGGACGGCTGAGCGGGCATGGGTTCTCTCAGAACTCGGTCGACTCCTTGGTGATTTCTCTTCTGCTTATGAGACGGCCCTGAGTATGACCCATGAGGCATTCGCGATTGCAACCGAACTCAACCGAATGGATTTAATGGGTGTCTTTCGTGCCCTCGAGGCAACCATAATGGCATTCTCTCCAGATCCCAATATCCGAACGAAAGCTTTCGGTGTTGTGGATGAGGGAGTCGCGTTCGCACGTCAATCGGGTGACCAGCAGGCGATCGGTCCTGCCCTGGTACGGCGCGGGTTTGTTTCTCTCGCGTTGTCGAACGAATCTGCAAGTCTTGCGAACAGCGCGGACAGTTTTCGGGAAGCGCTTTTGTATCTCCGTCAAACTCAAAACCTGAGTCGCATCGTTGGCGTGATCGGTGACTTGGCCAACATTGAAATGACGAACGGTGACCTAAATGCCGCTAGATCATACTTCAATGAAGCTCTTCATATGAGCTATCAACTAAAGATGGGTTCTTGGGTCATACATAACTTAGGAAACCTGGCACTGCTTGATATAATTGAGGACCAATGGGACGACGCCTATGTATGCCTCCGGCAAGTCATCATGATGGCCATAAAAACAGGATATTTAGTAGCGATTTCAATCCTCATCTTGCTTCTCGCGCTGCATGCATCCGGAACGGCTCGATATCAGAGGGCAGCGTATTTTCATGGAACTGCCGAACGGTTAGCAGGAAGGCCGTTCGAAGAACTATTCCTGGCGATGCCTCTCGAAATGAAGCTCCGCGAACAGAGCATTGCACTAGTAAAAGCTGAACTTGGAGACGACGAGTTCCATTCTTTTCGATCGTTGGGCCATCAGATTGAATCAGTCAACGACCTGTCGAGGATGATCAACGACCGAGACTGGAGCCCGTAACTCGCAGGTGGAGAAAGTCACGGCCCCTCGCCCCGCTCCACCCCTCACGTTTCCCGGTGGCGCCGGCTGCCCCGCCCACTCGCCTTGGCTGCCGTGGTCCCTTGGCTGCCGTGGTCCCTGGTGCCGCGCCCCGTGCGCGTTGCCCCTGCGCCCGGGCCCAGCGCGTCGTTTCTGGTCCGCCTTGCTTGGGAACCTCTCTCCCGGTGAGGCGTGGTGGGCCGTAGAGGACTCGAACCTCTGACCCCTTGCGCGTCATGCAAGTGCGCTACCAACTGCGCCAACGGCCCTCTTTGGGCAAACCCTACCATCAGCCTTTTGACCCCCCAGGCGGGCGAGGGTCGCGTCGGGGATCGAAGTCGCCTCGGCCCTCCCTGGGCTACCGCCAAGGGGCGGACATCCCCACGACGCACGGATCGCCCTACCTCTTTACAATTGCTCCCGTGTCGACCACCACGGCCACCAGTCCCCTGCCCGACCTCGATTCGCACCTGCAGCGCATCGCCGAGGACGGCTACACCGTCCTCCCCCACGCCATCGACCCCGACCTGGTAGCCGAGATCGGAGAGACGCTCGAGAAGCTGGAGCGCGACCTCGGCATCCGTCCGGCCCACAATCTGTTCGAAGGGCTTCGCACGACCCGCGTGTACAACCTGCTCGTGCACGGGCCGACGTTCGAGAAGATCCCCGTGCACCCCAATGTGCTGCCGGTCGTCGAGCGCGTGCTAGATCCGGGGCTCCTCATTTCGTCCCTCTCCTCCATCGCCATCGGGCCGGACGAGCAGGCGCAGCCCGTGCACGCCGACGACCAGCTGATCCCCCTCACCCGGCCGCACGTCCCGATCATCTGCAACACCATGTGGGCCATCACCGACTTCACAGAGGAGAACGGCGCGACGCGGCTGGTGCCGGGCAGCCACCTGCGCGACGAGCCGCCCAATCCGCTCGAGCTCTACGAGACCATCCCCGCCAAGATGTCAATGGGTAGCGTCCTCGTCTGGGTGGGAAGCCTCTGGCACGGCGGAGGGGCCAACCGGACCGACAACCGTCGCGTCGGCATCGCCATGAACTACTGCGCCGGCTACATCCGCCAGCAGGAGAATCAGCAGCTCGGCGTGCCGCCCGCGCTCGTCAAGACTTTTCCCCGCCGCCTGCAGGAGCTGATCGGCTACTCCGTCTACAACGGGCTCATGGGCCACATCGACAAGCAGCACCCGGCCAAGGTGGTCCTCACCGGGGACGAGGGAGTCGAGATGGTCTGGGACATGCTGAAACCCTGAGGGTCCAAGAGCCAGGATCCGAGATTGACCCGTCCGACGGTGACTCGGTCCGACGGTGACTCGGTCCGACGGTGACTCGGTCCGACGGTGACTCCGTGACCGTTATTCGTGACCGTTATTTCTGAACGGCCTTCCATGTGTAACTCAAGACGACACCACTCTTGAGATAGGTTCCCTTCCCACTGATCTGGACCTTCTTGGCGCCCTTCACTTTCACGATCTTCGCCTTCCCCACGGCGACCTGTTGGTCGCACGACCCGGCGGGAACCTGGTATCCGAAGGCCCTTCCGGTGACGGCCCACAGCCCGGAGCAACCCTCAGGCGAGAACGTCAGTGTGCCGTTGGCATCGATGGTGAGCGTCTGGGTGTTCGGAACAGTGTTGGTGTACGAGTACGTGCCCGCAACCTTGATCGTCCGAGGAGCCTTGCTGTGTGCCGACGCGATGCCGGGCAACACGAAAACAAGAGCAAGGGCCAAGATTGCGACCGGAACCGCAATCATCCTTCGAACGTGCTTCAACATCGGGCGTTCCTCCCTGGGTGGTCGCTGCTCGGACGTCGGTGTCCGTGAGGCGAAGAGTACAACTCGGCGCCGACGATACTCACTCGCGTCGATGCTGCCGACATCGACAAGAGTGAAAGGAGCGTTCTCAGAAGAGCGCGACCCTCCAGTAGGGGTTGCGTGAATCGCACGCGCACACGATTTCGGAGCCGGCCTCGTCCAGCGCCGGTCGGCTCGGTTGGATGAAGCGCGTTCCGGTCAGGCCGCACCAGCCGGCCGGGCCACCGGACACACCGCCGGCGCGACCGGCCACACGTAGTCGCGCGGGTCGATGGGGATCAGGCCCTGTCCCCTCCTCCAGACGTCGTAGCCACGGGCCCATTGCCGGTGCCAGTGCACCTGCGAGGCATGCAGCTCGATGGGCGCGCCGAGACCGAGTGTCCAGTAGCGGGTGGCCATGGCGAAGACGACCCGCAGCGATGCGATGGCATCCGCCGAGGCGTCGTGCGCGTTTCCGATCTCCACGCCGTAGTGGTCGCAGAGAGCACCGAGGTTCCGCCTCCCGGGACGCCAACGGTCGTAGTGCCGATCGATGACGACGGCGTCGAGCACGGGTCCGCACCAACCCCGGTCCGCCAGTCCGAAGCCGAACCACAACTTCGACTGGGTGTCGAGGATGGTCAGGTCGTAGTCGAGCTTCATCCCCACCAGGGGGACCCCGCGCCGGCTCGCCGAGACGACGGCGTCGAAGACCAGCCCGATGGCCTCGTCCATGGGCATTCCCTCCGAGCGGGCTCGCTCCGTCGAGATGCCGTGTACCGCCGTCGCACCTTCCGGGATGTCGCGGCCCGGGTCCACGAGTCCCGACCAGCTGGTGTCGACCAACCCGTCGCACGCGTGCACGAGAGCGTACGACACCGGCACGTCGTTGAAGCGGTCCACTCCCGTCGTCTCGAAGTCGAAACCCAGCATCTCGCCGGCGACCCAAGCACTCATCGCGAGGAGCATGACAGGGGGGTGTCTCACCCCCGCGGACCCTCGAAGTCCTCGCCGGCCGGGCCGGAGCGCCGCCACGCCGCTACCGTCCCTTTCTCAATGGGCCGTTCGCGTTTCGCCGGTGCTCCCGGCTCCATGTCGGCAGCGGTGCTCGCGCTCTATGCCACGGCGGCGGTCGTGGCGGTCGTGGCGGTCCCGGCTCCGCCGGCGCTGGCTGCAGGAAACCGGCCGCCCGTCTCCGCCGTCACCGATCCGGCGGCGCTCGTCCACCCGCTGGACGGCACCGGCACCGGTCCGGTCACGCCGGGAACGGTCGGCGAGTTCCCCGGGGCGGACCTCCCATTCGGGATGATCCAGTGGAGCCCCGACACCAGCCCGAACGCCGTGCAGTCCGGAGGCGGCTACGCCTACGGCGACAGCAGGATCAACGGCTTCAGCCTGACGCATCTCAGCGGCACGGGCTGCCCCTCCTTCCAGGACGTGCCCGTGCTGCCGACGGTGGGTGCCCTCGGCGCGGATCCCGAGGCCGTGACCGATGCGTTCTCGCACCGCCACGAAGAGGCCTCGCCGGGCCGGTACCAGGTGTCCCTCGACCCGGGCCCGGTCTCCGCCGCGCTCTCGGTCACGACCCGCACCGGCATCGCCCGCTTCGCGTTCCCGGCCGGGGTCCCGGCCAACGTGCTCTTCAAGGTCGCGGGCAGCGTCAATCCGGTCACCGCCGCCGCGGTGCACGTGGTCGGCCGCGACGAGGTCGCCGGGCAGGTCACGAGCGGACAGTTCTGCGGCACCGGGACGAACTACACGCTGCACTTCGTGGCGGTCTTCGACCGACCCTTCTCCTCGGCGGGCACCTGGATGAGCGCGGGCGTGTCGCCGGGGTCGTCCAGCTGCTCGGGACCGACCTGCGGCGCGTTCGTGACGTTCGACCCGTCGGCTGGGCGCGACGTGCTCATGAAGGTCGGTATCTCGTTCGTCAGCACGGCCGATGCCAGGGAGAACCTGCGGGCCGAGAACCCGGGCTGGTCGCTCTCGAAGGTGAGCACCCGTGCCCGCGACAGGTGGAACGCGCTGCTCGGCCGCATCTCGGTGTCCGGTGGCACGCCGGCCGAACAGCACACCTTCTACACCGCCCTCTACCACTCCCTCCTGTTCCCGAACGTCGTGTCCGACTCGGACGGGGACTACCCGGGCAGCGACGGGAAGGTCCATGTGGCCCGCGGCCGCGACGAGTACGCCGACTTCTCGGAGTGGGACGTCTACCGGAGCGAGATCCAGCTCGAGTCTCTCCTCGCGCCCCGTCAGGTCGGGGACATGATCCAGTCGCTCGTCGAGGACGCCGAGCAAGGCGGGTGGTTGCCCAAGTGGGCCATCGTGGGCGGGGACGAAGGGCAGATGAACGGTGACTCGGCGGACCCGATCATCGCCGACGCCTACGCCATGGGGGCGCGGCACTTCGACATGGGCGCGGCGCTCCATTTCATGGTCAAAGGCGCGTTGCAGAACGAGACGGGCCACGGCCTTCAGATCGAGCGGCAGTACCTGGACCAGTACCTGTCCCAGCACTACGTCAACGCGGCGTCGCTGGACCTGACGTCAATCGACTACTCCATCGGTGGTTCCGTCACGCTCGAGTACGCCATCGACGACTTCGCCATCGCGCAGGTAGCCGAGGCGGAGCACGACGCTCCCCTGGCGGCGGCCATGATGCGGCGCGCCTCCAACTGGGAGTACGAGTTCAACCCCGGGACCGGGTCGGTCGAGGCCCGCGGGCCGGACGGGAGCTTCCCCCCGGGAGCGGCGTTCGAGCCGTCGCAACTCGAGGCCGGCGGCCAGACCGGATTCGAGGAGGGCAACGCGGTGCAGTACACCTGGTCGGTGCCCCAGGACCTCGGCGCTCTGGCGTCCCTGATGGGCGGAGACGCCTCCGCCGCGAGCAAGCTCGGCGTGTTCTTCACGTCGTTGAACGCGACCCGGGACCAGCCCTACGACTGGTCCGGCAACGAGCCGGGCGAATGGGCCCCGTGGGAGTTCGACTGGTTCGGTGCGCCCGAAGAGACGCAGCGCGTCGTGCGCGCCATCGTCGACGACGAGTACCACGACACGCCGGTCGACGAGCCGGGCAACGACGACCTGGGCGCCATCTCGTCGTGGTACGTCTGGGCCGCGGTCGGGCTCTTCCCCGTGACGCCGGGCACCGCTGACCTCGCCCTGGCCAGTCCGCTGTTCCCCGCCGTGACCATCACGCTCCCCGACGGCCGCCACCTGGTGGAGCACGCCCCGGCGGCCATGGCCTCGCGGCCCTATGTGCACGCCCTCACGGTGTCGGGCCTGCCACCGTCCCCGGTCGCCGCCGGCGCGTGCGGTCCGTTGCCCGATTCGGGCGCGCCGGCCGGCACGTGGAGCCGGCCGTGGCTCCCGGCGTCCGTCCTGAAGGACGGCGCGACGCTGACCTACTCCCTCTCGGGCACGCCCGACCCGGCCTGGGGGTCCTCACCGGCCTCGAGCCCGCCGTCGTACGGGTCGGGCTCGGCGCCTGCCGTCGGTTTCTCGGTGCCGAGCGGTGCGATCACCCTCACCGAGGGGCAGCCGGCGACGATCCACCTGGGCGCGGCGTCCGCGGCGGCCGGCGCCATGAGCGTCGACTGGAGTCTGGCCGCGCTGCCCGGCGGGGTGAGCGTCTCCCCCTCGTCGGGCGTGCTGCTGGTGGCGGGCACGGCGGCGGGCGGCACCTGTGGGACGCCGCGGGACGCGACGGCAGCGCTGTCGCTCACCGCCACCTCGCCCGGCACGGTCCCGGTGCGATTCGAGCTCCGGACCCCGGGCGGGACGGAGCTTCCCCCGGTCGTCCTCGACGTGACCACAGAGCCCTGATCAACACGATCCGGACCTGGGTCAGCTCCCACGGCAGCGCGGCCGGTCCCGCCTGCTACCTTCCCGCGGAGAGTGGCGTGCCCGCGCGCCGGGCGTCCCGGGTCGACTGTTCCGGCGTTCGCGGGTCGTGAGGCAAAGGGAGGCGCCGTGGCAGACATGAAGGCCTTGCAGGTGAGCCGGCACGGCCAACCCGGCGAGGTCCTGGAGGTCCGCACCGTCGAGCGGCCCGAGCCCGGCCCGGGCGAGGTGCGGGTGAAGGTGGGCGCGGCCTCGCTGAACTTCAACGACATCGACCGGTGCCGCGGCAACCTGGTCTCGGTGCCGACGCCTCCCCCCTTCACGCTCGGCATGGACGTGTGCGGCGTCGTGGACGCCGTCGGAGCGGGGCTGGAGCACTGGTCGGGCAAACGTGTGGTCGCCATCACCAAGAACGCGCTCGGAGGCATCGCCGAGTACGCGATCGCCCCGGCCATCTCGGTCTTCGACGCGCCGGAGACGTTCGACGACGCCGAAGCGGCCGCGTTCGTTCTGACGTTCCAGGCTTCCCACCTCGCGCTCTTCCGGCGGGGCCGGCTCCAGGCGGGCGAGACCTTGGTGGTGCACTCCGGCGCGAGCGGGCTCGGCACGGCCGGCATCCAGTTGGGCCAGGCCGCTGGGGCCAGGGTCATCGCCGTGGCCGGTGGGCCCGAAAAGACGGCCCTGTGCGCCTCGCTGGGCGCCGACCTCGTCGTCGACCACACCGCCGAGGACTTCGTCGAGGCGGTCCTCGTCGCCACCGGCGATGCGGGGGCGGACGTCGTCTACGACCTGACCGGCGGCGACTTCGTCGAGCGGTCCTGGCGCTGTACCGCACACGGCGGCCGCTACCTGGCGGTCGGCTTCGCCGACGACGACGCCAACGGCATGACCGGACGGCCCCTGCGCATGGCCTGCATCGGGAACATCGACATCGTGGCGGTGATGCTGGCCTGGGCGGACTCGGTCGATCCGGGTATGCGCCGGTTCGGCTTCAACCCGTTCGGGCGCGAGGTCGCCGACGAGATCCACTCGGACCTCCTCCGCCTCGCCGCCGCCGGGGCGATCCGGCCCGTCGTCGGCCGGCGGGTCCCGATGGCGGAGGCGGGAGGGGCGCTCGACGAGCACGAGGCGCGACGGTCCTTCGGGCGTACGGTCGTGGAGATCGGCTCCGGCTCCGGCGTGGCCGCGGCGGGCGCAACGACGTGAGCCAGGCGGAGTACACGTGGCGCGACTCGGAGTTGCGGAGCCGGCCTCTCCTGGCCCTCAACTGGGTGGGAGAGCGCCTGCAGCTCGCCGGCCTCCATGTTCCACCACTCGACGCCGCCTCCATCACGAAGGCCGCGACGAAGACGGCGGGGTCGGACGACTTCGGGAGCGACTCGTTCCGCGAGCCGCTCCAGGTGTTCGTGCGGTCGTGCGAGGACGAGGCCGAGTTGACCACCTTCGGGCGCATCCTCGTCTCGAAGATGCTCTCGGGCGCCCTGGCCAACCGCATCGCGCTCCAACGCTGGTCGGTCGAGCACCCCGAGGTGCGCCACGAGCGCATTGAGAGCCCCTGGGTCATCGTCGGGCTGCCGCGTACCGGAACGAGCCTCCTCTCCATGCTGCTCGGGCTCGACCCGACGGCGCGGCCCCTGCTCCAGTGGGAGGCGGCCCACCCGGTTCCTCCGCCGACTCTCGACGAGGCGGGTGGAGATCCCCGCATCGCCCGAACCGCCAAGGACCTCGAGGGCCTGATGAAACTGAACCCTCCCCTCCGGGCCATGCACCCCTTCGGCGCCACGTTGGCGGAGGAGTGCGTGTCGCTCTTCATGTACGACGTCCGCACGCTCGCGCTCGAGACCCAGGCGCACGTCCCGACCTACGCGCGCTGGCTCGAGCAGTGCGACATGTCACCGGCTTACGCCCAGCACCAGCTCGCCCTCCAGACCCTCCAATCGCGCCTGCCCACCGAGCGGTGGGTGCTCAAGACTCCGAACCACCTCTGGCACCTCGGCGCCCTGCTCGCCACCTACCCCGACGCCCGGATCATCTGGACCCACCGGGACCCTGGTCCGGTCGTCACCTCGCTGGCGAGTCTGGCCAACGCGAGCCAACGTCCCCTGACCAGCCGTCACGACCCGCGGCCCGCGGCCGAAGAGTGGAAGCGTAAGTGTGCGTTCGCTCTCAACTCTGCGATGTCCTTCGACGACCGGCACCCCGACGGGTGGTGCCGGCATCTCCACTACGGCGCGCTGGTGGCCGATCCGGTCGAGTCCGTTCGCGCTCTGTACGCGCACTTCGGGGAGGAGGTGACGCCGCTGCACGCCCGGCGCATGTACGCCTTTCTCGACCACCGGCCGCAGGACGCCTTCGGGCGCCATCGCTACGACCCGGCCGACTTCGGCTGGACGTACCCCGGCCTGGCCACCGAATTCGGCGACTACATCGAGCGCTACCGGATTGAGGCCGACGACGTCGGCCAGGCTCCGCACGCCGGCCCGGCGCGCCCGGCCGGAGCCGGCGGGACGGGCCTCCCGAACGCCCGCGCGTAAGGAAACCGGCCGGCATGGTTGCTAGTGTGCCAATCCGAACGAGAACATGTTCTAGGGTTCTCAGCAGTCTCCCAGCGCGAGGCGACAGGTCCGGCGCGGCAGACAGGGGGTGGGTGATGAAGAAGATCACGGTGGGGCGGGCGGTGTGGTCGGCGCTTCTGTTGACGGCACTGACCGCGACCGGAGTGGTGATTTCGCCCGCGGTAACCGACGCGTCCTCCATCCCCACGACGAAGTTCGGCACCCTCCCCACGCCGTGCGGCAAGGGCCACGCCACCGGCGCGACCAATCTGGGGGTGACCAACGGCACGATAAACATCGCCTACGGCGACGACCGGGGCTTTGCGGGCCTCCCCGGTCTCGACCAGGAGATGGGCGACGCCGTCAAGGACATGATCGCCTGGTGCGACGCCCAGGGGGGCATCAACGGGCGCAAGATCGTCGGTGACTACTACGACGCCGCCGTCACCAACGTCGGCTCCGCGGTGACCGCGGCCTGCAAGAAGGACTTCATGCTCGTCGGCGAGGGCTTCGCGCTTGACGGGGTCGCCGAGGGAACCCGCCTGGGCTGCAACCTGGCCGCCGTTCCCGGCTTCACCGTCGCTTCCGTCGTCGCCAACGCCTACGAGATGTACCAGGCCACGCCCAACCCGGCCGACTACAGCCCGGTGTCGAGCGCCTACCAGATTCAGAAGCTCTTCGGAAAGGCGAAGACCCAGAAGGCGGGAGAGTACAACTCGACCCTGTCCACCCAGGAGCAGTCGATGGCCAAGGCCGTTCAGGCCTACACCAAAGCGGGCTGGAAGTTCCCGAACTGCTCCGTCACGATCAACTACAACGGCGAAGCCAACTACACGCCGTTCGTGCAGAAGCTCCAGAGTTGCGGCGCGCAGATCATCTACAACGACTCGACACCGGGGCCGACGCTCTACGGGGCCCTGCAGGCGGAGAACCAGATCGGCTACAACCCCATCTGGGTGGAGGACTCCGGCGCCTACACCCAGGCCTTCGCCCAGTGGAACACCGCCGGGCTCGGCAACAACGTCTACGTCCGCATAGCCTACGAGCCGCTCGAGGCGGCCAAGGTGGTGCCCGCCGTCGCGCAGTACCTCGCCATCGTGAAGAAGTACGGCGGGCTCACCTCGCAGCTGGGAGAGCAGTCGACGTCCTCCTTCCTCCTCTGGGCGACCGCGGCCAAGGCGTGCGGCTCGACCCTCACCCGCCAATGCATGATCAACAAGCTCTCCAAGGTCACATCGTGGACCGGCGGGGGGCTCAACGCCTCGGGCAATCCGTCCAAGAACCTCCCGCCTTCGTGCGGGCTCTTGATGAAGCTCGACAACACGAAGTGGGTGCAGGCGTACCCGAAGAAGCTCGGGACCTTCGACTGCTCGCCGAAGTACATCGTGGCGAACTCGGGCTCGGTGATCGGCACCACGCTCAACGCCCAGCGCTACGCCACCCAGTACGCGACGTCCTCGGTCATCAAGCCACAGGGGTGATGACGCGACACGCCCGCTCGAGCGTCGCCTGAGCTGAACGGGCGAGCGGCGGTCCATGCACCTGTTCCTCGAGTACACGATCCTGGGTCTGGTCACCGGGGCGGTCTACGGCATTGCGGCCTCGGGACTCGTCCTCACCTACACCACTTCGGGCATCTTCAACTTCGCTCAGGGTGCGATGGCCATGCTGGCCGCTTTCACCTACTGGCAGCTCCGCTACGGGTGGAACTGGCCGGCCCCGCTGGCCCTCTTCGCCGTGATCGTGGTGCTGGCGCCGCTGTTGGGGGTGGTCCTCTACGCCGGCATCATGCGCGGGCTGCGGGAGACGGCCGAGGTGACGAAGATCGTGGTCACCATCGGGATCATGCTCGGGCTGATCGCCCTGGCCCAGTGGATCTGGAACCCCGGCGTGCCGCGGACCGACGACCTCTTCTTCGGCGATGCGGCGAAGTTCCAGGTCTTCGGCGTCTACGTGACCGATCACGAGGCCATCGCCCTCGGCTGCGGTGTGCTCATCGCCGTCGGCATCCGCCTGCTCTTCTCGAGCACGCGGACCGGCGTGGCCATGCGGGCGGTCGTCGACAGCCCCGAGCTGCTCCAGCTCAACGGCGGACGGCCCGAAAGGCTGGCCGCGTTCTCCTGGGCGCTGGGCGGCGCGCTGGCTGCCCTGGCCGGCATCCTCATCACCCCCATCAGCGGAGGCACGCTCGACGTGCACGTGCTCACGCTGCTGGTGCTCGACTCCATCGCCGCCGCCATGTTCGGGCGGCTGCGGAGCATCTGGAGGACGTTCGCGGGCGCGCTCGCGCTGGGGCTGGCGGGGACCTACGTGCTCGGTTACTTCCCCGAGACGTGGTCGTGGGCGTCGAACTTCCGCATCGCCCTGCCGATGATCGTCCTCTTCGTCGTCCTCCTCGTGCTACCTCAGGAGCGGCTGCGCGGCGCCACCCTGTTGCGCACGAGGGAGCGCTTCACCGTTCCCACCATGCGCTCGGCCATCACCTGGGGCGCCATCCTGCTCGTGGTCGTCCTGGCGCTGGAGCAGATCATGAACACGAGCGACATGGGGGTGCTCACCATCGGCATCACCTTGGCCATCATCGCCCTGTCGCTCACCCTGCTCACCGGGTACGCCGGCGAGATAAACCTGGCCCCGGTGTCCTTCGGGGCGATCGCCACCATCATCGTCTTCCACCTGGGGCTCTCGGGCACGGGTACGGCCCAGCGCATCACGGTGTGGGGCATCTTGCTCGGGGTCGTGGTCACCGCACTCGTGGGCGGGCTCATCGCGCTGCCGGCGCTCCGTCTCCGAGGTCTCTACCTGGCGCTGGCCACCCTCGCCTTCGGCGTATTCGTGTCGGACATGATCATCGCCGACATCCTCCCGCACGTGCTGCCCATCTTCCACGTGCACTTCTCGATCTTCCCCAACGGCACCCTGCAGATCCCCGCGCCCAAGATCGGTCCCATCGACCTGACCTCGCCCAAGACCTTCCTCACCGCGTCGACGTGCATCTTCGTGCTCGTGGGCATCGGGCTCATCGCCCTGCGACGCAGCAGCTACGGGCGCCGCCTCACCGCCATGAAGGACAGCCCCGCGGCAGCGGCCACCCTCGGGCAGAACCTGGTCAAGCTGAAGCTGTCCGTGTTCATGCTCTCGGCGGCCATCGCGGGCCTCGGCGGCATTCTGCTCTCGGCCGCCTCGGTCAGCGTGAGCGACACGACGTACATCATCTTCGTCAGCCTGGCGCTCGTCATGCTGACGGTCGTCGGGGGGATCGGCAACGTCGCCGGCGCGCTCATGGGCGGGATCCTGGCCGGCACCGCGTTCACCGCCCTCACGTCGACGTTCCAGAACCTCAGCACGGACCACGGCGGCGGTGGCTTCTGGAGCATCATGGCCAACCTCTCGCTCGTGGCCCCGGCGTTGGTCGGGGTGAGCCTCGGCCGCAGCCCCAGCGGGGCCGTGCCCGACATCGTGGCGTCCTACCGCCCCCTCTGGCGGGTGAAGGGTTTGCTGGCGCTCGGCATCATGGCGGAGGTGGTGGCCTACCTCCTCGTGCTCACCCATGTGATGGGCGGCTGGTGGCTGGTGCTGGCCACCGGCGTCATCGCCCTGGCGCTGCCCGCCATCGGCCGCGCCGTGCGGCCCGAAGCCTTCCGTGCGTCCACGCGCGCCGACCTGCCGGCGAGCGAACGCGCCCCGGCGACGGTGGTCTTGCCGATCGACGGCCTCACCGCGGTGGAGGGAGTCGCCGATGCCCGCCCTTGAGGTCTCGGGTGTCTCGCTGTCCTTCGGCGGCGCCCAGGTGCTGAGCGACGTGTCGATCTCGGTGCCCCCCGGTGGCATCACCGGCCTCATCGGCCCCAACGGCGCCGGCAAGACGACGCTGTTCAACGTGGTGAGCGGGCTCCTCGCCCCCCGGTCCGGCCGGGTGGCGATCGACGGACGCGACGTCACCAAAGCGGGACCGCCGGCCCGGGCCCGCCGGGGGCTCTCGCGGACGTATCAGCGCCTGGAGCTGTTCACATCGCTCACGGTGCGCGACAACATCCGCGTCGCCGGCGAGATCCGCAACACGTGGGGACGCCGGAGCCGGATCGACGTGGGCGCCGAGACCGACCGGACGATTCAGCTCGTCGGCCTCGAAGACGTCGCCGAGCGCGAGGTGAGCGAGCTCCCCACGGCGCGCGCCCGCGTGGTGGAGGTGGCCCGGGCCCTGATGACCCAGCCCAAGGTGCTCCTGCTCGACGAACCCGCGTCCGGGCAGACCGAGCAGGAGACGGCCGTGTTCGGCCGGCTGCTGCGCCAGCTCGTCGACGAACGCGGACTCGCCATCTGCCTCGTCGAGCACGACGTGAGCCTGGTGATGGGGACGTGCGAGCTCATCCACGTGCTCGACTACGGCGAGATCATCGCCAGCGGCACGCCGGAACAGGTCAAGGCCGATCCCGTGGTGGTGAACGCGTACCTGGGTGCCCCGTGAACGCGGAGCCGGTCCTGGAGCTCCGTGACATCCGCGCCGGTTACGGACCGATTGAGGTCGTGCACGGAGTCAGCCTCGCCGTCCCCGAAGGTTCCGTTGTCGCCTTGCTCGGACCGAACGGCGGCGGCAAGACGACGATCCTGAAGGTCTGCTCCGGGACCCTGGTCCCGACCAGCGGCGAGGTGCGCTTCGCCGGCGCCCGGGTCAACCAGCTCTCGGCGGACGCCCGGGCGCGGCAGGGCATCTGCACCGTGCCCGAAGGGCGCGGGATCTTCCCGAACCTGAGCGTCCGCGAGAACCTCCTCATGGCCACACAAGTCGGCGTATCCATGGGCCACGTCGAGGACGTGGCCTTCGCCCAGTTCCCGCGCCTGGCCGAGCGGCGCAAGCAGCTGGCCGGCACACTCTCGGGCGGGGAGCAACAGATGCTGGCGCTGGCCCGCGCCTTCGCGACGGACCCGAAGCTCCTCCTCCTCGACGAGCTCTCGCTCGGCCTGGCCCCGCTCGTCGTGAGCGAGCTCTACGAAAAGGTGGCCGAGCTGGCCTCGGGCGGTCTGTCCATCCTCCTGGTGGAGCAATTCGCCCACTCCGCGCTGCCCATCGCCGACGCCGCCGCCCTGGTGCTCCAAGGCGTCATCACCTCTCAGGGCTCCCCGGCGGAGATGGAGGAAGCACTGTCCGAGAGCTATCTCGGCGCATAGCCCCTCGGACCGATTCGGTCACGGGGTTTGCGGCGTGGCACCGGGAAGAGCGCCGGCGCCCGGCCGCGTCCGCGAGGTGAGAGGACACCTCGGCCTCGAGCTGTCCTACGAACTGGTCGACGCGGTGGTTGAAGTGGGCCAAGGCGAGCTCGAGCATGAACTGCACACTGAGCGACGACGCCTCGTCGTAGGCGATCCCCGACGTCTTCTGGCGGTTCGACACCTGGAGCGCGGTCCAGCGCGGGTTGTCGAAATGCTGGTACCCGATGAGCTTGGCGAAGCTCCACTCCCGTGTCTGCATAGGGCCCTGGAAGATGACGCGCAGGCTGGTCATGGTGGCCACGCCCGAGTCGACGACAGTCGGCTTCTCCGTCCCCGGGACCATGGTCCCGCGCCCGGCTCCAACCCGGTAGCGCAGACCGGTGTCCCCGATGGGGATGCTGATGCCCTGATAGCCCCCTTGGTAGTGCCCCGGCCCTCGGCGTGGTTCGACGAGAGGGCAGCTCTGGACGATCAGGAAGACGCGCTCGTCCTGCTTCAACTGCACGGTCTCGCCCTCGACGGAGGTTTCGCCCTCGAAGGTCTTGGCCTGCTCCAAAAGTGTCCTGAGGTGGGCGTCCTCTTCGTTCCAAGTGGCCATCTGCCCTTGGAACGTCTCCTGTGCCTTGCGAGCACGCCGGTCGGCGAGCCACCCCATCAGCTCTCGTTTCTACCAGCGCAAACGATGATGTGCCAGGCTCCCGACCGGGCGCAACCGTCCATGGGCGAGACCGGAAGAGGAGGGAACGATGCGGACCACGCCAACGAGGCGGAGCGCGTGGCGGAGAGGACGCTCGTGGTCGAGGGTTGCTCTCGTCGCAGGCGCCGCCACGTACGTCGTCTTCCTGACGGTGCCTGCGGCGCCGGCCTACGCCGTGAGCGGTGCGAAGATCGCAGACTTTGCCGCGTCGCCGTCCACCGTGAGGACCACGAACGGAACCGTCGACATCACGGCGACCGTGAAGAAGGCGGCGGCCTGCACCCTGTCGGTCGTTCCTACCTTGCCGGGTTTGCCCGTGACCGCTGCCTGCTCCGGTGCGTTCTCGTTCCAGTCGGTACTCCCGCGTAACGGTGGCGCCAACACCTTGGACTACCGCTTCACCTTGGCCGCCATAGGCGCGCGCGGGGACGCGAAGGCGGACTTGGTGGTCGGGGTCGAGGCCGGCGCGGGAGGACTCCCGCCCCCGCTCTCGGGCGTCGCGGGCCTGGCATCGGACGGCGCTGGTTCCTGCGCGCTGACGAGCTCGGCCGGGGTCGATTGCTGGGGCGTCGGGTCCGACGGCGAGCTTGGAAACGTCGTGCGCGGCACCTCGGCCGTGCCGGTGGCCGTTCTCGGTGTGGGCGGTACCGGCCTGCTCTCGAACGTCGTCAGCCTGAGTTCCGATGCGGCCAGTTACTGCGCGCTGACCAGCTCGGCCGGGGTCGATTGTTGGGGCAGCGGTTCAGACGGAGAGCTCGGGAACGGAGTGTTCGCCGACTCGGCTGTGCCCGTGGCCGTGGTCGGAGTCGACGGTAGCGGGCTGCTCTCGGGCGTCGTCGCCCTGAGCGCCGACGGATACGGTTTCTGCGCCCTGACGATCTCCGCGGAAGTCGATTGCTGGGGCAGCGGTTCAGACGGAGAGCTCGGGAACGGAGTGTTCGCCGACTCGGCTGTGCCCGTGGCCGTGGTCGGAGTCGACGGTAGCGGCCTGCTCTCGGGCGTCGTCGCCCTGAGTGCCGGCGGGTTCGGCTATTGCGCCCTGATGAGCTCGACCGGCGTGGATTGCTGGGGCGAGGGTGAGTACGGTCAGCTCGGCAACAGAGCGCTCAAGGACTCGGGCGTGCCGGTACGGGTCGTGGGCGTCACCGGTACAGGCACTCTTCGGCATGTGGCCGCGCTGACCTCGGCTGGGCCATTCGGCGCGACGATGTGCGCACTGATGGGCTCTCGCCGGGTGGACTGATGGGCTCTCGCCGGGTGGACTGCTGGGGCGAGGGTCAGTACGGTCAGCTCGGCAGCGGGATCTTCTACGACTCGGCCCTGCCGGTCCAGGTGGTGACAGTCGGGGGCAGCGGTGCACTCAGGGGGGTGTCCGGACTGACATCTGACGGCAGCGGTTTCTGCGCCCTGACGCGTTCGACCGAACTGGACTGTTGGGGCGATGGAAACTTCGGTCAGCTCGGAGACGGCATCTTCTACACCAGCGGCAGCAACTACGGCTCCGCGATTCCCATCCAGGTTCTCAATGTGGGCGGCACCGGCACCCTCACCGGTGTCTCCGGACTCGCATTCGAAAGTGGCGGATACTGCGCCGTGCTGAGCTCGACCGGCGTGGACTGCTGGGGTCGTGGTGGGGACGGTCAGCTCGGCGACGGCGTCTTCTACACGAACGCGAACAAATTCGGCTCCGCCCTTCCCGTGCAGGTTCTCGGTGTCGGCGGATCCGGCGCCCTCACCGGGGTCTCCGCGATGACGTCGAATGCCCAGAGCGACGGCTACTGCGTCCTTACGGGCCTCGCCGGGGTGAATTGTTGGGGCTACGGCACCTCGGGGGAGCTCGGAGACGGATATCTGACCGACTCGGCTGTCCCGGTGCAGGTGGTCGGCGTGGCCGTTCGCGCTCAAGCCCTCACGCCCAATCGTCCCCCGGAGGGTGAGCCTCAGACGCCTGACCCCTCGACGTCGTCCATCGCCTCGTGCCAGACGCGCCGCTGCGTGTAGCGGCCGTGCGCGCTGCACTTCGCACATGTTCGAAGCCTGGCCGCTTCTTCCGATTGGGCGGCATTGATCGACACCGTCGAGTCGAAGGGCTGGGTCGAAAAAGGCTGTGCGTAGCCGGAACTGTTGCCCATTCGTCGAGTGCGTGGCAGACCTCGCGGCCGGGGCTTCGTGTAGAAGCCTGGAAGCGTCCACGAGTACCCGCAGCTGGTGCACGTGCGGATGTACTGCGGTCGCCAAAGCGCTCGAAGGAATCCCGCCACCGCACCATCTTGGCCCAGGGCAGGGTCGGCCGGCCAAGAACCCGGGACACCCCGGGACGGACCGAACATAGGGTCCGAACCGCCGCACGCTGCGAGACGCGACGGGAACTCGACCTGGGCCACGTCGCGGTCGGAGGGTCGGTCGCCGAGTTCGGACGGGCGCTCCGATACCGTGACGCCGTGGGCAGGTCGTTGGACGGGGCAAAAGAATCTCGTTTCGACCTCGACACGGCCGTGATGCGGGACGGTGAGGAGTGGGTCTGCGATCTGCGCCAACGGTGGCACACCGGCGAAGGGCTCAACGGTGGCTACCTCATGGCCGTGATGGTGCGTGCGATGCTCGGCGAGGCCGGGCGACCCGATCCGGTCACGGTGACGGCCCACTTTCTCTCTCGTCCTGCCGCGGGACCGGCCCGGGTGCGCACCGAGGTGGTGAAGCACGGCCGTACCTTCGCCACGGTGACCGGCGTGTTGGTGCAGGGTGACCGAGAGGTGGTCCGAACGATCGGTGCATTCGGGGATCTGGCCGCCCAGGCGGGTCTGTCGCGGGTCAGTACTCAGGCCCCCGACATCGCGCCGCCCGACCGCTGCGTGCCGTTCTCCGAATTGCTGGAGCGACGCGGACATCGACTCCCTGAGTTCCAGCATCAATTCGAGCTGCGCCTTCCGCCTGACAGCCCCTGGTTGGGGCCGAAACAGGGAGACCCGTTCGAGATCACAGGCTGGATCCGCTTCCGCGACGGGACCGAACCGACCACCACTTCGGCGGTGGCGTTCATCGACGGGTTCCCGCCGGCCCTGCTCGGGTCCGTACGGGCCGGTGGCGCTCCGACCGTCGAGCTCACGGCACACGTGCGGTCCCGCCCGGCACCGGGCTGGCTCCTCGGTACCTATCGCACCCGCGTACTCCTCGACGGTCTGATGGAGGAGGACGGCGAGTTGTGGGACAGCGAGCGTCGTCCGGTGGCACTTTCGCGCCAGCTGGCCCTGGTGCTCCCGGCCAGGAGAGCGTGAGCGGAACGCCGCCGCCGGATGGTCGAAGACAGCGCGGACGCCCGAGAGTGGGATCGTGTCAGGGACATCCCTGATACCCATATGACGGGGGGCTCTGTCAGACTCGGGGGGTGATCGAGGCGCGAGGCCTTTCCAAGCGCTTCGGGGACGTGGTGGCCGTGGACGACTTGTCCTTCGACGTGCGACCAGGCACGGTGACGGGCTTTCTCGGGCCCAACGGGTCGGGCAAATCGACCACGATGCGCATGATCATGGGCCTCGACTCTCCGATGTCGGGCCGGGTCACCGTGTTGGGTCGGCGATACCACGACCTTCCTTGGCCGTTGCGCGAGGTGGGCGGGCTCCTCGAAGCGAAAGCCATCCATCCGGGTCGTTCGGCTCGGGCCCATCTGCTGACCTTGGCCAGGAGCAACGCCATTCCTCGGGCGAGGGTCGACGAGGTGTTGGAGCTGGTCGGGCTCACCTCGGTGGCGGGCAAGCGGGCGGGCAAGTTCTCGCTCGGTATGGGCCAACGCCTGGGCATCGCCGCCGCCTTGCTCGGCGATCCTGGCGTACTCCTCTTCGACGAGCCGGTGAACGGGCTCGACCCAGAGGGCATTCGCTGGGTGCGCACGCTGTGCAAGAAGCTGGCCGGAGAGGGTCGTACCGTCTTCGTGTCGAGCCACCTGATGGCCGAGATGGCGCTCACGGCCGACCACCTCGTCGTCATCGGGAAGGGCAAGCTGATCGCCGAGACTTCAGTGGCGGACTTCGTAGCCCGTAGCTCTCGGCAATCGGTCAAGGTCCGCACGCCGGCGCCCCACCAACTTTCCGACGCGGTGACGAACGCCGGTGGAACTGTCATTGAGGATCCCGATGGGTCCATGACGATCACCGGCATGTCGGCACCGGATGTCGGTGACCTGGCCGCGTCCATACAGTGTGGCACTGCACGAACTGACCCCCGTCGCCTCCCTGGAGGACGCCTTCATGGAGTTGACGGAGGACGCCGTCGAGTTCCGAGGTGGACGGTGACGGCGGTGCTCGGTGCTCAGGCTCCTTTCGCGATTCAGGAGCCGCCGGGCCGCGTCGGGTTGCGGAGGGCGATGGCAGCCGAGTGGACCAAGATCTGGTCGGTCCGCTCGACCGCGTGGACGCTCGTCGCCACGGGAGTGGCCGTGATCGGCCTGTGTGCGCTGAGCACGGGCACGGTGAGCGGCACCGAAATCATCGACGATCCGACCCGCCGCAGCCTGATCGGGATCTTCCTCGGTCAGCTCATCTTCGGCGTCCTGGGCGTGCTGGTCATGAGCGCCGAGTACGGCACGGGCACCATCCGCGCCACGTTGTCAGCTGTGCCTCGCCGCCCGGTTGTGCTCGGCGCCAAGATCCTCGTCTTCGGAACGGTGGCGGTGGTGGCGAGCGAGGTCTTCGCCTTCATCGCGTTCGCCATGGGCCAGGCCATCCTGTCGACCAAGAACGCCGTCGGGCCGTCGACGGCCATCGCACAGCGCGCCCACCAACTCGGGCTGAAGATCCCCCACAACCTCCAGGCCATGCTCTCCTCGGGCGGCTCCGCGTCGTTGGGGCAGCCGGGCGTCCTGCGAGCCGTGGTCGGCGCCGGGCTCTACCTGGCCGTGCTCGGACTCTTGGCGTTAGGACTGGCCACCATCATCCGGCACACCGCTGGCGCCATTTCCGCCTTTGTCGGCGTTGTGCTCGTTCTGCCCATCATCGTTCAGGCTTTGCCGACGTCGATCAGCAACGCCGTGGCCCGCTACCTACCAGCCAACATCGGGCTGGTCATGTTTTCCACCAACGGGACGCCCGATCGCATCGGGCCGGCTTTCAGCCCGTGGACCGGCTTCGCCCTCCTCGTGTTGTACACCGTTGTGGCATTGGCGATCGGCTGCTGGGTCCTGGTACGCCGCGACGCCTGACCCCCGGCGGGCTGGTGTGACAGCGCTCGACTTGATGCAGTCTGCCAGCTCATCGATCGCTGAGGCCCGTCTTCCGGTCATTGGTTACCGTTCTTCGAGAGATCGAAAAGCACATCGTGAGTCTCTTCGACAATGAACGGCGGGGTGAGTTGATCTCGATCGGCCTGCGCTACGGCTTGAACGCGACCGAGAAGTGCTCATAGCCCCCTGCAGCAAAGGTGTCGGTGACTGCGTTCGACGATACTTTGATCACCTCGACGTTGTCCGTCGAACACGCGCAACCGTTGTCGCTTTGACCCGCCATCACATACGCGCCATCTGAGCTGATCGCGAGTGACGTTGCGTTGGTCATCGGAATTCCGGCACCCACAGCCTTGCTCGACAGTGTTACCGGATACACATCATTGCCGCTCGCGACGTATGCCGTCTGTCCATCGGGTGTGACGACAACTTGGTGCAGGCCACCATTCTCATTGTCTTCCCCGCCCTTGGGGATCTTGATGCCTGACGCCGCAGCATGGCCCGTGGAAGTCTTGATCTTCCACAGCTTGTCGTTACTGGCGCACGTCACGTACACCGCTTTTCCGTTCGGAGTGACGGCGTCGTAGACCGGTCCGTTGCAGCCAGCACCCGGGAAAGAAATTGTCTTGGTCACCGTAGGTGTGCCGACCAGGTTCACGACGCTCACCGTGTCCGAGCCACTGTTCGTTATGTACGCCGCACTGCTATTGGGCAGGATCGCTACTCCAATTGGACTCGATCCCACATTGACCGTCTGAACGTCGCTCGTGTTGGCGGTACTGATCACTGAGACCGTGTCACTCCCCACCCCGACCACGACCAAAAACTGTCCGTTTGGCGTGACCTCGTCGTCCAAAGGCGTCGTAACCCCGGCCGAGAACGCTGTCCCAGCGGCGAGCGTCGACGTTTTGACAGGGATAATCGAGTTATCGTTTCCCACAGCAAGATAGGCGGTCGAACCATCGGGTGCGTACGCAATAGTGGTCAGACCTTCATCACCACTTCCCAGCACAACCGGAGCCTCCGGAGTCCAAGAGGAGCCTGATCCGTTCACCTCTGTTATCGAGTTGCTCGTTGGAAATTGATTGTTGACGACAATTGCCGTGTATGGGCCCACTGCACCGGCGGGCGATAAGTCGAATGCCACAAGCGGTGCCAGGATCAGGAGAGCCGCCGTCGCCGACCCCATCCCCCACGTGATGAACTTTGAACGCATGAGTCACTCCCCTATTAGGGCTCGGGTTAAAGCGAAAGTCGCCCACAAGCCGTGAGCTGGCCCACATGGAAACCAGAATGCTGAAACCCGATCCGCCTACTCCTCAAATGTGAGCCTGACTGAAGCATACTTCATCGCTCTGTTCTGGCAAATAGTGAAGTCATCATAGGTGAAACTATTCGGCTCCTCGAGAGCACGGTCCGCCAGGACGCCGTGCGCAGAATTCCATCGGATCGAGCACCCTTCGATGACATGCTTGCTTTCGTCGCACATGTGTCCACGCTGCTGAAGGCGCGGTGGTCTTGGAGCAAACCTCGAGAGCGGGGATTGAATGTCCTGTTACCTCGAGAGGGCCAGCGGCGCATCAACGTTGGTCGCCGGGACGTGGGGTGTCGACGGCGACCTGCTGGCCCTCATGCATGCGCGATTCTCCTATCTTGCTCGTGGTGTTCGGGATCGCACCAGGGATGTATCGGTACACGTGCACCCAACCACTACCTCGACACGAGGTGTGCCCGACCGGCTCGCGTGCCTAGCATCCCTGCATGCGAGTGCAGCGCGCTGCCGTCGTTCTCATCGCCGCGCTCGCTTGCACAGCATGTACCACGACGGCCTCCCCGGGCGCTCGATCGACTCGGAGAGTGCATGCTCCTAGCCCTGCTCCCACGACCGCCGTACCGACCGTTCCTACCACCACCTCGACCACGACCACGACGCCGGTATCTCAGCCCGCGACCACAGTTCCCTCACCCGGAACCCGTACCTTCTCCGTTGAAGGTGCAGTATTGACCAGCGGGAGCTGGCTCTCGGTCGGGCTGCATCCCACGACCGCGCCCATTCAACTCCAGGCGTCTGCCGGTACGCCCCTCGAGGTCTGTCCTGCGGGTCTTGACGGGGGCCTTTCGGACAGCTCGTGGCCGCCGTGGTTCAGGTTTCCATCGTGCATGGCTCTGTCATCTACCGGCGCCGCCACGCTTCCCCCAACCGACGGATTGACCCACGTTGCCTTCGCGGTGAAACCAAAGTCAGGTGCCGCAGTGGTGCCGTTGACGCTTACCGTCAACTACACCCCGACTGATTCTTTCGTCGAGGTCATCCCACCGGCCGGTGCCTCTCAGACGGCGATGACCGTCACTTACACGCCTGAATCCGAAACGACCGGCGCGCAAGTCACTCCGGTGAATTCGGTCGAGCCGGCACCAGGATTCACTCTCGTGGTTTCGCAAGCAGGACGGTTCCTGACTCAACCCGCCATCTGCGACTTTCCTTCGGAGCTTTCTTGTGTCGGCAGTGTGACTCCAGGCGAGCCGATCACTGCCCGTCTCTCGGGACCTGCTGGGCCGGTGATTCTGAACCTTGCGTGGAAATAGGTACGGCACGCGCTGCCTGGCAACGACCAGATTCTGGAAGCCGTGAACTGACCGCTGACTTGGGCGAGCGCTGTCCTACGCCGGAACGATCCCTCCCTCGGGCTTTCTCGGCCGCGCCGAATGCAAGCGGACGTAACTGCGGCGGGCCGCAGCACGCCGCGCCGCCGCCGCCGGAACAGTTCTCGGGAAGGGACTCTCCAGCGGTCCCCAGGTCGGCGCCGCCGCAGGCGATCCGTTCGGTGATGTCCGCACAGGACCCGTGAATGAGCGACCATATGGAGGTGACGCTCATCCGTTTCTGTACGGCATGCGGAACTGAAATTGGTCTGGTTGCCCCGGGCCGGTGTGTTCACTGCGGTCACGAGTACTGGAGAAACCCCAAGCCCTGCGGTGGCGCGTGTGTCGTGAACAATGGAGAACTCCTTCTGGTCCTCCGGGCCAATGATCCTGGTGCCGGGCTATGGGATCTTCCGGGAGGATTCTGCGATCCCGAGGAGCATCCGTTGGCAACGGCTCAGCGTGAGGTACACGAAGAGACGGGACTCACCCTCTGCTCCATGAGATTTCTGGGAATGTGGCTCGACACCTATGGCGACGAAGACCCACCTGAAGTCACTCTCAATATCTATTTCGTGGGCCAGGCAGACCGCCCCGAGCTGGCGCGAACCAGCACCGAGACGGCGGAGATCCGGTGGTTCAGTCCCAGGAACGTCCCCGTCGACAGCCTGGCTTTCGCCCACGTCGACCTGGCCATCCGCCGTTGGTCTGAGGACCGGCGGTCGGGGCAGGATTGACGGCCGCCTGACACTCGCCCCAAAACGGCGGCGCCGACACGGCAGCTGACAAGCGACAGCACGCCATCAGAGGCTGTCGCGCGGGTTGGGAAGGACGGCCGACGTCCACGCGAGTCCTATGCACATTTCGTCGGTTGATCCGTCGCCCCAGGTGACGAAATGGGGTGGCGCGTTCCGAAGGATCGGCAACTCCTGCGCCAGCGTCGGGTCGTAGGTGCACGTGACCTGCACCGGCTCACCAGCGCTGACGGGAACGGGGTTGCTGAGGTTGTACGACTTCTGGTCGTGGAAGTCGAAGTTGGGCACGTCGAGGACGGTCTTTGCCTGTGGCGTCCCCGGGTTGAGCACCATCTTGAAGGATCGTCCCAGGAGGTGCATATGTGCGTACACCCTGACGATGTAACCGCTCTTCTCGATCCGTGAAGTACAGGAGGTCGAGTCTCCTTCGGGTGGATCGGCCGGGTTGTTGCCGCAGAGTGCTTCGATCCCGTTCACCTCGTCCACGGCAGACTGGCCGAAGCGCTGTCCCAGGTTGGCCAAGGATGCCGCCCGGTTGCACAGCGGACCGCTGACACCTGGCGAACACGGGATGTCAGGAGGTGCGAGCATCAAGTTGAGGTGGAGGGGGAGGAGCGGTGCCGACTCGGGCACAGTGTCAAGCACCAGCGAGTTCTTCACCGCCTTGTCACCGAGTAACAGCGTGTAGTGCACCTGCATCACGACGAGGCTGCCGGCCGGGAGCGGGACGCCGGTGCCCTTCGGGAAGTCGTCCACACCGGCGCCCGGAGTCCAGAACGTCAAAAGCGGCACGGCTGCGACTCCGGCCGGGTCCGAGCTCGGAAGCGGTAAACCGAAACACGTCCAGCCGCGCCCCCCTCTGTTTTCCTGTTCCGCGGTAGCGGCCAGGGAGGGTGGCAGGAGGAACAGCGCCGCGTGGTGAACCTCGTCACTACCCGCGACGAATTTGCTCGAGACGATGTATTCGTTCCGGGTCACGTGAGGGTTGACCAGCGTGCAGTGGTAGTCGTCCGTGGTTCCCGGAGCCGCGATCGGCTTGTACGCGTGGGCCATGGTCATCGAAATGGCGGTAACCGATGGCGGGGAGCCCGAAGCCGCGGTGGGAGTGGCCGATATCGAGGCTCCGGTGACCGCCAATATCGCTGCAGCGACGAACACCAGCATCCGGGTGAACCGCATGTCAGGCGAAATTAACAGGGCAGCGGTCTGACCGCTCGGAAGACTGCTACGCGCCAGCCGCAGACTGGACGACGCGAGGCCGGCAGCGGACCACGACGACCCCGTCGTGCTTGTCCGGTCCGAGGTGAGGAGTTCGTTGGCACCGGCCTCCGCTGCGGGGGTAGCCAAACCAGCACGCAAGTTGTGACCGCTGAAGGCGTCAGGGTCCACGGCTAGCCAGAGGCCTAGCCCGGCGGCAGGAACTCCGATCGCGATGGTCAGCGCCTGTCTCGGTCATCGGGATCGCCCGACGACATCGAACGTCGCCAGTACTTCCGCCCGCGCAGAATCACCAGGCAGCCGCGGTATTAGGCCCGCTACTCGACGTCAAACAGGACTGAGCCGAGGGTGCTCCAATGGTGTGACGGTGGCCCCCATTTCTCATAACGGGGTCCAGACCCTCGGTTCCGGCGCGTGCGGGTTGTTGGTGGCGTCGAAGTTTCTGATTTCAGCGACTCCTACGGCGAGTGAGTACTCCATCCGAAGATGCTCAAGTAAGCGGCCGACACCGCTCCGACGGCGACGATGAGAAGTTTCCATGCCGTGGAGATATCTGTAAGTACCGAGGACAGCCCGATGAGGACCAACGGCACGCTGGTACCCAGGCCGATCTTGGCGTTCCTCCCCGCCGACGGGTGAATTTCGACGGGAATGTCGAGAGCGGGGCCCTGAACGCCCTCACCCGGACGCAGACCGATCGTCGTGTACTTGACTCCACTCGTTATCATCGTCGCCACCATTCGGACAGACTGCACGTCGTACGGTGACCCGATCGACAGCTGTGTAGGTCCGACCGGCTGAAGAGTAGTTCCATCGAGGACGATGTTCATCACTGTTGATGTGGTGACCAATCCAGGCTGCGCCTGGAGGAATTCTAGTTCGTACTCTTCGCCTGAGGTGAGCCGATAACTGTGTGATCCGCCTTGGCTGGCCACGCTCTCGTCACCATGGTTGAGGCGGAGCACGTAGCCGAAGCGGGCCGAGGCAAAGGTTTCCGTCCTAGATAGGTGATTGGTGGTGAGACGGAATACCTCCGGCACCGCCTGAGGGTTCGGGGCTCGTACAACGCCGCTGTTCTTGTCCGTGAGGACATTTCGGTCCGACCGGATGGCGTATTTGTCGTATGGGAGGGGAGATCCGTATCCTCAAGGGTCTGACGATAGGCCGCGGTCCGCGCCGGATGCATCTCTTTGTGCGGATCGTGCGGATCCGGTGGAGGAGCTGTCAAGGACAGGACATCTCCGACCACAAACTCGACGAGGTGGATGTCGCCCTCTCGGAAAGCATCGACGACTGTCCCGGTGCACATGGGGAAGAGGACGGGTGTGAAGTATTGGTGAGCCTGCTGCAAGACGAAGTGGACAACTATTTCCTCGTGGGCGAGCTCTTGCGTGGTCCACGAGGCCAGAGCCGCGTTGTCTACAAACTTCGAGTCATACCGGAACGTCATGCGGTACCCGATCGGGGCGGCAAGAACGTTCAGGATGTCTTGTGCGTATTGAGGCTGAGCGTTTGATTCGAAGAGATAGAGCAGCTCCGCCCTGCCGTTCAGGCCGTCTTCATGGCAACTGCCACGCGATCTCGAAGATCTTCGTATCCTTGCTGGGTGTCAGGCCACGCCAGGAGGCAATCACGGTCCACGGCCTTCGGTCCCCAGGGTCCAGATTGGGACAGGGTCAAATTGCTCGAGAGTCAGATCGAGGTCCTCACCATCAACCATCGCCCAGAAGTATGTCGTCTGCCCGCCGGCGGCAGCCCGAAGGAGTTCACCATCGAGGTAGACCTGGAGCACGAGGGACGTGACAGCGGATTGGGCCAATGCTGGGCTCTTGTCCCACCACCCATCCGGCTCGTATGAGGTGTCACGGCTCCAGGAGGCCCTGACCTCAAAAAGCTTCATCTTCGGATCCTGCGTCGCTATCAACATGTTCCGCGAGGATCTTACCTAGTGTGCTGTCCGGCTGAAGGGGCGTGAAAGTCGTGGGTTCATGCGCTTACCCCCTCGTTGATAGTGCCGCAGTAGCCGGCCAGCCGCTCGAGGATCTGTTCCGCGCTCTTGTGCCACACGAAGGGCTTCGGGTCCTCGTTCCATACGTCGACCCATGCCTGGATGTCGGTGGCGAGTTCCTTGGCGCTCGTGTGCGCCGATCGCTTGAGCTTCTTGGTCGTGAGGGCCGAGAACCAGCGCTCGACGAGGTTCATCCACGAGCCGTACGTCGGGGTGAAGTGGAGGTGGAAGCGGCGGTGGCGGAGCAGCCAGCGCTGCACCTTGGGCGTCTTGTGAGTCGAGAGGTTGTCCAAGATCACGTGCACGTCGAGCTCGGCTGGGACTTCACGGTCGATCTTGTTCAAAAAGGCGATGAAGTCGTTCTGATTGTGGCTTTTTCGGATGTCGGAGATGACGGTGCCACGCGCGATGTCGAGCGCAGCGAAAAGATCGACGGTGCCGTGACGCTCGTAGTCATGCGTTGCCCGCTGGGGCGTCGTGGGCAGCAACGGCAACGTCGGAGCTGTGCGGTTGAGCGCCTGGATCTGCGGCTTCTCGTCGACGGCGAAGACCGCGGCGGCCTCGGGCGGGTTCATGTAGAGGCCGACGATGTCACGGACCTTTTCGATCAGATCGGGGTCCGGCGATACCTTGAAACTGTCCTGGTGCCAGGGCTTCAACCCGAAGGCCCGCCAGATCTCGGCCACGGTGGTCTTGGAGATCCCGTGTTTGGCCGCCAACCCCCTGGTCGACCAGTGCGTGTCTGCACCAGGAGCGGACTCGAGCGTGTCGACGACGACCGCTTCGATCGTCTCATCCGCGATGGTGCGCGCCGCGCCCGGACGAGGCGCATCGCAGAGTCCTTCGAGCCGGTCGGCGGCGAAGCGATGACGCCACTTCGACACCGTCGTCGGGTGCACCCGCTCGGCGGCGGCGATCGCTTGATTGGTCATCCCCTCCGCGCAGGCCAGCACGATGCGACTGCGCAGGGCGAGAGCTTGGGCCGAAGAGTGCCGACGCACCCAACGCTGCAGCGTCTCGCGTTCGGTGTCGCTCAGCTCGATGACAACGGTCGGACGTCCCCGTGTGGACATGGCACCTCCCATGGTGGCTAACACAGGAGAACGCGACCGGAGGGACAAAATTCCCGGATCGGGGTAATTTCTCAGTCAATCAGCCGGACAGCACACTAGGTGATCACGATCCAGGCCGGCGGCTGCGGTGCTTCCGAAATCACTGACGACCGACCTTGTAGCGGTGGAACTTCACGGGACCTTTGCCACATCCTTGTCGCACGGGGACACATTGATCCGGTTCCACTCGGCGAGGCGACCGCCGGTCAGGATTGGACGTGGTCGGCCAGAAATCGACGGATCTCCTCAGTCAGCTCGTCGTCTTCAGGGGCACCGAAGAACCCACCGTGAGGCATGGCCTCGAATACGTGCAGCTGGGCATCGACCCCGCCGGTCCGCAGCTTCCGGTGCATCCGAACCGTGTTGGACAAAAACAGGTCTCGGGTCCCAGCTTGCAGAAACGTCGGCGGGAATGGAGCGGTGAGGTCGCCAAACAGTGGCGAGAGATAGGGGTCCCGGAGATCATGGTCACCGGCATAGAGCGCGATGGAGTCGGCCAGACTCTCGGTCAGCACGCAATCGATACCCAAGTTTGTCTGGAACGAGTCGCCGGACTCAGTCAGGTCGACTTCGGGCGTCAGCAGGATGAGGGCCGCCGGAAGGGGCAGCCCCTCATCTCGCGCCCGCAACATCAGAGCGGCCGCCAAGTTGCCACCAGCCGAACCCCCGCCGACCACGATCTGTTCGGGCGTCCGAACATCGAGCAGACCTCGGTAGACAGCGAGAACGTCATCGAGCGCGGCTGGGTAGGGATGGTCAGGGGGCATCCGATAGTCGACGGACCACGTCTGCATCTGCACTTGGGCGGCCATCCTTCGTGCCATCACTTCGCACGCCTCGCCGCTGCCCATCAGCAGCGAACCCCCGTGGATGTCCAAGTAGATCGGTAGCGTGTCACCCTCGTCCACGCCTTCCGGCGTGATCACGAATACTGGTACCCCACGGACCGACTTCGATTGAACGGACGAGCGGAGATGCTCGACCTGTGCACCCATGACTGCGACCAGCAACTCGTCTGTCTCCTTGATCAGAGCCCGCCATCCGGCGATGTCCCTTGGGGCGACGCGTTCAGCACCGCCACCGAACATGTCCATGCCGAGGAATTGCTGGGCCTGCTCGCTGACAGAAGTCGGCACCGGGATGAACCTGGAAACCTCACGGCCGCCGGCACTGCTCTCTTCGTCGTCCAACGTCATCCATTGCTCCCCCTGAGGCGGTCACTTCCTCGGCAACGGTACTGCGGGGAGAGACCATCAGACGGTGACCAGCCGTCCGGGACCAACACGCGGACGGTCGAGCGGAGCAGGGCGATCGCGCAGCTCTCTCAACGGCGTAGGCACGGCGGCACAGAGCCTCCGGTCGTTCGCCCTGCCCCAATACATAGGCCCATTTCAGCGGCCGTGCAGGTCTGCACTCGTTCATGACGATTCGAGGTTGTTCTGCCACCGTCGTGCCATGAAGAAATCGGACGGGCACGTCAAGGGGCGCCGAAAGCAGGTGAGCAGGAGCGGAGCGGAGGCCGCAGTCTCCTCTAATCGGGCTTCCGAGCGGTTTCGCAGGTCTCTGTGGCCAAATCGATCCGAGCGGGCAGACGCGGCTTTGGTTCTACAGCTCGGCTGCCGCAGGCGTCATCGGGAAGGTTCTGATCGGCTGAGAGCCGTTCGTAGGACTCGCCGTCGACTCCCCCGCCGAGGTCATTCCCAGGGACCTGACGGTCGCTCCAGGAGTTACCGCGTCAGGGCCTCCGGGGGAGCTCAGGAGGCCGGCCCGTGGCTCGGCCTAACTGCCTACAGGTCGCCCCGAGCCGTCAGTCACCTCACCGTGGCAAGCACTCACCGTGCTCGACGACAGATGACACGAACTCTGCCGTCATTCGGGCTCGCCGTCCGGCGGAAACGGAGAATTGCTCAGGTTCCTCGCGCCAGTAGGCAAGGGCCTCCTGAATGAGCGGTCGCCACCGCAGTGCGAACTCGCTGAGCGCGTACTCCCCGGCGGCTTCTTTGGTAACAACCTCTCCTGTCGCGATCGTGCAGTGCAGTCGTGGTGCCCCCAGAACGCCCCAGGCTGTCCAATAGCGCGGGCGAAGGGCGAACCAACGCAGTGGGGCACGAGCAACCTTCTCGGCCCATGGACGCCAGTAGCTGTCGAGGTTCCCAGCCGTCCACGAGCGGAGTCGCTCGGGTTCGCCATTGAGATTCAGCGCAGAAGGCCGAGGACCGCGAATCCGAACGCCATTCTCGGCCAGCACCTTCCATCCCACCGGACTCAGATCCGATCCCGCTTGTCCCGTCTTGAACCTCGCACCCACCTGGCTTGCCACGGGCCTGATTTGCGTGACCGCCCTGACCAGATCCGATTCACGGATGAAGATCCCGTTCAACGGGCCGGTCAGCGGCGAGCGGCCCTCGTGGAGCGCCCTGGACCCAGTCACGAGACCGCTCTGGGCATGGGCAATGCGGAGGCGACCGACGCATTGTCTATCGACTGCGCCGTCCAGCACGCACACAAAATCCAGATCGCTGCGCCGGCGCCTGTAGCCTCCGAGCGCCACCGAGCCGACCAGGTAGAGGCCCACGACGGCTCCTGGCAACAGCCGGTCGATTTGCCTCAAATAGAACTGCGCGTCCCGCTGAGCAACCGCAACGTCCACTCAATCGAGCCTTGCATACAAGGTGATCGTGCGTACGAACCCGCGTTGATGCGGGGTCAATGCCGGAACGTGCCCGTGATCGACTCCGACCTGCTGGTCGCCGTTCGGCAACGCGCTGAGTGTCCCGTATGGATTTTGCAGGGCGAAACCCGAAGCCGGCTTCCGCCATCCCGGAGCCATCGAAGGAACGCAACTTCTTGCATAAGGGCGGCAGTGAACTCGACGGTCGGATCGACCTTTTTGCGGATGGAGTTCCGAAAGCGGATACTTCCGGCGTATGAGACCCGGAGTCATTGCGAGATCCTTCGTCGTTGGCCTGAGCCTTGTCGGCTCCGGGTTCCTCGCCGCCTGTGGAGGCGGCTCGCCCGAGGCGAGTCGGGTATCGACGCCAACAACCCAGCATGCGGCGATATCGGCGAGCCAGGCGCCGTCCACGCTCCAGAGCACGACGACGACGAGCCCGAGCACGGCCCCCGCGAGCCAGAGCACGACGACGACGAGCGCGGGAACGTGGACCACGAGCCAGAGCACGTCGACCACTCCTTCCTCGGCGCCCGCTCAAGTGGCAGCCGTGGGTGGCAGCTTCGAGTGCACGTCTGCGACCGGTGATCTTCAGAACCTCCAAACGGTGAGCTTCGTTGGTTGCGGTGGCAACACAGGGGGCGAATCCCAGTCGTTTGACTTAAGCGGCGGCGACGGGTGGCTCGAGTGGGCCAACGGAGACAAGACATTCCTCGACGGCATCGACTATGGGCCCGCAACCCCCATCGTGCCCCATCACACCTGCGGTCGTCAGATGGCGGGCCGTGGGTTGCCAGGGGAAGGTGTGACGGGCGATGTGCTCACTGACACCACCGGCTCTCTGACCGTGCCGGGCACCTTGACGATGGTCATCTGTCAAGACCCAAAGACACTCACCTGGGGGTCAAGTTCATCAAGTTCACCTGACGCAGGACCGGCGGGTTGGAAGGCTCGTGGACTCCCATTTCCGGCGACGAATTGGGGCATGGGCGTCGTCCCCTGACGCTCGGTGCGATGGGTGCCGGCGGGCTGCGGTCCGACACCTTTTGGCCGAACCGGCAGTGGCCCGGAAGGTCAACCCGAGAAGTGCGGGAGACTCACCCAGGACAGCCGGCCGGGCTCGTGGTACACGGCCTGTTCGGCGGCCCGCAGCGTGGTGGCCGTGGCCGGCGGCTCTCCGGTGCCGAGATTGCGGGCGTAGACAGGGTGGGCGCCACTGGAGACCTGGACCCGAAGGCGGTGACCGGTAGCAAAGGTGTGACCGACGGGCCACAGGGCCACCGCCGCCGTGAACGTCTTGTCCGGGTTGCGGCGAACGGACGCAGGGTCGAAGCGCTGCAGTCCGTCGCACACGTTGACCGACTGGCCGTCGGGCGACACGTCGCAGACCCGGACGAAGAAATCCGTGTGGTCCAGGCTCGAGTCCACGTGCAGCTCCGCCTGGACCGGACCGACCAGCTCGAGGGGCTCGCTCAGCTCGTCGGAGGTGTAAACGAGGACGTCGCGGCGGGC
Organism: uncultured Acidimicrobiaceae bacterium; assembly: GCA_963828505.1. Classification (GTDB taxonomy): domain Bacteria; phylum Actinomycetota; class Acidimicrobiia; order Acidimicrobiales; family RAAP-2; genus Bog-473. The sequence goes on from CAWHFM010000007.1 coordinate 251,223, forward strand.
CTCCAGAGGCCGGTTGTCGACCGTGCCCCCGGTAAGCATGCCGATGCCTCCCATCGACGGCGTCGGGTCCGCGGGGTCGTAGCGATAGCGGTCGGGCTCCGACGGATCCTCCGGCGATATGGGTGCAAGGTGGCCCTCGGCATGGAGGTACCAGCGGGTCAGCTGCGCGGGAGGGGGCCAGTCCGGCAGGTCGCGCCAGTGGCCGCCTTCGCCCTGAACGTGGACCTTTACCGGGGTGCCGCCGAGCAGTCCCTCCCGACCGAGCAACCAGGTGTCGAACCAGTCCAGTGGGGCGTCGGTCATGCCGCCCTCCCCGCCTCCGCCCAGGTGTCCGCCGACGCCGATGCGCAGGTGTACGGGGGCGGGCGAGGCGCGCAGGACGGCGTAGTCCTCCACCACGCCAGGCAGCGGGTAATCGTGCCAACCGTCGACGAGCAAGGTCGGCACGGTCCATTCCGTCAGCAGGGCCCGGAAGTTCACCGGATCCCAAAAGGCATCCCCGGCGCCGTCGTGAGCGAGCTGGTCCCGGTAGAGCTGGAGGTCGACGCCGGTGAGCCGCTGGATCACCTCACCGAGAGGTAGGTGGTCGAAGCCCGCCTTCAGCTCGGCCATGCGCCGTTCGATGCCCTCGGGGGAGATGTCAGTGGTGGCGACGCCGTCGGCCTGCTTGTTGAACTGGGTGGCGCCCGCGTCCCACGGGATGATCACTTCGAGAGCGAGGGAGCCTCCCGGGTACCACGAGTAAGCACGCACCGAAGTCGATAGGGCGACGGCCATGGCTTTCAGGTGCGGCGGCTTGGTGGAGGCCAGCGCCCACTGGGTGAAGCCCATGTAGCTACCGCCGAACGTGCCCATGAGGCCGTTGAACCACGGCTGGGAGGCGATCCAGTCCGCCGTGTCCCGCCCGTCCCCCGCTTCGGCGAAGTAGCTGTGCGTGCCACCCGACCCGTCGGTGCCCCGGCAGGCCTGCAGGACGTAGAGGTAGCCACGGGCCGCGAACTCCGGGCCCATGGCCGAGGCGAAGTTGCCCCGGCCGTAGGGTGTGCGCTCCAAGATGGTGGGCGCGTCGTCGATGCCCACGGGATGGTAAACGTCAGCAAGGAGTACTGTCCCGTCCGACATCGTGACCTTGACGTCCCGCTCAATCTCGACGTCGTTTGTGCGCTTCCGCATGCCGACCCCCTTCGCTACCGGCCTCCGAAGACCGGCAACCGGAAGACCCTACGTCAAGTCTCGTTGGCCAGGTAGCTCTCACACCGTTGGACAACCCGGGCCTGAGTCCGGCCGCATACTCTGACGGGTTACGAATCGGTTCCCTTGAACCCCAGGCCCGCTCCGAGCGGGCGAAGTGGGGACGCTCCAACACGACTAGGTGTGCGCGCCGTTCATGACATTCGCGACTGCGGCAACGAATCGGGGAATCGCTTCCGGATCTCCGGCGCTTCGAGTGGGGTTGAGCTCTCCGATTGACATCGACCTGAAGCGCGCGTCTCGGGCTGCGATCCCGAGCGCGACCACGGCCTGGTCAAGTGTCGGCCCCGTGTTGCGGCCGTCCGTATTCTCGGCGAGGGGTGCATCTGTGAAATCCAGCACATCGACATCGAGATGCACAGCCAACGGTCCGGCCGGCAAACGGTTCAGGGACTCGACGGCAGATGAGACAGGATCGTGCGCAAAGGTATCGCTCGAGATCACGTGCAATTCGAGCCGTCGGGCCTCTGCCTGCTCCCACTCGGTAGCAAATCTGTCGTCAATTCCTAGCCATGCAACTTGACTTGGTTCAAGGAGGGGTCGGGGACCGAGCAGATCGACAAGCACATCGAGTGATCCGGGAAGAGACAGTACGTGGGCCATGCCCATCCAATCGAGCGCCCCATCGGTCGTGCTCTGGGGGGTGTTGATGTCATAGTTTCGATCCACATAGAACACACCGACGGGATCAGATGAGACTCGACGCAGGGCGGCGATCACGCCAAGCGCAACGGTGCAGTTCCCTCCCAAGACGAGCAGTTTGTCACCGCGTGCCAACAACGGGAGGAGGCGTTCGATCAACGCCATAACGGATTCGGTCACCTGATCGATGTTCTGCGCCCGGGGATTGATGCGATCCGGACGCCAGATCTGTAGGGGTAAGTCACCCTCGTCATGCACCTCGAGTCCCGATGCACCGAGGGCATCAATGAGCCCGGCGGACCGGAGTGCAGCTGGAGCCTGCTCTTGCCCGGCGGCATAGCTGCCAGCACTACTCGGAACGCCGACGACGGAAATCGAGGTCATTCTCTGCACGCGCCAACGATGATCGACGAACTCGACAACGATGCCGGTGACGCCCTCATTCGTCGCGCTCGAAGAGTGAGACCCGGGGCAGTTTGAGTCAAGGTGTTCAAGTAGCCTTCGTCCGAGACTCGTCGAGAGCGTCGACCGGGAAGTGTGCTCTGCCGTCCACCATGACGTAGCGGATCTCTCGGTCATAGACCAGTCTAAGAAGATCCTTGGTCGGGATATCGAGGCGTCGAGCGGCTTCCGATGCACGCACGAGTTCAGTTTTCACCGAGCCCTCCTTGGTCGAGTCCAAGTTTACGGCCGAGGACCTTGATCCGGTGCTCCACTTGCGCGCGCACGGACAGATGGTCGCCGGCGACGAGTACGTCCCGGCTGGCTTCCAAGGTCGCCAACAACTCAAGGGCCTCCTCGGGCTCATGTTCGACGTGACCGCCAGGGATCAACTTCTACGCCCGCACGCCCGAGACCTATCGAACCTTCCCCGGACTGCCTGGTGTGGTCATGATCCTTGTCGCTGTGCTTGCTCTGACTTCCGGCTGGTTGAAGCCCTAGCCGGCGTCCTGGCCCCAGGCAGGCCGGGATCGACGACGACTTGCGGCTCGCGGTTCGGCAACCCACCCCTTCCTCGCCGTCATCCAAGAGTGAGCCTGCACGCTCACGGCGGTCCCATCGTCATCGACACCGACGTCTTCGGAGCGAATCTGGTCGTCGGTTTGCACTAGCCGAGCGATACGAGCCGATTTTCGTTGGAAGACCTGCCTTCATCTCCTTTCAGACGGCCGCTGAGCCGCGCTCGGCGCCGTGCGCCGCGGATGCGGTCAGATGCCCCTTTACGACTCGAAACCCGGATCGCTGCTGCCGAGACCGCCCGCACCGGGCCCGAGCTGATGGTGATCTACGCCCAGCTCCGCACCGAGTGTGAGCGGATAGGGAACGCCCACGACGGTCGAACGGAGCAAGGCGATCGCCGACTATCGACAACGTCACCCACGCCGCGCAGAGTCCGCAGACGGTCGCTCCAATCCGTCTCCGACCGTGAGGCCGCTGAGGCAGTCGAGGGCACCTATGAAAGACTCACAAAATGGAGCAGGGCGGTATCGAGGCGGAGTCGGGGCGGGCGCTACCGACGGTTACGCGGATCCTCAGCCACGGGGCGGTATGGATAGCAGTTCTGGTTCCCATGTTCGTGGTCCTCACTCACGGATGGACGGCCGGTGGCGACTTCGCCGCCATCTCCATCCGAGCATTCCAGAACACCGGGCTTCAGACACCGCTGGTCGGCATGCTGTCCACCGCAGGGAGCGTCGGGCACAACATCTCCGATCCCGGACCTGCGCTGTTCCGGTTGCTGGCCATACCGGTGCACATCGATCCGGCTCACGGTGCGCTGTGGGGTGCCGCTCTGCTGGGTGGTGCGGCGATGTCGGTCGCCGTCGAGGCGACCTGGTCGACAGGACGGTGGCTGGGATGCGCCATCATCGGATTCTGTGCCCTTGATCTGGTGTGGCTGGTGCCCCAGGTCTTCGAGACGCTCATGTGGAACGCTTACTTTCCGATCCCGTTCCTGTTGGCCACCATCGTGGTGGCGTGGGTCGTGTGCATGGGCGGGTACGGGTGGTGGCCAGTTCTCGTGGCGACGGCCTCCATCGCGGCGCAATCTCATCTCTTCTTCGTGCTGCCGTGCGTTCCACTAGTCATCGTGGCTCCCATCGCCGCGCTGTGGGTCGCCGGTCGGCCGCACCGCCTCCGATGGCTCCTCATCGGCATCGTCGTTGGGGTCGCAAGCTGGCTGGCTCCGTTGCTCCAGAACCTGTACGCACAGGGAAACCTGACGGCCATCCTCAGGGGGAGTAACGGCAAGACTCTGGGCATCGCCTTCGGGCTGCGGGCGGTGGCAACGGCGGCTTCTCCATGGCCCATCTGGCTGAAGCACGAGCCGAGCGGCTACTTCGGCACCTTGGCGTTCCTGCACGCCAACCGGCCACTGTCCGGATTCATCGTCCTCGCCCTTTTGGCCGTGATCGCTCTCGCGTCGTGGCGCGGTGGGCACCGCAGTCTCACCTCGCTGGCGCTGGTTGCACTGATTTGTTCGATCGGCTTCACCGTCAGTCTGACTCATCTTTCCCGCGAAGAACTCGCTCAATCTGGACTATCTCATTTATGGCCTCTGGGTCCTCGGGGTCCTATTGTGGACGGTGGTGGGGTGGGCGGTTGCACTGGTGATTCCAGTGGCGGTTCGCCGCTTCAGTTCGTCAGCTGTTTTGACACCCCAGCGCGGCTATCCATGGATGAACACAGTTGGTGTGGTCGCGGTAGTCGCCTTGCTGACGGTGGGTTTTGCAGCCGTTTGGCCATATCGGTCCGGCAGGGCGAGCACGACTAGCACCAGAGAAGAGGCACGATACGCCACGATCAGAGAGGCATCACGGGCAATCGAGAGGCGGATCCCGCGTGGGCCGGTGGTCGTCGCCTTCCATGAGGAGGGAGGAAAGATTCTTTCTTGGTACGACGCCGGCGTTATCTCTGAAGGCGTTGCCTGGCAGCTCGAGGCGGACGGTTGGCAGCCGGGATTGTTCGGAATCGAAGCTTCTTACACAGGACTCACGCCTTCTCTAGGGGCGGCGACGGCGATCGTTGGACTCAACGGGCTTCGGGTGGTCTCTGTCGTACATAAACCGTGTAGTTGGGTGACGGCCGGTTGCCTCCCCTGAATCGGACATAGGGGGCCCAAGAGCGAAACCCTGGAGGCGGCGGCCGGAATCGAACGGCCGTACGGGGCTTTGCCGTGGCAAAGGTGTAGTTCGCAGCGGGACGCCTCAGTACAAAAGACCTCGCCAAAGTGCGTACGAGTTCGGAGCGATTCAGCCGGATTCATGGCGTATGCGCCATCACGGCGCCATAGACGCCGGATGCGGGAGGTTCGGTCGAGGAAGCGCCATCCCACTCTCAAAGCCGTGGTCGAACATCTGTCTCGAGACGAGGCGATGGATGCCATTCTCATGAATGAGCTCCAAAGGTTGACTTCGCTTCGGATCCGTAGCGTTGTTGCGCAGGCCTTTGGGCCGAGATACCAAGTTCCTTCCCGATCCTCTTCCAGGAAATGCCGGCGCGACGAGCAGCCTCGACCGCCTCGGCCACTTGCCGCTCGCTTCGAGCCCTGGCCAGGGCGGCGCGACGCAGAAGGTGTTCGGCGACACCGACTTCGTCCTTCGGAGACGGCTCATAGTCCTCGAACCGCTGTGCGAGCTCGTCAGCGTGGTCGAGTATGTCTTGCATCGATCTGGGCATCGTGATCACCTCAAGAACTTCGGGCGGACGGTCATGGTGTGGACGATGAAATCGATTCCTTCCGCTGTGGCTAGTTCCATTTCGAGCATGCGTCCGGATTGGTCTGGGCCGATCAACATCGTGAGTTCGTCGAACTCGAAGACTCGAATTGGATTTCGATAGGCATGGAGCATGTCGTCATCGGTGATCGGGATGGAGGAGGTAGGTGGTCCGAGACTCGCTCGCTCTGGGCGTCTTGGCCTGACGGTCGATCCAGGCCGAGGTGTGGCCGTTCCACGACGAAGTGAAGAACCCGCCATGGGGCTTCTCCCTCGGTTGGTTCGGCCAGGCGACCTCCTCCACCCGGCGAGGGTCGTAGGAAGTGGCACCCAGCCACGCCTGGATGCCGAGCCTGAACTCGGCCACCGAAGTCGTTCCCAGCAGTTCTCCAGCCACGGCAGGAGGCTAGGAGGGCGACGGACCCTCGGTGTCACCGCCACCTCCACCGTCACCAGCTCTCGATCCCGTGCATGATGACGCCGACGAACTACTGATCCGCTAGCGGGAACGGGCTTCCGCCGGGCGGTGAGAGGAGGCAACGATGTTGCGACAGGTGGCCGTGATTTGCGGCAGGCATTGCCATGACGGCGAGTGTCGGGCTGGCGGGAGTTGGTGCGTCTTCGGCGGTCTCGCCAGAGCTGCATGTCAAGCCCAACCTTCCGTGGACACTCGAGATCAACACCGCTGGGTGTGAAGCCTACCAATTCGCACCGAAAAACACCTTTGCCGCCTACGCGAACGGCACCGGCGACGCGGGCACGTGGAGTGGTGGTGGCTCGACCATCGCGATGAAGTGGACCGCCGGAAACCACGCGGGATCGGAGTTCAGCGGCACCTTTACAAGACGCCGTACAAGCAGTACGTGGGCAAGCTTCGCATCGACGACGACCCGAGACGCTCCACCGCCCAACTGGTCAAGGGGATCGTCTACGTTTGGGACGGCATCGACTGCGTTGAGTCGGGGGCATGATGACGTCCTCGATGACCGCTGGCGGAGCGGGGTAAACGGCATCCTCCACGGCGGGAAGAACAGAGGAAGCAATGTTGGGACGGGTAGCAGTATTGGTTGCGGGTCTCGCCATGACGGCGAGCGTCGGGCTGGCGGGAGCTGATTCGGCGTCGGCGGTGACTCCGGCGCTCCACATCATTGGAGGCTCGAAGTGGACGGTCGCCGTCAACGGAGGCAACTGCCAGGTTGACACCATGAAGGCGAGCCACATGTTCGTCAACCACGAGGATACCGGGGACAGGGGTACATGGAGCGGTGGCGGACGCACGCTCTCCATGACGTGGACGAGCGGCGACGACGAGGGCCTGACCTTCAGCGGCACCTGGGTTTCGGCTTCACACAGGTACTCGGGTTCCTTCGGCGGTATCCTCGTTCGCCCTGGACACGTCGTCCAGGGAGTAACTGCCGGCTGCTGAACGCTGCTTCGTTGAGTTCGGGCATGATGACGCCTTCAGAAGCCGCAAGCGGGGCGGTGTAAACGGCATCCTCCACGGCCGCGGAACGGAGGATCAGTCATGTTCACGATGCAGGCACTCGGGGCGTTCTTGGCGGGCGGTGTGCGGTCGGCGGGATCACGTTCGCCGGCGGGATCACGGAGCCAGCACGGGAACTCCTGGGAAGGGGTTGTCGGACGATCAGTACGCGGCCACGAACGCGTGGGAGCAATCCGTGCAAATGCCGATCTCCACAAATGAAGCCGATCTCCACAAATGAAGAGGTAACGCTCGCCATCCCGGGGAAGCGGCTGACCATTACTTCCGTCCAGGCCGGTGGGGAAAAGGCGGCCATATGGGGGTGTTTCTTAAACACGAGCCTGAACGGAACGTCGACGGTGGTGACCGTTGACGCCGCCATAGAACAACAATCGACAGTGACAACCGCCGCATTCCAGCCGGTGCCCGTCGACTCCGGGGTCGATCGGATGCGACGGCTCTAGTACCGGTAGCGGATACGTCACGGTGGTCGGGTATTTGACCGCGATCCCTGTGGGGTAGCCCAATGGGGATGCCGCAACCCGGTGAGCTGCTGGGCCTGCAGCGCCGCGACATCGACCCGCTCCATGGCACGGTGACGGTCGTCCGCCAAGCCCACGAGATCACGGGCAAGGGGAGGATCCTCGTCCCGCCAAAATCTGCGGCCGGCCGCCGCACCGTCGTACTGCCGGCGTTCGTGCTCGACGCGCTCGACGATCACCTTTCTGGCCTACGTGGCCGCAAACGCAGAATCCGCCGTCTTCAATCGTCAGACCGGCTTAGCCCTCCGCCGTCAGGATCTCTCCCAAGCCTGGAGGGCCGCCTGTGAGGCGCTCGGACTCAACGATCTTCGTGTGCACGATCTGCGCCACCACGCCGCCACGGTGATTGCCCGCAACCCGAACGTGACCCTGCGCGAGCTCATGGCGACGATCGGCCACTCCTCGCACGTGGCAGCGCTGCGGTACCAGCACTCGACGGCCGAACGGAGCAAGGCCATCGCCGACTATCTCGACGACGTCATCAGCGCCGCCCAGAGTCCGCAGACGGTCGCTCCGATGCGTCTCCGTCCCTGAGGCGCTGTGCCATCTGTGTGCCATGACGGCGAGCCCTCGAAGCATCGGGCAAGGCGGCAATAGGTCCTCACCAGCCCAAATACGAAGAGGCGGCGGGCGGAATCGAACCGCCGTACGGGGCTTTGCAGGCCCCTGCCTAAACCACTCGGCCACGCCGCCGCGCCGACGATGCGTCAGAAACGGGCGGCCAGCCTAACGCCTGCCTCACGGCAGCAAATGGCCGGTGCCGCAGCGCGCCTCTTCGAGGTCAGTGGCGCAGCCGGGAGACCAGCCAGAAGACCCCGGCGACGAGGGCGACGATCACGGCGATCTTCACGACGAACCAGATGATGGAGAACACGCCTCCGATGATCCAGAACGCGACGATCACGCCGACCACGCCCACAACCGTCACCGCCATGGCGTGCGTGAAGCTCATGGGCTGCTTGTCCTGCCTGCTGCTCACATCCTTGCTCACACCCTCAATGCTACGTTCCCGCCATGGCGGCCGACGCGTCACCCTCAGAAGGCGCCTCGGCATCCCTCCGAGAGCGCCGTGCTCGGCTGCTGGCCCAGCCCGGGCTCACGGGGGAAGAGTTCTGCCGCCGCTACTCCGCCGAAGCGGATGCCTGGCTCTCCGACCTGGCCGACCGGGCTGCCGGCGACGCCCGACGGCACATGGCCCTGGTCGCCGTCGGCGGGTACGGCCGTGGCTCCCTGTGCCCCTACAGCGACCTCGACGTGGTCCTCGTCCACAACGGCCACCGGGACATCAAGGCCATCGCCGACGGCATCTGGTACCCGGTCTGGGACGAGGGCGTCCACCTCGACCATTCGGTCCGCCGGCCGGCCGAGGTGCTCGCCGCCGCCGCCGAGGACGCCCGGGTCGCGCTCGGCCTCCTCGACGGGCGCATGGTCTGGGGAGAGGGGAAGGTGGCGGACCCGCTCCTCGTCAAGGCCAAGGAAGCATGGCGGAACCGGCTCGGGACCAAGTACCTCCCCCTGCTCGAGGTCCAGATGCAGCGGCGGCGCGACGCATCGGGCGACGTCGCCTTCCTCCTGGAGCCGGACCTGAAGGAGAGCCACGGCGGCCTGCGCGACGTGGGCGTGCTGCGCGCCATCTCCGAGTACGCCCCACTCCTGGCCGACTACGCCGACCTGGCCTCACTCTCCGGGGCGACCGAGCTTCTGACCACCATCCGGGTCGAGCTGCACCGAATTGCAGGCCGCGCTCACGACAGGTTGCTCCTTCAGGATCAGGACCAGGTCGCGACCGCGCTCGACTTCCCCGACGCCGACGACCTCATGGCGGCCGTGGCCGACGCCGGCCGTCAGATCGCCTGGGTCAGCGACGACGTGTGGCGGCGACGCCGGCTCTGGGACCCCACGCCCCCGCCGCGGCATCGCTTCCGCCGTGGCCAGCAACGCCAGCCCGCTGCCGAGGAGCGCGCCGAGCTCGGGCCGGACATGGTCCTGGTCGACGGCGAGGTGGCGCTCACGCCGCTGGCGCCCGTCACCGAGGACGCCTCATTGGCCCTCCGCCTCGCCGCCACCGCCGCCCGGCTCGACCGGCCCATCGCCAAGCCGTCCCTGTACCGTCTGGCCGACGTCATGCCCGATCCGGGCGACCCCTGGGCGCCTGAGACCCGTGGGGCCCTCGTCGCCCTGCTCGCCCTCGGTCACCCCGCCATCGACAAGGTCGAGTCCCTCGACCAGCACGGGCTCCTGGTACGACTCTTCCCGGAGTGGGCCGCCGTGCGCAACAAACCGCAGCGCAACGCCTACCACACGTACACGGTCGACCGGCACCTGCTCGAAGCCGCCGCCAACGCGGCCGGCCTGAGCGATCGGGTCGAACGCCCGGACCTCCTTCTCGTCGGCACGTTGCTCCACGACATCGGCAAGGGGTTCCCAGGCGACCACACGACCGTGGGCATGGAGGTCGTCGAGCGCGTCGCCTCCCGCATGGGCTTTGCGCCCGAAGACGTCGCGATCCTGGTCGACCTCGTCCGCTACCACCTCCTGCTCCCGGACACGGCGACCCGGCGTGACCTCGACGACCCGACCACCATCTCCCGGGTCGCCCGCGCCGCCGGTGATCGGGTCACCCTTCACCTCCTGGCCGCGCTGACCGAGGCGGACAGCCGCGCCACCGGGCCGTCGGCGTGGGGTCCGTGGAAGGCCGGCCTGGTAGCCGACCTGGTCGAGCGAGCCGACAAGCTGCTTCTCGGCAAGCCGGCCGACGCCGCCCCGCGTGACCCGTTGACTCGCGCTCACCACGACCTCATGGACGAGGTGCGCCAGACCGGGCTGCCCTCGGTCCTGCTGCGGCCGCCCCAGGTGATCGTGGCCGCGCCCGACCGTCCCGGCCTGCTGTCCTCGGTCGCGGGCGCCCTGGCGCTGAACGGGCTCGACGTCCGCGCGGCCAACGTGGCCGGCGAGGGCGGGGTGGCGGTCGAGGTGTTCACGGTCGAGGTCGCCCGGGGGACCTGGCCCGACACGGCCAAGCTGCGCGAGGACCTCGCGGCCGTGCTGTCCGACCGCCTGGCGCTCGACGAGCTGCTCACCGAGCGTCAGCGGGTCTACCCCATGCCGCGTCGTGCCGCGGCCCACGTCCTCGGCAGCGACGTCAGCGTGGACAGCGACGCCTCCGAAACGGCCACCGTGCTGGAGGTGCGGGCACCGGACGAGATCGGCCTGCTCCACCGCGTCACCCGCATCCTGTTCGAGGCGGACCTCGACGTCGTCTCGGCCCGGGTCTCGACCTTGGGCGAGATGGTGGTCGACGCCTTCTACGTGCGCGAGTCGAACGGCGCCAAGGTGACCGACGGCGGGCGGCTCCAGGCCATCACGACGGCGCTGCGAGCCGAGGCGGGACGGGCGCGCCCTTGATCGCGCCGCGGCGGGACTTTTGCCCAGCTGAGGACGGGTAGACTACTGATGCCATGTCGTCGCCCGGTCACGCGCGCTCGAGCAGACGCCCACGGCTGTGGGTCGTGCTGGTCACGATCGTCGCCGTCGTGGCGGTGATCGCCGCAGGTGGACTCGTGGCCTTCGTACACCTGCGCAACACGCCGGCTGCGGCAACATCCACTGCACCCCCGCCCGCGCTCCGCGTCGTCTCGACGTCGCCCACCGGGACTGGGGTCGTGGCCGGCTCGACCATCGAGGTGGAGCTCACCACCGCGCTCGCGCCCAATAGCCCGATGCCGACCCTCACCCCGTCCGTGGCCGGCGCCTGGGCCGTCCTGTCCCCGCGGCTGCTCGAGTACGAGACGGCGGGACCGCTCGTGCCGGGCGCGACCGAGACGATCACCGTCCCCGGCGGGCCCACCGGCATCATCGGATCTCAGGGTCAGCACATGGCGCAGACCGTCACCTCGGCGTTCACGGTCGCACCCGGATCCGTCCTCCGCCTCCAGCAGCTGCTGGCGGAGCTCGGCTACCTCCCGCTGTCTTTCACGCCGGACGCGCCGGTGACCTCGCCCGCCGAGGAGGGCAACGCCCAGGCCGGCTCCTTCGCCTGGCGCTGGAGCACCCTGCCCGCGGCGCTCACATCACTGTGGACGCAGGGCTCGTCGAACGTGATCACGCGCGGCGCCGTGATGAACTTCGAGAACCAGAGCGGACTCACGACCGACGGCGTCGCGGGCCCGCAGGTCTGGGCGGCGCTGCTCGCCGATCTGCAGAGTGGGAAGGGCGACGCCAATTCTTGGAACTACGTGCTGGTGAACAAGGCACTGCCCGAGACTTCGACCGTCTACCAGAACGGCACCCCGGTCTACAGCACGCCCGCCAACACGGGGGTGGCCGGGGCCCCGACCGTCGACGGGACGTTCCCCGTCTTCGCCCGGTACACGGTCACGACGATGAGCGGCACCAACCCCGACGGCTCGCACTACGTGGACCCGGGCATCCCGTGGGTGAGCTACTTCAACGGGGGCGACGCCCTCCACGGCTTCGTCCGGGCCTCCTACGGCTTCCCGCAGAGCGACGGCTGCGTCGAGATGCCGCCGGCCAATGCCGCGGTCGTCTTCCCCTACACGCCACTCGGCACCCTGGTCACCGTCGAGGGCTGACCCGCTCGGGACACCGAGCAGGCCAGGCGGGTGACCCGGGGGTCCAGCCTCTCCCCCGTAGGCTTTTCCCCCATGTCCCCGCTTCGCCGCACCCTCGACATCGCGGGCCGCGTCCTGGTGGGGGCGGGAATCATCCTCCTCCTCTTCACCGTGTACCAGATCTGGGGCACCTCCTTACAGGAGGCGCACACCCAGGCGGGGCTGCGCACCACCCTGGCGCAGGAGACGCCCAACGAGGAGCTGCGCAACATCATCGACGACGCCAACGCGCTCGACCGCCTGCCGACGGGGCCTCCGGTGACGGCGCCGCGCACACAGGATCCGCCCGAGGGTGACCCGGTCGGAGACATCCGGATCCCCGTGATCGGCGTGAACCAGGTGGTGGTCGAGGGCACCAACACGCCCGACCTGAGGAAGGGGCCGGGCCACTACATCGGCACCCCGCTCCCGGGCCAGTTCGGCAACGCGGCCATCGCCGGCCACCGCACCACCTACGGCCACCCCTTCTACAACCTCGATTCGGTGAAGCCCGGCGATCCCATCGTCATCACCACGCTCCAGGGCATCTTCGTCTACAACGCCATCCGTTCCCAGGTGGTGTCGCCGAGCGACACCACCGTGCTCGACAACGCGTTCACGAACCTGTTGACCCTCACCACCTGCAACCCGCGCTTCAGTGCCTCGACCCGCCTCGTGGTGACGGCGCAGCTGGCCCACTCACAACTCTTCCCGAACACGATCCCCCATTCGCGTCCCTCGCAGCTCGGGCACGCCAGTCGCTCCACCCCGCAGAGCAACGAGCTCGCCGGGGACTCCGACTCGGGCACCCAGGCCGTGTTGTGGGGCGCCCTCTTCGTCGTCGTGGGCGCAGCCATCCTGTTCCTCGGCCGCCGCTTCCGGTCGCGGCGCTGGCCGATCTGGATCGTCGGCACCGCAGGGCTCCTGGTGCTCCTGTATGCCTTCTTCGTTGCCGTGAGCCCGTTGCTCCCCGCCAGCTACTGACCGTGCTCGACCTGCCCATGGCCGAACACTTCCGCGCCTTTGCGGACGTGGTCGAGCGCGACGGTGGCACGACGTACGCCGCCATCTGCCGTGGCGTCGCCGACGAGCCCGACGTCCTGTCGCTGCTCGACGCCGCCCCGCCGGCGCAGCAGCGTCCCCTCCTGCTCCTGGCCGCCGTCCACTTCCTGCTCCTCTCGGGTGACGACCATCCCCTGGCCAGGTTCTACGACACCGTGGCTGCGGTCCGCGGCGGGCCGGAGAGCGCGGTCAGCCGCGCCCCGGGCGACGTGGCGACGGTCTTCTCCGGCTTCTGCGCCGAGCGCCGGGCCGAGCTCCAAGAGCTGATCGCCACTCGGACGACGCAGACCAACGAGATCGGCCGCTGCAACGCCCTGCTGCCCGGGCTGTGTCACGTGGCCGAGCGGCACGGCCGGGAAGCCGCCCTCTCGCTGCTCGACCTCGGGACGTCCGCCGGCCTCAACCTGCTCTTCGACGACTATTACTTCACCTACAGCACGCCCGAGGGCGACGAGACCCGTGACGCCGGCCGAGCGGCGTCATGGGTCCGGCTCCGCTGCACGGTCCGCGGTGAGCTCGACAGCCTGCCCGACCTGGAGCTGCCCAGCATGGGCGACCGCGTCGGCCTCGACCTCTCCCCCGTCGACGTGTGCTCAGACGACGAGGCCCGGTGGCTCCTGGCCTGCCAGTGGCCCGACAATCCCGAGCGGTTCGGCCGCCTGCGCGCCGCCATCGAGAACACGCGAGCCGCGCCGCGACCCCCACGCCTGGAGCGAGGGGACATGGTGGCCGACATGGCCGAGATCGCCGCGACCATGTCAGGCGACGGGCCGCTGGTCGTGTTCCACTCGTGGGTGGCCGCCTACCTCGACGAGGAGCGCCAGCGCGCCCTGGCCTCCCAGGTGCGCGCCCTCGACGAGGCCGGAGGCCGCCCGGTGCACCACCTGTACCTCGAGGCCGCCAACGAGACCCCGGGCCTCCCGACTCCGCCACCGCCCAAGTCGGGCCGGCGCGGCGATCTGGCGACGGCGCTCGTCCTGGTCCCCGCCGGGGGCGGCGAGCCGGTGCGCCTGGGCGACGCCCATCCCCACGGGCGGTGGCTGCGGTGGTGGGCCCGCTACTCCTCCGGATCCTCCGGACCCCAGGGCGAATCGCGCCGCTCCGGCACCTGAACCCCCTCCTCGGTGACCCGGCCGGCCGAACCCACCGCGGTCCGGCCGAAGCGCGTGCGCACGGCGTCGACCGCGGCCGTCACCTCCTGCCACGACTGCTCCCGGGCGATCGCGCTCTCCACCTGCTCGCCCACCCCGTCGCCGAGATCGAACGACAATTGGTCGGTGCCGCCGGCCATCAGCCCCGAGGCGCTCACGCCGAGGAGCCGAATACCCTCCCCCGGGTCGACGGTCGCGAGCAGCGCGCCGGCCACCTGGCCGATGGCGCCACCGGTGGTCAGCGGGCGTTCGGAGGTGTGCGAGCGCGTCACCAGCGAGAGGTCCTTGAACTTGATCTTCACCGTGACGGTCCGAGCCGACGACGACGCGTCCCGCAACATGGTGGCGACCGACTCGGCCATGCGCAGCGCGTGGCGCTCGAGCTCGGCCGGGTCGACCAGGTCGTACGAGAACGTCTCCTCGTGACCGATGGACTTGGCCTGGCGATCCGGGTGCACCGGGTCGGGATCCGCGCCGCGGGCCAGCGCCGACAGGTGGGCGCCGCTCGCCTTGCCCAGACGGCGAACCACCGTATCGAGAGGCAGTTCGGCCAAGTCCCCCACCGTGCGCACGCCGAGATCGTGGAGCCGGCGCGCCGTCGCCGGGCCGACGCCCCACAGCGCCTCGACGTCGTGGCCGTGCAGGAACTCGAGCTCGACCGCCGGATCGACGAGGTAGACGCCGGGTCCCGGCTCCAGGCCCTGACGCGACGCCCGGGGCTTGGCGGCCCGCGAGGCCAGCTTGGCGATCATTTTGGAACGGCCGATGCCGACGGCACACCCGAGGCCGAGCTCCTCGCGCACCCGGTCGCGCACGCGGTGGGCGATCCGCTCGGGCGGGCCCAGGACCCGGAGTGCGCCGGCCACGTCCATGAACGCCTCGTCGAGCCCGATGGGCTCGACGACGGGGGTCACGTCGTGGAGCACGGCGTGGAGCTGCGCGCTGACCTCCGCGTAGCGGCTGTGGCGCCCCGGGAGGAAGATGGCGTCGGGGCAGAGCTGACGGGCCCGCACGGACGGCATGGCCGAGTGCACGCCGTAGGCGCGGGCCTCGTAGGTGCACGACGCCACCACCCCCCGGGCGCCGGCGCCCCCGACGACAATCGGCTTGCCGGCGAGGGACGGGTCGTCGAGCACCTCGACCGACGCGAAGAACGCGTCCATGTCGACGTGGAGGATGGTGGGAACGTTCGACCGCTCAGGCACCGAGGTTCAACCGGCGGAAGCCCTCGGCGTACGCCACGCCGGCCCGGCGGCCCTCGTCCGCGGCCCGCCGCCGTACCGCGTCACCGGCCCAACCGGGCTCGCCGGCCAGCTGGGTGCGGTGGCACTCCACGGCGGCAGCCTTCCGCTCGATGGAGCCGCTCACGTCGACCCACTCGTCCGGCTCGAGGGTGCCCGAGAGCAGCACGGTCGTGACCTGATGCACCTGTCCGGCTTCGGGGAAGTAGTGCGGCATGGCCGCGGCCGGAGCGACGGCGTCGAGCAGTGCCGCGCCGACGATGCGATGGTCGCGGTGGTTGACGTAGCTGTCCCCGAAGAAGAGCGCGGTGGGATCGTGACCACAGACGACCTCGGGCCGCAGCGCCCGAACGCGCTCGACCATCAGTCCCCGGAACTGCTCGTTGTCGATGATTCCGCCGTCGGGAAAGCCGAGGTTGACCACGCTCGTCAACCCGATGAGGACCGACGACGCCCGAAGCTCCTCGGTGCGCTCCGCCACCAACGCCTTCGGATCGGCGTGCGGATCGTACGTACCCTTCCCGCCGTCGGTGCACACCACGAGGTGCACCGCGCTGCCGGCCTCGGCCCAGCGGGCCAGGGCACCTCCACATCCGATGTCGGCGTCGTCGGGGTGGGCGTACACGGCCAGGACGCCACACGGCGTCGCGTCCATCACCGCCGCTTGGGCTCCGTCGTCTTGGTGAGGAGGCCGGCCTCTCGCTGGAAGTCACCCGCTTCCTCGAAACCCTTGTAGACGCTGGCGAAGCGGAGGTAGGCCACGTCGTCGAGCGCTTGGAGCCGGTCCAGCACCGCCACGCCCACCTCCTGACTGGTGGGTTCACTCGTGACGGCGCGCAACGAGTCCTCGACCGACTGGGCGAGCTCCTCCATCTGCGCATCACTCACCGGACGGTTCTTGCACGCGGCGCGAACCCCGGCGACTACTTTCGCCCGGTCGAATGGCTCGCGCACACCGCTGCGCTTCACCACCCACAGCGGGACCTCCTCGATGCGCTCGAAGGTCGTGAAGCGGCGGCCGCACCCGAGGCACTCGCGCCTACGGCGGATGGCCACACCGTCCTCGGCCTGGCGGGAGTCGACGACGCGATCGTCGTCGGCTCCACACCACGGACATCGCACACCGCCGACGATAGTCAGGGAATGTGGACGTGCTCCCCCGGCACCACGACGCTCGATCCGACCTCGCGCGCCAGCTGCGCGGCCAGGGTCCGGGCATGAGCGGGATCGGCCCGGAAGGCGATGGAGCTCAGCGTGTCACCTGGTTTGACGATGTAGTCGGCTCCCAGCGCGGGCGCCGCCTGCGCCAATGTGCTCCCGCCGAGAGCCCGTACCGGCAGGGCCAAGAGCACGAGCAGCACGGCCACGACGGCGACCAGGACCACCCGACGACGGCGGCGCACCTGGGGGATCGGTGCGGGCCGCGCCGGGAGGTCGGGAAGGGCGTACAGCTTCGGGCGGCATGCCTCGTACTCGACCTCGAATGCGACCGACATGGCGTCTCCTGTCCCGAACACCTGTTCGCTCCTCCCGTATTGGAGCACGAACACCTGTTCGCTGTCAACCGGTGGACGAACGCCTGTTCGTCCCCGCGCGAGCAGGCTACGGGAGGGGTGTGACGGAGCCGGAGGCGGCGGGAGACGAACAGGTGTTTGCCCCAGGGGACGCCGCTGGCTATCGTGGTCTGCGGCGAACGTCCGTTCGCCCCCGGACCGGGCTCGGTGGGAGCCGGCGGGGTGGCGACCAAAGGAGACCCGATGGTGGAGATCCTGAGCGGGAAGCGGCAGCAGATCCTGGGCTTCATCGCCGACTGCCAACGCGAGCGGGGTTACCCGCCCTCGGTGCGGGAGATCGGCGAGGCCGTCGGCCTCACCAGCTCGGCCACCGTCCACACGCACCTGGCGGTGCTCCAGCGCGAGGGGTACCTCTCGCGGGACCCGAGCAAACCGCGGGCCATCCAGGTGCACTGGGACCCGGCCACCTCGGCACCGATCACCGCCGCGGCCGTCCGTAACGTCCCGCTCGTCGGCGACGTCGCCGCCGGGTCCGGCGTCTTGGCCGAGGAGAACGTCGAGGAGCTCCTCCCCATGCCCGAGCAGTTCACCGGGACCGGTCCGTCGTTCATGCTGCGCGTGCGCGGGGACTCCATGATCGATGCCGGCATCTACGACGGGGACTACGTCGTGGTGCGCCAGCAGCCCGAGGCGGACAACGGTGACGTCGTCGTGGCCGGCATCCCCGGCGGCGAGGCCACCGTCAAGACGTTCTCACGCAAGGGGAACAAGGTGGTGTTGGTTCCCGCCAACCCCGCCTACGAGCCGATGGTCTACGACGGCGCCGACGACGTCACGATCTTCGGCAAGGTCGTGACCGTGGTGCGGCAGCTGAACTGACGCGGAGGATCTACTTCAACAGGCGCGAGAGGCGACGGTCGTAGCGAAGCAGGTACCACTACTCGGCTCCGACCACCGCAGTACGCCGCCGAGGGCCTCGCGACACGAGATCCCGCAGGTGGACTCGCTGACCGGAGCGCAACACGGCCCGCCGGTAGATTCCCGACGCGAGCCATGCCATCCCGACCGTCCCCGCCACACTGAGAATCACGGACGCGGTGAACTGCCACCACTGCACCTGGTCCAGTCCCACGAGGACCGGCATGGCAAAGGGTGCCGTCGGCGGCAGGTAGGCCAGCACCTCGAAGAAGAGACTTACATTTCCCGTGCCCGCGGTCGTGAGAGCAAGGACGTAACCGAGGATGATAGGCAGGGTGAGGGGAAGCACAAGGGTTTGCACCTGGTCTTGGCGCTCCGCCATCGAACCCGCCGCGGCGTAGACCCAGCTGTAGAAGGCGTAGCCGAGGACCAACCAGAGCAACTCCGCGAGGAGGACCAGCGGGGCCGACCCGTGAAGCAGGTCCGAGCCTACGGCCGCCCCCACGGCGAGCGCGAAGCCGACGATCAGCGCGGCCTGGCCCATGGCCACGAGGCCGATGCCCAAGACCTTGCCTCCGAGCAGCTGGATCGGACGGACGGTGGCCAGGAGGACTTCGACAACTCGGCTCGACTTCTCTTGCATGACGCCCATCAGGATCCAGGTGTTGTACTGCGTCAGCATGACGAACAGAAGAATGATCCCGATCGTCGAGGTGGTCTGCGCCGCGCCCTTCGAAGGTGTCGCCCGCAGGTTTTCGACGGCAACCGGCCGGGTATGCGCCAGCTGCTCGACCTGGGCACGGGTGAGTCCCGCGACGTCGTAGGCTCGGAGGACCCCCAGGTTGGAAGCCAACGCCTGGACGAACGTCGACGTCGTCGAGTTCGCATTCGCCCCGTCGGCCTGATCGACGAGGATCCTCTGGCCACCGTCGACGATGGCCAGGTCGAGCCCTCCCGTCTTCAGTTGCTCGCTTGCCTGCCCGACCGACGGGTCTTGGATGATCTGGACGGACGTCTGGGTCTCCTGGCCGGTGCCGGTAATGATGCGGCTGAGCGACGGGCTCATCGTCCCGACCACGCCCACCCGTTGTGCCGCCGGGCTCGATGTGTGGATCTTGGGAATGACGATGGCCGCGCCGACGCCGAGGAGAATGACCAGCGTGCCCACCCGAAAGATTCGTCCCCTGACCCGCTCGCGGATCTCTCGCATCGCCACCAGTCCGATGTCGCCGAACAGGCCCGTCGTCGAGGCGACTGCTGATCGCCACCACCGGCGGCGCCATCCCCGCTCCTCTCCAAGACCCCTGTCACGTCGCCGGCGCCGCATGGTGATGCGGACCGCCACCACGACGACGGCGAGAACCAGGACGATGACGAATTTCACGAGAGTGCCTCGCGGAAGACCTCGGACAACCGGCGTCGCTCGAAGGAGAACTGGGTGACCCGGCCCGACGCCATGGCCGTCCGCAAGACGGAATCGGAGTCCACGGTGTCGTCGATGACGAGCCGCGCCGCTCCTGCGTCGATCTCGGAGATCCGGACCCCGGGCAGGTGGCGCGCCCATGCCGCGGTGCGGTCACCCTCGACGCGTACGACGAGGCGGCGACCGCCGCTCGTCGCCAGATCGTCGACGGTGCCAGAAACCACCAGACGGCCGTGGTCGATGATCGTCACCTGTTCGCAGAGGTTCTCGACCAGATCGAGCTGGTGGCTCGAGAACAGCACGCAGCACCCAGCCTGTGCCCGTTCGACCAGGACCTGCCCGATGGCGTCGATACCGGTGGGATCAAGTCCGGCCAAGGGCTCGTCGAGCACCAGGAGCTCGGGGTCGTGGACGAGTGCGGCGGCCAACTGGACCCGTTGCTGGTTTCCATGCGAGAGCGCCTCCACCTTGCTGTCGGCCCGATCGGCGATCTCAAGACGCTCCAGCCATACGTGCGCGGCCCGCTCCGCGTCCGCCTCGCGCAGACCGTGCAGTCGTCCCAGGTACTCAACCTGCTCGCCGACGAGCATGGAAGGGTAGAGCCCCCGTTCCTCGGGCATATAGCCGAACCGGCGGCGCTCGGCCTGGCCGACCGGTCGCCCGTCCCAGCGCACCTCTCCCGCGTCGAGATCGGTCAATCCGAAGACCGCCCGCATCGTGGTCGTCTTGCCTGCGCCGTTAGGCCCGAGAAATCCGACGACATGCCCGGAGGGGACGTCGAAGGACAGATCGTCGAGGGCGGTCAGTGGACCGAACGTACGACGCAGTCGTGAGAGCTCGAGCAGACCACCCACCCACTCAGGCTAGCGATGCAACCCTCCGACGGAGAGAGTTCCAGGAACACGGGTTTTGATGCCGTGCACTCGCCGACGATGGTCCTGCTCGGGAGGTGGGACGAGGATCTACTTCAACAGGCGCGAGAGGCGACGGTCGGCCAGGACCTTGCCGCCCGTCTGGCACGTCGGGCAGTAGGCCATCTCGTAGGACTCGAACGACACCCGCCGCAAGGTGTCGCCGCACGGGGTGGGGCACGGCTCGCCCACGCGGTTGTGGATCTTGAAACGACCACCGAGCTTCCCCTCCGACAAGCCGCCCTCGCGGCGCCGCTCGAGCTCGAGTGCCTCGGACATGACCGAGGTGGCGGCCTCGATGAGCGCTTCGCGTTGCTCGGCGCTGAGCGAGCGCAGCGACGCGAAGGGCGAGAGCCGGGCCCGGTGCAGGATGTCGTCGCCCCAGCCACGGCCGATGCCCGAGACGACGTGCTGGTCGCGCAGATCGGTGGTCAACTGGCGGTTCGACGTGCTGGTCCGTATGAGCTCGGCGAACTCCTCGCTGCCCGGCTCGGGGCCGAGCCCGCCCAGCGGCCCGTCGTCGCCCGGGGCGAGCACCCACCACGAGGCCTTGCGCTGCGTGCCGTGCTCGCGCACCAGGACGCCGATTCCGCTGCCGTCGAGGCCGGCGGCTCCCGGGCCGAAGACGAAGCGGGCCACCGAGCCGCGCGGCTTCGTCTTCTTCGGCGGGTCCTCGACATCGAGCCGGCCCGCCTGGGACAGGTGGAGCACCACGCGGTCCCCACCCTCGAAGTCCCACACCAGGTACTTGGCCCGACGGCCCACGCCGAGCAACACCCGGCCCACGAGCTCGTCCGGGGAGGGCGCGTAGGTCTTGAGCGAGGAGAAACCGAGGAGGTCGGCCCGGCGCAGCGTCAAGCCGGCCAGGAGGGCATTCAGGCGCTCGGACAGCGCCTGCATCTCGGGCAGTTCCGGCACGCAACATCTCCCTGGTAGCGCTACGACGTTGTCAGCCGGGAAGGTTCGAAAACCTACCCGAACTTTCCCAAAACACAGAGATCACAGTAGTCACGTAGTGACACGGAGAGGCCGAAAAATGGCAACTACGGCGAGCGACAGGCCACCAAAGCCCCGCCCGCCCCGCCGACGCAAGCCCCGTCAGGGTTCGACCTTCGCCGTGTGGAAGACCGGGCGCTAGCTCTGAAAGGGCGAGATTCCCCTCCTCCGAGGCGTCAACAGCTGCGCCGCTAAGACCTACATCGAGTGCGAGCAGAAGCTCGACACTCTCGTACTCCGCTACCGCAGTCTCCTCGACGCGCTGCATTGGATGTCGGGCACTGGAGCCTCACAGAACTCGCACGGCACAACTTCGCCACCCAGAGCGCACACGCACGCGATGAGCACGGTCGGCCCCTCGTGCCCGCCGAGGATCTCGCCCACCTCCTGGGTCACCGGCACGGCGACCCCAAGACGGCGAGGAAGGAAGTACTACATCGACCAGTCGCAGATCCCAGTCCGAACGGCACACAAAAAGACATCTGGCGACAAATTCTGCTCGGCAGCGTGAACAGCCTCCACGCGGACCGCCGACAACGACTTGGTTCTCTATGCCCAAGAAGTCGGTCAGCGTACGCAGGGCGAGCGCTAGAAGGTCCTCAGGCCCATGTGGGGTTCGGAGTGGAGGTTCGCAGGTTCTAAAGGCTGGGTCGCTGGCCGTCGAGGGGGTCCAGACGGGCTTCAATCGCGTGAGCGGTGATGGTACAGATCGTCCGCGCCCCTCCCCAGCCCTGAAGACAGGGCCGGGGAGGCTGCTGGCGGTACCTATTTGCTGAAACTGGCGGTCAGACCCCAATCGCCATTGGGGAGAATCGCCATGATCCAATTCGTCGTCGTTTTGCCCGACACGAAGCTGAGAGCGGTCTGACCGGGGTTACCCGGAGTGTTCGCGGCGTCGTAGATGACGACCTTCCCGGTGTTGTTCGGGACCGCATTCGCCCCAGTTCCGGTGAACGCCTCAGTCTCACCGAAGGGGGTGACAACGTCCGTGAACGTGGAATCGGTGAGCGTAGTCTGATGGCCGTTCCCGTCATAGAAGACGAAGCTGCAACCGTTGGGATACTGAGGGTACTGAGCAGCCGCTCCCGTGGCCTTCGTGCAGTTGGTGACGACTTGGATAGGAGCAGGAACAGGAGCCGCACCAGCGGCCATGGGAAGGGCCACGACAGCACCCGCAGGGACGGCCACGGTGGCGATGCCCAAAAGGCCGCGCTTGACAAACTTGTTCATTACTACCTTTCTAGAACCGGGCCGGTTGCCCTTTGATCTAGATCCATTGTCCGGCGAATAGTGCTTGAAAATCTCGACCTGGAGCGCCAGTCTGTTGACATTTGACGCCAAGACGAGCATGGTCGCTGAAATGACCGCCATGGTGCGTGCGCAGGCGTTGCGCGGCTACCCAGAGCTGGTGAGGGACCTCGGTGGCCGCCCGAATCGCCTCTTGCGCAAAGCTTGCGTCGATCCCGCCGCGATCAACCAGCTCACAGCGTTCATCTGCTTCGAGACGCTCATCGACCTACTGGAGCGCTCGGCTGATGACCTGAGCTGCGCCGACTTCGGCCTCCGCCTGGCCGAACGTCAAGACATCGGGATCTTGGGAACCCTGGCCATGGCGATGCGCCATTCGGCCACGGTCGGTGACGCCGTGACCTGCGGCTCGAAATATCTGGCCGTCCACAATGCCGCCCTGGCGTTCACCATCGGACCCGATCAGCATCCCAATCGAGCGGCGCTGGAGTTTGAGGTCCTCGATGCGCACGCCGCACAGTGGGCACAGACAGCCGAGCACGGTGTTGGGTTGACGTGGCGCATCATGACGCTGCTCTCTGAGGGCCATTGCCACCTCTACGAGGTGTGGCTCCCCCATCGACAGGTGGGCAGCACCGAGAGTTACCGAGCGCGTTTTGATGCTCCGGTGACCTTTCGCGCTGATCACCCGGCACTGATCATTGCCGCCAGCGACCTCGACTTGGCAATCGGCGAGCACAACCAAGGGCTTCACGACGTGGCAACCGACTACCTCGCCAGCCAACTTGTTCGTGGGCATCCATCGTTCACGGCTCAGGTCCGTGATGCCATCGAGACACACCTGGGCACCGGTACGTGCAGTTACCGCCAGGTGGCGAGTGCCCTCCACATCAGCCCCCGGACCCTCCAGCGGAGACTGCACGAAGAGGGAACGACCTTCGAAGTCCTAAAGGACCAAACCCGACACGACCTCGCCCAGCGCTACCTGTCCCAACCCAACGTTCCGCTCGCTCAGGTCTCCGCCCTCCTCGACTACTCCGAGCAATCAGCGTTGGGAAGGAGTTGTCGGCGGTGGTTCAATGCTCCGCCCGGTAGCGTTCGCGATCGTCTGGTCGCGGACCTTGCCGTCTAGCCATTCTGGACGGTGCGGTCGCCAGGAATCGGCTGGCGCACAGCTGCCTGACCGTTGATCTATCGCCAGATCGCACCGTGAATTGCCTCGGCCTGAGCCACGATGTTGTCAACGACCACCTCTGAGTCGCGGTCGGTAAGGACTTCGAGTGGGAACCAAAGATGGCCACCGCTCTCAACCGGATTGGCCAAAGCTCTGGCGCGTTGTTGAATGTGTGGAAACAAATCTGTGTCGTGGTGGTATCTCATCCAGATCGGCGTCTCATGGGGGTCGAACGGGTCGTGGAGACCGATACTGAAGCAGGGCGACAGGTCATTGACGTGATGGCAGACGTACCGGCAGAAGTAGTCGGCTTCCATTTGCCGCAGCGGGAACACCCGGTGATCAGTCGTGAGTTTTCTGCTCGCCCGGTCGACGATCGCTTTGAAGTCGTCTTCCCGTGCTCGCCATGCCAACACCGCTGACTTGTTGATGGGGGCGATGTCTAGCCCGGCGAGTGCCAAGTACAAGCCGCGGAGTTGCTCCAGATCGCATCTCTGGATCTCAGCGACGCCGTCGGCGAGTCGGTCAAAAAGGTCCTCCCAGCAGATCGTCGCGATCACGATGCCCAATGGCTGGACCTTCCAGGGCGGCTCATCTCCTTCAAGCGCGAACTCTTCCTTCACGACGATGGCTACCGCTCGCAGGCGGTTCTTGGGTACAAGCACCGCCAGCAGGCCAAATCCATCTGGGTTCTGCGCGCTGAGGTGAGATGCGTATGAGCGAAGCTGACCAACACCGAAGGTTGCGCCGAGCTTGGCCTCGATGATCACCTCGGTGACTCCCTCGACAGTGCCTTCGAGATCGGCTCGACCTCCGTCGTCATGTCTCGTTTCGGGCTGCCACGACAAATCGTACGAGATCTCCAGGCCGGATTTCTCAGACAGGAACTGCGCCAGAGAGTCACGGGTCGGTGCGTCCCCAAGGAGGTAATTCAGCCCCAGGGTGCAGAGAAGCTCTCCTTGTTGCGCGAACGCTGCGGTTCGAGCCAGGTAGCCGGTGAGCGTATCGGGACGCCTCACGAGATGAATCTAACGCGTCGCCTTTGGAGAGGCGAAAGCCTCGTGCTGGCACGCTCCAATGTGATTGAGCCGAACTCGTAGATCAAGGACAGGACCCCCCGGTCGAGCGCGGAGTGCAGCGCCGGCCTCTTTTCGGCCAATATGGCGCAACCTGTACACCCCGCAGGCGGAGGCGGTGTGAGCTACGGAATCCTCCAACCGCGGCTAACCAAGGAGGAAAACCATGACGTTACGACGAGCGGGGGTGATAGCGGCAGGTCTCACCATGGCGACGAGCTTCGGACTGGCGGGGGCGGCCTCGACCTCGGCTGCAACGCCAGCGCACAAGATCAAGCCGAACGCGACTTGGACGGTCGAAGCGGGCGGCGCTGGGTGTGAACAGGCAGTCTTCAACACGACCACCCACCACTTCACCTCGGACCGGTTCGATGACAAGGGAACCTGGAGTGGCGGCGGATCGACTCTCGGCATGACCTGGGAAGCTGGGACCCACAGCGGCGTGACCTACCGCGGCGACTTCGTTTCCACGACGACGCCCGTCGAGTACAAGGGATTCGCCAATGACGGCAATGGCATCACCATCAGGACCAAGGTGGTCAAGGGAGCTGTCACGTCCTATAGAGGACTTGCCTGCTGACAACTGATCTTCGTGGACGAGGCCTCTGGGGTGTAGACCGCTCTGTCAATGAGAAAGTGGCTCGCGCGGCCATGCGAACTGTCGGATTTGGTCAGCCCGTCGAGATGCTCCGGGCAGCTCCACATTTCAAGGGGAACGCCGGTCAAGACGGCAGACAGGAGAGGTCGTAACCCTTTCGGTCCACGGTGTACCCACACCCCGACCGTCGGCTTGGGTTCGCGATACGAAAGCTGTCGAGGGCTTGCGTCGTCGCCTGCTCATCGAGACCTGTCGTGAACATGCTGATGAGCACCGGCCCGTTCAACACCTCAATACCGCCAGTCTTGCCAGGACACGGCCCCGAACCAGTATGGCAGTCGACGATCTCCCGTATCGCTGGCATGCCGTGGAGCAGGTACATCCGTCCACCAGTTGCTACAGGCAATGAAGACCGGAGAACACTCTCGATGCGCTGCGGCCTTGGCGGAACGCGATCAGTCACTGAGACGTTGACGTTTCCGCCAAACCAGATGGTGTGTCCTGGCGGAAGATGAAAGCTCGTCGGATTCGTGGTGGCCGCAGGGCCCAGCAGCGTTGGGCGTGTTGTCGTGGGCGACCTGGTGAACGAGACGGTGAACCTTCCTGGTCCGCTTCCATAGGTCTTGGGAGCCAGGAGAGCCGACGATCCGATGGTGCCGTCACTCCCACACGCCGCGAGAAAGGCCGCACCCAGGAGGAAGGTCGCGATGGTCAAACGCCGGAGTGGACGATTCACCTTGCCCGCCGAACAAACTCCCGCAGCCCCGTCAACCCGTCGAGGTGATCGGGACACGCCCAGACCCTCCACCACATGTCGGCCCTTGGCGAGAGCCAGCGCCCCGTCCGGGTCGGGCTTCACGTCAGTGCGTCCCTGGAGATTGCGGTCGGACACGAAGGCCCAGCACCGCGACGCTCCAGTGAAGACACCTGGACTTCGGTCACCAGGTTGGGGCATGCAATTCGGCCCCGCAACAATGTACGCATGGCCTACACGCACGGACACCACGAGTCCGTCTTGCGCAGCCACACCTGGCGTACGGCGGAGAACTCTTCGGGCTACCTGCTCCCCCACCTGAAGACAGGGATGTCGGTGCTCGACGTCGGGTGCGGTCCGGGCACGATCACCGCCGACCTGGCCCGCCTGGTCGCCCCGGGCGAGGTGGTCGGGCTCGACGCTTCGGCTGAGGTGATCGCCCAGGCCCGGGCCTACGCCGACGGGCTCGGCCTGGCCAACGTGCAGTTCGTGGTGGGCGACCTGTTCGCGCCCGACTTCGAGGCCGAACGCTTCGATGTGGTGCACCTGCACCAGGTGCTCCAGCACCTCGGCGACCCCGAGGCCGCGCTGGTGGGTCTGCGGCGCGTGCTCCGCCCCGACGGGGTCCTCGCCGCCCGGGATTCGGACTACGGAGCCTTCACCTGGGCACCCGCCGACCCGATCCTCGACCGCTGGCTCGCGCTGTATCTCGACGTCACGGGCCGCAACGGGCACGACGCCGGGATAGGCCCCCGGCTTCCGGCGCTCGCCCGCGCCGCTGGGTTCGACCGCATTGCGGTGTCGAGCTCGACGTGGACCTACGCGGACCCCGAAGCGCGGGAGTGGTGGGGCAACCTGTGGGCCGACCGCGTGCGGTTCTCGCGCCTGGCCGAGCAGGCCCTCGAGTACGGCATGAGCGACGCGGACGAGCTCGAGTCCATGGCCGAGGCGTTCGTGCGCTGGTCGGAGTCGGAGGACGCCGTCTTCGTGGTGACGCACGTAGAAATCCTGGCCCGGAGATGAGAGTGGTCCCCCGAAACCAATAATGCGAGGAGCGGGGACGTCCACATCGCCTACCAGGTGTGGGGTCGAGGCGCACGCTCGCCCGGGCGAAATCCTGGTGTCGAGAACCGTGGCCGACCTGGTGGCCGGCTCCGGATTGGAGTTCGAGGACCGGGGAGAGCACGAGTTGAAGGGCGTACCGGGTCGCTGGCGCCTCTTCGCCGTGGACGTCTGAACCTCCGCCTCCGCCTCCGCCCCCGCTGGGACGAGAGCGGCTCGTCAGCCGTCGACCCAGAGCTGATCGGTGTAGGTGTCGGTGCCGACGATGGTCGGGATGAACGGCAGCATGGCGACCACGGTGGCCCGGCCCGACTCCTCGACTCGGCGCCGGTGCTCCACGAACACCGGCTCCCACGCCACCTCCGGGGGCGTGTTCAAGAAGAACAGGAGCACCGTGCGGTTGTCGCGCGCCGATTCGCGGGGTACGTCGCCCGGCGCGTCCACCTCGAGCGCGATCGGCGTGAAGGCAGCGACCAGGTCGGCATCGGTGCCAGGGAGGAGCGAGGGCAGGTGCTCCGAGCGCAGCCAGGACCACAGCTCCTCGTTGGTGGTGCCGTCGGCACCGTCGAGGAACACGGCGACCAGTCCGCGGTAGGGATGGTCGAGGGCGAGCTCAACCGGGACGCCGTCGGGTTCCCGCCGGTGTTCCCAGGCGAAGTTGTAGAGCAGGGTGTGCACGTGGTCGCGCTCGAGGAACATCCGCCCTGCCGCATGGAGGGCGTTGACCTGGCGCAGGGCCCAGCGGTTCCACACGTCGTGGTAGCCGTCGAGGACCCAGTACAGCGCCACGTACGAGCCCCGGGTCGGCTCACCCGTGATGGCGGATGGATCGGGGTCGCGCAGCGACTTCAGCTCGGCCGTGGCCACCCAGCGGCGCCCGGCGAAGTTGTACGGACCCACCATGCACCCGGCGTAGAAGTGGTCGCGTTCGTACCACCGGTTGTACGCCACCTCGTGTCCCCGGTGGGGCTCGACGAGGGTCATCAGCATGGAGCCCAGCTTCACCGGCTCTGCCTCGGCACCGACCTCTATGGGACGGCGCGGCTTCGCTTCCACATCCTCGGCCATGGCGTGCGAACCTAACAGCTGGACGCCGCCGCTCAGACGGTCCCGGTGGCGACGATCGGGCTGGTGGGCGCGACGGCGCCGCCGGCGGGCTCGGCCGTGATGCTGAGCGCCGTGGCTGCCGCCGAGCTCGCCATGGTGAACGTCGCCTGCCTCGGTGACGATCCGAGCAGGCCGAGCGAGATCGGCCGGCTCTCGAAGATCCCCCAGAGCTGGTACGTCCGGTCGCCCGCCAACGCGGGCAGGTGCGACGCGAGGAGATAGCCGCGCCCGTCCGGCACGACGACGAAGCGCGCCAGCGCGGCACCGGTGTGCGAGTCCAAGGTCACGACCTGGTGGCCTGGCGTCGCCAGGGCCGCCTGGGTGGCCGAGGTCTGGGCCCGCTGGGTGGACGCGGCCTGCAGGTTGCTCGCCCGGTTGTCGGCACGCACCAGTCCGACCGCCAGTCCAGCTACGACCGCAGCCGCCGCGACGGCGACGATGGCGGCAGCGACGATCCTGCCGCGCCGGCGCGGTGGTTGGCCGGCCGGCGCGGGTGATGGTGACGGTGACGTGGCGAGGCGAGGCATCGGCGGTGCGTCCGCTTCCGCCGGGCGCTCGGGAAGCCGGCTGACGATGTTGGACCACAGCCCCTCGGGCAGGGGCTCGACGGACGTGCCGAGGGCAGCCGCCACCTCACGCAGTGTGTCGAGCTCGGCCCGACAACGCGGGCAGCTGTCCACATGTGCCTCGAGCTCGCGATGCTCCTCCCCGTCGACCGCATCGAGGGAGTAGGCGCCGAGGAGCTCGCTCGCCTCTTCGTGGGTCATCATGCGTCGACCCCCCGGACCCCGGCGTCGGTCAGGGCGGACCGCATGCGACGCATGCCATTGCGGATCCGGCTCTTGACCGTGCCCTCGGGCTGGCCCAGGAGCTGGGCTACCTCGCGGTAGGTGCAGCCCTCGAAGTAGGCCAGTTCAATGGCCCTGCGCTCCGCCTCGGGCAGCCCGTCCATGGCGCGCGCCACCTGGTCGGCGACGGCCAGGTCCCATACCTCGTGCTGGAGGTCGTACCCCGCTTCGGCCGCCTTGAGGGCGTCGCGCGCCTCGCGCTGGCGCCGCGAGCTGGTCGAGCGCACCGCGTCCACGGCCCGGCCGTGCGACTGGGCCAGGAGGAACGAGCGCAGGCTGCCCCGGAGGGGGTCGTAGCGCTCAGGCTGGTTCCAGAGCCGGAGAAACACCTCCTGGGTGACGTCCTCCGCCTCGGCGGCGCTGTTGAGGACCCTCTTGGCCAAACCGAAGACCGCGCCCGCGTGGCGCCGGTAGACCTCGGCCAGCGCCACCTCGCTCCAACGGGCGATGGAGGTCACCAGCTGGGCGTCGCTGACCTCCTCGATCCGTTGCATGTGTCTTGTGTTCGTTGCGTGCCCCCACCTCGGATGCGCGACAACGCTCCATCCGGGCCGGGCCCGTGCTCCGGATAGTAGGCGTTATGAGAACGACCATCGACT
Organism: uncultured Acidimicrobiaceae bacterium; assembly: GCA_963828505.1. Lineage (GTDB taxonomy): Bacteria > Actinomycetota > Acidimicrobiia > Acidimicrobiales > RAAP-2 > Bog-473. The sequence continues at coordinate 281,149 of CAWHFM010000007.1, forward strand.
CCTACCTGTCCCGGACGGGACGGCTCGACCTCGAAGGGATCGACTTCGACGACTTCGCGGACCGTCCCCTGCCGCCCGACGCCCTGCGGTCGCTCCGCTACATGCACGACGTCGAGCACCACACGGTGTGCTACCTGCGCGACCTGCTCCTGACGCCGGCCCACCAGGAACCCGAAGTGACCTCGTTCCTCTCGTGCTGGGTCTTCGAGGAGATGTGGCACGGCGACGCCATCGGGCGGGTGCTCGAGGCCCACGGCGAGGTCGCCGGCGTCCCCCGCATCGCCGCGCTGCGCCGCCGTCGGAGGCGCCAGGAGGCGGTGACCAGCCTCAGCACCATCGGGCTCGCCGCGTTCTCGGGCCGGGCCTTCATCGCACTGCACATGGCGTGGGGAGCTATCAACGAATGGACGACGCAGGCGGCCTACGGCCGGCTGGCCGAGGCCGCCGGCCACCCGACGCTGCGCGAGCTGCTGCGCCGCATCATGAAGCAGGAGGGCGGGCACATCGACTTCTATGCGTCCGAGGCAACGCGCCGGCTGGCCGAAAGCCCCAAGGCGCGGTGGCTCACCCGGTTCGCCCTGGCGCGGCTGTGGCGTCCGGTGGGCTCGGGGGTGATGCCGAAACGCGAGGTCGGGTTCCTGGTGAAATACCTCTTCGACGGCGAGCAGGCCGGCGAGACCCTGGCGCGGATCGACCGGCGCGTCGACCGCCTGCCCGGACAGGAGAATCTCCACCTGCTCACCCGCGCTGTCCGCGAGCTCTCCGCGTCCTCGCTGGACGCGGGCGTCGACGCTCTCGTCGGCCTGCGTCCGGAGTCGGTCTTGTAGGGTCCACGCCAACGACCATTGGGGACCCGGTGGACGCCCTCCGGTTCCAGAAACTCGAGCTCCTCCTCATGCCGACTGGTCCGGGCCTCCGAAACGAAGCGTGACGCCGTGACCGCGAGCCCCCCGCCGCCGTTCGTCGTGGTGCCCGCGGTCGACATCTCCGGAGGCCGGGCGGTCCGACTGGTCCAAGGGGAGGCAGGCACGGAGAAGTCGTACGGCGCACCGGTCGAGGCCGCGCTCGCCTGGCAGGGCGGCGGCGCACAGTGGGTGCACCTCGTCGACATCGACGCGGCGTTCGGTCGCGGCGCGAACCGTGAACTGATCGCCGAGGTCGTCGGCCGGCTCGACGTCGCGGTCGAGCTCTCCGGCGGGATCCGCGACGACGGCTCGCTGGCGGCGGCGCTGGCCACCGGCTGCGCCCGGGTCAACCTCGGCACCGCCGCGCTCGAACGGCCCGACTGGGTGCGCGCCGCGATGGCGCGGCATGGCGATCGGATCGCGGTCGGCCTCGACGTCCGGGGCACGACGCTGTCGGCGCGCGGCTGGACCGAGGACGGGGGCGAGCTGTTCGAAGTCCTCTCCCGGTTGGATGCCGACGGCTGTGCCCGCTACGTGGTGACCGACGTCCGGCGCGACGGGACGCTCACCGGGCCGAACCTCGACCTGCTGCGCCAGGTGTGCGCCGCGACGGATCGGCCGGTGATGGCGAGCGGTGGAGTGAGCAGCCTCGACGACCTCCGTACGCTCGCCAGCCTCGGCCCGGCCGGCGTCGAGGGCGCCATCGTCGGCACGGCGCTCTACTCCGGGGCCTTCACGCTGTCCGAGGCGATCGCCGCGGTCGGCGCGGCCTGAACGCGGCCAACCGACCGTCTGTTCTGGCGACGGAAAGAGTCCGCCGCTCGCTCGACGAGCTACTGACCTCTGCGGCCGTCAATTCGCTCACGCAACGGATCGGCGTGACCGAGGTGGCGGGCGTACTCGTGGATCATCTCGAGCAGCACCTCGCGCCGTGAGATGGGCCCTTCCCCCGGGCCGATACCACTTCGATGGAGGCCTTGTCTGTCCAGACTGGGTGACCCGGCCACGAACCGCTCGGCGAAGTCCACCTCTGCTCGCCATGCCTCCCACGACCGCGCCACGACCTGGGGGCCGGGTACCGCGCCGTCGAAATCCCCGTCGCGGTCGGCGTCGGAGCAGAAGAGCCAGGATGCGTCCTGTCCCGCCATCACCTTCCGAAACGCATGACGCTCCATCTCGGCCAGATGCCGTACCAGTCCGAGGTGCGACATGGTCGACGGCTCGACGGAGCGCCGCGCCAGAGCCTCGGCATTCAGGCCGGAGCACTTCATCTCGAGTGTGAGTCGTACGAGGCGCAGGTACTCGACCAGCGCGGTGCGCTCGTCGACCAACGGGGGTCCGTTCTCACGCTGGTCGTCCTCCAGAGGGAGAAACATGTCGGCTCGTCGGGTCGTGGCCGGGCGGCGATTATGCGCTCTCCCGTCTGTGGATCAGTGGGCCGAGAGACGGCGCGGCGGTGAAGCGAGCAGACGTCGCACGACCCGCTTCTGCGTCACGAGAGCAGGAAGGGGGGAGCCGAAGCTGCCCCACTAGAGTGCGCGGGTGCCTCCACCACCCGCCGACACGGCATCGCCTCCGCCGCTCACCGCCGTGCTACTCGGGACGGGCAATCCGCTCCCCGACCCGCAGCGGGCCGGAGCGTCGACGCTGGTGCGGACTGCGACGGATCGTTGGCTCGTCGACGCCGGGCGCGGTGTATGCCTGCGACTGGCGGCGGCCGGGGTGCTTCCCGTGATGCTCGGAGGCGTACTGCTCACCCATCTCCACAGCGACCATATCTGCGACCTGAACGACGTGATCTCGACGCACTGGATCATGAGCACCGGACCGACCGCGCTGCACGTCTACGGACCCGTGGGGACCTCGGCGGTGGTCGAAGGGGCGCTGGCCATGCTCGCGCCCGACGTGTCCTACCGCCTGGCGCACCATGACGATCTCACCTGGTCCCCCCAAGTCGAGGTGCACGAGGTGGGGCCGGGCGACGTGTTGACGAGCGGGCCGACGACGGTCGTGGCGGCCGCGACGGACCACCGGCCCGTAGAACCGACGCTCGCCTACCGGTTCGAGTCGAACGGGCGGAGCATCGTCGTCGCGGGAGACACCCTCCCCTGCCCGGGCCTCGACGAGCTCTGCGCCGGCGCGGACGTCTACGTGCAGACGGTGCTGCGCGACGACCTGGTCCGCCTCGTGCCGATGCAGCGGTTCGTCGACACCATCGGCTACCACTCGACGGTCGAGCAGGCGGCCCGGACCGCCGCCCGGGCCGAAGTGGGCACGCTCGTGCTCACCCACCAGGTACCCTCCCCGGCGCCGGGGTCGGCGGACGAGTGGATCGCCCTGGCCCGACGGCATTTCGAGGGGCCCATCGTGTTCGGAGAGGACCTGACCGAGATCTGAACCCGCGCCTGGACGCACCATCGTCGAGGACGACCACCGATCCGGAGGACGACCACATGGACATCGCAAGGCTGGGAACCGGCTTCATCGGAGGTACGCAGCACCGTGGACGTCGGCTGGCCTTCCGTGTCCTCGCGGGTTGAGATATCCCGACGGGCGAGAGGGACGCCCGTTCGCCCGTGTTGAGCCTACGGGCGATGCGAGGCGAGGACCTCGCGCTGGTCGAGCACTGGCTGTCGGAGCCCCACGTCGCCCGGTGGTACCTGGCCGGCTCCACCCTCGAGCAGGAGATCGGTGACGTACGCGACAGCGTCGAGGGACGCCAGCCCGTCCACGCCCTCGTCGCCTTCCACGGGGAATCGGCGATCGGCTGGTGCCAGTGGTACCTCTGCGCGGTCGACCCGGCCTGGGCGGCGGACGTCGCGGCGGGGCCGGGCGACGTGGGCATCGATTACGCCATCGCCGTGCCCGAGCTGGTCGGCCACGGCGTGGGGACCCAACTCGTCGGCGACCTGGTCCGCCTCGTCCGCGCGCAGCACCCCGGGTGCGCGGTACTGGCCGACCCCGACGAGCGCAACACCGCCTCGCGGCGGGTGCTCGAGAAGAACGGCTTCGAACTGGTCGCCGTGCGGTCGCTCCCCTCGGAGCCGACCGACGATCCCGTGGCGATCTACCGGCTGGCGCGCCGCGTGGTGCGCGGACCGCAGTACGGCCGCGGCGTGCCGTCGGCCGATGTGGACGAACGAGCGCACATCGAACCGAAGAAGAAGGAGAAGAAGAGCACGTGATCAGCCTCGCACCATTCCTGCTGTTCGACGGAACCTGTGCCGAAGCCATGGACTTCTACCAAGGCTGCCTCGGCGGTCAGCTCACCGTCACGAAGTTGGGCGACACTCCCATGAGGGACGGATCAGCACCGGAGCGGCACGAGAGGGTTGTCTACGCCCACCTCCAGCACGGCGACATGGAGCTGAACGCGACGGACTGGCTCCATCCCACCCGGACGCCGAGACCGGGCAACACCGTGGGTCTTTACGTGAGCGGCGACGCCGGAGGACGCTTCCGGGAGGTCTTCGATGCGCTCGCGGTTGGCGCGGACCCCGCGCTCTTCGACGAGCTGCACGAAGAGCCCTTCGGCACCTACGGGCACCTGGCTGACCGCTTCGGGGTGCACTGGTTCTTCCGGGGGGGCCCGGTGACGGAGGACTACCGGCAGATCGGACGCAAGGGAGCTGATCGGCCGCCGCCCCCCAAACGCAATGACCGTCGCATCTCCGTTCGCAATTGGCCCAGGTGAGAGGACCAGTAGGGTTTCGGTCATGGCTCACGAAACAAGCACGGGCTCGTCGCCGATCGTGGAGGGTCTGATGAACAACCTCCGGCAGATCCTGCCTGCAGAGGAGCAGCAAAAGCTCGAGGGATACGCCCAACAAGCCGAGGCATCGACGCCGAAGGGCGATCTCCACAGAGCGAGATACTGCCTGCACTGGGCCATCAAGACGGCCGAGGGCTCTTCGCACTCGCACCTTTCAGGCGTGGCCGTCCGCCTCAAGGAGGCCCACAAGGCCTGGCAGGACATTTGGCTCGGCACAGAGTTCGGCACCGAAGTGGAGATCGGTAGGGGTCAGATCTCGCACGAGGTCAAGGGCGATCAAAAGATCGGACCGGGTGAAGAAATCGAACTCCTGTGGGTTCAGGAGGCGACGGACGTAGCGAAGAGCGCGGCCGAACAATCCGGCTGGGACATTGTGCCCTGGGAAGATCTCCTCGAACACGTGCTCAAAATCAATTAGCCGATCGCCTCGGGCCTTTCGCTCATGCCGAAGGGGAAGATGTGCGTTTCCACCTCCCGCGACAACGTGTCATGACGGTTCAGTCTCTGTGAACCTGCCGGACAGATCTCTGGGTGCGGATTACCCCAAGCCGAGCGTGCCGGCGAGCGACGCCAGGTACTCGATGTGACGGCCGACCGAGTCCAGGCCCAGACCCATCGTGACCACGCTGACGTGGGTGCCACCCGCTTCGCGCCAGGCATCGATCTCTCGCGTGAGCTCGCCGACGTCCGCTCCACTGAGCGCCACGTAATCCCCTCCGAAGTCTTCGGCCGAGCGGCCGAGATCGCTCACACGCTCACGCAGCCGCATCCACGTGCTGGCGGCGTGGTCGACCCCGCCACCGAAAAAGATGAAGCCGTCCGCCAGCCGGGCTGCGCGGTCGAACGCCTTGTTGCCGGCTCCACCGAGCCAGATCGGGATCGGCCTCGTGGGCTTGGGCACGAGCGAAGCCCGGTCGATGCGATCGAAACGACCCGAGAAGTCCACAACGGGCTCGGTGAACAACCGGCGAAGCAGTGCTATCTGCTCCTCCTGGCGCGCCCCACGGGTGTGGAAGTCCTGCCCAAGCGCCTCGTACTCGACGTAGTTCCAGCCGATGCCCACACCGAGGCGCAGCCTGCCGCCTGAGAGAAGATCGACATCGGTGGCCTGGCGCGCCACGAGCGCCGTCGGCCGCTGCGGCAGGACCAAGATCCCGGTGGTGAAGTGGATGCGCTCGGTGATGCCGGCCAGATAGGAGAACATGACGAACGGATCGTGGAACGGATCGCGCTCGGTATAGGGGCCCGTCAGCGGTGGTGTTCGACCAGCGTGAACTGCGCCGAGAACGTGGTCGTAGGCGAGAATGTGATCGAAGCCCAGGTCCTCGACCGCTTTTCCGAACTCCCGAACGGCGCCGGGATCGCCTCGAAGCTCGATCTGCGGGTATGCGACACCAATCTCCATGCGCAGCAGCTTCCCATAGGCGGCTTTGAACGCCCAAGGGAGATCAATCTTCACCCACGACGACGACATCCACCCGGTAGACGTACTTGGACAGGTGCTGAAGTCCTTGCTCGATGCCGCGGACCAGTGACGTGACCTGATCGATGCGAAGGTCCTTCCCGACATTGAGACGCGCCAGAACCCAGATTTGGTCAGGACCGATATAGGTGACGAGGAGCTCACGAATGGCCGTGACGCCGGGGTAATCGACGAGAAAAGTTCGGACTCGGTCCCGGTCGGACGCCGGGATCGGTTGGCCGAGAAGGAAGTCGTGATTGCGTCTGACAAGACGGAGACTGATGCGGACCAGCACGAGGGCGATCAGCACCGCGGCAATCGCCTGTGGAACAGACGACCCGGTTATTTGGCTCAGCGCCAAACCAATGAGCGCCAAGAAATCCCCGAGAACCGACACGGCGTCTTCATTGAACACGCCCCGCAGGCTCGGGTCGGACGTCGCCGCCGCCTCGTCGAGAAGGCTCCGGTTGGCGAGCCGCGCTTGGGACTTCATCTGGTGGGTGGACTGGCGCAACGACACCAGGTCCAGGACGGCGGAAACGCCGAGGACGACGTAGGCCACGACGAACGAGGACGTGGTCGATGGGTGGATCAACTCGTTGATACCTTCTCGTAAGGAGAAGGCGGCACCAGCGATGAACGTCCCCAGGGCCGCCAGGAGAGCCCAGAAATAAGCTTCTCTTCCGAATCCGAAGGGATGCTTCTCGTCTCGATGTCGGGCGCTGCGACGCTGGGCGAGTACGAAGAACAGGTCGTTCGCAGTATCGGCGAGCGAGTGCGAGGCTTCGGCGGCCATGGCGGGCGAACCGGTGAGAACGGCCGCTCCGACTTTGGCCAACGCGACGCCCAAGCCCGCCACCAGAGCTATCCCTACGGTACGCGTGCTCTCATTCGGCATCGTCAGGCCAGAGTCTCCCATCCCGACCTGGCGCGCCCATCGACCGTTGCCGCCGCCGTAGGCCCGGAAAGGGGTACGGTCCGACGGACTACGAGGCGGGAAGCACCGCGATCTCTCGGATCATCCTGGCGACGAACCGGGGAGGGATGGGTTCGGGCAGTTCTTCGGTTTCGGGGGTGGGGGCTTGCTCGCCCCGTTGATGCTCCCGATGGTGGAGAAAGCCTCCTCGACGAGGTTCTCGGGCAGGACCACGTATCCCAGTTCGGCCATCTTCGCCTGTCCCAAACAGACCGCGAAGTCGATGAATTGGCCCAGTTCGGCCCCCGAGCTCGGCGGAAACGTCGAGACTCCCGTGTTGTCTCCCGAGCACGTCGTGGCCGGACTCTGCGCGGCGGCCAAGGCCGGATCGCACGGCACCACGAAGTAGCTGTAGGCCGAGACCGGGTAAGCGTCGTGCGCCGTATCGTCGAAGACTCCCGTCAGGTCGGCGCTGAGGTCGCCGTTCTGCGTGGCGCCCTCCAGAGCGATCGAAGCATGTGCGGAGGTCGGTTTCTTGGCCTGGCCCGCCGCGTTCATCACGGACGCGACCGGGAGACCCACGTTCTCGGCGTACGCCGTCTCCACGTAGGAGATCCCGCCCTGGGTATGGACGGGGCCCTGGGACGCCGCGTCGGCCCCGTTCACCCCGACGAGATTGTCCAGGTTCGGGAACTGCGAACTCGAAGGGGGGCCTTCGGCGAACGAGGCCCAGAAGACCGAAGGCTGGCCGGGCGTGGGGATGCCGGCCAGCTGTTGGAACGCGGTGACGAGAGCAGGGTCGCCGTTCAAGAGGTAGTCCGAGAGAACGTAGCTCTCCCCCGAAGGGTCGCTGCGGTAGTACGGCGTGATCCGCTCGTACGGGAGTTTGACCGTCGGGTTCAGGCGCACAATGGCGGGGTCGTCCCAATCGGAGATGTGACCCGTGAAGATCCCGGCGATCGTCTTCGCGTCGAGCACGAGCGACGTGATCTTCTTACCCTTTGTGTCGGTCAAGTGGTATTCGAAACCGAGAGCGCCCCCGACCACCGGGACGTACTGGTACGGCGTGCTCGGAGGCGTGATCCCGCTGGGGCCATACGTCAGGTCCGAAGCGCCGAAGTCGACCGTGTCGTTGGCGAAGTCCTGCAGACCGATGTATGAGGACGACACGGTGAAGTTGACGTCGCCACCGTCGAGCTCGTTGAACTGACCTTGCCATTGTGAGATCGCAACACCGGCAAAGCTGGAACCAGTGCCGTTGAGTTGGGGCAAGCTCGCAGACGCCGTCCCGGGCAGCACGAAGCTTGCCAGTGAACTCAGAGTGCAGAAGGCAACTCCGAGAACGAGCAATCGTCGCCACTGATTGCGCATACGACCTTCCTTTCGATCTTCACTCCACGAGTGTCCCGCGCTTGCCATGGTCCCTGCTGATGCTTCGAGATCAGGCCGTCAACCTACCCTCAGGGCGTGCCGGGACACCGGTGTCCGTGACGACAACGCGAACGAAAAATCGGTGCTTCCGTTGTGCCGTCGCGGTCCGCTCCGCGCCGCCCGACACGTCTACGAGACCAGAGCCACCAGGACGTCCCGCGCCCGCTCGAGCTGGCGCCGCGTCACGCGCTCGTCGGGGTGGTGGGCCAGCAGGGGATCGCCCGGACCGAAGTTGGCGGCGGGAACGCCGTGTTCCCAGAACGACGCCACGTCGGTCCAGCCCACCTTGGCCCGCGGGGCGGCGCCCGTCCGCTCCACCAGCGCGGCCAGCAGCGGATGGCCGAGCGAGGGTGGGGCGCCGTCGCCGGCACCGATCAGCTCCCAGGTGTCGCCGGCATCGAGCTCGAGCACGGGGTCGAGCAGCTGGTGCACGAACGCCTCCGCCTCGGCCACCCTGCGGTCGGGCGCGTAGCGGTGGTTGACCACCACGCTCGCCTCGTCGGGCACCACGTTGCCCGCCACGCCGCCGCTGACGGAGACCACTTGGACCTGCTCGGCGTAGGTGCACCCGTCGAGCACGACTTCACGGCCGGGCCAGGCGGCGACGCGCCCGATCAGCTCCCCCAGGCGGTGGATGGCGTTGCGCCCGGTGAACGGGCGGGCCGTGTGCGCTCTCACCCCGCGGACGGTGATGCGGATGTGCAGCGTCCCCTGGCACCCGGCTTCGACCAGCGCGTCCGTCGGCTCGCCCAGCACGGCCGCGTCCCCGGCCAGCAGGTCCGGCCGCTCCTGCCACAGCTCGAGCAGACCGCTGTCGTCCCGGCCCACCTCCTCGCGGGCGTAGAAGCACCAGGTGAGGTCGACGGCCGGCGCCGCCACCGAGGTGGCGACGTCGAGCATGACGGCCACGCCGCCCTTCATGTCCGACGCACCCACGCCCCACAGCGTGTCGCCCTCGACGCGCGCCGCCGCGTTCGCGCCCGGCGGCACGGTGTCGAGGTGCCCGGCCAGGACCAGGCGCTGGTCGCGCCCGAGGTCCGTGCGCGCCACGACGTTGTCGCCCACGCGCTCCACCGTGAGCCACGAGCACGGTGCCAGCGCCTTCTCGACGGAGGCGGCGATGGCCGCCTCGTGATGGCTCACCGACGCGATGGCGACGAGGTCGGCGGTGGCGGCCAGGAGGTCGGGCCGGCCGCCTCCCTCCTCAGGTGCTGGCGCCATGCTCGCGTAGGACCGCGTTCAGCTGCGCCTTGTCGTGGCGCTCGCCTTCGCTCAGCCGCTTGATCACGAGGACGCACGGCACGAAGAACTCGCCGCCGGGATACTCGCGACGCCGGCTGGCGCGGATGGCCACGCACCACGGGGGTACCACCCCGCGGGACAGCTCCTCGCCCGTCTCGGCGTCGAATACGGGGATGGAAGGGTCGAGGAAGCTCCCGGCGCTGAGCACGGCCCCGCGGCCGATGCGGGCCCCTCCCGTGACCATGCAGCGGCTGCCGACGAACGCGTCGTCCTCCACCACGACCGGCACGGCGTTGGGCGGCTCCAGCACGCCACCGATGCCCACGCCGCCGGAGAGGTGCACCCGCTCGCCGATCTGGGCGCACGAGGCGACGGTGGCCCACGTGTCCACCATGGAGTCGGCTCCGACCCAGGCGCCGATGTTCACGTAGGACGGCATCAGAACGACACCCCGCCCGAGGAAGCAACCCCAGCGCGCCGAGGCGCCCGGGAGTGCGCGCACGCCCGCCTCGGCGAAGCCGTGCTTGAGCGGCAGCTTGTCGGCGTACTCGAAGGGCCCGTGCTCGACCGTCTCCATGCCGCGCAGCGAGAACAGCATGAGGATCGACTTCTTCAACCACTCGTGCACGACCACCTGGTCCGTCACCGGGTCCACCTCGGCCACACGGGCCTGGCCGGTGTCGAGCAGCGTGATCGCCTCCTCGACGACGGCCGCCGCATCGGTGTCGGCCGGGCTCAGCGCGTCGCGACGCTCCCAGAGCTCCTCGATGCTCGCCTGCAGATCAGCCATGGCTCACCCTACCGAGCGCTCCCTGGCCGCACCGAGCCGCCGCCCCACCAGCTCCAGGCGCTCCATCGGCTGGACCACCGCCACCCGCACGTGCTGGGCCGCGCCCTCCCCGTAGAGATCGCCGGGGCTGACCAGGAGGCCGCCGTCGGCCGCCAGGTCCTCGGCCAGGGCCCAGGCGTCGCCCCGCTGGGCCGGCACCGGCACCCACAGGTAGAAGCCCCCCTCGGGCAGCGGGCACGGGCAGCCGTAGTCCGCCAGCACCCCGGCCAGGTACTCGAGGCGCTTGCGGTAGCGATCCCGCTGCACCGCGACGTGGTCGTCGTCGGCCAGGGCGGCCACCGCGGCGGCTTGTACCGGACCGGGCACCATCAGCCCGGCGTGCTGACGCACGGCGCGCAGGAACTCGACGAGCTCGGCGTCACCGGCGTAGAAGCCGACGCGCAGCCCGGCCAGGTTCGACCGCTTGGACAGCGAGTGCACGGCGACCACGCCCTCGCGCCCGTGCTCGAGCACGGAGCGAGGCGCCCCGGACCAGGTGAACTCGGTGTAGCACTCGTCGGAGAAGACCGGGATCCCGTGCGCTCTCCCCCACTCGGCCTCGGCGCCGAGGTCGCCCAGCCCGCCGGTCGGGTTGGAGGGCGAGTTGGACCACACCAGCAGGGCACGCGCCGCGTCGTCCGGGTCGACCGCGGCCAGGTCCAGCCCGCCGACCCGGCCCGCCGGCGCGGGGATGGGAACGGCCCGGCACCCGGCCAGCTCGGCTCCCATGGCATAGGTCGGGTACGACACCTCGGGGTAGAGCACGGTGTCGCGCTCGGGCCGGCGCAGGTGCAGCACGTGGGGAACGGACGCCACGAGCTCCTTCGTGCCGACCGAGGCGGCGACCGACGTGGGAGCCAGCTCGACGCCGAAGCGGCGGGACAGCCACGCCGCCGCCGCCTGGCGCAGCGCGGCGCTGCCGGCCGAGGCCGGGTAGCCGCGCTCGGAGTCCGACCTCGCCAGCGCCTCGAGCACCGACGGTGCCGGCGGGTCGCACGGTGTCCCCACCGAGCAGTCGACCATGCCGCCGGCGTGCGCCGCGGCCACCTCGGCCAGGCCGTCGAGCCGGTCGTAGGGGTAGGGCGGCAGGCGGAAGGTCACGGCGCGGACAGGAACTCGGCGAAGCGGGCGCGGCCGACGTCGTCGAGCACCACCTGGAGGACGGCCGACTCCTCCCCGTCGCTCTGGCCTACGACCTCACCTTCGCGGTGCACGGCGGCCAGGACGTCGCCCCGAGCCCAGGGCACGACCAGCTCGACCACCCGGTCCGAGCCCCGGAGGCGGTCGGCCATGACCCGCAGCAGTTCGTCGATGCCCTCACCCGTCAGCGCGGAGACCACCACCGAACCCTCCAGGCCGCGGGCGAGCGCCTTGGCCTCCTCCGGAGAACGGTCGGCCTTGTTCACGACGGCGAGCTCGGGCACGCCGTCGGCTCCGATCTCGCGCAGCACGTCGTGGACGGCCGCCATCTGCATCCCGGCGTCGGCCGCCGTGCTGTCGACGACGTGCAGGACGAGGTCGGCCAGGCGGACCGAGTCGAGGGTGGAGCGGAACGCCTCCACCAGCTCGTGGGGCAGCTTGCGCACGAAGCCGACCGTGTCGGTGACGAGCACCGTCTCCCCGCCGGGCAGTGCCAACTGGCGCGTGCGCGGGTCGAGGGTCACGAAGAGGCGGTCCGCGGCCGGCACGCCGGCGTCGGTCAGGCGGTTGAGCAGGGTCGACTTCCCCGCGTTGGTGTAGCCCACGAGGGCGACCTCACGGTGACGACCGCGGGCCCGGCTGCGACGCTGGAGCGATCGGGTGCGCTCGACCTCGCGCAGGTCGGCCTCCAGGCGGTGCATGCGGCGCACCAGTCGCCGCCGGTCGACTTCGAGCTGCGTCTCCCCGGGCCCCCGGGTCCCGATCCCCCCCGCCTGCTGGCTGAGCCCGAGGCCGCGGCCGCGCAGCCGGGGCAGCCGGTAGCGCAGCAGTGCCAGCTCCACCTGTGCCTTTCCCTCGGGGCTGCGCGCGTTCTGGGCGAAGATGTCGAGGATCACGGCCGTGCGATCGATGGCGGTGCGCCCGAAGAGCTTCTCCAGGTTTCGGTGCTGAGCCGGTGTCAGCTCGTCGTCGAACACCACGGTGTCGACATCGAGGCTCCGCCCGAGCGCGGCGATCTCCTCCGCCTTGCCGCGGCCGACGAATGTGGCGGGGTCGGGGGCATCCCGGCGCTGCACGACGCGGCCGACCACGTCCGCGCCGGCGCTGTCGACGAGTTGGGCCAGCTCGTCGAGCGCCGCATCGACCTCTTCGGCGGTGAGGCCCGGGAACACGACGCCGACCAGGATGATCCGCTCCGAGCGCGCTCAATACCACTATCTGTGAGGCCCGGGAAGACGACGCCGACCAGGATGATCCGCTCCCGGAAGGCGCGCTCAATGAGCGTGCCGGGCAACAGGTTGCTCAAGACAGCATCCCGGGGTCGACCTCGACGTCGGCCACCTTGCGGACCGGTCCGGCCAAGTGGGCCGAGGCGCCGTCGCCCGATCCGAGCGCGACCTCGAGCATCCCGCCGGGATTGCGCACCCGCACCGCGCCTTCGGGTGACACGACCCCCCAGGAGCGCGCCGCAGCGGCGGCGGCGACGCTGCCCGTCCCGCAGGCCAGGGTCTCCCCCGCTCCGCGCTCGTAGACCCGGAAGTCCAAGAGCTCGCCGGCCTCGTCCTCGGTCACGGTGATCCACTCCACGTTGATGCCGCCGTCGTAGGCGCTCTGGAGCTTCGGCCCCAGCTCGGCCACGTCGAGCGAGGCCGTGTCCGGGCCGAGCAGGACGAGGTGCGGGTTGCCCACGCCGACCGTGCGGGCCCGCCGCCCGTCCTGCTCGTCGGGCTGCGGCGGGCCGAGGGTGACCGGGCCCATGTCGACGCTCGCCGTCGCCCGGCCGCGCCCGGGGCCCGCGGCATAGTCGACCGTGCGGACGCCGGCGTCGGTGGCGACGGTGAAGCGCGGCGGGGAGACCAGCCCGGCGTCCACCGCGGCCTGGGCCAGGCAGCGCATCCCGTTCCCGCTCATTTCGGCCGGCGATCCGTCGGCGTTGCGCAGCTCCATGGACAGGTCGCAGCCGTCGCGGCCCGGACCGACGCGGATGATGCCGTCGGCGCCCACGCCGCGGCGCCGGTCCGCCAGCAGGCGCACCTGCTCGGCGGAGAGCCGTCTCTCGTCCTCCGGGTCGAGCACGACCAGGAAGTCGTTGCCGGCAGCCTCGTGCTTGGTGGCGTGCACGACTCCATTGTCGCAGCCCGCCGCGCTCAACCGTGCACGAGGGCACCCTCGAGCAACGACTGCGCCTCCGCGACGCTGCCGGCCCAGCGGACCCGCGGATCGCGGCGGAACCACTTCGCCTGGCGCCGGGCGAACTGCCTGGTTCGCCGCACGGCCGCCTCCAGGCAGGGACCGAGCGGGGCGCCTTCCTCCACGTGGGCCAGGATCTCGCGGTAGCCGAGCGCCTGTCGGGCCGTGCGGGAGAGGCCCCGCGGCCGGGCCGCCAGCGCCCGCACCTCGTCGACCAACCCCGACTCGACCATGGCGTCGAAGCGCGCCGCGATGCGCCGGTCCACCTCGCCGGGCGGCACGGCCAGACCCACCTGGGCGATCCCGCCTGCGGGGTAGGCCTCGAGTCCGGGTCCGAAGTCCGAGAACGGCCGTCCCGCCCCGAGCGTGACCTCGAGCGCCCGCACGACGCGTCGCCGGTTGGTCGGCGCCATGCGCCCCGCGGCGACGGGGTCGAGCTGGCGCAGGCGGGCGTGGAGATCCTCCGTCTCGGCCGCACCCGTTTCGAGCTCGGTCTCCAGCACCTCCGCCACGTCGGGGTAGCGGCCGGGGATGGACAGGTCGTCGACGACGGCGCGGTGGTACAACCCGGTGCCGCCCACCAGGAGGGCGTGCCTCCCGGCGGCCATCACTGTGGCCAGGGCGTCCCGGGCCGCCGCTTGGAACTGCGACACGGTGAACTCCTCGTCGGGATCGACCAGGTCGAGCAGGTGGTGCGGTACCGCCGCCCGCGCCTGCGCATCGGGCTTCGAGGTGCCGATGTCCATGCCGCGGTAGACGCACATGGAGTCGACCGAGACGATGTCGCAGTCGCCCCGGCGCCGGGCCAGCTCCAGCGCGGCTCCGGACTTGCCCGCCGCCGTCGTCCCGACCAGGGCGACCGCCGTCACCCGCTCGCGACGGGAATGCGCCGGCGGTGGCGCGGGAGCGCCACGACCTCGTCGAGCCGGCCCGTGAGGTGGTGCGGGTGGCCCGACATGACGGTGACCCGGGCCAGTGCTCCTGGTTCGGGACCGTCGGATTCGCCGGCGAAGTGGACGAGCTTGCCCTGGCGGGTGCGCCCGGTCAGCATGGCCGCGTCGCGGCGGCTCACTCCCTCGACGAGCACTTCCTCGCTGCGCCCGACCCGGGCCTGGTGGCGGGCCAGGGCCGAGCGATCGATGACCGTCTTGAGACGCTCGAAGCGCTCGGCCACGACCTCGGGTGCCACGAACTCCGACTCCATGTCGGCGGCGCGGGTGCCAGGGCGAGGCGAGAAGACGAACGTGAACGCGCTGTCGTAGGCCGCCTCGGCGCAGACGGCGAGCGTCTGTTCGAAGTCGTCCTCGGTCTCGCCGGGGAACCCGACGATGATGTCGGTCGTCACCGCCAGGTCGTCGATCGCGGCCCGGGCCGCGGCGAGCCGTTCGAGGTAACGCGTCGCCGTGTAGCCGCGGCGCATGGCGCGCAGCACACCGTCGCTGCCCGACTGGAGCGGAAGGTGCAGCTGCTCGCAGACCTCGGGCGTCTCGGCCATGGCCGCGATCGTTTCGGGCCGCAGGTCCTTGGGATGCGGGCTGGTGAAGCGCACGCGCCCGATCCCCTCGACCCGACCGACGGCACGCAGCAGGTCGGCGAAGAGCGGGCGGCGCCGCGTCAGGTCGCGCCCGTAGGAGTTGACGTTCTGCCCGAGCAGCGTGACCTCGCGGTGCCCGCTGCGGCCCAGACTCTCGACCTCGGTCACGATGTCGAGCATCGGACGGCTGACTTCGCCGCCGCGCACCGAAGGCACGATGCAGAACGAGCAGGAATTGTCGCAGCCGGTCTGGATCGTGACCCAGGCGGCGTAGGGCAGCTCGCGCACCGCGGTGAGTGGGCTCGACGCCCCCTCCGGTGACGGGGCGTCGAGGATCTCGGTCACGGGCCCGTCGGTCCGGGCTTGGCGGAGCAGCGCCGGAGCGCGGGCCAGGTTGTGCGTCCCGAACACGACGTCGACCCAGCCCACCCGCTGCTGAATCAGGTCGCGGTCCTTCTGGGCCAGGCACCCGCCCACGGCGATCTGCAGGTCCGGTTTGGCGTCGACCAGCTCCTTGAGGCGGCCCAGCGTGCCGTAGAGCCTCCGGTCGGCGTTCTCCCGGATGCAGCACGTGTTGAGCACGACGACGTCGGCCTCCTCCATGCTGGCCGCCGGCGACAGCCCGTCGGCGACGAGCAGCCCGGCCAGCCGTTCGGAGTCGTGCTCGTTCATCTGGCACCCGAAGGTGCGGATGAAGTAGGTCCGGGGCACCCGGGGAAGTCTACGGAACCGGCGCGCCGTCTCGGCTGCGCTCCCGATGGCGGCCGACGTCGACGAGGGTCACAGGGCGAGGTCGGCGTCGTCGCCGTAGGTGATCCCGTCGAGATCGGGCCGCAGCGCCATGACCTGGCCCGGCACGCCTGACGCCGCCAGGACCGATTCGGCCCGGTCGCGCACCGCGCCGAATGTCTCCGTGGTCGCCACCCCGAGGAGCGTCGGGCCCGCACCCGACCAGCAAGCCGCCAGCGCGCCGGCGTCGATCAGGCCCCGGAGCAGCTCGGGCGCCTCGGGGAAGAGCGCGGTGCGGGCGGGCTGGTGGATGCGGTCGTCCATGGCCGCCGAGACGAGCGCGGCGGGCCGGGCCAGCCCGGCCAGCAGCAACGCCATGCGGCCCAGGTTGAAGACGGCGTCGGCGCGGCTGAGCGTCTCGGGCAGCAGGGTCCGTGCTTCCGGCGTCTCCAGGTTGCGCTCGGGAACCATGGCGACGAAGGCCAGATCGGGGCTGAGCGGCAGCGGCGCGTAGACGGGCCGGCCCTCGACCGTCGTCGCGCCGACCAGCCCGCCGAACGCGCTCGCCGCCGCGTTCTCGGGGTGCCCGTCGTGCGCCGCGGCGATGGCGAACGGATCCTCCGCGCCGGCCGCAGCCGCAGCCGCAGCCGCCAGCGCAGCCGAGGATCCGAGGCCGCGGGCGACCGGGATCTGCGAGCGCACGGTCACGGCGATGCGATCGTGCCCGAGCACCTCGGTCGCCACCCGGGCGGCGAGATGCGTGGCGTCGTCGAAGAGCCCCGCCCCCTCGCCTTCCGTGCGCACCGAGAGCGAGCCCGCCGGCTCGACCTCGACGCTGACGTAGCGATCGACCGCCACCGCCAGCGTGTCGAAGCCCGGACCGAGGTTGGCCGACGAGGCGGGGGCCCGGGCGCGCATCGCCGGTGAGGCTAGGCGGTCGTCGGAACGGGCGCCGGCGGCGGTCGTCAGAACAGGCGCTGCTCCCAGGACGGGCGAGGAACGTTCTCGGACAGCCGGACCGGCACCACGGCGCGCTGCATCCCGAGCATGACGACCACCGTGCCCACGCGGTCGCCGTGCCGGGCCTGGTCGGTCAGGTGCGTGACCGGATCGAACCGGCGCGCCACGGCGTCGCCGGGCCAGGTCAGCATGGCCACCGACGAGACGGCCCGGGCGTCCACCGAGGCGCCGCTCTCGGTCACCCGGGCCACCACCTGTCCTCGCTGCAGGGCCGACACCGCGCCCATGTCCTTGGCCACGGTGTCGGCCAGGTCCAGCGCGTGGAGGCCGGCCGTGACCAGCACCGACGGCCCGGTTTGCCCCGTGACCGCGGTGATGACGAGGGTCGGGACCCCATGCACCGTTCGCACCACGGCCAGCACGTCGCACCCGCCCGCCTCCGAGGTGAAGCCGGACTTGACACCGATGATGCCGTCGAGCCCGAGCAGCGGGGTGTAGGTCGAGATGGTGCCCGCCACGGGCAACGTCACGCTGCGCATCAGCGCCATGGAGGCGAAAACCGGGTCTTCCATGTCGGGCGCTGCCACCTTCAAGATGTCACTGGCCGTCGACTCCGACGCCGGCGCAATGCCGCTGTCGTCGGCGAAGTGGGTCTCGCTCATGCCCAGCTGCGCCGCGACGACGTTCATCCTGGCCACGAAGCCGGCGATGCTGCCGGCGTCCCAGCTCGCCAGCATGTCGGCGTAGTTGTCCGCCGAGTGCACGAGCATCCCGTTCAGCAGCTGGCGCTCGCTGATGACCTCGCCCGGAGCAACCAGGGCGTTCGAGTCGTCGTTGTTCGTGTCGGAGTCGTAGTCGACGATGTCGGACTCCGTGACCGGGACGTCGGGCCCGGTGGACGATCCCGTGAGGGGGTGGTCGTGCAATACGACGTAGGCCGTCATGAGCTTGGTCAGGCTGGCGACCGGGACCGGCTTCTGCCCGGGCGAGCCGGCCGCGACGCCGACGGAGGGCACGGCGACCGCGCCCTGCCCGGCGGAGGGCCACGGCAGCTTCACGTTCGTCGACGGCACGTGCACCGAGCGCACCAGGACGGGCGTGATCGCGGGTGCGGGATCGGGCGCGCTCAGCCGGACGGCGGCAGCGATACCCACGGCGGCGACGAGTACGACGGCGACGGCCACGAGGACGAGCACTCGTCGCCACCGGCGCTGGCTCTGGCGCTGGCGGCGGCGCGCCCGGCGGGTGGTGGCCGCCGCTTCCGGCAGCGGCTCTGACGCCGGTCCCCCTCCCGACGAGCTCGCCAGCAGGGACGCCGCGTCCCGTCGATCACCGACGCGACAGGGCGTCGAGCTCTTCGGGCGTCATGAGGACGGCCCGGGCCTTGGACCCCTCGCTCGGCCCCACCACCCCGCTGCGCTCCAGGAGGTCCATCAGCCGCCCGGCGCGGGCGAACCCGACGCGCAACTTGCGCTGCAACATGGAGGTGGAACCTAGCTGCGACCGGACCACGAGGTCGCGCGCCTGCACCAGCAGCTCGTCGTCGTCGTCGCCGAGCACGCCGGATCCGGCCGGGCGGTCGTCGACGTCATCGATCCCCACGATCGCCTCGGCCTGGCCTCCTTGCGCCTTCCAGTGGCGCACGACCTGGCGCACTTCCTCTTCGGAGACCCACGGAGCCTGGAGGCGACGCGGCACGTTGGAGGACGCGGTCAGCAGCAGCATGTCCCCCTTGCCGACCAGGCGCTCCGCCCCCGGCTGGTCGAGGATGACCCGGCTGTCGGCCAGGGACGAGACCGAGAAGGCCATGCGGCTCGGGACGTTGGCCTTGATCACGCCCGTGATGACGTCGACCGACGGGCGCTGGGTGGCGATGACGAGATGGATGCCGACGGCCCGCGCCATCTGGGCGATCCGCACGATGGAGTCCTCCACGTCGCGCGCCGCGACCATCATGAGGTCGTTGAGCTCGTCGACGACGACGAGGATGAACGGCAGCGGTTCGGGCGGTTCTGGTTCCGGGGGCAGGTCGGCCTCGTCCTCGACCGCCGGGTGATCCTCGCCCAGCGCCGAGGCGGCGACGTCGCGGACGCGCCGTCGGTCCGAGGGCGGCGGCGGCGCGACCAGCCCCTCGACCACCAGCTGGTTGTAGCCGGTGATGTCGCGCACGCCGTTCTCGGCCAGCAGGTCGTAGCGGCGCTCCATCTCCTTGACCGTCCAGGCCAGCGCGTTGGCGGCCTTCTTGGGGTCGACCACCACCGGGTTCAGCAGGTGCGGTAGCTCGTCGTACTGGCCCAGCTCGACCCGCTTGGGGTCGACCAGAATGAGCTTCACCTGATCGGGGTCGTCGCGCATGAGGATCGACGTGATGATGGAGTTCATGCACGAGGACTTGCCCGAGCCCGTCGCGCCCGAGATGAGGATGTGAGGCATCTCGGCCAGGTTGGACATGACGGCCCGGCCGGCGATGTCCCGGCCCATCGCCACCTCGAGCGGGTGCGACGCCGAGCGGGCCTCCTTGGACTCGAGGATGTCGCGCAGGGAGACGAGCTGACGGTTGCGGTTGGGTACCTCGACGCCGATGGCCGACTTGCCCGGAATGGGCGCCAGGATGCGGACGTCGGGTGACGCCATGGCGTAGGCGATGTCCTTGGACAGGCTGGTGACCCGCGCCACCTTGACGCCCGGGCCGAGCTCGAGCTCGTAGCGGGTGACCGTCGGTCCGACGCGACTACCGACGAGGCGCGTCTCGACGCCGTGCGCGGCGAGCGCCCGCACCAGCTCCTCCCCCGCCGCGTCCACCTGGCGCTGGTCGTGGTGCATCTTCTTCGACGACTGCAGCAGCGACAGGTCCGGCAGCACCCATCCTCCGGGCGCGCGTGGCACGGCCGGCGCCGGCGCAGGCCCCGGCTCGGAGCGGAGCATCGGATCCGGCTCGGGACTCGGACTCGGGTTCTGGCTCTGGTCCTGGCTCAGGATCGAGCGGGAAGTCGATCTCGACGTCTCGCGTCGGCGGCGGGCCTTCGGCGGCTTCGGTGACGGCCGGCCTCGTGTCGGTCGCCCGGGCCCCCGGAGGGCGGGTCGCCGCGTTCCCGGCCGGATCGGTGCCGTCGCCGCTGACGCCCACGAGAGGACCGCCCCGCCACAGCGACACCGCCGTGCGGCCGCTCCAGGCTGCCGCGGCGCGCAGGGCGCGGCCGATCGCGGCCAGCGAGACGCCCGTGGCGACGAGGAGCGCGATCACGAGGACGGCCACGAGGAGGACGGCCGCCCCGCCGGTCCCCAACCCGGCCTGCAGCGGGCGGCCCACGACGGCTCCCAGATACCCGCCGGCGTCGCGCAGCGCGCCCGAGTTCTTCAGGGGCGGGTTGTGCCGCAGCTGCGCCAGCCCGCACACGGCGAGCAGTCCGAGCACCGACCCGACGGCCAGGCGCACCGGTTCGGCGATCTGACCCGGCCGCTCGTCTTCGTCGCCACGGTCGCCGCGCCGCAACAAGAGCGCGACGCCGGCGCCCACGACGACGAGCGGGAGTAGGACACGGGCCCACCCGGCGACCAGGGCGAGTCCCGAATCCACGCCGTGGCCCACCGGACCGAGCCCCGGTCCCCAGAGGGCCAGGGCCAGCAGGACGCCGAGCGTGACCAGACCGACCGCCCACAGGTCGCGGGCCTGCACGCGCCAGAAGGGCTCGCGGGCACGCGCGGCCGGGTCGGACCGCCGCCCGGACGGACCAGCTGACTTGGCCTTCTTGGCCGGGGCGCGCGCCTTCGCCGGGGTCCGTGCGTCCGGACGCGTCGGGGCCCCTCTGCGAGTTCTGGTCACCACGGTGGATCTGAGATTACCGTTTGACCTGGCCGTATCCGGGGACGCTCCCGGCCTGCGGGGCGCGTCGACCAGGAACGGGGACAAGAGCCTGACCAGGCCCGCGCCGCCTGCCCGGGATCACGGCGATTGCGGGGCATCCGGGCCTTGAGAAGCGAACATATGTTCGTTATCCTAGTTCGGTGGCACTGCGGTGGACGTTGGCAGAGAGCGAGGAGGCAGGGAGCCTCTTTCCCGACGAGCGCAAGGGCGAACGCCACGTCGGCAAGGGTGCCTACGCCGGGATGGAGTTCCTCCACGTCAACGCGCGCAGCATCATCAACACGGTGCCGCCCGAGAGCGTGGTGCCCTTCCGGTACACGATCAACCCGTATCGAGGGTGCAGCCACGCCTGCGTGTACTGCTTCGCCCGCCCGACGCATGACTACCTCGGCCTCGGCATCGGGACCGACTTCGAGCGCAAGATCGTCGTGAAGGTCAACGCCGTCGAGCGGCTGCGAGCCGAGCTCCGCGCCCCCCGATGGGGCGGCGACTGCATCGCCATGGGCACGAACACAGACCCGTACCAGCACGCGGAGGGGAAGTACCACCTCACTCGCGGCATCGTGGAAACGCTCTCGGAGGCGCGGAACCCGTTCAGCATCCTGACCAAGTCGACGCTCATCCTGCGCGACGGCGCCCTCCTCGCGGCGGCGGCCGAGCGGACCGAGTTGTCGGTGAGCTTCTCCATCGGCACGCTCGACCGTGCGGTATGGCAGCTGACCGAGCCGGGGACGCCGCCACCCGACAAGCGGGTCGAGGCGCTGCGCCGGCTGACCGAGCTCGGCATCCCCTGCGGAGTCCTCGTGGCCCCGGTGCTGCCCGGGCTCTCCGACACCGAGGAGCAGCTGGTCGAGGTGACCGAGGCCGCAGCTGCAGCCGGAGCCGTGTCCGTCCACGGGGTGGCGCTCCACCTGCGCGGGCCCCTGCGCGGCCACTATCTGGACTGGCTCGCCGGGGTGCGGCCCGATCTGATGGCGTTGCACCGCCGCCGCTTCCGCCGCGGCGCGTACCAGGACGAAGACGAGCGGGAGCGCATCGCGGGGATCGTGCGCCGTGCCGCCCTGCGCGTCGGCGTGACCGGCCGCGACCGCTACCGTGCTGAGCCGCAAAAATCGCCGTCGCCGACCGGGGCGTCGCCAACCGAAGCGGCGAGCAACGACGACCACAACGCGCAGCTGCGGCTGCTCTGAGGGTCTCGCCCGCCGTACTCTTGGCCGCGGTGCCCGACGTCATCGCCATCGCGCACCGCGGCGACCCGATGGGGGCGCGAGAACACACCCGCCGCCTTCGCCTCCGCCGTGGCCGTCGGCGCCGACTGGGTCGAGCTCGACCTGCGGCTCACTCGAGATGGGGTGGTCGTCGTGCTGCACGACCAGTCGCTGCAGCGGCTGTGGGGCCTTGACGTCTCCGTCGGCGACGTCGATCTGGCCGAGGTGCAGCGCCTGGGCCACGACGACGTGCGCATCCCGACGCTGGCCGAGGTGCTCGCGGAGTTGCCGCTGCCCGTCATGGTCGACTTCACGCGCCGGGAGGTCGTAGAAGGCGCCCTGGACGCGGTGCGGGCCGCCGGCGCCCTGGAGCGGTCGCTCTTCGTCACGGGCAACGTCGAGGCACTCCGCCTGCTGCGAGGCCTCTCCGGGGACGCCCGGATCGGGCTCACGTGGGTGGAGGGCACGGAGCCTCCTGCCGGCCTGCTGCGCGAGCTGGGGGCGGAGTACTGGAATCCCATGTTCGACCTGGTGACTCAAGCCGGTGTGAGCGCGGTGCACGCCCAGGGCCGGAAGGTGTCGACCTGGACGGTCGACGGCGACGAGGACCTGCACCGGGTGGTGCAAGCCGGGGTCGACGCCGTGGTCAGCAACCGGATCGGCGACCTCCTGCGGTTCCTGGGCCGTAGATGAGCCGATCATCCTCCTGCTGGCATTGAGCCGGCCTAGGAGCGGGCGCGAGGATGGGAGCACGACAGCGGCACACGACCAGCCGGTGGGGAGCGACCCACGCCTGCCTCACCCGATCTCGACCGGGGGGCGGAGCCCGGAGCCGTCCGGCGCGGGTCTCCGGGCCGCCCGCATCGGTCCGCGCCTCCGCGCTCTGGCGCTCACCGTGGTGCTCATCGTGGCGACACTCGGCATCGGGTGGTTGGCCTGGAGCGTGGTCGAATGGCGTCGCGGCCGCACACCGGCCTACCGGGTCGTCGGTCTGCGCGTCGTCCGGCGCTCGGACGGGCGTCGGGCCGGTTGGGCGCGCTGTGCCCTACGAGGGCTCTGCTGCGCCCTCCTGATCCTCCCGACGATCGCCGTCTGTTGCCTTCTCGCCGTGACCTTCGTCATGGGTGCATCGCCTCCGAGTGGCCTGTTGCGCCGGCCCCGCGCTGCTCCGTGGGACCGGCTCACCGGCACCGAGGTGGTCAAGGATCGTCGTCGCGCACACGGCATCGTGCTCGGCGGCGACTGGCCGGCCAACGCGTCCATGGACGGGCTCGGCGCCGGTTACGGCTCGCGCCAGAACTGACCACTCCGGCGCCATCCCGTGGCGCGGGTCTGGTCGCCCTCGCGGCGGAGCCTTTCCCGCCGGCGGTACCGTTGGCCGCCGTGTCGGGATCGGTTTCTGCCGGTCCGGTACCCGCGTCCGAGACGTCGGGGGTTGAGGGGTGGAGACAGAATGGAATTTCTCGGAAGGATCGGCGAGGACTGGCGCGACTCGGAGCCGTGGTGGCCCCCGGTCCCGACGCCGCCGGACGGCGCGCCCAACGTCATCCTCGTCGTGCTCGACGACGTGGGATTCGCGCAGCTCGGCTGCTACGGCTCCGATATCGACACGCCACGGATCGACGCCTTGGCCGCCGACGGCGTCCGGCTCAGCAATTTCCATACGACCGCGCTCTGCTCGCCCACGCGCGCCTGCCTGATCACGGGCCGGAACCATCACCGCAGCGGCATGGGCCGCGTGGCCGACCTGGCCACAGGCTTTCCCGGGTACTGGGGTCGGCCTCCTCGCGAGAACGGCTTCCTGTCGGAGATCCTCCGCGCGCACGGGTACGCGACGTATGCGGTCGGCAAGTGGCACTTGAGTCCCGAGGACGAGACGAACATGGCCGCCTCGCGCTCGACGTGGCCGTTGGCCCGAGGGTTCGATCGCTGGTACGGGTTCCACGGCGGCGAGACGCACCAGTTCGTGCCCGCCCTGTACCACGACAACCACGCCGTCAGACCACCGAGCACGGTCGAGGAGGGTTACCACCTCAGCGCCGACCTGGCCGACCGGGCCATTGAATATCTGGCCGACCTGCGCGCCGTCGACGACCGGCAGCCGTTCTTCCTGTACTTCTGCACCGGCGCCTGCCATTCGCCGCACCACGCGCCGACCGAGTGGATCGAGCGCTACCGGGGAAGGTTCGCCCAGGGCTGGGACGTCTGGCGGGACGAGACATTCGCCCGCCAGCTCGAGCTCGGCATTGTCCCCCGGGGCACGGCGCTGTCACCCCGGCCGGACTGGGTCCCGGCCTGGGAATCCCTCGACGACGCAAACAAGGAGCTGGCCCAACGGTTCATGGAATGCTTCGCCGCGTTCCTCTCCTACACCGACGCGCAGATCGGACGACTGCTCAGTTTCGTCGACGACCTCGGTGACGCCGACCGCACCATGGTCGTCCTCGTCTCCGACAACGGGGCCAGCTCCGAAGGCGGGAAGGAGGGAACCATCAACGAGGGCCGCCTGTCGAACTTCGAGGGCTCCCCCGTGGACGAGATGCTGCGCCGCATCGACGAGATCGGCGGTCCGCTCAGCCACAACAACTACCCCTGGGGCTGGACCATGGCCGGCAACACGCCCTTCAAGCGGTGGAAGCGCGAGGTGCACGAGGGCGGTGTCGCTGACCCGTGCATCGTCCGACTGCCCGCCGACCGGCGGTCCGGTCCGGGTGGAGGCGTGCGCCGGCACTTCGCGCACGCCGTCGACATCGTTCCGACCGTGCTGGAGCTGGTCGGCGTCGACGCGCCCCAGGCCATTGACGGGATCGCGCAGTCGCATCTGGACGGGACCAGCTTCGCCTACGTGTTCGCCCCCGGCGGGGAGACCGAACCCGGCCGCCACGTCACCCAGCACTTCGAGATGCTCGGGTCGCGTGCCATCTACCACGACGGATGGAAGGCGGTCGCGTACCACCCGGTAGGGCCGATCTACGACGACGGACTGCGTGCGAGCGCGCCCTTCGTCGACGACGTCTGGGAGCTCTACCACGTCGCGGAAGACGTCTCCGAGGCCCACGACCTCGCCGCAGAGCACCCGGAGAAGGTCGCCGAGCTGGTCGCCCTCTGGTGGGACGAAGCCCGTCGCAACGACGTGCTCCCGCTGGACAACCGGGTGCTCGAGGCGATGGCCCACAAAAACGACCGCCGGCGACCTCGCGGCACGTTCCGCTATTTCCAGGACGGGGCTCCCGTGCCCGAGTGGGTGGCAGCAGACGTACGCAACCGCTCCCACACCGTGACCGTCACGGTCGACGTTGCCGACGGCACGGTCCCGAGCGGCACCCTGCTCGCGCTCGGGTGTGCTCTGGGGGGGTGGTCGTTGCACGTCCTCGACGGCCGCCTTCGCTACGTCCACAACCTGCACGGCCAGAGGCTGTACGAGGTCGTAGCCGACTCACCGTTGGCCGCCGGCCGCCACGTGGTCGAGTTCCGCTTCGACAAGGACCAGGGTGCGGGGGGCCAGGCGACGCTCTGGTTGGACGGCGACAACGTCGGCACCGGGAGTGTGAACCGTTTCACACCGGTCGCCTTCAACGAGGTGGGGATCGGGCTGACTTGCGGCTACGAGTGGGGACCCTCGGTCGGGGGGGACTACGAGGCGCCGTTCCGCTTCAACGGCACCATCGTGCGCGCCGAGGTAACGGCCACCGGCCCGGTCATCCGGGACCCCGTGGCCGAGGTGGCCGCCATCCTGTCGTCGCAGTGACGCGGCCGGCGGCGGTCGTGCACTGACTCGGACCGCCGGGCTGGGAGCTTTGATAGCTGGGCTAACGCAGTTCGTCCGGCGCCTGGGCCTCGGTGGTCGGGAGGAGCAACCCTTGGATGACGGCGGTCAGCAGCCGCCGGACGCGCGCTTCGACGTCGACCACGGCCAGGGAGAAGCGAGGATCGCTGCGATAGAGGGCGGCTATCTCAGGACCCGGCGTGGCCATCTGCCAGAACGCGCCCGACAGCGAGGTCGCCGCCGCGATGAGGTCGACGGCGTCGCGCCCGCTCAGAGTGGGCAGGAGCCTCAGGACCACCTGGACGATTGCACCGACCTCCGCGTGGGTCACCAGCTTGAAAGCGCGCACCGCCTCGACCGAGACGTTCCGTTCGAGATTGAGCGGGGCCTGGGCCAAGAGGTCGCAGAAGGCGCCCCGGGCCGCGAGCGTCCCGGCGAACACGGCCGCCACCGCGGCGGGAGTTGGGCTTATGAGCAGCCCGAGCTCGGCGCGCAGTGCGCCCGACCACTCCTGCCACGCCTCCCCCGTCAAACGCAGAAAGATCTCCTCGCGCGTCTCGAAGTAGCGCAGCAGCGCCGACTTGTGCATGCCGACCTCTTCGGCGATCTCGGTCAGGGTGACCTGCCGGATTCCCCGCTTCGCGCCCAGCCGGCGCGCGGCGTCGAGGATCGCCGCCTCTCGCAGGTGCTTCGCTTCGGTACTGCGCGCCCGCTGGAATCCGGGCTCCGGCACTTTCCGAACATAACACAACGGGGTTGCGTTATTAAGACAACGGTGTTGTACTAAAGGGTATGGAACAGATCTGGTTCATCACCGGCTCCTCACGGGGCTTGGGGCACGCCCTCACCCGGGCCGCCCTCGACGCCGGCGATCTCGTCGCCGCCACCGCCCGCCAGTCCGTGCAGCTCGACGACCTCGTCGCCCAATTCGGCGAACGCGTCCACACCCTCGACCTTGATGTCACCGACGCCCAAGCCGCCCGTTCGGCGATCGCGGAGGCCCGCCGTCACTTCGGCCGATTGGACGTCATCGTCAACAACGCCGGCTACGCCAACGTCTCACCCATCGAGACCACTGACTGACGAGGACTTCCGCGCCCAGTTCGAGACCAACTTCTGGGGCGTCTACCACGTCTCCAAGGCGGCGGTCCCGGTCCTGCGGGAGCAAGGCGGTGGCCTCGTCATGCAGATCTCGTCTGTGGGCGGACGCGTCGGCGGCTCACCCGGGATCGCCTCGTACCAGGCCGCCAAGTTCGCGATCGACGGCTTCAGCCGAGTGCTACGGGCCGAGACCGCGCCGTTCGGCGTGAAGGTCATGGTCGTCGAGCCGAGCGGATTTCGGACCGACTGGGCCGGCTCCTCCATGACCGTCCACGACATCCCCGACGCCTACGCGCCGACGGTCGGCGCCGTGAACACGCGCGTCCGGCAAAGCACTGATGGACCCGCAGGCGACCCAGCACGCGCTGCTGCGATCCTCGTTCAGGTCGCCAAACGCCGCGACATCCCCGACCACCTGCCGCTCGGGGTGAACGCGGTCGAATTCTCGATTCGCCTCGACGAGCAACTCCTCGCCGAAGACCGCAGATGGAGCGACGTGAGCCGCTCCGCTGACTTCAGCCAGCCTTACCCGGTAGAGCTCCCGGCCGATACGCCGAAGTAGATCTGCCTGAGTCGTTCTTCGTTCATACGGACTTCAGAGCTGCGACGTTCCTTCGGGTTCGGATCCGACAATCATCGAAGACCCGGAGGAAGCGGCCACCGTCGATGACGAAGAGGGGGCTATTCATGAGGCGATGACGGCCACGGTGGTCCGACCGCCGTCGATATCGATCACGCTGCCGTGCACGAACGCGGCTTCGTCGCTCGCCAGATACACCGCGGCATAGGCGATGGCGTCGCGGGTCCCGCTCGCGCCGGCTGGCGTGCCGACCATCATGACCTCGGCCGGATGCCGGCCGGGGTCGGTTCCATCCGGACTGGGAGTGCGAATGACGCCCGGCGAGATGGCGTTGACCCGAACACCCGACGGTCCGAACTCCGCCGCCCACGCTCTCGTCAAGGTTTCGATCGCGCCCTTGGTGGAGCTGTAGAGCGCGCTCGGGATGCCGAGGCGGGCAATCCACGAGCCCAGGTTGATGATCGCGCCGCGACCGGCGTCGGCCATGGCCGGAGCGATAGCGCCGGTCAGGAAATACGGCGCCTTGACGTTGACTGCGTATACCTCGTCGAAGGTCGCTTCGTCGGTGCTGGCGGTGGTCGAGCGGGGGAAGATGCCCGCGTTGTTCACCAATATGTCGATCCGGCCGCCGAGCACTCGGGTCGCCTCGGCGGCCAGCTTCGTGGACGCCGCGATGGAGCCATTGAGCTCCGCCGCCACGAACTCGGCGCGGCCGCGGCCGCGGCCGCGGCCAGCGATGATCCGATCGACGACCTCTGCACCGCGTTCGTGACTGCGAGCGCTGACGACAACGTGCGCGCCCTCGGCTCCAAAGGCGATGGCAATGGCCCGCCCGATGTTGCTCGTGGCGCCGGTCACCAACGCCGTCCTGCCCTCGAGTCGCGTGCCCACGGTGTCCCTCCATCCGGTCGATCCCGGAATGGACCGTCCAGTTCAGAACTGTACCCATGAATGGACTATTGAGTCCAGAAACAGAGATAGGCTCGCGGGGTGCCGGCAACGAAGCTCACCCGAAAGGGTGCGGCCACCCGGGAGCGGATCGTGGCCGCTACGGCGGATCTGGTGCTGGCACGCGGCGTCGGTGGTACGAGCCTCGATGACATCGGGGCCGAGACGGCAACCAGCAAAGGGCAGCTCTTTCACTACTTCCCGGGAGGCAAGACCGAGTTGGTCGCCGCCATCGCGTCGTTTCAGGGCGAACGGGTGCTGAACGCGCAACGGCCGTACCTCGATTCCCTCGACACCTGGGAGGCCTGGGAAGGTTGGCGCCGGGCCATCCTCGCCCACTACGGCACCCAGCAGCATTGGGGCTGCCCGATCAGCGCCCTGGCCCGCGAGGTCATCGGCAACGACCCCGAGCGGACAAGAGAACTCTCGGCGTACATGGATCGATGGCGCGGGTACCTACAGGCCGGACTCGACAGGATGCACTCCACGGGCATCCTCCGGTCCGACACCGATCCCGAGAAACTCGCACTGTCTACCTTCGCAGCGCTGCAGGGAGGTCTCTTACTCACCCAGACCATGCAGTCGCTCAAACCTCTTGAAGCGGCGTTGGATGGCGCCCTGACGACCCTGCACGCAGCAGGTACTTTGGCCGTCAGTGATCGATGAGGACACGGAGTTCGGCGCGAGGGTGGCGCGGCTTCGGCGCCATGAGATCGTCGTGTGGATGACGCCGTTGATGCCGGGCGGAGCTCCCCTCCCCCGTGCGATGGGGTCCTGTGGGACGGTGGCGAGGTGGTCTCCGCATGCAGCGTGCCCGCCACGCACGTGCGCAACATCGCGGCGGTCCGAAAGTGACGCCAAACTGCGACGGCCGCGGTCGGCGCGCGCCAGATTGCCCTCCTCTCAAGGCTCGCTCACGTCGACGCTGCGGGCGCGGACGCTGTGTCCGCCCTGATTCAGAAGTACGCCGCAGATATCGCGCTGGTGGAACACGAACCATTGGTGGCTGAGGTCGTTATCCGAACACATACAGGCCTCGTTATCCGAACACATACAGGCCTCATTAGCCAACGACGCTGAAACCCACAGCTAATCGGAGCGGCAGGTCGCTATTAGGGCCAGAGCGCCGTCGAGAGCGCGGCGCAAGGCTTGGGGATCTCGGCGGGCCTGAGTGAGGACGAGGCCGCCTTCGAGGCTGGCCAGCATTGAGGTCGCCAGCCATGCGACGTCGGTGTCGGGCTCCAATTCGCCTGAGGCGGCCATAGAGGCAAGGCCATCGCGAATGTAGGCTTCCCAGCGGTCGAAGCCGGATGAGAGAACGACTCGTATGTCATCGTGCTGCTCGGCCAGTTGGCCGAGGAGGTTGGCGATCGGACAGCCGCCTTCTCCATGGCGCTC
Organism: uncultured Acidimicrobiaceae bacterium; assembly: GCA_963828505.1. GTDB lineage: Bacteria > Actinomycetota > Acidimicrobiia > Acidimicrobiales > RAAP-2 > Bog-473. The sequence goes on from CAWHFM010000007.1 coordinate 311,125, forward strand.
CTCCTGCAAGGCGACCAGAGAGTCGGTCCAATGGACGAGCCCGTCCCACGTGTTGAGGCCGACAAAAAGGTCCTGTTGCCCGCCGAGCACCATCTCGTTGGTCGCCTCGGCGACCGCTCGCAGCAGGTCGTCCTTGTCCTCGAAGTAGTGATAGAGCTGGCTGCGCGACGCTGGAGCCAGGGCCCCGACGTCGTCCAAACTCGCTCCTGCCGCCCCCTTCTCGGCGACCACTTCCCGTGCCGCGGCCACGATGCGCCGTCGGGTCGAACGTCCTCTCTCCGTGGTCGGCAGCGCTCCCATGGTCTCCAGTATCCCGACAATTGGACTTGACAGTCCAGTCATTGAGTGCTCGGATGGCGACTGGACCATACAGTCCACTTGTCCGTCGACCGAACCGACCTGGGAGGACCAGTGCCCCTGACCATTCGCGAGCAGTCCGAACAACTGAAGACCGCTGCGGCCGAACGACTGCCCACCGAAGTCGTCGAGGTGTTCGATTGGAGCATCCAGGACTTCCTCGACGCAGGGATCCCCGCTGACAGCATCAAGGCCGGCGATATCCTCGAACGGTTCAGCCTCGACGATGCCACCGGCACGCCGGTCAGCCTCGACCAGATCGTCGGGAAGGGGCAGGCGGTGATCGTGTTCTACCGGGGCGGCTGGTGTCCGTACTGCAATCTTGCCCTGCGCACCTACCAGCAGGAGCTCCTGCCCCAGCTGGACGCCTTTGGTGCCCGACTGGTCGCCATCAGCCCGCAACCACCGGACGAGTCTCTTTCCACGGTAGAAAAGGCCGCCCTGGAATTCACCGTCCTGTCGGACCCGGGCAGTCGTCTGGCCGATCGCATCGGCATCGCGTTCGAGCAGGCTGACGATGTCCTGGCCGCTCAGCGCAAACTTGGTCTCGACCTGACGAAGGTCAACGCCGAGGGCGCGATCCGCCTGCCCCGACCCACTGTGCTGGTCCTCGACCAAGACCGCGTCGTGCGCTTCGTCGACGTCCAGCCCGACTACACCGCCCGCACCGAGGTAGCGGACATCATCGCAGCGCTCAGCGATCTGACATAGGACGCCATCGGATTACTTGAAAGCGGTCTCGCGGCGAACTGAGAGGCCGTGACCTCGACTCGTCTTGCTCTCCAATAACTCGTCGCGCTCCCTGCTGACTCGCCGAAAACCAGTCAACTTCACGTTCACCTACCGGATCGCCCGCTTCGCGGGCGGGACACCAGACTTCGCATATCGACTGGCATGTCCGAGATTGATCTCCAGGCGTTCACTGCCTCGATACATCTCGGTAGGTGATGTGGTTCTGGCCCGGCCGGGCTGCTCTACTCAGGGCTCGCACACGTCGATGCCCCGGGACCCACGTCCGTGGTCGCGCCGACCGCGCGACGGTTCACGACCTTTCTTCGCCGCCTCGCCGCGGCACCCGACGATCCGCAGACCGGGACGGTCCGTTTCAAGCCGGCACACCTCCAACGTTCGGGCCGCCGGTCCGCGGGTGGAGCCAGTGACAAGGACGCTTTCGGTGTCGCCATTTCGCCGTCATCGTTTCTCCAGCAGACCGAGATCGCGCAGACTCTCGGCGGTCTCGACAATCGTGGTTTCGGCGGGACGCGGTCTCCAGCCAAGCTCGTTGCGAGCCCGGTCGTTGTGAATGACCAGCTCGGGCAATGCATCTCCCGGTGCCTCTTTGGTCGGTACCCTTTCTGCGAGCGGCCCGAGCCGATCGCGCAGGATCTCAGCCAGCTGCAAGTAGCTGATCGTCGGACCGTCGGCGAGAGCCAGGAAGCGCTTGCCGGCTGCATCGTGCGTGCCCATCGCCTTGATGTGCAGGTCAGCCACGTCGCGCACGTCGGCGACACCGAAGCGTTGGCGCGGGAGGACGGTGATCGTCCCGTCCAGCATTGCCTTGATCATCTGCAGTGAGGAACGCGCGTCCGTGGTCAACGTCGGCCCGAGAATGAACGTCGGGTTGACAACCGCCAGCTCCGTGCCGCCACCTTCGAGTTCTATGAAGTCCCAGGCGGCGCGCTCAGCAATCGCTTTGGCGCGCGGGTAGGGATGCAGACCTGGGCTGTCCGGGTCGGTCCAGTCAGCTTCGGTGTAATCAGCATCGGGCTTGGGTGAGTAGCCGACCGCGGCGAACGACGAGGTAAGCACTACCCGCCGAGCGCCGGCATCACGAGCCGCACGCAATAAGCGGAGCGTGCCATCACGAGCGGGCACGATCAGCTCGTCCGGATGCTGCGGCTGAATCATCGGCGAAGCGGTGTGATGGACCTCCTCGCAGCCCGCCGCAGCGGCCGTCCAGCCGTCGTCGGCGGTCAAGTCGGCGGCGACGATCTCCAAATCGCCGTGATTCTCATGACCGCGGCGCGCCGCTGCACGCACTTCGCCCTCGCTCCCCGGCGAGTGAACCGTCGCTCGCACCCGACGGCCGTCCCGCAGCAGCGCCGCGATCAGCTGCGTGCCTACGTAGCCGGATCCGCCGGTCACCAACACTCGGCTCATCGCGCCAAAACCTCCTCCAGGCGGGGAATCATGTCCTGCACTCGTAGGTTTGCCTCGGCCTCTGCGTCGGGATCACCGTGGTCGCGGGCGTCCCACAACGCAGCCTTCGTGCGGAGGTATTCGAGGTGAATGTGCAGGGTCGTGATCTCAGCCTCGATCCGCTCGGCGTGACGCAGCAACAGGTCGCGCTGCTCACCCGCCGCCTCATGCCCACGACCGCGGTTGGCCTGGTAGGTGCGCATGTCCTCGATCCCCACTCTCATGGCGCGCAGGCAAGCCAATGCCTGCAGGGTGTCGACGTCCTCGTCGCGGTAGCGACGGTGCCCGCTGCGCTCATCCCGGGAGATGGGGCCGATCAGCCCGACCTCCTCGTAGTAACGCAACGTCGGTTCACTCAACCCGCTGCGCCGGGACACCTCTTGGATGGTGAGAGCTTCCATACAGGCAGCGTCACACACTTCAAGCGCTTGAAGTCAAGCGACCCGATGGTTCCCGGCCTCGAGATCTTCGAGCATGCTCGGGTTGGTGGGCTGCCACCCGCCATCATCGGATGATCCGAGATGCGTAGGAGAGCGCCCAGCGCGACGATGCAGCCATGACTCCAAGGCACCGTGATCCCGGCCTCGACGAATTGATCGCTGACATCACCGTCGACTGCAATGACGAGGACGAGGAGCTAATGGGCTTCGAGGCCGCCTTCGACGAGTGGGCTGCGCTTCCTTGCCCGGGCACCGTCATTGGCGAAGACGTCCAAGTGCTCTGTGTCGCCAGACAAGACGGACGGCGAGAACTGGTCGCCGATTGCGAACGTGGCGGCCGTAAGTACCAGATCGCACTCCTCGACGTTGAACTCACGGCCGACCCTGCTACCAAACGCCTGCTCGCCGCCTATCGACGGTGGAGCGGGTGCCGCTGAAGACCTGAATAGTTACGAAGATTCTTGAGCGAATCCCTTTGCCACCTCGTGACGCTGCCACCACTACCTGCAGCCGAAACTCTCTCTTTCGTGTGGGCCGCCCGAGGATCGACGCCGTTCTGCGCTGCTGTGGGTTCTCACTGCGGCCGCTTAGTCGCCGCGCTGCTCGATGTTGGCTGACCGTCGTCGAAGTCCCCAGGAACGCTGGCCGGAGTTCTTCGTGGCTCCGACCTCCGGGTTACGGAACCGGTGACACGCGCCGACTGGCGGGTCAGCGCACGGCGATTGCTTCGCGGACGGCGGGCACGACTTCGTGCGCCCACAGATTCAGTGTCGTGTCGCTGATGCTCTCACCTGGAGGGACCAAGTAGATGAAAGCGGCGGCGTTGTGTTCGAGCACGGCGAACGTCAATTCATCTACCCATTGGGCCACGCCGCCCCCGGTCCAGCGACCCTCGTCGTCGCGGGTCTCTCGCATCGGATCCGGCTCATGGCGTCCTGACACGTTGTAGATGGTGTCGACATCAGCAGGGTCTCTCCCTACCGAAGCAGCCGCTTCGTCGACGATGGGCCGCGACCCGGCGACCTGCGTGCTGCGCCAGTCGGCGAGGTGTCCAGGGATCCATCCGTCCGCGTGCCGGCCGGTTACCGCCAGGTTCTTCGGGCCGAGAGAACCGACCCAGATCGGTGGCGTTGGTGCGGTCGCGGGTGTCAGCTCGGTGAACTGGTAGAACTCGCCGTCGAAGGTGACCGGATCGCCGCCGCCCGAGAGCGCTCTCACGACGATGATCGCTTCTTCCAGCGCTCGTATTCGGGCTGCGGGCGACAGTCGTGGGACACCGAGGGCGAGGATCTCCTCCCACATCCCGCCAGCGCCCATGCCGAGAATGACACGTCCGCCAGAGATCGTGGAGAGTCCCGTGAGGGTCCGGGCGAGGATCGGAGCGGGACGACTCAACAGGTTGGTCATGATCACCGCTCCGCTGATGTTCCTCGTTGCGCCCAGCACGAACCCCAGCGCGGCGTAGGCATCGAGGCGCTCGGCGAAGTAGGGGTGGTCGCTGACGCTGACGAGGTCCAGACCCGCGTCGTCGGCCAAGCGGGCGTGCCCGAGGATCTCGCTCACCTGGTGGACGCCGTTCTCCAACCCGACGCCGAAGAGGACCTTGTGGTCGGGGGTCATATCGAACAGTGTACGTGGCGAACAGCGTTCGTCAAGTAGGGTGGGGTCTGTCATGCCTCTCACTTCCGCTCCGCCACCTGTGAACCCCTCGGTCCGCCACCGTTCGACTCGTGACCGCCCCGCAAAGGCACCGCTCAGCGAGGACTTGGTCGTCGACGCGGCCCTGGCGATCCTGAAGTCGGCCGGTCTGGAGGCAGTCACGATGCGCAGGGTTGCAGCCGCCGTCGATACGGGAGCTGCCTCGCTCTACGTCTACGTTTCCGGCCGCGAGGGCCTGCTCCGGGCGATGCTCGATCGTGTCACCGCCACCATCGAGCTCGAAGCCCCGGACCCTTCACATTGGCCCGCTCAGCTGCACTCGCTGCTTCAGCGCATGCGCCAAGCACTGGTTGCGCATCCTGGAATCGCCGCGATGACCCTGGTCGATTCACCCACGACCGAAGCGGTTCTGCGTCTGACCGAGAACCTGCTGGGAATCCTGCTCGCCGGCGGCCTTGACCCCCAAGACGCCGCCTGGGCTTGCGACATCCTCGTGATGCTGGTGACGGCCGTCGCCCGCGAGGACGACGTACGGGGGCCGCGCCGGCATGGTGATGACCACGACCGCCCCGAGCAGGTCGACGAGCTCTACGAGACCTTTGCCGGCCTCCCACCCGACCGGTTCCCTCTTCTCCTCGCCCACGCTGACCAAATGGTCGCCGGTGACGCCGGCGAGCGGTTTCGCTTCGCCATCGACGTTGTCATCGACGGCGTGGTCGCCAGAAGATCCCGGAGCTAGGCGCGACCCATCGCAGAGGAGAGCTAAGTATGCGTATCTTCGTTACCGGAGCCACCGGCGGGATCGGTTCGGTGGTCGTCACCGAGCTCATCACCGCCGGGCACGAGGTCCTCGGCCTGGCCCGATCCGACGCCTCGGCGCAAGCCCTGAGCGCCGTGGGGGCCTCTGCGTGGCGCGGTGATCTCGGCGACCCTCAGAGTCTGCGTGTCGGTGCCTCCCGGTGCGACGGGGTCATCCACCTTGCCTTCGGCAACGACGTCAACAACTTCGCGAAGTGCGTGGAAGAGGAGGCCCTCGCTGTCGAGACCTTCGGTGCGGCCCTCGAAGGGAGCGGCAAGGCACTCGTCATCGCTTCGGGTACGCCGGCGGTGCCGGGACGCGCCTCGAGCGAAGCCGACCCGGCGCCGACCGAAGGCCCCGTTGGTGGACGTGGACGCAACGCCAACACCGTTTTGAACCTGGCCGATCGTGGTGTTCGCTCCGCGGTCGTCCGTCTGCCCCGGTCGGTCCACGCTGCGGGCGAGCGTTGCGGATTCGCGTCGGTGCTCATCGATGCCGCCCGCCAGAACGGCGTATCCGGCTACGTCGGTGACGGTAGGCAACGCTGGCCGGCCGTGCATCGCCTCGACGCTGCCCGGCTCTTCCGGCTCGTCCTCGAACAAGGTGCTCCTGGGACGGTGGCGCACGCGGTGGCCGATGAGGGCGACACGATGCGGTCGATCGCCGAGGTGATCGGTCGCAAGCTCGACTTAGCCACCGAGGCCGTCCCGGCTGACAGCTTCGGGTTCCTCGGCACCATCTTCGGCATCGACCAGCCGTCCTCCAGCGCACTGACCCGAGAGCAATTCGGTTGGCAGCCCACGTCTCCGAGCCTGCTCGCAGACCTCGAGGCGGGGAACTACCCGGCCTGAGTCCATCGGCCGACGATTCGACGTGACACCGAAGTCGAGGAGCTCCCGTCGATTCAGGATCCCCGACACCGGAGCCGATGTCCGCCTCCTTCTCATCGAGCACCATCGGGCGCCTCGGAGCGAAGCGATCTCAGCCACGATCACCGGATTCGCACGACGCCCAACGGCGCGGCCCGGGCGTAAGCCGTGATCCTGGCCGACCGGAAAAGCTTCACACGTCCCAGCCGAGTCGGTGCTCGCGCTTATCCCCCCCAGGTACGACGCCGAAGGGGGAAGACCCTCCCCACGCCGGACGCCAAGCGGGCTGCATCTCCGTACGGTCATAACCGGCCGGAACGAACCGGTCTGACCATGGAGGTGAGAGATGCAAACTCAGACGAAGTTCTGGTCCCGGCTCGGTCTTCTCGGCGGGGCCTACGCGGTGCTGTTCCTCGTTGCCAATGTCCTGATCGGCAACGAGCCCGGCTCGGGTGCCGACGGGGCGACCGTCGTGAGGTACTACCACGCGCATCGAGCGACAGAGATGGCAGGCGTGTTCGTTGCCGCGTTGGCCGTCGTGGCGTTGACGTTCTTTCTCGCGTCCCTGCGCCACACGTTGAGCCGCACCGACGAGGGGGGCCACCTGGCCAACGTGGTCACGGCCGGCGGCGCCGTCTATGCCGTCGGTCTCATGCTGATGGGCGCCCTGATGGTGGCGGTCCTCGATGCGTCGAACAACCACCTCACGGGCACGGCCCAGACCCTCAACGTGCTCGGCAACGACATGTGGGTCCCGGTGGTCGTCGGACTGTCACTGCTCGGTCTCGGGACAGGCGTGTCAGCCCTGCGCAGCGGGACCTTGCCGACCTGGCTCGGCTGGGCGTCCGTGGTGCTCGGCGTTCTGGCCCTGGCGGGGCCTGCCGGCGCCATCGCCTTCCTGCTCGCCCCGGTGTGGGCGCTGGTGACCGGGATCGTGATCGTGCGCTCGTCGAGGACGACAACAGCACTGGCCGACCCCGTCCTCGCCGGCTCCCCCGCAGTTCACGCGTGAAGCCGCTCCCAGCATCCGACCTCGGCAACACGTTCACGTGCTCCGCGGTGCCCCGACTCCGGGGCGCCGCGGAGCACCCGGTGAAGGTCGCCGAGCGGTTTGCGCCATCGACAACGACCGAGGTGCCGAGGGCAGAGGACGCTCGGGCTGGACGACGAGAACCTCGGCACCGGGAGCGTCGACTGCTTCACGACGGTCGCCTTCGAAGAATCGGCCTCAGGCTGACCTCCGGCGACGAGTGGGGTTCCCCGGGTGAGGAGGGGCTACGAGTCGCCTGTTATCCCAGTAGGGCGTCCTCAACGAGGCGCGCGGGGCATACCCAGTCCGATCATGGCGATGATGTCGCGCTGTATCTCGTTGGTCCCACCACCAAAGGTGAAGATGGTCTGGCTCCGAGCTTGTTGCTCCAGGCGCCCCCGAAGAACGGCGCCCGGCGAACCGTCGACGAGATAGCCCGCTTGGCCGACGATCTCGAGCAGCAGTCGGTAGACCTCCAGGGCGAGTTCGGTCCCGTAGACCTTGGTGGCGGAGGCATCGGCTGGGTTCAACCCCTTGTCGGCGGCCCACGCCACCTTCCAGTTCAAGAGTTTGAGCACGTCGACCTTTGCATGCACCCGGGCCAGGCTGATCTGGACCCACTCGTGATCGATGACTTTGCGGCCGTCGCCGAGCCGGTGCTCTTGTGCCCACCGTCGAACTTCGATGAGGCTTCGCAGCAGGCCCGAAGCCGGGCAGATCGCAACTCGCTCGTGATTGAGCTGGTTTGTGATCAGTTTCCAGCCTTGGTTTTCTGCTCCGACGAGATTTTCGGCAGGGACCCGGACATCTTCGTAGAAGGTCGAACTGGTGATGTCGCCCACGATGGTGGGCAAAGGGACCCAGTGGAACCCCGGGGTGTCGACGGGCACCATGAAGACCGACAGACCTTTGTGCTTGGGCACTGCCGGGTCAGTCCGGGTGGCCAACCAGACGTAGTCGGCGTATTGGATCGCGCTCGTGTAGATCTTTTGGCCATTGATGACGTATTCGTCACCGTCACGCACGGCACGGGTCTGGAGTGACGCCAGGTCGGTACCGGCTGACGGTTCGGTATAACCGATGGAGAAATGGACCTCGCCCCGGAGAATGCCGGGCAGGATCCGACGCTTCTGCTCGTCGGTGCCGAGAGCCATGAGGGTCGGACCCACGCTGTTCAACGTGAGGAGTGGCAGCGGTACGCCCGCCCAGTGGGACTCCTCGACGAAGATCATCTGATCCAGGGGTCCCCGAGCCTGACCTCCATATTCGAGCGGCCACCCCAGGCCCAGCCAGCCGTCCTCGCCCATCCGGCGGATGTACCGGGTGTACGTCGGCTCCTCGAGGGCGGAGTGTTCGACTTCGGCCACCAAGCCTTCGAAGTAGCTCCGGAGTTGGCTCCGCAGGTTCCGCTGTTCTGGTGTGAGCTCCAGGTACACCATGGCCTCCGGTTGAATCGCCGTTGTCGGGGAGAAGTATCCCATCGGAACCGTTGCCAGGCGCTCCTCGTGGCCCGGAAAGTGCTCATGGCCGGAAATCGGTCCGAACATTCGGCGCCCGGTCGGCGTCCGTGGCCGGCCCCACGGCGATGCAACCCGGTGTCCGGCTTCATCCCACTTCCGCGGTCGACGGGGCCGATGGTCAAACGCTGGTCGGCCCTCACCGTGCGCGACGAATCAGTCGTTCTCCACCGTGTAGTCCCAGTAGCCGACCACGTGCTTGTGATCAGGCGCCCACTGCATCATGCCCTCGCCGACCAGCTCGTAGGAGCGGAGCTTGAACGTTAGCGTCTGGCCGGGGTGGAGCACCGATGGCGGTGGCCTTTCACCAGGGACAAGACCCATCAGGAATACCGAACCGAGATGGTCGACCGAGTGGAAGTCGGCCATCGAAACGGGTACGTCTGCGGTGGCGTCCTTCATGGTCACGGTCCAGGTGCAGGTGGTGGCGGCCGGTTGGTCGAGCAAGCCTTCTCCGGGCACGATCGGCCCGTCGACGGTGATCTCGACGTCGAAGGTCTTCGTCTTCACTTCAATCGGCAACCCTTCGACCTGGAGCGCAGGCTTGGCTTCGGTACCGGTCAGCGCGGCATCGACGTCGGGGTCGAGGGTCTTCTCCGGCAGGAACGAGGGATAGTGGGCCACCCTCTTCCCAGGAAGGGCAGACGGATACTGGGTACCACCCCCGCCGCTTCCACCACAGCCGGCGACGACGATGGCGAGCATCACGGTCACGACGGACAGCGCAACACTGGGGCCGGGCCTCATCGCCCGGCCCCAGCTACGACGCGCTGACCTCACAGCGGGATCGATCGGATACCCTCCGATGCCCTTCTTCAACCCGGGGTGCCCTTGGCGCCGTTCTGGCCGGGCACCCCTGGCGTGCCGTTGCCGCCGTTGCCGCCGTTGCCACCTGGGTTCGCGCCGATACCCCTACCACCCTTGCCACCGTCACCGCCGTTGCCACCGGTGCCATTGCAGGGTGGGGTGTCGAGCGGCGTGGTCGGGGTACCGGCAGCCGTCAACCAGGTGCCGTTGACCCATTCCTCGGGCGCGCAGGCACCGTTGCCCCCGTTTCCTCCGGTGCCACCGTGGCCGGCCGCCGTTTTGCCGTTACCACCATCTCCGCCCATGCCGGCGTTGCTCCCACAACCCGGCGCTCCCGCGATACCACCGGTTCCACCGAACCCACCGGTTCCCGGCTTGCTGGCGCGAGCCCCGAGACCGAGGTTCACGTGGACCGGGCAGTACAAGGCGGTCGACCCGCTGCCACTCACTGTTTGATAGCCGTGCGGCGCGTTGACCGGTGTGAAGTGCTGGGCGGTGAACACGTCGGGCCCGAAGTCGGCCAGACCGCTCTGGGCTGCGTATCCGATGTGGCCCTGACCGTCGAGACCGCCGCAGACCGTCCCCGCGGGCAGCGGCGTGTCGGCGTTGGAGGGCTCGGTGCAGGTCGCCCCGGTCAGGAACAGGTCCTCGAGGGTGCGCAAGGTGCTGTAGTGGTTGTAGTACGTGCTCGACACAGTGCCCGGCTTGATGAGCGGGCTGATCAGCACCGTGCCCGTGTCGCCACCGCCCGGGGTGAAGTCCGTCGGGTCGTAGAGCGGGTCATCCGTGACACACCCGCTGGTCGTAGCCGCCTCGCTGCCGCTCGGGCACGATGTGCTCCCGATGGTCGAGGTTGCTCCCTCAGCACCGAGAGTGACGTTGCCGTCGAAACCGCCGGGGATGGTGACCGGCTGGCCGCCGTCATTGAGCAACTGGAAGGTGCCGATCCAGGGCTTGGCGAAGTTGTTCGACGCCGTGGTGTTGCTGGCGTTCCCCGACAAGGCGACCGGTCCGGTGTCGCTGACTGCACCGACGAAGGTGTCGGGCGGGATCGTGTTGCCGTTGGCATCCGTACCCGAGACGAGCCGGCCGGTGTCGTCGGCGTTGATCTTCGAGTCCGTGACCATGCTCGAGTTCAGGGCGATCAGGGCCGGCTCCGTCGCCATTCCGGGCGATCCGCTCAGATAGGGGCTCTCGCCCGGCAACCCGGTCGGACGGTCGATGAAGCCGGAGGCACCCGGACCGGGCTGCAGCTGGTCACCGGAGCCGTTCGTGACCTCGGGGTCGTTCGGGCCGGTCGGCTCGGTCGGCACATTCTGGCCGTTGAGGTTCTCGCCCGCTGCATCGGCGAGGGCGCCGTAGGCCCCGTAAAGCGAAGTGGCACCCGGTTCCGTGGTTCCTGAGGCGCCGAAGCTCGGCTGGTCCGCCGGTGCGGAGTAGGTGGTGCTGTCGCCCGGAGCGGGCACATTGTTGAAGCTGTTGCCGATGGTGAAAGGAGGGTTGGCCTCGTCGAAGGTGATGTCGATCATTCCTCCGTCGGCGAAGGCCTCCGACTGCTCAATCATCGGGATGTAGTAGCGCAGGAACAAATCCGCCGCGTACAGCCCACCGGTGTAGTTGAGCGGGGTTGTCGCCTCGGGGTCGTAGGCCGGCAGGCCCGCCGGGGTGTAGTTCGGCGTCCCGTTGGGGTTGAATGCCCCCGAGAGGTTGTTCCCCTGGCACGTGGCATCGTGGGCGTCACTGCAGTTGTTGGGCGTGATCCAGTTGAACGACGGGACCTCGTTGGCCGGGAGGCTCAGGTCGTGGGCCAGTCCGTAGGTGGGATCATCCAGGTTGGCCACGTGGTTGGCGTCGCAGTTGCTGTCGCTCGTCCCGTCGGTCGGAGCACCTGAGCCGTCGTACTCCGCGGTCGTGGGCTCGTTGAGCGCCGGCTGCTCGGGGTAGGTGGCGCCGCTTTGCATCCCCGAGGACTCACCGGTCAGCGACGTGAACCAGCCCGGCGGGAAGTGCTTGGCCACGTACTGGTCGGCCGGGTCACCGTTGCCGTTTGCATTCGCCGGCTGAGCGCCTGTGTAGCTCGACACGTCACCGCTCGGCGCCACCAGGTTGGTCGGGTTGGTGACAGGGTCGCTGTTCGACGGGCCGGGGTACCCACACGCCCCGTCGTCGCGGCCGGGCACGGTGTCGGTTACCCCTGGGGTGGAACCCGTCACGTAGGTCGTGGACCCGACTGGCTGGGCGCCACCGAGGTCTTGGGCGTAGGCCTTCCATGAAACGCCGGCCGCGTTGAACTGGTTGAACACGGTCGCGACGTCGGTCGGGTACACACAGCCGTTGCTGCTCAGAGCGGCGTCGACCCCACCGTGCACCTCGAGCTGGCCATAGTTCCCGTTGCCGGCGCCGGTCGGATTCGGTGTGTTGGTGTTGGTCCCGGAGCCGTCCCCGGTGTGGTCGGTATCCGTCCCGGTGCCGACCACACCGGTGGTGATGATCCCGCTGTTGTTGTTCGTCATATTGGCGGCCGTCGAGCAGTCGTCCTGCACGGCGTAGGAGGGGGACTGACCGGACACCAGCGAGATGTAGTTGTCCATGCTGAAGTGACCGGTGCCGTAGTAGTTCGTCAGCAGAGCTCCCTGCTGGGGGAGGGTCTGCCACAGGTAGCTGTTCTGGTTCAGCCCGGTAAAGGTCTCGTCGTAGGACTTGTTCTCCAGGATGATCAACCAGACGTGCTTGACCGCGCCGACCGGGGTCCCGGTCGATGTGATCACGCACTGCGCTTGCTTCGAACCACCGTTCGGCACCTGCAAGGAGGAGCCGGCCGGACAGGTCGTCGAGACCGCGGCCTCCGATGCGCCGGCAGAGACGCCGGCGGTACTGAGCGATGAGAGGGCGATGGTCCCTGCGGCGAGCAGCGTCCCTGCGGCCACGAGCGTCGCTCCCGTTCGTACTACGCGTTGCCCCACTTTCAAGATCCGCACTGAGAAATTCCTCCTCGACGATCCTTGAGCTCCGCCCCAAGGGTTGGGGCAAATCTAAGGTCGGCGGGTTACCAGGCCGGTGACGTTGCGCTACCGGACCTTTATTTCTCTGTGATCAGATCGTGACGGTCACCTGGGTCGGACGATCGCCTCCCAGGTGTGGGGCGACTCCGAAGAGGACAGTCCACGAGAGCACGTCACGCGGCACGAAGGGCCGAGCCCCGATGCGGGAGATCAACCCGATCGATTGGCCAGCGTCTCGGCGAGGTGGCGGATGTTGGCGCGGACCGAGGTGGGCACCAGCTTCTGTTCGGAGGGGCAGAGCGTCAGGAGCGCCACTGCCTCAATGGTGTTGAAGGTCGTCACGGACGACGGAAGATGGGTCTGCGCCTCGGTGCTTCTTGCTCCGATCGCTTCGTCGACCAGGGCTTCGTCGATCCCTCCTCCTCGCTCCAAGAAGGCACAAAAGGCTGATCCATCGGTCAGGAGAGCACGCAGGGCGACGTTCCCCTCCTTCTGCTCATAGGTGACCAGCTTCGGATCGGCCTCGGTGACATCGGTGAAGTACGAGCTGTCCTGATCGACGGAGACCTTCGGTGCCGTCAGCGGGGTGGAAGGTGTGGGCCCATGAGACTTCGACGGCTCCGACGATGTGGTCGCGGCAGCTGAACCAGGCGAACCGTTACGTCCGCACGCGGCTCCGCCGACGACCGCAGCGAGCAAGAGCGCACAGGCGAGACCGCGACGAAAATTCGGTCGCGTTCCCGCCACGTCGCTGACACTACACACGACGTCACCATCGCCCCGCAGCACCTAGGTCGTCGGCTCGTCTTCCGTCCCGGGCCGACCGAGGTGGCGGGTCGCTCAGGACAGTCCGCCGAGCATCTCCGTCACATCGTCCCCGCGGGTAACGGCGGTCTCCCGCCGCCGCCTCGCCGGCTGCGGTCGAATCAGACCATCAGGACGACGGGGACGATCATCGGGCGGCGCCGCGTGCGATCGCCCACGAACTTCCCGAGGGCCCGGCGCGTGTGGCGGCTCAGTACCTCTATGTCGTGGGCCCCGTCGCGCAGGGCCTTGGTCACCGCAGCCGCGACGACCTCGCTCGCCTCTCCGAGCAGCTCCTCGGCCTCGGGTGCGTACACCCAGCCCCGGGTCTCGATCACCGGCGGGCAGCTGAGGGTGCGCTGCTGGCGGTCCACGGTCACCACGACCATGACCACGCCCTCCTCGGCGAGCTTCTGACGGTCGCGCAGCACCCCGTGCTCGATGTCTCCCACCGTGCCGTCGACGTAGACGTAGCCGGCCGGGACCTTGCCCTCGCGAGCGATGCCCTTGGCGTCGAGCTGGACCACGTCGCCGTCCTCGCACAGCAGCACCTTGGCCGGGTCGATGCCCATCGACAGGGCCAACCGGGCGTGGTGGACCATGTGGCGGAACTCGCCGTGCACCGGAACGAAGCACTCCGGACGGGTCACCGACATGAGCGTGCGCAGCTCGCCCTGCCGGGCGTGCCCGCTCACGTGGACCGCTTCGGCTCCCGAGTGCACGACCTCGGCCCCACGACGGTGCAGGTCGTCGATCACGCGTCCGACCGACCACTCGTTCCCCGGAATGGGGTGGGCGCTGATGACGACGACGTCGTCCTCCCCGATGCGCAGCCACTTGTTGTCGCCGGTCGCCATCAGGGAGAGCGCGGACATGGGCTCGCCCTGTGACCCCGTGGAGATCACGCACATCTCCCCCGGGGGTACCGAGTCGACGTCCTCGATGTCCACCAGGACGCCGTCGGGGACCGCGATGATGCCCAGACGCCGCCCGAGCTCGACGTTCTTCCCCATGGAGCGCCCGAGCGTGGCCACCTTGCGGTCGTTGGCTATGGCGGCGTCGATGATCTGCTGCACGCGGTGCATGTGGCTGGCGAAGCAGGCCACCACGAGGCGCTTGTCGGGGACCGAGGCGAACACGCGGCGCAGCGTGACGCCGACGGTGGACTCGGACTCGGTGAAGCCCGGCTCCTCGGCGTTGGTCGAGTCCGAGAGGAGCAGGCGGATCCCGTCGGTGCGGGCCAGCTCGCCCATGCGCGACATGTCGGTGCGCCGGCCGTCGACGGGCTGCAGGTCGAGCTTGAAGTCCCCCGAGTGGAGGATCACGCCCTGGGGGGTGTGGAAGGCGATGGCCATGGCCTCGGGCACCGAGTGGGTCACGGGGATGAACTCGACGTCGCAGGCGCCGACGCGCACGCGCTCGCCGTCTCGCACCACCACGAAGCGGGTCCGGCCGGCCAGCCCGGCCTCCTCCACCCGGTGGCGGGCCAACCCCACCGTCAGCTCGGAGCCGTAGATCGGTACCTGCAGCTCGCGCAGCAGGTACGCCAGTCCCCCCGTGTGGTCCTCGTGGCCGTGGGTGAGGACGATCCCGTCGACCCGGTCCTTGCGGTCGTAGAGGTACGTGAACTCGGGCAGGACCAGGTCCACGCCGGGCATGTCGGGGTCGGGGAACATGATGCCGCAGTCGAGGATCACGATGCGGCCCTCGACCTCGACGCAGGCGCAGTTCCGCCCGATCTCCCCCAGCCCGCCCAAGAAGACCACCCGGACCGGCTTCGGCCTCTTCTCAGCCAAGCGTCGTGACCACCGGTGGACCGAGAGCGTCGATGATCTTCGCCGCCATGGCGTCGAGCTCTGGCGTCGCCGCGCCCATGGGCAGCCGGCATTGGCCGACGCTCAGGCCGAGTGCCCGCAGCGCCGCCTTGGCCGGGAGCGGGTTCGGATAGTCCGTGCTCGACTCGAAGTCGAAGGAATCGAGCAGTTCCGCGTTGGCGGCGACGGCGCCGGCGACGTCGCCGGCGAAGAAGGCGTTCAGGGCCTGTCGGAACTGAGGGCCGGCCCAGTGCGCCGCGACGCTGATCACGCCGACCGCGCCGACCGCGAGCAGCGGCAGCGTCATGACGTCGTCGCCGCTATAGACCTCGAACCCGGCCGGCGCCTGCGCCACCAGGTGGGCCGTGGTGGGAGGGTCGCCGGCCGCGTCCTTCAACCCCACGACGGCGGGCACCTCGCGGGCGACCCGTAGCAAGGTCGACGTCTCGATCCGCCGTCCGGACCGGACGGGGATGTCGTAGAGCACGACCGGGAGGTCGCCCGCGGCCTCGGCCACGGCGCGGAAGTGCTCGTAGAGGCCGGCCTGGGAGGGCCGGTTGTAATAGGGAGTGACCACCAGCACGCCATCCACACCGGAATCCGCCGCCAGCTTGGTCATGGCGACCGAATGGGCGGTGTCGTTGGACCCGCTGCCGGCCAGCACCGGGATCGTGACCGCCTCGGCTACGGCCCGCCACAGCGACACCTTCTCTTCGTCGGTCAATACCGAGCTCTCGCCGGTGGACCCGCTGAGCACCAGGCCGTCGCTGCCGTGAGCGGCCAGCCACCGGGCCAGCTCGGCTGCCGCGCCGAGGTCCAGTGCGCCTTCGTCGTCGAACGGGGTGACCATCGCGGTGACCAGCCGCCCGAATCGGGGCTCGGGGCTCATCGCCCCCTCACGCTACCAGTGTCGCTACACGACCTGGCGTTCTGCCGGGGAGCCGTCAGCGAAGGCATCCTCTTCTTCGGTCGAGTCGGTCCAGTCCTCGAAGGCGATGGCGCCCATCTCGGTGAATTTCTGGCGCAGCCAGCCGTCCGCCGCGTCGAGCAGCCCGAGCTTCTTGAGGTTGGGGACGATCTTGGAGAACAGGAGGATCTGGAAGTCGTCGCGCTCGGGCCCGGCGTTCATGAGGGTGATCACGTCGGCGGTGGGCACCTCCATGCGCTCCCACACCTCCTGCATGACCATGCGGTCCTTCATGCGGATGGCTGCCTCGAAGGCGAACTCCTGGCGCTCGCGCAGCTCGGCCGCGCTCAGCTCCCGGTAGTACTCCTGCAGACTGAGCACCCCGAACGCGACATGGCGCGCCTCGTCGGCCATCACATAGCGCAGCATCTTCTTCAGCAGTGGCTCGGTCGTCATCATGTGGATGAACCCGAAGGCGGCCAGAGCGAGCCCCTCGACCATGATCTGCATGCCGAGATACGTCATGTCCCAGCGCGAGTCGGCCACGATGTCGTCGAGCAACAGTCCGAGGTGGGCGTTCATCGGGTAATGGCCCGAGAGCTTCTCGTCGAGGTACTTGGAGAACACCTCGACGTGACGGGCCTCGTCCATGACCTGCGTCGCCGCGTAGTACTTGGCGTCGATCCACGGCACCGTCTCGACGATCTTGGCCGTGCACAGCAGCGCTCCCTGCTCGCCGTGCATGAACTGGGACAGCAGCCAGTTCTGGTTCTGTATCCCGAACTCGATCCAGCGCTTCTCGTCCCACTTCTCGAGCACGGTGCCCACCAGCGCGGAGTCGTCGTAGCGCGCTTGAGCGGGATTGGCCTCGGCGTTGGCGATGACCACCTTCTCCTGGTCCACCTCTATCGACCAGTCCAGGTCGGTCTGCGCGTTCCACTGCGCCTTCTTCGCCTTCTCGTAGAGCTTGTCCAGCTGGGGCTTGGCCCCCTTGCGGTAGTCCCAGGTGAACTCGGCCGGGCAGGTGTCCACGACCTGGTGGCGTCCCTCTGCGTCGTAGTGACCGACGAAGCTGAGGACCGCTTCGAGGTCGTTGATCTGGTCGCGGCCGATCAGTTCCAGGTTGGACCGCAGCTGGTCCTGATCGTTGTCGAGTGTCGTCATGGCACTGCCCCCTTGGTGGTTTCGGGATCGGACGGATGGACGAGAAGAGCGAGGATGCCGGGCAGCACGAAGGCGCGCACGAGAGCGCGGCATTCGTCCGGGTCGGCCAGGTCGGCCGAGGGTTCCGGTTCGTACAGGTAGGCCAGGACGATGCGGGCCGCCCACTCGGCGGCGCGGGAGGCCTGATCGGGTTGGAGCCAGCGGGCGAAGAACGGCGCGGCCACGTCTCCGGCGGCGAGGAGGAGACGGTCGAGCTCGGCGAAGGTCAGGTGGGGCAGGATCACCCCGGGCTCGTGGGTCAGCAGGTAGGTCAGGGCCGCGTGCGACCGCAGCCGCCGCGTCGACTCGACCATCCCCGCGACGAGCACGTCCTCGAGGTCCTCGGCCTCGCCCATGGCGACGGCGAGGGCCGAGGTCAGCCGCGCCGACTCGGTCTCGACCACCGCGCCGAGAACGGAGTCACGCCCGCCCGGGAAGGTTCGGTACAGCGTGGCGCGGGACAGGCCGGCCTCACGGGCGATGTCGTCGACCGTCGTCTTGGCCACCCCCTGGCGGGCCAAGCAGCGTAAGGCGCCGTCGACGATGCGGACGCGGGTCGACGAGCGGTCGTCGGCGCCGAGATGGCGCACCACCCGGTCCCGCCCGGCGCGCCGCGCCGCACCAACGGTCGTCACGGAAGCACGCACTGCTGAAACAGTAGGGCGATTTTTGTCTCAGTGTCAACCACCAGCTTCCGTCGCCGACCAGGCCGGGGGTCACCCCGGATTCACCTCGGTTTCAAGAGCAACCTCGGGTTCAGGACCAAGTTCAGGACCAATTGACGTGGCCCGGGGAGACGGAGGTGATGAGCAGGGCCAGCACGCCGACGGCGACGGCACTCCCCCCGACGGTCAGTGCCAGCGCCTGGCCGCGGTCACGCAGCCCGCCGGCGTAGTCGTAGAGAAGAGCGAGCAGGCAGCCGGTGGCGAATCCACCCAGGTGGGCCCGCCAGTCGATGTTGCCGCTGAAGCCGATGAGGAAGTTCAGCACCAGCAGCCCGACGACCGGCGCCACCGGAAGGTGACGCCGCAGGCCGATCACCACGTAGGCGCCCAGGACGCCCATGATCGCTCCCGAGGCTCCGATGCCGTACTCGTTGTGCGGGCCGAGCAGGTACGAACCGACGCTGCCACCGAGTCCGGCGATCAGGTAGAGCGCGATGAAGCGCGCCTTGCCCAGCAGCACCTCGACCGCCGGTCCGACGATGATCAGGGCGATCATGTTGAAGAGGATGTGGAGGAAGTCGGCGTGGAGGAACATGGCCGTGAACGCCCGGTAGTACTGCCCCTGGTGGTGGACGAGGTCGGGCTCCATGGCGTAGCGCTCAATGAACGACAGGTTGTTGCCGAAGCGTTCGAGCACGAAGACGACGACGTTCACGGCCACGATGGCCAGCACGATGGGCGTCGGGTTGGTCGCGCCGACCACGCCGGTGCGATTCGGGCTGGTGTGGGTGAAGGCCGGCACGTGCCACGAGCGCCGCGCCCCGGCCGCCGTGCAGTCCGGGCACTGCCAACCCACCGGCGCGTGCACCATGCACTCGGTGCAGATGGGCCGATCGCAGCGGGCACAGCGCACCGAGGCCCGTCGTTCGGGGTGGCGCGCGCACGCCGGGAGCGGCGGCGCCGGCTCGGGCGGACGGCCGGGTCCGAGCGGCTCGCCCGTCATCGCACGCCGGCCAGGAGCTCCGAGCGCACCAGCAGGGCCACCTGGCCGGCGTCCTCGAGGTCCCAGCGGCCCGGGGAGGCGATGTAGGACAGCACCATCCGCGAGAGGAACTCTGCCGCCGCGTCGCGGTCGGGGCCGGGCGCCATTCCGTGACGCTCCAGGTACGGCGTGAGGAAGGCGGCGATACCCGTGTGGACCTGCGTCGCCTCGACGGTCAGGCGGGGGAACAGCACTTCGGGTTCGGTCACCAGGACCCGCTGGAGCACCTCGTGGTCGAGCAGGGCCCGGCGGGCGAAGAGCAGGCCCCGCTCCATGACCTCCTCGAGGGTCTCGGCGTCGTGCACCTCGTCGTAGAGGCGGCGGAAGAACCGTGCGAACTCCCACCCCACCACCGCGCTCATCAGCTCGTCGCGCCCGCCGGGGAAGTAGCGGTAGACCGTCGCCCGCGACACGCCGGCTTCCGTCGCCGCATCCTCGACCGTCGTCTTGTTGATGCCCCAGCGCGCCACGCAGTCGTAGGTGGCCTGCAGCAGACGGTCGCGTACCGCGGGGTTCACAGGCCGAGCAGCGCTTCGAGCCCGACCGTCAGCCCGGGTCGCCCGCGCACCTCTCGTACCGCCAGCAGGACACCGGGCATGAAGGAGCGCCGGTCGTAGGAGTCGTGACGGATCGTCAGGCTCTGTCCGAGCGCCCCGAAGACGACCTCCTCGTGCGCCACCAGCCCGGGGAGGCGCACCGCGTGCACCCGCACTCCGCCCGGGCCCTCGGCACCGCGCGCCGATTCGAGCACGACCTCGGTCGTCCGGTCGGCGGCAAAGGGCCCGGCCCCCGACGCCGCCCGTGCCGACGCGATCCCCTCGGCCGTGTGGAGCGCGGTGCCCGACGGCGCGTCGCGCTTGGCGTCGTGGTGGAGCTCAATCACCTCGACTCCGTCCATGTGGGGCGCAGCGAGACGGCAGAAGTGCATGAGCAACACGGCGCCGATGGCGAAGTTGGGCGCGACGACGGCGTTGGCCCCGCCCGCCTCGAACTCGCGTGCGGCCGCCGCCAGGTCGGCGTCGGACAGGCCGGTGGTCCCCACCACGGCGTGAATGCCTCGTTGCGCGTAGTGCACCAGGTTGTGACGGGCTGCGGCCGCCACCGTGAAGTCGACCACCACGTCGGTGCCCAGGTCGCCCAGGGCGTTGACCTCGCCCACGATGGTGCGCCCGCAGGCGTCGGCGCCCTCGTGCGCCGGGTCGACCGCCGCCGCCAGCTCCAGGTCGGGGGCCCCGGCCACGGCGCGGCACACCTCTTGGCCCATGCGTCCGCCGGCGCCGACCACACCGACCCTGACCATGGACGGAGAATCTACCGGGCGACCATCGCGGGGACGTGCCGGGCCAGGCCGTCCGCGTCGAAGGGTCCCACCGCGCTCATGGCACGCGGGGATCGCGCCAACTCGACGGCGACGTCGAGCACCTGGCGACCGTCGACGGCGTCGACGCGGTCCAGCACCTCGTCGACGCTCAGCACCTCGCCGTGCAGGAGCAATGACGCGCCCAGGCGGCTCATGCGGGCGCCCGAATCCTCGCCCGAGAGCAGCATCTCGGCCCGCAGGTTTCCCTTGGCCACGGCCAGCTCGCGCTCCGTCACGCCGTTGGCGGCCAGGAGCTCGAGCTCGCCGTCGACGATGCGCAGCACCTCGTCGACGTTGTCGGGTGCCGTGCCGACGACGATGGACAGCGAGCCGGCGTCGGCGTAGGCCGCCCGCTCGGACCAGACCGAGTACGCCAGGCCGCGTTCCTCACGCACCTTCTGGAACAGGCGGCTGGACAGGCCGCCACCGAGGACGTGGTTGAGCACGGCCAGCGCCCAGCGCCGGTCGTCGAAACGGTCCACCGAGCGAGCGCCGTAGACGAGCTGGGCCTGCTCGGTGGGCCGGCGCACGACGTCGAGGGGCACCAGGTCGTCCCCGGGCGGCGTCCGCTCGGGAGCCGCGCCTCCGCCCGCGCCGGCGAAGGCCCGCTGCACGCGCTCGGCCACCTCGGCGTGGTCGCAGTCCCCGGCCGCGGCGACGACCATGTTCGACGGCCGGTAGTGCCGGGCGAAGAATGCCGCCACGTCGTCGCGGTCCATGGCCTCCACCGACGACGCCGTGCCGAGTGTGTCGCGCCCGAGCGCATGACCCGGGAACAGCTGCGACTGCCAGCGCTCCGCGGCCAGGTCGGCCGGCTCGTCGGCGTGCATGTGGATCTCTTCGAGGATGACGGCGCGTTCAGCCTCAATGTCGTCGGCCCGCAGTGCCGGCTCCCACATGATCTCCGAGAGGATCCCGAGCCCGAGCGGCAGGTGCTCGGACAGCAGCCGGACGTAGAACGTCGTGTACTCCTTGGTGGTGAAGGCGTTGCAGTCGCCGCCCACCTCGTCCAGCGCCTCGGCGATGGCCGCGGCCGAACGCTGCGACGTGCCCTTGAAGAGCAGGTGCTCCAAGAAGTGCGAGGCGCCGGCCTGCTCGGCCGGTTCGTCGCGCGATCCGGTGCCGACCCAGTACGAGACCGCGACGGACCGCACGTCCGCCATGGCCTCGGTGACCAGGCGGATCCCGCAGGGCAGGACCGACGTCTCGATCAACGGCGACGAGGGCGGCTGCCCCGGCGGCGATCCCGATCGCCGCGGTCGCCGCGCCCGGGGTCTCCCGCCACCGCCCCGGGGCCCAGGTCTCCCAGCTCGGCGGTGAGCTCGGCCTCGAAGGCATCCTCGAAGGAGACGCCGTTGGAGCCGGGTGCCGAGCCCGAGGCGGAAGCCGAGGCCGGCGCCGAGTCAGCTCCGGACGGCGCCGCGTCCCCGTTGCCGGCCGCCGGCGTCGCCGCCGCGCCCTCGCTGACGCCGGCCAGCGACAGGGACACCTTGCCCTGCGGGTCGATGTCGTCGACGCGGACCTCGACCGGCTGACCGAGGGTCAAGACGTCCTCGACGTTGTTGATCCGCTTCCCGCCGGCCAGTGGCGACAGCTTCGAGATGTGCAGCAGGCCGTCGCGCCCGGGCAGGACGTTGACGAAGGCGCCGAACTTGGTGATGTTCACCACCTTGCCGTCGTAGATCGCGCCGACCTCCGCCGTCGGCGGGTCGAGGATCAGCGCAATCCGCCGGCGCGCCTCCTCGACCGCGGTGCCGTCCTTGGCTCCGATGGTCACCGTGCCGACGACGCCGTCGTCGTCGACGGCGATGTCGGCGCCGGTCTCCTGCTGGAGCGTGTTGATGACCTTGCCCTTGGGCCCGATCACCTCACCGATCTTGTCGATCGGGATCTCCATGGACACGATCTTCGGCGCGCTCGCCGCCACGTGGTGGCGCGGCTCGGAGATGGCCCCGGCCATGACGCCGAGGATGGTGAGCCGGGCCTCCTTGGCCTGCAGCAGCGCTTGGGCCAGGACGTCGGCGGGCAGCCCGTCGATCTTCGTGTCGAGCTGGAGCGCGGTGACCGCGTCGGCCGTGCCCGCCACCTTGAAGTCCATGTCGCCGAAGGCGTCCTCCGATCCCAGGATGTCGGTCAGCGTGACGTAGGTGCCGCCGTCGTAGACCAGGCCCATGGCGATGCCGGCCACCGCCGCCTTGAGCGGCACGCCCGCCGCCATCAGGGAGAGGCTCGACCCGCAGACCGAGGCCATGGAGGTCGACCCGTTGGAGGCGAGCACGTCGGAGACGACGCGCAGCGTGTAGGGGAACTCTTCCGGGCTCGGCACCACCGGCAGGAGGGCGCGCTCGGCCAGGAGGCCGTGGCCGATCTCGCGGCGCTTGGGGCCGCGCATGAAGCCGGTCTCGCCCGTCGAGAACGGCGGGAAGTTGTAGTGGTGCATGTAGCGCTTGGTCTCCACCGGCGTGATCGTGTCGAGCAGCTGGTTCATGCGCGGCATGCCGAGGGTGGTCACGTTGAGCACCTGGGTCTCGCCGCGCTGGAAGAGCGCCGAGCCGTGCGCCGTCGGGAACAGGTCGATCTCGGCCGAGAGCGGGCGGATGTCCGCCGTGCCGCGCCCGTCGACCCGCACGCCGTCCTCGACGATGCGCTTGCGCACCAGCTTCTTGGTCAGCGACCTGATGGCCGCCTTGACCTCACCGGCCCGCTCTGCGAACTCTTCGCCCAGGGCGGCCTTGATCTCCTCGCCGGCCGCGCCCAGGGCGGCGTTGCGCTCCGCCTTGGTGGTGACGAGGTTCGCCTTGGCGATGGGCTCGGTCCCGACCGCCTCGACCCGCGCCCACACGTCGGGCTCGTAGTCGACGAAGGTCGTGAAGGGGATGGTCTCAATCGGGCCTCGCGCCGACGTCCAGGCCTCGACGAGCTCACGCTGCAGGTTGATGGAGTCGCGGATCCACTGCTTCGACGCCTCGAGGCCGGCGGCCAGCACCACCTCGGTGACCTTGGGCGCGCCCTCCTCGTAGTAGGACCACGACTTCTCGGTCCCGCCGGCCTCGACCATCATGATGGCGATCTCGCTGTCGGTGTCTTCGGTCAGGGCCCGGCCGGCCACGACGAGCTCGAAGGTGGAGGCCTCGCCCTCCTGGAAGCTCGGGTGCGGGATCCACTCCCCGTCGGTCGTGTAGGCGATGCGTACGGCGCCGATGGGGCCGTCGAAGGGGATGCCCGAGATCATGAGTGCGGCCGACGAGGCGTTGATGGCCAGCACGTCGTGCGGGTTGACCTGGTCGGCCCCGACGATGGTGCCCACGATGTGGATCTCGTTGCGGAAGCCGTCGGGGAAGGACGGTCGCAGGGGCCGGTCGATCAGACGGTCGGTCAGGATGGCCTGGTCCGAGCTCTTGCCCTCCCGGCGGAAGAACGACCCGGGGATCTTGCCCGCGGCGTAGGTGCGCTCCTCGATGTCGACGGTCAGGGGGAAGAAGTCGGTCCCCTCCCGCACCGAGCGGGCGGCCGTGGCGGTGGCCAGCAGGACGGTGTCGCCGAGGCGGGCGAGTACCGCCCCGTCGGCCAGTTGGGCCAGCTTCCCGGCCTCGAAGGACATGGTGCGCTCGGTCCCGCTGATCGGGGTCGAAACGGAAATGGCATCAGACATGATGCTCCTCGTGTGTCGGGGGCATCTCCACGTCTGGTTCCCAGTGGTCGACCACCTCGTTCGAAGTGACCGGCGACTGGCAGCCAGTGGCCGAAGAAGCCCGGATGTGGTGGTGCCCCGCTACCGTCGGATGCCGAGACGGCTGATGATGGAGCGGTAGCGCCCGACGTCGTTCTTGCGGACGTAGTCGAGCAGCCGCCGGCGCTGGCCGATGAGCTTCATCAGACCTCGCCGGGTGTGGTGGTCCCCTTTGTGCACCTTCAGGTGCTCCGTGAGGTGGTTTATCCGACCCGACAGCAGCGCGATCTGTACCTCCGGGGAACCGGTGTCACTCTCGTGCAGCCGGTACTCGGAGATGGTGGCCTGCGTGTCGGGCATGAAGGAAGAACCTCGGAACGTCGTCGGGATACGGCCGGGAAACCGGTCACCGGCCGTCTGCCATGTTAGCAGCCGGCTTCTGATCAGGGAAGATCGGCCGAGGCCAGCACCCGCTCGGTGGCCTCGACGTCGGCGCGCATCTGGGCGATCAGCGCGTCGACCGACTCGAAGCGCAGCTCCTCGCGCAGCCGGTGGGTGAAGGACACCCGGGCCGGCTCGCCGTAGAGGTCGCCGTCGAAGTGGAGCAGGTAGGCCTCGACGAGGACCGGCGCGGTGCCCGGGTCGTAGAAGGTGGGCCGCCGTCCCACCGAGATCGCCGCCCGGAGCGTCATGCCGTCGGGCCTGCGGTAGAGCCCGGCGTAGACGCCGTCGGCAGGGAGGACGATGTCGTCGGGCACCTCGACGTTCGCCGTCGGGAACCCGAGTTGGGGACCGCCCCGTCCGTCCCCCCGGACCACCGTGCCGGGGACCTGGTGGGGCCGCCCGAGCAGCTCCGCTGCTGCTTCGACCTCGCCCGCCGCGACCAGGCCCCGGATCCGTGTGGAGGACACGGCCTCGCCGCCGTCGCCGGTGAGCCCCACCCCCACGACGTCGAAGCCGTGCTCCGCGCCGAGCCGGCGCAGCAGCTCGACGTTTCCCCGCCGCCCGTGGCCGAAGTGGAAGTCCTCCCCCACGACGACCAGCCGGGCCGAGAGCTCGTCGACGAGCACTTCGGTCACGAAGTCCTCGGCCGACTCCTCCGCCCTGGCCTCGTCGAACGGGATGACCACGGTGCGGTCGATGCCGCACGCCGCCAGGAGCTCGAGCTTTTGCTCGAGGCTGGTCAGCTGCTGCGGCGCCGACCCGGGCCGCACCACCGACGCCGGGTGCCGGTCGAAGGTGACAACCACCGTGGCCAGGCCGGCTGCCTCCGCTCGCGCCGTCAGTTCGTCGAGCAGCGCCCGGTGGCCGAGGTGCACGCCGTCGTAGGCGCCGATGGTGACGGCCGTTCCTGGTCCTGGCATCGCGCCCTGAGGGTAGTCGTCGCTCAACCCGCTCCGAGGACGACGGCCGGCCGAATGCGGTCCGAACCCGTCGCCTCGTAGACGGCGAGCAGCGTGCCCTCGCCGTCCACGATGGCCCAGGGACCCTCTCCCGCTGCTCCGAGCGGCACCCGGTCGAGCGGGAGTCCGGTCGCCACCGAGGCGGCTGACGCCGCGTCGACGGTGACGGCCTCGAGGCCGCGCATGGCCTGGGCCGGCGTCAGGACGTCGTCGGGGCCGAGCCGGTCGAGCGGACGGGCCTCGGACTCGTCGAAGGAGCCGATGCGGGTGCGCCGGAGGCGGTCGACGTAGGCGTCACCCCCGAGCGCCCGGCCGAGGTCCTGGGCCAGGACGCGGACGTAGGTGCCCGACGAGCACTCCACCTCGGCGCGGTACACGCCGGGGCGGCCCGGCACGGGCTCGGTCTCGAAGCGCCAGACGGTGACCGTCCGCGCCGGTCGCTCGACCTCGACACCCTGGCGGGCCAGCTCGTGCAGGCGACGCCCGCCCACCTTGACCGCCGAGACCATGGGCGGCACCTGTTCGATCTCGCCCGTCAGCGCGGCCGCGGCCCGGCGGACCTCGACGGCGGTGACATGGCTCATGTCGTAGGTGCCGGTCACCTCGCCCGAGGCGTCGAGCGTCGACGTGGCCGTGCCCAGCACCATGTCGGTCACGTAGGTCTTGGGCAGCGCGGTCAGGAATCGGAGGAGCCGCGTGGCGCGGCCGAGGCCCACCAACAGGATCCCGGTGGCGTCGGGGTCGAGCGTGCCCGCGTGGCCCACCCGGCGCTGGCCGAAAAGGCGCCGGCAGCGCGCCACCACGTCGTGCGAGGTCCAGCCCGCCTCCTTGTCGACGACGGCCAGGCCGTTGACCGTCACTGCTCGTCCTCGGGCTCCCCCCCGCCTCCGGCCCCGGCGGACCCCGACTCGGTCTGGAGCCCGCGCAGGAGCTCCTCCACCCTGGAGCCGGCGGCGATGGCCGGATCGGCCTTGAAGGTGAGCCGCGGCGTGCGCTTCATGGTGGTCTGCGACCCGATCAGCCGCTGCAGGTGGCCGCGCCGTTCTTCCAGGGCTGCGGACGCCTCCGGGTCGAGGGTGGCGACGTAGACGACCGCGGTGCGCAAGTCGGGCGCGGTGTCGACCGCGGTCACGGTCACCATCCGCATTCGCTCGTCGGCGTCGGCCAGCCGTTCGATCTCGTCGGCCACCACCTGCCGCAACACCCGGTTGACCCGCAACGCGCGGGGGTACGTCGCCGTGCGCCGTCTCACGCGTCAACTCCTCGCGATCTCGCGCTCCTCGTAGGTCTCGATCACATCGCCATCTTTGAGGTCCTGGAAGTCGGAGAGCCCGATCCCACACTCGAAGCCGGCGGCCACCTCGCGCACGTCGTCCTTGAAGCGTCGCAACGAGTTGATCTGCCCCTTCCAGATGACCGTCCCCTCGCGCAGGAAGCGCACCTTCGAACCGCGGGTGATGCGCCCGTCGCGGACGTAGCACCCGGCGACCGCGCCGACGCGGGGAACCCGGAACACCTCGCGCACCTCGGCCTCGCCCGTGACCACCTCCTCGAAGACGGGGGTCAGCAGGCCGAGCATGGCCGCCTCAATGTCCTCGAGGAGCTTGTAGATGATCTCGTAGGTCCGGATCTCGACGTCGGAAGTCTCGGCCAGCTCGCGCGAGCGCTTGTCGGGGCGCACGTTGAAGCCGATGATGGTCGCGTTGGAGGCGGCGGCCAGCTGCACGTCGTTCTCGGTGATGCCACCCACGCCGCGGAGGACGAAGCTGAGCTTCACGTCGTCGCGTTCGAGGCGCTTCAGCGACTCGGTGACCGCTTCGAGCGAGCCCTGCACGTCGGCCTTGAGCACGATGTTGAGCGTGGCGGTCTCGCCTCGCGAGATCTGCTCGAACAGGTCTTCGAGTCGCGCTCCGGCCGCGGCCGCGACCGGCTTGTGGCCGGACAACCGGAAGCGCTGGGCGCGGGCCTCACCCAGCGTGCGGGCCCGGCTGAGGTCCTTGGCCGCGCGCAGCTCGTCGCCCGCCTGCGGGGGCTCGGAGAAGCCGAGCACCTGGACCGGCGTCGAAGGCAGTGCTTCCTTGATGTGATCGCCCTGGTCGTCGACGAGCGCCTTGACCTTGCCCCATGCCGCGCCGGCCACCACGGGGTCCCCGACGCGCAGGGTTCCCTGTTCCACGATCACGGTCGCCACCGGGCCGCGGCCGGCCTCCAGGTTCGCCTCGAGCACCACCCCCCGCGCCTCGCCCTCGACGCGGGCCGTGAGCTCCTCCACCTCGGCCACGAGCACGATCTGCTCGAGCAGCTCGTCGATCCCGATGCCCTGGAGGGCCGAGACCTCGACCGTGATGGTGTCGCCGCCCCACGCCTCGGGCACGAGCTGGCGCTCGGCCAGCTGCTGGAGCACCCGGGCCGAGTCGGCGTCGGGCCGGTCGATCTTGTTGACGGCGACGATGATCGGCACGTCGGCCGCCCGGGCGTGGTCGATGGCCTCGATCGTCTGTGGCATCACGCCGTCGTCGGCGGCCACCACGAGGATGACGATGTCGGTCGCCTGGGCGCCGCGGGCGCGCATGGCCGTGAAGGCGGCATGGCCCGGCGTGTCGATGAACGTGATGGGGTGGCCCCGCCAGTCCACCTGGTAGGCCCCGATGTGCTGGGTGATGCCCCCGGCCTCCCCCGCCACGACGTTGGAGGAGCGGATCCGGTCCAACAGGAGGGTCTTGCCGTGGTCGACGTGGCCCATGACGGTCACCACCGGCGGCCGCGGTCTCTGGTCGGCCTCGTCCTCCTCCTCGTCGTCCTCGAAGTAGCGGGCCAGCAGCTCGGCTTCCTGCTCCTCACCGGGGTCGACCAGCCGGATGTCGGCACCGATCTCGGCCCCGAAGAGCTCGATCATGTCGTCGGTGAGCGATTGGGTCGCCATCACCATCTCGCCCTGGAGCAGGAGGAAGCGCACGATGTCGCCCGCGCTGCGGTTGAGCTTCGGGCCGAGGTCGCGCGCGGTCGAGCCCCGCTCGATGATGATCTCGCCCTCGGGTACGGGTGCCGTCGAGGGCTGATAGGTCGTCAGCTGGGTCGGCTCGAGCTCCTCTACGTTGCGCCGGCGCCGGCGGGACCGGCGCTGGGGTGGCCGACGTCCGGCCAGGCCACCGCCGCGACCGGCTCCGGGCGGTGCGCCCGCAGGTGCACCCGCACCCGAGCGGCCGCCGAAGCCGCCACCGGGACGGCCGGCGTAGCCGCCGCCCGAGGTTCCGCCGCCGGGACGGCCGGCGCCGCCCGCGGGCCGCCCACCGGTGCGCTGAGGGTACGAGCCGGGTGCCCGCGTGCCGGATGAGGCCGGCGCTCCCGTGCCGGGTCGGCGCCCACCCATGCCTGGTGGCGGCGGGATCGGCCGGCCGCTCGGTCCGAGCGGCGGGCGCGGCGCCGGCGGGGGCGGGACTGGCCTGCCCGACGGGCTGAGGGGCGGGCGGGCGGGCCGCTGCTGCTCAGGCGGGGCGGGGCGCTGTTGCTCGGCTGGTGCAGGCCGTGGTTGTTCGGTCGGGGCGGGTGCCGTAGGCGGGGCCGGCGGGGCCGCCACCCTGGCCGCGGGAACCTGCTGCGCGGGTGGTCCGTTGAGCGGAGCTTCGGGAGCGCGCGGTGGGGCGGCCGTCGGCCGGCTGGTGATCAGGCGTGGGCCGGGGGTCGTCGTCGGGGCACCCACGGTCCCGGGGGCGGACGAGGCGACGCTACGCACCGGTGCAGGAGCCTTCTTCGCCGGGCTCGAGCTGGTTACGGCTCCGGCGCTCGACGCGGCGACGGACCGCTTGGCCACGCCGTCGCCCGCGGCTGTTCCCGCCACTCGAGGGGTCTCGGACCTCGCCGGTGCCTTGGTGGCCGGTGCCGGCTCCTCAGGCTGGACGGGGCGCCGCAGCCCCTCGGCGTCGGCCTTGCGGCGGACGCGATCCGCCTGCGCGTCCTCGATGGAGGAGGAGTGGCTCTTTACCCCGATGCCGAGGGATAGTGCCAGCTCGAGACCCTCCTTGTTGGTAAGGCCTAGCTCTTTGGCCAGCTCGTAGACGCGAATCTTCTTTGGCAAGTGGCTCTCTTCGTCCTTCGTTCCTCTCGGGGCCCGGCGTCAACCCGACCCCTTATCCTCGCACATCGTCCATCAGGCGCCCCCACGACTCTCCCAGCTCCACGCGCAACCGCTGCGCCGCCCCGGGCTCGACAGATGCCCTGAAGGCACGGTCGAACCGGCGCCGGGCCGCTGCGTCGTCCAGGCAGGCCACCGAGCCGTCGCACAGCCAGGCGCCCCGGCCCGGCCCGTGACGGTCGACCACGAGGGTCCCGTCGGGTCGGCGGACCACCCGGACCAGACGCTCGACCGGCCGCGCCGTGCGGCAGCCGACGCAGGTCCGGTTCGGCGCTATGCCTCGGCCTCCTCGGTCACGCCGCCCGGAGGAGCGGCCGCGGAGGCGGTCGCCGTTCCGTCTCCGGTGGCCGCGGAGGCGGTCGCCGTTCCGTCTCCGGTGGCCTCGGAGGCGGTCGCCGTTCCGTCTCCGGTGGCCTCGGAGGCGGTCGCCGTTCCGTCTGTGGTGTCCTCGGCCTGGTGCGACCACTCCGCGGCGGACATCGCCTCACCGCCCTCGGCGGGCTTCCACACCAGGTCGCCACTCTCGTCCTCGACCCACTCGCCCTCGGCCCATTCCTGGTCGCCGTATCCGCCGGCCTCCTCTTCCGCCAACTGGGTCTCGCTCTTGATGTCGATGCGCCAGCCGGTCAGGCGAGCGGCCAGGCGCGCGTTCTGACCTTCCTTGCCGATGGCGAGCGACAGCTGAAAGTCGCTCACGATCACCGTCGCCGTGCCCGACTCCTCGTCGAGGCGCACCTCGCGCACCCGGGCCGGCGCCAGCGCGTTCTGTATGAGCTCCACCGGGTCGCCCGAGAACGGGACCACGTCGACCCGCTCGCCTCGCAGCTCGTTTGTCACCATGCGCACCCGCGAGCCCCGGGCACCGACGCACGCCCCGACCGGGTCGACGTTGGGGTCGTTCGACCAGACGGCGATCTTGGTCCGGTGTCCCGGCTCGCGCGCCGCCGCCTTGATCTCCACCACGCCCGACCCGATCTCTGGCACCTCGAGCTCGAAGAGGCGCTTGATGAGCCCGGGGTGGGTGCGGCTGACGACGATCTGGGGGCCCTTGGTGGTCTTTCGCACCTCGACGATGTAGGCCTTGAGCCGCGTCCCGTGCTCGTAGCGCTCGTAGGAAACCTGCTCCGCCTGCGGGAGCAGTGCCTCCACCTTGCCCAGGTCGAGGAGCGTGTAGCGATTGTCGGTCTGCTGGACGATCCCGGTCACGATGTCGCCTTCGCGACCCGCGTACTCCTCGTACTTCATGTCGCGCTCGACCTCGCGGATGCGTTGGAGGATCACCTGCTTGGCCGTCTGGGCGGCGATGCGCCCGAAGTCGTTGGGGGTGTCGTCCCACTCGCGGACGACCTCGCCTTCCTCGTTGAGCTCCTGGCCGTAGACGCGGATCTCCCCCGAGTCGGGATCGATCGTGACCACGGCTTCCTCCGCCGCGTCGGGGCGGCGCTTGTAGGCGGCGACGAGGGCGTTGGCCAGCGCGTCGAGCAGGGTCTCCACCGAGATGCCCTTGTCGCGCGCGATCTGGCCCAACGCGTCGAGGAACTCGAAGTTGGTCTTGCTCATGGCCGCTTCACCTTCTCTCTCGTCGCTCTCCTCGGCTCGGGTCCCCACTGGAACTCCGTGCGGGCACGTTCGACCCGGCCGTAGTCGATCTCCATCGTCCCGCCAGGCAGCTCGGGAGAGGCCAGGGTGAACCCGTCCTCCCCGGCCACCTCCAGCGTGCCGGTCACCCGTCGGACGTCGGCCGTCCCGGCGTCCAGGCGGACCGTGACGGTCTCCCCGACGGCGCGAGCGAAGTGGGCCGGCGTCCGCAGCCGGCGCTCGAGCCCCGGGCTCGAGACCGACAGCGTGTAGCGGCCCGGTATGGGGTCGATGTCGTCCAGCACCGCCGAGACGTCGCGGGTGGCGTCGCCCAGCTCATCGAGGCCCACGCCGCCGTCCTTGTCGACGTAGACGGTGAGGCTGGCGCCGTGTACCTCGACGTCGACCAGGTCGAGTCCGCGCGCCGCCAGCACGGGCAACAGCGCGCCCTCGAGATCCATGTCACCATCGGTCAACGCTGTCACCTCCTCTCCACTTTCTCGACTCTCTCGGCCTTCGCCCCCGCAAAGCGAAAGCGTGGGCCGCAGCCCACGCTTTCTACGAGGTACTGATTCTGTAAATGGACAGCTGACGTCAATTATAGCAAGCGTCCGCTAATAGGAGCGGCCCACCACGGCCACGAGGTCGGCCTCGTCGTCCCCTGGTTCGGCCAGGGTGCCATCCGGGCGCTGCAGGCAGCGGATCGTCAGGGCGTGCCGGGCCAGCCGGTCCTCCCCGTCGGGTCCGAGCGCGCCGAGACGGATGCGGGCGAAGCCGATCTCGCCCGCCTCCACCGCCTCCTCCAACGAGGCGGCATCAGTGGTACGGGCGTCCCGCGACGCCGTCGCCTCGGCCAGGAGGTCCGCTCCCACGGTGCGCAGCGCGCCGGCTACCTCGGCCGCCGCTGCCGCCAGCGGCACGGTGCGCTTCTCCCTCGTGTGGCGCACGACGAGCGTCACGTTGCCTTCGGCCAGGTCGCGCGGGCCGACCTCCAGGCGCGCCGGTACGCCCTTGAGCTCCCAGTGCACGCTGCGGCGGCCGAAGCTGGTGTCGGTCCGGTCGTCGACCCGAACACGGTGGCCGGCTTGGCGCAGCTCGGCGGCCAGCGCGTTCGCAGCCGTGCCCACCGCGGGCTCGTCCTTCACCACGACCACGACCACCTGCGCCGGGGCGAGCGCCGGCGGCAGCCGCAGGCCGAAGTCGTCGCCGTGGCCCATGACGAGGGCTCCCACCAGCCGGGTCGAGACGCCCCACGACGTCTGCCAGACGTACTCGAGCGCGCCGTCGGCGTTGGCGTAGGTGGTGCCGAAGGCACGGGCGAAGTTCTGCCCGAGTTCGTGGCTCGTCCCCATCTGGAGCGCCTTGCCGTCGCCCATCATCCCCTCGCAGGTCCAACTCCGGATCGCGCCGGCGAAGCGCTCCCGCGCCGTCTTGTGGCCGGTGAAGACGGGGATGCCGAGGACGTCGACCATCGTGGCCCGGTAGACGTCGCTCAGGATGCGCAAGGCGTAAGCCCGTGCGTCGGCCTCGGTGGCGTGTGCGGTGTGCCCCTCCTGCCAGAGGAACTCGCTCGTGCGCAGGAAGAGGCGGGGCCGCAACTCCCAGCGGACGACGTTGGCCCACTGGTTCAGGAGCAGCGGCAGGTCGCGGTGGCTCTGTATCCACTTGGCGAAGAAGCTGTTGATCACGGTCTCGCTCGTCGGCCGCACCACGAGCGGCTCCTCGAGCTCCTTGCCGCCGCCGTGCGTGACCACGGCCAGCTCGGGGGCGAAGCCCTCGACATGCTCGGCCTCGAGCTTGAGGAACGACTCGGGGATGAAGAGCGGGAAGTACGCGTTCTCCGCGCCCGCCTCCTTGATGCGCCGGTCGAGCTCGGACTGCATCAGCTCCCAGATGCCGTAACCCCATGGCCGGATGACCATGGTCCCACGCGCCGGGCCGTTCTCGGCCATCTCTGCACCCGCGATGACCTCTTGGTACCAACGCGGGAAGTCCTCCGCTCGCGAGATGACGGCGCCTTTGGCCACGGCTGCGCAGGCTAGCGGTCGGCCGGACCGACCCCGTGCGCCGGTCAGCGGCGTCGGCCGCCGGAGCGTCGGTCGGGGAAGATGGCGACGACGGCAGCTCTCACGTGCCTTGGGCGACGGCGTCGAGGTTCCCGTGCTCGACGCGAGGAGCTACTCCTGGCGATGCCGGCGGATGATCTCGATCTTCTCTGCGGTGTGGTTCGGGTCCACGCCGGTGGTGTTGAGCAGCGCCTGCCGGTCCGCATCCGCCTCGGCGGCCGCACCGGCGTCAGCCGCCGCCATGCGGGCCTCGACGCCCTCGGCGACCAGCCGCTCGGCTTCCTCGACCAGTGCGGTCACCATTTCGGCCTCGGGCACGACGCGCACGATCTGGCCCCGGATGAAGAGGTGGCCCTTCTGCCGGCCGGCGGCGATGCCGAGATCGGCCTCGCGGGCTTCGCCCGGTCCGTTGACCACGCAGCCCATCACGGCGACCTGAATAGGCAGGTTCAACTTCTCGAGCGCCGCCTGGGCCTCGTTCGCCACCGCGATCACGTCGACCTGGGCCCGGCCGCACGACGGGCAGGCGATCAGGTCGAGCCCCTTGCGCTCGCGCAACCCGAGCGATTCGAGGAGCTGGCGGCCGGCCCGCGCCTCCTCGACGGGATCGGCGGTCAGCGAATAGCGGATCGTGTCGCCGATGCCCTCGGCCAGCAGGGCGCCGATGCCCGCCGTTCCCTTGACCAGCCCGCCAGGGGGAGGGCCGGCCTCGGTCACGCCGAGGTGGAGCGGGTGGTCGAAGGTCTCCGAGGCCAGGCGGTAGGCCGCGATCATCAGCGCCACCGAGGAGGCCTTGACGGAGATCTTCACGTCGTCGAAGCCGACCTCCTCGAAGAGGCGCAGCTCGTTCTGCGCCGACTCGACGAGCGCCTCGGGCGTCGCACCACCGTGCTTCTTGTAGAGGTCGGGGTGCAGCGACCCCGCGTTGACCCCGATGCGGATCGGCACGCCCCGGTCGAGCGCGGCCGTCGCCACCTCTTTGATCTCCGCTTCCTTGCGCAGGTTGCCCGGGTTGAGCCGCAGGCCGTGCACCCCCGCTTCGAGGGCGGCCAGCGCCATCTCGTGGTGGAAGTGGATGTCGGCGATGATGGGCACGGGCGAGCGAGGGACGATGTGGGCCAGCCCCTCGGCGGCCGCCTGCTCGTTACAGGTGCAGCGAACGATGTCGGCGCCCGCCGCGGCCAGGGCGTAGACCTGGGCCAGGGTGCCGTCGACGTCGGCCGTCTTCGTCGTGGTCATCGACTGCACCGTCACGGGTGCGCCGTCGCCGATGGCCACACCTCCCAGCGTGATCCTCCGGGTGGGTCGGCGCGGCGAGAGCAGGGACGGCGAGAGCTCCACAGCAACCTATGGATACTGGATCGGGTGCGTGATGTCGAGGAACACACCCGAGAGGACGAAGAGGCCGAGGAAGGCGAGGAACATGAAGGCGACGGGGAACAGCTTCGTGATGTCGGCCCGGTAGTAGACCTGACCCTTCTTGGTGCGGATCCACTCGTAGGCCGCGATGGCGACGTGCCCGCCGTCCAGCGGGATCATCGGCAGCATGTTCAAGATGCCGAAGACGATGTTGATGGCGATGAGCAGCGCCAGCACGGCGGCCAGTCCCTCGTGCTGGGCGTCCACCCCGAGGCCGGCGATGCCGATGATGGAGACCGGCCGCGGGGCCGAGCCCGGGTTGTCGGCGGCAGCCGTCGCGGCCTTGGCGTTCGTGTCCTCGTGGAGCACCGAGGCGACACCGTGCGGGGAGAACGTCTGGCCGAGGCCGGTCAGGTTCTCATCGGCCACATGCCAGATGGCGGCCAAGGAGGCGGGGACGGCGCCGACCAGTCCGACCGAGCGGGTGGCCTGCTGAATCTCGATACCCAGATAGCCCTTGTTCGACAGAGCCTGGCCGTCGGCCGTGATCCCCTTCCCGCTGTCGGGCGTCGCCGTGAGCCGGAGCAGCCGACCGCCACGCTCGACGCCGAGGACCAGGGGCCGCCCGACCGAGTCGCGGATGGCGTCGGTCATGGAGTTCGCGTTCGAGAAGGACCTGCCGTCGACGGAGACGATGGTGTCCCCCGGCCGGAGTCCGGCCGCCATCGCGGGCGTCGTCGCCACCCCGCGCCAGTGCTCGAGCGAGGAGACCGTGTAGTTGTTGCTGGCGGTCCCGAAGCCGACGACCAGGACCAGAGCCAGCACGAAGGCGATCAGGAAATGCATGGCCGAGCCGGCCGAGGCGACGATGATGCGCTGGTGGAAGGGCTGATTGCGGTACGCCCGCGGCTCGTCCTCCTCCGCCACCTCCTCGGTGGAGGTGAATCCGGTGATCCGTACGTAGCCGCCGGCCGGGATGGCCTTGACGCCGTATTCGGTCTCACCACGGCGGACGGACCACAGCCGCGGTCCGAAACCCACGAAGTACTCCGTCACCTTCATGCCGGCCCACTTCGCCGTGGCGAAGTGACCCAGCTCGTGAAGCATCACGATGACGACGAGGATGGCGATGAAGAGGAGCAGGTCGCCCCAGCCCAGCAGCACGAACACCGCGGTGACCAGCGCCAACGCGACGATCAGCTGTAGGACGCGGCGGGCGCTCCCGGCCGGACCGGGGCCGTCTTGGTTCGGCGTGAGGACCGCCGGGGCCTCCTGCTCGGTCAGCGTCATGGCGATGCCAACGCTACCGGGCACCACCCGCGGCCTGACGTCGCGCCAACACTCGCCGGGCTGTGGCCCGGGCCTCTGCGTCTTCGGCCAGGACCGCCTCGACGTCGTCGACCTCGCCGTCTCGCCATGACTCGAGGGTCTCGGCCACCACAGCGGCGATGCCGTCCCACGACAGCGCGCCGGCCAGGAAGGCCTCCACCGCGACCTCGTTCGCCGCGCTGAGCCAGGCCGGAGCGGAACCCCCGTGCCGTCCGGCCTCGTAGGCCAGGTCGAGACACCGGAAGACGGTGCGATCGGGCGGCTCGAAGGTCAGCTGGCGGGGCCTCGTCCAGTCGAGCGACCCGAAGGCGGTGGCCGCCCGGTCGGGCCAGCCCAACGCGTAGCCGATGGGCAGGCGCATGTCCGGGTCGGAGAGCTGGGCGAGGGTGGACCCGTCGCGCAGCTCGACCATGGAGTGCACGACCGACTGCGGGTGCACGACGACGTCGATGCGGTCGTAGTCGATGCCGAAGAGCTCGTGGGCCTCTATCACCTCGAGGCCCTTGTTCATCAGCGTCGACGAGTCGACCGTGATCTTGGGGCCCATGGACCAGGTCGGGTGGGCCAGTGCGTCCTGCACCGTGACCGAGCCGAGCCGCTCGGCCGGCCAGCCACGGAACGGACCTCCCGAGGCGGTGAGCAGCAGCCGGGCCACCGCGCTGGTCCCGTCGACCGAGGCCAGGCACTGGTGGAGCGCGCAGTGCTCGGAGTCGACGGGGACGATCTCGGCGCCCGGGGTCCGTCGCGCCTTCTGGACCACCGGGGCGCCTGCGATGAGCGACTCCTTGTTCGCCAGCGCCAAGCGCCGCCCCGCCTCGAGCGCGGCGAGCGTCACGGGCAACCCGGCGAAGCCGACGACCGCATTGAGGACCACGTCGGCCCCCCGCGCCGCCTCGGCCATCCCTTCCGGGCCGACGAGGACCTCGGTTCCCGCCGGCACGGCGGCTCGCACGGCCGGGGCCAGGTCCGGGTCGCCCACCACCACCATGGCGGGATGGAATTCGGCCGCCTGCGCCACGAGCGTCGAAGTCGATCGCTGCACCCCGAGGGCGTGGACCACGAAGCGGTCGTTCTCGGCGCGGATCACGTCGAGGGCCTGTGTGCCGACCGAGCCCGACGAGCCCATCAGGCTGACCGTACGCATCGGATCAGCCGAGGTTCAGCGCCTTGACCACGAAGTACGTGGCCGGCATGACGAAGAGGAGGCCGTCGACGCGGTCCAGAACGCCTCCGTGCCCGGGCAGCAGGCGGCCTATGTCCTTGAGACCGAGGTTCCGTTTGATCATGGACTGGCTGAGGTCGCCCAATGGCGCGACCACGGCGACTACGACACCGAAGACCAGCGCCTTGGACACGGTCCACGGATGGATGAAGTGGACCACCACGACTGATACCAGAATGGCAGCCAGGGCTCCCCCGATCAGCCCCTCCCAACTCTTGTTGGGGCTGATGGACGGAGCCAGCGGGTGGCGACCCATGGCCGAACCGACCAGCAACGAAGCGACGTCGTCGGCGACCGTGACGATGACCGCGGCCAGTACGAACGCGATGCCGTGCCGGTCGGGGAAGACGTTCGGGTCCAGCAGCAGGGCGGTGAACGAGCCGAACACGCCTACCCAGACGTAGACGAAGACGGTCGAGCTGATGCCGGAGACCGGCTCGGCCGCCGGCTCCACCCGGGCCAGGTACCAGATGAAGGCGCCCGCCACGAGCAGCACGGTCACGAGCGGCAGTGCGGCCGCACCCTTGTTGTAGGCCTCGATCATGAGGGACAGCACGGCGACGAGGCCGAGCAAGGTGGCGGGGTGGTAGTGCGAACGGCGGAAGGCGGCGTAGGCCTCGGCGCTCGCCAGGAGAACGACGATGCTGGCGATGACCATGGTGGCCACGGTTCCCGCCGCGAAACAGGCCAGGGCGATGATGCCGAGCACCACGCCCGAGCCGACGGCCACGCGCATGTCGCGCCCGCCCGTGTCGGCCGTGCTGACGTTGCCGGTGCGCGGGGATGCGCCCGAGCGCGAGGTGCGCGTGGCGCGGGTCCTCGGTTCGGGCGGTTGGGGTGGGCTGAGCCGGGACGCCGCGGCGGCGGACGCGGCGGCGGACGCGGCGACGGTCGCCGGCGCCACATCCGGAGGGGCCACCGAAACCGGCTCGGGCTCCGCCACGGCCTCGTCCTCTGCCGGCTCCCCCGGCAGGTCGCCGGGCTCGGGGATGATCACCAACGTGTCGTCGGGCGCGAAATGCCACGGCTGGCGCTCCACGTCGGCCTCCGGCCCGGAGTCCTGGAGGAGGGCGCCGACAGCCGGCAGGTCGTCGGAGAGCATGGAGGGCTCGAAGAGCTCCTCGTGGGCCTCCCAGTCGGTGTCCTCCTCGCGCCAGGCGGGCGGTGCCATGGCCGGTTCCTCGCCGTCGCCGCGGTCGAGCACGGCCGGCACCTGTCCCGTCGGGGCGTCGTTCCAGTGCAGCAGGTCGGGGTGGTCGTCCACCACGGGCCCGGTGACCTCGCGGACGGTATCGCCGGCCGGCTCGGCGCCGATGATGCGGACGCGGCCCGAGTGGTAGCCGGGCGGCTCCTCCTCCACGCCGTCAGCCGGCGTGGCTCCCGGATCGGAGACCGTCACGTCGTCACGGTTCAGGTCCCAGGGGAACTCCTCGTCGAAGGGCAGCTCCTCGTCGTAGGGACGCCGCCGGGCGTGGACGCCCTCCTCGGCGTCGGCACGCTCTTCGGTGCCCTCAATGCCCCCGAAGAGGTCCCCGTCGCGATCGACCATTGCCCTCCTCAAACCTGCAGCAGCTCGCGCTCTTTCTGCGCCAGCAGCTGGTCGATGAGCGCGACCTGCTCGTGGGTGATCCTCTCCAAGTCCTTCTCGACGCGCTCGAGCTCGTCGGTCGAGAGCTCCCCGTCCTTCTGCAGACCCTCGAGCTCGTGACGCCCCGAGCGGCGCAGGTTGCGCACGGCAACCCTCCCCTCCTCCGCCTTGTGCCGCACCACCTTGACCAGCTCCTTGCGGCGTTCCTCGGTCAGGGGCGGGAAGGCCAGACGGATGACGGTCCCGTCATTGCTCGGGTTGATGCCGAGGTCGGAGGCCATGATCGCCTTCTCGATCGCCCCGAGGGACCCCTTGTCGTAGGGCGAGACCACGAGCAACATGGCGTCGGGAACACTGAACCCGGCCAGCTGCCGCAGGGGCGTCGGGGTGCCGTAGTAGTCCACCGAGAGGGACTCGATGAGGGCAGAGGAGGCCCTCCCGGTACGCACGTTGCCCATATCGGCCCGCACATGGTCGATGGCCTTGCCCATCTTGTCCTTGGTGTCCTCCTTGACCAGGCCCGCGAGGTCGTCCTCTTCCATCAGCGGACCAGCGTACCGATCTGCTCGCCGCCGAGGGCGCGAACGATGTTGCCCGGGATCATGAGGTCGAACACCCGGATCGGAAGGTCGTTGTCCTTGCAGAAGGTGATGGCGGTGAGATCCATGACCCGCAGGTCACGGCTGATCACCTCCATGAACGAGATCTCGTCGTAGCGGGTCGCCTCGGGGTCGAGCTTGGGATCGGCCGAGTAGACCCCGTCCACCCCCGAATGGGTGCCCTTGCACAGGAGCTCCGCGCCGATCTCGGCGGCACGGAGCGCAGCCGGGGTGTCGGTCGTGAAGAACGGGTTGCCCATGCCGGCGGCGAAGATCACGATGCGGCCCTTCTCGAGGTGCCGCACGGCGCGGCGCCGGATGTAGGGCTCGGCCACCTCGGCCATGGACAGCGCGCTCGAGCACGCGCGTCGGCATGTTCTGCTTCTCGAGCGCGTCCTGGAGGGCGAGCGCGTTGATGACGGTGCCGAGCATCCCCATCGTGTCGGAGGTGGCGCGGTCCATGCCGCCGCTCTCCCCCGTCGTCCCGCGCCAGATGTTCCCGCCTCCGACGACGACGGCCAGCTCGAGCCCGCCCCCGTCCATGGCGCGCACCATCTCCTTGGCCATGCGCTCGACGGTCGCGGCGTCGATCGTCTCGTCCGAGGCGGCAGAGGCCAGCGCCTCCCCCGACATCTTGAGGACGATGCGGTGCGGCTCTCCCACGTGCGCCCGCTCGGCTCTCAGGCGCCGACGACGACCTGCGCGAAGGCGACGATCCGGGCCGACCCGAGCATGGCGGCGACCGTCTGCTTCTCGTCCTTGACGTAGGACTGGTCGAGCAGCACCCGCTCCTTGAACCATCCGTTCATCCGGCCCTCGACGATCTTGTCCAGCGCGGCCTCGGGCTTGCCCTCGTTGCGCGTGATCTCGGTCAGGGTGGCCCGCTCGGCCGCGACGTCGGCCTCGGGCACCTCGTCGCGGCTCAGGTAGGCGGGCTTGGCGAATGCGATGTGCACGGCGACGTCGTGCGCCAGCTCCTCGGAGCCCCCTTCGATCACCACGGCCACCGCGTTGACGCCCCGGCCGGACTGCTGGTGGAGGTAGGTGTCGACCACCTGCCCGGGCTCGGCCGTCAGGCGGCGCACCCGCCCGATGGAGATGTTCTCCTTCAACGTGGAGCGCAGGGTGTCGATCTGGTCGGAGAGCTCGCTGGCGGCGTCCTCCCCCTTGGCTGCCACCAGAGCGGCCAGCTCGTCGGCCAAAGCGACGAACTCGGCCGACTTGGCCACGAAATCGGTCTCGCAGCGCAGCTCGACCACCGAGGCCGCGTCGCCGTTGCGCACCGCAGTGACGGCACCGTCACCGGCATCGCGGTCGGAACGCTTGGCCGCGCCGGCCAGGCCCTTCATGCGCAGGATGCGGGCGGCCTCTTCGAGGTCGCCGCCGGCCTCCTCGAGCGCGTTCTTGCAGTCCAGCATGCCCGCCCCGGTCATCTGGCGCAGGGTCGATATGTCCTTGGCGCTGTAGCTCGCCATGCTCAGGCCACCTCGACCGGCTCGGGAGCGCGCACACGCCGCGGCCGCGGGGTGTGGGTCGCCGCTCCATCGTCGTCCGCTCCGGACGCGGCAGCCGCCTGGCGCCGGTGCTGGGCGATGAAGCGGCCCTCGACGACGGCGTCGGCGATGACACGGCACATCAGTGAACCGGAACGGATGGCGTCGTCGTTGCCCGGGATGACGTAATCGATCACGTCCGGGTCGCAGTTGGTGTCGACCACGGCGACCACCGGCAAACCGAGTTTGCGAGCCTCGGTGACGGCGATGCCCTCCTTCTTCGTGTCGATCACGAAGACCGCGTTGGGCAGCCGGTCGAGATCGGCGATGCCGCCGAGGTTCCTCGAGAGCTTCTCGAGCTCGCGCGTGTGCTGGAGCGCCTCACGCTTGGGCATCCCTTCGAAATCGCCGGCAGCCTGCATGGTCCGCAGCTCCTGCATGCGCTTCACCCGGCCCGACACGGTGGCGAAGTTGGTCAGCATGCCTCCCAGCCAACGTTGGTTGACGTACGGCATGCCGCAGGCCTCGGCGTAGTCGGCCACCGGGCCCTGGGTCTGCTTCTTCGTCCCCACGAAGAGGATGATCCCGCCGTCGGCCACGAGGTCGCGCACGAAGCCGTACGCGGTCTCGATGCCGCCGAGGGTCTGGCGCAGATCGATGAGATAGATCCCGTTGCGCTCACCCAGGATGAAGCGCTTCATTTTCGGGTTCCATCGTCGCGTCTGGTGGCCGAAGTGGACTCCGGCCTCCAGCAGCTGTCGCATGGAAACGACGGCCATAGTGGTTACTCCTCCGATCGGTTTCTCCCCTGTCGCAGCGCCGCCCGCGGGCAGCGACCGTGGATCGCGACAGGTGATGCTCTTTCGTGTGCGTCCGCCCACCGGTCGGTGGGCCTTGCCATGCTACCCGCTCGGCCGATGGGGGTCCCGCGGGCGGCAGGCGGCCCGGCACGGCAGCCGGTTCGGCGCGCCGAGTGGCGCGGCAGACCGACCGGAGGCCCCGCTCACGCTCTCGGGTGGGTGCTCCCGTAGACCGAGCGCAGACGCTCCTTGCTCACGTGCGTGTACACCTGGGTGGTGGCCAGGCTGGCATGGCCGAGCAACTCCTGCACGACCCGCAGGTCGGCGCCCCCGTCGAGGAGGTGGGTGGCGTAGGTGTGGCGCAGGGCGTGGGGGTGGGTGGGGGCGACGGCCCGGCGATCGAGGATCCGCCGCACATCGCGCGGCCCGAGCCGGCCGCCCCGCCGGTTCACGAAGACCGCCTCGGGCGGCCCGGCCATCTCGTCACGTCCCCCCTCGAGCCATGCCCGGAGGGCGGCGACAGCGGCGTCGTGCACGGGGACCCGGCGCTGCTTGGCGCCCTTGCCGATCACCGTGACGGTCCGGGCGCGCAGGTCGACGTCGCGCCGGTCGAGCCCACACAGCTCCGAGACCCGCAGGCCGGCGGCATAGAGCAGCTCCAGCACGGCCAGGTCGCGCCGGTCCACGGGCGCCGGCGCCTCGACGTCGAGCAGGCCGGCAACCTCCGCCGCTGACAGGACCCGGGGCAACCGGCCGCCACCGCTCGGAGCGCGCAGGGCGCCGGCCGGGTCGGAGCCGAGGCGACCCTGCCGG
Organism: uncultured Acidimicrobiaceae bacterium; assembly: GCA_963828505.1. Classification (GTDB taxonomy): domain Bacteria; phylum Actinomycetota; class Acidimicrobiia; order Acidimicrobiales; family RAAP-2; genus Bog-473. The sequence continues at coordinate 353,651 of CAWHFM010000007.1, forward strand.
AGCAGCCAGGAGAAGTAGCAGCGCAGCGCCGCCGCCTGACGGGCGACCGTGGCCCGGGCGAGGCGGCGCGTGGAGAGCGAGGCCAGGTAGCGCCGCAGCAGCACGCGGTCGACGCCCTCGGGCTCTTCCACTCCCCCACGCCCGGCCCACCGGGCGAAGGCGCTCACGTCGGCCAGGTAGGCCGTGCGGGTCGACGCGGCGCGGCCACCCAGCCAGGCTTCGAAGCCGGCCAGGTCCCAGGCGGTGGGCACGGGGGGGCTCGGCACTCCCGAGCCACGGTAGCGCCCCCACGACGACGACCCTGGGAACTAACGTCGCTCCGAGCCTTCGGGCAGTCCGCAGGTTTGGCCAGAAAGGGGGGCCCGCCATGGTCTCGAGATTCGATCGCCGCACGCTGCTCGCCGGCGCGGGCGCGGCCGCAGCCGGGATCGCCGGCGGTTCGGCGCTCGGTCAGGGGTGGGGGGCGCTGGCGGGTGCGACGACGAACGGGCCCGGGCGCAACGGCGTGTCCCGGGCGACGCCCAAGCGCGGCGGTTCGCTCGTCTTCGGCGTCGACGCCGAGGAGTCGGGCTTCGACCCCACCCAGGCCCGTTTCGACGAGGTCGGCGTCATGTACGCCCGCACCGTGTTCGACCCGCTGACGATCGTTCTGGCCAACGGCGACTGGGCCCCCTACCTGGCCGAGTCGGTCGTGCCCAATTCCTCCTACACGACCTGGACCATCACCCTGCGGCCCAACGTCCTCTTCCACGACGGGACCCCGTGCAACGGCGCCGCTCTCCTGACGAACCTCCAGGCCCAGTCCAAGTCGTTGCTGACCGGCATCGTCATCAACCCGACGCTCAAGGGCATCACGCAGACCGGGCCGCTCTCGGTCGCCATCTCCTTCGCCAAGCCCTGGGTGCCGTTCCCCTATTACCTCGCCGGCGGCATCGGTGGGCAGATCGCCTACGTCGTGGCCCCGTCCATGCTGGCCAACCCCAACGGCACGAGCCATCCCGTGGGGACCGGGCCGTTCATGTTCCATCAGTGGGTGCCCAACGACCACTTCACCGCCGTCGCCAACCCCCACTACTGGCGTCCCGGCCTGCCGTACCTCTCGCAGATCACCTACCGGCCCATCCCCAACGAGGAGTCGCGGGCCGAAGCCCTCAAGTCGGGCACGATCGGCCTGATGATCACCGACACGCCGCAGATCATCGAGCAGTTCCGTGGCAACCGGAGCTACTCCTACATCGACGACAGCACCCACGTGGCCGGCGAACCGGACATGAACTGCATCCAGCTCAATTGCCTGGCCAAGCCGTTCAACAACGCCACGGTGCGCCGCGCCGCCGCCCTGGCCATCAACCGCCAGCAGTACGCGCGGGTCATCGACGCCAACGTGCTGCCGGTGAGCAACGGCCTTTTCGTGCCCGGCTCCCAGTACTACGCACCGACGCCGTACCCCGCCTACAACCCGTCGGAAGCGGCGCGGCTGGTCAAGGCGGCCGAGAAGCAGCTGGGTGGTCCGGTCTCGTTCACCTACGGCGCCACGAACTCGCCGGCGTCGCTGCGCTCCCAGGAGTACATCATGCAGGCCCTCCAGTCGGTAGGCTTCCAGGTCAAACCGACGATCGTCGAGCAGAACGAGATCATCAACAATGCCCTGGCCGGCAAGTACCAGGCGCTGGGTTGGCGCCAGTTCGGTGCGGTCGACCCGGACCTCAACTACATCTTCTGGAGCACGACCACGGTGAGCTCGGGCGACCTGTCGATCAACATGGCCCGCAACTCGGACCCGACGATCGAGGCCGCGCTCCAGGCGGGGCGGGCCAGCACCCAGCGGTCCGTGCGCCAGGCGGCCTACAAGACGGTGAACCGGCGCCTGGCCATCGACCTGCCCTACCTGTGGACCGACCGGGCGGTGTGGGCCGTCATCGGCAACCCGACGGTGCAGAACTTCGACAACCCGAAGACGCCGGCCGGCCAGGCCGCGTACGGGATGATCGGCGGCAGCATCTGGCCGACGCAGATATGGATCAGCTAGCCGGAGGCACGTGAGCGGTCGCATCCTGGTTGTCGAGGACGATGAGCGGATCAGGTCCTCCATGCGGCTCGCCCTCGAAGGCGAGGGCTACGAGGTAAAGGACGCGGCGAGCGGCGAGGAGGGCCTCGACCTCTTCGCCGAGGCGCCGACCGACGTCGCGCTGATCGATCTCATGCTCCCGGGCATGGACGGGTTCGAGTGCTGCCGGGCGCTCCGCCGCTCGAGTGCCGTCCCCATCATCATCGTCACGGCGCGCTCGGACACCCACGACGTGGTGGCCGGGCTCGAGGCGGGAGCGGACGACTACGTCACCAAGCCCTTCGTCGCCAAGGAGCTGGCGGCGCGGATCCGGGCCCTGCTGCGGCGGGCCCGCCCGGCGGAAGAGGAGCCCGGGGCGGTCACCTTCGGCAACCTGGTCCTGCTCCCCGAGCAAGGGGTGCTGCGACGAACCGACGGGGAGGAGGTCCACTGCACGCGCACGGAGTTCCGCCTCCTGTGCGAGCTGGCCGCCAGCCCCAACAAGGTGCTGAGCCGCGAACAGCTGCTGGACCGGGTCTGGGGGTACGACTACTTCGGTGACGGCCGCCTGGTCGACGTGCACATCAGGCGCCTCCGCACCAAGGTCGAGCACGACCCGGCTGTCCCCCAGCACATCCTCACCGTGAGGGGCATGGGCTACAAGCTGGTGCCCTGACGTGCGGTTGGGCATCGGCGCCCGCGTCACCGCCGTCTTCGGCCTCGGTGCGCTGCTGCTCTCCATCCTCATGGGCGGGCTGTCGTACTTCACGACCCGGCACTTCCTCCTGGCCGAACGCGAATCGGCGGCCCAACACCAGGCCTTCGCCAACGCCGCGCTCGTGCGGAGCTCGCTCGAGACCGGCGACACGAGATACGTCCCGCTGCTGGCGTCCATCGACGCCGCCAATGCCGGCACGGCGGCCCACTCCGTGCTCTACTTCGACTCCAAGCCCTACGCCGGTTCGCTCTCGGTCGGCGAGTCGTCCATCCCCGCCGGCCTGCGCCGGGAGGCGCTCCACGGCACCGCGGCCACCCAGACCTACCGCACCATGCAGGAGGGCACGCCCGAGATCGTGGTGGCGGTCCCGATCCCTTCGGTTCGGGCGGTCTACTTCGAGGTCTTCGACCTCTCCGACCTCGCCCATACGTTGCGCGTGCTCGCCCTCACCCTGTTCGGGGCCGGCGTGGTGACGACCCTGCTCGGCGTCGGGCTGGGCCGCTTCGCCGCCACACGCTCGTTGCGCCCACTGGCCGACGTCTCGCAGGCGGCGGGGGCGATCGCCGGCGGCGACCTCGACACCCGCCTCGATGCCGACGCGGTGGACCCCGACCTCGAGGGCCTGACCAAGTCGTTCAACACCATGGTCGACGAGCTCCAGGTGCGCATCGAGCGCGAGGCCCGGTTCAACTCCGACGTGAGCCACGAGCTGCGCTCGCCCCTGACCACGCTGGCCGCCACCCTCGAGGTGCTCGAGGCCGACCGGGACCAGCTCCCGCCGCGCTCGCAGAGTGCGCTGACCCTGCTGGGCGACGACCTGCGGCGCTTCGAGCGCATGGTGTCGGACCTGCTCGAGATTTCGCGGGCTGACGCGGGATCGGTGGACCTCGTCCTCGAAGAGGTGAACGTGGCCGAGCTCGTGCAGCGATCGGTCGAGGCCGGGGCCCGGGGCCGCGACGGTCGGAGCGGGGGGCCGCCGCCCGACGTGCGCATCGACCCGGCCGTGCGAGCGTCGCGGGTCGGGGCGGACAAACGGCGTTTCGAACGGGTGATGGCCAACCTGATGGAGAACGCAGCGCACTACGGAGGCGGGGTCACCGACATCGCAGTGACCCTCGCTCCGGACGGACGGGCCGTCGCGGTGGTGGTCGACGACGCCGGCCCGGGGATCGACCCGGCGGAGCGGGGCCGGATCTTCGAGCGCTTCTACCGCGGCTCCGCCGCGGGCCGACGCGGCACCGGGACGGGGACGGGCCTCGGACTGGCGCTGGTGGCCCAGCACATGCACGCCATGAACGGGGACGTGCGGGTCGAGTCGTCGCCGGCGGGCGGGGCCCGCTTCGTGGTGACACTGCCGGTGATCGGCGGCGAGGCCTACGACGAGACGGGCGAGAGCGACGGCGACGGTGACGGCACGGCCGACGACGGTCGCGGCATCGGCGACGGTGGCGTCGTCGGCGGCAATGGGCGCGGCAAGGCGGTGAAGACGTGAGGACCCGACGAGCCAGCCGGGCGGGCGTGCTCGCCACGTTGGTCCTGGCGGCGCTGGCGTCGGCCGGCTGCTCCATCCCGACGCAGGGCGCGCCGAGCGTCATCCCGCGGTCACGCGTGCCCTTCGGCCTGCTCGACAAGCACCCGCCCACGACGACGACCACCCCGTCCCCCGTGTACGTGCCGGTGAAGGTGTTCTTCTTCGGGCCCACCAACCAGCTTCAGTCGGTGGCGCGCAACGTACCCACGCCGGCTCCGCTCACGGCCATCCTCGCCGCCATGTTGGCCGGTCCGTCCAAGGCGGAGGCGGCCGGCGGCATCGCGACCGCAATCCCCAACAACGTCGCCGTGATCTCGGCCACGGCGAACTCCACGGCGAACGCGACCGTCGTGACGGTGAACATGAACTCGGCCTTCGGCGCCATCACCGGGAACAACGCCGAGGAAGCCGTGGCCCAGGTGGTGGCCACCGTGGCTGGGGCGTACGGCCCGACCACGGGAGTGCTCTTCGAACTCGGCGGACAGCACCTCAGCGTGCCGGTGGCCAACGGCTCGCTGGAGTCCGGGCCCGTCTACCTGCTCCAAATTCGCCGGCGTCACGCCCTGATCAGTTCTGTCGTCAGCCGGCGTTCTCGACGTCGCGCTGCCACGCCACCCGGGGCGCACCCGACCAGAGGTGCTCGAGGTCGTAATAGTCGCGCGTCTCCTGCAGGAACACGTGAACGATGAAGTCGCCGTAGTCCATGAGCACCCAGGTGGCGTCCTGCGCGCCCTCGATCCGCACCGGCGCCACGCCGTGCGACTCCTTCACCCGGCGCTCGATCTCCTCGACCAGGGTGCGCACGTGGCGCGTGTTCTGCGCGCTCGTGATGACGAAGGCGTCGACCACGCCGAAGAGCTCGCCCATGGCGAGGACCACCGTGTCACGTCCGAGCTTGGTGTCGGCCCACTCCGCGGCCGTGGCCGCAGCCGGAGGGATCCGGCCATCGGCCTCGACGCCCCGGCTCAATGCAGCACGTCCAGGATGCCCACGGTCAGCCCGAATACCCCGGCCAGGACGGAACACGCCAGGACGGCCCAACGCCGCCTGCTCCGGCGTTCCAGCCTCAACTGTGCCCGCCGTTCGGCCCTGCGCTCGGCCCGCCCCGGGGGCGCAACCGGCGCCGGACCGGCGATGGGAAGCTCCGTGACCCTGGCCGGCAAGGCGCTCATCTGCGCACAGCGTACATACCGCGGCGCTCCAGGCAACGGATCACCGCGTCCGGGACGAGACCGGCGACACTCTCGCCGGCGCCCAGGCGTTCGCGCACCCCTGAGCTGGACACATCGACGCGCGGACCGTCGACCCGTGCCACCCGCCACCCCAGCGGAGCCTCCGCCGGGGGGCTGGCCGGGCGCGAGACGACGGCCAGGGTGGCCAGCCGCTTCAGGTCCTCGGGCCGCTCCCACGTCTTGAGCTCGGGCACCAGGTCGGCCCCCACCACGAGGAAGACCTCGGGCGCGGGTTCAGCCGCGGCGGCCAGGATCTCCTCCACCGTGACGACGGAGTAGCTCGGGCCGCCGCGGTCGATCTCGAGCCGGCTGGCCTCCGCGCCCGGGATCTCGGCGGCCAGGGCCTGGGTCAACGCGTAGCGGTCCTCCGCGTCCGAGATGCGGCGCGCACCCGACTTCTGCCACGGGTCGTTCGCCACGACGAGCAGCAAGCGGTCGAGGGCCAGCGTGGCGATGGCGGCGCGGGCGGCCGCGGCGTGCCCGACGTGGGGAGGATCGAAGGTGCCCCCGAGGACCCCGATGCGCTCAGGTGCCGGCAAGTTCGGCGATCACGGGAGCCATGGCGTCCATCTCGGCCTCGTGGACGACGATGTTCGAGAAGCCGAGCGCGTCGCGGCGAGCGCGCAGCGTGTCCGCGATCTCCCCGGTCGTGCCGATCAGGGCGGCCGGGGTGGCGCGCAGCTGGTCCGGCGTGAGCCCGAACGCCGGGGCGAGTGACTCGGTCACCTCGCCCGCGTTCGGGACGACCTGCACCGCCACGGTCCAGCACTGCAGCTCGAGCGGGCGCTCCCCCGCGGCGGCGCGGGCCCAACGCACGCGCTCGGCGTACTTCTCGACGACCGCCTCGGCCGCGGTCTCGTGGCCGATGTGGCCGGCGGCGAGACTGGGCACGACGCTCACCGTCTGGGCGAATCGGCCCGCCAGGGTGAGAATGCGCCGGCTCCCGCCACCGATGACCAAGGGGGGACCGCCGGGCGTGACCGGTGCGGGGAACGAGCTCACCTCGCGGACGCGGTAGTGCTCGCCCTCGTACGTCGCGCTGCCCGTGTCCCACAACGCGCGCAGGATCTCGATGCACTCGGCGAGGCGCGCCACACGTACACCCGGCGGGTCCAAGGTGATGCCCGACTGCTCGTAGTCGGTCGTCATCCACCCGGCGCCGAGCCCGAGCTCGAAGCGGCCGCCCGTGACGACGTCGAGCGTGGCCGCCTCCATGGCCATGACGACCGGGTGGCGGAAGTCGTTGTCGAGGACGAGCGTGCCGACGCGGAGCGACGTCGTGGCCTCGGCCGCCACGGTGAGCGCGACCATCGGTGCCCACTGCTCGCCGAGGTGGTCGGGAACGTAGAGGGTGGCGTACCCGAGGTCCTCCGTCTTGCGGGCCAGCTCCCGCCATGCACCAGGGGATGCCGCGTGTGACGCCTGGAGCGCGAACCGGAAAGCGGCCATGAGCGGCGATCCTACGGCGTTAACCTGTTCCGGTGACGAGCCACCCCCCCCTGGCCCCGTGGACCCCCGCGTCCTGGCGCCAATTCCCCGCGGCGCAGCAGCCCGAGTGGCCCGATGCAGACGCTCTGAAGAAGGCCGAGGCGCGGCTCTCCGCCGTCCCGCCCCTCGTCTTCGCCGGCGAGGCCCGTCACCTCACAGCGCAGCTGGCCGACGTGGCCAACGGCGAGGCCTTTCTGCTCCAGGCCGGCGATTGTGCCGAGTCCTTCGCCGAGTTCTCGGCCGACGCCATCCGGGACAAGCTCAAGATCATCCTGCAGATGGCGGTGGCGCTGACCTACGCCGCCGGTGTCCCCGTGGTCAAGGTCGGCCGCATCGCCGGGCAGTTCGCCAAGCCGCGCTCGGCCGCCACCGAGCAGATCGGCGACGTGGAGCTCGATTCCTTCCGCGGCCACATGGTCAACGACGAAGCCTTCGAGGCCGAGGCCCGCCGCCCCGACCCCGAGCGCCTGGTCGCGGCCTACCAGCAGTCGGCATCGACGCTGAACCTGCTGCGCGCCTTCACCAAGGGTGGCTTCGCCGACCTGTCCCAGGTGCACCTGTGGAACCAGCAGTTCGTCGCGTCGTCCACAGAGGGGCGCCGCTACGAGCGGATCGCGTCGGAGATCGACCGCGCGCTTCGCTTCATGGCGGCCTGCGGCATCGACCTCGGCGCGGAGGAGGGGCTGCACCACGTGGACTTCTGGACCAGCCACGAAGCGCTGATCCTGCCCTACGAGGAGTGCCTCACCCGGCGCGACTCGCTGACCGGCGACTGGTACGACTGCTCGGCGCACCTGGTGTGGATCGGCGATCGCACGCGGCAGCTCGACGGCGCCCACGTCGAGTTCTTCTCGGGGATCTGCAACCCGGTGGCCTGCAAGATCGGCCCGACCTGCACCAGCGCCGACGTGCTCGCGCTCTGCGACCGCCTGAACCCGGACCGCCTGCCGGGTCGGCTCACCCTCGTCACCCGCTTCGGCGCGAGCCGCATCGAAGAGCTCCTGCCGCCGATCGTCCGCGCCGTCGAGGGCGCGGGCCACCCGGTGGTGTGGGTCTGCGACCCCATGCACGGGAACACCTTCACCAGCGAAGGCGGTCGCAAGACGAGACGGTTCGACGTCATCCTCGGGGAGGTGCGCTCGTTCTTCGCCGTGCACCGCGACGAGGGAACGTGGCCGGGCGGGGTCCACGTGGAGCTGACGGGCGAGGACGTCACCGAATGTCTCGGCGGGGCCGAGGAGATCTTCGAGGGAGATCTCGACGCGCGCTACACGACCGCGTGTGACCCGCGCCTGAACGCGCGACAGTCTCTGGACCTCGCCTTCCGGGTGGCCGAGTTCCTCCGCTCGTGATACGGCGCCTGGCGCTCGCCGTCCTGCTGGCGGCGCTCAGCCTCACCGCGCTGACCGGGGTCGTGGCGACCCAGCACGCCAAGCCCGCGGGCGCGCTTTCGCGCCAGACGCCGGGGTACTGGCTCGTGGCCTCGGACGGTGGGATCTTCAGCTTCGGTGGTGTGCCGTTCTACGGCTCGACCGGGAGCCTGCACCTGAACGCGCCGATCGTGAGCATGGCATCGACGCCCGACGGGGGTGGCTACTGGTTGGTCGCGGCCGACGGGGGCATCTTCAGCTTCGGCGACGCCCACTTCTACGGGTCCACGGGCAGCTTGCACCTGAACGCGCCGATCGTCGGCATGGCGTCGACACCCGACGGGCGTGGCTACTGGCTGGTGGCCTCGGACGGTGGGATCTTCAGCTTCGGCGACGCGTTCTTCTACGGGTCGACCGGGAGCCTGCACCTGAACCAGCCGGTCGTGGGCATGTCGGCGACGGCGTCGGGCAACGGATACTGGCTGGTGGCGGCGGACGGGGGCGTCTTCGCCTTCGGCAACGCCGGGTTCTGGGGCTCGGTGCCCGGCATCCTCCAGCCCGGCCAGTCGCTCGACAAGCCGGTGGTGAGCATCATCACGGCGTCGAACGGCGCCGGCTACTTCATGGTGGCGGCAGACGGCGGGACCTTCAGCTTCGGGTCCGCGCCGTTCTACGGCTCTCTCGGGGGGCTGCCGCTCAGGGCCCCGATCGTGGCGGCTGCGTCGACGTATGTCGGCAACGGCTACTGGTTCACCGACGACACCGGGCTGGTGTCGAACTTCGGCTATGCCGAGTACGACGGGTCGGCACCCTCACCGCTCAACCGGCCGATCGTCGGGATGGCCGTGGGACCGGGGAACGGCACGTTCGAGGGCGACCCGTACCCTCCGGGGGCCTACGGCTACGACGTCAGTGTCTACCAGTGCGGGAACCTGCCGACCGGCGACCACCAGATCGCCATCGTGCAGGTGGACGGGGCGTCGGCGGCGGCGACCAACCCGTGCCTGGGCCAGGAGGCGGCGTGGGCCGGCGGCGGGCTCAACCTCTACACCTTCTTGACCTACGGCACCTCGGCCACGCCCGAGCCGGGCTGCAACGGCGACCAGGCTTGTAACGAGGGGTACGCGGCCGGCATCCACGCCTTCGACGACGCGCGGGCTGCCGGCGTGGACACGTCGGTCTCGTGGTGGCTCGACGTGGAATCCGATGGCCACTGGTCGGGGAACCCCGGGGAGAACGTGGCGCTCATCAAGGGCGCGCTCACCGCCCTGCACGAGACCGAGGCGGTGGCGAACGTCGGCATCTACGCCAGCCCCGGCGTGTGGAACAGCATCGTCGGCGACTACCAGCCCGACATCCCCTACTGGATGGCCGACTACCTCGACCCGCCGAGCGGACCGGCCTCGTGCGCCGACTACGCCCGCTGGTTCGCACAGGAGCGGCTTCCGTTCGGGCCGCTCGAGGTCGTGCAGTACGGCAGTGCGCAGTACGACGAGGACTACTCCTGCTGAGCGAGGCCCGGCCGACGCGGCGCATCGGGTTCGTCTCGAGGCCTATGGCGTCGCCTGGACCGCGGCGACGTTGCGGCTGGTGGAGCTGACCTGGTTCACGTTCGTGAGCACGATCGTCGGCGAGATGACGTTGCCACCGATCGACCCGACGCCCGCCTCGCCATCGTTGTTCTCGCCGCACACCCACAGGTGCCTGTTCGTGTCGAGCATGTACGTGGTTCCGCCGCCGCTGCTGTAGGTGCTCCACGTGGAACGATCCGGTGGCGTGATGAGCTCAGGGGAAGTCATAGCCGGTGTCGTGCGCCCGTCGCAGAGCTGCCCGTAGAGGTCGCTGCCCCAAGCCATGATCCTGTGATCCGAGAGAGTGACGAAGGACTGGCCGTCCTTGGCCGTGTTGCCGCCGACGGTGCCCGAGACGACTGAACCCCCGAGGGGGACCTGGACCGGGACGTCACTGTTCGTCCCGGCGCCGATACCGAGCTGCCCGTAGCTGTTGTTGCCCCAATCGAACCAAGCGCCCGTCGACGTCAGCGCGGCGGTATCGGCGAAAGAGCTGTAGAGCTTCATCACCCCGGCGAGGTTGACCGAGACCGGCAGGGTCGATGACCGCGTACTTCCGTCGCCCAGCTCGCCGTCGAATCCGCTCCCGCAGCTGAAGACCTGGCCGTCCGCCAGGTAGCTGGCGTGCTGCCCGGCACCGGTCGCCGCGGTGACGTCGGTGAACGGCAGGAGCTGCGGCCGGAGCATGACCTCGGTGTTCCCCAGGCAGAGCGAACCTGAGCTGTCGTCACCCCAGCCCCAGACGCGTCCGAGCGAGTCGACGGCCATGCCGGTGGCGTACGGCATGGGCGAGGGCAGCCAGGCGATCGAGACGCCCTGCGGGAACTGCACCTGAACGGGCGTGGTGAACGAACTTGTGGTCGTTCCGTCGCCCAGCTCGCCGAGATCGTTCGCACCGAAGGCGTAGACCCTGCCGTCCGTCCCGTCGGTGCCGTCACTTGCGAGCACATATGTGGCGGCGTTGGAGGTGTCGACCTGCTCGATGGTGCCGGGTATGCCGGTGATCGGTGTCGGCGTGTCGACCTTCGTGCTGACAGGACCCTTCTCTCCGAAGTCGCCCCAGTTGTACAGAGTTTGCGTCGGTTGAGCACCGGTCGGTGTCGCGGCAGCGATGCCGACCAGGGCGCAGAGCGGCGCGGCACATGCAGCGAGAAGTTTCACCTGGACCTACGTTTCCTCTGTCTCACTCGGCGCGTGCCGGCGGCGCAATACAGTTCGTTCCTTCGATCACGTCGTCGGCCCGAGCCGACCCGGGGACGATTCGGTGCTCAGGTCAGGGTGAACTTGCCCTTGGCGGCGAGGTCCGACGACGTCGACACGCTCAGTGTCTTCTTGCCGGTCGACTTCGCGTTCTTGACCTTCCCCACGACGACCGAGACCTTGTCGCCGGCGCGGATGTCCAGTCCGGGATTCTGTATGACGACGCCGTTGGTCTGAACCGACCCACAGGCGGTCGTACCGGTGTTCGTCGTGACGTCGGTCACGGCGTAGGTGCACGTGGAGGGGAACACCGTCCCGCTCGGTCCGACGAGTGTGATCGTCCCGTAGTCCTGGTCGAGGGCGCCGGTCGCGCTCGTCGTGAAGGCGACGGTGTACTTCGACTTGCTCCCGACCGTCGTGACCGACAGCTTCACCGACAGGCCCGACACGGGGCTGGCGGGAACGAGGGAGAACGACGTGCTCGCCGGGAGGTCGGACGAAGTCGACACGGTGAGGTTCTGCGGGCCGGTCGACGGCGCGCTGGCGACCTCGACCGCGGTGACGTGCACGGTGTCGCCACCCCGGATGCTGATGCCGCCCATCTCGAGGGTCACCGACGAGCCTGACACCCCGGTCGGGCACGTCGTCGTCGACTGGTTCGTGGTGACATCGGTCAGGACGTAGCTGCAGTTGTCCGGGAAGTCGGTCGAGCCCGACGTGGAAAGGGTGATCGTCCCGTAGTTCAGATCGAGGGCCCCGGTCGAGCTGGTGGTGAAGCCGGCGGTGTAGTCCACCTCGGTGGCGCCGGCAGCGGTCGTGGAGAGGCTGACCGACACCCCGGTCACCGGGCTGGCCGCCACCAGGGAGAACGTCGCGCTCGCCGGGAGGTCGGACGAGGTCGACACGGTAAAGCTCTGGGAGCCGGTCGAGGGTGCGTTGGCGACCTCGACCGCCGTGACCTGCACGGTGTCGCCACCCCGGATGTTGATGCCGCCCGTCTCGATCGTGACCGACGAACCCGACACCCCGGTCGGGCACGTCGTCGTCGTCTGGTTCGTGGTGACGTCGTCCAGTGCGTAGCTGCAGTCGTCCGTGAAGTCGGTCGATCCCGACGTGGAGAGGGTGATCGTCCCGTTGTTCAGATCGAGGGCTCCGGTCGAACTGGTGGTGAAGCCGGCGATGTAGTTCACCTCGGTGGCGCCGGCGGCGGGTGTGGAGAGGCTGACCGACACCCCGGTCACCGGGCTGGCCGCCACCAAGGAGAAGGTCGTGCTGGCGGCGAGGTCGGACGAGGTCGAAACGGTCATGTTCTGGGAGCCGGTCGACGGCGAGCTCACCACCTCGACCGCCTGGACCTTGACGCTGTCGCCGTGATGGATGTTGATCCCGGTCGTGATGGTCACCGTCGAGCCGGAGACGCTGGTCGGGCAGGTGTTGGTCGACGCGCCGGTCGTCACGTCGGTCACCGTGTAGCTGCAGTTGTCGGCGAACACGGTCGGTCCGGACGTAGCGAAGGTGATCGTGCCCGTGTTGGAGAGCGCACCGGTGGCACTCGTGGTGAAACCGATGGTGTAGTCCACCTGAGACGCACCGGCCGCGTTCGTCGAGAGACTCACCGAGACGCCCGACACCGATCCGGGCCCAGCGGCGCCGGCGGCGCCGGCACCGACGACAACCGCCGCGCCGGCCAGGACGCTGACGAGCCCGAGCGAAACGAGCAACCGGCAGCCGCGCCGCCTGACGTTGTCCAACGCGCGAGCGTCGAAGAGTTTCATCAGTTTTCCGCCTTTCGCCTGACCTGCGTCGATGCTGTCTACCAGATCGTCGTCGTCGCCGGCAACAGGTGATGAGGCGCGACGCCGAGCCTCACCGAGCAATGTCGAACATGTCTGCAGCCGGGATGTCAACAGCGCGGCGGCGCGCGAAACCGATTCCCGCGTGGCGGCAAGCGGTCGCTCCGGCCTGTCCATGTCGACGCCGACACGTCCGTGCGCGCCACGCCCGACGAGCTCGTGCGCCGTGGCGACGTCCGTCATCGGGAACCGGTGTGCGCCTCTCGATTACAGCTCGCCCGCGAGCAGTGCTTCGGTCAGGAGCGCGCGGCAACGACTTCGACCTCGGGCGCGACGGCATCGCTTCTGAAAAGTCGGACAGTCGTGTCCCAGACGCCCAGTGGCCGGTGCGGAATAGCTGCGCCACTGTCCGACCTCGGGGCGGAGCAGATCACCGCGCCGACGGTGAGGAACTCCGAATCGCGAACCTGGCGGCAAAATCGATCTCCCCCACCCGGGACGAGCACCGCGAGTCCCTCCAGTGGACCGTCGGAAAACGTACGGTGTGCGTTGATCCCGGTGATACCGAGGCGCGCCGTCGACCCCGATTGCTCGCACCGTCGCTCCCAACGGAGGCAGGCTCAAGGAATGGCCATGAACCCGTCGACTCAGTATGCGACCGACCGCAACCTCGCCTCACGCCAGCGACTGTGGTGGACAGGCCGTCGGGTGCCCGAGTTCGATCTCTTCTCTTGGGTGCTCGACCTCGCCGGGATCACTCAGGGAAGCACCCAGAGCGTTCTCGATGTCGGCTGCGGCAACGGTGCCTATGAGCGCGCCCTCGTCGAGACGGGGCACCGGGGTCCGCGGGTGGCGTTGGACCTCTCCGCCGGGATGCTGCCATCGATCGCCGATGCGGCGCCCGTCGTGGCGGACGTTCAGGCCCTTCCCTTTGGGCGGGGGTGCTTTGATCTCGTGCTCGCACCTCACATGCTGTACCACGTGCCTGACATCTTGGCTGCAGCCACGGAGATCCGGCGAGTCCTTCACCCCGACGGGGTGTTCGTCGCCGTCACGAACAGCGTCTCGAACCTTCAGGAACTCAGAGCCCTCGTCGAAGCAGCGGTTGGCACGGACTGGAGGATGCTCCGCCCATCAGACCAACGCTTCAGCATGGAGGGTGGAGCTGCGCTGCTGTCGTCTGCGTTCAGGTCGGTCGTCCGCCTCGACTGCCCCCCGAGCCACCTCGTCGTGACGGATGTCGATGCCCTGGCCGAGTATGTGGCCAGCGTGGCGGACCACTACGAGTCCGAGGTGGACATTCCTTGGGTCGACGTCGTCCGCCGCGTCCACGAGCTGGCTCGTGCGGAAGTCTCAGCAGCCGGTGAATTGAGATTCGGTACTGGGGCAGGCGCCTTCGTTTGCCGCTGAAGCACCCCCTCGGAGGGACGTGGATGCGTCTCTGTGGCACCTTTCGGCCCTACAACCATTGTTCGTGCTGCCGGAATCGATCCAACCACTCGTCGTTGATGCTGTCCGTTTGCCGATTCGTCCTCGGACGAGGAATCTCAATCGTGTGGTCGAGGTCGAGGTGCCGCAGTACACGACGAACCGTCGGCTCGTACCCATCCGTCGTCGAGAGGTCTTCATAGACGACCTCGAGCGGTTCGACGCCTAGCTTCTCGTACAACTCGAGCCAGGCGTTCTCACCCCGGGCTATCAAGTCCATCATTCCGACGATCACGTCGTATTGGAAGACCGGCTCACGGACGGGACGCGCCGGTTCATGGTCCGAGACGACCCACACATTGTCTTCGGCTGCCCGAAGCCATGAGATGGCTTGGCGTAGTCGATCGCGACGGACGACGTGCACGACGCGGAGCCCGGGAAACACCGCCGCGAAGATCTCCTCGACGCGTGCTCGGGAGAAGCGCGGCATTTCCTGGAACGTCTCCATGGCCCACCCGACGTAGTTCCACATGAACTTCGCGGCGAAGACGCCGTTGGGCGTTGAGCCGACGCGATACACCAGCCGAAGGAACTCCTCGCGCTCGCTGACTCCGTGCCGGCGGGCCAATGGTCCGTCTTCCCAGAAGGTCGCCCTTGGCGAGAAGGCCTCCGGGGGCCCGGTGACGAAGTACTCGTCCGGATGGCCGGCTATTCCGGTATCCGAAAGGGAACGGGACAACAGCGTGGACCCGCAGCGGGCGTTGGCACAGATGAGATAGCACCTGGGTACTCCCATCCTCTGACGGTACGGTCTCAGGACAGGGAGAGTGTGACGACGACGGCCGTCCCGTCGCTACCCACGGCCTCGCAGCGGGTGGCGGCGCACGAGATCCCGTCGAGGACGAGCGCGTGGCCGGGGACGGCGTGAACCGGGCCGGCCACCGACCCGGCGACACTCAGATAGACGGCCTGGCCGGCGGAGCCGTCGGCCGCACCCGAGGCACGTGTGCCGACGGCCACACACAATCGCGGTGACGCACACGACACGGCTTCGAGGACGGTGCCGGAGGAGCGCGGCAGGTCCACCAATCGTCCTGGCTTGCCATCTACCACGGTGAGCACGACCGCCGTCGGCGTGTTCACCCCCTTGAGGGGGTGGGTTCCTCGACCAACCACCACGCAGTCGGACCGATCCGGACAGTCGATGCCGCTGAAGGTCGACGTCCCAGGTGGAACAACCCGGAATGGTCCGGGGACGCTCCCTGACACCGGAACCAGTACATCGTTGTACTTCCCGTTGGAAGTGGACCCCACGGCCTGGCACGCGGCGGGCACCGGGCAGTCGATGGCGTTGATGGATGTCGTGCCGGCAACAGGATGGACCTGCGCCCCTGACGCCACGGCGCCTGCCGTCCCGGCTCGACCCCCGGCTTCGCACGTCGATCGACCCGGGCACGAGACAGCGCTCAGGGTCGACATCCGACCCAGCCGCTGCGGGGACCCGGGGATCCCCGCGGAGACGCTCACGGAGACGCCGTGTCCTTCGCCATCTCCCACGGCCTCGCAGGTCGTTGGCGTCGCACACGAGATGGCGTCGAGTGTTTTCGTGCCGCTGACCGTCCGCGGCTTCCCCGGCACTCCGTTCCTCACCGTCACCACGACACCCTCGCCCGTGGCGGTGGACGCGCCGACTGCTTCGCAGACCGTCGCCGTGGGACAGGAGATGGCCGTCAGCACGTCGACCCCGGAGACGGGCCGAGGGGCTGACACCGCACCTATCGATACTCCGGCGGGTGAAGAGGACGGGCCGCCCCCACCGCAGGCGGCCAGCATCGCCCCGAGCCCGACCACCAGCCCGGCTATGGCGATTCGCACCCGGGCTCTCTCCGGTCCGACACGGGTCGACGCCGGGCGGCCGGAACCGGCCGGCCGGAGGAACGTCTCGAAGCCGAGATTCACGGGCAGCACCAACCTGGGGCAGATGCCGTGACCCCAGGTTGGTGCTCGACCCGTGCTGCTGCGCTAATTGTCGACCGTGATCTTTATCGGGTCGCTGTAGGCCGTATTGCCGGCCGCGTCGGTGGCCAGGCTCCGCACCTTGTAGGTGCCGTTGGGCACACTGGTCGAGTCCCACGCATAGACGTACTTGTGTCCGCTGAGCGTCGCCGTGCCGATGACCGTCTTGTTGTAGGACCCACCGGTCAGCGTGAACTGGACCTGGCTGATGGAGACTCCGTAGAAGCCCTTCGCCGATGCCTCGAGGGTGCTCGTGCCAGTGACCGTCGACCCCGCCGTCGGCAACACCACCTTCGTCTTCGGCGGCATGTTGTCCACGGTCACCGGTATGCCCGTGCTGTAGCCGCGGTTGCCATGGGTGTCGTAGGCCACGCTCTGCAGCGTGTACGTGCCGGCGAGCACGTGCGTGGTGTCCCAGGCGAAGACGTATCCGTAGTTCGTGGCCGTGGCCCTCCCGATCACCGTCTGGTTGTACGACCCACCGGTCAGGACGAACGCGACCAGGCTGATCCCGTTCGCGTCCGAGGCGCTGGCGTCCAGAGTCGCGGTCGCCCGCAGGTCCGCCCCCGCCGAGGGCGCGACGATGGCCGTCATCGGCGGCGGCGCCACCGTGAGGGTGAAGGCCTGGGTGCTCGTCCTGGAGTTGTGGTCGGTCGCCTTGAGGGTGATCGGGTAGGTGCCCTCAGTCCCCGCCGCAGGCGTGCCCGACAAGGTGCCGTTCGCCGCCAAGGTGACGCCCGAGGGCAGGGACCCCGTCTCGCTGAAGCTGATCGGGGTGTCCCCGTTGGCGGTGACCGAGAAGGTGGCGGCGTTGCTCGCCGTGAAGGTCGCTGCGGCAGCAGAGGTGAACGCGGGCGCCGACGCGCTCACCGTGAGGGTGAAGGCCTGGGTGCTCGTCTTCGAGTTGCGGTCGGTCGCCTTGATGGTGACCGGGTAGGTTCCCGCCGTCCCGAAGGCGGGCGTGCCCGAGAGGGTGCCGTTCGCCGCCAGGGTGACACCCGAGGGCAGGGCCCCGGTCTCGCTGAAGCCGAACGGACCGTCCCCGTTGGCCGTCACGTTGAAGCTCCCGGCGCTGTTCTCGGCGAAGGTCGTCGAGTTGCCCGAGGTGATCACCGGCGCCGTGGCGGTCACCGTGAGGGTGAAGGCCTGGGTGCTGGTGTTCGAGCTGGCGTCGGTCGCCGTGATGGTGATCGGGTACGTCCCCGCCGTGCCGAACGTCGGGGTGCCCGAGAGCGAGCCGTTCGCCGCCAAGCTGACCCCTGCGGGCACGGTCCCCGTCTCACTGAAGGTGATCGGGTTGTCCCCACTGGCGGTGACCGAGAAGCTCCCGGCGCTGTTCTCGGCGAAGGTCGTCGAGCTGCCCGAGGTGAACACCGGCGGCGGGAAGCCCACCTTCAAGGTGAAGGCCTGCGTGCTGGTGTTCGAGTTGGCGTCGGTCGCTGTGACGGTGATCGGGTAGGTGCCCTCGGTTCCCGCCGCGGGCGTGCCCGAGAGGGTGCCGTTCGGCGCCAAGGTGACGGCCGAGGGCAGGGCCCCGGTCTCGCTGAAGGAGATCGGACTGTCCCCGTTCGCCGTCACGTTGAAGTTCCCGGCATCGGTTGCCGTGAACGTGGTGCTCGAACCCGAGGTGAACACCGGCGCGGTAGCGCTCACCGTGAGGGTGAAGGCCTGATTGGTCGAGTTCGAGTTGCCGTCGGTCGCCGTGATGGTGATCGGGTACGACCCGGCGGTGCCGAAGGCCGGCGTGCCCGAGAGGGTGCCGTTCGCCGCCAAGCTGACGCCCGAGGGGAGAGGACCGGTCTCGCCGAAGCTGATCGGGTTGTCCCCGTTGGCCGTGACCGAGAAGGTCCCGCCGCTGTTCTCGGCGAACGTCGTCGAGGTGCCAGACGTGAACACCGGCGCCGAGGCGGTCACCGTGAGGGTGAAGGCCTGGTTGGTCGAGTTCGAGTTGGCGTCGGTCGCCGTGATGGTGATCGGGTAGGACCCGGCGGTGCCGAAGGCCGGCGTGCCCGACAGCGCGCCGTTCGCCGCCAAGCTGACGCCCGAGGGCAGAGGCCCGGTCTCGCTGAAGGTGATCGGGTTGTCCCCGTTGGCGGTGACCGAGAAGCTCCCGTCGTTCTCGGCGAAGGTCGTCGAGTTAGCCGAGGTGAACACGGGCGCCGTGGCGCTCACCGTGAGGGTGAAGGCCTGGGTGCTGGTGTTCGAGTTGGCGTCGGTCGCCGTGATGGTGAGCGGGTACGTCCCCGCCGTGCCGAAGGCCGGCGTGCCCGAGAGGGTGCCGTTGGGCGCCAAGGTCACGCCCGAGGGCAGGGCCCCGGTCTCGCTGAAGGTGATGGATGCGTCCCCGTTCGCCGTCACGTTGAAGGTCCCGGCACTGTTCTCGGCGAAGGTCGTCGAGGTGCCCGACGTGAACACCGGCGCCGTGGCGCTCACCGTGAGGGTGAAGGCCTGGGTGCTGGTGTTCGAGTTGGCGTCGGTCGCCGTGATGGTGAGCGGGTACGTCCCCGCCGTGCCGAAGGCCGGCGTGCCCGAGAGGGCGCCGTTGGGCGCCAAGGTCACGCCCGAGGGCAGGGCCCCGGTCTCGCCGAAGCTGATCGCACCGTCCCCGTTCGCCGTCACGTTGAAGGTCCCGGCACTGTTCTCGGCGAACGTCGTCGAGGTGCCCGAGGTGAACGCCGGCGCCGTGGCGCTCACCGTCAGGGTGAAGGCCTGGGTGCTGGTGTTCGAGTTGGCGTCGGTCGCCGTGATGGTGATCGGGTAGGTCCCCGCCGTGCCGAAGGCCGGCGTGCCCGAAAGCGTGCCGTTTGGCGCCAAGGTCACGCCCGAGGGCAGGGCCCCGGTCTCGCTGAAGGTGATCGGGTTGTCCCCGTTCGCCGTCACGTTGAACGTCCCGGCGCTGTTCTCGGCGAAGGTCGTCGAGGTGCCCGAGGTGAACACCGGCGCCGTGGCGCCCACCTTCAAGCTGAAGGCCTGGGTGCTCGTGTTCGAGTTGGCGTCGGTCGCCGTGATGGTGATCGGGTAGGTGCCCTCAGTCCCCGCCGCGGGCGTGCCCGAGAGGGTGCCATCCGTTGCCAGATTGACGCCCGAGGGCAGAGGACCGGTCTCGCTGAAGCTGATCGGGCTGTCCCCGTTGGCGGTGACCGAGAAGGTCCCGTCGCTGCCCTCGACGAAGGTGGTGCTCGCCGCCGAGGTGAACACGGGCGGAGTCGCGCTCACCGTGAGGGTGAAGGCCTGGTTGCTCGCGTTCGAGTTGGCGTCGGTCGCCGTGATGGTGATCGGGTAGGTACCCGCCGTGCCGAAGGTCGGGGTGCCCGAGAGCGTGCCGTTGGGCGCGAACGACACGCCTGAGGGCAGGGCCCCGGTCTCGCTGAAGCCGATCGGGTTGTCCCCGTTGGCCGTGACCGAGAAGGTCCCGCCGCTGTTCTCGGCGAACGTCGTCGAGTTGCCCGAGGTGAACACCGGCGCCGTGGCGGTCACCGTGAGGGTGAAGGCCTGGTTGGTCGAGTTCGAGTTGGCGTCGGTGGCCGTGATGGTGAGCGGGTACGTCCCCGCCGTGCCGAAGGCCGGCGTCCCCGACAGCGTGCCGTTCGCCGCCAGGGTGACCCCGGAAGGCAGGGCGCCGGTCTCGCTGAAGCCGATCGGGTTGTCCCCGTTCGCCGTCACGTTGAAGGTCCCGGCACTGTTCTCGGCGAACGTCGTCGCGGTGCCCGAGGTGAACACCGGCGCCGTGGCGGTCACCGTGAGGGTGAAGGCCTGGTTGGTCGAGTTCGAGTTGCCGTCGGTGGCCGTGATGGTGATCGGGTACGTTCCCGCGGTGCCGAAGGCCGGCGTGCCCGAAAGGGAGCCGTTCGGCGCCAAGGTCACGCCCGAGGGCAGAGGACCGGTCTCGCTGAAGGTGATGGAGGCGTCCCCGTTCGCCGTCACGTTGAAGGTCCCGGCGCTGTTCTCGGCGAAGGTCGTCGAGGTGCCAGAGGTGAACACCGGCGGGCTGGCGGTCACCGTGAGGGTGAAGGCCTGGGTGCTGGTGTTCGAGTTGGCGTCGGTCGCCGTGATGGTGATCGGGTAGGTCCCCGCCGTGCCGAAGGCCGGCGTGCCCGAGAGCGTGCCGTTGGGCGCCAGGGTGACGCCCGAGGGCAGAGGACCGGTCTCGCTGAAGCTGATCGGGTTGTCCCCGCTGGCGGTGACCGAGAAGGTCCCGGCACTGTTCTCGGCGAAGGTCGTCGAGGTGCCAGAAGTGAACACCGGCGGGGTGGCGGTCACCGTGAGGGTGAAGGCCTGCGTGCTGGTGTTCGAGCTGGCGTCGGTCGCCGTGATGGTGATCGGGAAGGTCCCCGCGGTGCCGAAGGCCGGCGTGCCCGAAAGCGTGCCGTTCGCCGCCAGGGTGACCCCGGAAGGCAGGGCCCCGGTCTCACTGAAGGTGATCTGTGAGGTACCCGTGGCGGTCACGCTGAACGTGCCCGCGCTGTTCTCGGCGAAGGTGGTGCTCGAAGCCGAGGTGAACACCGGGGATCCGGTCACTGAGACGCTGTTCGACTGCGCCGACGCGGTCCCCACACCGTTGGCGTTGATCGCGGCCACGGTGAAGGTGTACGTCGTGTTGGCGGTGAGGCCGGTCACGGTCTCGGTCGTTGCAGTGCTGTTGAAGGTCTGCGGGGTCTGCGCCGTCCCGCTGATGTACGGGGTCACGACGTACCCGGTGAGGGGCGGTTGGGTCCCGGCCAGCGCGGCAGGAGCGGTCCACTTGACGGTCGCGCTCTGATTACCGGCGTAGGTCGCCGTGCCGATGGTCGGTGCCCCGAACGTCGTCGAGGGATAGGCCGTCGCCGAAGGCGCCGAGGCCACGCTCGTGTAGCTGGAGCCGGCACTGTTCGTCGCCGTCACCGTGACCGTGTACGCCGTGCCGTTTGTCGCACCGGTCACCTGGCAACTCAGGGCCGGCGTGGCGGGCGCGGTCGACGTCGAGGTGCAGGTCTTGCTCGTCCCGGAGCTCGGCTTGGCCGTCGCCGTGTAGCTGTCGATGGTGCCGATGCCGCTCGACGTCGGGGCCGACCACGTGACGTTCAGGTCACCGCTGGGCGCGGGGGTTCCCCCCACCGCGACCACGTTCGTCGGTGCGGTGGGAGAGCCGGTCACCACGCCCGTCGAAGCCGACGAGGCCGCAGAGGTGCCGCTGGCGTTGGTCGCCTTGAGGGTGAAGGTGTAGCTGGTCCCGTTGGTCAGTCCGCCGACCGTGGTTGACGTCGCCGCGGGGTTCCCCGAGACGGTCAGCCCGGTGCAGGCCGAGCAGGCCGGAGACGGGGTCAGCGTGTACGAGGTGATCGGGCCCGAGGCCGAAGCCGGCGCGGTCCAGGTCACCGAGTCCTGCCCGGAGGTACTCGTCGACACGGCCGCAGGCGCGGCCGGCGTTGCGGGGATGCCGACCACCGCCGCCGTCGAGGCCGACGAGGCGGCGCTGTTTCCATCGGCGTTGGTGGCGATGAGAGTAAAGGTGTAGCTGGTCCCGTTGGTCAGCCCGCTGACCGTGGAAGCCGCGGTCGGGGGGCTGCCGGTGACCGTGAGCCCGGTGCAGCCCGAGCAGGCCGGGGTCGGGGTCAGTGTGTAGGACGTGATGGTGGAGCCTTCGTTGTTCGGAGCGGTCCAGGTGATGGAAGCCTGGCCGTTGAGCCCGGCGACGGAGACCGTCGGGGCGGACGGAGTCGCCGGAACCGCCGAGGGAACCACGCCTCCTACCGGACCGGCGACCGAGGCCGCAGAGGTGCCGGCGGCGTTGGTGGCGGTCACCGTGAAGGTGTAGTTGGTCCCGTTGGTCAGCCCGCTGACCGTGCAGGTGGTCGCCGGGGTGGCCGGAGGGGTGGCCGTCGTCGTGCAGGTCTTCGAACCGGTGGACGAGGTGACCGTGTACTTGGAGATGCCGGCGCCCCCGTTGCTCGCGGGAGCGGTCCAGCTGACATTGGCATCGCCGCTCCCCACCCCGAGACCAACGGCCGCCGTCACGCTCGTCGGGGCGCCCGGCACCGTCGAGGGGGTCGCCGTGGTGGAACCCGACGCGGGCCCGGTGCCGCTGGCGTTGGTGGCGGTCACCGTGAAGCTGTAGGTGTCACCGTTGGTCAGACCCGTCACCGTGATCGGGCTGGTCGCACCCGACGCCGTCACCAGAGGGTTCGAGGGATTGGTGGTGTCGGTGGCGGTGACCGTGTAGCTGCTGATCGCCGCGCCACCGTTGCTGGCCGGAGCGGTGAAGCTCACGACCGACTGCGCGTTCGCACCCGACGTCGCCGTGCCGATGGTCGGTGCGCCGGGGACTGTCGACGGCACGATCGGCGCCGACGCCGAGGAGCTCACGCCCGTGCCGAGTGAATTGGTGGACGTGACGGTGAAGGTATAGGTGTCCCCGTTGTTCAGGCCCGAGACGGTGCACTGGTCCGCCGGGGCCGAGGGGTTGTAGCTCGGGCTCGCGGGCTCGTAGTAGGTGCAGGTCGACCCGTTGGTCGGGCTGGAGGGGTTGGATTGGTCGTTCGCGGTCGCCGTCTCGGAGAGGAGCGGGCCCGCGCCCGTGTTGACCGGGTCGGTCCAGCTCACCGTCGAAGCGGCGTTCTGAGCCGCGGTGGCGGAGACGCCGGTCGGCGCGGCGGGAACACCGATGGTGATGGCCGTGGTGGCCGGCGAGGGAAGACTGGTGCCGAGCGCGTTGGTCGCCGTGACCTGGAAGGTGTACTGGTCCCCGTTGGTCAGGCCCGGAACCGTGCACGAGTCGGTCGGGCCGTCCGTACCGGTCACCGTGTAGGTGCAGGTCTCGAGACCACTGCCACCGTTGTTGGGGTCGCTGGAGGGCGAAGAGACGTCGGTCGCGGTCACCTGGTACGACTGCGTCGGCGATCCCTCGTTGAATCCGGGGGTCCAGGACACCTCGGCCTGCCCGTTGTCGGACGTGGGCGACACGTTGATCGGGAAGTCAGGAGCCCCGGCGGGGGTATAGGTGAATTCGTCGCCGGGCTGGTTGATCGGAGAGGTCTGCCCACCGTTGCTCACCGTGACGTCGACGGGACTGTCACCGGTGGTCGACGCGGGCGCGACCGCGGTGATGCTCGTGTTGGTGTTCACCGTGAAGCTGGTCGCCGCGTTAGGCCCGAAGTACACCTGTTCGCTTCCGGCGTTCGTGAATCCCGTGCCGGTGACCTGCACGGTCTGGCCGCCGCTGTCCGCTCCGGAATCGGTCCCGTTGGCGGTGGACGTCGCGGTCACCGATGGGGTGATCGTCACGGAACTGATGGGGCTGGGGGCGACGTAGGGCGGAGCAGCAGTGGTCTCACCGTTCTGGCAGCTGCTCGAGCAGTACGGAAGGTCGCCTGCCGTCGGGTAGCCGTCGAAATCGACCGAGGTGGTGATGATGTCCGTCACGTTCGTGTCCACCAGGAACTCGGTCAGGTAGCTGTTGGCCACCGTGCCGGACGCACCGGTGGCGACGAAGCTCGCCGTCAACCCCGGAAGGGTCTGGAGCCCGCCACCTTTGACCTCATCCGCGGTTGCCGTGCCGAGCTGCTCCTCGATATAGGGATAGGTCGTCTTGTAGTTCCCGGTGTTGACCTTGGCGGTGCAGCCTGTGCCGGACGCCGTGCAGTACGTGGCGGTCACCGCTCCGGAGGCGGACGTCGTGGCGTCTCCACCGCTCAAGTGAATGGAACCTGGGACATAGGTGAGGCCGGGGGGCACCGGAGTGATGGAGGTGTCCCCGTCGATGTAGTTGACCGTGGCGCCCCCGCTCGTGGACGGGATGTTCGAGCCCACCGGGGCGGTCTCGAGCGTGACGGTTTGACCCTGGGTGGCGGTCGTCGGCCCGAAATGGGCTGATGCGGCGTTCTCGTAGATGTTCTCGGTCTCGATCACGATGGAGAGCTGATCGCCCATGTCTGCGCTCGTGGCAAGGCCGTAGGTCTCGGTCGCGGTCGTGCACTCGCCCGGAGTCGGATAGGTGTAGGTCGGAGCGCAATACGCGAAGGTGGCGGAGAAGGTGCTGTCCGCGGGGTTGAGGGCGGGGTACATCGTCAGGAGACCGGTGGTGGACGTCGTGCTGGCCACGACGTAGCCGTCGTCGGCGGGGGGTTGGCTGACCACGGTGAGGGAGGACGTGTTCACGTTGGCAGCCCCGCCGGTGACCTGGGTGAGCACGTTGTTGATGTCGGGCGCGTTGTAGTAGACGGTCTCCGCGCTCAACGTTCCGCTCGGAGCCTGCGAGAGGACCAGGTTGTCGCTGCTCACACTCGAAACGGTGGTATCGGGCTGGATGCCCGCGCCGTAGATCTCCAGACCCGCGCCCCACCCGTAGTCGGCCCACGGTTCCGAACTGGTGAGGGTGGTCGACGACGGTGAACCGCTCACGTTGGCCATGGCCGAATCGTTGGTGAAGGTCTCCGTGGCGCCGGCGGTGACCGTCGCCGAGGGAGCGGTCCCGAGGCCGATGGTGGTGGCAGTGACCGAGACGACGTTGTTGGGCGTCGTCGTGTCGAGGTCCAAGCCGTACGCGCTCATGCCGACTGTGACCCCGGCCGTGATCGGGTTGCTGGTGCAGGTGAGGGAGTCGACAGATGTCGTCCCGGTGCACCCGGTCAGGTTGATGATCGGATTGTTCTCGAACGCGCCGTATCCCTGGGCGACGGTCGGAGCCCCGGCCGCCCACGCGGCTTCGGGGGAAAAGACGAGCGCTGTGCCCGCCACGCCAAGTACCGCCACAACGGCGAGAAACAGCTTCGAAATTGAAGACATACCCAAAGACAGACGCTGACGAACCTCGGTACGCACGTGAACCTCGCTCCCCACTTGGACTTCGCTCCCCCTCGGTTCGTCACTCACCGTGACGACCGACCTCCGGCCCCCCCCTGGGGCCGGCTTCTACGAACCGCAGTTGATAGTCGGCGAGCCGGAGGCGTGTCAAGAGTTTCAGTAATTCCCTCGAAACCCCATTTTTTACTTTGCGTTATCGCAGGTAGAGGCGTCGTCCGACTCGTGATGCAACAACCTCTGCCAAGTCAGATATCTCGGACTCGCGCTCGGGATGGCCCGTCGGGCGCGTCAAGCAGGGTCGAGAGGACTCCGACCGGACGAGGACCGAGGACCGAGGACCGGGCACAGCGGCGCACCCACCGCGCCCTGCGACGTCTCGACGTGGCGCTCCCTCTTCAGTGGCCGCAGAAGTCATGAAGCCGGTCAACGGAGACGAGGTCAGCAACGGATTTGGACGGATCAGAGTCCTGCACGGCCGCAATAGGGGATCGAGTGCATGCGCCGAGCACCGCGGCACAGAGCCATGGTCGCCTCGAGAGACCCGTCAAGCTCGGACTTGACGGGACTGGCTCATCGGGCGGCACCGGCGAGCGGGGTCGGCACCAACGGTTCAAGAACAGCAGCGAACACGGCCAGAAGGCCGTCGTTGTACGCCGCCGTCCTCTCGCCGCCCAGCTGCACGGTCGACATGAGCAGCGCCAGATAGATGGTCACGAGGCCGTCTCCGACCGCCACGTAATCGATGTCGTTCCGTACGGTTCCGGCCAGCTGCTGCAGGTGCAACCGCTCGATGATCCCTTTGCGCAACGCGGCCAGCGCCGGGATCTCGAGCACACCGGCCATCATGTCGGGCTCCAAACCCGCCAGAAGGCGGCGAGCCAGGGGATGCCGGTCCACGGCAAATGCGAGGTCGACCAAGAGAAGCCGCCAGCTCTCGAGGGGCGTGCTGTCAGCGATGGAGCTGAGTCCGTCACGGAGCGCGGCGGAGACGTCCTCGTCGACGGCACTGATGAACAGGGCTTCCTTGTTGGGAAAGTAGGCATAGGGAGCGGTCGCTCCCACGCCCGCGTCCCCGCGCGATCCTCGATACCGAGGTGGCTCGGTAGCCCTCCCTCCCGAAGCAGGCAATGGCCGACCGCAGGATCGCCTGGCGGGTGTGGGCGCCTTTCGCAGTAGAGGCCGGCGGGCTCTGCCTCATGACTCCAATCTAATTCGTGTGTTCCCCCGGAAGGAACCTTGTCGCAAACCTGCGCAGTCGGCGCTCGGGAAAGCAACCTATTCGAGCAGCCTTCGTGCAAACACACCGCCGTCGACCCCATGGGTGGGACTGATGCTCGACGCTGTTTCTTCCCGGCGATCCCGCCGGTCCTCGTCCCGTTCAGACCTTCTCGAACACCGAGACATGGAACCAGCTGTCCGAGGTGAACGGCTCGCGGTCCCAGCCACCCCAGCGCTCCCGCAGCCGCATGCCCGCGAGGCGCGCCATCAGGTCGAGCTCGGAAGGCCACACCCAGCGGAAGGGCATGGCGAACGTGGAAAGGTGATCGCCCTCGACCCAATAGTGGTGCGAAACGCCGCCCTGCGTGGCCGGGTCGAGCTCGTCGAAGCCGAGCCGTTCCGGGCTGACGTGGAACGGTCGGGCGGTTTCCCCCGGCGGCAGCCGCCTGAGTTGGGGAACCTCGACCTCCACCACGAAGCATCCTCCTGGCTCGAGGTGTCGCGCCGCGTTACAGAAGCACGCCACCTGGTCGTCTTGTGTGGTGAGGTTCTCGATGGTGTTGTAGACGAGGTAGGCGAGCCGGAATGAGCCGCCGGCCGAGGCGCTGGCGAAGTCCCCGATCGTGACTCCGATGTTCTCCCCACCGGGCTTCGCCCGCAGTCGGGCGACCATGTCCGGAGACAAGTCGATGCCGTGGACCTCGACTCCACCGCGCGCCAGCGGCAACGCGATCCGGCCGGTGCCGACACCGAGCTCGAGCGCGCGCCCACCTCGGGCCAGGTCGGCCAGGAAGCGGACGGTTCGCCCCACGACTACGGCATCGAACTGATAGCCCGAGTCGTCGTCGTAGGTCGCGGCGATAGGCGCGTCGAAGTAATTGGGCCTGTCCGGGCGGTCCGGCGACGCTCGGTTCGTCACACCGTCTTGACGATGAGCACGGAGCACTTGGCGGTGTGGGAGACGGAGTTCGGAACACTCCCGATGTAGCGGCGCGCGCCCCGCATACCCTTGCTGCCCACCACGATGAGATCGGCTCCCAGCGCCTCCGACGTGTCGAGGATGACGTCGACCGGGTCTCCTTCGCCTTCGTGGTGCTCCGCCCGCTGGCCCGCTCCCCAAGTCGCCACGGCCCGCTCCCCCACTTGGGCGGCTACCTCCGCTCGCAGGGCGAGGTGCGCGCCGGTCTCCACCATCGGGGCACCCGACGCCTGCGCCATACCGGATCGGTCCGGCCGGTACGCCACGACCACGTGCAGCTCGGCGCCCTCACTGCGCGCCAATTCCGCCGCCGTCTTGACCGCTAAATCCGCCGTCTCGCTGCCGTCCGTTCCGACGATGATCACCTTGAACATGGATTCCCCTTGTCGTCCGCGGCGCCTGCGCCGCACCGTACCGGCATCGCCGTCGTCAGGCCACCCGGGCGCCGTAGGCGGCGTCCCAGAACTCGACGAAGTGAGGGGGCGGCTCGGGCGATGTCATCGCCCGCTGCGTGAGCATGATGCCGGTGATCCCGCGCACGGGGTCGCTCCGCCACGTCGTGCCGGTCCCACCGTCCCAGCCGAAGCCCCATGGCACCGGCGGCTCGTGCTCGCCCGCCAGCGGGCCCGGTGCGCCCATGCCGTAACCCCATCCGCCCCGGGCGCCGAGGAAGTGCGCGGCCGACTCGCGCCGGCCGTCGGTGAGGTGGTCGCTCGTCATGGCCTCGACCGACTCGGTGGAGAGGACCCGGACCCCGCCGTGCGTCCCCCCGGCGAGGAGCATGGACACGAAGGCCCAGACGTCGTCGAGGGTGGACACGAGCATGCCGGCGGCGTTGTCCATGGCGGGCGGTTCGCTCCACCACCCTCCCGACGGTGGGTCGAGCAGGGCCAGCGCCCCCGTCGTCTGATCGGGGAAATACGCGGCGGTCAACCTCGGCTGCTTCTCGGGCGGCACGCTGAACGACGTGTCGGCCATGCCGAGCGGGTCGAACAGCCGCCCGCGCAGAAACCGCTCGAGTGGCTGTCCGCTCACGCGCTCCATGACGACGCCGAGCAGCTGCAGCCCCGTGTTGTAGCGCCAGGTGGTCTCCGGTTGGTCCATCAGGGGGAGGGTGGCGAAGCGGCGGATCCATTCGTCCGGACCGAACGGGGGCGGTGGCCAGGGCGGTCCGAGCGTGGCCAGCCGCAGCTCGGCCTCGGCGGCCTGAATCGGATACGTGCCCGGCGGGGCCATGACCGCACCGAACCCGAGGCGGAAGGTCAGCAGGTCCTCCACCGTGATCGACCGCGCCGCCGGCACGGTCTCGTCCAGCGGGCTCTCGAGGCGGCGCAGCACGCGGCGATCGGCCAGTTCGGGGAGGTAGGTCTCGACCGGGTCGTCCAGCGCCAGGAGCCCGTCGTCGACCAGGGCCATGGCGCCGGCCGCGCCCATGGGCTTCGAGAGCGAAGCGATCCGGAAGATGGCGTCGCGCCGCAGCGGAGCCGGGTCGTCGAGCGCGGGGTGGCCCTGCACCTCGACGTGGACGTCGTCGCCGGTCGCGACGAGGGCGAGGAGGCCGGGGACGACGCCGCGCTCGACCGACGCCGCCAAACGCTCGTGCATGCGTTCCAGGCCGGTCCGGGTCAGCCCGCTCATCGTGGCGCACCCTACCGGTACAGTGCGCGCCATGGCGGGCTTCCTCGACGTCGAACGCATCGCAACTGGTCTCCCCGGGGTCACGGAGGGCGAGCGGCACGGGAACCGGACGTGGTACGTGGGCGGGAAGGCCTTCGCCTGGGAGCGTCCTTTCACCAAGGCTGATCTGAAGCGTTTCGGTGCCACCACGCCACCGGCCGGACCGATTCTGGCCTTGCGGACGTCCGACCTCGAGGACAAGGACGCGGTGCTCGCCATGGGTCGCAAAGGCTTCTTCACCATCTCGCACTTCGACGGTTTCGCCGCCGTGCTCGTGCAGTTGCGCACCGTGACCAAGACGCCGTTGCGCCGGGCATTGGAGGACGCCTGGCTCGCCTGCGCGCCACCGCCGCTCGCCCGCTCGTTCCTGCACGAGGAATCCGAGGCGCCTGAGACGTAAGGCCGCGCACCTCCAGGTCAGGCTCTCAGGTCAACGTGAAGGTCCCCGATGCGGCCAAGTCCGACGATGACGATACGGACAGGGTCTGCGGGCCGGCCTTCTTGGCGTTCTTCACCTTTGGGGTCACCACGGAGACCTGGTCACCTGCCCCGATGCTCACCCCTAGGTAATAGAGAAGGACGTAGGGCTCGGAATTGGCCTCGCCGATGCCGCCGCAAGCGGAGCCCCTCTTGCCCGTCGTTTGGTCTGTCACGGAATAGGTGCACGCTGCGGGGAATTTCGTCCCTTTCGGTCCTGAGAGTTCGATCTGCCCGTAGGTCGCGTCGAGGGCCCCGGTCGTGCTCGTCGTGAAAGCCACGGTGTACTTCGATTTCTCGCCGACCCCCGACTTCGACAGCTTCACCGAGACCCCGGTCAACGGGCTCGCCGCGACCAGGGAGAACGTCGTGCTCGACGCCAGGTCCGACGAGGTGGAGATGCTGAACGACTGCGACCCGGTGGACGGGGCGTTGCCGACCTCGGCCGCGAGCACGTCCACGGTGTCGCCGGCTCCGATCGTGATGCCCCCGGTGTCGATGGTGACCGACGAGCTCGAGCTCGCGGTCGGGCACGTCTCGGCCGCCGACGTGTCCGTCGTGACGTCGGTGACGGTGTAGCTGCAGCCGGGCGCAAACGAGGTCAGGCCTGACGTGGACAAGGTGATCGTCCCGTCGCCCGGGTCGAGAGCGCCGGTCGAGCTCGTGGTGAAGACCGCGGCATAGTCCACTTCGGTCGCACCGGCCGCGTCCGTCGACAGGCCGACCGAGACCCCGGACACCGACCCGGGGCCCTGGGCGCCGGCGGCGCCCGCACCGAGGAGCACGGCCGAACCGGCCACAAGCGCGACGAGTACGAGCCAGACCGCGACCGTGCGGCTCCGCTGGCGGACGTGCGTGGCTGAGTGAGTATCGAACATCTTCGTCAGTTCCCCGCCTTCTCCCAAGGTTCTGGACACAGCGGTGTCGTCGTTTGCAACGAGCGTCCGATCCCTCAGAGGGAAGACACCACCGGCCCAGAAAGACCTCCCTGCATCCTAGAAGTGAATAGGGAACGGCGCCGAAGGCGAACCATGAGCCGCAGGGAGGAGCTGGCGAAACGGCATCGGTCGTGAGCCGAACGGCGGGGCAAAGGCCTAAGTCCGCGGCACGCCGCAGGCGTCGTTGAAACGGACGAGGACCCAGCGGTCGTCGTCGGGTACCCACTCCCACTCGGTCATGGACGCGTGGGTGATGCTGACCCAGCCCCCCCGCCGGTACACCTCGGGCGCGACGCCCAGGAACGAGATCATCGTCGCCTCTATCACCCCGGCGTGCACCGTGGCCACCACGAGCTCGCCCGGGTGGGCGCGCGCCACGGCGCGCACGGCGTCGGAGGCGCGGACGACGAACGACGACCAGCTCTCGCCGCCCGGCGCAATCGGCTGGCTCGGGTCTCGTGTCCAGTCCGGCACCCCGAACTTCTCGACCATGTCCTCCCACCGCATGCCGTCGCACTCGCCTGGGTGCAGCTCGCAAAGGTCACACCGCCTGCGGACCGGCCCGAGGGCGGTAGGTCCCGGTCCGACGACCGGCCGGAGGCGCTCGGCCGTCTCGACGGCCCGGGGCAGCACCGACGAGTAGAGAGCAGCAGCCCGGCGCAGCTCGCCGGACTCGTACAGGCGGTCCGCCAGGACCGCAACCTGCCGGCGTCCGAGTTCGGTCAGCCCCGTGTCGCCTTTCATCCCGCCCACCACCCGGTTGATGTTGCACTCGGCCTCACCGTGGCGGACCAGGACCACCCGCGTCGCACCCGGGTCCGACGGGAAGACGCGGAGGACCCCGGCGTGCCCGCCTGCGGGGTCGTTCACGCCAGATTGCCCACGAAATGCTCCAGCTGGCGCAGCGTGCGGCACTCGACGACGTCGTCGCAGTGAGCGGCGTACTCCCCAACGATGGAGTCGCCCGAGCCCCAGTAGTCGCGGGGCTCGGGATTGAGCCAGTAGACGTGGCGGGCCCTGGCCTGCAGATCCTCAATGACCCACGACTGCGAGGCGTGGTAGTTGTTGCGCGCGTCACCGAGAACCATGACGCTCGAGCGCGACGTCACCTGATCGCCCCAGCGCCGGTGGAACTCGGTCAGCGCGTGCCCGTAGTCGGAGTGGCCGTCGACCCAGATGACGTCCGCTTCGGTGTTGATGCGCGCCACGGCCTCGGCCGGGTCCACGACGCCCTCGAAGAACCTCGTGACCTCGTCGATCCCGTCGACGAAGACGAAGCTGCGCACCTTGGAGAACTGCGAGCTGATGGCGTACACCAGGTGCAGGGTGAAGCGGGCGAAGCTGGCCACCGAGCCCGAAATGTCGGCGATGACGAAGATCTCGGGCTTGGCCGGCCGGGGATGGCGGAACCGGGGTTCGATGGGCACGCCGCCGGTCGAGAGCGACCGTCGCATGGTGGCTCGGAAGTCGAGCGGTCCCTTGCGGCCGTGCCGGCGCTTGCGGGCCAACCGCACCGCGAGCTTGCGCGAGAGCGGGTGCAGGACGCGGTGGAGCATGGCCAGCTCCTCCCGGGTGGCGTGCATGACGTCGATGTCCTCGGGTAGCGGCTTGCGCACCGAGCGCGCCAGAGCCTCGGCGCCGCGGTCCTCCACCAACCGCTGGCGGATCTCCGTCTCGACGGCCCGGCGGAACTTGTCGATGCGGGACTTGAACTCGTCCGCCGCCAGCCGCTCCTCCAACTCGGTCAAGCCCCCGACCGCCCCGGCCTGGGCCTGGGCCATCAGCCGCTCGAGCACCGCGTCGAGATCGAGGTTTCGCAGCGTGCGGTAGAGGTAGTACGTCCCGCCCACGGGTCGCCCCGGTTCCATGCCGGCGTAGCGGTCCACGGCATTGCGCGCCACCACGTTCATCAGCCCGGCGTCGGCCGACAGCAGGGACTTGAAGAGGAGCTCGGCCAGCTCCTCGGGCGTCATGCCCTCTCCCCCGCCCCCGCCGCGCCACGAGCGGCCCTGACCCGGTTGCGACCCCTGGCCCGAGCGTTCGTCCCCTTCCTGGTCGCCGACCTCCTCGCCCTCGTCCTCGGACCCCGCGGCCCGCCCCGGTGCGCACGGCGAAGAACACCTCGAACGCCGTCTCGAAGGCGCGCCAGTGCGAGGACGACTTGACCAGGGTTGCGGCCAGCGCGTACTTCAGGCCCTCGCGGTCCTCGAGCGGGATGTGCTTGACCGCCTCGGCGGCGTCGAGGTGCTCGGTCAACGACACCGGCAAACCCGAGCGGCGCAGCTCGGTGACGAACCCCGAGAGAAGATCGAGCAAGGCTCAGCTCACCGAGAGCAGTTCCTTGGCCGCCCGCTCGATGTCGGCCTGGTACTTCAACAGGATGTGGAGCGTGTCGCGCGCGCCGGCCGCGTCGATGGTCTGAACGCCGAGCAACACCAGAGTGCGGGCCCAGTCCAACGTCTCGGAGACCGACGGGGCCTTGCGCAGCTCGATCGTGCGCAGCGACCGCACGATGCGCGCCACCTGGTCGGCCAGCTCCTCCGAGATGCCCGGGACTCTGGTCCGCACGATTTCGCGCTCCCGCTCCAGGTCGGGATAGTCGATGTGGAGGTAGAGGCAGCGGCGCTTGAGGGCCTCGGAGAGCTCACGGGTGTTGTTCGACGTCAGGAACACCATGGGCAGCTGCGTCGCCCGCACGGTACCGAGCTCGGGGATCGAAACCTGGTACTCCGAGAGGATCTCGAGCAGGAGCGCCTCGGTCTCGAGTTCGACACGGTCCACCTCGTCGACGAGGAGGACGACGGGCTCCGTGGCGCGGATGGCTTCGAGCAGCGGGCGGGTGAGCAGGAAGTCCTCGGAGAAGATGTCGCCCTCGAGCTCACTCCACGACGGGCCTTCGTCCTCCGCCCGGCCGTGCTCCCCCGCCTGGATGCGCAGGAGCTGTTTGCGGTAGTTCCACTCGTAGAGCGCCTTGGACTCGTCGAGGCCTTCGTAGCACTGGAGGCGGATCAGTCGGGCCCCGGTCACCTCCGCCACTGATTTGGCCAGCTGCGTCTTGCCGGTGCCCGCCGGCCCCTCGACGAGCACTGGTTTGGAGAGCCGGTCGGCCAGGTACACGACACCGCTGATCGACTCGTCGGCCAGGTAGCCGACCGCGGCCAGACCGGCCCGCACGGCGTCGAGCGACTCGAAGCGAGGCGGACCGGTATCGGGCAGGCCGAGCGCGTTCACGGTCTCACCTGGCCCTCACCGCGCACGACCCACTTCAGCGTCGTCAGCTCCTTCACCCCCATGGGGCCGCGGGCGTGCAGCTTCTGCGTGGAGATCCCCACCTCCGCCCCGAGGCCGAGCTCCTCGCCGTCGACGAACCGGGTCGAGGCGTTCACCAGGACAGCCGCCCCGTCCACCTCGGCCACGAAGCGATCCGCTGTCGCCACGTCGGAGGTGACGATGGCCTCGGAGTGCCCGGAGCTGAAACGGGCGATGTGGGCGATGGCCCCGCCCACGTCGTCGACCATGCCGATGGCCACCACCGGAGCCAGGAACTCGGTGGCGAAGTCCTCCTCCATCGCCGGCAGGGTGTCCGGCACGATGGCACGCACCCGCTCGTCGGCGCGGATCTCGACGCCGGCGTCGGCCAGGGAGCCCGCCAGCCGCGGCAGGAGCTCCGCCGCCACGCCGGAGTGGACGAGGATCGTCTCGACCGCGTTGCACACGCCGAAGCGATGCGTCTTCGCATTGAGGACCAGATCGTGCGCCATGGCGAGGTCCGCCGCACCGTCGACGTAGATGTGGCAATTCCCGTCGCCGTCGAGGACGTAGGGCACGGTCGCGTGCTCGACCAGGGTCTGAATGAGGGCCCGGCCGCCGCGCGGGATCAGGCAGTCGATGTGCCGGCGCAGCTGCATGAATTCCACTGCCGTCTCGTGTGAGGGGTCCTCGACGAGCGCCACCGCGTCCTCGGGCAGCCCGGCCTTGACCGCGGCCTGCCGCAGCAACGCGACCACGGCCCGGTTGGAGTCGATGGCCGAGGACGATCCGCGCAGGAAGGCGGCGTTGCCCGCCTTGAGGCAGAGCCCGGCGGCGTCGCTCGTGACGTTGGGCCGGTTCTCGTAGATCACGCCCACCACCCCGAGGGGGACGCGCACCCGCGTCACGCGCAACCCGTTGGGGCGCACCCAGCCCTCGACGACCTCACCTACGGGGTCGGGCAGCGCCGCCACCTTGCGCAGGCCGCCGGCCATGGCCCGCACCCGCTGCTCGGTCAGGCGGAGGCGGTCCCTGGCCGCATCGACCATGCCGGCCGACTCGGCCCGCTCCAGGTCGGCGCGGTTGGCCTGCACCAGCGCCGGCCACCCGTCGTCGAGCAGGTCGGCGGCCAGGTGCAATGCGTCGTCACGGGCTGAGCCCGGAGCACGGGCCACCTCACGGGCAGCCGCCCGGACGCGGCCCGCGAGCTGCTCCAGGGCGGGTGCGGTCATCGGTTCAGGTTACTAAGACCATGTCGTCGCGGTGGACGACGACCTGGCGGGGCCGCCCCATCCACTCGCCGGCCTGCTCGGCGTGCAGCCGGACCAGCCCCTTGGCGAAGACCCCGCCGTCGGGCCCGGCGATCTCGACGGCGTCCTCGGGGACGAAGCGCCCGGTCACCGCCGTCACCCCCGCGGCCAGGAGTGAGCGGCCCCGTTCGGCCAGGGCCAGGCGCGCCCCCTCGTCGACCATGAGGCAACCCGAAGACCCGAGGGCGAAGGCGATCCACAGCTTGCGGGCAGAGAACCGTCCGGGCCGGGCCCGGAAGACCGTACCCACCCCGGGCTCGCCGGCGAGGGCGCCGCCGAGCACTCCCGGCCGGCCCGCATCGGCGATCACGGTCTCGGTCCCCGACCAGGTGGCGATCTTGGCCGCGGCCAGCTTCGAGGCCATACCCCCGCTCCCGACCTCGGTCCCCGGCCCGCCCGCCAGCTGCTCGAGCTCGTGGTCGATCTCGATGACCTCCTCAATCAGCGACGCCTGCGCGCTGCGCCTCGGGTCGGCCGTGAAGAGACCCGGCGCGTCGGTGAGGAGCACGAGCACCTGGGCGCCCACCAGGTGCGCCACCAGCGCGGCCAGCCGGTCGTTGTCCCCGAAGCGGATCTCCTCGTCCGCCACGGCGTCGTTCTCGTTGACGATCGGCACCACGCCGAGGTCGACCAGGTGGCGCAGCGTCCCCCGCGCGTGGAGGTACTGCGTACGGTGGACGAAGTCCAAGGGCGCGAGCAGTACCTGGCCGGCCAGGACCCCGTGCGGCTCGAGGCCGTCCTGCCACAGACGCATGAGCCGGTGCTGCCCGACGGCCGAGACGGCCTGGAGGATGGCGGGGTCCGACGGGCGTTGCTCCCCTCGCCCCAGCGCGGACCAGCCGGCGGCGATGGCCCCGGAGGTGACGACGACGATGGTGTGGCCGTCGGCGCGCGCCCGCACGATTTCGCCACCCAGGCGGGCCACCGTCTCGGGGCTCACCGACGAGGACCCGACCTTGACCACCGCGATCACGACGCCTCCCAGGTGAACGTCATGTCGCCCACCGTGACCTCGTCGCCTTCCCGCGCCCCGGCGCGAGCCAGCGCGCGGTCGACGCCCAGCCGGCGCAGGCGCCGTACCACCTCGGCCTGCGCGCCGTCGTCGGTCAGGTCCGAGAGCGCGACGGCACGAACCGCGGCACGGCCGAGCACGAGCCACGCCGCCGGCCCGGCCCGCTGCACCTCGACCCCTTCGGGCAGTGGACGGTGCACGACCACGTCCGACGCGCCTGCCCCGGTCACCTCCTCCTTCGCCTCGACGACCAACGTGGCCAGGCGGCCGGTGAGGCGGCGCACGCCCTCGCCGGTCGCGGCCGAGAGCAGGACATCGCAGACCCCCTCGTCGTCCTCGCCCAGGTCGCACTTGCTGCCGACCACCAGCCGCGGCCGCTGCAGCAATTCGTGCCGGTAGGCCCCCAACTCGTCGAGCAGCACGCGGAGCTGCTCCGACGGCGACGCGCCCGCGGCGAGCGGCGCGCCCAGGTCGAGCAGCACGACGAGGACGCGGGCCCGCTCGATGTGGCGCAGGAAGCGGTGCCCCAGGCCTCGGCCCGCGGCGGCCCCCTCGACCAGTCCGGGCACGTCGGCGACCACGAACTCGGTCCCGTCGTGCGCCCCCCCGACGCGCACGACGCCCAGGTGCGGCTCGAGCGTGGTGAAGGGGTAATCGGCGATCTTCGGTTTGGCCGCCGAGATGGTCGAGATCAGCGTCGATTTCCCGGCGTTCGGGAAACCCACCAGCGCCACGTCCGCCATGAGCTTGAGCTCCATGTCGAACCAGTGCTCCTCGCCCTTCTCGCCCTGCTCGGCGAACGCCGGCGCCCGGCGCCGGTTGGAGAGGAACCGGGCGTTGCCGCGCCCGCCCCGGCCGCCTTCCGCCACCATGCAGCGGGCGCCGGCGCCCGCCAGGTCGCACACCAGCGTGCCGTCGCGATGCCGCACCACCGTGCCGACGGGGACCGAGACCTCGGTGTCCTTGCCGCGCGCGCCGTGGCGCTTCTGGCCCGATCCGTGCCCACCGTCGGTGGCCCGGCGGAAGGGGTGATCGCGGAAGCCGAGCAGTGACGACTCGTTGTTCGACGCCACCAGCCAGACGTCACCGCCGTGGCCGCCGTCGCCACCGTCGGGGCCGCCCCGGTCGACGTGCGCCTCCCGGCGCCACGACACTGCTCCAGCACCTCCATCGCCGGCCCGCGCGTGCAGCTGCGCCTGGTCGACGAAGCCGGACATCGCGGGAAGCCTACGGGTCGCGCAGGCGGCGGGCGCGCTGCGTCACCTCGGCGCGCGCCCGCTCGCCGTCGACGCGCGTGCAGCTCCCACCCTCGACGACACGCTCCCCGGTCACCCAGACGTCGGTCACCAGATAGCCGGCTCCCGCCCACACGAGGTGCCCGAGGAGCTCAGTCTCGTCGAGGGCCGGCGAGAACCGCGGGTCGTCGGTGCGCAGCCGGATGAGGTCGGCCGGGCGACCGGGCTCCAACGCACCGACCGGGAGGCCGAGCGCCTCGCCGCCGCCGCGAGTGGCGAGGCGCAGCGCCTCCGCCGACGTCACCGCGCCCGGGTCCGCCGTCAGGGCGCGGGCGAGGAGGGCGGCCAGGCGCATCTCGTCCCACAGGTCGAGGTCGTCGTTGGAGGCGGGTCCATCGGTGCCGAGCCCCACCCGCACGCCGCGGTCGAGGAGGGCGCGCAGCGGTGCCACGCCGGCGCCGAGCTTCCCGTTCGACCCGGGGCAGTGCGCCACGGCCACGTCGTGTCGGGCCATCAGGTCCAAGTCGTCGCCGTCGAGCCAGACGGCGTGCGCCGCCAGCACCCGTCCCTCCAGCACGCCGAGGTCCGCCAGCAGCCGCGGGGCACGAGCCCCGTAGCGCTCCTCGACGAGTGCGCCCTCCGCCGCCGTCTCGGAGAGGTGGATCTGGAGGAGCGCCCCGCGCCGGCGCGCCTCGGCCGCCGTCGCCGACAGGCCGTCGGGGGGCACGGTGTACACGGCGTGCGGGCCGAAGCCGACGTGGAGGCGGCCCTCCAGGCCGTCCCGCTCGTCGAAGACGCGGCAGGCCTCGGCCAGGAAGTCCTCCCACGGGTTGTCCGGCAGGTCGAAGACCGCAGTGGTGAAGACGGCACGCATCCCCGAGTCCACGACGGCCTCGGTCACCGGGTCGGGGTGCCGGTACTGCTCGCAGCTCGTGGTGATTCCGTTGGTGAGCATCTCGACCGCGCCGAGCGCCATGCCCCAGTAGACGTCCTCGTCGCGCATCCTGGCCTCGCGGGGCCAGACCGACTCGCTCAACCAGCGTGCCAGCGGCAGGCCGTCCCCGGCGCTACGGACCAGGGTCATGGGCGAGTGGGCGTGACAGTTCACCAGACCCGGCATGACGATGCCGCCCAGACGCTCGACGCGGGTGTCCGGGCCGGGCGGCCGATCGACCGGCACGCCGACCCAGGTGATCACCCCGTCGTCGATCTCCACCGCGCCGGGACGGTGGACCGCACCGGCGTCGTCGACCGTGAAGACGGCGTCGGCCTCGAGCCGCCAGGTCACAGCGAGGCGACGAACAGGCGGTCGGAGAGCTCGCTCGACACCCGCAGCGCGGCCGCCCCCTCCACCTCGACCTCCACGCTGCCGTCGACGGCGCGGCTGCGCACCCGGGCCACCGCGCCGGGGATGAACCGTCCCTCGTCGAGCAGCTCCAGGGAGCCCAGATTGAGCTCCACCTCCTCGCTGATGCGCATCAGACGGACGCGCTCGCCCTCGGCCACATCGGCCAGCGGCCTCGTGGCGACGGCGAGCGCGGGCGAACGCGATCCCGGAATGGGGTTGCCGTGCGGGCACGTGGCCGGGTCGCCCAGGAGCTCGACGAGACGGGCTTCGACGTCGTCGGAGATGACGTGCTCCCAGCGTCCTGCCTCCCGGTGCACCTTGTGCCACTCGAGCCCGATCACGTCGGTCAGGAGCCGTTCGGCCAGGCGGTGCTTGCGCACCACCTTCTCCGCCAGCTCGCGGCCGCGACCGGTCAACGACAGCCGGCGGCCGTCGCGGGTGACGTACCCGTCCTCGACCAGGCGGTCGAGCATCTGGGACACCGACGGTGCCGATCGACCCAGGCGCTCGGCGATCCGCGCCCCGATCACCGGGACCCCCTCCTCCGAGAGCGCCAGGATCGTCTCGAGGTACTCCTCGACGGGCTGGTGGTACTCCTGTGGCTCAGGCATCGCAAGGCCCGGCCGGCGGCACGTCGAGCGCAGGGTTGCGGTCGAAGAACCCGAACGGGATGAGGCTGAACCCCGTGTACTCCACCGGCATCACCGGCCAGTCCTCGGGGCGGGGCAGATGGGTCACACCGAAGGTGTGCCACAACACGACGTCGGTGTCGACCAGCGGGCGATCCTGCGCCGTCCACCGCGGCAGGCCCGCCCCGCCGGCGTGCTGGTTCGGATAGTCGCCCGCCGCCCGGCGCTCTTCCGGCGCGAACGGCGTGACCCACAGGTTGTGGGTGGCGAAGCCGGCCCGCTTGGCCACGCTCGAGTCGGGGTGGGCCAGGAGGGTGGGGACGGCCGTCGGCACCAGCTTGTAGGCCGTCGGCTGCCCGACGGCGTTGTGGCATGCACGGTTGACGACGCGCCAGCTCCGGCTGCGTGAGGGGTCCACGTCGCGCCGGGCCGCCAGCTCGCTCCCGAGCTCGGTGACCGCGGTACCGAAGGCGTTTCCCCATGGGTTCCCGGGGGAACCCGGCGGTCCCTCCCGGACGGCGTCGACCTCGAGCACGGCGTTGTCGGGCCCGTCGACCTCGACGTCGAGCCGCACGTTGAACAGGTGCTGGTGGTACGGCGCCGCCAGGCCGGGCGCCACCACGTTGGCGTGGTCGCCGGGTCCCTCTTCGCCGACGGCCATGGTCGACATGACCCCACTCAGCTTCACCTCGAGCTGCATCGTGCCGTCGAGGTAGAAGTACCAGTAGAAGCCGTACTCGTAATTGCCGACGGTGGCGATGGAGCTCACGACCAGCCGGCGCGATCGCCGCACCTCGGTCCGGCCCGAGACCATGTCGACGTGCTTCCACAGGATGCCGTAGTCCTCCTCGTGCAAGCAGATCACGTTGGCGTGCGTGCGCGGCTTGCCTCGCTCGTCGGAGAAGACGTCGTCGAAGTAGTGGATCTCACCCAGGCAGTCGCAGCCGAGCGTGAGGGAGTTGGCCATGCGACCGAGGCCCCACTCACCGGCGTCGAAGGCGCTCTTCCAGGCGTGCATCGGGCTCGGGTCGCCATAGGGCACGACCATCTCGCTGACCGAGGCGCGGTAGAGGACAGGGCGCACGCGCCCGCCGTCCTCGTAGCCGACCCGCCACAGGACCAGGCCCTCGTAGGGATCCATCCCGACCCGCAGCGACCACTTCTGCCAGCGGATCAGGTTGTCTTCGACGGTGAAGCTCGGCCCCTCCGGCTGGGTGATGTCCAGCGGACGCAGGTCGGTCCGCATCGGCCCGTTGTCCTCGGGGTAATAGCTGCCCGTCGTCGGCGGGATCGGCGTCACCCCGTAGTCCACCACCTCGAGCACCTCGCCCCGACCCATGTCCACGAAGGCCAGCAGCCCCTCGAGCGGGCGGGCGTACCCGTTGTCCTCCTTGGACTCACGGAGGTAGGCCAGGCAGCGGGTGATCCGCCGTCCCTCCTCGTGGGGCAGGCCGAAGGCGCCGGCGGGCCAAGGATCGATCTGGACCAGAGAGCGGTCCATCACACCTCGCCGGTCCAGCGCCGCGTTCCACTCCGGATGTTCCTGCAAAGCATGGATGACGGCGATCGACTCCTCAATCTGGAGCGCCGGCCGTACGTCCGGCACGACCTCCCATCGGTCGATCTCCCCGCGGGTGACCGACACGACGGCCTCCACCACGTCCGCTTGCGGACCCTGGAGCAGGACCATCCTCAGCTGGCGGTCGACGTCCGCACGATCCCCGCGGTCGGCCGTACGTACGGTCTCCTTGGACGGTTCGAACAGCCCGACGTAGGCGAAGCGGATGTCCCCGGGCGGCACGGCGGCCCGACCGGAGGCCAGGACCACCTCGCGTGCCGCCGCGATCTCGTCGCCGGTCAGGCGCGCCAGGGGGTGCACTGGGGGAGCGGTGGGCATCCCGGTCGATGTTATGCGGCCGCGCCACGACGGCCCTCTACCATTTCCGTCGCCGCTCGAACCAGGAGAACCACATGCAGGACGCCCTCGACCGTGCCACCCACAGCGCACGTGAGCTGGCCCGGCGGATAGGGGTCGATCATCACGACGTCCTCGTCGTCCTGGGCACCGGTCTGTCGGGAGCGGCCGAGATCCTCAGCGACGGCGGGGACCCGCTTCCGCTCGACACCTTGCCCTTCTTCCCCCAGTTCGGCGGGGCCGGCCATCGCGCTCTGGGCTGGTCCGTGCCGATGGGCGACCGCCGGGTGCTCGTGATGGGTGGTCGCTGCCACCTCTACGAGGGGCTCGGGCCGGCCGCCGCGGTCCACCCGGTCCGCACCGGGATCGCCGCCGGCTGCTCCACGGTGATCCTCACCGCCGCCGCCGGCTCGGTGCGCCAGGACCTGGCGACAGGCTCCATCGTCGTGGTCGAGGACCACCTCAACCTCACCGGGCAGAGCCCCCTGGAGGGGCCGGCGTTCGTCGACCTGGTGGACGCCTACGCCCCGGCGCTCCGCGCCATGGCGCTGGCGGCGCCCGGTCCGGCGGCGTCGGTGGTGGCGTCGCACCCGGGGGTCTACGCCCAGGTGCACGGCCCGCAATTCGAGACGCCGGCCGAGGTGCGCTGGCTGCGGTCAGCCGGCGCGGACGTCGTCGGCATGTCCATGGCCATGGAGACGATCGCCGCCCGTCACGGCGGTGCCGAGGTGCTCGGACTCGCCCTCGTGACCAACAAGGCCGCGGTGTCGGGCGTCCTGACGGAGGTGGCCGCGATCTCGTCCGTCGGAGGCGAGGCCGCGCCCGACGTGGCCTCGGTGGTGCGCCACGTCGTAGGCTCCCTTGCGTGACCAGCCCGGTGGCGCCTGCCGGCGTCGACCATGTCGCCATCAACGTGCCCGACGTGCCCGGGGCGATCGCGTTCTACACGGAGAAGCTCGGCTTGGTCCAGAACTTCACCCGGCCCGACTTCGGCTTCGCCGGCGCCTGGCTGGACACCGCCAGCGGCCAGCAGGTCCATCTGATTGAGCTTCCCGCTCCCCCGAACGTCGGCCAGCACTTCGCCCTCGTCTTCGACGACCTCGACGCGGTCGTGCCTGCGCTCCGGGACCGGGGGCTCGAAGTGACAGATCCGGTCCCCGTGGGTGGCACCGGGAGGCGCCAGGCCTTCACCTCTGACCCATGGGGCAACGGGATCGAGCTGCACCAACGGCACTGAGGCCAGACCTGGTCACGAGGGGCTCTTCTCCCCCGTCAGCTCCTTGACGAAGAAGTTCACCACCAGGTTCTCGATCTCCTTCGGTCCCGGGTCGCCGCCCGGCTCGTCGAGGGCGTGACCACCCCCGTGGACGACCACGAGGGTGGTCGGCACGTGCACGGCTTCGAGCGCGTCGGCCAGCGCCACCGATTGGCCCAGGGGGACGATGCCGTCGTTGTCGGCGTGGACGATGAGGAAGGGGGGGTCGCCGGGCGAGACATACGTGATGGGGCTGGCCGCTTTGAGGGCTGCCGGCAGCTCGTGCGCCGGCACGTGACCGAGGAGCGACACGAAGTTCGCCTTGACCACTCCGGGACCGCCCTCGTCTTCCAGAGCGACCAGGTCGGACGGCCCGGCGAGGTCGGCCACCGCCTCGACCTGGCTCGACTCGTCGGGGTAGTCGCCGGTGTCCCAGCCGGCCGAGGGCGGCGCCGTCCCGACCAGGCTGGCCAGGTGGCCACCCGCGCTGTGCCCCCAGACCCCGATCTCGTGCGGGTCCACGTGCAAATCTTTTGCGTTCGCCCTGAGGTACCGCACCGCACACTTGGCGTCGACGATCTGCGCCGGCCACGGCTCCTCCGGGCCCAACCGGTAGTTCACCGCCATGGTGACGAAACCCTGTGCGTTGAGGGACTCCCCGATGTCGTCGATGATGAAGCCGCCGCTGGTGTTGTCACCCTGAATCCACGACCCTCCGTGCAGGTACACCGCGGCCGGGGCTGCGGTGCCCGGGCGGTCGGGCTCGGTGATCTTCGCCGTCTGCTCGTGGCAATAGGTCACCGTCATGGATTGGCCGGGCTGGACCGCGGGCGCTGCCTGGTCGGAGGGCGTCGAGTCTCCGCACCCGGCGAGCACGACGGCGAGACCGAGGGCGGCGGCGCCGAACCGCATCCACCGCGCCCACATGGTCGCAGCTTTCCACGGTGGCGCAGCCGGAACGGACCTCATGGTGGGACCTACCGTTCCAGTGGTGTCACCGCCGTACGCCCGGCGGGTTGCCTTGTCGCGAGGAATGGCACGGGCTCCGACGCTGCTCTCGATGGAAGAATTGCGGAAGGGCTGATCTGAGTCTGGTCACGCTCATCGTCGAGAGGTATGAGGATGCCATCGAGTTCTTCGTCGACAGGCTCGGTTTCGATCTCGTGGAGGATTCTCCGGCCGTCACGGACGACGGACGACCGAAACGATGGGTCGTCGTGCGTCCGCCCGGAGGTCAGACCGGACTCCTGCTGGCGCGGGCCGATGGCGAGGACCAGGCTTCCCTGGTGGGACGCCAGGTGGCGGGTCGCGTGGGCTTCTTCCTGCGAGTGGACGACTTCGATCAGGCCTACCAGCGGATGGTGTCGAGCGGTGTCGAATTCGTCATCCCTCCACGCCGCCAGCCGTACGGCCAGGTGGCGGTATTTCTGGACGTGGCCGGCAATCGCTGGGATCTGCTCGGGCCCGACGAAACAGGACGCCCGGTTCCAGCAGCAAAGCCCAGCCGGGACCTTTGACTGCAGTTCACCTGGCGTACTGCTCACCTGGCGTACTGCCGCGAGATCGAAAATGACAGAATCGCCGGATGATTCGGCGGAGGGCGGGGCGCTCCAAGCTGCTCATCGGACTGATCCTGTTCACGCTCTTGGGCCTCAGCGAGCAGTCCCTGGGACCGATTCCCGTGGACGCGTCGCAGCCCCGTGCTGGTTCTGCCGGAACGGTCTGGCTCTGCCGTCCAGGTCTGGCGCCCGATCCGTGCACCGCCTCACTCAAAACGACGGTGATAGGGAGCAACGGGTCCAGGCACATCGTCGACTACACCCCGGCAGCCGATGCGCCGATCGACTGCTTTTACCTGTATCCGAATGTCAGTATCCAGGAAACGGCGAACGCAGATCTGCACATCGACCCGCAAGAGACGGCCATCGCCGAACTCGAAGCGTCCCCGTTCTCACAGGACTGTCGCGTGTACGCGCCGATGTACCGAGAAGACACCGGCCGTGATCCACTCGATCAAAGGGCGGAGCAAATCACCGAGAAAAGTGTGGTCAGTGCCTGGCACGACTATTTGGCGCACTTCAACCATGGGAGAGGGTTTGTCCTTCTCGGTCATTCTGAGGGTTCGTACCAGATCGCGGTCGACCTGTTGGGAGCCATCGACCGGACACCTGCGGTTCGCAGGCTCTTCGTGTCGGCCGTCATCACCGGCGCCAACCTGCCGGTGTTCAAGAGCGGATTCGGGCCGCTCAAGACGATCGGCCCCTGTCGAACGGATGCTCAGACCGGATGTGTCCTCGATTTCAACGCCTTCTCCGAGGCTCCTCCGCCCGACACCATCTTCGGGAAGCAGGTGCCTTCCACCCTCGACGGCCACGCCGTGGAGACTGTCTGCACCAATCCGGCCGCCCTGAGTGGCGGCGCGGGCACCCTCATCTCCATGTATCGCATGGAGCTGCCGACACAGGAGGTGGCCGGCAGTTCGAGCGAGGGCGTCCTGGCCGGAGCCACTCCGGTGG
The DNA here is from genome assembly GCA_963828505.1 of uncultured Acidimicrobiaceae bacterium. GTDB lineage: Bacteria > Actinomycetota > Acidimicrobiia > Acidimicrobiales > RAAP-2 > Bog-473. Next base: position 398,581 of record CAWHFM010000007.1, read on the forward strand.
TGTCGACACCGTGGGTCGAATACGACGATCAATACACCGCCGAGTGCGTGACGAAGGACAGGGCACACATCCTCTTGGTCCGGGCCGGGCCGTATGCTCCGCCTTTCAACACCGACCCCTATCCCGATGCGCGCTGGGGTCTGCACGTGGACGATCCAAACCTTGCCATGGGCAACCTCGTCGAGATCGTCCGATCGGAGGCGATGGCGTACGTCAAGGCCAGCGCGCCGGCGCCCCCGACCTGACGGACGGACGGACGGATCAGAGAGCCCACGATCGGACGTGGGCCGACCCGTCGCTCAGGAGTTAGCCGACCAGCACGCTCACGTGCTTGCGACCCCGGCGCTCCCCGAACTTCACCGTCCCGTCAGCGGTGGCGAACAGCGTGTCGTCGCCGCCCCGTCCCACATTGGTCCCGGGGTAGATCTTCGTCCCGCGCTGGCGCACCAGGATGGAGCCGGCGGACACCGCGGTGCCGTCGAACTTCTTCACGCCGAGACGCTGCGCGTTCGAGTCGCGGCCGTTGCGGGTGGAACCGCCACCTTTGGTCTTGGACATGTCGGGCTCCTCAGCCAGCCGCCGAGATGGCGGTGATCTCCAGTGTGGCGTAGTGCTGGCGGTGGCCCCACCGCCTCCGCTGGTTCGACTTGGACTTGTAGGTCATGGCGTTGATTTTGGGGCCCTTCTCCTCGCCCACGACTCGGGCCGTCACCGTGGCCCCGGCCAGTTGCTCGGGCGTGGCCAGCACCGTGTCGCCGTCGACGATGAGGACCGGCTCCAGCGAGACCTCGGCCCCGGTGGGCTCCCCGAGCAGCTCCACGCGGACACGCTGGCCCTCGGCCACGCGCTCCTGCTTTCCTCCGGACTTGATGACGGCGTACACGAGCCGCAGATCCTAGCGCAGGGCCGAGTCGTCGAGGGTCACGCCCCTGCCCCCGCAGACGGCGCACTCGGTGGAGAGCGTCTCGAGCAGGCCCTCGGACACCCGTTTGCGGGTCATCTCGACCAGGCCCAGCTCCGAGATGTCGAAGACCTGGGTCCGTGTCTTGTCCCGGCCCAGGGCGCTGCGCAGCGCCGCCGCCACCTTGTCCCGGTTGTCCCGCACCTCCATGTCGATGAAGTCGATGACGATGATGCCCCCGATGTCGCGCAGTCTCAGCTGGCGGGCCACCTCCTCGGCCGCTTCGAGGTTGTTCCGGAAGACCGTCTCCTCCAGGTTCGTCTTGCCGACGTTCTTGCCCGTGTTCACGTCGATCACGGTCAGCGCCTCGGTCCGCTCGATGATCAACGACCCCCCCGACGCGAGCCAGACCTTGCGGTCGAGCGCCTTGTGCAGCTGCTCGTGGACGTGGTAGCGCTCGAAGATGGGAAGTCCCTCCACCTCGGGGTCGTAGTACTCGACCCGATCGGAGAGCTCGGGGCTGACCGCCCGCACGTAGTCGCGCACCTGCTCGAAGAGGGCGGGGTCGTCTATGACCACCCCCCGGTACTCGGCATTGAGCTCCTCGCGCAGGATGCGCACCGAGAGCTCAGGCTCGCGGTAGAGCAGGCCGGGTGCGTCGGAGCGCTTCGCTTCGGCCTCAATGGCGTTCCACTGGGCGAGCAGGGACTCGACGTCACGCCGGAGCTCGTCCGCCGAGACGCCCTCGGCGGCGGTGCGCACGATCATGCCGTGGCCGGGGGGCTTGACGTCGTCGATGATGCGTCGCAGCCGGCGGCGCTCGGTGTCCCCGAGCCGCTTCGAGATCCCGAACGCGCCCGAGTTCGGCACCAGGACGGCGAAGCGCCCGGGGAGCGAGACCTCCTGGGTGAGGCGGGCGCCCTTGGCCCCGATGGGATTCTTGGTCACCTGGCACAGGATGGTCTGGCCTGCTTTGAGCACGTCCTCGATCCGGGGCTGCTGGGCCGACCCACCTTCGACGTCCTCCGTGTCGTAGCGGACGTCGCCCCGGTAGAGCACCGCGTTCTTGGGGATACCGATGTCGATGAAGGCCGCCTCCATGCCGGGCAGCACGTTCTGCACCCGGCCCCGGTAGACGTTGCCGTCGATCTGGTTCGTGTCGTCGGCCGCCCGCGACACGTAGTGCTCCACCAGGGAACGTCCCTCGAGCATGGCGATCTGGGTCATCTGCGGCTGGACGTGGACACAGACCAGATAGCGCCCGACCTGCTTGGGGCGACGGTCCCGGGGGGTCCGCCGACGGCTCCTCGACCGCCGCGCTCCCCCGTCGGCGTCGCCCGCGGCGGTCGCCTCTTCGGGAGCCTCGGACATCGCGGGCGGGGGCGGCGCCTTCGGCACGGCCGGGACCGCCGGCTCCGCGGCCGCCGGTGCCTGGGCCTCTGGAGGTCCGGCCGGGGTCGGCGGTGCCGGGCGGGTGTCCCCGATCTGGGGCTTGCGGCGTGGGACGGGGCGCGGCGGGGCCGCGGGGTCAGGGGTGCCCGCTGCCTCCTGGGCGCGACCCTCCGGGGCCTGGGGTGTTTCCGTCTCGGACATGAGGGAGGACCCTCCTTGCGTACTGTGTCGCGGCAGCGGTCCCGAGCCCGCCGAGCGGCAGCGGCTCGAACCGGACGCCGTCGCGCTCGATCCATTGATGCGTTCTGCAGGCGCGTCCTGGCGTTCCCGCGCCCAGGGCGACGATCAGGTCGCCCGGCCGGACACCACGCGGATGCGTGGCCAACTCGGCCCGCAGGCGGCCCTCGGGGTCCGCCACGGAGAGCCCCAGGATGGCAGGGCGGATGTCGTCCTCGGCCGGACGGCCCTTGCGCTCTCGCCGTACGACGAGGGAGGGAGCGGCGAGCAATCGCTCGACCCGCTCCACCAGCTCCTCACCGTGCACTCCGAGCACCTCCACGTCCCAGTCGCACGATCCTACCTCCTGCTGGAGCGATCCCTCTGACCACTCGACCTCGGCGGCGGCCTGGACGTCGATTCCGTCGGGCAGGAGCGCGCTCATCAACCCGGGAAGCGCGCCTGCGCCCGGCTCTCCTGGGTCGGGCGCCTCCAGGCGCACGTCGAGGTACTCGCCTGCGGACTCGCACCCGGTCGGCAGGGCCAGCCCGAAGCTCAGCAGCGGGTGCGGCGAGAAGCCCTGGGACCAGGCCACGGGCAGCAGGCTGCGACGCAATGCCCGTTCCCACATGCGGGCCACGTCCCGGTGGCTGGTGAAGCGGATCTTTCCCGTCTTGGCGAAGCGAAACCGAAGGCGGCGTCGCCCGTCAGCCACGGCTCCCCAGGCGGACCGGGATCCGATGGCCCAGGCTCAGGTCTTGGCCCGTCCCCTGGCTGCCGCCCGCCGGCGGCACGGGCGATGCCACCACGTGCTCGAGCCCGAGCCCCGTGCAGGCGCCGCAGTCGTAGCACGGGGTCCAGCGGCAGTCCTCCACCGCACCGCCTTCGAGGGCATCCTGCCAGTCGGTCCAGAGGAAGTCGCGGTGCAGGCCGGCCGAGATGTGGTCCCAGGGCAGCGCCTCGTCCTCGCCCCGGTCGCGGTGGCACACCTCGTCGTAGCTGAGCCCCTCCGCCTCGAGCGCCTCGGTCCAGGCCGAGAGATCGAAGCGCTCCGACCACTCCTGGAAGGTGCCCCCGGCGCGCCAGACGCGCTCGATCACGGCGCCCATTCGCCGGTCCCCCCGGCTGGCCAGTCCCTCGGCCACCGAGGCCGCCGGATCGTGCCAGCGCACCGTGAGGCCGCGGGTGCGGCGGGCGGCGTCGCGCAGCAGGCCCACCTTGCGCTCGAGCTCGGCCGCGGTGTCCTGGCCGAACCACTGGAACGGCGTATGGGGCTTGGGCACGAACCCGCCGACGGAGGCCACCACGGTCACCGAGGGGTGATGACGCCGCCCGATCTCGACGCAGCCCGCGCCCAGCTCGGCGATGCCGAGGACGTCCTCGTCGCGCTCGGTCGGCAGTCCGATGAGGAAATAGAGCTTGACCCGCCGCCAGCCCTGGCTGAACGCGGCGTCGACCGCGCCGTAGAGGTCCTCCTCCGTGATCAGCTTGTTGATCACCCGGCGCATCCGCCACGTGCCGCCCTCCGGGGCGAACGTGAGGCCCGTGCGGCGCACCGACTGGATCTGCGCCGCCGTGGCCACGGTGAACGCATCGACGCGCAGCGAGGGCAGGCTCACCGAGACCCGACCGTCGTGGCCGGGGTCCTCCATGACATCTCGCACCGTGTTCTCGATGCCCGAGAAGTCGGCGGTCGACAGAGAGGTCAACGCCACCTCGTCGTGCCCGCTCCACTCGAGCCCCGACCGCACCATTTCGCGCACCTGCTCGGCGGGGCGCTCGCGCACGGGCCGCGTGATCATGCCGGCCTGGCAGAAGCGGCAGCCGCGGGTGCAGCCGCGGAAGACCTCGACGTTCAGCCTGTCGTGCACCACCTCGGTCAGGGGCACGAGCGGTCGCGCCGGGTAGGGCCAATCGGCCAGGTCGGCGACGGTGCGCTTGTCCACCTGCGCCGGGACGCCGGCGTCGACCGGACGCGTCGCCACCAGACGCCCGCCCGCGTACTCGGGTTCGTAGAGCGCCGGCACGTACACGCCCTCCAGTGCGGCCAGGTCCCGGCGCAACCCGTCGCGCCTCCGCTCGTTCTCGGGCCGGGCCAGCCAGTGGCCCACCACCTCGGTCACCTCGCCGGCTGCCTCCTCCCCGTCGCCGAGCACGAAGGCGTCGACGAAGTCGGCCAGCGGCTCGGGGTTGAACGCGCAGTGCCCGCCCGCCACGACCAGCGCGTCGCCCGGGCCGCGGTCACGGGCGTGGAGGGGGAGCCCGGCCAGGTCGATGAGGTTGACGACGTTCGTGTAGACCAGCTCGGCCGACAGGTTGAAGGCCACGACGTCGAACGCGGCGGCCGGTAGGTGCTGCTCCACGCTGAAGAAAGGCACCCCCGCCTCCCGCATGGCCTCCTCCATGTCGACCCAGGGCGCGTAGGAGCGCTCGGCCAGCGCGTCGGGCCTCTCGTTGAGGATCTCGTAGAGGATCTGCAGCCCTTGGTTCGGCAACCCGATCTCGTAGGTGTCGGGGTAGACGAGGAGCCAGGCCACTCGTCCCGGGCCGTGCTCGGGGTAGACAGCCCCCTGCTCGCCGCCGATGTAGCGGGCAGGCTTCGACACGCCGGGCAGCAGGCGCTCGACCTCGGGCCAGATCGTCTCCATGGGCCAATGAGCCTACGGCGCTCAGGCGCCGGTCCCGGTCGCCGTCGTGGCGGTGGTCGTCGGGGCGCCCGGCGCGGGCGGGGGCACCGTCGTGGTGGTCGTCGTCGGCGTCCCGAGGGGCAGGTTCGTCTTGGGGGCGGCCTGGCTGGCCGGGTGCGCCGGTGTGGGAATGCTCACCGTCGGGCTGACCGCGTTGGTGGCGATGTAGTCGAAGATGTTGCGCACGAGCGGCGCCGCAGCCTGGGCGCCGTACCCGCCCTGGTCGATCACCGCCAGCACCAGGTACTGCGGGTTGGGGTTGGGGCCGAAGGCGACGAACCAGCTGTTGGGCTCGAGCTTCTGCCCGTTGGGCCCCAATCCGTTCGACGCCGTGCCCGTCTTGCCGGCCAGGTTCCACGACGTCGGGAAGCCCTGGAAGTCTTGGGCGGCGGTGCCCTTCGTGATCACGCCCTCGAGACCGGTGAGGATGGCGGCGTAGTTGGCGGGGGAGATGGTCACGTGCCCCGTCGCCTGGGGCCGGAGCTTCTTGACCACCCGGCCCGTGGTGGGGTCGACGATCTCGTTGGCCACCTGGGGCGCATACCGCGTGCCGCCGTTGGCGAACGTGGCATAGGTCACCGCCTGCTCTATCGGTGTGAGCACCGTCCCGCCCTGACCGAACGCCATCTCGATGTTGTCGCCGGTGTACCACATCGGCGGGTTCGGGAAGCCCTTCGGCGCAATGGCGTGGAGGTGGGCCCGCGTCAGGTAGCTGTCGACGCGCCCCTGGGCCTCGCCCGGCAGGTCGATACCGGTGATCGTCCCCTCGCCGTACGCCGCCGCCTCGTTCTGAATCGGGTAGTCCCCGTAGGTGGCGCGGTCGTTCCAGAACATGTCGCCGAGGTTGTAGAAGAACGAGTCGCTCGACACCGTGAGCGCCCCCGAGACGTCGTAGATCCCACCGCTGTCGCCCGGATCGTCGCTGAGGACGCAGTTGGTGTCATCGGTCACACCAGGCGAGGGACACCCCGGGATCCTGAAACTTCCGGTGTCGTCGTACGGCGTGCTCGGCGTGATGAGCCCGTCCTGCAACGCCGCCGTCGCCGTGACGAGCTTGAACGTCGATCCCGGCGTGTACAGCCCCTCGATGGCCCAGTTGTTCTCGGCCTGGCTGGCCTGCAGGGCAGTGAAGTTGGCCTCGGAGATGCCGCCGACCCACTCGTCCAGGTTGTACGTCGGGTACGACGCCATGGCCAGCACCTGGCCGTTCTGTGGGTTCATCACGATGACGGCGCCGTTCGGAGCGGGCGGGATGCGTCCGTCCACGGCGTCGACCGTCTGGCGGTCGGACAGGATCTGTTGCTGAAGGTAGTTCTGCACCTCCGCTTGCAGACCCGCGTCGATGTTGAGCACGACGGTGTCGCCCATCTTGGGAGCGGTCGTGCTGAGCGTGCCGACGACGTCGCCGTGCACGTCGACCGCCAGCGCCTGGCGGCCCGCGGTGCCGCGCAGGTATTGCTCGTATTGCGCCTCGATGCCCGACAGGCCGATCTGGCTGCCTTGCGTGTAGCCGTCGTTGGGATGCGCGGCCAGATAGCTCGGCGTGATGTTGCCCGAGAACCCGAGTACGTGGGTGCCGACCGTGCCGCCCTGGGGGTAGCTGCGCTGCGTCACTGTCTGCGCGCTGACCCCGGGGTACTCGCTCTGGTGCGTCTGGAGGAACTGCACCGTCGCCGTCGAGACGCCCACTGCCACCGGTATGGGTTCGTAGGGGCTGTACTGCTTGTTGTTCAACGCCGTCTTGACCTGCGCCGGCGTCTCGCCCACCAGCGCGGCGACCATCCCGATGATGGCCGGGTTCTGCATGGCCTCGCTCTGCGAGAGCAGGATCTCCTCCTGGGGAACGTTGGTCACGAGCACCGTGCTGTCGCGATCGACGATGTCGCCGCGCGGCGCCGGAATGCTCACCACCCGCACCTCGTTGCGCGTCACGGCCGCGGCGTACGTCTTGCCCTCGACCACCTGGAGCGTCCACAGCCGCAGCCCGAGCACGCCGAAGAGGACGAGCACGATGAGGCCGACGATGTGCAGCCGTAGATTCGGCCGCGACCCCTCCTCCTCGGGCGAGCCGACGAGCGCGCCGACATGGACGCCCTTGCGGGGGCGCATGCGGGGCTGGCGGGCCTCGGAGCGCCACGCCGACCGCCGCGGCGACCTGGTGGACGGCTTCGGGTGGACCCGGTCACCCCGGATGGGGTGGCGCAGGGTGCGCTTCACCGGACCGCCGTCTCGGTCTGGGACCCCATCGGAGACCGCCGGTTCGACGTCCCGGCCAGAGCCCAGCGCATCAGGGTGTAGACGACGGGGGCCAGCACGACGCTCGACACCCCGACCACGACGACGAGCGCCCCGAAGTTCACCCTCACCATCTGCTCTTGTCCCACGATCGCACCGAGCACGGCAAAGAGCATGTCCGCTGCGACGCTCCCGGTGAACGCGGCCACCGGCTTCGGCCACCAGGCCCGGGGGTCGGCCGAGGTCGTGAGCGACCCGACAGCGTACCCGAGCACGGTCGCCACCAGGGCCGACAGGCCGAAAGGGGTGGGCAGGACGAAGTCGAAGGCGAGGCCGGACCAGAACCCGACGATGGCGCCGGTCTCGGGGCCGTCGAGCAGGGCGGCGGTGATCGGCAGCAGCCACACGATGTCGGGGTGCACGCCGTGGATCCGCAGCGACACCAGGACGGTCGACTGTGCCATCAGAGCCAGGAAGATCACGAAAGCCACCCGGACCATGGCGCGGGCGCTCACGACGGGGGCGCCCACTGGACGACGTCGACGTAGGCCAGCTGGCTCAGGTCGGCCAAGGGCTCGACGACGATGCTCTCCTGGCTCGCGCCCGACGCCGTGTGGAAGCTCTGCACCGTGGCCACCGGGATCCCCGGCGGGTAGGCCGCCGCGTCGAGCCCGCTGGTGAAGACCTTCTCGCCCTTGTGCACCGGCGTGTTGGGCGGCACCAGGTCCAGGGTCGGATCGTTGCCGGGCCCCTGCCCGTCGACGATCCCGGTGAGTTGGTTGCCGAAGGTCACTCCCACCTTGGACTGGCCGTCGGTGATCAGTCGGACCACCGAGGTGTGGGCGAAGCGCTGGATCACCTGTCCCACCAGACCTCCCTCGCCCACGACCGGGTAGCCGACATCGACGCCCTCGTCGCGGCCCTTGTCGATGGTGATGGTGGCGGTGAAGTTCGACGAGTACTGCTGGATCGTCTGCGCCGGCACGGTCGGCAGGGAGCCGAGGAACGGAAGGTTCTCGAGGGCCGTGAGCTGGCGCAGCTGGGCGTTCTCAAAGCTGCGCTCGGCTTGCGCCGCGCGCAGCTGGCCGATGGTCTGCTGGAGCCGCTCGTTCTCCGACTGCAGAGCGCCGTAGTTGACCGCCCCGGCGAAGAAGCTCCCGATCGGGCGCACGACGTCGAGCGTGCCCTGCTGCAACGGCGCGTAGATGCTGTTGGCGACGGACTTGACCCCCGACGTCACGTTGTGGGTGCGGCCGTTGAGATCGAGTGAGATGAGTGACAGCGAGACGACGACCAGGACGACGACCGTCAACGTGCGGCGCGACCGCCGGGACCTGGCCAAACCGGGACTGCTCTCGTCAGCGGGAGGAAGTCGTGATGAGCACCCGCTTCAGGGCCTCGAACTCTTCGAGGCACTGGCCGCTGCCGATGGCGACGCAGTTCAGCGGGTCCCGGGCCACGACGATGGGCATGCCCGTCTCGGTCTGCAGCCGCGACTCGAGCCCGTGCAGCAACGCCCCGCCGCCGGTCAGCACGATCCCCTGCTCCATGATGTCCGCCGCCAGCTCCGGCGGCGTCCGGTCGAGCGTGACCTTGACCGCGTCGACGATGGCGGACACCGGCTCCTCAATGGCGCGGCGGATCTCCTCGGTCGACACGACGATCGTCTTGGGAAGCCCGCTCACCAGGTCGCGTCCGCGGATCTCCGCGTGCAGCTCCTGCTCCAACGGGTAGGCCGAACCGAGGGTGATCTTGATCTCCTCGGCCGTGCGCTCCCCCAGCGCGAGGCTGAATTCCTTCTTGACGAACGAGACGATGGCGTCGTCGAGCTCGTCCCCCCCGATGCGCACCGACTGGCTCGTGACGATGCCGCCGAGCGAGATCACGGCCACCTCGGTCGTTCCGCCGCCGATGTCGACCACCATGTTGCCCGTCGGCTCGTGCACCGGCAGCCCGGCTCCGATGGCGGCCGCCATCGGCTCCTCAATGATGTAGGCCCGCCGCGCCCCGGCGTACTCCGCCGCCTCCATGACGGCGCGGCGCTCCACACCGGTGATCCCCGAAGGCACGCAGATCACCATGCGCGGCTTGGCGAAGCGGCGCTGGTGCACGCGGTGGATGAAGTAGCGCAGCATCTTCTCGCAGATCTCGAAGTCCGCGATGACGCCGTCCTTGAGGGGCCGGATGGCCTGGATGTTCGACGGCGTGCGCCCGATCATGCGCTTGGCCTCGGCTCCCACGGCCAGCGGGCGGCCGTCCTTGATGTCGACGGCGACGACGGAGGGCTCGTTGAGCACGATGCCGCGACCGCGCACGTAGACCAGCGTGTTCGCCGTGCCGAGATCGACGGCCATGTCACGGCCAAGGAGCGAAAGGCGATTGTCGGCCATAGGTAGAACTCTCCCGACGGAAAAACGGGTCGGCACCGGGGGTCCGGTGCCGGGTGGGTTTCAGCCAGGCTACGGGAACCCGACTGCCTTCACAAGGCGGAAGCCGGCGTTCCGGGCTGTGACCTGGGACTACCCCGCCAGGTCGGGGAAGAACAGCGCGATCTCGCGCGCCGCGGACTCGTGCGAGTCCGAACCGTGCACCAGGTTCTCCGTCGTCTCGATCCCGAGCTCGCCGCGGATGGTGCCCGGTGCCGCCTCAGCCGGGTTGGTGGCGCCCATCATCAGGCGGACGACGGCATACGTGTCCTTGGGCCCCTCGACCACCATGATGAGCGACGGCGACCGGGTGATGAAGGCCACGAGGTCGGCGAAGAACGGCCGCTCGGCGTGCTCGGCGTAGTGGCGCTCGGCCACCTCCTTGGTGATGGTGCGCAGCTCGGCCGCCACCAGTTGCAACTTCTTGCGCTCGAGGCGCGTCACGATCTCGCCGGCCAGGCCGCGCTCGACGCCGTCGGGCTTCACCATCACCAGGGTCCGGTCCACGACCGTGTGACACTACACGGCGCTCAGCGGCCGGCTTCCTCCCAGGGCACGGCGGACGCCAAAACGTCCGCTCGTGCCGTACCGACCACGTAGAGCGAACCGGCCACGACGACCAGGCCGTCGGTGCCGACCATCCGGCGCGCCACACCGAGCGCATCGTGCACGTCCGGCTCGACCAACGCGCCCAGGCCGAGGGCGCGGGCGGCGTCGGCCACCTCGGTCGGTGCCATGGCGCGGGGCGAGACGGGAGCGCACGCCACGACGGTCGATATGCCGGCGGTGACCAGTGGCGCCAGCATGGCGGAGGGGTCGCGGCCGCTCAGCATCCCGACGACGGCGACCGACGTGCCCTCGACGTCGAACTCCTCGCTCAGCGCCTGGCCGAGCGCAGCCATGCCGGCCGCATTGTGCGCGCCGTCGACCAGCAGCAGGGGATGACGGCCGAGCACCTCGAGCCGGCCCGGCATGCGCACGACGGCGAACGCCTCGTCCACCACCTCGGGGTCGAGCGGTGCGCCGAAGAAGGCCTCCGCTGCCGCCAGTGCGCAGGCCGCGTTCGCCCCCTGGTGGGCCCCGTGGAGGGGGACGAGCACGTCGTCGTAGGTCCCGCCCGGCGTCCACAGGCTCACCAGGCGTCCCCCGACGGCCACCAGGTTCGACCCGAAGCCGAAGTCGCGACCGACCGCCCACACCGGGGACGCACCTCGGGCCGCCGCGCGCTCCTCGACGAGGGTCACCAGCTCGGGCCGGGACTCACCCACCACGACGGAGCTCCCGGGATCGACGATGCCCGCCTTGTCGGCGGCGATCAGCTCCAGGGTCGGTCCGAGGACGTCGGTGTGGTCGAAGCTCACGTTGGTCAGCACGGCCACGTCCGCGTGCACGACGTTGGTGCAGTCCCACGTCCCCCCCAGGCCCACTTCGACCACCATGGCGTCGACGGCCTCGGAGGCGAACCAGGCCAGGGCCGCCGCCGTGAGCAGCTCGAAGCGGGTCGGACGCTCGTCCAGGAGCGGTTGGAGCAACGCCAGCTCCGTCAGCACCGCGGCCAGCGACTCGTCGTCGATCGGCTCGCCGTTGCGAGCGATGCGCTCCCCCACCGCGTGGAGATTGGGACTGGTGTAGGTGCCGACGCTCAGGCCCTTGGCCATGAGGAGGGCGGTGATCATGGCGGAGGTGGAGCCCTTCCCGTTGGTGCCGGTCACGTGGACCGTCGGGATGGAGTCCTGCGGCTCGCCGAGCAAGGCGGTGAGCGCACGCATGCGGTCGAGGGTGGGCACGGCACGTCGACGAGGCATGTGCCGTTCGAAGTCGATGTGCGAGTCGAGCCACTGAATCGCGTCGGCGACGCTGTCGAAGGGGGGGACGCCGGCACGGCGTCGCGCCGGGTCAGGATGCGGCGCGACGGGAGCGGGTCGACTTCACCGGCGCGCCGCCGAGGGGCACCAGCGTCGGCGCCACCCGGTCGAGCACGACCGAACGGTCCACCACGCACCGGCCCACGTCGGTGCGGCTGGGGAGGTCGTACATCACGTCGAGCAGCACCTCTTCGAGGATGGCACGCAGCCCGCGGGCGCCGGTACCGCGCAGGAGTGCCTGCTCGGCCACCGCTTCGAGCGCGTCGGGCGTGAACTCGAGCTCGACGTTGTCGAGAGCGAACACCCGCTCGTACTGCCGGGTCAGCGCGTTCTTGGGCTCGACCAGAATCTGCACCAGCGCGTCCTTGAAGAGCGGCGCCACTGCGCTCACCACGGGAAGGCGACCGATGAACTCGGGGATGAGCCCGAACTTGATCAGATCCTCCGGCAGGACGTGGCGCAGGATCTCGCCGTCGTCGCGGTCCTTGCGGTGCACCTCGGCCCGGAAGCCGATACCCCGCTTGCCGATGCGGCCCTCGATCAGCTTGTCCAGCCCGGCGAACGCGCCGCCGCAGATGAACAGGATGTTCGTGGTGTCGATCTGAATGAACTCCTGGTGCGGGTGCTTGCGCCCGCCCTGGGGCGGGACCGATGCCGTCGTGCCCTCGAGGATCTTGAGCAGCGCCTGCTGCACGCCTTCGCCCGACACGTCACGGGTGATCGAAGGGTTCTCGCTCTTGCGGGCGATCTTGTCGATCTCGTCGATGTAGATGATCCCGGTCTCGGCTCGCTTCACGTCGTAGTCGGCCGCCTGAATGAGCTTGAGCAAGATGTTCTCGACGTCCTCGCCCACGTAGCCCGCCTCGGTGAGCGCCGTGGCGTCCGCGATGGCAAAGGGAACGTTGAGCATGCGGGCCAGCGTCTGCGCCAGCAACGTCTTGCCGCAGCCGGTAGGCCCGAGGAGCAGGATGTTGGACTTGGCCAGCTCGACCAGGTCCTCCTGCGAGGGGGGTCCGGCCTGCACGCGCTTGTAGTGGTTGTACACGGCGACCGAGAGGATCTTCTTGGCGTACTCCTGCCCGACGACGTAGTCGTTCAGGAAGTCGAAGATCTCGCGCGGCTTGGGCAGGTCCTCGAAGCTGAGCTCGGTCGACTCGTCGCGTTCCTCGGCGATGATGTCGTTGCACAAGTCGATGCACTCGTCGCAGATGTAGACGCCAGGGCCGGCGATGAGCTTCTTGACCTGCTTCTGCGTCTTTCCGCAGAAACTGCACTTGACGAGATCCCCGCCCTCCCCGAACTTCGCCACCAGATCGCTTCTCCCGTGCGCTTTCCGTTCCGACGGTCGCTGGCCTACGCCGCGCCGATGGCTTCGAGCGGTGCTATCGACCGCGCCGTGATGACCTCGTCGATGATGCCGTAGGTCACCGCCTCATCCGCCGTCATGATGAAGTCCCGATCGGTGTCCTGGGCCACCTTCTCGGAGGTCTGCCCGGTGTCCTCCGCCAGCATCCGCGACAGGAGGTCGCGCATGCGCAGGATCTCCCTGGCCTGGAGCTCGATGTCGCTCGCCTGCCCCTCCACGCCGCCCCAGGGCTGGTGCAGGAGCACGCGGGCGTGCGGGAGCGCAAAGCGCTTGCCCTTGGCTCCGGCGGCCAGGAGGACGGCGGCGGCGGAGGCCGCCTGGCCGAAGCAGAAGGTCGAGACGTCCGCCTTGATGAACTTGAGCGTGTCGTAAATGGCGAAGAGCGCCGTGATTTCGCCACCCGGCGAGTTGATGTAGAGGTGGATGTCCTTGTCCGGCTCCTCGGACTCGAGGAAGAGCATCTGGGCGCAGATCAGGTTGGCCACCGCGTCGTCGACCGGCGTGCCCAGGAAGATGATGCGCTCACGCAGCAGCCGCGAGTAGAGGTCGTAGGCGCGCTCGCCCCGGTTGGACGACTCGATGACCGTCGGAACGAGATAGTTGTACGCCCGCAGGCCCGGCCGGGCTGCTGCGTCCCCCGAACTCAGCATCGTCATTCGCTCTCCTCGTTCGCCACGTCCACTGCGGTGTCGCCGTCTCCCCCGCCGTCGACCTGCGTCGACGCGTCCTCCCTGAGATCGTCCCGTGACATCGAGTTACCCTCCTCGTCGACGAGATCCACGTTGTCCAGCAGCCATTGCAGCGCCTTGCGCTTCCGCAACTCCGAGCGTACCGCGCCGGTCCGGCCGGACGTGTCGAGCTGCCGGCGCAGGTTGGCCGGGGACGTGCCCATGCGCTCCGCCATGATCGCCACCTCGGCGTCGAGCTCCTCGTCGCTCAGCGCGATCTCCTCGGCTTCGACCAGGGCACGCAGCGCCAGGTCGGCCTTGACCGCCTCCTGGGCGTCCGCCCGCACGGATGTCAGCAGGTCGTCGGGTGCCTGACCGGTGGCCGAGAGGTAGTCGGACACGCTCACGTTCTGCGCTTCCAACCGGTGCTGCAGATCGTGGACGCGCTCGGAGACCTCCTCGTCGACCAGGACCTCGGGCACGTCGTCGTCGACCACGAGCCCGGCGACGGCTTCGACCGTCTTCTGGCGCAGCGCCAGCTGGGCCGTCATGAGCTTCACCCGGGAGATCCGGTCCGAGATGTCGGCCCGGAGCTCCGCCAGGGTCTCGAACTCGGAGTTCTCCGCCGTCCACTCGTCGGTCGCGTCCGGAAGCTTCTTGACCTTGACCTCCTTGACCAGCACCCGGAAGGAGATGGCCTGTTCGGGGTCGTTCGGGTTCTGCGCCTCGAAGGCGAGGATGGCCCCGGCCTTGGATCCGTGCAGCTCGGGGTCGAGCTGGGGAACGATGCTGGCGGAGCCGACCGTGTAGGAGTAGTCGTCGACGCCCACCACTTCGGCACCGGAGGGGTCGGTCCCGTGCAGGTCGATGGTCACGACGTCGCCGTCGATCGCCGGCCGGTCGACGGTCTGGAGCTCCGCGTCGTTCTCGCGTAGTCGGTCGAGCTGGCGGTCGATCTCCTCGTCGCTCACGGCGAGGGTGGGCAGCGTGACCTGCAGGCCGTCGTAGCCGGGGATGGCCACGCGTGGCCGGATCTGGACGACGGCGTCGAACGCGACGGCGCCCGCTTCCTTGCCGCTCTTGATGTCGATCTCGGGCTGAGTGATCGGGTCGAGCTCCGTGTCGACGACGGCGCGCGCATAGAAGTCGGGCAACGATTCGCGCAACGCCTCCTCGCGCAGCGCTCCGGCACCGCCCATGCGCGCCTCGAGCACCCGGCGCGGCACCTTGCCGGGTCGGAAGCCCGGTACGCTCACCTGCTTTCCCAGGGCGCGCACCACGTCGGTCAGAGCCTGGTCGAATTCGGGCTCGTCGATCTCGACGCTGAGGCGGACGAGGTTGCCCTCGAGGGCTTCGGTGGTGGCGCGCATCACGGGCTGGTCACTCTACCGGCCCGGCTCTCCCGGACCGGCGCGGAGGTCCAAGACGACCGGCGGCGCGCCGGAGCGGAACCTGAACGACGGGGAAGAACCTCGACGCGGTATCGGCTCCGTAAGAACGCCGAAGCCCGAAGGCACGGGCAGGGACCTCGATGCCAGGAGGTTTCACTAGAACATGAAGTTCATGTGGCCGAGCACGCTTCGTCCGGTCACCGCGTCGCCTTCCAGGCCGATCCCCCCGGCGGCCTCCACTTGCTCCGCCTTGGCCCGGCCGCAGCCCAGTCGGACGAAATCGAGCGCCGAGAGGGAGATGCGCACCGTCGGCGTCCCCTGATCCGACAGGACGCCACGTCCACCTTCGACGGCAACGGTGAACGAGCGTGCGTCGGCCCCGGGACCGCTGACGTCGAAGCGGACCTTGGTGCCGTCGCCGCACCCCGCCTGCTTGGCCACCACGAATCCCATGGCTCCCTGGACCCGGTCGAGCGACTTGGAGGACGCCCGCCCGCCGCACCCCCCGGTTCGGTCGAGGGCGCGCCGGGCATCCTGCTCGTGCACCCAGCTGTCGAACACCCGCACCTCCATGAACACGGCGCGTGGACGCTGCCCGAGCGGGCTCCATCCCACCTCGGCCCATTGCGCCTCCGTGAGCGCGTCGAGCTGGGCCAGGCGCTGGGTGGTCACCTCGACGAATTCGGCGTGCACCTCGGGACCGCTCCTGGCGCGCCGCACGGCGACGAACGGTTCGTTCGACGCGGCGAACTCGTTCTTGACGTGCGAACCGAGCGGACGATCCCAGGACGGGGCGGACTCGCCCATGATGGAACGCTCGATCCCGATCAGGTGGGACAGCTGGTCCTTGACGTCCCAGCCGGGGCACTCGGTCGGAAGGGCCCACTCGCTCGCCGAGAGCTCGTGGCAGACGTCGGCCAGGGAACCCCAGGTCTCGGCCAGAGCGTCGCTGGCCTCCCGGCCCAACTCCTCCCACCCGCTCTCCGTCACCGGCAGCACCCACTCACCAGCAGCACAGTAGCCCTGGTCCCTGCGGTGAACCCCGGACCGAGCGGGCGCTCTTCTCCCCGCCCTCGGGGGACCATCCACCGCTTCGGGAGACCCCACCGCTACCTTCTGGACCCGTCCGGGCTTCTGGACCCGTCCGGGACCAGGTCCGGTGCATGCCGGATCCCCGACGCCCCGGGCGATTCAGACACCAGAGGGGAGATCCCATGGCGAATTACCGAGGGTTACTGCGTGAAGTGCCGCGAGAAGAGGGAGTTCGACGGCCAGGAGGTGGAGCTCAGCAACGGGCGCCGGGCCGCCAAGGGAAAATGTCCCGTCTGCGGCACGAACATGAACCGGATCCTGGGCAAAGCCAAGGTCTGACCTCGGCCGATACGCACGGGCACGCGAACCCGGGCGCACCGACCGACCGAGAAATCCGCCCTCCCGCCTGCTCCGACCGGACTGCCGGTCCGAGCGCAATCCGGCCTGCCGGTCGGAGCGCGACCTGGCGAACTGGTCGGAGCGCGACCTGGCGAACTGGTCGGAGCGCGACACGTGCCCGGCGGGTCACCGCACCCGGGCCCGGGCGCCTGGCGTACCCCGAGGTGCTCTGGCGCGACGCGACGCCGGCCGGCGTGAGACGATGCATGGCATGCACGACCTGATCATCACCGGGGGGACCGTGGTCGACGGGACGGGAGCCCCGCCGCGCCAGGCCGACGTGGCCGTGGACGAGGGCCGCATCACCGAGGTGGGCCGGGTGGAGGGCGGCGGATCCCGGACCATCGAGGCCGACGGACTGCTCGTCACGCCGGGATGGGTCGACGTCCACACCCACTACGACGGCCAGGCCACCTGGGACCCTGAGCTCGCCCCGACGTCGTGGCACGGGGTGACCACGCTCGTCATGGGCAACTGCGGCGTCGGGTTCGCACCCGCCGCGCCCGACCGCCACGACTGGCTCATCGGCCTGATGGAAGGCGTCGAGGACATCCCCGGCACGGCGCTGGCCGAGGGGATGCAGTGGGAGTGGGAGACCTTCCCCGAGTACCTCGACGCGCTCGAGCGCAGGCGTTGGACGGTGGACGTCGGGGCTCAGATCCCGCACGGCGCCGTCCGGGCGTACGTCATGGGCGAGCGCGGTGCGCGCAACGAGGCGGCAACGGCCGACGACATTCAGGCCATGCGGGCGATCGTGCTCGAGGCATTGCGTGCCGGCGCGCTGGGCTTCTCGACCTCGCGCACGCTCGGACACCGCGCCAGCGACGGTGAGTTGGTGCCGGGCACCTACGCGGGCGAGGACGAGCTCTTCGGCATCGGTGCCGCCTTGGCCGAGGCCGGCACCGGGGTGTTCGAGCTCGCGCCGCTCGGCTCGGCGGGCGAGATGCTCGACGACGCCTTCGCCGAGGTGGACTGGATGCGACGCCTTTCGGCCGCCATCGGGCGGCCCGTGTCCTACGTCCTCTTGCAGGTGGACGACGACCCCGAGCTGTGGCGCAAGCAGCTGGCCGCCTCGCTCGAGGCGTGTGAAGAGGGCGCGCTGCTCTTCCCGCAGATCGCCGGGCGGCCGACGGGACTCCTCACCGGTCACCACGCGACGCTGTGCCTTTTCTCGGACATCCCGGCCTATCGGGAGCTGCGGGCCAGGCATCTCTCCATGGACGAGCTGGCCGTGGCGCTGGAGGACCCCGAGCTGCGCCGACGCATCACGTCGTGGACGCCCGCGACGCCGGCCCAGGCCGAGGCGATGGAGAAGGCATTCCACCGCACCTTCGTCCTCGGCGACCCGCCCGACTACGAACCGGGACCGGAGCGCTCTCTGGCGGGCCTGGCGGCGGCGCGTGGCATGACGCCGCTCGAGGTGGCGTACGACGAGATGGCCGCCGAGGGCGGTCAGGGGCTGCTGTACATCCCGATCCTCAACTACGCCACGGGTGATCTCGACCACGTGCACGAGATGCTGCTGCACCCGCGCGGCCTCCTCGGCCTGGCCGACGGGGGGGCGCACACCGGGACGATCTGCGACGCATCGATGCCGACGTTCATGCTCACCCACTGGACACGCGACCGCTCGCGAGGAGCAACCCTTCCCCTCGAGTACATCGTGAAGAAGCAGACCCACGACACGGCGCGCCTCTACGGCATGTCCGACCGCGGGACACTGGAACCGGGCGCGCTCGGGGACCTGAACCTCATCGACTACGAAGGACTCTCGTTGCAGCGCCCCTACGTCGCCGCCGACCTCCCGGCCGGTGGCCGCCGCCTGCTCCAGCGCGCCGTGGGGTACCGGGCCACGATCAAGCAGGGGGCCGTCACGTTCGAGGACGGCGAGCCCACCGGCGAGCAGCCCGGCCGGCTGGTGCGCGGGCACGCGACCGCTGACCGGCTGACCCGTCTGACCGGCTGACCGATGGCGCGGCCGCCGCCGGAGTCGCTCGGAGCCCGGAGTCGCTCGGCGCCGCGGCGGGCCCGTCACGGCAGACTGCACCGATATGGACGCCCCGGCCACCCGCTACGCGGTGCGCGACGGCACCCACATCGGCTATCAGGTGTGGGGTTCGGGCCCGGTCGACGTGCTGGAGTTCAACAGCGGGCTGATGATCTCCATCGACGAGACCTTCGACGAGCCCAATTGGCTGCGCTACACCGAGCGCCTCGCCGGATTCTGCCGCCTGGTCCGCTTCGACGCCGCCGGCCTCGGCCTGTCGGACCCACTGGCTCCGGGCACGCCGCCCTCCATTGAGGGGTGGGGACGTGACGCGCTGGCCGTGATGGAGGCGGCCGGGTGCGAGCGTCCCGTCGTGCTCGGCTCGGCGGGGGGAGCGATGCCCGCCATCTGGTTGGCGGGAACGCACCCCGAGCAGGTGGCGTCGCTCGTCGATCCTCAACGGGACGGCGAGGGTGGGCGAAGCCGAGGACTACGGCTTCGGCGTGCCGTCCGAGCTGACCGCGACCGCGGCCGACATCGACGTGCCCGAGGTCGAGGACGGGGTGCCCCAGGACATCGCGGTCTTCGCGCCCAGCCTGGCCCATCGGGTCGGCTTCCGGGAGTGGTGGGAGCGAGCAGCACGGCGTGGTGCCAGCCCGGCGACGGCGGTGGCGTTCAACCTCGTCACGTTCTCGGCCGACGTACGGTCGTTCCTGCTCCGACATCCGGTGCCCCACCCTGGTCGTGAGCCGGGCCGAGTCCTACGCCGCGCTGCACCGACACGGCCGGTACCTGGCCGAGCACATCGATGGCGCGCGCTTCGCCACGATCCCCGGAACCGACCTGCTGCCCTGGGCGGGCGAGTTCGACGCCCTGGTCGACGAGGTGGAGGAGTTCGTGACCGGGTCGCGGGCGGTGCGCACTGCCACCCGCACCCTCGCCACGGTGCTGTTCACCGACATCGTGGACTCGACTGTCCTTGCCGCCCGTGACGGCGACCGGCACTGGCGCGCCGTACTCGACGAACTCGACGTGACCATGGAGCGCCTCCTGGCGCGTCACGACGGCGTTCTGGTCAAGACGACCGGCGACGGGATCCTGGCGCGCTTCGGGTCGCCGGCGCAGGCTCTCCGGTGCGCGACGGACATGGTGGAGGCGGCGTCGGCCGTCGATCTGGAGCTGCGCGCCGGCGTGCACGCCGGCGAGATGGAACTGAGGGGCGACGACATCGGTGGCCTGGCCGTCCACATCGCCTCGCGGGTGAGCGCCATGGCGGGTCCCGGTGAGGTGCTGACGACCGGGACCGTGCGCGACCTGACCGTCGGTTCGGGCATCGGCTTCGACGACCGCGGGCTTCATGCGCTCAAGGGAGTGCCCGGGCGAGTGGCAGCTCCTGGCCGTGCGCGGGTGTGACGCGGACCAGCCCGTGAACACGCGGCCTTTTCGCCCTTAGTCGCGATCGAGCGTCAGGCTTCGGCGCGACGCCCGGCCATTGCCGCGGCTCTCCGACCTCAGCTCTGGGCGAGCTCCATCAGCAGGGAACGGGTTCGGACCCTCGAAGCCACCTTGTCCTCGCCGACCGGGAACGGTGCCGCCCACACGTCGGTCGCACCGGCGTCGAACAGCGTCTCGATCTGACTGCTCACTGCCTCCTCGTTCCCGACGATCGCCGCTTCGGCGGGGCTGCTCACTCCCCCGTGAGCCAGGATCCTCTGGTAGTTGGGCAGGTCGCCATAGACGGCGAACAGATCGGCCGCCACCGAGCGGGCCCCGGCCACGTCGTCGTGTACGGCCACGGGCAAGCCGGCAACGATCCGGGGCGCAGGCCGGCCGGCCTGGGCGGCCGCCTCGGTGATTCGCGGGGTGACGTGCTGCGCCACCGCCGTCGCGTTGGCCATCCACAAGACGGTGCCGTCGGCAAAGGTGCCGGCCACCCGGAGAAGGCGAGGGGCAAGGGCCGAGACGAGGACCGGAACCCGTTCGGCCAGCGGCAGGGGCCCGGCGTTGACCCGGAACTCGTCACCTTTGAAGCGGACCGCCTCACCGTCGAGCAAGCCCGTCAGGATCTGCACGTACTCCTCGGTGTGTCGTCCCGGGGTGTCGTAGGCAAGGCCGAACATCCCCTCGATGAAGGGCCGGTGCGAAGGTCCGACACCGAGCGTGAAGCGCCCGGGGGATCCGATGGCGGCGCCGACGGCCGCGGCACGGGTGGCTTGGAGCACGGGGTGGCAGGGATAGGTCTGCATGACCGCCGTACCCAGCTCGATGGAGGACGTGGCCCGCCCCGCCAGGGCGATGGCGAGCAGGGAGTCACCCGCGACGGCGCTGGTGTACCAGAGGCTCGTGAAGCCGTCGTTCTCGGCTCGCTGCGCCTGACGAACGACGTGGTCGACCGTCGCTCCTGTTCCAGGGAGACCGATGCGCACGAACGTCCTGCCCTACCGAGCGCTGGCGCGGTCCTTGGCGACCTCGTCGTATTCCTCGTAGTCAGCTGGCCGTGTCGTCGGCGAATTCGAAGTTCAGCAATCCAGCCTCGCCCCACTTCTCGCGCAGCTTGCCCCGCTTGGCATCGAGCAGGCCGAGCTTACGAACGTTGGGTACCAGCTTGGCGAAGAAGCCGTGCTGGAACGACGTGAAGGGGTCGAGCTTCGACTTCTGCGCCGATTCCAGCATGAACGGCAGTACCTCTTCGACCGTGGTGCCCATCCGTTGCCAGATCTCGGGCGTCATCGAACGAGCCCTGCTGCTGAGCGTCCCCTCCAAGAGGAACTCCTCGCGCTCCACGAGCTCGGCCTCACTCAAGCTCTTGTAGTACTCGCTGAGGCTCAGGACACCGAAGGCAACGTGGCGAGCCTCGTCTGACATCACATAGCGGAGGAGCTTCTTGAGCAGGGGTTCGTCCGTGGACCGAAGCATGTTGCCGAATGCCGCCAGGGCGAGGGACTCAATGACGATCTGCATGCCGAGGTAGGCGATGTCCCAGCGGCTGTCGCTGATCAGCGCATCGATCTGCTCTTCGAGGAACGGGCTCATGGGGTAGGCCTCGCCCAACTTGGTGTGCAGGTACTTGGCGAATACCTCCGTGTGACGCGCCTCGTCCATGGTCTGGGTGGCGGCGTAGTACTTGGCGTCGATCCACGGCACGGTCTCGACGATCTTCGCCGCCACCATCATGGCCCCTTGCTCACCGTGCATGAACTGGCTGAGTGAGGCTTTGAGGGACTCGATGCCGAGTTGGATGATATTCCTTCTCGCTCCACTTCGCGAACGGTGATCCCGGAAGATCAGCCGCTCCCCGCGCGATTGCCACCATCAGGTTCTGCTGCGGCGAGCTGGCCACCAGCGCCTCGGGGTCGACTTCGGTCGACCAATCGAGGTCTCTCACCGAGCTCCACTGCGAGCTCATGGCCTTGTTGTAGAGGGTGACGAGCTGCTCTCGACTCCGTTCGTAGTCCCACAAGAAGATGCGCTGGGCGTTGTCGGTGATCAGCTTGATACTGGCATCGACTTCGGCTGAGTCGGGCAGCTCGGTCGTCGTCATCGCTGGGATCCCCCTGTTGTTGTTGTCTTGGTTGATGTGGTCTTGTCGCCGAAGCTGTCGACCACCCTCTCGACGAGGACGCTCCATGCTGCGGGGTCGGGGACCGGTAGGCCGGCAGCCCGCTGGAGCAAGAGGCCCAGTCCCACGGTCCGAATGAAGAACACGACTGCTTCGGGGTCGATGTCACCGGCCACGGTACCGTCGACAGTTGCCGCCTCGACGAGCGGCTGCATCGATGTCCGCAGTGCGATGCTGGCCTCGCCGATGGCTTGTGCGATCTCCGGCTCGCGGCGTGCCGCCACGAAGGCTTCGAGACGAACGGCCTCCACATTGTTCAGCTCGCCGCTCGTCGCTCGCCCCAACTGGGCGATGAGGTCGGCCACCCGGGTCCCTCCGGATTGACCCAGATGCGCCACATCCCGGGCCTGCTCGACGATCGCCGCCCGCAAGAGATCACTCTTCGACCGGAAGCGGCCATAGACGGCTCCGGTCGAGAGGCCCGCCTCACGGACGATGTCCAAGATCTTCGTCCCCTCGTAACCCTGTCTGGCGAAGACACTGGCAGCGGCACTGAGCAAACGCTCCCGAATGGCGTCGTCAGCACCGCCTGGGCTCGCCTCGGTCTCCGCCGCGGGATCGACGTTCACGCCTGGAGAATAAAATTTATTCTCACATCGGTCAAGGCTCGCCAGGTCAGGGCCGCTTTGGGGCGAGAAGTCATGTCGACCGAGGCGCCAACCGCAACCTCGGAACGAGCCCCGCTCTCCCGAGCGCCGCCCTACCCCGCGGTGAGGCGGCGCGCCCGCTTCCTGATGACGCATGGTCCTCGACCTATTCCGGCGTCTCCATGTCTCTCCTTCGTCGCCCTCGCCGACGCCGTTGCGATGCTCCGAGCCCAGCCTTGCGGTCGCAGGTCTGCCTCTACGCCGCCCAGTCCCTGGTCCTGGGGACTGGTCGTCGATCACGCCGCCACCCGGCACGCCAACGAGTCCACGGGGCTCGGCGTCCTCTCGTTCGCCCTCGAGGTGGTCCTCGACACGTCCCGGCGCCGGCGGTTGTGGCCGTCATCTCGAAGAGGATCTTCGGCCCCAAGAATCAGGCCGGGGACGACATCACCAATGGCTTCCTCGTGACAGCCAGGTGACGAAAGACCTGCCGGATGGTCAGCCTGCTTTCTCCAACCACAGGCTGCGAGGCGGCGACTCGCTCCATACGGATTCGCCCGGCCGGATCCCGGTGAAAAGCTCGCGGTGTTGTTTCCACATCTTGTTCGAGAAGAGTTTCACCCGGAACTCCTCGTTGTACATGAGAAACGCCCGCAACAGATACAGCTCGTTGTAGGCCCGCCGCTGACGTACCCATCTCTTCGGGTATTCGAATGGCCAGAAGACGTCGTGGATGTGGACGATGACTCCGGCGGCCAGCCGCGGCAGGACGTTGAAGAACATCCAATTTACCTCGCACCCGGCCTTGGTGAAGTGGTTGGTATCCATGAAGAGAATGTCGCCGCGATTCGAGCCGGTCGAATATCTCGAGTGGAACATCCTGCACCGGCTCGGCGATGATCTCTGCGCTTTTCCGGTCGTCGTCGCTCAACAGCCGGTGAAGCCGGTGGGGATAGGGTTCGATGAAGGTGGTCTTGAGGCCTGGCAGGTGGCGGTCTCGGGCGTCCAATGCGAGGGCCGAGGTGTAGCCGGAGCCCACCTCCAACAACCGCGCTGGTCGAAGATGACGCAACAGTGCGAAATACGACGTTGCGTCGGCTGGCTGGAACATGTTCGATGAGCAATACCGCCAACCGATCCTCGGTGCGTCAGGGACGTCCTCCCATAGCCCAGCAAATTCCCGGATGAGTGCGACCTGATCCTCGGGGTCGATGTTCACCGGCAACCGGCGGCTGCGGCCGAAGCGCCCAGGCCGTTTCCTGGTTACCGGGAATCGGCGAGGTTCGGTGGCCTGGTATTGCGTATGGTGGCTCCACGTACACCTTTCGCGCCATCGCCACACCTCTTCGCACATCGTGATATCCGCGCACAGCCGATCCTCCTCGGGCCCGCCCCGGCTTACCGTCTTTACGATGATAAAGGAATATCATGGCGGAGACCGCATTTGAAGGAGCGCCGTGCCGGTCACATCAAAACTTCCCGGATCCCGGCCGGCGAAGTCGTTTATGCACTCGATGTCATCATGGGCGAATCCGAATAACGTCCCAATTTGTTTAGTCGGAATTTGTGCAGTCGGAAATTGTGCAGTCGGAATTTGTTCGGTCGGAATCTGTTCGGTCGGATTCCCGCATGAGCACGCGTCACGGAAGCCGATCGCATGAAAGGGCGGCGTCGCCGCTCCCTGTGAAGCCGCTCGGTCTCGCGGTCGAGGCCGGGGTCGTCCCAAAAGAACTCCAACAGAGGAGGCCCCGATTGAAAGAAAGCATGTCGGCGTAGGACGGCACCGCAGGCGATCGCTCATCGGCCGGATGGATGCAGACGGAAGAGAAGATCGAACCGGCTCGGGCTCAACAGAGAATCTGAGTCAGTTCGCCCAGTCCGTGAGCGTGGCCCCAGTGGGCAGCAACGTGCCGGTTGGCCACCTCGGAGTAGACGGCGATCGTCTTGGGAGACTCTGTTCGACGCGCACAGCGACCTCTGGGACCAAGGGGGTGAGGGTCGCTCGGTGGCCTAGGCTTTGGGCCGGTTTTTACGGGATGTGGCGCAGCTTGGTTAGCGCGCCTGCTTTGGGAGCAGGAGGTCGCCGGTTCGAATCCGGCCATCCCGACGACGACGACGCGACGGCGGAGAGGCCACACGGGCAAGAGACGACACGGCCATCCGGATCGGAGACGGTGCCCCGCCTCCAACCGAACGTCTCCTCCGGCTAATCCTGCGTTGCATCTGCGGGTATCGACCAGAATGCGGCCCATGGAACAGCGCGCCTCCACCCCTTCGGCAGGAGGGCAGATCGTCCTGCTCACCTTGGCGTCCGCCCAGTTCCTCATGGCGCTCGACAGCTCCGTGATGAACGTCTCCATCGCCACGGTGGCCAAGGACGTCGGGACCACGGTGACGGGATCCAGCTGGCCATCACTCTCTACACCCTTGTCATGGCGGCGTTCATGATCACGGGCGGCAAGGTCGGCCAGATCCTCGGGCGCAAGCGGGCCTTCATGATCGGCTGCGTCATCTACGCCTGCGGCTCGCTGACGACGGCGGTGGCGGGATCCCTGCCGGTACTGCTCTTCGGCTGGTCCTTCCTCGAAGGCATCGGCGCGGTGCTGATCCTCCCTTCGGTCGTCGCGCTCGTGGCGACGAACTTCGGCCCGCCGGATCGCCCCCGGGCCTACGGGCTGGTGGCGTCGGCTGCCGCCATCGCCGTCGCCGTCGGACCCCTCGTCGGCGGGTTGTGCACCACGTACCTGAGCTGGCGGGTCGTGTTCGCGGGAGAGGTCGTGATCGCCATCGCCATCCTCGTCCTCGCCCGTCGGATGGCCGATGCACCAGCCGTCTCGGGGGTGCGGCTCGATCCGCTCGGGACGGTGCTGTCGGCGGCGAGCCTGCTCGGATGATCGTCTTCGGGATAATCCGCGCCGGCACCTGGGGCTTCGTCTGCTCCAAGCCCGACGCTCCGGTGTGGCTCGGGACGTCGCCGGTGGTCTGGCTGATTCTCGGAGGCGGGGTCGGTCTTGGTGCTCTTCGCGCTGTGGGAGGGCCCCGGCAGCTCCGCGCCGGTCGCGCCGCCCTCATCGACCCGTCGATGCTCCACGCACCCGTCCTCCAGGCGGGACTGACCTCCTTCTTTTTCCAATACCTGCTTCAGGCCGGCCTCTTCTTCGTCATCCCCCTGTTCCTCTCCGTTGCACTTGGACTGTCGGCCGTCGCCACGGGCGTCCGCCTGCTGCCGCTGTCGCTCACCCTGCTGCTGGCCACGGTGGGCGCGTCCCGCGCCTGTTCCCCGGGGCCATGCCACGCCTGGTCGTTCGCATCGGCTTCGGCACGCTCTTCCTCGGGATCGTCGTGCTGCTGGCTGCGCTCGACCAGGGTTCGGGTCCCGAGGTCGTGACCTGGCCGTTGCTCCTCATCGGCCTCGGCGTCGGCACGCTGGCCTCGCAGTTGGGCGCGGTAACGGTGTCCGCCGGTCCCCAACGCCCAGAGCGGTGACGTGGGTGGTGTCCAGAACACGATCACAAACCTCGGCGCATCCATCGGAACGGCCTTGGCGGGCGCGGTGCTCATCTCCGTTCTCACCACTACGTTCCTCGGAGCGTTGGCGAACGACCCGGCCGTCCCCAAGGAGATGTCCTCTCAAGCCCAGGTCCAGCTCTCGGCGGGAATCCCGTTCGTCAGCGACGCCGACCTGAACGCCACGCTGGAAAAAGCCGGTGTACCTCCGTCGACGGCCAAGGCCATTGTCGATGACAACGCCTCCAGCCGGATCAACGGGCTCCGGACCACGCTGGCGGTGCTGGCCTTCTTGGCCCTCCTCGGCCTGGTCATGACGAGACGACTGCCGACGCGCCAGCCCAAGGCCGCGACACCGGACGCCGATTCACCTGCCGTCGCGGCGTAGACGCCGTCAGGCGACTCCGAGCGGAAGGTCACGCTGCACCACGCTCGTCGACGGCAGCTCGGGCACGTCATCCGGTGGTCGAAGCGTCCCCGGGGCAGCCAAACCCCGACCGGTAGCTGGAAGATCAACAAGTCCATCAGCCCGATGCGCGACCTGTGGCCGCACCGCTGGCAGACGACGCCGAACGCACCTCTCTCTACCAATGGGTTGTCCGAACCACTGACGTAGGTGTCCGGTTCCGGCGGTACGCCCGAGTAGAGCGCCCGCTTGCCCACTGGAAGCGGCACCACGGAGCCGGGCTGACCTCCGGGTTCGCCCAGGGGCACGGGCACCCAGAACAGAGCGCGCTTTCCCAGAGGGTCGGGCGGCTGATCGCGCCGCGTGGTTCCTCGTTCAGGCATTCTGCATGGCGTCGAACACCGATGTCGACAGCATCCGGTAGGCGAGCGCACCCGGCGAGGTCGGCGCATGGTGGAGCACGGAGCATCCGTGATCGGGTGCCTCGGCGAAACGAACCGAATTCGGCACAGGCGGTTCGAACATGCGCAGCCCGTAGCGTTCCTGGACCTCCGCGAGCACCTTCCGCGAGAGCGTCGTCCGGGCGTCGAACATGGTGGGGATGACGCCCAGGATGCAGAGTCTCTCGTTGGCGAACTCGCGCACGTCGTCGACGGTTTCGAGCAGTTGTCCCACACCGCGGTGGCTCAATGCCTCGCACTGGAGTGGCACGAGAACCCCTTCTGCCACGGTGAGACCGTTGATGGTGAGGACGCCGAGGGATGGAGGGCAGTCGATAAAGACGGCGTCGTAATCAACGAGGAGCGGCTCGAGCGCACGGGCGAGCACGTGCTCGCGACCAGTCCGGCTGAGCAGATGCACCTCGGCCCCGGCCAGGTCGATGGTGGCGGGGACCAGGTCGAGCCCTGTCGCCTCGGGGACGTGGCGCACCACCTCGGCCAGCTGGGTGCGGCGACCAGCACGTCGTGGAGCGAGGCATCGAGGCAGTCGGGGTCGAATCCGAGCGAGAAGGTCAGGCATGCCTGCGGGTCGACATCCACCACGAGCACCCGGTGCCCCTGTTCGGCCAGCGCCACCCCCAGCGATTGGACGGTGGTGGTCTTCGCCACGCCGCCCTTCTGGTTCGCGACGGCGACGACCTTGACCATCGCAAGAGTCTAGAGAGCGCTCGGATAGGCGGCGCTGTGGATTCCCGGGGCGGGAAACAGCCAGTCCCGGCCCGGCTCAGCGGAAGGACGCCTCCTGGGCGGCGACGTCTCCGACGAGGTTGCCCAGGGCCAGGTTCACGTCAGAGACGTGGTACCCCCACAGTGGGCCCAGGCTCTCGGTGACGGTGGGCCTCGGGTCGCCTGGAACCGACGCGGCGTCGACCTGCAACCACGTCGCATTCCCGGCGGTCTCACACGTCGCCGTGTACAGGTGGGGGTACGTCACCCATGGGTCGTGACCTTGACGCCCTTCGGCGGCGCGGTCGGGGTGAGGAAATAGGGCTGCAACGCCCCTGCCGCTCGACAGCCGGACCGGATTGACGCACAGGACGCGCTGCCCCACCCTGGCCGTCTGCCCGGACTGGAGACTGACGCCCTGGCCGGGCCGACCGAACACGGCGAGCCGGGGCGGAGTGGACGGAAAGGTCGAATAAGCGATGACGCAGCCCGTGCGAGAAGCGGAGCGACAGGCGGGGATGTGCAAGAAGCTGCCACCCACGTCGCGTCCGACGGGACCTGGACGTTGCCTCCCAGGATGATGGCGGACACGAGTTGCCGGCGGAGCTTCGACGACGGGTCGACCTGCGAGCGTAGGAGCTTGATCAGCATTGCTGCGCCCTGAGAGTGGCCGATGAAGACGATAGGGCGCCCGTCGTTGTCGTGGGCGAGATAGCGCGCCAGGCCGAGAGCAGGCTGGAGTAGGCGACGTTGACGACGGTCCGGTTGGTAGCCAAGCCGTGTACCAGCGCATCGTTGGTGGCCTGCCGGTACATGGGTGCCCACACGTTGCAGACCTGGGAGAACCGCGAGACCTGTGCGACCGCAGCCGCGATCTCCGCTCGCTGGACGACAAGGTTCGCATTGTTGGTCGTCTCGGTGGCACCGTCGGGTACACGTAGAAGCAGTCGAACCGCTTGGCGGCCGACGACGGTGCGGGGCTCGGGGAGACGCTGGTCGCGCCGCTGGCGCTCACACTGGTCGACGCTTCGTCGTAAGTGCACGGATCGGGCGTCGTGCCCGGCCGGCACAGCCAGACCGTGCCCGAGCCGGTGGAGGCACCGCAGCCGGGGCGTCGACTACGGACGGAGCGGAGATTCCGGCGAGGAGCGGCAGAATGGCCGCCGTCAACGTCGCGGCAGCTGCCCGAACGCACGTCGCGCCGAAGCGACCTCTTCACGCCCGATCGGCCCGGCACACAGATCGGCCCATCGCCCCGAGCCTGCACAAGGCCCCAGCGTAGATGCCCGAGCTCGGTGAAGGATGACGCCCGAGACGGTGAGGGGCGCTGCTCGGCGCCCCGCGCTCGGCTCGACATCCGCGCTCGGCTCACCCGCTTCGGTCGACGCGGCCAAGTCAGGACAGCGAACAGGTCGAGGACAGGATTGCATCCGACGTGGTCGACCGCGCACTGGAGGTACTCCAACGAGCGGTTGTGCCGAGCAGAGGAGCGCGCGCCTGCACTCAGGATCGTCGCCGAAAGGCAAACAAGTCACACTTGGTCATCCTGCCCGAAGTGCCTTCCGTTGATGCCGCAAAGATTGCATTGAAACGGCACGCTCGTTCTGATCGTGAAACCCTCGGCCCGCCTGGCCGTCGACCCGTGACCCTGAGCGCTTCTCCAGGTGCGGACTGTTCGTTCCCATGGCAAACTGTCGTCACCTGTACACCCGCAGGCGGAGGCGGTGTGAAGTACGGATCCTCCAACGGCGGCGATCGAAGGAGGAAGCCATGATGTTGCGACGAGCGGGAGTGATAGCGGCAGGTCTCACCATGGCGACGAGCTTCGGACTGGCGGGGGCGGGGACCGCTTCGGCAGCGGCACCTGCGCAGATCAAGCCGAACGCGATATGGACGCTCGAAATCCCGGGTGTTCCTGGGTGTGAACATGACCAATTCAGCACGGCCAGCCACACGTTCGTCTCGGACAATTCCGCGGACTCTGGAACTTGGAGCAGCGGTGCGGGACGGTGAGCATGGACTGGACGGCCGGGGCCGACAACGGGCTGACCTTCAGCGGCCATTTCCTCTCCACCACGACGCCGGTCGAGTACAAAGGGTCCGTCAGTTCCGGCAACGCAAAGGCAAAGCTGGTCAAGGGAGCTGTCGGGTCCTATAAAGGATTTACCTGCTGATGGCCTGATCCTCGTAGACGAGGCCCCGAGCGCCGTCGTGCGAACTCCCGCAGCCACGTCGAGTTGATCGGGACAGGTCCACATCTGCCGCCGGCGTTGACCCGGGGCGAGCGCCACCGAGTCCTCGAGCCGGGCGTCTCTCGAAAACGATCTCACTTGCCAGGAGACGGTGGTGGGTGAACGGTAGCGACAGAATCCGGAGGCAATCCCCACTCAGGTGCCACGAAACGTGTCCCTTCGCATGTGGTACGTGGGGTAACGGAGGCAACCTCCGATAAGTAAGCTGAATGACAACATGGCCATTGACCAGGGAAAACGCATGAACCAGAAGATCGCCGTCGGCGTCGTGTTCGTGTCCGCCATGTTCATGAACATCATCGACGTCACGATCGTCAACGTGGCGCTGCCCACGATCGGGCGCGACTTCCAGATCCCGCCAACAGCGGTGGACGGCATCGTGATCGCGTACCTCGTCAGCCTCGCCGTTTTCATCCCCTCGTCGGGCTGGCTGGGCGACCGCTTCGGCGGCAAAAGGGTGTTGCTGATATCCATCGTGGTCTTCACGATTGGTTCTGCGCTGTGCGGCGTGGCCCAGAACATCACCCAGCTCGTCGCCTTTCGGGTCGTCCAGGGCGCCGGTGGCGGCATGATGATCCCGGTCGGCATGGCCATGCTGTACCGGGCGTTCCCGCCGTCGGAGCGCATCCGGGTCGCCAGCATCATTACCGTCCCCACGACCCTCGCTCCGGCCCTCGGACCAGTGTTGGGTGGGTTCTTGGTGACGAACCTCACGTGGCGCTGGGTCTTCTTCGTCAACGTACCGATCGGCGTCGCAGCCATCCTCTTCGGCGCCCTTGTCCTGGACCGTGCCGATCCGATCGACGCTGGACGATTCGACCTTCCGGGTTTCCTGCTGGGCGGCATCGGTCTCGGTCTGCTCATGTACGGCGTGTCGGAGGGCCCGCTGAAGGGGTGGGCCTCCCCCGAGATAGTGATCACCTGTACGGCCGGTGTCCTGTTGCTGGGAGCTCTTCGTCTTCGTCGAGCTCCGGACTCCCAGGCCCATGGTGGACCTCCGCCTGCTCTCGGGACGGCTCTTCCGCTCCACCAACGGCGTGATGTTCCTGGCGGCAGCAGCCTTCTTGGGAACGCTCTATCTCATCCCCTTGTACTTCCAGGACGCCCGGCACATGACGGCGCTGCAATCGGGACTGTCGACCTTTCCCGAAGCGTTCGGCGTCATGATCGGCGCGCAGTGCGCGAGTCGTCTCATCTACCCCCGCATCGGGCCGCGGCGCCACATCACAGGCGGGCTCACGGGTCTGGCGCTGGTGATGCTGGCGCTGACCCAGGTGGGCCTGGCTACCAACTTGTGGCTGATCCGAGGGTTGATGTTCGTGCTGGGCTTGATGATGGCGCAGGTGATGGTGCCGAACCAGGCCGCCTCCTTCGCGATGATCTCGCCGGAGTCGATGGGTCGTGCCTCGACGTTCTTCAACACCATGCGCCAGGTGGGGAGCGCGACAGGAGTCGCCGTCCTCTCGACGGTGCTCATCGGGGTCGGGTCGTCTCAGGGCTCGGGCGGCTCGGTTTCACCCGACCTGACCGCGTACCACCTCGCCTTTCTGACCGCGGCGCTCTTCGCCGTCGCCGGCGCTGGTTTCGCGCTGACCATTCACGACAGCGATGCCGCGGAGACGATCGTGCGACGAGGCCGGTCCGCCCGCACGGCGAGGGCGGCACTGGGGGTGCCCCAGCCCGAGCGCGTCGCGTGACCACCGTGTGCGTGTTCTGCGGGTCGAGCCCGGGATCCGATCCGGCGTTCACCGCCGCGGCGGAGCGCCTCGGAGCGATCCTGGCGGCTCGTGGCATCGGCCTCGTCTACGGAGGAGCGTCCGTCGGCCTGATGGGAGTCGTGGCGAACGCCGTCATCGCTGCCGGTGGAGCAGCCACCGGCGTCATCACCGAAGCGTTGGCCGGTCACGAGATCGCACACTCTGACCTCGACCGGCTTCACATCGTCAACACCATGCACGAGCGGAAGGCGCTCATGTCCGACCTCTCGGACGCGTTCGTGATGGCGCCGGGAGGCTTCGGCACCTATGAGGAGTTCATGGAGTCCGTCACCTGGGCCCAGCTCGGCCTGCACGAGAAGCGTTGCGGCATCCTCAACGTGGACGGGTTCTTCGACCGGCTGCTCGACTTCATCCGCCACGCCGTGACCAACGGGTTCATCAAGTCCCGCCAGCTCGACGCGTTGGTCGTCTCCGAGGACCCCGACGAGCTCCTCGACGCCCTCGTAGGATCCACTGACGTCACGATGCCGGTCCGCATCACTCCACCCGTCACGCTCCGGCCGACCACTCGATGAGCGGCGGCCGCTCGGCCGCGGCAAGGGATGCTCGTCCGAATCGGTAAGCCTCAGGCGGGCAGCGAGGATGTCCCCCACTCTTCGACGAGGTCCAGGAGAGGTAGACGAACCGCCGGCCTGGTCGACCCCGGACGTACGGTCCCGTGACGTGCCCACCGTCGGACCAGCAGGCCAGGCCCCGGGTCGCGCTCGCCGCGTCGGCGAGGACGGTCGGGCCAACCACGACCGGGCCCGCATCCGGCTCCCGACAGTCCGTGACGCTCAATTCGAACGCGCATCCAGCAATATGCGGTCGGTCCCAGCGTGCTCCATGGCGGTGCCTTTCTGGTCCGTTTCGTCATCTCGCGCCGAGAGGTCGACACCGGTACATTGTCGGCCGTGGACGGCGAGCCCGGTCGAGCGGGGAACCCGCCGTCGTCGCCCGGCCGGCTGAGCCGGCGGGCTCTTCTCGGGAGCGGCACGGGCATAGTCGTCACTGGGGTGCTCGGCCCCGCCCTGGCGGGCAAGGCACTCGCCAGGGCGACGGAAGGGCGAGGGTCGAGTGCGAACTCCGTGGAACCGTCGGCCCTTCAACGCCAGGCCCTCCGAGTGCTCAGGCGCCGGACGCTCCGCCAGCCCGATTCGCTCCCGTTTCCAGAGTTGCCTGCGGGGACCGACACCATGCCCGGCGTGGAGCACGTGGTCGTACTGATGATGGAGAACCACTCGTTCGACAATTTCTTGGGAATGCTGGGCCGGGGCGACGGCTTCACCCTCGGTTCGAACGGCCGGCCGACAGCCTCGAACCCCTATGCGGACGGCCGGACGCAGCACGCCTTCCGCATGCCGACCACGTGCCAGCTGTCCGCTGCGCCCGGCCAGGAATGGAAGGCGTCGCACACCGCATACGCCGGGGGGAAGATGGACGGCTTCGTCGCCGCGTCCACCGCCCCCGTCGCCGGAGTCGCCATGGGCTACTGGACGCGGAGGGATCTTCCGTTCACCTACAGCCTGGCCACCCGCTTCCCACTTGCCGACCGCTGGTTCTGTTCCGTGCTGGGCCAGACGGACCCCAATCGTCGCTACCTCTTCGCCGGGACCTCGAGTGGCATGACCGACGACCTCAATTCCGTCAACCTCGAAAGCCCCGGCCGCGACACGCTCCTGGCTGCCCCGCCCAATGGGACCATCTTCCAGCGATTGGAAGGACACGGCATCGCCTGGACCGACTACGCCGCGTCGTTCCCGCTCGGAGCAACTCCCGAGCTGTACCCCGTCGACGACGGCCCGCTCCTGACCGGGCGTCGGAAAGCGCTGACGGCGCAGTTCTTTCGCGACGCCCAGACCGGAACCCTCCCGCAGTTCAGCTTCATCGATCCGAACTACGACACCCAGTCGCAGGAGAACCCACAGAACATCGTGGTCGGCGAGGCGTTTCTGGCCCGCGTGGTGCACGCGCTCGCAGCGGGTCCCGCTGGGACCGGACGATCCTCATCGTCACCTACGACGAGCACGGGGGCTACTACGACCACGTGCCTCCGCCGGTGGCACTCGCGCCCGACGACATTCAGCCGGTCGTCGCGGCCGGTGAGAGCGTCTATGACGGGTTCTGGCGTTACGGGATCCGGGTACCCGGCCTCGTCGTGTCCCCCTACGCCAAGCGCGACTACGTAAGCCATACCGTCTACGACCACACGTCGGTGCTCGCCTTCGTCGAACGCAAGTGGAACCTTCCCGCTATGACCTGGCGCGACGCCAACGCCAACGATTTGGTCGACATGCTCGACGTCGCTGCCATGTCCAGTCGTCGGCCGACCTTTCCGGAGTTGCCGAGCCTCGACGCTCCCGGTGACACTCCGCGTGCCTTGGCCTGCTCCACCACCGGACCAGGGACGATCCCACCACCGTCGAGCATCAGTCCAGCCGGGTGAGCGGAGCCCGATGAGAATCCTCTACATCGACATCGACACCCTGCGGCCGGACCATCTGGGCTGCTACGGGTACCACCGCGTCGACCAGCCCGACG
Source organism: uncultured Acidimicrobiaceae bacterium (assembly GCA_963828505.1). Taxonomy (GTDB): domain Bacteria; phylum Actinomycetota; class Acidimicrobiia; order Acidimicrobiales; family RAAP-2; genus Bog-473. The sequence goes on from CAWHFM010000007.1 coordinate 432,981, forward strand.
ATCGACGGGCTCGCCGCAGGCGGGGTGCGCTTCTCGAACGTGTATGCCTCGGACGTCCCGTGCCTCCCGAGCCGTACCGCCCTCAGCACCGGGATGTTCGGCATCCGCAACGGGGTAGTCAACCACGGAGGTCAGGCGGCCGACCTGCGCCCGTGGGGGTCCGAGCGCTCGTTCACGTCTCAGCTGGCTTGGCGCTCCTTTGCCGGCGCGCTCCTGAGCGCCGGGTACCACACTGCCTCGTTGTCGAGCTTTCCGTTGCGCCACGGTGCGACCTGGTGGACCGCAGGGTTCATGGAGTCGATGAACCTCATGCGCGGTCTGGGCGTCGAGCGCGCCGACGAGGTCCTGCCCGGTGCACTCGATTGGCTCGAGCGCCGCGGACGGATCGGACAAGTGGTTTCTGCACGTCCACCTCTGGGACCCGCATACGCCGTACAACACACCGGACGAGTACGGCAACCCTTTCGAGGGCGAGCCCGGCCCGGCATGGCACACCGAGGAGGTCCGTGCCCGTAACTGGTCCTTGGCTGGTCCGCACTCGGCGCAGGAGCCCGGGGGGTTCCAGTCCGACGAGTCGAGGCGGCCACCGTCGCGTCATCCCCGAACCCTCGCCTCCATGGATGACGTCCGCCTGATCTTCGACGGGTACGACGTCGGCATCCGCTACGCCGACGACGCGGTGGCCACTCTGGTCTCGAAGCTCACTGACTTGGGCGTGGTCGACGAGACGGCCATCTGGGTCAGCAGCGATCACGGGGAGGCCTTCGGCGAGTTAGGCGTGTACGCCGACCACCAGGCGGCGGACGAGGCAACGGCTCACATACCCGCAGTGCTCGTATGGCCCGGCCTCCCCGCCGGCGTGCAGCAGGGTCTGCATTACCACCTCGACGTCGCCGCAACGGTGGCGCGACCTTGCCGGCGCGGTCCTGCCCGACCACTGGGACGGGGTGTCCATGCGGTCGGACCTGGAGTCCGGTGTGGAGTCGAGCGGACGCGAGGCGCTCTTCTTGAGCCAGGGAGCCTGGTCGTGCCAGAGGGCGTGCTCGTTTCGGGACGTGGCTCTACCTGCGAACCCTCCACGACGGCTACCACCCGCACTGGGCGGACGAGATGCTCTTCGATCTCAGCGACGACCCGCACGAGCAGCGTGACCTCGCCGGCTCGAAGCCGGCCGAGCTCGACCGAGCGCGTGCCCTCCTGGCGAACTGGACGACAGACGCAATTGAGTCGATCGCTCTCACCGATCGACCCGTTGGACACGGTGCTTGGCGAGGGCGGACCGATGCACGTGCGAGGACACCTGCGGGCCTACCTCGAGCGGCTCGAACGAACCGGCCGGTCGCAGTGGGTCGAGCCATTGACGGTCCGTCATCCCGCCGAGGCCGCCGCCGAAGCGAAGACGGTGCCTTGGTTCTGAGGGCCGGAATGTCGCTCTGGCGCCGATGACAAATCCTTCGGCGGGTCCTCCAGATCGAAGTCGAAGGCCCGGAAGTGTTCACCGGCGAAGATCCGGCCGAATCGGCGGCAACACCAGATAGGTGACGGAGATCGAACAGCAGACGGGTCACGACCTGGTGGACTTCCCGTTGAGTCCGTGGGGTAACAGGTACAGCTGTGATTCACTAGGTCGTGTGATTCATAGGCGCAGCGTGGCATTGCTCACTCTTGCGGTGCTGACGGTCATGTCGGCCTCCGGGCTCCACTCCGCCGCGTCGGCATCGGGGCGACCACCCGTCCGCGTGACATTCGTCCTGAAACCGACTTGGCTACCGAGCGGGTACTCCGTCTCGGGAGGTGGCTGGGTGAGCCCCCCTGGGGGGCTGCAGGTCTATCCCAATACCGGAACGGAGTCCGTCCTGATCGTGCGCTCGAACAAGCACCCCACCGTTCCCGTGCTCTTCACGCTGACTTACTACAGCTATCACGATCCCGAATCGAAGACCATCAGGGTTATGGCAACTCCGGCGAAGTCGGCGGGACCGCGACCCGCCACTCCCAACACCAAGCTGGGCCACCGGAAGGTCGCGTTATACAGCTACACGCAAGGTGCTCTTCACAACCTCAATGTGGATGTGTCGTGGGTGGAAGATGGCGATTCGATTCAAGTGACGACTCAAGGATTGCCCACTGATCAAGTGATCCGTTTTGTCAATCGTCTCGTCCAGAAAAGCCAACACCGACAGGCGCCGTCCATCACCCCGAGAGCCGTCACCACCATCCCCTGAGGCGAGGGCCAATCCTAGGAAAATGTGCCGAAGGCGGACATGGGGATCACCCAGCGTCGGAGTGCCGAACTGCGCCAAGATCACACCTCGCGCCGCCGAAACGACCCCCCTTGCTCTCCCTGGGGGCGCTGCGAGTCGGGATGGCCATCGAGTCCGGCTTTCGAACCTCGGGCTGCCGGGGGTGGTGCGTTTGAACAGCGTTATCCCCCACATCCCCTAGGCAAATCCCCGAGCGCCCCGGGCAGGATTCGAACCTGCGTGAAACGGATTAGAAGTCCGTTGCCTACGTCCGCTCGGCCACCGGGGCTCGATTCGTGCTGTCCCCAGCCTGGCATAGCCCAGGGTTCGGGTGTGCCACACTTGGCTCCCTCGGTGGGCGTAGCTCAGTTGGTTAGAGCGCCAGGTTGTGGTCCTGGAGGTCGGGGGTTCGAGACCCCTCGCTCACCCCGAACCGTGCCGAACCCGTGACGGGTCACGGCAACGAAGCAGTGTTCTCGGAGTAGTGATGCAATGAGCGCGGCGAGCCGACGGACGGTCCTGGTGACCGGTGCCTCCTCGGGCATCGGCGCTGCCGTGGCGCGCGTGCTCGCGACCCGCCACGACACCGTCGCTCTGGTGGCGCGCCGCGCCGACCGTCTGGACCAGGTGCTGGCCGATTGCCGAACCACCTCACCGGCCTCGGAGCGCTGGGCCGCGGACCTCTCGGACCCCGATGCCGCGGCGGCGCTGGCTCTCCGGATCTGGGACCACTACGGCGGCCTCGATGTCGTGGTCAACAACGCCGCCGTCCCGATGCGGCGTCACGCCACCCGGCTGACCACCGCCGAGGTGGAGCGAACGATGCGGATCAACTTCTTCTCACCAGCCGCCGTGACGCTCGCCCTCCTGCCCCGGATGCTCGAACGCCGCAGCGGCACCATCGTGAACGTGTCGAGCCTCGGCGGACGCCTGGGCATCGCGACCGAAGCGGCCTACTCGGCCTCGAAATTCGCCCTCGCCGGGTGGAGCGAGTCGCTGGCCCTCGACCTCGACGGGACCGGCGTCGGGATCAAGCTGGTCCTGCCCGGGGCCATCGACACGGAGATCTGGGACCAACCCGACAACGATGCGCCCCTCTACGACGGCCCGAAGGACCCTCCTGAGTCCATCGCCGCCGCTCTCGTCGACGCCATCGACTCCGAGCGCTTCGAGCACTACCTGCCCGACATGAAGGCGGTCGTCGAGGCGAAGACGACGGACATCGACACATTCATGGCCGGGATGCGGTCCTTCACACAGCAGGCCGGCGGGTGAAGGCCCTCCTCTTCGGCGCCCCGCCCGATCCGGACGAGGTCCGCCCGACCCCCCAGGACGAGCTGGAAGCTTCCCTGGCGCAGATCCCCTTCGGCCTGCACGAGCTGGAGGATGCGCGCCTGGTCCGGCCCGATTGGGTAATCACCAAACCCATCCTCTCCGGAATCTGCGGCTCGGACGCCAAGCTCGTGCTCGGCGACTTCAACACGGGCGACATCGACAACCCGATGGCGGCCTTCTCTTCTCTCCCACACGTGCCCGGGCACGAGGTGGTGGCCGAGGTGGTGTCGCTCGGGCGGGACGCCGCGGGACTCGAACCGGGGCAGCGTGTCGTGCTCAACCCTTGGCTGACCTGCGCCCCGAGGGGCATCTCCCCGATGTGCCCTCCCTGCCAAGCGGGGGACCTCAGCCTGTGTTGGAGCTTCACCACAGGCGACCTCGGGCCCGGCGTGCACGTCGGGGTCATCACGGGAGCACCCGGTGCGTGGGCCGAGCAGCTTGCGGCACACGACTCCATGCTCATCCCCGTTCCCGACGGGGTGTCGGACGAGGCTGCGGTGCTGGCGGACCCGTTCTCCGTGTCGTTCCATGCCATCGTGCGCCATCCGCCCCCACCGGGAGGGCGGGTGCTCGTCTACGGGGCGGGCGCGCTCGGGTTGACCAGTGTGGCCATCCTGCGCTCGCTCTACCCCGAGGTCGAGGTGGGCGTCGTCGCCCGTTTCGAGGCCCAGCGCGCCATGGCCGAGCAGTTCGGGGCGGCCGCCGTCTTCGACCACGAGCCGCGCCTGGCCCTCGTGGAAGCCCTGGCGGATTGGTCGGGAGCCGTCCTTCACGCCCCGCTCGACGGACTCCCCGTCACCCATCCCGGGCATATCGACGTGGTGTACGACTCCATTGCCAAGGCGGAGACCCTCGAGGTGGATGTCCGCGTCCTGGCCGAGCGCGGCCGGCTCGTCTACACCGGCGTCGCCACGCCGGCGCGGTGGGAGTCGACGCCGATCTACTTCAAAGAGCTCACCATCGCCGGGTCGAACGCGTTCGGCCTGGAGGACTTCGAGGGCAGGCGAGGAGCACGCCATCTCCCACTATCTCCAGACTGGTCAGCGACGGCCGGCTTGACATCACTCCGCTGCTCACGCACCGTTTCTCGCTCGAAGAATGGTGGCCCGCCCTCAAGTCCCTCGCCCGCCAGGACCGGAGCGGCGCGCTCGAAGGTCGCATTCGAGCCGAACGGCTGACCCCCGTATCCGACTCGGGGAAGCCGCCTTGGCGGTACGGGATCAGAAGCGCGTCAAAGCCTCGCGGTACTCGCTCGGTCCGAAATGTGGTGGGTCAGCGGCCCAGGGTGAGGTATGCGAATCCGAGTACGTTCCGATATCCGCCGAGCCAACCTTTGCGGTGACTGTCGGCCTTCTGTCGAATCTCGGTAGCAGCGGGATGGTCGCCATGGAGATGAAGCCATTCCTCCCAGTCGGCGAGGTACCCCGACTCAAAAGACTCCCACTCGTCGCGACTTGCCGTCTGCGTCCAAAGTGGACGGAATCCCGCGTTCGTCGCCAGGTCAACGAGACCGTCAAGATCGGTCAGGGCATCGGACTCGATGCCTGGGTCACTGGTCTGCTTTCGCGTCGGAGCGGCTTCCCAGAACGTTGCGCCGAACAAGACCCGTCCGCCCGGCTTCGTGAGACGATGCAATACCTGCAAAGCCTGCGTCTGATCACCGTAAACATGGTGGGACCCGACGCACAGCACGAGATCGACTGGGGCAGCCTCGCTCGGCGCTGCTCCCTCGACGAAGCGGACGTCCGCGTCCTGGCCGAACGCGGCCGCCTCGTCTACACCGGCGTCGCCACGCCGGCGCGGTGGGAGTCGACGCCGATCTACTTCAAGGAGATCACCATCGCCGGGTCGAACGCGTTCGGCGTGGAGGACTTCGAAGGCCGGCGTCGTCATGCCATCGCCCACTACCTGCAGCTGGTCTCCGACGGCCGGCTCGACATCACACCGATGCTCACGCACCGTTTCGCGGTCGAAGAATGGTGGCCCGCGCTCAAGGCCCTGGCCCGCCAGGACGACAGGCGGCGCGCTGAAGATCGCGTTCACGCCGAACGGTCAACGGTGAACGCTACGCCCCCGTTCCGAGCTCGCTGAACCTCTCGTAGCGCGCCCCGGTCGGGCCGACCCACGCCGGATCGGGTTCGATCCGGCGCCCGACGCGCGCCCAACGCGCCGAGTCGTCGAGCGAGCCCTCGAGGCCCGCCGCCATCCGGGCGAAGTACGCCGCGCCGAAGGCAGCGCCCTCGGGCACCGAGACCGCGTCGACGGGCAAGTTGGTCGCGTCGGCCACCGCGGCCAGCCAGGCCGTCACTCGGGATCCGCCCCCGCTGGCCACGATGCGGGTCGCCTTGACGCCGGCCCGGTCGAGGATGCGCCGGACGACGAAACCGCTCGCTTCGAAGGCGGCGCGCTCCAGGTCGTGGGGTGACGAGCCGATGTCGAGACCATAGAGGTTCGAGCGCAGGGTGTGGTCCTCGAAGGGTGTCCGTTCACCGCGGACGTAGGGCAGCCAGACCGGCACGCGGTCGGGGAGCCCGGGGCGCGGGTCGACGCGCTCGCGCTCGGGTCCCGGGCGCGGCACGCCGCGCACGAGCCCGCGCGCGCCCAGTCGACGAACAGCGCTCCGGCGTTGCTCGGCCCACCGATGAGGAACCGCTGCGGTGTCGTGTGCGGATAGCTGACGAGGCCCGGGGCCACGATCCACTCCTCGCACACCGCCCAGACGATCAACGTCGCTCCGAAGATGACCAGCACGTCCCCGGGCTCCGTCGCCCCGGCGACGATCTGGTCGCACAGCGCGTCGATCGTGCCGCCCGTGATCACCGTGCTCGTCCCGGGAAGGATCCCCGCGGCCTGCCCCATCGGGACGACGAGGGGCATCTGCGCTTCCTCCACCCCCAAGGAGGCGAGGAGATCCGCGTTCCATCGGCCGCGCTCGTGCAAAGCACCGAGAGCGGCGGTGACGCCCGTGTCGATGGCCGGGATCCGCGACAGCGCGCAGGTCGCCACGGCCTGGCAGGGCCAGTAGCCGCGCGCCTTGGGCTGCTCGGCGGCCGCCCACCGCAAAAAGCCTTCGGCGTCGGGCATGGCACCAGGGGGCAACACCCTCGGCCGCGGCTCTCGGGTTCGGGCCTTCCCTCCTGGTCCCCGTAGAGGACGCCGGGCAGCAAGGGCACGCCTTTGCGGTTGACCGCCGTCAGGGACGGCACCATCGACGCCACCGCCACGCCCGCGACTTCGTGCCGGCCGAGCTGCGCCGTCACCTCGGCATACGCCCGGCGCGGGCCGGCCCGCCACGCTCGCCTGGCGTCGTGGCGAAGGATGTCGGGCTCTGGCGCCATCACGGCATGGGGCACGCGACTCCGCGCCAAGACGGCCCCGTCGGCATCGACGGCCAGCGCCTTGACCGAGGTCGTCCCGATGTCGACGCCGACGGTGACGTCCGGGCTCACGAACCTGACGCACGTGTCATGATCACGTCATTATGGACGACGCCCGCGTGCCCCGCCCCGACGACCACGGCGACAACAGGCCGGTGGGGCCATGACGTCGACCCGGCCGAAGGCTCTCGTGACCGCCGCGGTCAGCGGTCCGGGCTTGGCCTTGCTCCACCAGCTGGCCGACCTCGTGCTCGACTCGTGGCTCGACCAGCCGACGCTACGCATCTACAACGGCCAGCAGCTGGCCGAGCGGGTGGCGGCAGAAGGGGCGTCGATCGTCGTGGTCGAGAGCGACGTGTGCGGGCCCGAGCTCTACGAACAGCCCATGATCGCCGTCGCCAGCTGCCGGGGCGACCCCAACAACGTCGACGTGGCCGCGGCCACCGCGGCCGGGGTGCCCGTGCTGCACGCACCGGGCCGCAACGCCGACGCGGTGGCCGAGCTGGCCGTGGCCCTCCTCTTCGCCGCGACGCGCGGCGTCGTGCCGGCGGACCGGGACGTGCGCGAGGGCCAGATCTACCGGGACGGCAAGATCCCGTACCAGCGCTACCGCGCCTGGGAGCTCGCGGGCAAGACCGTCGGCCTCGTCGGCCTCGGGGCAGTCGGGAGGGCGCTGCGCTGGCGCCTGCGCGGGCTCGGCATGGAGGTGCTCGCCTACGACCCCTACGCCGCTGACGCCACCAGCACGTTTGAGCAGCTGCTGGCCCGCTCCGACGTCGTCTCCGTGCACGCTCCGGTCACAAAAGAGACCTCCGGCATGATCGACTCCGACGCCTTCGCCAAGATGCGCGACGGGGTCGTGTACCTGAACACGGCACGGGCGCGGATCCACGACATCGACGCGCTCGTCACCGCTCTGGCGTCGGGAAAGGTGTCCGCGGCCGGGCTCGACCACTTCGAGGGTGAGCACCTACCGGTCGACCACCCGCTCATGTCCTTCCCTCAAGTGGTGCTCACACCGCACATCGGGGGCGCCACCTACGACACCGAGGCCAACCACACTCGCATGGTGGCCGAGGACCTGTGCCGGCTGATGGCGGGTGCCCGGCCGTTGCACATCGTCAACCCCGAGGTCCTCGCGGACTGACATGGTCGCTCGCCAACCGACGATCGTCGCCACCAGCATCGGGTTCCAGGCGGAGGGTCCCGACCCCATGAACCTGCGTCCAGGACCGTCCTACCGTCTGGCCGCGGACTTGGCGGGCGCGGGCGAGCACCCGCGGCTGTGCATCATCGCCACCGCGGTCGGCGACGACTCCACCCTGCTGGCGGCAGCCCACAACGCCTTCTCCAAGCTCGGCTTCGTGAGCTCGCACCTGGCGCTGTTCCCCATGCCCAACGTGGCCGACATGCGCGCCCACCTTCTCGCCCAGGACGTCATCTGGGTGGCGGGAGGGAGCACCGCTAACCTGTTGGCGCTGTGGCGGCTGCACGGGCTCGACGTGATCCTGCGCGAGTGCTGGGAAGAAGGAATCGTGCTCAAGGGCGTCTCGGCCGGGTCGCTGTGCTGGCACGTGGGAGGCACCACGGACTCGTTCGGGCCCGACCTGCGACCGGTGACCGACGGGCTGGCGTTCCTTCCTTACTCCAACAGCCCGCACCACGACGCCGAGGAGCAGCGGCGTCCCCTCGTGCACCGCCTCATCGCGGAGGGAGTCCTGCCTGACGGCTACGCCACCGAGAACAGGACGGGCCTGGTGTTCTTCGGCACCGAGCTGCAGGAGGCCTTCACCGAGGAGGAGGGGAAGGTGGCGTATTCGCTGACCCGCTCGGGCGACACCACCCGGGAGGAGCCGCTCCCGACCCGGCTGCTCGACTGATTTCGGTCAGGCCGCGGCCGGCGCCGCGCCGGCGTGCACCGTGTCGGTGTCACGCCCGGACCGCATGACGCGTCCCGGGCGGGCTGCGGTGAAGGAGCCGTGACGGACGATCTCGGTCCCGTTAACCAGGACGTGCCCGACCCCACTGGCCTCCGCGTAGAGCCGGCTGGCACCGCCGGGCAGGTCGTCACGCGTCCGGACGGGGCCGTGGCCGATGGATGTCGGGTCGAAGACAACGACATCGGCGAACGCACCGGGCGCCAGCCGGCCACGGTCGCGCAGCCCGTAGAGGCGGGCCGGGACGTCGGTTAGCTGCCGCACGGCCTGCTCCCAGCTGAGGAGCCCGCGGGCGCGGACGCCGTCGCCCAGCATCGAGGTGGAGTAAATGGCGCCGCACATGGTGTCGAGGTGGGCCCCGGCGTCGGATCCGCCGACGACGGCACGCGGGTCGAGCCACGCTCGGGCCCGCAGCGCCCAGTCCGCTTCGGACTCGCCGATGGGTGGGCGCAGGCCGGTGCGCAGCCGGTCCGCTACAACCACGTCGAGCAACGCGTCGAAGGGGGTGACGCCCCGCCGGCGCGCCACCTCCCCCACAGTCACCCCGTCGAGGTCGGCGTTCTCCGGAGCGAAGGTCTCCTCGAAGACGAGGCGATCCCACACCGCGAGATGCCGGAGGATTCCGGCTTCGTCGGACTGAGCGCCGGCGTCGAGCCGGCGTCGCGTGTCTGGGTCCGACAGTGTGGCGATGCGCTCGTCGATCGGCAGGGCGAAGACCTCGCGCCAGCCGGGGAGGCCGTCGAGGATGGCACCGTGCTCGAAACTCAGACGCAACTGCATGGTGTGGGGCAACGTGAGCGCGACCACGGTCGCCCCTCGCTCGGAGGCGGCGGAGCCCGCGGCCAGCTGGCTCCACGCGCCCTCCGGATTCATGGCCGAGACTCCCAGCACGTTCCAGTTGACGGGACGATCGGCCAGGAGCGACATCGACGCGAGGAAGTCGACCTCCTCGTCCGTGAAGCCGTTGAGACAACCGGGAACGATGAGCTCGACCGTCGTGCCGTCGTGGTCGCGTACGGCCGAGGCGAGGCGCTCCATCTCGGCCCGCCCCGCAGCACGGGAGGGGACGGGACGCCCGTCCCCGTCGTTGTGCGTGTGGACCTGCGAGGTGGAGAACCCGAGCGCTCCGTCGGCCAGCGCGGCGTGGAGCGCCGCCTCCATGGCGTCGAGGTCGGCCGGCGTGGCCTCGTCACCGACGGCGCGCTCGCCCATCACCAGCCGGCGCAGCGTCGAGTGCCCGACCAAGAAGCCGGCGTTGACCGCGACCTTCCCGTCGAGCCGGTCCAGCCAGTCTCCGAAGGAGGTCCAGTCCCAGGGCAGCCCGGCTCGCAGCGCGGCCAGCGGCATCCCTTCGACCCGGGCCATCATCCGGGTGATGTAGTCCACCCCGTCGGGGACGAGCGGAGCCAGCGAGAACCCGCAGTTGCCACCGAGGACGGTGGTCACCCCGTGGAGAGGTGACGGGCTGGCATCCGGGTCCCAGAAGAGCTGGGCGTCGTAGTGGGTGTGAAGGTCGACGAAGCCCGGTGCGACCAGCATGTCGCGGGCGTCGAGGACCACCGCCGCGTCGACCCGCGACGCGGCGTCGCGGCCGATGGCGACGACTCGCTCACCCTCGATGGCGACGTCGGCCCGCCTGGGCTCCGCGCCCGTGCCGTCGACGACGGTTCCGCCCCGGATGACGACGCTCACGACGGCACCGACGGGACCGGCCGGCGCACCTGGACGCGCCGGCGGGCGAATGCCTGCATGCCCTCGGTCCCGAGCTCGAGGCCGAAGCCGGACTCCTTCCAGCCTCCCATGGGCGCGTACATGTCGATAGACGAGATCCCGTGGGCGTTGACGAAGACAGTGCCGGCGGCGAGGCGGGTGACCACGTCGTCGGCCAGCGCCTCGTCGTTGCTCCACACCGACGCGCACAGCCCGTATTCACTGTCGTTCGCTGCCGCGACGGCGTCGTCCAGGTCGTCGTAGGGGATCACCGGCAGCGCCGGCGCGAACTGCTCCTGGCGGACGATGCCCGATCGCGGCTCGGGAGCGACGACGAGCGCGGGCGAGACGAAATAGCCGCCCGACGCCGCGTCCTCCTCTCGCACCCGGCCCGGTCGCAGGACCGTCGCACCGCCTACCGACGCGGCCGCCACCAAAGCTTCGACCCTGTCACGCGCCGAGGCGGTATGGACCGGACCCATGGTCACCTCCTCGGCCAAGCCGTCACCGACCAGCTCGTCGGCCAGGCGCGCCTCGAGGGCGTCCAGCGTCTCGCCGAGCCGGTCGCGGTGGACGTAGAGCCGCTTGATCGCCATGCAGACCTGTCCGCTCGTCACGAAGGCCGCCTCGACGATCCGCGAGGCGAGCTCGGCACTTGCTTCCATGTCCGGGGCCAGGATGGCGGGGTCGTTGCCACCGAGCTCCAAGACGACGGGCCGAGTGGTAGCAGCCAGGGCGGACATCACGGCCTGCCCGGTCGACGGGCCGCCGGTGAACGAGACCATGTCGACACCGCGGTGGGCGACGAGCGCCGCCCCGAGGGCGGCCGCTGGTCCATTCACGATGTTGAGCACCCCCGGCGGCAGCTCGCCCGCCATGGCGGCCGCCGCGAGCAGCACCGCGCCCGGACACGTGGGAGGTGCCTTCACCACGACCGTGTCGCCCGCCAGCAGCGCCGGGAGCACCTTGTTGCCCATGACGGAGACCGGCCAGTTGAACGGGAGGATCGCCGCCACCACGCCGTGAGGCACCCACTCCAGGCGGGTCGCGCCGCCGCTCACCGTGCTCGGTGCGAGCGACGTGGCCACCAGGGGTGCGAAGGCCGAGGCCATGCCCCCGATGGTCGCCGTGTCGAAGACGGCCTCCAGGAGCGTCTTGCCGTGCTCTCGGGTGAGCAGGCGTGCCAGGTCGTGGGCCTCCACCGCCCGGGCCGCGGCGTTGCCCGCGGCCAGGACCTGCACCGCCCGCTGCTCCATGTCGAGCGCCGCCCAGGCGGTCTGGGCGCGGCGGGCCGAGGCGACGGCACGATCCAGCTGGGCCGGCGACGTCGACGGAGCCTCGAACACGACCTCGCCCGGCCGAGCGGGGTTCGTGACCGGATACGAAGGATCCTCCCCGGCCACGACATCGCCGTCGATCAGCAGGCCCATGGCGGTCGTCACGGGCTCGGCGTGTGTGGTCACGACACCCCCTGAAGCTGGTGCGGAAGGGTCCTCCCCGCCCGACGGTCGAACCCTGACGATAGTGTCACCTTTTCGTGGGAACCGCCGAGCCGCGAGGCGGGGTGACGCTGCTGCCCGATCCCGAGCCCAGGGAGATCCTGATGCCCGTGATCTCCGTCGACGACCATCTGATCGAACCGCCCGATCTCTTCGAGGGGCGCCTCCCGGCGGGCTTGCAGGAGGGCGCGCCCCGGGTCGTCGAGGAGGAGGACGGGACCCAGGCCTGGGTGTTCGAAGGCCGGATGTACCCCAACGTCGGGCTGAACGCGGTCGTGGGCCGGCCCACCGACGAGTGGAGCATGGACCCGGCCCGATTCGACGAGATGCGTCCGGGCTGCTTCGACATCGAGGCGCGGGTGGCCGATATGGACCGGGCCGGCGTGTGGGCGTCGCTCTGCTTCCCGTCGCTGGTCTCGGGCTTCTGCGGAGCGGTGTACTCACGCGCCAGCGACGGTGCGCTCGGCCTGGCGTGCCTGCGCGCGTTCAACGACTGGCACCTGAGTGCCTGGGCGGGACCGCATCCCGAACGGATCATTCCGCTGCAGCTGCCGTGGCTGGCCGACGTCGGGGTGGCGGCGGCGGAGCTGCGGATCAACGCCGCCCGCGGGTTCAAGGCGGTGAGCTTCCCCGAGTTCCCGGCCCAGCTCGGCTTGCCCTCCATCTTCAGCGGGCAGTGGGATCCCTTCTTCGCCGCCTGTGCGGACACGGGCACCGTGGTGTGCCTGCACACCGGGGCGTCGGCCTGGGCGCCGCTGCCGTCGCCCGACCCGCCGTTCGAATTGCTGCCGACCCTGTTCCCGGTCAACGCCCTCCTGGCCGCCGGCGAGTGGCTGTGGTCCGGCGTGCCCCTGCGGTTCCCCGAACTCAAGATCGCGCTGTCGGAAGGCGGCATCGGCTGGGTCCCCATGCTCATGGACCGGGCCGACTACGTCGTCGGCCACTCCGCATCCGGTCGCGAGAGCACCGCCTGGCCCACCACGTTGTTGCCGAGCGAGATACTACGGCGCAACTTCTGGTTCTGCTCCATCGACGACCCCTCGGCCGTGGTGCAGCGCCATGTGATCGGCGTCGACCACATCATGGTGGAGAGCGACTACCCCCATGCCGACTCGACGTGGCCCGACACCCAGCGCGTGCTGGAGCGGACCTGGGGCGCGCTGCCCGAGGACGAGCTTCGCGCCGTGGCCGGCGGGAACGCCGCCGCGCTCTTCCGCCACCCGCTCCCTGAGCGCGACGACTGGCGCTCGCCGGTGGAGTGACAGGCCCGGCCGTGCCACTCGCCCCGCGCTGCGGGCCGATCGTCGACGCCGACGGCCACGTCGTCGAGCCCGTGGCGGCGTGGGCGGGATTGCCCGACCGCTGCCGACCCACCATTGAGCGGGACCCGAACGGCTACGAGCACGTCACCGTCGACGGGACCGAAATCCTCGCCGTGCCGCTCGGTACCCTGGCCCGGCCGGGCTCGAGGTTCGACGACCCTTCGGAGTTCCGGCCGCTCGCCGAGGCCCAGCCGGGCGGGGCGGACCCCGTGGCGCGACTGGCCGACATGGACACCGAGGGCATCGACCAGGCCGTGCTGTACCCGACCATCGGGCTGTACTTCAGCGCGGTCCCCGACCCCCCGACCGCGGTGCGCCTCGCCGCGGCCTACAACGACTGGCTGGCCGGCTATTGCGGTGCAGGGCCGCGACGGCTGTTCGGGGCGGCCATGCTTCCGCTCCAGGACCCGCCGGCCGCGGCGCACGAGCTGCGGCGGGCCGTGGGCGAGCTGGGGTTCGTCGCCGGTTTCGTCCGACCCAACCCGTGCTTGGGCCGATCGCTGTGCCACCGGGCGTACGAACCGCTGTGGGAGGCGGCCGAGGATCTCGGCGTGCCGATCGGGATCCACGAGGGCAGTTCGGTCATCGTCCCGACTCTCGCCGCCGACCGTCCGTTCAATCCCCTCGTGTTGCACGCCCTGTCGCATCCGTTCGAGGAGATGCTCGCCTGCGCGGAGCTCATCGCCTTCGGCGTGCTGGAACGCCACCCCGCGCTGCGCTGTGTCTTCTTGGAGTCCTCAGGCGGATGGGTGCCCTTCTGGCTCGAACGCCTCGATGAGCAGGTGGCCTCGTTCGGGGGCTACTGCCCCGACATGGCGCTCAGACCGTCGGAGTACTTCGCCCGGCAGTGCGCGGTCAGCTTCGAAGTCGACGAGCGCACCCTGCCCGCGCTGGCGCCCTTCGTCGGAGCGGAACGCATCGTGTGGGGAAGCGACTACCCCCACCACGACGCGACCTTCCCCGGAGCGGTCGAGGCCATCCGCGCCACCGTGGCACCGTGCCCGACGGCCACCCAGGCCCGCGTGCTCGGCCTGAATGCCCGGCAGCTCTACGGCCTCCCCTCACGTCGCACCGGCCCGGCCGGGCTGGTGGACGACTACTTCGCCGCCGTCACGGCGCGCGACCCTGCGTTGCTCGCCCGGGTCTTCGCAGCCGGGGCCGTCCTCGACGTCGACGGCGAAACGCGTGTCGGGCTCGACTCCGTGCTGGCCTACTACACAGAGCACACCTTCACCTACGACGACTTCCGGCCCAACCCGGGCGAGCTGCAGGTCGAGGGGGCCTCGGTGGCGGTGGAGATCGAGGTACACCTCGGTGGAAGCGATTCCGTGGTGCGCGACGTGTTCGAGACCGCAGGCGACCGGATCACCGCGGTGCAGGTGCGCGGTTTCGAGAGCGCGCTCCGCACCGCGGCAACGCCGGTGCGCGGCGACGGACGCTCCAGCTAGAGAGGGCTACGCTCGACCTCGAAGTCGGGAAGTTGCAGCTCCGTCGATGCGGCTTGCTCGGGTCGTAGTAGGATAGACGACAGCTGTGGGGGTGTTGGCATCGTTGGGTGCGTGGGAGGTGGGCGAAACGCACTCGATCGGTCTCGTCGGTGAGATCAGGAAAATCGAAGAGGGCAGACTGCCTTCTCTGATCTGTTCGGATTTGGCTGCGAGTTCGTGCGTCGTAGACGGCAATGGACCAGAACAGCTTGCCGGCACAGGCAGCGGTACTCGAGGGTGTAGCTCTTGCCACCGTCGAGATACGAACCGCTGCTGTCCGGAGACCGAGCCAGTAGAGCGACCCGGCATGGTGTTCCGGAACATCGCCGGTGACGATCCGATGGCCTGGAAGTACCACTTGTCCCGCGCCTCGGTGTCCATGGAGTTCGTGGCGTCGAAGTCCCCGTCGAACCGAAGCGCTGCCCACTCCCAGTGACGACCGGGCCAGACCACCCGATCGGGTCGGCGGTCGGCGAAGGACTCCACCCGCATCTGTGCATTGCCCATGAGTGCCGCGCGCTCGAGGATGGCCTGCATCCGTGCATCGGGCGCAAACGGCTTGCCCTTCTCGATTCCGAGTGCCGCCAACTCGCCATAGCTCGCCCGGTAGCCCTCGTACGGAGGCTCGGTGTCGACCACTTCGTGGAGGGCCTCCCAGAAGCCGATGTTGTCCTCCCAGCGTTCAGGCGTCGTGTCCTGGGGGTAGGGGGTCAGGTCGAGCCAGGCGGATCGCTCCAGCCTTCGGTGGGATTGAGCGGGTGCACGGCGACCGTCTTCAGACGTTCGTTCGCCGCATCGACATCTCCCCCGATCGGCAGCGCCCGGATCCCGGCGATGACCCGGAACGTCGTGGCCCGCCCGGTGAAGTAGTCCTCAGGAACTACGCCGTCATAGCCTGGTGGCAGCAGCAGGTGCCTTCCACCGTTCCCGGCGTCCGGACCCGGGAGGCCCATGTCGAGAATCCAGCGCTGGTTCAGGTCCATCGCGATAAAAGCAGATGAGCGGTCCGGGTGGAAGCTCTATCACCATCGGGCCAGAACGAAGGTCGAGCAACAGCGGGGCATACGGCGTGTCCGAGTTCAGTGTCAACCCGAGGTGCCTGGGTCGGCCGTCGAGCGTTGCGAAGACCCGATTCTCCGTCACCCCGACCGAGGTGTTCCCTTTGAAGATCGCCAAACCCGAAACACTCGGATAGAAGAACCGGTAGCACTGGACGGCCCGGTTCAGGTCGGCATCGTCGTAGGCCCGCTGAATCGTCTCTGCTGTCGGGTAGCCGCCAACGAACGTGTAGCTCTCCGGGGAACCGGCCATCGCTTTCTCCTCGTCTTCGGTCACGACGACTTCATCGTGTCAGCGTCCGGCTTCGTCAACCAGTGTGGTCAGAAACTCGGGCACACGCCCGGCACCGAAGTCGAAGACCCTGGCCCAGGTCGGCATGATGGTGATGCGGGCCATCTCCGGGTAGACAGCCCGGACTTGCGCTTCGAAGTCGGCCAGTCGTGACCCATCCATGCCTTTTGCTGAGGCTTTGATGTATTCCGGAGGTATGCCCGGGACGATTTCGGTGCTGGTCACGCCACGAACCGAGAGAACCTTCGCCGGAGGTCCGAGGACGTCCACAGTGAACGCCACCTCGGGATGAGCCTCCAGCGCGTGGACCTTCGGGGACGTCGTCGCTGTGCACACCACGATGGCCTCTCCGTTCCAATAGAACCCGATCGGGATCACCCGTGGAACACCGTCCGGACCGTTGTAGGCCAGGTGACCAACGGCGCAGTCGAGCAGCTCCTGAGCCGTTGGGTCCTTCAGTTCCTTGGCTAGCGCAGACCCCATGCTCGGCCCATTCTCCGGAACGGGCCAACTGGAAATCATGGCATCAGGACCGCGGGCCGGGATTCATCGGCGCATCGGCCACCACCGTCACTTCGCCGGGGTGGGGCGTTCCACCCCGGAGAGTGGGCCGGTACGGTGCCGGCCATGGATTTCCAATATGTCGTCCTGCGAAGGCGGATGGTGCGAGAATTCTCGGACGAACCTGTCGCCGCCCTCTTCTCGACCAGCTCATGGCGAACGCGACCCGCGGACCATCGGCCGGGTACAGCCAGGGGTTCGCCTTTGTCGTCGTGACCGACCCGGGGCAGCGGCAACTGTTCTGGGAAACGACCAGTGGTCCGGCGTGGCGAGGCGAGTCCGAGTCCGTGTCGCTGACGCGAGCGCCGGTGGTGATCATCCCGCTCGCCCACAAGCAGGCCTATCTCGACCGCTACGCGCTCCCTGACAAGGCTCACACCCCACTGGCGAGCGAGGCGCATTGGCCGGTGCCCTATTGGGATATCGACACGGGTTTCGGCGTCATGTTGATCCTGCTCACCGCGGTCGACCTTGGTCTCGGCGCCTTGTTCTTCGGGATATTCCAGGGTCAGAGAGCCCTCATGGATTCCCTCGGCGTGCCCGAGGGCTACCGGCCCATCGGTGCCATTGCCGTTGGGCACCCCGTGCCCGGCGAGCGCTCCCGGCCTGAGCTGCCGACAGGCCGTCGCCCCCTCGAGGACGTCGTCAGGTGGGAGCACTGGTGACAACGGAGCTGACTTAGCCCACGAGCTCCGCCATCAGACTCCGTTCGTCGGCCGCTCCGCCCGAGGTTCGTGATCGACCGATCTCGATGCCGGGTTGGCGACCCACCTCTCGTCCTCACGCTTCAGGCGCAACGACAGCCGATGGTGATGCCTCGGTAGCCTGAGCAGCCACAGAGAAAGGGTTCGACGATGGCTGGACCGAACTGGGCCGAGCAAGTCACGGCGATCGCCACCGCCGTCGGTGCGCTGGGGCTGCTCGGCGCCCTCGGCGCTGCCGCGTTTGCGGGTCAACAGGTCAAGGAAGCCAAGAAGGCAAGGGAATCCCAGATCGCGGCTGACTTCTTCCGTCGATGGAATGAGGACGCCCTGTTAGAGACACGTCGCCTCGTCGCGACGTTCGAAACGAAAGAAGAGCTGAGCGCGGCCTTCGGGGCCTTCATTGCGTCGAATGCGGATGAGGCCTACGTCTTGTACCGGGAGCTCGATTACTTCGAGCAGTTGGCCGCGCTCGAACACGTCGGTGCCTTCGACTTCGAACTGATCAAGTTGCTTCTCGGGCAAACATTGATCGCGCGCTGGGAAATGTGGCAGCCGTCGATAGAAGGCATGAGCGGCGTGGGTGGCTACCCCATGTTCGAGGTGCTGGTCGCGAAGATGAGGATCGCCCTGGCCTCGGCCGATACCCCCGTCGGCCGAACGGTTTGAACCTGTCTGTCCGCGTTCGCCGCGTTGAGAGTGAGTCCACCGGTTCAAGGCCGAGACCACGTCAGTCGGTCGATGGTGGCGACGAACTGGTACATCCACGCCTCGAGCGGACCGTCGTCGACCAGGACGTAGAGTCCGCTCGTCTCCCGAATCTCGAGTCGCGGCGGAAATGTCTCCAGCCGGCTCGTGCAGGGACCCCCTTCACATCGGATGAACATCCGATCGCCAGGTTGCTGTGGAGTATCCCTATACCATCCTTCTGAATGCTTTGAGTCCGAGTCCCCGCTCAACCCGTCGGACCCGACGTCCATGGTTCGACTGATGTTCGGTGCGATCCCCATCTCCGTGACTAGGGAGATACAGGCTCTGCCGCAATGGCGATGACGGACTGCAACGCCGCGACGTGTCCCTCAAAGGCCTTCCGGCCGATGTCGGTCAGGCGTACCCGAACTCGTCGTCTGCGATTGGTCACCAATCGTTCGATGGTGGCGTAGCCCGCGTCCTCCAAAATCGAGAACTGCTTGGACAGAGCCGAATCAGACATACCCAGCCGATCACGCACGAACGAGAAATCCGCCCAATCGGTTGAAGCCAAGAGCGCGACGATGGACAGACGCGTACTGGGATGGATGATCTCGTCGAATTTGGCGGTACTCACGAACCATCGAGGCGCTGCTCGGCCCGTCGACGCACGGTGTCCATCAATCTCGGTCCGCCGATGAGAACGAGTGCGGCCACGACCACGCTGGCCAAGATCGCTGAATGACGGGCGCCGTCTGCATTGGCGATCAGGGCGATCGCAACGGTGACAATCGTCATGAGAATCAAGAAACCAATGACCAATGCGGGTAGGTGGCGGCTCACGAGGTCACTGCGGACGCTCAAATGCGGCGAAGCATGCCGGCCAGAAAGAATGCGCGGCGCGACGTGCAGAATGCACAGCCCCGAAGACCACTGATCCGGCGATGAGCGCCCACGGCGGGCCGTAGTCCGCCAGGACGCCGAGCACCACCCACCCTCCAGCGACACTGACCCAGTACCACGGAGGCACGTCGATCTCGGCGATCACCTGCTGGCGCCTCTGTTCGATCGAACCCAACGCCAGCCGGGCCTCCGCCTCTGTGACCTCGTTGTTCATGTCATAACCCCTTCACTTTCCTGGTTGGAAACTCTACTACTTTCCAACTGGGAAAGTCAACGGGCTTCCGCCTGTTCCGTCCGGTGGCGTTCGCTGGACGGCCGGGATCCGCCAGGCCGAGGGATCACGTGGTGGGTGACCTCCAGAAGAACTCCAGCTGGATGTTGTCCGGGTCGCGAAACGTCAGCATGGCGTTGCGTGTGTACTCGGGCTCCTTGACCCCTGAGTGCTCGATGCCCAACCGATCCAGCCTCTCCGCCCACTCGTCGAGGTCTTCTCGTCGGTCGACCAAGAACTCCAGGTGGTCCAGGCCGGTGTGCAACTCGCTGAAGCGCTCGCCCTGATTGCCCTCATGACCGACCAGGCACAACACGAGCCGAGTCCTCGGCTCAGTCAGTGCGACATAGCGCATCCGGCGGTCGGCCGCGGTGTAGTCGTACAGCACCTCCAAGCCCAGCAGGGCTGAGTACCACAACGCACTGGTTCCTGGGTCGCGAACGGTCAGGTTGACTTCCATTCGACCCGAGATCGAAGGCATGCGTGGAGTTTCTCACTCGGGTCCGCACCTCGAGAGCCGGCCCGGGGCGCGGTTGGGTGGCCACTCGCGACTTCCGCATGCGGCATTCCCGGGTGACAGGAGGCTACGGTGCAGACAAGGAACGGAGTCGGCGGATGCGCGAGATCGGAGACCGGTGATGACGTCGAAGTCTGATTTCACGGCTGAGGAATGGCAGCTGATCCTGGAGGCGCCACCAAGTGCCGGAATGATCGTGGTCACGGCTCAACGGGGAGGCTCGTTTCGCGAGACCATCGCCATGGCCAAGGCCTACGCCGAGGCGCGCCAGCAACACGGCGAGAGCGAACTTCTGGACGAGATCGTCGCGGCGAAACCTGAGCGCGATCACACGCACTATCACTCCTTCGAGGAACTCAAGCAGCACGGACTGCAACACCTGCGTGATTCGGTCGCTCTGCTTGAGGGCAAAGCGACGCCGGCCGAGGTCGACGAGTATCGCCGCTTCATCGTCACGCTGTCACAGAAAGTCGCCGCGGCTCATCGAGAGCACGGTCAAGAAGTGAGCGACTCCGAGCAGGCGGCGATCGACGACATCACGGAAGCGCTGAACACGACCGTCGCGTAGGAAGCGTCGCCGGGCTAGTGCATCCGCCTGGCTCCATGGGACCACGACTGCCCCCCGGGCTAGCCATCGCCTGTGTGGCGGTCGGACTGCTGGCTGCCGCGTGCGGATCAACACACAGCGTTGTCGAGAATTCGAGCAGTGGACTCCATGACACAACCACACGAGCGACGACGACGGTACTTCCGCCCGCGACGACCACTGCACCCCAGGCTTCAGAGCCGATTGCCGGTGCCTGTCCTCCCGGGTGCAGCCTCCCTGCGGATTACGACGCAATCACCTGGCTCGCCTCCGCCTCGAACTCGGTGACCATCGTCACCGCGTATCCGAATCCCCAGCCGACGCCCGAGGTTCCGATCCTCTTCAAGGTGGACCGAACATTGGAGAGCACCGGATCGCCGACGCAACCGATTCCTGAGGGACCCTTCTCCTTCCCCGCCATGACGCCGGGTCAGCAGTTTCTCGTGTTCCTCTCGTCTTGGCGTGGCGGTCCCTGCGTCTCGACGCTCTACTCGTACGCTCCGAGCTCTCAGTCGGCCACCTTGCTTGCTGCAGGACGGTACGACATACCGTTGCCGGGTCGTGAGCTGCCCGTTCCTCAGACCCTCACGCTGGTTCAGGTTCGAGAGCGGATGTACCCGACTGGGCCGTTCGTGCCATCCACCGACACATCCGAATCGAACTGTCCCGAGTGATCTCGGGGCCACCAGGGCCTTCTATCGGACTCGACGGAATCCCAACTTGGTCGCGGCGTCGACGATCCTCTTGCGATTCCGAAGAAGGCTCCACGTCATGACTCCCGTGCTCAACATCCACAGGACTGCCGTCCAGCGAAAAGTGCCGTCTCCCAACAGGAGAAACCCACACCAGAAGCAAAAAAGCGCGCCATAGCAAACCGCCAGGAGCCTGTTCCAACGCACCTGCCCGAGCACCTTCTGAACAGTCCCGTAGTCCTCGCTCGGAATGTCCTTGCCTTTGTAGAGCGCGACCCTGACGCGCTGCCGTTCGCGCCTCTCCGCCCAACTCGCCATGGTTATCATTGTGCCCCCGATCGCTGGAGTGAGCACAGATGGCCCCCGTAATCCTCGCTCTCGTCCCGTCGGACGCGGGCCCGGACCCGTAGCTATGACCGGACGACAGCCAGTCGCTATCGTTCGCCAAGAAGGGAAGGTGGGCCCTTGCGACGTACCGGGCGACAGACGTTCATGCTTCGGAGTGGCGTCGTTGCTCTCGCCGTTCTGGTGACCGTAGCGGTTCTGGGTTTCGACAACAGCGCTGGCGCCGGGGGCCGATCGCTCCACCTCACGCCACAGTACGGTGCCCCTCCGGAAGTTCGCGGTGAGGCGAACGCATGGCCCCTGCCCGATCACGACTACTCGAATACGAGGGATGCCGGTGTGTCGCCGATCAGCGCTGCGACGGTCTCCCGTCTGGTGCCGGCGTGGACCGTACCCATGACGGTCGGCGCCTCGACGTCGCCCATCGTCGTCGCTGGAACGGCGTACGTGCAGGACGAATCGGGGACCGTCTACGCCGTCGACGTCTCGTCTGGCCGCCTGAAGTGGAAGACGAAGGCTCTCGGCTTCAGCATCGGCCCCTATGGAGTCTCGGTCGGATGGGGGAAGCTGTTCGCCTCCACACCGAGTGGAGTGGCCGCCTTCACGCTGTCAGACGGCACCGAGCTGTGGAACCGTCGGATCACGACGACACCGGGCCAGGGAGTCGACATCCAGACGCTGCCCTACGGGGGGAAGGTCTATACCGCCAGCGTGCCGGTGGCCATCGGGGACTTCTACACGGGAGGTTCCATCGGTTACCTGGAGGCGTTGGACGCGAATACGGGGAAGGTGGACTGGCGGTTCGACACCGTGAAGTCGAGGGACCTCTGGGGAAACCCAGCCGTGAACTCGGGCGGAGGCGGGTGGTATCCACCCGCCATCGACACGCGGACAGGAGTCCTCTACTGGGGGGTGGCCAATCCCGCTCCCTTTGTCGGCACCACCCGATACCCGAACGGATCGAGCCGGCCGGGCGCCAATCTCTACACCGACTCCATGGTGGCCCTCTCCGCCACGACCGGAAGGCTTCTCTGGTACCACCAGGCCTTCCCCCACGACCTCTACGACCGTGATCAGGTGCACGCCATGCTCGTGCCCGTGCGACGTTCGGTGGACGGGTCCCGTCTCGTCGCCGTCAGCACGGGCAAGGGTGGCTACGTGCTGGGGCTCAATCCCGTGACCGGCCGCCTGCTGTGGAAGACGGCCGTGGGCATCCACCGAAACGGGGACCTGCCACGCCTGACCGGACCGACCACGATCCTGCCCGGAACGTACGGCGGTGTGCTGACACCGCCTGCCTCTGCCGGCGGCATGGTCTATGCGGCTGCGCTCAACGCCCCGTCGACGTTGCAGCCTGATCAGACGGCGTACTTCGGCGGCCGGGTCGGCACTATGGACGGCGACATCGTGGCCATGTCCGCTCGGACCGGCAGGATCGCCTGGGATACCAAAGTCCCCGGTGATCCGACCGGCGGGGTCACGATCGTCAACAACCTCGTGCTCACGGCGACCTATCAAGGAGAGGTGCTCGCCCTCAACCGAGCCACCGGCGCCGTGGTGTGGAGCTACCGCGGGCCGGGCTTGGTCAACGGGTGGATGTCGGTCGTCGGCGACCAGATCTATGTACCGGTCGGCTCGCCGCCACAGCTGGTTGCTCTCAGGCTCCCACCTGGTCCCTAGCAATCCGGACGGCCCGGTTCAGCGAGAAGAGGCGGCGCCGGCGAACGGCTCGGCGGTCGCGGACGCTCGTCGGTGCAACCGCGCTCAGGGACTGGGCTGGGCGCGCGGCCCGCGCAACAGCCTGCCGGGGAACTCCCCGGTCGACTCGTCCTGCTCGCGCACGACGATCCCCGACTTCACCGTGGCGACGTAGCCGCGGGCTCGCTGCACCAGGCGCTTGCCCGCCGCGGGCAGGTCGTAGACCATTTCCGGAGGTTCGAGCGTCAGGGCGTCGTGGTCGATCACGTTGACGTCGGCCACATAGCCCGGTGCGATGAGGCCGCGGTCGCGGAAGCCGTAGAGCTCTGCGGTGCGCCGCGTCTGCATGTGCACCACCTCCTCGACGGAGAGTCGCTCGCCACGGCTGCGGTCCCGGGCCCAGTGGGTCAGCATGAAGGTGGGCAGGCTGGCGTCGCAGAGCACTCCGCAGTGAGCGCCGCCGTCACCCAGGCCGAGGACGGTGGCGGGGTGGGTGAGCATCTCGCGCACCGCGTCGAGGTTGCCGTCGGCGTAGTCGAACAACGGGAGGTAGAGCAGCTCCTTCCCGTCGCGCTGGAGCATGAGGTCGTAGAGCATCTCGTCCGTCGTCCGCCTCTCGGCCTCGGCCATCGCCTGCACGCTGCGCTCGGGTGCGGGCTCGTAGTCCGGTGGCTGGCCGAGGGGGAAAAGCTTGTGCAGGTTTCGGCGCAGCAGTTCCACGAAGCCCCCGGGACGAGGCGGCTCGTCGAGGATGGCGCGCCGCACCTCGTCGGTGCGCAGCCGGGCCACCCGCTCGGGCAGCGGGAGCTCGGCCAACTCCTGGTAGGCACGGTGGTGGGCGAAGGGATGCGTGGTCGACTCGAAGCCGACCATCAGCGACGCCGGCTTGCCTGCCACCTGGGGCACCAGCCAGGCCCCGCGGCGATTGGCGGCGACGCCACGGTCGATCCACTCGCGCCACAGGTCGGGAGCGAAGTCGGCCTGGAGCACCTGGTACGTGACGGGGATGCCGGCCCGCAGCGAGATCTCGGACATCCAGGCGAACTCGTGGTCCAGGTCCCGCATGTCGCTGGCCACGGAGAAGACCCGGTGACCGGCCTTGCCGAGCGCCTCGCCGATGGCGATCAGCTCGTCGGCCGGCGCCGTGGTGCCCGCCGCCAGCTCTCCGTCCTTGGCCCGGTGCAGGACGGTCCGGGTGGTCGACGCCCCCACTGCTCCCGCCCGCACGGCCTCGCGCACGAGGGCGCTCATCTCGGCGATCTCCTCCGCCGTGGCGACGTCGTTGGGCCGGCTCTCGCCGAGGACGTAGGCCCGCAGCGCGCCGTGCGGGACCAGGCAGGCGACGTCGAGGACGCGGGCGGTCCGCTCGACCTCGTCGAGGTACTCGCCGAAGGACTCCCAGTTCCAGTTGATCCCCTCGGCCAGCGCGGTGCCGGGGATGTCCTCGACGCCTTCCATGAGCCCGATGAGCCACTCGCGGTCGGCGGCTCGGGCGGGCGCGAATCCGACGCCGCAGTTCCCCGTCACCACCGTGGTCACGCCGTGCCAGCCCGACGGAGAGACCTCCGGGTCCCAGGTCACCTGCCCGTCGTAGTGGGTGTGGATGTCGACCCACCCTGGCGTGACGAGGAGGCCACGGGCGTCGAGGACGCGCCGAGCTTGCCCCTCGACGTCACCGACGGCGGAGATGATGCCGCCGTCGATGGCGACGTCGGCCGCCCGGACCGGCCCGCCGCTGCCGTCGGCGACCGTCCCTCCCCTCAGGACCAGGTCGTGCATGGCGCCCAGCTTTGCAGCTCCGTGCGGGCGGACCGCACGATTCGCCGGAGCGGACTACACCCAGCTACGCAGCTGCTCCATCATGCCGACCGGGTCCGGACCGACGGGCGAAACGTTCAGGTGGGTCACTCCGGCCTCGGCCAGTGCGGCCACCCGCTCCTTGATGTAACCCTCGGGCCCGCACAACGACATCCCCTCGAGCAGGTCGGCCGGGACCTTGGCCGCGGCCTCGTCCTTCTTGCCGGCCAGATAGAGGTCCTGGATCTCCGCCGCTTCCTTCTCGTACCCGTACCGGCGTGCCAACGCGTTGTAGAAGTTCTGGCCTCGAGCGCCCATGCCGCCGATGTAGAGGGCGGCGCCGGCTCGCCCCAGGTCGCGGACGCCCGCCACCTGCGACTCCTCCCCGATGGCCAGGAGTCCGCCCGCGGCCACTTGGAGCGGGCCGAGCGCGGGGTCGCGCCTGGCCGTCCCGGCGGCGAGTGACGATCCGAAGACCTCCTTCGCCTTGTCCGGGAGGAAGAACGCGGGCAGCCATCCGTCTGCCACCTCCGCCGTCAGGGCGACGTTCTTCTCCCCCAGCGCGGCGACCCAGATGGGGATGCGCGGTCGCACCGGGTGGTTGATGATCTTGAGCGCCTTGCCGAGACCGGTGCCGCGACCCTCGGGCAGCGGGACCTGATAGGCCGCACCGTCATGGGTCAGCGGCGCTTGGCGCGCCCATACGGCGCGGCAGATCTCGATGATCTCGCGGGTCCGCGCCAGGGGCCGGTCGTAGGGGACGCCGTGGAACCCCTCAATCACCTGAGGTCCCGAAGCTCCGAGCCCGAGCTCGCAGCGCCCACCCGAGAGGGCGTCCACGCCGGCCGCCGTCATGGCGATGAGTGTCGGGGTTCGGCTGTAGATGGGAAGGATCGCCGACCCGATGCCCACCCGTTCCGTCTTGGCGGCCAGGTAGCCCATGAGGCTCGGAGCGTCGAACCCGTAGGCCTCGGCCACCCACACCAGGTCGAGCCCGACCTTCTCCAATCGGGCGACGAGACGGGCCGACTCCTCGAAGTCCCCGGCGTAGCTCAGGGTCATGGACAGCTTCACGATTCGCCTCTCCTCGCTCGGTCGGGTCGGGGGGCCGGGCCGCTCCAGGCGGCGCTGGGGTCCTCGAGCGCCACGAGCATAGGGATCCACGTGGCGCGGGCACGAGACGCCGTGTGCCAACATGCCGCCCGTGGTCGCACACGGTCCCCTACTGCGTCTCTTGCCGCGCCTGGCCGACGATGTCGCCTTCTACTGGACGTCGGGCGCCGATGGCACGTTGCGACTGCTGCGCTGCCACGCCTGTGGGTACTACATCCATCCCCCCGGCCCCGTCTGTCCCCGGTGCCTGTCGCGCCACCTCGGTCCCGAGCCAGTGAGCGGCCGCGGCCGGGTCGAGTCGTTCACCGTCAACCACCAGCAGTGGATCCCGGGCAGCGACCCCTACATCATCGCCTGGGTCTCCGTCGAGGAACAGCCCGATCTCCGGCTCACGACGAACCTGGTCGGCGTCGAGCCCGAGGACGTGAAGATCGGCATGGCCGTGCGGGTCGTCTTCGAGGAGAACGAGGACGTCTTCCTGCCGCTGTTCACTCCGGCTGAGCCGGACCTGGAGGCGGGGGCGGACGTCGAGACGGAGGCGGACGTCGTGGCGGAGGCGACGTGAGCGCGGAGCCGCTCGAGCGGCGTGCCGTGATCTCGGGCATCGGCCAGTCCGACATCGGGAGGCGGCTCGGAAGGTCGGACATCGACCTCACCGTGGAGGCGGCGCTCGCCGCGATCGGCGACGCCGGGTTGCGGCGCGAGGACATCGACGGGTTGTCCACCTATCCGGGTATGGGCATCGGCACACCCGGCTTCGGCGGGCCCACCACCCCCGAGGTACAGGACGCGCTGCGGCTCTCGCTCAACTGGCATGACGGCGGCGGAGAGGGTCCGGGCCAGATGCGGGCGGTCATCGCGGCGGCGCTCGCCGTCGCCGCCGGCCTGGCCCGCCACGTGCTCGTCTATCGCACCGTCAGCGAGGGCACCGCCCAGGGGGTGGGTGGGCGTCAACCGATGGGCGGCCGTCCGCCCGCCGAGGGACAGGAAGGGGCGCGGGGCGTGCCCCGCTTCGGCGGGTTCTTGCAATGGACCCTGCCGTACGGCGCCGTCTCTGCGGCCAACTGGCTGGCGCTCGTGGCCCAGCGGCGCATGGACGAGTTCGGCCTGACCCGGGAGCAGCTGGGCCAGATCGCGCTCAACGGGAGGCGCAACGCCGCCTTCAACCCCAAGGCCATCTACACCGCGCCGATGTCGTTGGACGACTACCTGGCGGCGCGCATGATCTCGACTCCCCTCTGCCTCTACGACTGTGACGCACCCTGCGACGGCTCGACCGCCGTGATCGTGTCGCACCGCGACGTCGCCGGCGACCTCGACCATCCGGCGGTGCAGGTCAACGCGGTGGGCACCGCCCTGCGGGGGCGGCCCAGCTGGGACCAGTTCGACGACATGACGACCATGGCCGCTCGTGACGCCGCCGCGTCCATGTGGGAGCGGACGGAGCTCACCGCCTCCGACGTCGACACCGCCCAGCTCTACGACGGGTTCTCGGTGTTGACCATGGTCTGGCTGGAGGCGCTCCGCTTCTGCGGGAGGGGCGAGAGCGGACCCTTCGTCGAGGGGGGAGCATCGATCGCCCGCGACGGGCAGGTCCCGCTCAATACCGCGGGCGGGCAGCTCTCGGGCGGGCGGCTGCACGGCTTCGGACTGATCCACGAGGCGTGCGTCCAGCTTCGCGGGGAGGGCGGCGAGCGTCAGGTGGTGCGACCCGGCGGCCGGGTGCCCGAGGTGGCCGCGGTGGCGAACGGTGGCGGGCCTATCGCCGGCACCATGCTCTTGACGCGGGGCGTGCGTTAGCGCATCACGTGCGTGAGCTGACCGCCACGTCGTCCGGCTTCGTGCCGGCGAGATGGTGGGCGGCGCGGGCGGCGAGCGCGACGAGCGTCAGCGTCGGCCCGTAGCCGCTCGAGGTGGGGAACACCGACGAGTCCGCCACCACGACGTTGTCGAGCTCGTGCACCCGGCCCCAACGATCGACCACGGAGGTCGCGGGGTCGTCGCCCATGCGGGCCGTTCCCATCACGTGCCGGCTCTCCGGGATCGGAGTGGCCCCCACGCCGTGGTAGGACACACCGGGCGAGGTCGTGTGCAGCACCCACTCGGCCCCCATCTCCTCCAGGACCGACTGCAGGATCTTGCCGTGGTGCTTCGAAGCCGCCAGCTCGTGTGACCCGGGCTGGTAGGTGACCCGGGCCACCGGGAAGCCGCGGGCGTCGCGCACCGAGGGGCTGAGGTCCACGGTGTTGGTCGGATAGGCGAGATCCTCGCCCTGCATGATGAAGGCCCACATGCGCTCGCGCAGGTTCGACTCGCGCATCGTCCGCGCGTGGTCGCGCCCCCACGGTGAGTGGCGCGCCTCCATGATGGGGAGCCCGCCGCCGCTGTGCTCGACCATGCCGCCCCGCAGCCAGGGCAGTCCGGCGGCGGCGGCCGCGGCGCGCGAGGCGTCGTCCTGGATCATGGCGTCGTCGTGCACGTGGGTCACGGCGCGCCCCTTCTGCGGGTGCAGGCGCAGTTTCGGGAAGTGACCCACCACGATCGTCTGGAAGTGCACCATGAGGTGGCGCCCGAGGGCGGGGTGCTCCAGGCCGGAGAGCAGCAGCAGCCGAGGTGTCTCGATGGCGCCACCGGCCACGACGACGAGCCCGGCGTCCATCGTGTGGACCTCGCCGTCCGCGTCGATGTACTCGACGCCCGTGGCGCGCCGGCCGTCGGTGACGATTCGGCTCACGTAGGTCTCGGCCAAGAGTTCGGCGCGGCCGGTCGCCATGGCCTTGGTGAGCAGTGCGACGGGATCGCCCTTGGCGTGGATCGGGCAGCCGAAGAAGGCGCAGAACCCGCAGTTGTTGCACGCCGGGCGGCCGTCATAGGCGATGGAGTTGGCGGCCGTCGGTGCCTCGTAGGGGTGGAGCCCGACACGCTCGGCCGCGGCCGACGACAGCACGGCGCCGTACATCGGCGAGCCCGGCGGCATCGGGTAGGGACCGGACCGCCAGGCGGCGAACGGGTTGGCGCCCTCTCGCCCCGCGACGCCGATGGCGCGCTCGACCTCGGCGTAGTACGGCTCGAGCTCGTCGTAGTCGAGGGGCCAGTCGAGCACGTCAGCGTCCTGCTGTGGCCCATAGGTCGAGCGCATCCGGAAGTCCTCCTCCCGGAAGCGCGGCACCTTCCCGTCGGCGTGGGTCCCCCCGCCTCCGACGGTGGTCGGGATGGAGTTCACCTCCCCGACGTGGGAGTGCTCGCCCTCGTCCGCCGATCGCCGGAAGGCGCGGGGCTCGACCAGCGGGTCGGGGCCGAGGAACCACCGGGTGATGAACTTGATCTCGTCGTTGGAGTAGTCCCCGGCGGGCCTCGTCATAGTCGTCGGGATCGAGCAGGTGGTTGCGGCCCTTCTCCAGGATCACGACCGACCAGCCGGCGCGGGTCAGCACCTCGGCCGCGGTGGCGCCGCCCGGTCCGGATCCGATGACGACGGCGTCCGCGCTCACGGTCCGGCCACCTCGGCGTCGGCGTAACCGCGGGGCTGGACGTCGCCGTCGTAGTCGATGTACTCCCAGCCGATCCCGGCCCGGTTGCCGCCGTACTCCGGCGCACCGTACATGCCCTCGCAGCAGTGCTCCCAGAGCAGGTCGAGGAACTCCTGGTCGGCGCGCAGCCGCCGCCGCTGCTCCTTTCCGTCCACCACCACGAAGTCTTCGCCGAGCGCGGCGAGCCCGTCGCGGTATCGCTGCTGGAGGCCGACGACCGGACCGTTGAATTCGCGCTCGGGCTTGCCCTGCGACCCCTCGAGGCGCGTGCGCCAAGCCAGCTCGTCCAGGCGGGACAACCGGTGGAACGAGGCGAAGCCTGCCGCTCCACCGTGGCGACCGGAGGTGGGGCCGCCCGCCCAGATCCGCGGCGGGTCGAAGGTGAAGGCGCCCAAGAAGCCGTCGATGTAGTCGGCCACACCGGCCTCTTCTGCACCGGGAGCGCCCTGGTCGGAGGGCATCAATTGCGCGCAGGCGGCGCGCAGGGTGGCGTACGCGCGCTCGCTCATCCAAACCGGCACCGGATCACGGTAGCCCGTTTGCTGACGCCCATGTCAGGTCAGGACCGGGCGCTCCGGCGGCCCGGCCGAGGGCTGGACGCGTGGCGCCGAGCGACTCTTTTTCTCCGCCTCACCAGTGGACCGGCTCATGTCCGAGTCGACCGACGTCAGATGCGGTAGATGCGCTCAGCCGTCGCGGCGAACACCTTCTCGCGTGACGCGGGGTCGAGCCGGGCCGCGACGGCGCTGAAGGTCGTGTAGAGGTCGTCGAAGCTTCCCGCGGCGGAGTCGACCGGAAAGTTGCTGGCGAACATGCACCGGTCGACCCCGAAGACATCGAGTGCGAATTCGAGCCACGGCGCGAAGGCCTCGACCGCCATGGTCCCGAAGGGCATGGACAGGCCGGAGAGCTTGCAGACGACGTGCTCACCGAGCGCAGCGAGAGCCGAGATGCCCTTGCGCCACAAGGCGCGTTCCTCGTCGGAGTTTTCGCGAGGCCATCCGGTGTGCTCGACCACGACCGTCAGGTCCGGGAACGCCGCCAGCCGGGCCGACGCCGCTTCGAGCTGATCCGGGTGCGCCATCAGCTCGAAGACGAGCTGGCGGTCCCGCAAGGCCCCGAGGACCGCGTCGTCGGGGACGGGATCACCGAGCGGACCCATGGGACGGACGCCCCGGAATCGTGGGGCGGCCATCTGGCGGTCGAGGAGTGCGACCGCCTCGGCCACCGTCTCGGTCGGAGGGAGGCCCCCGATGATGGCGGTGGGCCCGCCCTGTTCGGCGGCGTTGCGATTCAGCTCGAGGGTCTCGTCGATGGAGTTGGGCCCCGTGGCGGCGGCGACGTTGACGAACTTCTCGACATTCCACCGCGCGGATTCAGCACGGTAGGTGTCGGCGTCGAAGCGCCGGAACATGCCCGAGGCGCCTTCGCGTTTGATGCCCTCCTGGCCCAGTTGCCCGGGCTGCGAGAGGTACGGGTACCAGTCGGTTCGAGCGGGATCCCACAGGTGGACGTGCGCGTCGACGACCCGCGTGGGCTTCTCGCGCGTGTCGGTCATTCGGCCTCCGGTTGCTCTCGGCGCGGGCACCGCGGCACCGGTGGCACCGACGATCTCGCGCAGCGCGCCGTCCAACCACTCGGGGATCTCGGGCCCTCCGTAGACGACGGTGCCGATCGGCCGGGGGTGCGCACGCAGGCCGAGCCACCCCGGCCCGACCACGAGCTCCGCGCCGGCGAGGGCGCCGGCCTCCGGGTGGGCGAGGAGGTTCGCGACCAGCTCGGCCCGACCGTTCGGCCGCGCCCGCCTCGGACGACTCGAGGCTCGTCGCCAGCGCCGTGACCCGCCGACCCGTCCCGCCGGCTGCGGCACGTGCGATCTGCGCCGAGGCCTGCGCGCGGCTTCGGCCACCGGGCGTCGTGGCGTCGGTGAGCGTGACGATCCGTACCGGACGTTCCGACTCCGCCGCATAGTCCGCGGCGGCTCGCGTCCAGGCGGCGTCGGCCAGGAGGTGCGCGATGAGCCCGTGGTGGTCGGCCAGGACGGCCTGCCACTCCGCCGCGGGCGCCGCACCGGTGGAGCCGGCGGCGTGCCCGGCCAGGGCGACCACGACGGCGTCGAGCGGTCCGGACCCTTCCACGGCGGTGGCGCGGCCCGCAGCGCGCTGGTCGCGCCGATGAAGTCGCGCGCCGGCGCGACCGTGTGACAGGCGATCGACCTGGCCTCGAGCGCCGCGGTGAGGGCGGCGGTCAGGTCGGCCCGCTCGCTGACGATCGCACAGGACTGCACGTCTCCCGCCGCCAGCTCGGCCGGAGCTGGGGCGTCGAAGATCGATCCGAACCGGGGGTTCGCACCGCCGTCGGTCGCCTGCTTGGTCTCGGCCGTGACGAAGGCACGGGGCAGCGCGGCGTCGAGGACGCCGGCCAGGGAGGCGACGCCGTCCGTGCGCACGACCTCGACGAGGCGGGGCTGGTCGACGACGGCCACCTCGGGTCCGCCGGCGAAGAAGACCTGCCCGCTGCACCACGCGGCCTCGTCCGAGACCAGGTACGCCGCGAGCGGGCCCAGGTTCTCGGGGCCCGGGATCGCGTCGAGTGACAGCCCGCCCCCGCCGCCGGCCCGGCCTTCAGCGCGCGCCCGCTCCAGCGCCGCCGCCACCATGCGGGTGTTGGCGATGGGCGAGAGCGCGTTGACCGTCACCCCAGGGGGGGCAACCCGTCCCAGCTGCCAGGTCAGTGCCGCGACGACCCGCTTGGCTGCGCTGTACCCGCCCGCGTCGGCCGCTCGCCATCCCGAACCCGAGGTCACGCCGAGGATGCGGCCGTGTCCGGCTTCGGCCATGAGGGGCAGGGCCGCGTCGAGGACGTTGAGGTAACCCGAGAGGTGCACGTCGAGCAGCGAGACCCAGTCCTCCTCGGTGCCGCGGGCGAAATAGCTCTGCCGGGTGATGCCGGCGACGTTCACCACCGCATCGAGGCCGCCGTGCTCGTCGGCGAGCTCTCGGAATAGCGCGGTGACGGCATTCGCGTCGGTCACCGAGGCCGACGAGGCTCGCGCCGACCCGCCGGCCGCGACGATGCGGGCCGCCGTGGAGTCTTGCGGTTGAGGCAACTGCTCGGTGCCGTCGAGGGTGACGAGCGGGTCGAGGGTGACGACGTACCAGCCGCCGCGGCCGAGCGCCTCCGCGATGGAGGCGCCGATCCCTCCCGCGCCCCCGGTGACGACGGCGACCCGATGACGTGGGCTCATGGCGTGGTCGGCGTGGCCGACGGCGACAGCAGGTCCAGCTCCAGGCCCTCGAAGCGGCCGTCCGCGAGCCACCCTTCGAGGAGATCCCGGTAGGCGAACCAGTCGCCGAAGCCGCCGCCGTAATTGCCTGCCTTCGGGCTCAGGGTCTCGGGATGCCCCTCGTTGTTGATGCGCGACGGCGTGCAGGCGGACATGACGCGGCTGATGTCGGTGTACTTCCCGACGATCTCCTGCACCCAGGACTCCTGGGCCTCGGCGCTCACGTCGAACACCTCGACCCCCGCCTCCCGGAGCAGGCCGATGGTGGTGCCGACGAACTCGGCCCCCAGCACCGCCAGCTGCGTGTAGTTGACGGTCACGACCGACTGCTGGGTCGGCGCCGGCATCGCGAACATGTTGGGGAAATCGCGGCTCAAGATTCCGAAGAGCGTGACCGGGCCGTCGGCCCACCGCTCGGCCAACGTGACCCCGTTGCGGCCGACGATCTCGTGGCCCACGCGCCGGGAGAGGGGGGTGCGCTCGGCTTCGAAGCCGGTGCCGTAAATGAGGCAGTCGACCTCGTACTGCCTCCCGTCGACCACGGGGCCTTGGGCGGTGATCTTCTCGATGCCGGCCGGGCAGTCGATCAGCGTGATGTTGGGGCTGTTGAAGGCGGGCAAGTACTCGTCGTGGAAGCAGGGGCGCTTGCAGATGTAGCGGTAGTACGGCTTGAGGACCTCAGCCATGGCGTGATCGGCGACGATGTCCTCGACCCGCCGCCGGTGTGCCTCCATGATCCCGAAGTCGAGCTCCTCCGCGCTCTGCTGGAACTCCTCGCGGGTCATGCCCTTGACGTACCGCGGGTTGTTGACGACGGCGTAGTGGTGTGTCCACCCGTCGTCCACGGCGTCGCGGTCGACCTTCCGTCCGAGCATGACGGCCTGGAAGTTGTCCATGCGCCGCTTCTGCCAACCGGGCTCGAGGTCCCGCCCGAAAGCGTCATCGGTGGGGCGGTTGTCCCGGACGCCGATGGCGGAGGGCGTGCGTTGGAACACGTAGACGTGCTCGGCCGACTCGACCAGGGGCGGCAGGGCTTGGATGCCCGACGCACCCGTGCCGAGAAGCGCGATCGTCTTGCCCTTGAGCTTGTCGAGCGGCTCATTCGTCCCGCCGCCGGTGTAGTCGTAGTCCCAGCGTGCCGTGTGGAACGAGTGCCCTGCGAAATCCTCCATCCCCGGGATGCACGGCAACTTCATGAGGTTGAGGATCCCGGCGGCCAGCACGTACCAGCGGCAGGCGACGTTGTCGCCGCGGTCGGTGAACACGTGCCACCGGGCCTCTTCGTCGTGCCACTCGGCCCGGGTCACGTCCGTGTGGAAGAGGGCCTCGTTCGCCAGGCGGTAGCGCTCGGCGATGCGCTCGAGGTGGCCTCGGATCTCGTCACCCGAGGCGTAGCGGCAGGTCGGGATGTAGCCGAACTCCTCGAGCATGGGGATGTAGATGTACGACTCGACGTCGCACATGACGCCGGGGTAGCGGTTCCAATACCAGGTGCCACCGATCCCTCCGGCCTGATCGACGATGCGGATTCGCTCCACCCCGCGCTTGCGGAGCTCCGCGCCGACCAGCACCCCCGCAATCCCTCCGCCGAGGATCACGACGTCTACCTCGTCGCTGACCGGCTCGCGCTCGACGAAGGGCGTGAAGGGGTCGTCCCGATAATGCCGGAAGACGTCGTCGTGATTCAGGTCCCTGATGTCGGCCCGGCCCTCGACGAGCCGCTTGTCCCGCTCGGCAAAGTATTTGGCGTTGACGGCCTCGGGGTCGAACGATGCCGAGGCTGATTCCGGCCGTGACATGGACCTAAAGGGTACCCGAGCGCCGCGAACCCTGACACTCGTGTCAGGTTCGTCGGGCCAGAGGCTCGCCCGTGACCTCAGTTCGGGTCAGGCGCTCGGACCATCGCCCAGAGTCGGCTCGGGAACAGGCCGACCGCTTCCACCTCTGGCAAGAAAACGGCGCGTGGGTTCCGTGTGCGATGCACGTCGGGCCATCCGACGACGCCGCGCTGAGGTGCACCCGTCCAGGTCGCGGCCGACGGGCACCGAGACCGTCGATCAGGAACGCGGCAATCCGAGAATCCGCCCGGCGATGATGTCGCGCTGGACCTGGGACGTGCCTCCGGCGATCCCTGCCGCCTTGCTCCACAGCCACTGCCTGCTCCAAGGTCCCGACCGGGAGGACGACGCGTCGCGACCGGTCACCAGCAACGCGGCCTCGGCCATGTGCTGGGTCATGGACGTCCAGGCCAGCTTGACCCAGCTCGACTCCGGCCCCGGCTCCTCGCCCCGACCGAGCCGGGTCAAGGTGCGCAAATTGTGCAGGCGGAGCACGCCGAGGTCGACGTAGGCCTGGGCGAGGGCATCGGCCACCAGAGGGTCGTCGATGGCACCGTTCGCCAGCGCCTCGTCGAGCAGGCGGGCCAGGTACGTCTCGTGCACGACCTGCTCCTTGAACGGGAAGCTGGTCCCGCGCTCGTGGGCCAAGGTCGATCCGGCGACCGACCAGCCCTGGCCCTCCGACCCGACGAGGTGCTCACGCGGCACGAAGACGTCGGTGAGGAAGACCTCGTTGAACTCGGCGTCCCCGGTCATCTGCACCAGCGGCCGCACCTCCACACCCGGCGCCGACATGTCGACGACCAGCGCGCTGATGCCCTGCTGTGGCCGCAGTGCGTCCGGGTCGGTGCGGGCCAGGCACAGGCCCCACGCGGCGAACTGGGCGTAGGAGGTCCACACCTTGCGCCCGCTGACGACGTACCCGCCTTCGACCGGGACCGCTCTCGTCGTGAGCGATGCGAGATCGCTCCCGGCGTCGGGCTCGCTGAACAGCTGGCACCAGATCTCCTCGGCCGAGAGGATTTCGGGGAGGAAACGGTCGCGCTGCTCCTCGCTGCCATGGACCAAGAGTGTTGGCCCGACCAGGTTGATCCCGACCCGGTTGACGGGCTGAGGAGCCTGAGAACGGGCGTACTCGGTCTGGTAGAGCGCGACCTGGACCGGTGTCGCGTCACGCCCTCCGTTGCGGCTCGGCCAATGCACGCCGACCCAGCGGTCCGCCGCCAGGGTGGCCTGCCATCGACGGCCCCATGCCACCTCGTCGGCCAGGTCGACGAAGGCGGGCGGGCGATGCTCGTGCTCGGCCAGCCAACCGCGGAACGCGGCAGAGAACGCCTCGTCCTCCGCTCTCAAGGCGAGATCCACGCCGCTCCCACGCTTGCACTCGGCATCTGAGCCACCGTAGCGGCCACCCGGGTATGGTCGCCGCCATGGCGACCCGGCTGCGAGCGACCCGGCTGCGAGCGACGTGGCTGCCGCGTCGAGGTCGGACCTACCGACAGCCCGGCGGCGCCTGGGACGTTCCGACCCTCGATGCGCTCCTTACTGCCCATGGCGGCGAGGTGGTGGACGGCGACGCCCGAGTGAGCGCCACCCAGGTCAACGCCCTCGTGGCCGCAGTGGCAGGGGGCTTGCGCTCCCAGGGGGTCCGGCGGGGCGACACCGTCGCCTGGCAGCTGCCCAACAGCCTGGCCGCCATGGTGCTGACGAGAGCCTGTTGGCGTCTCGGCGCCGTGGCCGCGCCGGTACTGCACACCTTCGGGGTGTCCGAGGTCGAGGCCGCGCTGACCCAGGTCGAGCCGCGCCTCGTCGTCGAACTCGAGCACAGCGCTCTGTCGAGTCCGACTGTGCTCGCCGAGACTCTGGGCGGGGATCCGGTGCCAGCCGAGACTTGCCCAGCCCGAACCTCCGACGTCGCGTTGGTGCTGTTCACGTCTGGTTCGACCGGAACACCCAAGGCAGTACTGCACACCCAACGCGGGCTCAGCTGGAAGGCCGCGCTGATGACGCGGGTGCACTCGCTCGGGCCGGCCGACGCCGTCTTGATGCCGGCACCGATGGCCCACGTCTCTGGTCTGCTCAACGGCGTACTCGTGCCGGGAGCCTCGGGCATGCGCGCCGTGCTCGTGCGCCGCTTCGACCCCGATCGGGCTCTGTCGCTGGTCGAGCGCGAGCGGGTCACGTTCATGGCCGGCCCACCGACCTTCTTCATCGCCATGGGCGCCGTGCTCAGCGAGCGCGGTGCAGACACGGACGTCTCGACCGTTCGCCTCGTCTCGAGTGGCGGATCCTCCGTCACCCCCGCGTTCGTCGAGGACACGGCGCGCATCTTCGACTGCCGCGTCAAGCGCACCTACGGGTCGACCGAGGCGCCGACGGTGACGACGAGTACCGACGCCGACCCCTTCGAGCGCGCCCGCGACACGGACGGACGGGCCGTCGGCGAGGTCGAGCTGCGGGTGTCCGGTCCCGAGCACGGCACGCCGCTGCCCTCGGGCGACCGCGGCGAGCTCTGGGTCCGCGGACCGGAGCTCTTCGCCGGGTACGCCGATCCGGCCCAAACGGCCGAGGTCGTCGCACCCGGCGGCTGGTTCCGCACGGGCGACCTGGCCACCGTGGACGACGACGGATGGCTGACGATCGTCGGACGGCTGAAGGACGTCATCATTCGAGGCGGCGAGAACATCTCGTCGTCCGAGGTCGAGGCGGTGCTCGAGGCGCACCCCGCGGTGCGCCACGCCGCCGCGGTGGGTTATCCCGATCCGCTCATGGGAGAGCGGGTGGCGGCCTTCGTGGAGTCGACGAAGCCCTTCGGCCTTGAAGAGTGCCGGGCCTGGTTCGAGCGTCGTGGCGTGGCGAAGTTCAAGACCCCCGAGAAGGTCGAGTGCCTCGAGCATCTCCCGCTGCTCGGCTCGGGCAAAGCCGACCGGGCCGCGCTTCGCGCTCGGGCCGCCACCGAATCCTCTCTCCAGCCCACTGCTCCCGCTTGATCGATCTCCCACACGACAGCGCCACGGGGCACAGCACGCGGTAAAGGTTCGTCAGCGGGGCACCCCATGACGAGGTGCCCCGCCTCGAACCACTGCAAAAGGGCGGGCGCGTTGTTCGCCCTCCCCCACTGTGTCCTGTTAGTCGGACGCGGTAATGGTCAACGTCGACGCGTAGGTCACGGTGTTCGTCTTGTTGGAGAGACCAAGGGTCGCCTGGTCTCCCGCTGAACCGCCGTAGAGGCAAATGTCCTCGGTTTGGCCCTTGGGGAGCTTGAACGCCGGCGATCCTTCAAAGGTCACGTAGGCGCTCTTCGTTCCGGTGTTCTTGATCGTAAAGGACACCGGTGGGGTCGACTCGCCGCAGTTTCCTCCACTCGTGTCCTCTGCAACGGTCAACGCGGTTGGCTTGTATTTCGCCGTGCTGCCTTGGCCCTTGATCTTCGACGACGGCGTCGTCGCGGGGACGACGTGCGACGATGCCGCTGCTCGTGCTACGGCATGAACACCCGGGGACGCAGCGCCCGCGGGGACTGAGGCGATCGCGCCGCCCGCCAAAGCAATGCTTCCAGCCGCGACAAGCGCGACGCGATTCAATAGTACTCCCATACTTTGCAACCTCCTTGTGGTTACGCTCCGCCCCAGCCGATCGAGTATTCCTCGCTGGGCATGGAGAAAATACATGGCAATCGTCACGAATGCCAGCGTCCGTGCAAAGAAAGCTCGTCAACGACGGTTGAAACAACAGAAGCGGTCGGCCGAACGTCAAGATCAACCCCTCGATTGATCCGTCCTTCGGTGAGCAGGCACGAACAGAGGAATGGGCACACGACCCCACGAACCCGCCATGGGGTTACAATCTTCGCAATCTCGACGCCGGTTGAGTCTGGGTCCGTTGAAGGCGCTCGTCAAGGTGCAAGCCTGGAATATGCGTGGAGGCGTGGAATCCGCTTCACGATGGCTGGGGCGAAGCCGCGACCAGCCGCCGGATTGGCCGGTCGCTCGTGGCCGACGAGTGACCGTGGGTCTCCGGTCTCGCCATCGATGCTGACGTCGACGTGCCGTCAATCGGCTGGCGCGTCCTCCGCGGTACGCAGGCCGGCACGGAGCAGCTCCGCGATGCGGTCTCGGTGGAAGGCGGCGTCGCCGTAGCTCACCTGGTCCAGCTGGGCGCGCTTCAGGTACAGGTGCATGTCGTGCTCCCAAGTGAAGCCTATGCCGCCGTGGACCTGGAGCCCGGTGGCCATGACGCGCCGCGAGGCATCGGAGCACCACGCTTTCGCCATGCTCGCCGACATGGAGCGGTCCGGATCGTCCGCCGCCGTGCACCAGGCGGAGTAGTACGCGGTCGAGCGCATGCCCTCGACGTCGACGAGCGCGTCCGCGAGCATGTGCTTCACGGCCTGGAACGAGCCGATGGGTTTGCCGAACTGGACGCGGTCCTTGGCATAGGAGACGGCCAGCGACAAGACATGGTCTGCGGCACCCAACATTTCCGCGCTGGCCAGCGTCGCGGCACGGTCGAGTGCAGACCGGGCCGCCTCGGCTCCGCCGAGATGCAGCGCGGGCGTCTCGTCGAAGGCCAGCACGCCGAGCTCCCTCGTGCGGTCCATGGCCGCGATGGGCCGCGGTCGTCCTTGCTCACGTTGGTCGACGACATAGACGTCGGTCCCGGTGACGACGACCGCCAGGTCCGCCGAGGGAGCGAAGACGGTCGGTCCGGCCGTGCCGCTGAGTCTGACCTGCGGGCCTGCGCCCTCGACCTCGGCCCGGATATGCCCGCTTCGCGGCACGAAGGCGAGGCAGCCGGTGGCGGAGCCGTCAGCGATGGCACCCCGCCACTCGTCGGTCGCAGCCACGGCACGAGCCTCGGGCCGCGCCAGCGCGCCGAGGGCGAGCACCGACGACAGGAACGGTGCGGCGACCAGCCGACGACCCACCTCCTCGCACAAGACCGCGACCTCGACCGTGCCCAGGCCGAGACCACCTTGGTCTTCGGGCACCTCGAGCGCGAGCCACCCCTGATCGGCCATGGCCGCCCAGGCGGTGGCGTCGAACCCGCTCGGCCGCGTCGCCTGAGTCCGCGGCGAGGCGGGCTCCGGCGTCGGTCCCCGCCGAGGCGTCGTCGTCGACCTGACCGGCCCCGGGGAGGGTTCCGACCACGACGCCCGGACCTACCCGGGCGCGCAACTGCTCGTGACCGGCGAACCGGTCCAACAGCGTGACCGCGGCCTCGCGCAGGGCCACCTGGTCGGCTGAGAGGTCGAAGTCCACGGCGGCGAAGTCTACGGTCCGACCCTGACACGGGCGTCACCCATCGGGGCCGCCTGTGCCATGCTGCGCGACGTGGATCTGCGCACGACGGCGGAGCAGGAGGAGCTGCGTCGCGCCTTCCGTGCCTGGCTGCACGAACACCTGCCCTGGCCCTATGGCCGCGGGCTCCCACCCCGCTTCGACGACCTGGCCGATGCGGTCGCGTTCGGGAGGCGCTGGCAGTCCGACCTGGCCTCCGCCGGGTGGGTCGGACTGACCTGGCCCGAGGAGTTCGGGGGCCGAGGACTGGGTGCGCTCGAGAACTACGTCGTGATCGAGGAGCTGGCCCGGGCGCGCGCGCCGGAGCTGGTCGGCCGCATCGGGATCAACCTGGTCGGGCCTACCCTGCTCGCCCACGGCACGGCGGAGCAGAAGCAGCGCTTCCTGCCGCTGATCCTCTCGGCCGACGAGCTGTGGTGCCAGCTCTTCAGCGAGCCCGACGCCGGGAGCGACCTGGCCTCGCTCACGACCCGCGCCCTGGCGGCGGACGGCGGCTACCGGGTGAGCGGGCGCAAGGTCTGGACGTCCTACGCGCAGTTCGCCGACTGGGGCCTGTGCCTGACCCGCACCGACCCCGATGCGCCGAAGCGGCAGCAGGGCATCACGGCCCTGGTCGTGGACATGCATGCCGAGGGCGTCCACGTCCACCCGCTCGTGCAGTCGACCGGGGAGGCCGAGTTCAACGAGGTCGAGCTCGACGATGTCTTCGTACCCGCCTCGCGACGCGTCGGCGAGGAGGGCGCCGGCTGGGCGGTCGCCGGCTCGACGCTGGCGCACGAGCGCGGGATCAACCCGCGCCAGCTCGTCATCCACTCCCAACTCGTGGAGGAGCTGGTGCGCCTGGCCGACGAGAACGGAAGCTTCGACGACTGGCGACTGCGCCAGCAGTTGGCTCAGGCGGCGACGGAGGTCCGCTTGTTCCAGCTGCACAATTGGCGTTCGTTGACCCGACTCTCGAAGGGCGAGGCTCCGGGCCCCGAAGGGAGCGCCCTCAAGCTCTACTGGAGCGAGATGTCGAAACGGCTCCACCAGACCGCCCTCGACGTCCTCGGCAGCGCCTCCCCTCTCTGGCACGGCGCTCCGGACAACCCCGACGACGGCGCCTGGCAGCGCTCATGGCTCTACTACCTGGCGTCGTCGATCTTCGCCGGCACCAACGAGATCCAGCGGACGCTGGTCGGCGAGCGCGTCCTCGGGCTCCCCCGGCCCTGACCCGACGTGGCCGACGAGCACATCGCGGGCCCCCTGGCGGGCATCAGGGTGGTGGACGCCGGGACGCGGATCTCGGCACCGTTCTGCGCGGGGTTGCTCGGCGAGCTCGGAGCCGAGGTGATCAAGGTGGAGCTGCCGGGTGAAGGCGACTTCATGCGCACCATGGGGCCCTTCGTGCACCGTGACGAGGAGCCCGACTACTCCCTCTCGTGGGCGGTCGAGGGCCGGGGCCGGCGCGGCGTGACGTGCGACTTGCGCCGACCGGAAGGCCAGGACCTGTTCAAGCGGCTGGTGGCGAAGGCGGACGTCCTGTGCGAGAACTTCCGCCCCGGCACGATGGAACGCTGGGGACTCGGTCCCGACGACCTCCCGGCGGAACTCGTCTACGTGCGCATCAGCGTGTTCGGCCAGAGCGGGCCCTACGCGCCGCGCCCGGGCCTGGACCGCCTCGGCATCGCGTTCGGCGGACTGCTGCACCTGACCGGGGAGCCCGACCGCCCGCCGGTCCGGCCCGGCGTCACCATCTCCGACTATCTCACCGGGACCTTCGCCGCCTTCGCCGCCGTGGCCGCGCTCTACGGCCGCGACACGCGGGACGGGAGGCGGCGAGATCATCGACGCGCCGCTCTACGGCTCGGTGCTGCGCGTCCTCGAGTGGACGCTGGCCGGCTACGACCGGCTGGGCATCGTGCGCCAGCGCGAGGGCAACCGCCTGTCGCACTCGGCGCCACTGGACAACTACCCCACCGCCGACGGGTCCTTCGTGTGCATCGTGGCCGGGTCCGACGCCAACTTCCGGAGGCTCTGCGCCGCCATGGAACGGCCCGATCTCGCCACCGACCCGCGCTTTGCCAGCCTGGCCGAGCGCGCCTCGAGGGGGGACGAGATCAACGGTCTGGTCCGCGACTGGACCTCGGGGCTGACCGCCGGGGAGATCACGGAGCGCTGCGTCGCCCACGACGTGCCGGTGGGTACCGCCTACAGCGCGGCGGACATCTTCGCCGACCCGCACATGGCGGCCCGGGGCGACCTGGTGCCCGTCGAGGACCCGGTCATCGGAACCATCCGCCAGCAGGCGCCCTACCCGCGACTGGCCCGCCACCCGGCCCCCGTACCCACGGGTGCGCCGCGTCTGGGTGAGCACAACCGCGAGGTCTGGTGCGGCTTGGTGGGTCTCAGCGAGGCCGAGCTGGAAGACCTGGTCACACGCGGCGTCGTGTGACCAGCCGTGGCCGGAAACGGGGTCGAGTTCTCCCTCGGCGACAGCCTGACGAGCCTCTCGAGGGCGTCGCCGGGCGGGCGGCGCGCTCACGGCCGCGTCAGCTGCGAGGAAGGCCGAGCACACGCTCGGCGATGATGTTGCGCTGGATCTCCGAGGTCCCGCCGGCGATCGTGGCGGCGAACGAACGCAGGTACTGCGCGGCCCAGGAGCCGTCGAAGAAGTTGTTCATGGCGTTCCGCTCAATCGGCTCGAATCCGAGGTGCTCGT
This sequence comes from uncultured Acidimicrobiaceae bacterium, assembly GCA_963828505.1. GTDB lineage: Bacteria > Actinomycetota > Acidimicrobiia > Acidimicrobiales > RAAP-2 > Bog-473. Next base: position 475,770 of record CAWHFM010000007.1, read on the forward strand.
GCTCCCACTCGGTCACCCGGTACGGTCCCGCGCCCTCGACGTCGAGGCCCTCGGTGCCCAGCGCTTCCTGGGCCAGCCGGTTGGCGCGCTGATCGGCCTCGCTGCTGAACAGCTTCAGCACGATGTGCTCGGGCGACATGGCGCCTCGAGTCGACTTGGCGAAGCCGCGGTAGCCCATGCAGCGCATGGCTGCGGCATCGGTGGCGAGACGCCCGATCGCCTCGGCCAGGCGTGGATCGTCGCCGAGCGTGCGGCCGTCGCCCCCGCTCGCCGGATGCCCGGCCACCCGCACGAGGCCGTCGAGCGTCCGCTCGATCCTCGACACGTTCATGATCCAGAGCATCCCCCGCTCGTGACGGAGCGAGCCCTGGCTCACCGCCCACCCGTGGTTGAGCTCGCCGAGCAGGTTGGCGGCAGGTACCTCGACGTCGGTGAAGAACACCTCGTTGAAGTCGGCGTGCACGGGGTCGGTGAGCTCGGGCAGCGGACGGCACGTGATGCCGGGCGACCGCATGTCGATGATCAGGACGCTGATCCCGCGGTGCTTGGGCGCGGCGGGATCCGTCCGGACGTAACACAGGCAGTAGTCGGCGTCGTGGGCGCCCGACGTCCAGACCTTCTGTCCGTTCACGACGAAGGCATCTCCCCGCCGCTCCGCCCTCGTCGTGAGCGAGGCCAGGTCGCTGCCGGCATTGGGCTCGCTCATGCCGAGGCACCAGGTGATCTCTCCCTTGAGGGTGGGGAGCACGTAGCGCTCCTTCTGGTCCTCGGTCCCGAACTCGACGATGGAGGCGGCGCAGATCGACAGGCCCTGGGGGTTGAGAGAGCGTGGCACCATGCGCTCCGTGATCACCTCGAAGTAAGCCATCTGCTCCTGGGGTGTGGCGTTGCGTCCGCCCCGCTCCGGAGGCCAGCCCGGGACCAGGTAGCCCGCCTCGAACATGGCGCGCTGGAAGGCGCGGGCCCAGTCGGGCAGGTGTGAGGACGACCGCCTCGGGTGGGCGTCCATCACCTCCTGCGAGGGCAGGTGCTCGTCGAGCCAGGACTCGAACTCGGCTCGGAACGCGACGAGGGCGTCGTCAGGTGCGAGCCGCATGGCCGACTATGACGAGGCGCATGGGCAACTATGACATGGCCCTCATTCTGGGGGCGAGCCGGCCGCCCCCTGCTTGTAGCCCCGCCGGGCGGCGGGCAGGGCCTGAATGGCGAGGACGATCCCGAAGGCGGGTTCGGTCAACAGGATCGAACCGGCGATCTCGTCCCAGGTCGCGCCCACCTCCGCCGCGAGGCGGGCATGGCGCTGCACGCCGCCGGGTTGGCGGGCGACGACGGTGCACACCATGCGGATGAGCTCGTGCGTCTTGCGGTCCGGGGCGCGCAGCGAGTCGATGGAGGACATCCAGGCGTTCTGCGCCTGGAGCAGTCCCGGCGCCCACTCGCTCAGGAGGCGCTCCGACGGAAAGGGCCAGACGTCCGCCTCGACGTCGTAGTCGAGGGCCTCGTCGGGGTCTTCAGGACCGAGGCTCATCGGCGCGTCACCTTACCGGCGAGGGCTGGCCGGACCGATGTGGCCGGCCGCCTGCTCATGAGCCGGGTTCGGGGTCCTTGGGCTGACCCAGAATGCGCTCGGCGATGACGTTGCGCTGGACCTCGCTGGTACCTCCGGCGATGGTCAGGCATCGGGTCGAGAGGAAGCCCTCCTCCCAGCGCTGCGCCCGGCCGTCGAGGACGGCGCCGTCGGCGCCGTAGAAGGCCATCCCGAGCTCTTGTACCCGCTGCTCGTGCTCGGCACCCAGCAACTTGCGCACGCTCGACCCGCTGCCCGGATCCACTCCCGAGAGTGTGCGCAGCGTGGCGCGGTGCCCGAGCAGCGCCACCGAGCGCGCCTCGGCGATGAGATGGCCGAGGCGGCCGTCGAGGTGATCGTCCGTCGCGTCACCCCGGGCCGCGGCGCGGATCAGCGACTCGACCCCGTTGCCGAACGACGCGCCGGACGACATCGACACGCGCTCGTTGGCCAGCGTGGTCCGCCCGATGCGCCAGCCGTCGCCCGGTGCGCCGACGACGGCGTCGTCGGGGACGAACACGTCGTCGAAGAAGACCTCGTTGAACATGGCGGCGCCGGTCAGCTCCCGCAGCGGCCTGATGTCGATGCCCTCGGCGCGCATGTCGATCACGAAGAAGGTGATCCCGGCGTGCTTGGACGCGTCGGGGTCCGAGCGCGCCAGGCAGATCCCGTAGTCGGCCGACTGGGCCAGCGACGTCCAGACCTTCTGACCCGTGAGCACGTAGCCCCCTTCGACCCGGTCCGCCCTGGTGCTCAGCGCGGCCAGGTCGGAGCCGGCGCCCGGCTCGCTGAAGAGCTGGCACCACGAGAGGCGGCCCAACAGGGTCGGACGCACCCAGCGCTCCTGTTGCTCGGCCGTCCCGTGCGCGATGAGGGTGGGGAGGGCCCACGCGCCGACGGCGAGGTGCGGACGGGACACGCCGGCGCGCGCCAGCTCCTCGTCGATGACGAGCTGCTCCAGGGGCGACGAGCCCCGGCCCCACGGCACCGGCCAGTGCGGCATGATCAAACCGGCCTCGGCCAGCGCCTCGCGGCGCTCGGATCCCTCCGGCGTCGCCTCCACCCCCTCGACCAGCCTCCGGACGTCAGCCCGTAGCGACTCGGCCTCCGGAGGCAGCTCGGCCGTCAGGTCGCGTCGGACGCCGCCAACGGCCAGCGTGGTCACCTCCTGCTCCAGCGCGCCGGCGTCCCCTCCCGCCAGCAGCTGCAGGTTGGACACAGCGCGTTTGAGGTACAGGTGCGCGTCGTGCTCCCACGTGAACCCGATGCCACCCAGGGTCTGGACGCACTGCTTGGCGCAGCGCGCCGCGGCGGGGAGCGCGACCGAGCCGGCGATGTACGCCGTCAGGCGGGCGCCACCGGCCGCATCGGCTCCTTCCTCTGCGCTGTCCTCTTCGCTCCACGCCGCCGCCGCGTCCCAGGCCACGGCGGCGCACTGCTCGACCGCGACCAGCATGTCGGCCAGCGCGTGCTTGACCGCCTGGAACTGCCCGATCGGGCGGCCGAACTGGACCCTCACCTTGGCGTACTCCGACGCCGTGTCGAGGCACCAGCGGGCGATCCCCGCGCTCTCCGCCGCGCCGAGCACGAGCGCGAGCGCCGCGGACGAGCTCGTCGGAGGCGAAGACCTGTTCCGCCGCCGGCAGGACGAGGCCTTCGACGGCGACTGCGGCGACGGGGCGGGTGGCGTCGAGCCCGGCCAGGAACTCTGCCCGGACGGCGTCGCCGACGCGGGCGCGGTCGACGACCAACCATCGTCCGGCGCCGACGGGCAGCAGGAGCACCCGCGCCTCGGGAAGCCCGAGCACGGGCCGCACCGCCCCCTCGACCCGGAGCGCGCCGCCCCCGGCCGGCTCGGCCGTGAGGTGACCGTGGCCGAAGGCGACAGCTGCGGTGAGCGAGCCGTCGGCCAAGCCGGGCAGCACGTCCTCGCGCTCTCGGGCTCCGCCGACGCGCGCCAGCACGGCTGAGGTCAGCACCGTGGGCAAGAGCGGTCCGGGAAAGAGCGCGGCACCGAGCTGCTCCAGCACGACGGCGAGCTCGACCAGCCCGAAGCCCTCGCCGCCGGCATCCTCGGAGAGGTGGAGCCCGAGCCAGCCCTGGGACGCCATCTTCTCCCACACCGGGGGGAGCGTCGCGGTTGCGCTCTCGGCGGCGGCCCGCGGCTCCGAGGGCGGGCAGTGCGCAGCCAGCCAGCGCTGGGTCGTGAGGCGGAGCGCCTCGTGCTCCTCGCTGACCGCGATGGTCACGGGCGCCGATCCTCGAGCTCGACGGGCTCGCCGCCCCGCCACAGCGAGATCGCACCCACCGGGCATCCCTGGGCCGCGACGCGCAGGCGGTCCTCGTCGGTCGCCGCCGCGTCGAGCACGACGGAATAGCCGTCCTCGCCCAGGTCGAAGGTGGCGGGAGCCCAGAACATGCAGTTGCCCGAGCCCATGCAGCGGTCCCGGTCGATGCGGATGTCAAGCGGTTCGGTCATGGCACGTCCCAGGGATCTTCGCGCGCTACGCCGCACGCAGGAGGACGGCGCTCGTCGGCCTGCCCTCGCCCGAGGTGACCAAGCACGTGCTCGCCCCATCGACCCCGACCGCCACCGCGGCGGGTTGGCCTTCGGGCCGGTCGATCTCCTGGGCGAACTCGGTCGGCCGGTCCCCACCGTGGCGGCCGCGGGGCGCGGCATGCTGGTCCTCACGGCGAGAGCGTCAGGATCGGTCGAACACCACCGGCAGCGAGAGCGGGGACCGGAACGCCAAACCCTCGATATGCGGGGACTCCGCATCCGGATCGAGCCGGAACGGGCCGAGGCGGTCGAAGAGGGTGTTGATCGCCACCCGGGACTCCATGCGGGCGAGGTGCATGCCCAGGCATACGTGCACCCCGAAGCCGAAGCCGACGTGCTGGCGGACCTCCCGGAACATGTCGAAGCGGTCGGGGTCGGCGTACTTGCGCTCGTCCCGGTTGGCGGAACCGATCATCAGCGCGACGTCCGCCCCCTCGTCGATCCTGACCCCGGCCAGTTCCGTGTCGCACATGGCGCGCCGCAGGATCACCGTGACCGGAGGCTCCCAGCGCACCGCTTCCTCGAACGCCTGCGCGAAGAGGGAGCGGTCGGCGTACAGCGCCTCGAGCTGCGCCCGGTCGTGAAGCAGCCCGAACAGCAGGCTGCCCGAGGCTCGATAGGTGGTCTCCACCCCGGCCGGTAGCAACAGACGCAAGAACGAGTAGATCTCCTCGTCGTTCAGCCGCTCGCCGTCGATCTCGGCGCGCACCAGGTCGCTGATGAGGTCGTCGCCGGGCGAGGAGCGGCGCTCCGCCATGACCTCCGCGAAGTAGTCCCGCAGGGCCGACGAGGCGGCAACGCCCCGTTCCCAGTTGGTGGCGACGCTCGTGATCTCAATCGCCCAGCGCTGGAACCGCTGGTAGTCGGACCGAGGCAGACCCAAGATGCGGGCGATGACCTGGACGGGGAAGTTGAAGGTGACGTCGCGCACCAGGTCCGACCGGCCCCGCTCCACGAAGGAGTCGACCAATTCGTTGACCACGAGGGCGACCAGCCCCTCTTCCCAGCGCTCGAGCACCTTGGAGCGAAAGCTGCCGGCCACGAGGGCGCGGGTGAGCCGGTGTTCGGGCTCGTCCATCTCGAGGATGGTGCGACCCATCACCTGGCCCATGATGTCCGCGTAGACGACCGACGAGAAGGTCTCGGTGTCCCGCAGGACCTGGACCACCTCGTCGAAACCGAACACCGTCACCGGCGGCGGCACGGTGGGGTCCCCGATCTCGGCGCCCTCGCCCAGGTCGATCGGGCCGACGTGCACCGGCGACTCACGCAAAAGCTCCCGGAGCAGCGGAAACGGGTCGCGGATGTTGCCCGAGACGACGTCCTTGAGCTCGAACGGATCGAACGGAACGGCCGAGCTCACGGTCTCTGTACCTGGCATCTGTGCCCCATACCCCCTAGATTGATGAAACAGCAGAACGATTCCCTGACAACGTGTCATGTATATCAAACGATCGTTCGGGAGTCGATTTACACTCGTAGCAACGCTCGTGACCGGGTCGGGCGACTGCAGACCGATTCGACCGGGCTCGACAGCGGGGGCGCCGAGAGGGCGCGTGCTGGTGCGAAGGATGGACGGACCATGAAAAAGGCGGAACCGGATCTCGCCCCCGGGGCCGGTGCCGGCGAGGGGACGTCCTCCAGCCCGGGTCGCGAATCGGCGGCGGGTTCGGGCGACCAGTCGTCGGCGGCCCCAGGCCACGAGTCGACGGCTGGCCCGGGCAACGGCTCGTCTACCAGGAGAAGGATCCTGCACATCGCCCTCACGCTGATGTCCCAGCGCGGGGTCGACGGCACGAGCATGCGCGACCTTGCCGCGGCCGCCGAGCTCAACGTGGCGTCGCTCTACCACTACTTCCCTTCGAAGCGGGATCTGCTCGAGTCCGTCCTGGTCGAGCAGGGCTTCCTCCCGCTGCAGGTCACGGTGGGGCCGCGCTCCGGACGGCCCGAGCGCGGTGGCCCTCCCGACCAGGACACGGGTGACCCGGGTGATCCGGTGGTCGACACCGCGGCCGATGCCGTCGTCGATGCCGCGGCCGACGCGGCCGCCGACGCCGCAGCGGAGTCGGACCTGGCCGGCCTGATCGAAGCGATCCTGAACTCGATGCTGGCCGTCGAGGACTTCGTGCGCCTCATGGTGGGCGAGGCCATGCGGGGAGAGGCGACGGCTCGTTCGGTCGGGCTCGATCTGTTCTCGAACTTCGAGCTCTCCATTGAAGAGTGGGTGCGCACGCACCGCCCGGATCTCGACGAGCGTGACGGCGCGGCCGAGGTCTCACGGCTGATCAGCGCCATGGTGGTCGGTCTGTTCATTCAGCACGCCGCCGGCGCGCTGCCCAACGAAGGCGACGACCTCGCCGCCCTGGTCGCCAAACGGTCCGCGGAGGCAGCACGGGTCATTGCGCCGTGACGGCACCGCCGACCCCGGATCGGCCTCCCACCGCCGTGGCCGTGGAAACCTTCTCCGCACCCGCCATCGAGGTGTGGCGTTACCGCCTCGACTTCACCAACCTGCCCGAGTACAACCCCGATGTGAGCGTGGTGGAACGGATCGCCGAGGGTGATCCCGGCGGCACGGCGGGCGTGCTCGGGCCGGGCGCCCGCTACACCTTCCGCCTCGCCGACCCCTCGAAGCCCGGGGTCACCCACCCGGTCGAGCTCTGGCCGGTCACCGTGGTCGAGCCCACGCTCGTGGCGGCCGCCATGACGGGGGCGAGCGACGCCTACGAGGAATTCACGGTCCTCCCGGTGGGAGAGGGTGCCACCGGCGCGGGCGCCGGCGCCGGCGCCAGCGCGGGCGGCGGGGTCGGGGTCGGGGTCGGTGGTGGCGCAGCTGGTTGCGAGGCCACGCTCACCCTCTGGGTGTCCCTGCCGCCCGGTGTCCCCGACCACGTGGCCGCGGCGGTCGAGGCGAGCGGCCTGGCGCAGATCAGCAAGGAGCTCCGCCTCATGCGGGCAGTGCTCGAGCACGCGGCCCGGCAGCCCTCGACGTCCTGACCCCGTCGGGGTCTCAGTCGGTCGGCTGCGCCCCCGCGGTGGTGAGCCGCTCGGCCAGATTGGCCAGCATCTTGATGCCGATGCCCGGCGTGGTCGTGAGAAGCGAGCGGAACTCGCGGGCGTCGAACACGAGCAGGTCCATGTCGGTGAGCGCGACCACGTCAGCGGTGCGGATACCGCCGTGCAGGAGCGCCAGCTCCCCGAAGTAGCCGCCGGCCTTGAACCGCTTGACCTCCTTCTTCCTCACCCGGCACGACGCGTCGCCGTCGAGGACGAGGAAGAACTCGCGCCCCGGCTCGCCCTGTGTGGTCAGCACGGTGCCCGCGCCCACGGTGACGGGCGTCCCGAGCTGCGCGATGGCGCGCAGCTCGCCCTGTGTGCAGCCGGCAAACAGGGGCACCGCTCCGAGAAGAGTGATTTGCTTCTTCGGGATCCGACTGCGCATCTGACCGCCTCCCTCCCGCCGGTGCAGCCCACCGGACCGGTGCCGGGAGCGTACCCGGGTCAGCCCCCGGCGCGCAGGCGTTCGCGCAAGGCGAACTTCTGCACCTTGCCCGACGCGGTCCTCGGCAGCTCGTCGACGGACCGGATCTCCTCGGGCCACTTCTGACGGGCCAGCCCGGCCGCATTCAGGTGGGCCCGTAGCGCGGCGAGGTCCGGCGGCTCGTGGCCGGGCTGCATACGGAAGAAAGCGCACCCGTGCTCGCCCAGCCGCTCGTCCGGCGCGGCCACCACTGCGACCTCGGCCACACCCCGCATGTGCGCCAGCAGTTGCTCCACCTCGGCCGCGCTGACGTTCTCACCGCCCCGGATGATGATGTCCTTGACCCGGTCGGTGATGGTGAGGTAGCCGTCCTCGTCGAGCACGCCGATGTCACCGGTGCTGAACCAGCCCTCTTCGTCGACGGCCTCGGCCGTGAGCGCGGGATCGGTATAGCCGGCGAAGCGGTCGGGCCCGCGGGTCAGGACCTCGCCGGGCCGTCCGACGCCGACGTCGCGTCCGTCTTCGTCGACCGTCCGCACCTCCACCCACTCCAGCGGGCAGCCGTCGGTGTGGATGCGCTTCTCCCGCGGCGCCTCGTGCGCGGAACCGGTGACCGAGGGATGCTCGGTGCTGCCGTAGGCGCGCACGAGGGAGATGCCGAGGCGGTCGGCGCGCTCGGCCACCGCGTCTGGGATCGGCGACCCGCCGAGCCCGATGTAGCGCATCAGCTCGATGTGCTCGGGACCGAAGCTCGGGCAGTCCAAGAGGCTGGTGAAGAAGTAGGTCGAGCCGCTGCCGGCCGAGATCTGCTCCTCGATCATGGCGCGGAGGACCGTGGGCGGATCCCAGCCGTCGATCAGATAGAGCGGGCGACCGTTCACGAGGGGGCAGAGAAGGCCGCCGAGCATGCCGATGGCGTGGCCGACGGGTGCGCCGATCAGGGCCGGCCGGTCGCGCACGGCCTGGTGGCCGGCCAGCTGGCGCACCTCGCAGCCGAGGGTTCGATGGGTGTGCACCACACCCTTGGGGTCGGCGGTGGTCCCCGAGGTGTAAGCCACCAGAGCGGGTGAATCCGGGTCGAGCTCAGCCGGCCCGCCGATCGCGTCCGCGCCTCGGAGGTCGTCGAAGCCCAGCACGTCGGGCACCTCGGCCCGGTCGCCGACCACGAACACCGATTCCAGGTCGTTGAGGCCGTCACGAACGGTGGCCAGCTCGGCCAGGAAGTCGCGCTTGGCGTAGCGCGCCACGATCACGAGGGCGCGGGCGCGGCTCTGGCGCAGGATGAAGCCGACCTCCTTCGGCCCGTAGAAGTGCACGATCGGCACCAGCGTCACCCCGAGGAGGGCGCAGGCGTAGAAGGTGACGGCGGCCTCCACCCAATTGGGCAGCTGGAACGCCACCATGTCCCCGGGACCCAGACCGTGCGCCCGGAGCCCGCCCGCCACGCGGAGCGCCTCTTCGTAGACCTCCCCCACCGTTCCGATGTGCGGGTTCGTGGGCGACCAGATCCGGATTCGCCGCGTGGTGTCCTGCAGGAGGGCGTCGCTCAGAAATTGTCCGAGTGAACGGTCGTCCCACGCGCCCTCGGCCAGGTATCGGCTGGCCAGGTGCGGCGGCATCGGCCGGAGCCCGGCGCGCAGGTCGGACGTGGGAGCCATCAGGGCTCGATGAGCTCGATGAGCTCGTGGTGCTCGACCAACAGGGCGGCCATCAGGTGGACCCTATGACCAATGACCATGGACGATGACCGAGTGGCGAGTGGCGAGTGCGAGTGGCGAGTGGCGAGTGGCGAGTGGCGAGTGGCGAGTGGCGAGTGGCGAGTGACCGTCATGAGGCCGACTCGATGAACATGGTGGCCAGCCGGCGGCGCTGCGCGGCCGCCCCGCCGGAGAGGACATTGTTCTGCTTGACCCGCTTGAAGAGGAAGTGGGCGTCGTTGGCCCACGTGAAGCCCACGCCCCCGTGCAGCTGGATGTCGTCACCCGTCACCCGTACACCGGCCTCGGCGGCGTAGCTCGCCGCCATGGCCGCCGCCTGGGCACGCTCGGGCGACTCGGTGTCGGAGGCCCACGCTGCGAACTGGAATCCGGCCCGAGCCATCTCGACCTGCTGGAACATCTCGACCAGACGGTGGCGGACGGTCTGGTAGGTGGCGACCGGCTTGTCGAAGACGACGCGCTCGGACGTGTAGGCGATGGCGTCGCCGAGGGCGCGGTCGGCGGCGCCGACGGTCTCTGCCGCCAGGACGACGGCCATGTCGTCCTGCACCCGCTCCCATAGCCCGCTTTGGCTCCCCGGTGGCCCGAGCGGCACGACCGGGGCGTCCTCGAACACCAGCCGGGCCAGTTTCCGTGTGGGGTCGAGTGAGGGAACGATCTCGACCGAGACGCCGGCGGCGGTGCCGGGCGAGTCGAGCAGGTACGAGCGCACGCCCTCCTCGCTGCGCGCCACGACGATGGCCCAGTCCGCCGTGTGGCCGTCGACGACCGCAGACTTGTGGCCGCTCACCACCCAGCGCGCGCCCTTGCGGCGCGCCCGAGCCCGCACCGTGCCGAGCGGCTCGCCGTGACCCTGTTCTCCGAAGGCGACCGTCCCCCGCCGCGTGCCGGCCGCGAGGTCGGGGAGCAGCTCGGTGGCGCCGAGGGCGCGGGCGGCCAGCGTGGCGGCTACCGCCGACGAGAAGAACGGGCCGGGCAGTGGGACACGACCCATCTGCTCCGCGACGATGCACACCTCGAGCAGTCGCGCGCTGTCGCCGGCTCCGCCGAGCTCGTCGGGAACGAGCAGACCGGTCCATCCGAGCTCGACCAGCGCGGCCCACAGCTCAGGCGTGACCCCGGCGTCGTCGTCGGCGAGTTGGCGGAGCAACTGGGGGTCACAGGCGCGCTCGATCGCGGCGCGCGCCACCTCTTGGAGTGCCAGCTGCCCCTCGTCGTACGTGAAGTCCACGGCCTCCCCCGCGTCCGCCTCAGTGCTCGTGCCGGTGCGCGCTCACCCCACGACCGGTCCCTGACACCAGTGTCACAGTACACGGCGGTCCGGTATTCTTTCCCCGGTGGACTTCGCCCTGGCGCCCGAGGACGAGAAGTTCCGCGACGAGCTCCGGGCGTGGCTCGACGAGCATCTGCCTCCGTTTCTCGAGGCGGAAGCCCTCGGCGACGACGCGCAGCTGAGCGGCGAGGCCAGCCAGAAGCGTCGTCAGCGGTGGCAGAAGAAGCTGCACGAGGGCGGGTGGGCCGCCATCCACTGGGGCCCCGAATACGCCAACGGGCGCACCGTCAACGCCATGCAACGTCTCCTCTACTCCGAGGTGATGGCCGAACACCGGACGCCGGGCATGTTCAACACCAACGGGATCTGGCAGATCGGCCCGATGATCATTCAGTGGGGAACCGAGGAGCAGAAGGCGCAGTGGCTGCCGTCCATCCTCGAGGCGGAGGAGCACTGGTGCCAGGGCTTCAGCGAGCCCATGGCCGGCAACGACCTCGCCAACCTGCGCACCACGGCCATCTACGACCCCGAGACGGACGAGTACGTGGTGAACGGCTCGAAGATCTGGATCTCTTCGGCCCACCTGGCGACGTGGGGCTTGTTCCTCCTGCGGACCGACCCGAGTGCGCTGGAGCGGGGGAAGAAGCACGAGGGCATCACGGCATTCGTGCTCAACCTGAAGACGCCGGGGATCGAGGTACGGCCGATCAAGGACATGGCAGGCGAGGAGCTCTTCAACGAGATCTTCTTCACCGACGTGCGCGTGCCGGCATCGTGGAGGCTGGGCGAAGAAGGTGCCGGCTGGATGGTGGCGATGGGCACGCTCGGCTTCGAGCGCGTCGGCATCGCTTCGCAGATCGCCATCCTGGCCGCCGACCTGCGGGCCGTGGTCGAAGCAGCCCGGAGCGTCAACCCCGACGCGCTGGAGGACCCCTCGCTGCGCGACCGGGTGGCGCGCTTGTGGACCGAGGTGGAGCTGGCGCGGCTCCTGTCGCTCCGGGCGCTGTCGAAGATCATGAAGGGCGAGAAGAACTGGCCGGAGGTGCCCTTCGCCAAGCTGTCGTGGTCGTCCATGGCCCAGACGCTGGCGGAGCTGGCCGTCGACTTGCTCGGCCCGGCGGGACTGCTGGCCCGCGGCGGACCGGACTCGGTCGACCGGGGCAAGTGGACCAGGCTCTACGCCTTCCAGCGCTACTCGACCATCGGCGGGGGGTCCACCGAGATCCAGAAGAACATCATCGCTGACCGGGCCATCGCCATGCCCGGCAAGTCGCGCGCCTGACGGCGCTCGGGGCGGTCGAGGTGGTGACGACCCGGTGAGCACCGACCCCCGCGCCGCGTGCATCGTGGGCGTCGCCCGCCGCACCTGGCACCGCGACGACCCCGAAGTGCTGGCGGCCGACGGGCAGGCACCCGAGCCGCTCGACATGTGGGAGGAGACGGCCCGGGCGGCGGCGGACGACGCCGGGGCTCCCGGCGCGCTCGGGGCGCTCCAGAGCATCGACGTCGTGTACTCGCAGTCGTGGCAGTACGACGACGCGGTGGGCCGGCTGGCCGAGCGACTCGGAGTGTCGGCGCGGCGGGGCCGCTACTCCGGCATCGGGGGGTCAGTCCCCCACGTGCTCGTGACGCAGGTGGCACGAGACATGGCGGCGGGAGATCTCGACCTCGCCCTGGTCGCGGGCGGCGAGGCGCTGGCCACGGTGCGGGCGCTGAAGAAGGCCGGCGAGAAGCCGCGCTGGTCCTTCCGACCAGCCGAGAAGCGCCGCTTCCCCATGGAGCTGGAGTTCGACCCGTCAGAAATCAGCCACGCCGTGTTCGAGGCCTATCTGACCTTTGCCCTCTTCGACAACGCACGGCGGGGGCATCTCGGCCGCGGGCTCGAGGAGCATCGAGCGTCGCTCGGCTCGGTGATGTCCCGCATGACCGAGGTGGCAGCGACGAGCCCGCACGCCTGGTTCCCGGTGGCACGGTCCGCCGACGAGATCGCCGGCGTCACCGCGGACAACCGGATGGTGGCGTATCCCTACACGAAGCTGATGACCTCCATCATGGACGTCGACATGGCGGCGGCGCTCCTGATCGCGTCGGCCCAGAAGGCGGACGAGCTCGGCGTGCCCGAGGAGAAGAGGGTGTACCTGCGGGGACGGGGATACGCCGAGGACCCCGCCCACGTCGCCGGCCACGCCGAGCTGTGGCGTTCCCCCGGCCTCGCCGCGGCGTCGTCGGGCGCGCTCGCCGGCGCCGGTGTCGGCGTGGACGAGGTGGCCCATTTCGACCTGTACTCGTGCTTCGCCAGCTCCGTGTGCTTCGCCCTGGACGCGCTGGGGCTGGCCGAGGACGATCGGCGCAGCGTGACCCAGACGGGCGGCCTCCCCTATCACGGGGGCCCGGGCTCGAACTACATGACGCACTCTCTGGCCGCCATGGCCGAGACGCTCCGCGCCGACCCGGGGTCGTACGGCCTGGTGAGCGGCGTCGGGATGCACATGCAGAAACACGCGTTCGGCCTTTGGTCGACCACGCCACCGGTGCGTGCCACAGCCGGGGAGGCGGGAACGGTGGGAGTGGGCACGGGAGCGGGGGCGGGAGCGGGGGCGGGAGCGGGGGCGGGAGCGGGGGCGGGAGCGGGGGCGGGAGCGCCCGGCGAAGGTGCAGACGTGGTCGGGATCGTGGCCTCGCCCTCCGGGTCGGCGACCGTGGCGGCGTACACGGTGCTCCACGGACGCGACGGCGCGCCCGACCGAGCGGTACTGGTCTGCGACCTGCCCGCGGGCGGCCGCTGCTACGCGCTGCTCGACGGTGGGGCCGATGCGCTGGCGCAGGCCGAGCACGAGGAGCTGGTCGGGCGGCGGGTGACGCTCACGCCCGAGGACGGGTTGAACCTGGCCCGGGTCGGCTGATCCGCGGCGGTGCCCGAGCCAGTCCCAGCCGTTCCCGTGGCTGCCGGTCCGGTGGGCGAGCCGAGCGCGCCGAGCGCGCCGGGCGCGCCGGGCGAGCCGAGCGCGCCGAGCGCGCCGGGCGATGTCGTCGGGGGAATCGACGGGTGCCGGGCAGGGTGGGTGCTCGTGACGGTGCCGTTCTCACTTGCCGCGGCGGCTGGCTCGGGGAAGATGCCCGATCCGCCCCTCGAGCCCGGCGCGGTCGAAGTCCGGCTGGTCCGGCACCTGGCCGAGCTGGTCGACGACCTCGACTCGGGCCGCCTGGTCGCAGCCGCCATCGACATCCCGATCGGTCTGCCCCCATACGGGCCGCGGGCGGCCGACGTCGAAACGCGACGGCTTCTGGGGCCGCGTCGCAACTCGGTGTTCCCGGCCCCGGCGCGGAGCGTGCTCGGGGCCCGCACCTACGAGGAGGCGTGCGCGCGATCACGAGCGGCCGGCGGCAAGGCGATCTCGCGCCAGCTCTTCAACATCCTCCCCAAGATCCTGGAGACCGACACGGTGCAGTCCCCGTCCCGTCAGGACCGCCTGGTCGAGATGTGCCCCGAGCTGAGCCTCACCTTCATTTCGGGCGCGCCCATGGCGCGTCCGAAGAGCACGGCCGAAGGCCGGGTCGAGCGCATGGAGGCCTTGGGCTCGGTTTTCGGGGCCTCGGTCGTGGCTCGTCACGCGGCCCACGCACCGGTGGGCGCACGGGCCGACGACGTGCTCGACGCCTTTGCCGGCGCGTGGACCGCGCTCCGCGTCGCCTCACGTGCGCACCGGCGGCTGGGAGGCGAGCGCGACGAGCGAGGCTTGCGAATGGAGGTAGTGGCCTGACCGGCGGCCACAATGCATCCGTGCCCATCGCGCTCGTCGACCTCGACAACACGCTCTACGACCGCGACGGCACGTTCCGCCGCTGGGCGTCGGCCTACGTCGCCGGGCGGCGGGACGCGGCCGGTGAGGTCGAGTGGCTGTGCCAGGTCGACGGTGACGGCATGACGGATCGGACGGAGATGTGGACTCGGGTGAGACGCCGGTACGGCCTCGAGCCTCCGGTGCCAGAGCTGGAAGACCGGTACCGCCAGGAGTACCTCGACACCATCGAGCCCGACCAGCGCGTCATCCGGGCGCTTGGTTTGCTGCGGGACGCGGGCTGGCGCATCGGGGTGGTCACCAACGGCCCGACGCCGCACCAAGCGCTCAAGGCCGAACGGCTGGGTCTTCTCCCCCTCGTCGACGGCTTCTGTGCGTCGGCTGAGGTCGGCTTCGCCAAGCCCGACCCGAGGATCTTCCACGAGGCGATCCGCCGTTGTGGAGGTCCCGCACCCGTCACGTGGATGGTTGGCGACTCGCCACAATCCGACATCGCCGGTGCGCATGCCCTCGGGATCCGAACGGTCTGGATCCACCGGGGACGGGACTGGGATCCTGCGCACGGCTCGGCTCCGGACCACGTCGTCGCATCCGTCCCCGAGGCGGTCGAGAACTGCCTGCTGACGGACTCGCCGGACTCGCCGGACTCGGCGGAGTCGTCGGACGGCCCCGACCGCCCGGACGGCCCCTCGTCCCGCTCCTGAGAAGGCCGGAGGCGGCGGTCGCTCGGATCAGATGAGGGTCAGCCCGCCGTCGACCGCGAGCACCTGCCCGGTGATGTAGCTCGCCTCCTCAGAGAGGAGGAACACCGCCGCAGCGGCAACCTCCCACGCCGTCCCCTGGCGGCCGAGCGGCACCGGGGTGCGGGTCCGCGAAGGCCGGCCGGCCGAGGCGGCGCGCCCGAGCGGGGTGTCGATGAGCCCGGGCGCGAGCACGTTGGCCCGGATGCCGCGGCGCGCCCCCTCGACCGCGACGTGCCGGGAGAGGCCGATGAGGCCCGCCTTGGAGGCGTCGTAGGCAGGGATGCGGCTGCCCGGGCGAAGCCCGGCCACCGAGCCCACGAACACGATGGCGCCCTGGTCGGGCAGTGTGACCAGAGCGCGGCGCGCCAGCATGAAGTGCGCCCGGAGGTTCAAGGCGAAGGTGCGGTCCCAGTCGTCAGGCGAGGTGCCGGCGACGCCCATGCCGTAGCCGGTGCCGACGTTGAGGACGATCCCGTCGGGGACGGGCGCGCCGTCGACCGCGACGCGGCAGCCCTCCTCGGTGGTGACGTCGGCCACGACGACGGCGGCCTTGCCTCCCTCCTCGCTGATGAGCCGCCACGTCTCCTCGGCGGACGCCTCGTCCCGGTCGACGCAGACGACCGTCGCGCCCTCGTGCGCGGCACGGATGGCGATGGCGCGCCCGTTGCCCACGGGTGCGTCGGGGTCCCGGGACGGCTGGGTGCCCGCTCCGACGACGGTGATGCAGCGCCCCGGCAACAGGCCGCTCACCGGGTCACTCCCCTTCGGGCAGGGCGGGTCCCGCCGACACCGTCGCCGCCTGCGCCGCGGCCCGCGGCTCGAGCTGGACCCGCAGTGAGGACAACACCGTCGTGAGCATCATGTAGTGAGCGATCAGCATCACGAGCTCAATCATCTCGCTGTCGTCGAGTTGAGCGGCCAGGTCGTCCCAGGTTGCGTCCGAGATCGACCCCACGTCGGCTGTCTCGTCGACGGCGCGCAGGGCCGCGGCCTCGAGCGGAGGCCACGACACGATGGAGACGTCGCCCCCGACCGCCTCGATCTCGGTCCGGCTGACACCCTGGCGCTCGGCCAGCTCGATGTGCTGCGCCCACTCGTAGGGACCGTCGAAGCGTGCCGCGGTGCGCAGGACGACCAGCTCGCGCAGCCGGCCGGGCAGGGTGCCGAAGAGGAGCGCACCGCCGAAGGCGGTCCAGCGCCGGAACAGCTCCGGCGCGCGGGCCAACGTCGTGAAGATGTGCATCGGCTCCTCGGTGCCGCCCGACGACGCCTGGAGCAGGCGGGTCAGCCGCTCGTCCCACTCTTCCGGAGGCAACGGGGCGATGCGGGGGCCGGACATGCTCGGAATCGTAGGCACTCCTGCGTCGTCCGTCCTACGACGTCTGTTCACGCGACGGTGGCCTGGTCGGCGCCGGGGGCAGCGCGCTCGGCGCCCGGGGGCAGCGCGCTCCGCGCCCGGGGCAGCGCGCTCCGCGCCTTGGGGAAGCCGTCCGGCCCGCTCCACGTCCTCGACGG
The DNA here is from genome assembly GCA_963828505.1 of uncultured Acidimicrobiaceae bacterium. Classification (GTDB taxonomy): domain Bacteria; phylum Actinomycetota; class Acidimicrobiia; order Acidimicrobiales; family RAAP-2; genus Bog-473. The sequence continues at coordinate 492,427 of CAWHFM010000007.1, forward strand.
CTCGACGTCAACGCCTCGACGTCGACGCTTCGGTGTCGACGCTTCAGGGTCGCGGACGAAACCCCATCGGCGGCGTTCCGGCACCGGGAAGACGGCTGATCCCCGCGTCGGGGCGTGAAACCTCGTCGATGAGTCCGTAGGCGACGGCGGCCGGAGCGTCGAGGTACCTGTTCGCCTCGAGGTCCTCGCGCACCTGCGCCACCGGGCGGCGGGCGGCCTCGGCCACCCGGGCACAGAAGCGCTCACGCTCGTCCGTCCGCAGCATCGACCACTGCGCCACGTCGCGCACATGCACCGGCGACTGCTCCGTCGTGGGCTCGCGCAGCGCGAAGCGCGTGCTTGGCATGGCCACCCGTCGCGCGCACACCGCGACGACACCCACTGCTCCGGCTCCGACCTGGCCGAGGCACAGGGCATGCACGGGCACCCCCAAGAGCTCGATCACGTCCATGAGCGTGAGCGCGTGGGCCAGGCTCCCGTCGCCGCAGTCGACGCGGAGGGTGACGGGTTCGTCGCCTTCGGCATCGAGCGTCATGAGCTCGGCCGAGGTGCGCGCCGCCGAGAGGTCGTCGAGCGGGCCGTGCAACAGCACGACGCGCTGCTCGAAGAGCCGGCGCGCCAGCTGCTCGGGAAGGCCGCCGCTCTGGTTGGACGGAGATCCCGGCGGGAACAGCGCCGGCCAGTCCCGCTCCCGCTCACCCATGCCGGATCCTCCATTCCAATCGGGCCCCGAGGGCCTGCGTATACCGCTCGACGGTGGAGAGCCTCACGTCGAGGTCTCCCGCCTCGAAACGCGCCACGGCGGACTGCGACGTGCCCATGCGCTGGGCCACCTCGGTCTGGGACAGCCCGAGCTCCCGGCGGAGCGAGATGAGCTGGCCCGTCACCGAGCGTCGGCGTTCGGCCATCTCCTTGAACCCGGGGAAGACGGTCGGGTGGCGACGTTCGCTCACGCGAGCATTATCTCACATTTGATATATCCTGACAGTGAGGCCGGGTCCCGCTCGACCGCACCACCAGGAGCCCGTCCCCTTCCGGGCACCGTGAAAATGGAGGAACACCACACCATGTCGACGCCGAAACCAGTCCAGGTCCTGGTCCCGACCGTCATAGAGGAGGGAAGCCGGGGCGACCGTGCCTTCGACATCTACTCGCAGCTGCTCCGTGAGCGCATCGTCTTCCTCGGCCAGGAGGTGGACGACCAGGTTGCCAACCTGATCATTTCGCAGATGCTGTTCCTCGAGGCCCAGGACAACAAGAAGGACATCTCCCTCTACATCAACTCCCCGGGCGGCGTCGCCTACGCCGGCATGGCCATCTACGACGTGATGCAGCACGTCGAGCCCGACGTCTCCACCATCTGCGTGGGCATGGGGATGTCGGCGGCCGCCATGATCCTCTCGGGCGGTACGGCGGGGAAGCGCTTCGCGCTTCCCAATGCCCGGATCATGATCCACCAGGGGTCCGCCGGTGCCCGGGGCGCACCGTCGGACATGGAGATCCAGCTACGAGAGGTCCTCTCGCTGACCCGGCGTATGGCCGAGATCATCGCCTACCACAGCGGCCGGCCCGTTGAGCAGGTCTCGGCCGACATCGACCGTGACTGCTACATGACGGCGGCCGAGGCGTGCGACTACGGGATCGTCGACGACATCATCGTGCCCCGCCGCGGCCTGTGCGCGCCGGCCAGGTCCGGCGAGCCGGTCGAGCCCGAGCAACCCGAGTCCGAGCTCCAGGTGGCGAGAGCCTGACGCCGACCGAGCGGGCCTGACGGGAGAGGCGCCGCTGGCCGGGGCGCCGTCTCATTCACGCTTCGCACCCCGACGGGTCGGCGCATAAGGTGGGTGACACGAGTGTCAGGGAAGGCGCGGCCGGTTGCCGACCCGCACGAGGGGAGGACAGACCGATGCGCACCGAAGACCTGGTCCTGGTCAGCGTGGACGACCACGTCATTGAGCCCCGCGGGATGTTCGACGGGCTCCTGCCCGCGAAATACCAGGACAAGGCGCCCAAGCTCATCCGGCGCGACGACGGGACCGACTACTGGTTCTACGACGGCAGCCAGATCCCGAATGTCGGCCTGAACGCCGTCGTAGGACGCCCGCCCGAGGAGTACGGGGTCGAGCCCATGTCGCTCGACGACATGCGCGTCGGTTGCTACGACGTCCACGAACGCGTGCGGGACATGTCCGTCAACGGCGTCCTCGGGTCGATGTGCTTCCCCTCGTTCCCCCAGTTCTGCGGCCAGCTCTTCGCCCGGCGCGAGGACAAGGACGAGGCGCTGGCCATGGTCCGCGCCTACAACGACTGGCACATCGACCAGTGGTGCGGCGCCGAGCCCGGGCGCTTCATCCCCCTCTCCATCCCCGCCATCTGGGACCCTGAGCTGGCGGCCGCCGAGGTGCGCCGCGTGGCCGCGAAGGGCTCTCACGCGGTGACGTTCTCGGAGAACCCCGAGAAGCTGGGTTGGCCCTCGCTGCACTCGGACCATTGGGACCCGTTCTGGACGGCCTGCGCCGACGAGGGCACCGTCGTCTGCATGCACCTGGGTTCTTCCTCCCAGCTCGTCGTGACCTCCGCTGAAGCGCCGATCGACGTGATGATCAGCCTCCAGCCCATGAACATGGTGCAGGCGGCGGCGGACCTCTTGTGGTCGCCCGTCCTGCGCAAGTACGAGACGCTCCACTTCGCGCTCTCCGAAGGCGGCATCGGCTGGATCCCATATGCGCTCGAGCGCATCGACTACGTCTACCAGCACCACCACAAGTGGACGGGCCAGGACTTCGGCGACATGCTCCCGAGCCAGGTCTTCAAGGACCGCATCATCACGTGCTTCATCGACGACGCCTTCGGCGTGGACAGCCGCAAGTACCTCAACATCGACAACATCACGTGGGAGTGCGACTACCCGCATTCGGACTCGACCTGGCCCACGTCGCCCGAGGCCTGCATGAAGTATCTGGCCGACGTGCCCGACGAGGAGATCGACAAGATCACCCACCTCAACGCCATGCGGCACTTCCAGTACGACCCCTACAGCGTTCGGCCCCGTGAGGCGTGCACGGTCGGGGCGCTCCGGGCCGAGGCGACCGACGTCGACACGTCGTTGGTGTCGCGGGCGCGCGGACAGACGAGCACGAACGAGGAGGGCATCGTCAGCATCTCGACCATGCTCGCCAGCACCCCGGTCAGCCAGGACTGAACGCCTCGCCTCAACGATTGTGCCGATCGACTACGCCGTCGGTGACGACCACATCGTCACCATCACGATCAACCGTCCCGAGGCCCGGAACTCGCTGGACATGGAGCACTTCTTCCAGCTGCGTTCGGCCTGGGACCGCTTGGCCGAGGACGACGACGCCTACGTCGCCATCGTGACGGGTGTGGGCCGCGACTTCTGCGTCGGTGCCGACCTCAAGACCTACATCCCCCAGATCACGGAGCTGCAGAGGAAGATCAAGTCCGGCGACGTGGAAGAGCTCGGGGGCTACCGCCTCGACGACGGCGTCAAGGCGGTGCTGCGCGGGACGCGCCTGTACAAACCGATCATCGCCGCCGTGAACGGAACGTGTGTCGCCGGTGGCATGGAGATGCTCGGCGGGACGGACCTGCGGGTGGCCGCTGACACGGCCACGTTCGGCGTCATGGAGCCCAAGCGCGGCCTCTTCGCCGGCGGTGGCACCACCGTGCGCCTCCCTCGGCAGGTCCCTTACCCGGCCGCCATGGAGCTGCTCCTCTGCGCCGATCAGGTGCCGGCGGAACGGGCCTACGAGATGGGCCTGCTCAACGAAGTCTGCCGGCCGGGCGACCTGATGGAGCGCGCCTACGACTACGCGCGCCGCATCACGGCCAACGGTCCCTTCGCCGTCCGCAAGACCAAGGAGTCGGTACTGCGCGGGATGGCGACCGACATGCCCGAGGCCTACCGGATCGAGTCGGAGATCTCCGGGGAGGTCTTCTCGAGCGAGGACGCCAAGGAGGGTCCGCTGGCGTTCGCCGAGAAGCGGGCTCCCAACTGGAAGAACCGCTGAACACTGAACATCATCGTTGGTCGCCGCGTGGCACCAGCGCGTAGACGAGCGTCACCTGGTCGGTCTCGAGTTGGGTTCCCGGTTGGACCGGCACCGCGGCGGAGGTGGCGTTCTGGTCGAACCCGGCACTGGCGTACGGGGACTGCTGCTGTGGTTGCGTGTTGTCGGTCAGGGAGCACACCGGACCCAGGCGGCGCCCCGCGGCGGCGGCCATCGCCTCGGCGTGGGCCACGGCGAGGTGGACCGCCTGGGCCCTCGCCGCGTCCTGGACCTTCGACGGGTCGGCGATGGAGAAGGTGAGCCCGTTGATCTGAGCGGCGTTGCCGGCGGCTCCGACGACGTCGTCGATGGCCGTCCCCGCCTTGGCGACATCACGCAGCGTGGCGTTGACCGTGTCGGTCACCTGGTAGCCGGTCAAGGTGGGCACGCCGTGGGGATACGCATACTGCGGCTGCAGAGTAAGTCCCGTCGTCTGCACGTCGCGCGACGCCACGCCGCTCGCGGTGAGCGCGGCGAGCGCCTGGGTCACCTTGGCGTTGTTCTCGCTCAGCGCGGCCGCCGACGACCCGGCGGTGGTGCTGAAGCCGAACACCGCGTTGAGCACGTCGGGTGTCCCCGTGGCCTGGCCCGTGCCCTGAACCGTGATCCTCGAGGTCGAGGCGCTGCAGCCCTGTGACGCCGAGGCCGTCGCCGTGGCCGACGCCGAAGCCGGGGAGGCGCCGCCGGCATCGCCCAGCGCTACCGCCAGCGCGGCGGCACCGAGCACGAGAGCGCCTCCGGCCAACGCGACGACAAGGGCGCGCTTGGTCACCCTCGTGGGGCGGGCAGAAGGCTTCGGCTTCGGCTTCGGCTTCGGCTTCGGCTTCGGACATGGTCAGACCTCCTGCGGCTCGAAAGGCTGGTTCCTTCCAGGAGGTGAGACGCCGCTGGGCGCGGATCGGTTCGCTGCGGGACCGGTCCCGTCCGGTCAGACGGGTTCGGATCATTGCGGTCCCGTCCGGTCAGCCCAGCGCGGTGAGGGCCTCTTCGTCGAGGTCGACTTCGACTGCCGCCAGGTTCTCCTCCAGGTGCCGGAGGGAGGACGTGCCAGGGATGAGCAACACGTTGGGCGACACGTGGAGCAGCCAGGCCAGCGCCACCTGCGCCGGCGTGGCCCCGAGACGATCCGCCGCGCTTCGTACCGCCGGGTGGGTGAGCACGGGTTTGTCGGGCATGAAGGCCGAGCCGAGCGGGAAGTACGGAACGTAGGGCACCCCGTCGGCGCGGCAAGCCTCGAACACGTCCTGCCCCGACCGGTCCGCCACGCTGTACGCGTTCTGTATACAGGCGATCGGCGTCACCTCGCGGGCACGGCGGTACTCGTCGAGCGTGACCGTGCTCAGCCCGATCGCGCCGATCAGCCCCTCATCCTTGAACGCGACCATGGCGGCGACCTGCTCGTCGAACGGCACCTCGCCATCGGGATGGCGGCGCAGGTTGACCACCGGCACCTGCTCCAGGCGCAACGAAGCCAGGTTGGCCTCGACACCCTGGCGCAACTCCTCCGGCCTCTGCGCGCCGATCCACGCACCGGCGTCGTCTCGAGCAGCGCCGACCTTCGACACGAGGACGAGGTCGTCGGGGTAGGGGTGCAGCGCCTCGCGGATGAGGTCGTTGGCGACGTTGGGACCGTAGAACTGGGCGGTGTCGATGTGGTTCACGCCTGCGTCGACGGTTCGACGCAGGATCGCCAGGGCGGTCGCCCGGTCCTTCGGCGGCCCGAAGACCCCCGGCCCCGGAAGCTGCATGGCCCCGAAGCCCATACGGCGGACCCTCCGGCCCCCGAGGTCGACCTCCTCCCCGACCTCCCCGGCCGTCACCCTCGACCCGCCTTTCGCAGCACCATGAGCGAGGGGAACCCGACGACGAAGGTCTGCAGGCTCCAACCCGAGGCCGGCAGGCCCCGCTTGGCGGCGATCCGTCCGGCCGCGACGGCCTCGGCGGCATGGATGACCGCCGTGGCGACCAGGAGGGCACGCAGCGCACGGCGTGGGGGCAGCGTGCCGCCGCTCAGTTCGGATGCGCGCTCGTAGGACTTGGGACTGACGACCAGCTTCGTCAGCACCACGATTCCCCCGTCGAGGACGAGGAACCACAGCAGGGAGGGACGTTGGACGCCGTCTCGTTTCATCCCCTGGTTCTACCCGATCTTCTGAACGATCGGGCCGGCTGCGAGCTGGCCGCAGGCCGCATCGATCTCGGCGCCCCTCGTGACCCGGATCGTGGCGTTGACCTCCAGCGAGGTCAGCTCGTCGCGAAAGCCCCGGACACGCTCCGGCGGCGAACCGACCACGGGATAGCCGGGCGTCGGGTTCAGGGGGATGAGGTTGACGTGCGCACGCAGGGGACGGGCGAAGGCGGCGAGCTCGGCCGCGTCGCGCGCCGTGTCGTTCACCTGGTCGATCAACGCCCACTCGATGGAGAGCCGGCGGCCGCTCCGCTCCACGTAGTCGCGACAGGCCTCGGACAGGACGGCGAGCGGGTAGCGGCGATTGATCGGCACCAGCTCGTCGCGCAACGCGTCGTTGGCGGCGTGCAGGGAGACGGCGAGGTTGACCGGGAGGGACTCGGCGGACAACCGCCGGATTCCCGGCACCAGTCCCACGGTCGACAGCGTCAGGTGACGCGCCGAGAGACCCATCTCGCCGTGCAGCCGCACCACGGCGGCCCACACCCGGTCGTAGTTGGCGAGTGGTTCGCCCATGCCCATGAACACGACATTGGAGAGACGCCGGGGCCTCGCCTCTCGAATGGCGACAGCCACCTGCTCCACGATCTCGCCCGCGGACATGTGGCGCCGGAAACCGGCCTGCCCGGTGGCGCAGAACTGGCAGGCCATGGCGCAGCCGGCCTGGGTCGAGACGCAGACCGTGACCCGGTCGGGGTACGCCATGAGAACCGACTCCACCCGGCTGCCGTCGGCGAGCGCCCACAACCACTTGGTCGTCTCCCCGCCGTCCGCCGTGCGGCGCGAGAGCTCGCGTAGCGACGGCGGGAGCGCGGCGGCCAGCCGGGCGCGCAGGGGTGCCGGTAGCTCGGTCATCTCCTCCGGCCGCTGCACCCGCAGATGCAGACCGTCCCAGACCTGTCGGGACCGGAAGGCGGGCTCATCCTGGAGGAGCTCGCTCAGCTCGGCTCGCGACAGTTCGTAAGGCCCGGGCACCGTCCCATTCTCGTTGCTGCGGGGCCCCGACCCGGCGCAGGCACGCGCCACACGCACCCCCAGGCCGGCGCCGGAACCCAACCGTGGCGCCAACGTCGCGCCGGCCGGGAGGGTCACTCGCGGCCCAGGATCAACATCGCCGCGGCCGTGAACCAGCCGCTCTCACTGCGGAGGATGGTCCCTTCACCGTGGAGGATGGTCGCCTACCCACCAGGACGGTCGTCCTCCGCCGCCGGGAAAGACCGCCCTCGCTGTTCGGGCTGATCGGATCGACACTGACACGGACGTCATCTACCGTGAAGTCCCCGCTCCGACGCGTGCTGTTGGGCCGCCGGCCGGCGGAGGAGCGGGCCGACGGGCCTAGGGGGCGACGGAGCGAGGGAGGGAGGGAGATGGCGAAGACGGACACGGCGGTCGACGTCACCGGCCGTCCGACCGCCCTGCGCCACGTCGACCTCGACACGTTCTTCCGTCCGAAGCGGGTGGCGGTCGTCGGGGCGTCGGACACCAACGCCCGGACCAACACCTCTCTGACCGTGAAGATCACCACCTGGGCCGAGGCCTGCGGCGCCTCCGTGCACTACGTGAACCCGAACCGCCCCGTCGTGGCCGGGCGCCCGTCGGTGAAGTCGCTGACCGACATCGACGAGCAGCTCGATCTCGTCGCCATCCTCGTCGGAGACCCGCTTCCCGTCCTGCGCGACGCGGTAGCTGCCGGGGCGAAGTTCGCCGTCGTCTTCGCGGCCGGGTTCGCCGAGGTCGGCGCGAAGGGCGAGCGTATCCAGGCGGAGATGGAGCGGATCATCGAGTCCGGAGACATCCGCGTGCTCGGGCCGAACACGAACCTGAACGCGTTCGAGGTGTTCCGTGACGAGCTCCCGGGTCCCGCCATCGCGCTGATCACCCAGAGCGGACACCAGGGCCGCCCCGTGTTCCAGGGCCAGGAGATCGGGATCAAGCTGTCTCATTGGGCGCCGACGGGCAACGAGGCCGACCTGGAGTCGGCCGACTTCATCGACTACTTCTCGAGCCTCCCGACCACGGGCGCGGTGGCCTGCTACATCGAGGGGTTCAAGAACGGCCGCACCCTCCAGCTGGCCGCCGACGCGGCGGCCCGGCGCAAGGTGCCCATCGTGGCGGTGAAGGTGGGGCGGACCGACGAGGGCACGTCCATGGCCAAGGCCCACACCGGCCACCTGACCGGATCCGACGAGGTCGTCTCCGCCGTCTTTCGCCAGTACGGGATCCAGCGGGTCGACGGTCTGGACCAGCTGCTCGATGTCTCGGCCGCCCTGGCGCGCACCAAGGCGCCGGCACCGGCCGCGCTGCGCCGTCTGGTCCGTGGAGCCGGCGGCAGGGTCTGCGTGTACTCCATCTCCGGCGGAACGGGCGCCCACATGGCGGACATGGTCGCCGCCGCGGGACTGGAGCTGCCGCGCCTGAGCCCGGCGTCGCAGAGGCAGCTGCACGAATGGATCCCGCCCTACCTGCGGGTCTCCAACCCGGTGGACAGCGGCGGCCCGCCCGTGGGCGACTGGCGCGGGCCGAAGATCATTCAGACGATGCTGGCCGACCCCGGCGTGGACCTGTTGCTGTGCCCGATCGCCGGCGCCGTGCCCTCCATGGCCGACAAGCTGAGCGAGGACCTGGTGGCGGCCGCGGCGACGACGGACAAGCCGCTCTTCGTGGTCTGGGGTTCACCGGCCGGCAACGAGGAGGCCTATATCGAGACCCTCCTCGGCAGCACGGTGCCGGTGTTCCGGACGTTCACCAACGCGGTCATGGCCGCCAAGGCGTACTTCGACCATCACCGGTTCGCCGCGTCGTACCGGTCCGCGTTCGCCCGCCCGGTGCGCCGGCCGTCGCCGGCACGGTCGGAGGCGATGCCCGTCGTGATGCCCGACGGAGCGCGCCGAGGGAGCGGCGAGGTGCTGTCGGAGCAGGACTCGAAGGCGTTGCTCAGGGCCTACGGCATCGCGGTGCCCGCCGAGCGGGTGGTGACCTCGGCCGCCGAAGCGGCGAGGGCGGCGAAGGGGCTCGGGTTCCCCGTCGTGATGAAGATCGTCTCGGCCGACATCGCCCACAAATCGGATCTGGGGCTGGTCGCCGTCGGCGTGCGCGACGAGGACGACGCCCGGCGCACGTACCGTGTGCTGTCGGCCACGGCCGCCGAGGCGCGGCCCGAGGCGACCGTCGACGGCGTGCTGGTGGCCGAGATGGTCCCGGGAGTGGAGACCGTCGTCGGCATCGCCCAGCGACGACCTGTTCGGCCCGGTGGTCATGTTCGGCCTGGGCGGGGTGCTCGTCGAAGTCCTGCGGGACGTGACGTTTCGGGTCCCGCCCTTCACGGCACGCGACGCGGCGGCCATGCTGGGCGAGCTGCGGGGGTCCGCCGTCCTCGACGGAGTCAGGGGCAGGCCGCCGGTGGACCGGGAGTCGCTCGTCGACACGTTGATGCGGATGCAACATCTCGCCGTCGACCTGTCGGGTGAGGTGGCCGAGGTGGACGTCAACCCGCTCCTGGCCGGCCCCTACGGTGCGGTCGCGGCCGACGCGCTGGTGGTGCTGGCCTGATCATGACCGGCGGCACGGTGGAAGCGGACGTGGAAGGGGTCGTCCGTGAGGTGGCGGACGGGATCTGCACCATCACGATCGACCGGCCCGAGGCGGGCAATGCCCTCACCCAGGCCATGCGCGACCAGATCGGGGCCTGGGTGCGCGACGCCTCGTCCGATCTCTTCGTGCGGGCCGTGGTGATCACCGGGACCGGCGACCGTGCGTTCTGCACCGGGGCCGACCTGCGGGGCGGGCGTCACGCCGCCCGACCCAGGCCCGAGGACGCTCCCGAAACGGCGATGGGCGACGGGTCCCGGATGATCCGCGACGGCTGGCAGCTCCTGATCACGTCCATCCTCGATTGCGAGAAGCCGGTCGTCGCCGGGGTCAACGGCACCGCGGCCGGCGGGGGGATGCATCTCGCCCTCGCCTGCGACCTGGTCGTGATGGCCGAAGAGGCCAAGTTCATAGAGGTCTTCGTCCGACGGGGCATCGCGCCCGACGCAGGCGGGGCCTGGATCTTGACCCGCCTGGTCGGCATCCAGAAGGCGAAAGAGCTCTTCTTCCTCGGCGACGACGTGCCGGCGGCCGAGGCCTATCGCATCGGACTGGTCAACCGTCTGGTGCCACGGGCCGAGCTCGCTGCGACCGTGGCCGCGTTGGCGACTCGGCTGGCCCAGGGGCCGACCAAGGCCATCGGGGTGGCGAAGTGGCTCGCCAACCGGGCCCTCGACGTCGACCGGAGCACGGCCTTGCACGACGAGGCGATGGCCCAGGAGCTCCTGTCCAACACGCTCGACTCGAAGGAGGGCGTGGCGAGCTTCGTGGAGCGGCGCCCGTCCGAGTTCAAGGGCTGGTAACTGGACCGTCGATTCAGAACTGCCCGTTGCCCGGCGACGTCGTGGTGGTGCCGGTCGACCCGACGCCCGTCGTGCTGGTCGTCGGCGCCGTGGTGGACGTGGTCGTCGTGGTGCCACTCTTCGGGGCCGTTGTCGAAGTCGTGCTGGTCGACGTCGAGGTCGAGGTGGACGCCGTCGTGCTCGTGCTCGTCGTCGTGCTCGTCGTCGTGCTCGTGCTCGTCGTCGTCGAGGTCGTCGTCGTGGGCGCAGGTGTGGGCACGAAGAGGTTCTTCAACGTCGGTGCCGGAGCCCGCGCCGCCGAAGATCGACGACAGCGGCTTCCCGGCCACCAGTTCGACGGCCGTGATGAACACGAGGGCGAGCAGGAAGACCACCCCGGCGGTCCCGGCCAGCGCCTTCCACGTGAACTGGCGCTTCGCGGGAGGGAGGGCGACGGGCCTGGGTCCTGGCCCGTGTGCTCCCCGTCGGGAACGATCGGATCCGTCTCGACGTCGCCGGACGTGGACGTCGACGTCGAGGCGACGGCGCGGTCGCCTGGCCCGGAGCAGGCGGGTCGGACTCCTCCGTCTCGGCGGTCCCGTCGCTCGTCCCCGTAGCGCCCAGCCGACGCAGGAAGGGACTCGTCGGGGAGTCCGACGACCGTACGACCACTTGGCGCACAGCCTCGTGCCCCCGCTCGATCGACTGAGCCACCACCGCGGTCCCCATCGTGGCCGCGGCCGACCCGATGGCCACGCCCACGATCGTGCCCTTCACCCCGAAGACCGAAGCGATGAGCGCGGCGAGGACGGCGCCGCCGGCCGAGGCCAGGATCTGGCGGACCGAGAATTTCATCGCCGGGGAGCGAGCAGGTGCCTAGGACCGCCAGTGCCGATACTCGGCCACCCGGCTGATGCGATCCCCGACGGTGGTGGCGGCGGCCGCCGACAGGAGCGGTCGCAGGGGCGCAGGCGCAGTCGCAGTCGCCGCTCCGATCGTGACCGTCTCGTCGGTCACTCCCCCACCGCCCCGTCGATAAGCTCACGCAACAGGTCAGCGTGACCGTTGTGCCGGGCGTACTCCTCGATCATGTGGACCATGATCCAGCGCAACGACAGGTCGTCTTTGGTCTCCGCCGCCAGCTGGTCGAAGGAGTCGGCGCCCTCCACGATGGTGCGCGACACGTCGCACTGCTGGAGGAAGCGCTCCATGTCCTCGGGACACCCGCGCCGGGTCGAGGTCGTTGAAGTCCACGTCGACGTCCTGCGAGGTGTCGAACGGCTGCGGCGAGCCGTTCGCGGCAAAGCGATTCTCGAACCAGCTCCACTCGACGAACGTCATGTGCCGCACCAGCCCCAAGAGGCTCAGCCCTGAAGGGGGCACGCCCCGGCGGACCATGTCTTCGGGCTCGATACCCTCACACTTCCAGAGCAACGTCGCCCGCTGGTAGTCCAGCCAGACGGTGAGCATCGTGCGTTCGTCACCGGTCATCGGAGGCTCGGGCCGCGAGTCCATCGGCCCACCATAACGGAGCGCCCCGGCGGCGAAGGATCCGCCCCGAAGGGGGCCGGTAGCATTGATCCGTGCGCGACCGCTGGTTCTCGAGGCGAGCCGTTTCGCTGCACGTGGCCGTGCTGATCTTCGTACCCGGGTGCGCCGTCGCAGCGTGGTGGCAGGTGACGAGGGCGGCCGACGGAAACCAGCTCAGCTACCTCTACATGGTGATGTGGCCGATCTTCGGCCTCCTCGGCCTCTTCTTCTGGTGGCTGCTGGTGCACACCGACTACGACACGGTCGGCCTCAAGGGCATGCGCAACCGCGAGACGTCGCCGTCACCTCGACCTCGCCCTCGCTTTCGCCGTCGCCTTCGCCTCACGGCGAACCGGCTGCGTCGGCTGCCGTTACCCCGGAAGCGGCAGCGTCACCAATCGCCGAGGACCTGGACCCCGACCTGGCCTCGTACAACGCGAGACTGGCCGAGCTGGCGAAGGAAGGCGCCAAGACATGGCGTCGGCCCGAGCGCATCGTCGCCCGTCGGACGGAGTGAGTCGGTCGAGGTGAAGTTCTTCCGTCGCCTGACCGACCGCGGCCTCACTGGCGCGCTGTTCCGGTACCAGCTGATGGCGAACATCGTGGGCGTACTCATCATCCCGCTGTTCGTCTTCACGGCGCTGCACTTCGCCTCGGGGAAGGACAGCTTCAAGGCTGAGCTCGCCATCTTCGGCGTCTCACACGGCTACCTCTACATCGTCTACCTGGTGACCGCCGGGTTCCTCGCCTTCAAGGCGCGGCTGCACATCCCGTGGATCCTCCTGATGTTCGTCGCCGGCCTCATACCCGGCCTGACGTTCGTCGTCGAGTGGCTCGTCGTCACCCGCAAGATCCATCCGCTCCTTGCCGAGCAGGCCGAGGCCGATGCCGATGCCGATGGCGATGTGCCGCCGGGCAACCAGCCGCCCGGGACCGTCAGCCCAGCCGCTCGATAACCGTGGCGTTGGCCTGCCCGCCGCCCTCGCACATGGTCTGGAAGCCGTATCTCCCCCCGGTCGCCTCCAGGTGGTTCAGCAGCGTGCCCATCAGCCGCACGCCACTCGCCCCGAGTGGATGCCCCAGCGCGATCGCCCCGCCCCGGGGGTTGAAGCGCTCGGGGTCGTAGCCGAACTCGTTGCGCCACATCAGCGCGATCGCGGCGAAGGCCTCGTTGCACTCGACCGCGTCGAAATCGCTCGACCTTCATGCCCGAACGCTTGAGCAACTTGTAGGTCACCGGCACCGGCGCGGACAGCACGATGGCGGCGTCCTCGGCCGCCACGGCGAAGTGGGCGAAGCGGGCGCGCACCGGCAGACCGAGCGACTCCGCGACGGCGCGGTCGGCGATGAGCATGGCCGCGGCGCCGTCGGTCGTCTGCGACGAGTTGCCCGCCGTGATGTCGGGCGCCGTCTCGGGCTCCCAGCTCTGCGCCGGCGGGAGCGCGGCCAGCGCCTCGATCGTCGAGTTGCGCCGGATGCCCTCGTCACTGCGGAGGTACTCCCCGGTCAGCGTGCCGTCCTCGGCCTTGATCGGCACCGCCACGGCTTCGCGCTCGAAGTGGCCGTCGTCCCAGCTCTCGGCTGCCCGTCGATGCGACTCGAGCGCGTACGCGTCCATGTCGGCCCGGCCGACGCCGTAGCGCTCGGCCAGAACCTGGCTCACGCGGAACTGGGTCCACAGGCGCCCGTCGACCTGCTCCATGAAGGACGGCGGGAACGGCCCAACACCACCCCGGGCGTTCGACGCCAGCGGGACCCGGCTCATGACCTCGACCCCGCAGGCGACAGCCAGGTCGTAGTGCCCCGCCGCCACCCCGGCGGCAGCGA